>NZ_CP174334.1:2500-1167500 GCF_056231245.1 Microbulbifer maximicatervae (SeqCode)
TGTGTGTCTCTCAAGCACACAATCCGGCGTCCAGGATTTTACCTGGATGTTAAAAGTCGTTAGTAGTCGTTTGTGTTGTATGGTCAAGCGACTAAGCGTATACGGTGGATGCCTTGGCAGCTGGAGGCGATGAAGGACGTAGGAGCCTGCGAAAAGTCTAGGGGAGCTGGCACACAAGCTTTGATCCTAGAATGTCCGAATGGGGAAACCCACTCCTTTTAGGAGTATCCATAACTGAATACATAGGTTATGGAGGCGAACCCGGGGAACTGAAACATCTAAGTACCCGGAGGAAAAGAAATCAACCGAGATTCCCTTAGTAGCGGCGAGCGAACGGGGATTAGCCCTTAAGCTCTTTATGTTTTAGTGGAAGGTTCTGGAAAGTACCGCGATACAGGGTGATAGCCCCGTACACGAAAAGGCATTTAGAGTGAAATCGAGTAGGTCGGGACACGTGTTATCTTGACTGAATATGGGGGGACCATCCTCCAAGGCTAAATACTCCCAGCTGACCGATAGTGAACCAGTACCGTGAGGGAAAGGCGAAAAGAACCCCGGAGAGGGGAGTGAAATAGAACCTGAAACCGTATACGTACAAGCAGTAGGAGCCCTTCGGGGTGACTGCGTACCTTTTGTATAATGGGTCAGCGACTTATTGTCTGTAGCAAGGTTAACCGCTTAGGGGAGCCGTAGAGAAATCGAGTCTTAATAGGGCGTTTAGTTGCAGGCAATAGACCCGAAACCCGGCGATCTATCCATGGGCAGGTTGAAGGTTGAGTAACATCAACTGGAGGACCGAACCCACTAATGTTGAAAAATTAGGGGATGACCTGTGGATCGGAGTGAAAGGCTAATCAAGCCGGGAGATAGCTGGTTCTCCTCGAAAGCTATTTAGGTAGCGCCTCGCGTCTCACCCTCGGGGGTAGAGCACTGTTTGGGCTAGGGGGTCATCCCGACTTACCAACCCCATGCAAACTCCGAATACCGAGGAGTGCAATCGCGGGAGACACACGGCGGGTGCTAACGTCCGTCGTGGAAAGGGAAACAACCCAGACCGCCAGCTAAGGTCCCAAATATCAGTTAAGTGGGAAACGATGTGGGAAGGCCCAGACAGCTAGGAGGTTGGCTTAGAAGCAGCCATCCTTTAAAGAAAGCGTAATAGCTCACTAGTCGAGTCGGCCTGCGCGGAAGATATACCGGGGCTCAAACTGATAACCGAAGCTGCGGATGCTCTTAGGAGCATGGTAGAGGAGCGTTGTGTAAGCCGTTGAAGGTGGATCGGGAGGTCTGCTGGAGGTATCACAAGTGCGAATGCTGACATGAGTAACGATAAGGGAGGTGAAAAACCTCCCCGCCGGAAGACCAAGGGTTCCTGTCCAACGCTAATCGGGACAGGGTTAGTCGACCCCTAAGGCGAGGGCGAAAGCCGTAGTCGATGGGAAACAGGTTAATATTCCTGTACTCGCTATTACTGCGATGGAGTGACGGAGAAGGCTAGGCCAGCATGGCGATTGGTTGTCCATGTTTAAGGTTGTAGGCTGGGGACTTAGGCAAATCCGGGTCCCTAAGGCTGAGAACTGATGACGAAGCCCACTTAGTGGGTGAAGTGGTTGATGCCCTGCTTCCAGGAAAAACTTCTAAGCTTCAGGTAATAGTGAATCGTACTCTAAACCGACACAGGTGGTCAGGTAGAGAATACCAAGGCGCTTGAGAGAACTCTGGTGAAGGAACTAGGCAAAATGGTACCGTAACTTCGGGAGAAGGTACGCCGGTTTTGGTGATGGGACTTGCTCCCTAAGCTGAGGCCGGTCGAAGTGACCAGGTGGCTGCGACTGTTTATTAAAAACATAGCACTCTGCAAACTCGTAAGAGGACGTATAGGGTGTGACGCCTGCCCGGTGCCGGAAGGTTAATTGATGGGGTTAGCTTCGGCGAAGCTCTTGATCGAAGCCCCGGTAAACGGCGGCCGTAACTATAACGGTCCTAAGGTAGCGAAATTCCTTGTCGGGTAAGTTCCGACCTGCACGAATGGCGTAACGATGGCCACGCTGTCTCCACCAGAGACTCAGTGAAATTGAAATCGCTGTTAAGATGCAGTGTACCCGCGGCTAGACGGAAAGACCCCGTGAACCTTTACTACAGCTTTGCACTGAACTTTGAGCCTATTTGTGTAGGATAGGTGGGAGGCTTTGAAGCAATGACGCTAGTTGTTGTGGAGCCGTCCTTGAAATACCACCCTGGTATGTTTGAGGTTCTAACTCTGGTCCGTTATCCGGATCGAGGACAGTGTATGGTGGGTAGTTTGACTGGGGCGGTCTCCTCCCAAAGAGTAACGGAGGAGTACGAAGGTGCACTCAGCATGGTCGGAAATCATGCAATGAGCATAATGGTATAAGTGCGCTTGACTGCGAGACAGACATGTCGAGCAGGTACGAAAGTAGGTCATAGTGATCCGGTGGTTCTGTATGGAAGGGCCATCGCTCAACGGATAAAAGGTACTCCGGGGATAACAGGCTGATACCGCCCAAGAGTTCACATCGACGGCGGTGTTTGGCACCTCGATGTCGGCTCATCACATCCTGGGGCTGAAGCCGGTCCCAAGGGTATGGCTGTTCGCCATTTAAAGTGGTACGCGAGCTGGGTTTAGAACGTCGTGAGACAGTTCGGTCCCTATCTGCCGTGGGCGTTGGAGATTTGAGAAGAGTTGCTCCTAGTACGAGAGGACCGGAGTGAACGAACCTCTGGTGTTCCGGTTGTCACGCCAGTGGCATTGCCGGGTAGCTATGTTCGGACGGGATAACCGCTGAAAGCATCTAAGCGGGAAGCCTCCTTCAAGATAAGATCTCCCTGAGGCCTTGAGCCTCCTGAAGGGCCGTGGAAGACTACCACGTTGATAGGCTGGGTGTGGAAGCGTTGTGAGGCGTTGAGCTAACCAGTACTAATTGCCCGTGCGGCTTGACCATACAACAGAGATGGTTACTAACGACTAGCTAAGCTAGCGGATTGTGAGTTAGAGACATACGATCGCTTGCGGTGTATTACTACAGATTGTTTTACCGACTTATTTGGGGTTATCGCCGGTCAATAACATGACCGAGGCAAACAGCGATAACGCGGCAGGCCAAGCACATTGCTTATAAGACCAACGCCAACCCAAGCCAGTTTGCCTGACGACAATAGAGTTGTGGAACCACCTGATCCCTTGCCGAACTCAGAAGTGAAACGCAACATCGCCGATGGTAGTGTGGGGCTTCCCCATGTGAGAGTAGGTCATCGTCAGGCTTCTAATCCGAAAGGGCCACCCAACAGGGTGGCCCTTTTTTTATGGCTAAAAATATTTTAAAGAAGCAAAAAACAAAAGCTAAAAACTAAGAAAGGGAAGGAAGAGAGGGAAAGCAGAAAATACTTAGTAAAAATTAAATAGAAAAAATAAAAGTAATTCTGAAAAACTTTAATGCTCAACTTTCTATTTAAAAGTCAGTCAGTAAATAAATAAGAAAAAGCTAAAATTACCTGAGCACCTTAAACAGACGCTCTCCTAAAAAGCCTATAAAAATAGGTCTTTACTGATCTTCTCTCCAAACGCCTTTGCACTCACACAAAAAATAATCCAACAAAAATAACTCGCGTAAAACTCAGAAAAGTACCCATACCACTCCCGCCAAAAATTAAAATTAGCCGGTAAAAATATCGGTGATTTTTTAGTCTCTGCAGTAATCCCCTGTAACCACGGGGCCTGCAGCTCGTTTATTAAAGTTATGCACAACTCTATCCAGACTTTCTGTTAGTAACGTTCTGGTCTTACTTTTAGTGGATAACCTGACACTTTTTTCGTTGGTTTTTTAATCGAATTATTTCATTGCACGAAATTAAAGGCTTCCAGACCTCTATCCAAAAGTTATGCACAGTACTATCCAAGAATTCTGTTAGTAACATCCCTGTAATGAAGAAAACATCTAAAGAATTCTATTTTTACGATCTATTATCCAGTGTTTCAGTGGATAACCAGGGCTGACTTTTCAGTTCTAAAAGGCTCGCTGGGATGTGCTGTTAAGGAAGCATTCTACTAGCGACAAATTCCTCCGAGAGGCTTGCTAATGAGATTTCTACTTTTAATTTCCATGTCATTAGTACTTTTAGCTGCTGGATCGCTAAGGGCGCAGACGTTGGTAGTAGGAAATAAATATGAGGGCACGGTGAGTTTTATTGACCTGGCTTCCGGCCAAGAGGTTAAGAAACCGGAAACTGGAGGTTCGCCCCATGAATTAATAGTGTCGCCGGATAAATCTAAAGTGGTGGTAGTTTCTTACCTTGAAGATGGTTACGTGGGAGAAGAGCTGAATGTATTCGATATCGCGAGCGGTAAGCGCCTGAAAAGAATTGATATCAGTCCACACAAAGGCCCTCACGGTATCGCTTGGCTGGGCGACAGCAATAATGTGATTGTTACGACAGAAGAAACCAGCGACGTGATAAAGGTGGATGTGGCTGAAGGAAAAGTATTGGGCGTTGCCCGTACTGATCAGGTAGGTAGCCATATGCTTGCACTATCACCTGATCTGAAGACCGCCTACGTTACTAGCCGGGGGTCGGATACGTTCAGTGTAATTGATACAGAGACTATGGAATTGAAATCTACAATACCGGCAGGGGATGGGCCGGAGGCGGTGTGGGTAAGCCCCGATAATAGCGAGCTATGGATAGGAAATAATCAGTCAGAAAATATCTTTATTTTCGATACTGAAACGTTAAAGCAAAAAGAAACGATAGATGTTGGTTTTCTGCCTATCCGAATCAGGTTTCACCCTGATGGCGAAGTGGTAGCTGTAGCAGACTTAAATGGTAATCGTATACTGGTGTATGACGCCAAGACCCGTAAACGGTTACATGAGATTGATGTCGGCAGCGCAGGGGCCAGACAGCCAGCATCGCTATTTTTCTCTCCGGACGGAAAGTTTTTGTTTGCCGGTTCTCAGAGAGACGGAAAAGTTGTTGAAATAGATACCGCAACTTGGAAAGTTAAGCGTATATTTAATGCGGGACAAGGGTCAGATGGTATTGAGTGGAGTCCAGTAAATATTCAGCAATAAATATTCCTGTACTCCACAGTTAAAATAATGAATCAGGTAGGAACTGTGTAGATTTTCAAGTCCTGGAATATTCCATCAATCGAATAATAATTTGGAATAGTTTCACTATGCACTCCACCTACGCGTTCTGCTACGGCTATGCTGGCACTGTTTTCAGATAAGCAGTGAATTTTCAACGCTTGAATATCGTGCAGATCTTTCAAGTAGCTAGATATTTTATTTACGATTCGAGTTACGATTCCATTGCCATGGCAGCTTTTACATAACCAATACCCTATTTCTGCATTTTGTTTTTTAAGGTCAATTTCCTTGATACCAAAGATCCCGACTACCTTGTCCGAATAGTGGATCTTGTACCAGGATGCTCCGAAACTATTGCTAAATACTCTGTCGGCAATATATTTTTCTGTGGTTGGGAGGTCGACAACAAGCTTTGCCCAATAGAGATATTTCTCTAGCAGTGGTCTGTTATTTTCAATTAAGGTAAAGATGATTTGTGTGTCACTATCCAAAAGTGGATCGAGTTTGATATCACTGTTTACTACTATAGGCTTCTTAGTCATCCTTTTGCCTCTCCATTTTTTAGCGATATTTTTTAGTCATTAGCAACCTAACCAACTGGTAGAGTTTTCCTGATTAGGTGAAACAACAGAAAGAGCCTGTGGAATGTCTCTAGGTTTCCAGCATAAAAGTTACCGGGCCGTCATTGACTAGTGAAACCTGCATATCCGCTGCAAATATTCCAGTGGCCACTGGCGTAAATTGGGCTTTGGAACTTTTAACGAAATAGTTGTAGAGCTCCTCCGCGTATTCTGGTGATGCGCCGCGACTAAAGCTCGGGCGTAAACCTCTATCAGTTTCGGCAACTAGTGTGAACTGACTGACAATCAGGAGCCCACCTCCCGCCTTTTGGAGGTTGAGATTCATACGCCCTTTATCATCGGGAAAAATACGGTAATTCAGGACTTTGTGCAGCAGCTTATCTGCACTATCAGTAGTGTCCTGGGCTTCGATACCTAGCAGCAGGAGGATACCTTTATCTATGGCCCCAACGGCCTCTCCCGCTACATTAACCTGGGCATGGCTTACCCTTTGGATCAATCCTTTCATCTCACTTCTCTCTGCTGCTCTGGAACCGATCGTCTAAATCGCCTAGATTAGCGGACTGTTCCCAGTAGAGAAACCGAGAATAACGGTATGAAGAGACAGCTAGTGGCACTGGTTGCCGGTGCACTTGCTGCGGTGAGTGTTCACGCAGCTGATAGCTATCCGGATAGTAAGCCGGGTGCTCAAATTGATGAATATTTTGGTCAAAAGGTGGCTGACCCCTATCGCTGGATGGAAAAAATGTCCAGTGATGAGGTAAAGAGTTGGGTGGCCAAACAGAATGACCATTCATTACCGCGTTTGAAGGACCTGCCCGGGTGGCAGAAAATCAATGACCGGCTTGCAGAACTATGGCGCTACGAGCGCTACGGTGTTCCGTACAAGAAGGGCGATAGCTATTACTACAGCTACAACACCGGTGATTGGGATCAGAATGTTTTCTATAAGGCTTCTAGCCTGTCTGCTGAGGGCGATACGGTCTTAGATCCACGTACCCTAAGTGAAGATGGCACTATTGCTGCCAAGCGCCTCAAAGTCAGTCCAAAGGGCCGCTATCTGGCTTACGGTATCTCGGATGGTGGCACTGACTGGACCGACTATCGTATTCGCGACCTAAAGACAGGCAAGGATCTGAAGGAACAACTGACTGGTATCAAGTTTAGTGATGCCAGTTGGGCGCCGGATGAGTCCGGTTTTTACTATAGCCGGTACCCGTTTAACAGAGATGGCACGGCGGATGATAGTAAACAGGTAGCCGTCTATTTTCACCGACTGGGAGATGCCCAGGAGAGTGATCAACTGGTCTATGAAATTACCGATCATCCCACCCGGAACCCGGGCGCGACGGTGAGTGACGATGGCAACTATCTCCTGTTTGGCATCTTCGACGGCTATGACTCGAACGGCTTTTACTATCGCGATTTACGCGATGAAAGCGGCAAGGTAGTTAAGCTTCTGGATGACTGGGATGGCCTATACCAGTATCTCGGAAATAAAGGGAGCACCTTTTACTTTGAGACCAGTGCGGGGGCGCCGCTGGGCCGTGTAATCGCTATTGATCTGAATAAGCCGCAACGCAAACACTGGCGCGATCTGGTGCCGGAGACGACTAGTGCCCTGCAGAGTGCCAGTTATATCGGTGATCGCTTTGTGCTTCACTACCTGGAGGATGCAAAATCGCGAGTGCTGGTGACCGATACTAACGGTAAGAAACAGTACGAGCTGAAGCTGCCAGGGGTGGGCTCAGTGAAGGGGTTTTATGGTGAGCCGAATGAAGTTGAGACCTTCTACGCTTTCTCTAATTTTATTACCCCGCCGAGTATCTACCACCTGAATGTACAGACTGGTGAAACCAAACTGTTCAAGCAGCCAAAATATGCAGCAGACTTTTCCGATCTGACTGTGAGTCAGCATTTCTATAAGAGTAAGGACGGTACCCGGGTGCCTCTATTCCTCGTGCATAAGAAGGGAATGAAGCGAGATGGCTCCAACCCGACGCTGCTTTATGGATATGGTGGTTTTAACTCCGCTCAGTTACCGCGCTTCTACAACCGCTTTGTCGGTTGGTTGGATATGGGCGGCACCCTGGCACTGGCCAACTTGCGCGGTGGTAGCGAGTACGGCAATGCTTGGCACCAGGCGGGTACCAAGACGCAAAAGCAAAATGTCTTCGATGATTTTATCGCTGCAGCTGAGTGGCTGATCGAGGAGAAAGTCACTTCTCCTGAAAAGCTTGCTATTAGTGGCCGCTCCAATGGTGGACTATTGGCGGGGGCAACGCTGGTACAACGACCGGATTTATTTGCGGCGGCATTACCGGTAGTCGGTGTCCTGGATATGCTGCGATATCATACCGCTTCCGCTAATGCCCGGCAGTGGTCGAGCGATTATGGGCTTAGTGAAAATCGCGATGAGTTCAAAGCGCTGCATGCCTATTCTCCGGTCCACAACACCCGTGAGGGCACCTGCTATCCGGCCACGCTAATCACCACTGCCGATCGCGATGATCGAGTGGTTCCCTGGCACAGCTACAAATTTGCGGCAGCCCTACAAAGAGATCAGGGCTGTGACAAACCGGTCTGGCTTGCCGTGGAAACTCGGGCTGGGCACGGTGCAGGCAAGCCGGTATGGATGCAGGTGGAAGACTTCGCCAATCAGTGGAGCTTCCTTGCCTACCAGCTGGGCATGAAAATCGAGTAGCCTTTTCAACTAACCCAACAAAAGTAATAGCGGGATCAATCAAAAAAACTCCCAGTAGGACGATTGTAGATAGGGTTTAGTTTTGGGGCGGTGTCACTAGTGAAGTTAGTGTGCCGCCCACTCTGTCGGAGTGGTGGTATCACCAACCGGTCTGCCCTTCCGGAAGGAGGTGGCTTCGATAGAGCTAATCACTGGGTATGAATAACGATAACAACTCATCCGGTGGATTTATGAAACACGCATTTGTAACCGGGGGAACCGGTTTTCTCGGCGCTAATTTGGTAGAGCAATTGGTTGGTGATGGATGGAAAGTTACCGCCATGCATCGGCGCACCTCCAATACCGATATGTTGCGCTCTCTGGGCGTCAACCTGGTTGAGGCCTCTCTGAATGACCCTCAGTCCCTTCAAGCTGCAATCCCAGATAATGTCGATGCGCTTTTCCATATGGCGGCTAATACCAGTATGTGGCGCGGCGGTAATGCCCAGCAATGGAAAGATAATGTTGAGGGGGCGGCGAATATTGCCAAAGTTGCCAGGGAGAAAAATGTAGGGCGTATGGTGGTGACCAGCTCAATTTCTGCTTATGGCTACCATAAGGAAAGAATTACTGAAGAAAGTGATAAGCTGGCAGATGACCCTCATCATCACTATCTGTACACGAAAAAAAGAGAGGAAATTGCAGTTCGCAAGGAAATTGAGCGGGGCCTGGATGCGGTATTTCTTAACCCTTGCGCAATTGTGGGTAAATACGATACCACCAGCTGGGCGCAGACCTTTTTTCTGATTGAGAAAAATCAATTACCAGGTGTTCCACCGGGCTGGGGTTCTTTTTGCCATGCCGGTGCAGTAGCGCGAGCCCATATCGATGCGGTTGAAAAGGGGCGGTGCGGCGAAAATTATATCTTGGCCGGAACGGATGCCAGTTTTTTAGAATTCTTTGGAAAGATCGCTGAGTTATTGCATAAACCTGTACCAAAACGCACCACACCGGCATTCCTAATTCAATCTATCGCCTGGTGTTCCGACCTCTGGTCTCGTGTGAGTGGGCAAGAGCCGGTTATTACTCCTGAAAAGGCCACGTTGGTAACGAGGAGAGTCGTTGCTAGTAGTGCGAAAGCTGAACGTGAACTCGGATATCAATCGGGTGTGGCTTTGGATATTATGTTGTGCGAATGTCGCGATTGGTTAGTACAGAACAATTTATTGGAGTCGAAGTGAACCGTAATAATATTATTTTTGGGTTGGTTGCTTTACTTTTGGTTTTACAAATTATTCAGCACTACTTTTTTTCCGGCGCAAACTAGTTATAAAAAGGAAGTAATGATGGCGGAAAAGCGTTGTGATTGGTGCCTGTCTACACCGCTTTATCAAAGTTACCACGATGAAGAGTGGGGTAGGCCGGTTACCGATGATCAAACCCTGTTTGAGTTTTTGTTGTTGGAGGGGGCCCAGGCGGGCTTATCTTGGATTACAGTGCTCAATAAGCGGGAGAATTACCGTAAATTGTTTAATAATTTTGATGCTGAAAAAATTGCTCGGTATACCCCTAAAAAGGTAGAGAAACTACTTCTCAACCCGGGAATTATTCGCAACCGGCTCAAGGTTGAATCGGCCATCAAGAATGCACGGGCAACCCTCGAGTTGCGCGATCGCGGTATATCCTTAAAGGATTTTCTCTGGCAGTTCACCGGTGGAAGAGTGATTGTTAATCGCCCCCGCTCCATGAAGCAGGTGCCGGCCACAACAGCAGAATCTGATGCGATGAGTAAGGCGTTAAAGAAAGCGGGTTTTAGTTTTGTGGGATCAACCATTATGTATGCGCATATGCAGGCAACTGGAATGGTCAATGATCACTTGGAAACGTGTCCGGCTCATCAGCGTTGTGTCGATGATGCACAGAATTTAGGTTTGGCTTGAATTTAAAATAGGGATTTATTTTCGAGGGTCGATGAATATTAATAGCTTGCTCAACGAGTACTGGCCCCAAGTAACAGCATTATCCCTAAAGCTGGCGGCCGCACTACTGGTAGTTTTGGTGACGCTGTTTGTGGCCCATCTTGCTCGCAGAGCGGTTGACCGTCTGCCGGACCGGTTTGATATTACCTTGCGACCAGTACTGCGCAGTATTTCGAGCTGGGCGGTTTATATTGTTGGCGCACTGCTGGTATTGGATGTCTTTGGTATTAACACTACCAGCTTAATTGCTCTACTCGGCGCTACTGGTGTGGCAGTAGCCTTAGCGTTGAAAGATACCCTGCAAAATATTGCTTCGGGGTTCCTATTGCTGGGATTGCGGCCGTTTCGCGTTGGGGATGTGATTCAGTTCGGTGCCATATTGGGCACTGTTCGCGAGGTAGGGCTGTTTACTACGGAGCTGGATACCATGGATGGGCTGCGTATTACCGCACCCAACAGTGCTATCTGGGGGCAAGTGCTCACCAACTTCAGTCGCAATAAGACTCGCCGTATCGAGATTGTGGCGAGTATCGCCTATGGCGATGACATTGATCGCGGCCTAACAGTATTACGTCGCCTAGTAGAACAGGAACCCCGTATTCTTGCTGAGCCAGAGCCATGTTTCGCTGTTAAGGCGCTTGCTGACAGCGCGGTCAATTTACAGTTGCGGGCCTGGGCTGCCAATGATCAGTACTGGGATGTTTATTGGTCCCTGATGCAAAAGCTTAAGCCTGCACTGGAGGCAGAAGGCTTGACGGTACCCTTTCCCCAGCGAGAGCTACATATCTTGGACCGGGTCACAAGCCGGCGTTAGTCCATTACCGCAGGGTCACTTGTGGCAATATCCTGCTTCAGGTATTGGGTCCACCTAGTCCAAAATCTCCGATTTGCCTCAACTCAACGCAAACATATGGCGTTCTGGGGGGCATGAATCGACACCTCACCGAATTCGTGTCAAAGTTAGCGGCGTTTTTTTGTACAACTTTTGATCGAGATAGGAAGATGCCGATAAAGCTGAACAACCCACTGATCCCCAGCCTGCTGGCTGTCGCTATCCTTGCGGGCTGTCAGGGTGACAAAAGTACCCAGACTGGAGCCAACGTAGATAAGCCCCAAAATGTGGTTGCCGAGGCCTCAGTAACTGTAGATGCGGTTGCCGAAACCAAGCGCCTGACTGAGTGGCTGGATGAGCGCTATGAGGAACAGCTGCAGTTCAGCCCGATTCAGCTGTCCTACCTGGGTCGCAAAGACCACTACGACCAAATCGACGATATGAGTGAGGCCGCAGAGGCTCGCCGCTTGGTTTGGCAAGAGAAAAGTGTTGAAGAGCTCAAGAAGAATTTCGACTACAGCAAGCTGACTCAGGAAGGGAAAACCTCCTACGATATCTGGATTTATCAGTTTGAACAGGCCAAGGCCGCTGCGCCGTTTATCCGTCACGGCTACATCTTTGAGCAGATGGGAGGTGCACAATCGCAGTTGCCCAACTTCCTGCTGAACTTCCACAAGGTTGACAACGTTGAAGATATGCAGGCGTATATCACCCGTATCGGTGGTATCTCCCGCGCGATTAACCAGCTTCTTGACCGCGCCAAGCTGTCGTCCAAAGAAGGTATTCGCCCCCCGCGCTTTGCCTATGAGGGGGCGATTGATCAGTCCAGTAAACTGATTGAAGGCGCGCCATTTACCGATGGTGAAGATGCGCCTCTGTGGGCCGGTGCCAAAGGGAAAATCACTGAGCTGCTCGAAGCCGGTACTATTGATCAGAAGCAGGCAGACAAGCTGACTGCGGAAGCACGCAAGGCATTAGAGACTGAGTTCTTCCCCGCATATCAAGGGCTGGTTACCTGGCTCAAAGCGGATATGCAGAAGGCCTCAGCAGAGCCTCAAGGTGCTAGTAGCCTGCCCAATGGTATGGCCTACTACAATCAGCGCCTGGCCAACACCACAACTACGGACCTGACTGCCGACGAGATCCACAATATCGGCCTGGAAGAAGTGGCGCGTATCCGTGGTGAGATGGAAACTATCAAGAAGCAGGTTGGTTTCGAAGGTAGCCTGCAGGACTTCTTCAAGTTTATTCGCGAAGATGGCCAATTCTACTACCCGAATACCGATGAAGGTCGCCAGGGCTACCTGGATGACTCAACTGCGTTCCTGGACAACATTACCAAGAAATTGCCGGAATACTTTGGCCTTCTGCCGAAAGCTGAGTTGGTAGTAAAGCGGGTTGAGTCTTTCCGCGAACAGGATGGCGGTGCCCAGCATTACTACCCCGGCACTCCCGATGGTTCCCGCCCGGGTATTTACTATGCGCATCTGTCTGATATGAGTGCCTATTCCACGACTGATATGGAAACTGTGGCCTACCACGAAGGCAACCCCGGTCACCATATGCAGATCTCAATTGCTCAGGAATTGGAAGGTATCCCGCAGTTCCGCACTCAAGCTCACTTTACTGTCTATGTAGAGGGCTGGGCGCTGTACTCTGAGAAGCTTGCTAAAGAAATGGGGGCCTTCGAAGATCCCTATAACCTGTTTGGCCACCTGACGGCTGAAATGTGGCGAGCCATTCGCCTTGTTGTTGATACCGGCCTGCACGCCAAAGGCTGGAGTGAAGAGCAAGCGGTGGAGTACTTCCTGGAAAACTCCGCAATCCCCGAGACTGCAGTTCGTTCCGAAGTGCGTCGTTACCTGGCGTGGCCGGGCCAGGCGACTGCTTACAAGATCGGTATGCTGAAAATTCAGGAGCTGCGCAAGCAGGCTGAAGATCAGTTGGGTGATAAATTCGATATTCGCGGATTCCACGATACCGTACTGGGTGGCGGTGCTTTGCCAGTGCCAGTATTGGAGAGCCGCGTAGCCTCTTGGGTGGAATCAGTGAAGCAATCATAAGCTTCTTAGCTGACTCTTTTAAAAAGCCGGGCATAGCCCGGCTTTTTTATTGGGCTTATTTCTGTGAATATCGTCTGTGTATAGAGGAAAGCTGGTTTTCCCTAAAATAATTGTTTATGGAAAAGTCCCAATGGATTCAAATATTTACTCTGCCCCAGAGGCTGAATTAGATACTGTTTCAGAAGATGAAGCGCAGTTTTATATAGTTTCACCAACCAAATTCTGGGTAATGAGCCTAGGTACAGTGGGCATCTATTCAGTTTATTGGTTTTACCGTCATTGGGCAGAATATCAGCGTGCTAGTGGAGAGAATATGTGGCCGGTTATGCGAGCGATATTCTCTATCTTTTTTACTCATTCCCTTTTTTCCAGGATTCAAAGCCGTATCGAGATTGATAAGGTGGATTACCGCTGGGTGCCGGCACTTTGGGCTACGTTATATGTAGTTTTTGCGATTGCCGGGGCTATTGTCGACAGGATTTCCTATTACTCCGATGTAATTTCATTGATCGATATAGTAAGCATACTTCTCTTACCCTTTACATTGTGGCCACTTTATGAGGGACAGAAAGCTGCCAATATGGTTAATGGAGATATTTCAGGACAGGCTAACTCGAGATTTACTCCCTGGAATTTTGTTTGGTTGGCTGTAGGGGCTGTGTTTTGGGGAGTGGGTATTTTTGGGGCTTATTATCTGCTGGGCAATGTATAAGAGAGGAGTATCTATGAGACGTTCAGGATTTATTATCGTCGCTCTGCTATTACAACTGTTTCCTTCCGCTTTATGGGCGGAGCCAACACCCACTGAAATTACCGTGCGCGCCAAGGCCATGGATGCCAAGTTTATTGGCTCCTCCATCGGTGGTGCCATGGTTATTATTCGCGATGCAGATTCTGGGGAAATTCTTGCCAAGGGGCTTACCCAAGGGAGCACCGGTGACACCACCAGAATTATGAAAAGGCCCCGAGAGAGGTTCCAACCTATCGCCGATGGCGCTGCACATTTTACCGCTACACTGAATATCAGTGAGCCGGTGTTTCTGACGGTGGAAGTTCTTGCACCGTATATCAAAAAGCAGGCCCGAGTGGTGGCGCAGACACAGACCTGGCTGGTTCCGGGAAAGCCTATTTCTGGTGATGGGCTGATTGTGGAAATTCCGGGAATGTTGGTAGATTTACTCAGCCCACAGACCCATCTCTATACAGGCTTGGACCAGAGTCCCTTTGAGATTCGCGCTAATGTGGTAATGATGTGCGGATGTTCACTTACCGATGGTGGGATTTGGGATGGCAGTAAGATAGAAGTTGTGGCATTGGTTAAAAGAGATGGCAAATCATTTGCTCGAGTGCCGCTAGAGATACAGGAGACTATGAATACCTTTAGTGCGCCCTTTGCGACGGATTTGCCAGGTGTTTATGAAATTGTGCTATATGCCTATGATCCCAAGACTGGAAATACCGGTGTGGATCGGGGGAGCTTCATTGTGCGCTAGGCAAGTGCGGCAAGGCGTCTGAGATATGGATTCCTATGGATATTCGGCAGGCTATAGAGAGTGACCTCGAAGGCATGTGGAGCCTCTTTAGTGTTGTGCGAAACAGAGGGGATCTGCCTTTCTCGCATAAGATCAGTCGAGAAGTGTTTTCTGCTCAATGGCTTAATGACGACTTACAGACTTATGTTACCGAAGAGTTACCTCACCTGCTGGGGGTGTATAAATTAGGGGTTAATTTCCCTGGTATTCATAGCCATGTCGCGACAGCCAACTTTCTCGTGCACACGGATGTGCGCGATCGCGGTGTAGATCGTGCACTGGTCCAGCATGCAGTCGCCAGAGCCCAGGACGCCGGCTATTTGGAAATGCAGTTCAACTACGTTCCCAGCGACAATGAGCCCGTAATTACCCTTTATACCGAGCTGGGCTTCACTATTATCAAAACGCTAGATAGAGCATTTACAGATCCTTTGGGAAGGTTGCAAGATGCTTATGTTATGCAGCGGTTTTTACAGTAGCTCGCCTGGTTATGGACCGGCAAAACCCAAAACACCAACAGGAAAGCCGGGAAGCGCTAATTGAGGAGCATCGACCGGAGCGTATTGAGGCGCGCTTGCGAAGTCGTCCACAGTCACAGTGGCTCTCTGATTTTGTTTTGGGAGCGATAGATGGCTGCGTAACTACCTTTGCCATTGTTGCAGGCGCTTTTGGTGCAGGCTTCTCCGAAGCGGTTGTGCTCGTGATGGGCTTTGCCAACCTTATCGCTGATGGTTTCAGCATGGCGGTAAGCAATTATGAAGCTGCCAGTGTGGAGCGTGAGCAACGAGCCGCGGCTATGCGTACAGAGCGTCAGCATATTGCTTTAATTCCCGAGGGAGAGCGGGAAGAGATCAGGCAGATTTTTTATCGAAAGGGATTTCGAGGTGAAGTTCTCGATAATATTGTTGCCACTATCACTGCGAATCAAAAGCTGTGGATAGAGACAATGCTGGCGGAAGAGTACGGTATAAGCCGCTTAGAGCATAAGCCTCTGGGTGCGGCACTGATAACCTTCGTCGCTTTTTTGTGTGTAGGTGCTATTCCCCTGTTGCCCTACCTTTTCCACAGCCTTAATCCCGCCGAACAATTTTATGCGAGCGCCGTTCTTTCGGTCTGCGCTTTTTTTGCTATTGGCTTGTGCAAAGGATTGGTGTTTTCCCACCACCTGCTGGTGGCGGGCTTAAAAACTCTGTTTTTTGGCAGTAGCGCAGCGGTCCTGGCACTCGCCGTTGGCTATCTACTGCGCCACTTGGTGACTTAATATTTATGCGGCTACCACTTTGTTGCGCCCACCATTCTTGGCTCGATACATACGTTTATCTGCTTCGGCCAATAGCTGATTGAGTGGCTTGCCATTGGTGCTGCCTTCGACGACTCCGAGACTGATTGAGATTTTTACCGGGCGTGTATAGCGGCGGCTGAGGGTCGATACTCTGCGACGAAGTTTTTCTGCAAGGACACTGCCGCCTTTCAAGTCAGTATTCGGCAATAGCAATAAAAATTCTTCGCCGCCCCAGCGCGCCACAATATCCTCAGACCGGGTATTACTTTTCAATATCTTGGCAACATCTTGTAATACGCGGTCGCCAAAGGAGTGCCCGTAGGTATCGTTGATCGTCTTGAAGTTATCTAAGTCTCCGATAAGGATGACATATTGATCTTTCAGCTCATCATTCCGGCGTTCTAATTCATGAATGGCGCGAAATGCTTCTCTGCGATTCGCTAATCCGGTCAATGTGTCCGTGGCAGCATAGGTCTCCAATTCACCTGTTAATCGCTGGAGGAGCTGTTGAGTTTGGTGACGGCTACTGTCAAGTAATGCAGTTAGAGCCGTGAGTGCACCAAATACTGCAATAAAACGCGCACGATAGGCCGTATCATATTTGGCCGTGAGCCCTGGGAAATCCGGATAAAACAGGATTGCTGCCGTAGCGAGACCTATGCCGAGCAGTGCAGTGGTGCCGGTTTTATAGCCGTAAAGGTTGATAAATCCGGGGACCAGCATAACTGCCCACATCAATCCGGTATTGTTTACACCACCAGTCATTAGTAAGTAGAAATACAGCGCCAATAAAAGAATTCCCACCAATAATGGCGTTTTCTCGGTAGGACCGATAATGTTGACAGTGATATATGCAAATAAAATAACCACCGCGACGATAAAAAGCGTCGATGCCTGCAGGATATTAGTTGCAGTAAGGGCGATGATCGCCATGGCTCCGGTGATAGCCATAGCGAATATCAGCATATAAGAGGAGGCCAATATCCGTCTGCGCAGATCTATGCGCTGCACTTCATCAATAGAGGTGGATATCGCGGGGTTTTGATTGTTATACCCTGAGCTCATAGTCATTCCCGTTGCTATACCGACTGCAACCTTCCGCTTGCTCGGGACCGTCCTGCATCATACAACTATGCTGGTAGCCACTGCCGGAGTGAAGCAATGGTGAGTATAGGGGGAATCTGTCACCGACCAAAGTAGCAAGCTACAGTATCAGTAACTCAAACTTTAGAACTGAGAAATCGTGACACAAATTCAACTGACTTCTGGCGATATCTTGACGATGCGTGGAGATGCTCTGGTGTGTCCGGCACACAAGCATCTTATTCGGGGGCGGGGGCTTTCAGCGCAGATTTATGCCCAGTGCGGGACTCGGTTAACCCCCCAATGTGCCAATCAAAGAGCATGCCCAGTTGGTGAAGCTCGCGTGACTCGAGCCTATGATTTACCGGTCGATTACTTATTGCATACTGTTACGCCCCAGTGGAGCAGTGGCGATCAATGGGGGAGCCAGGCCATAGTGCTGTTGAGACACTGCTATGAAAGTGTTTTAGAGTTGGCGATAGAGCGCGGCTGCAAAACGATACTGTTTCCGGCATTGGGAGCTGGCACTAACCGCTTCCCTCACGAGATTGCGGCACACCAGGGATTGGCCGTTTTACGCGCTTATGCCTCAAGGTTCGAGAGACTCACAGTTTGTTTGCACTCACAAACTGCATTGGCGCAGTGGCAGAAAGTTGAGCAGCGCTTTTATGGCCATAATTGATGTGTCACGGGTAATTGAATGGGATACAGCCTATTGTGTTAATTATTTAGTTAAGCACTATTGATTCCATGCAGTTAATGGTTCCTTCAATAACCTAATGTGGCGTATATAAAGTAGTTCTGCGGTGCAGGCAGATCGAACCACGGCATGTCAGTCTAACAAGCAATAACTTACCAAGTCGTCTTCTGATCTCATGAATTGAGAGTTATTCAGGTGCTATACAGTCTTTTCTAACTCTTCCGTTGATTATTAAGTGCTATGTCTCCACCTAACTATTTAGTTCTAACGTACTAAATATTGAAATCGTTAGTTGTAATGAGTCATCTATTCGCTAAAGATAGTTGTCAATAACTTAATAAATATGCATTATTTTTATATGTATTTTTTAAGCCTAAAAATTTTTAGTAACTATGGACCACTGCAAAGTCTGCATACAAGAACAAAATATCTATGAAGGCATAGGGCATAGATGTGCTTTGTGTCGGGGGTGAGTGTCCCCTAAAATGAAAAAGAAATCCTCTTTTTTACAGTTTCCCATGCCGCCTATGAATAGCCAGCGCGTTATTATTCACTGTAAGTAGGACTGGATTGTCATTCTGCTTACCACTTTCATTAGTGGCTCTTATAGTTACTTCTTATTTAAAATTTTTAGTATCTCAGCGAGAACAGTCTTTATCTGAGAACGCTATCTTGGCAGGCCTTACTACTGAGGGATATATTTTATCAATGCGGCCAGTAATGTTTGTTTCTATAATATTGTTTGCGACCTTCTTTAAGCTGCTTGCATACTTAATCCCTACGGAAAAATAGAACTTGATAAAGAGTTAAGTCTAAGATATTGGGAGACTATAGGTTGAGGCAATCAATTCGTAAAAATTTTAGAATCTTATCGTTTTTTTAACTTTGATAGTCTTGGGGATAAATAGTTATTTTGTTGCCAGCTCCAATAGAGTGAAATTTAACTCATTATTTTCCCTTTTTCCTAAAGAGTATAATTGGAGCCAAATTCAGGCGGTTGAAACAGCTAATGGCACTGGTCCGGCACCTAGCCGATGAATTCCAAAATACATTTTAAGAATGGATAATAAAAAATTAATTTAATTGATTGTAAGTTTTAGAGATTTATTGCCTCTTACCCCAGACTCAGAATTTATCTGCGAGATCAAAAGCACATTAAGTATGAGCAAAGTTTGACAGATAATGGTATTCGTTGGCTGAGATATATTTTGTCAAAGGATAACTTTGGTGAAGTGATGCATATCTTACAAGATACGCCGTAATAATTATTTTAAGGGCGGACTAAATAATAAATGGAAAGGACCCGATAAGGGCCCTTTTATTGAAATATTGAGCCGCCTTCCTTGAGAAGACGGTCAAAGTGTATCCAGGTTACTGGCAGGAACTCGCTTCCCAGTACTGGGGGGCGCTAGCCGGGGACCACCAGTTGGGACCAAAGGTAGACACATAAACCTGGCCTTCAAAGGTTACTAGGTCGCCAACTTGATAGCCTTCGTCACCAGCATATGGCTGCTGGAATTCGGGGCAGGAAGCGGTCTCACCTGAACCTTGATCGCTGTCGGTGTTGTCATCGGAACCGTTATTGGCGTTGTCGTCAGAACCGCTATCGGAGCCATTGTTGTTGCTATCGTCAGAGCCGCTGTCGGAACCATTGTCGGAGCCTTCGCCCTCAGTTTGACAGGTGGTTTCGGTCCACAGCGATGGCGCGGAACCTGGAGACCACCAGTTTGGCTCGTGGGTGGACTCGTAGGCGACTCCTTCAAAGACAACAACGTCACCGACTGAATAACCTGGGTCGCCGGCATAGGGCTGCTCAAACGCGACGCAGGCGCTGCTTCCGCCATTATTATTGCCACCGCCACTTCCGGTGTCGCCAGTATCTCCGGTGTCTCCAGTGTCTCCAGTGTCTCCAGTGTCTCCAGTGTCTCCAGTGTCTCCAGTGTCTCCAGTGTCTCCAGTGTCTCCAGTGTCTCCAGTGTCTCCGGTATCTCCGGTATCTCCGGTGTCTCCGGTGTCTCCGGTGTCTCCGGTGTCTCCGGTGTCTCCGGTATCTCCGGTATCTCCGGTATCGCCAGTATCTCCGGTATCGCTATCACTGGAGCCACCCTGTCCGAAAACTTCGAGTGCGGCATCGAGTAGTGGATACTGGTATTCATTGTTCTCCAATAGCATTCCACCGCGTAGCTGCCAGATCATCACGCCACCAAGGCCCTGGTCGAGCACATATTGGGCGCGTGCGGCGATAGAAGTCGTATCTTCGAAAGAGATAAAACCGCCATCCTCAAACCAACCATAGTGGGTGACGGCCTCGGGATCGTAAGCGGTCTGGAATGAAGAGTCGCTCTGCATTTTCTCAACGATCTGGTAGTAGCGCGTCTCGGTGTCAGAGCCCCAGTGAGCGACGTCTTGTCCGGAGGCGGCTTCACCGATTGCGGTGGCGCCAGCCACGCTGCGGCCGTAGTGGGACATACCCAGGGTGATTTTCTCAGCAGGAATATTGCCCTCAGTCATCCACATATTGCGGCAGCTGTCTGCGTCGAAGCCTTCGTTGACCTGGCCTTCATAGGGGTACAGCGGCGAGGTATGCTGGGCTACGGTATCCCAGTCGCCACCAAAGTCATAAGTCATCAGGTTGATATAGTCGAGGACTTCGCCCACAGCAGCAAAATCATAACCCTCTTCTGCAATCGAGGGGCCACAGGCCACGGCAGCGGTCAGTTCCAGATTTTTGCCGGTCTCCGCTTCAACCTCATCGAAGCGCGCGCGCAGCTCTTGCAGCAGGGTGGTGAAGTTTTCTTTGTCGATCGAGCGTCCGCCGTTCGGTGCATAGCCGGGGTATTCGAAATCGAGATCGAGACCATCGAAATCCCAGTCAGTAAGCAGTGTCACTGCATTTTCGATAAAGGCTGCACGTGCGGTGTCGCTCTCCATCATCTCAGAGACTTTGTGGGAGAGGGTCCAGCCGCCCATAGACAGGATCGCCTTGGCACCGTCGTCATGTACCGATTTTACAAAACCTGATTCGTGGTCATTCCAGCCCTGGCAGACCGCGGGCTGAATACTGGAATCGTATTGGCTGTAGGGGTGCCAGAATTGCGGCGAGCATTTTACGGGACCATCACCGGCGCCGCCGGAAAATGATTGGGCGCCCAGGCCGTAGAAAACGTAGGGGTCTGTAAAGTAGATGTTGCCGTCTTCGTCATTCCAGGCAAAGGCGTACTGAACGTGAGTGAGCTTGGAGAAATCCACGTTGTCATGGGTGAAGGATGAGTCGGCCCAGTATTCCCAATCGGCCCAATAGGCAGATACACGTTTAGAGGTTTCTTGTGCGCTGACGTTTCCGCTGATGGCGATTGCTGCTGCGAGTGCCGCCGCAGCTTTTAATTTAAACCCAAATTTAGATCCGCGTTCACTGCGGCTGCCCACCAACATCCTTGTTCGATCCTGAGATTGCAGGAAAGAAAACATTAGATTGACCTCCCATAGGTCTTAATTATGTATAAAGAAATTTGTCGTTATATGTGGAAAAATTTGAATAAATGGAGAGGTAAAAGTTCCGCGAGGAAATGTGGAATAAATGTGCAAGCCACGGAGGGTAGTGGCTGAGTGGTTATATTTATTTCCGCTGTAATTTTATGATGGGGACAATAAAAAGTGCGGGCATAAATTTAATTGCACCTTCCAGGAATAAATATTTGAGCAGATAAACGATAAAAATGGTCGATTATTTAATATCAAAAGAAGATAAATTTTCTTTTTGGGGTAAGAGATTGGAAAAAAATACCGGATTCTGGCGAGCGATATTTACGGCCTCTTGCAGGCAGCCTCCCTGCAGTTTAGTGCAGCACGGCTTCTGTCGAGTTAATCAATCACCTCTTTACTATGGAATGTTGCTACGGAGAAGTTTTTGATTGTCCCTCTTCAGGGATTGAAGATGTCATGATATGGCAAAAACAAAAAAGGGCCCAGAGGGCCCTTTTTAAAGTTGAAGAAAATACTAATTATTTCTTCGCACGCTTGCGCATATTTTCCTGCAAAATTTTCTTGCGCAGGCGGATAAAGTTGGGAGTCACCTCTACCAATTCATCGTCTTCGATGAATTCCAGAGCCTGCTCAAGGGTGTGACGAATGGGTGGTGACAGAGTGAGCGCATCGTCAGTACCTGACGCGCGCACATTAGTGAGCTGTTTGGCCTTGGTAGGGTTTACTACCAGGTCGTTGCCACGGGAGTGAATACCGACGATTTGGCCTTCGTAGACCTCTTCGCCGTGGCCCAGGAACAAGCGACCACGATCCTGCAGTGCGAACAGACCATAGGCGAGGGTTTTGCCCTTGACCATGGAAACCAGTACACCGTTGATGCGCTTGGCCACCTCACCCTGCTTCACCGGACCGTAGTGGTCGAAGATACTGGTCATAATGCCAGAACCACTGGTGATGGTAAGGAATTGGGAGCGGAAGCCGATCATGCCGCGCGAGGGCACGATAAAGGTTAGGCGCACGCGACCTTTGCCATCGGGCTCCATATTGGTGAGATCGGCCTTGCGCAGGCCCAGCTCTTCCATAATGGGCCCCTGATGGGGTTCCTCAACATCGATAACCACTTCTTCATAAGGCTCGTGGATCTCTCCGTCGACCTCTCTCTGCACCACTTCGGGGCGGGAAACGCCCAGCTCGAAACCTTCTCGGCGCATGGATTCGATCAGGACAGACAAGTGCAATTCGCCTCGGCCGGAAACCTTGAACTTATCAGGAGAGTCGCCTTGCTCTACACGCAGGGCCACGTTGTGAATCAGCTCCTGGTCAAGACGCTCTTTGATGTTGCGCGAGGTAACGAACTTGCCGTCCTGGCCAGCAAAGGGGGAGTCGTTGACCTGGAAGGTCATGCTTACGGTGGGCTCGTCCACGCTCAGGGCGGGCAGGGCTTCTGGAGTATCCAGATCGCACAGGGTATCGGAGATATTTAGCTCACCCACACCGGTGATACACACGATATCGCCAGCACTGGCTTGCTCCACTTCTACACGCTCCAGGCCGAGGTAACCCATAACCTGCAGGACCTTGGCTTTGCGCGAGTTGCCCTCGCGATCGAGAACTACCACTTGCTGGTTCGGCTTCAGGGTACCGCGAGTGATACGGCCAACGCCGATTACGCCTACGTAGCTGGAGTAGTCCAGAGCGGAAACCTGCATCTGGAAGGCGCCGGTGGGGTCAACCTTCGGGGGCTCAACCTTGTCCACAATCATCTGGAACAGCGGCGTCATATCGTCGGCCAGGTCGGTGTCGTCGAGACCGGCGATGCCGTTCAGGGCGGAGGCGTAGACAACCGGGAAGTCCAACTGTTCGTCGGTGGCGCCGAGGCTGTCGAACAGGTCGAATACCTGATCCATCACCCAGTCGGGGCGAGCGCCGGGGCGGTCGATCTTGTTAATCACCACGATCGGGTTGAGGCCCTGCTCAAATGCCTTCTGGGTTACGAAGCGGGTCTGCGGCATGGGGCCATCTACTGCGTCTACGAGCAGCAGAACTGAATCCACCATGGACAGTACGCGCTCTACCTCGCCGCCGAAGTCGGCGTGCCCAGGGGTGTCGACAATATTGATGCGGTAGTCATTCCAGCGGATAGCGGTGTTCTTCGCCAGGATGGTGATGCCACGCTCACGCTCTTGATCGTTGGAGTCCATGACGCGCTCGGCGCCTTCGTCGCGGCGGTCGAGAGTGCCGGACTGGGACAACAGCTTGTCCACAAGGGTGGTTTTGCCATGGTCTACGTGGGCGATAATCGCAATATTGCGCAGATTCTCTATCACTGGGGGCCTCTGGGCGTTAAATCTTGGTAAGTCGGGGCGGGGGCCTGCGGGGTTTCTACAGCAGCATTCCGGCCAAAGGCGGCGATTATAGGGGGGCCGCATGACAATTGGGAGTGATTTTGAGTAAAAAATCACCGCCCCGGGGCGCTGATCGCTTTAAAACCCGCGCGGGCGGTAATTGCCCGCGCCTTGAGCAGAAGTTACTTCTTAATGGTTTCCGGTCTGTGGGGAATCAGCGGGCGCAGCACGCCCACATTGCGAAAACCTTCGTCCAACAGGTGTGAGGCGTGCAGGCGGCTCATAACGCCTTTGGAGCAATACAGGAGGTACTCACGCTCTTGGTCCAGGTGGGCAAAGCTGTTGTTGAGACGGTAGAAAGGAATAGTCTGCACCTCACAGCCAAGCTCCAGTGGATCCAACTCCTCCTCATCCGGGTGGCGGATATCGATAACCACAGCGCTGCCCGGCTCTTCGCGGATCTCCACATCCGGTGCTTCGCCATCGACTTCTTCGATCACCTGATCAATATTTTGCATCACCCGATTGCTGATAGCGCGATCGAGGACGGTGAAATCGAAGCGGTTTTCCTCGGACTCCACTTTTTCAATCTTGGCGCGGGTGGTGGGTTTTACCGAGATAACGCCGCAGTATTCCGGCATATTGGCGGCGAACTCTTCAGTGCCGATGGCCCGGGAGGTGCGGATAATATCGGTCTTGTCGGTGGTGATCAGTGGGCGCAATACCAGGGTATTGGTAACACTGTCGATCACCGACAGATTTTTCAGGGTCTGGCTGGAAACCTGGGCGATGGCTTCACCGGTGACTACGGCGTCCACCTCCAGTTCCTTGGCGATCACATCGGCGGCGCGCAGCATCATGCGCTTCAAAATAACGCCCATATGGGAGTCGTCGACCCGCTCGAGAATCTCTGCCACTACTTCGTCAAACGGCACGGTGATAAAGCGCACCCGGTGGGAAGCGCCGTATTTGTTCCACAGATAGTAGGCGACTTCTTTCACGCCCAGCTCGTGCTGGCGTCCGCCCAGGTTGAAGAACAGGAAGTGGGTGCGGATACCGCGCTTCATGGTCATGTAACTGGCCACGGTAGAGTCGAAGCCACCGGAGACCAGTGACAAAACCGGGTCTTGCGTGCCCAGGGGGAAGCCGCCCAGGCCGGGATGCTGCTCTTCGATCACGTTGAGCTTGTCGTGGCGGATCTCCAGCTTAACGGTGATGTCGGGGTTTTTCAGTTTGACTCCGGATGCCTCGGTATTCTTGTTGAGGCCGCCACCCACATACTGTTCCACATCCAGAGACTGGAAGTCGTGTTTGCCGGTGCGTTTAACCCGTACACAGAAAGTCTTGTCTTTCAGGGCTGCGCCCCAAACCGACAGGGTTTTCTCGTACATGTCGTGCAGGTCACCCAGGGGGAACTGGCGCACGCGGGAGAAGTTGGCGATGCCGGGGGTGTGAGAGAGCACCTCTTCGATACGTCCACCCAGGTGGGACACAGCATCGGGCGCGATCACATCGATCTTTTCCCAATCCTTTCGCACCTGGATACGGTCGTCCAGCTGGCGCAGCAGGCGCTGCAGGTTGTCCTTGAGCTGGCGCGACATGCGCTTGCGCACAGGGTTGCTCTTGATGGTGATCTCTGGAAAAAACTTGACGACAAAGTGCATGGGAATCTGTGGGGTACCGCATGTTGATAGAAGGTGCGGCATTATAAACTAGCCAGAGCCAAGTTGGTTGTGCACTGTTTGCGGGCGAAGCGAGAACAAATATGTTCTATTTTGGTGCGTATTTATGTGGCTGCTCGGCCACAATACATCTATCCTGGCTGCGTCAGCACTTTGCTGGGGCTCGCACCGGCGCCAACCGGGACTATGAGGCGATTGCCCTAATTTGGCACACTCCTTGCTTTATTTCACGCCAGGTAGAGAGTGAATGCCGGCAGCGACAGCAAGGCATAGCGACCAATTACTTTTCAAGACCTGGAGGACTGCAATGTCAGCGAAAACGCTCGGTTTGATTAATGAAAGTGAAGCGAAATGGATAGACCTGCGCTTTACCGATACCAAGGGTAAAGAACAACACGTTTCCATCCCTGCGTCGGAAGTTGACGGTGAGTTCTTTGAAGAAGGCAAAATGTTCGATGGTTCTTCCATCGCCGGTTGGAAGGGCATCAACGAATCCGACATGATCCTGATGCCGGACGACGAGACCGCTTTCCTCGACCCCTTCACCGATGAGAGCACTGTTATCATTCGCTGTAACATCGTCGACCCAATTACCGGTCAGGGTTACGAGCGAGATCCTCGCTCCATCGCATTGCGCGCTGAGGAATACCTGAAGTCCACTGGTCTGGGTGACACCGCTCTGTTCGGTCCCGAGCCCGAGTTCTTCGTATTCGACGACATCACCTGGGGTGCCGAAATGGGCGGCGCCTTCTACAAGATCAACTCCGAAGAAGCAGCCTGGTCCTCAGGTCACAACTTTGCAGAAGGCAATATTGGTCACCGTCCCGGCGTTAAAGGCGGTTACTTCCCGGTTCCTCCGGTGGATTCCCTGCACGACGTTCGCGCCGCAATGTGTTCTGCGATGGAACAGATGGGCCTGCGCGTAGAAGTGCATCACCACGAAGTGGGTACTGCTGGCCAGTGTGAGATCGGCGTTGCCGCCAACACCCTGACTAAGAAAGCGGACGAAGTACAGATCCTCAAGTACGCTGTACACAACGTTGCCCACGCCTACGGCAAGACCGCGACCTTTATGCCCAAGCCGCTGGTTGGCGATAACGGTTCCGGTATGCACGTTCACCAGTCCTTTAGCAAGGATGGCGTAAACCAGTTTGCCGGTGACGCCTACGCTGGTCTGTCCGAAGCTGCTCTGTACTACATCGGCGGTATCGTTAAGCATGCTCGCGCCCTGAACGCGCTGTGCAACGCTTCCACCAACTCTTACAAGCGTCTGGTACCTGGCTTCGAAGCGCCGGTAATCCTGGCTTACTCTGCGCGTAACCGCTCTGCGTCTATCCGTATTCCTTTCGTGCCCTCCCCGAAAGGCAAGCGCATCGAGACTCGCTTCCCGGACCCGACCGCCAACCCATACCTGTCTTTCGCCGCACTGCTGATGGCGGGTCTCGACGGTATCAAGAACAAGATCCACCCTGGCGATGCTGCGGACAAGGACCTGTACGATCTGCCGCCGGAAGAGTTGGCTGAGTACCCGACTGTCGCTTCCAGCCTGGAAGGCGCCCTGGATGCTCTGGATCAGGATCGCGAGTTCCTGACAGCCGGTGGTGTATTCACTAACGATGCTATCGATGCCTACATCGAGCTGAAGCGTGAAGAAGTAGAGCGCCTGAACATGACCACTCACCCGGTTGAGTTCGATATGTACTACTCCGTGTAATGGCGACCGGCATCACGATGATGCCGTCGAGCTGTTCTCGAAAAGCCCGCGCCACCCTGGTGCGGGCTTTTTTATTGCGAGTACACTGTCAGTGGAAGTGAATTGAGTGCCGCTATGCGGAGGCTCAGGAATATCCCATTGGCCCGATCTGGGAAGAAAGGAGCGTCCGCCCTGCGGTCGAAAACACTATGGCAAGGTTTTGGCAATTAAAGGCCCTGTTACTCGCAATGCCTCTGGTGGCAGTTGCGGCTTCTCAAGAGAATGAAGAGGCTGGCGCGATCTACAAAGTGGTTGGGCCCGATGGCCAGGTCAGTTTTAGCGATACACCACCGGCAAATGGCAACTCAGAGAAAGTGGATTTAGCCCCAATCAATATTCAGCCAATTGCGCTGCCCCGCCAGCTGCCCACAAGAAAGCTGTCGCCCAAAAGTGATGATGGAGAGTTGGGGCCGGTATCGATTCGAATTGTGAGTCCAATTAATGAGGCGACTATTCCGCCAGGGCAGACACTGATAGCGCTTCAGGTGGATGTGGCCCCCAATTATCCAGAGGGCGCTAGCTTTTATGCGGTTATTGATGGGCAGCGCTGGCAGGGAAGTTCGGCTGGTAACTCCCTGGATATCTCCGCCCTGGTCCGCGGTACCCATACGCTCAAGGCGGTTCTGCTAGGGCCCAAAGGGCAAGTATTAGCCCAGTCGCAAACGATCACAATTCATGTCAAGCGCCCGATAGCTCGGGGGTGAATGTTTGAGGGAGTGCAAAGCTCCCGCTACCCCTTACTTCAGTCTAAAGCCCGCCTGCCTGTTTTTTGACCCATGCACCTTAATGGTGCATTCTCTCTGTAGTCGGCGGCATCCTATTTCTGAGACTGAATACTCGCAATGCCGTTGTTGCTAATCGCGCACTGATTGTGTCCGGTTGAAGCTGCTTCCGCCTACAAATGCCAGCTTATGCGCCATTTTGGTTTGCTTTTTGCACTGACTAGATACAGCGCTAGTTTGCTGGGGGTGACCAAAGGGAGCTTGGTCAGAGCCTCGGAATGAATCGGAAATTTTGTGAATGCTGAATGATCGCCAATTGCGCCAATTACTCGATAGCCTGACATCCGCAGTATTGGTGCTGGATGAAAACTTATCGCTTTGCTATCTGAACAATGCCGCTGAGGACTTGTTGGCCGCCTCCAGTACTCGAGTTAAAGGCTCGAAGTTGGAGGAGGTGGTGCGAGAATCTCCCACTGCCTATGAGGCTATGCGGGAAGCATTGCGCAAAAATGAGAAGTATACAGTGCGCCGGGCCAGTTGGAGGTTGAACAATCTTGAAACCCGGACCGTGGATTACTCAGTCAGCCCGGTCCCCGAGTTTTCTGTGCTACTTGTGGAAGTGCAGCCGATGGATCGCCTGTTGCGAATTGCCAGGGAAGACGCGCTGCTCAGTGCCCAGGAAACGACACGAAACCTGGTTCGCGGTATGGCCCATGAGGTCAAGAACCCCCTCGGTGGTATCCGCGGGGCTGCACAACTATTGCAGCGCGAGTTGCCGGACCGGGAATTAGACGAATATACACAGATTATCATCGAGGAAGTGGATCGCCTGCGCAATCTGGTTGACCGTTTATTGGGACCACGCCAGCCGGTAGTACTGCAACCGGTTAATGTGCACGAGGTTCTGGAGCGGGTTGCCCAGTTGCTGGATGCTGAGTGTATCGGTGAGCTTCAAATTCGCAGGGACTACGATCCGTCTATTCCCGATGTCCCCGCCGATAGCGAACAATTGATTCAGGCGCTGCTTAATATTGCCCGCAACGCCATGCAAGCCATCGATGAAAGTATTGGCCTCAGTAGTGGGGAGATGGTATTGCGCACGCGTATCCAGCGCCAATTCACCATTGGCCGCCGCAATTGCCCATTGGTCTGCCGTATAGAAATTGAAGATAACGGCCCGGGCATACCGGAGGATATTCGCGAGCGGATATTCTTCCCGATGATCTCCGGCCGCGCCGAGGGTTCAGGTCTTGGACTTTCAATTTCCCAGAACATTATTAATCAGCACAAGGGGCTGATTAAGTGTGACAGCCAACCCGGCCGTAGCATTTTCCAAATTTATCTGCCCCTGACTACCGAATTAGCTAATACAGGAACCTAGAGAATGAGTAATCGCGTTTGGATTATTGACGACGACAGATCAATCCGCTGGGTGCTGGAGAGAGCGCTATCGCGTGAGGGAATTGATACCCAGTGTTACGAGAGTGGCGACTGCGCCCTGGATGATTTCTATAGCGATTCACCGGATGTAGTAATCAGTGATATCCGCATGCCGGGCTCCGATGGCTTTAAATTGTTGCAGCGTTTCCAGGCTGAACGACCGAGCCTGCCGATAATTATTATGACTGCGCACTCGGACCTGGATAGCGCGGTAGCTGCTTACCAAGGGGGAGCCTTTGAATACCTGCCCAAGCCATTTGATATTGATGAAGCCGTAGCGGTAACCCGGCGCGCATTGATGCACGCTAGCGAACAGAGTGCTGAAGAACGGGTTGAGCCGGAAAATGGTCAGGGTAGTAAAGAAATCATTGGAGAAGCGCCGGCGATGCAGGAGGTTTTCCGTGCGATTGGCCGTTTGTCTCATTCCAACATTACGGTTTTAATCAACGGTGAATCCGGTACCGGTAAGGAGTTGGTGGCGCAGGCTCTGCACAATCACAGTCCGCGCAGGGATAAGCCATTTATTGCATTGAACATGGCGGCTATACCCAAGGACCTGATGGAGTCTGAATTATTTGGCCATGAAAAAGGGGCCTTTACCGGTGCCAGCTCCCAGCGTGCCGGACGTTTTGAACAGGCCAATGGTGGCACCCTGTTTCTAGATGAAATTGGTGATATGCCCGCAGATACGCAAACCCGGTTATTGCGCGTGTTGGCTGATGGTGAATTTTACCGTGTCGGTGGCCACACCCCGGTCAAAGTGGATGTGCGTATTATTGCGGCGACTCACCAGGATCTGGAAGAGTTGGTATGTCAGCATAAATTTCGCGAGGACCTGTTTCACCGCCTGAATGTTATTCGCATCCATATTCCAAGACTCGCGGATCGCCGTGAGGATATTCCGCGATTGGTGAGGCATTTCTTTAATGCTGCGGCAAAAGATCTGGGGGTGGAGTCAAAGATCCTAACCAAGGAAACTGAGGAATATCTCTCTGGGCTGGATTGGCCCGGTAATGTGCGACAACTGGAAAATACCTGCCGCTGGATTACCGTAATGGCCTCCGGACGCGAGGTACATATTGAAGATTTGCCACAGGAGTTGCATCAGCAGGGCGCGACGACAGAAACACCGACAGACTGGCAAAAAGCTCTGCGTCTGTGGGCCGACCAGGCCCTATCCTCTGGGCAGCGCGAGATTTTAAATGAGGCTGTCCCCGCATTTGAAAAAGCGTTAATAGAAATTGCCCTTAAGCATACAGCTGGGCGCAAACGCGATGCTGCTGATCTGTTGGGCTGGGGTAGAAATACTCTGACACGTAAGTTAAAAGAATTGGAAATTGGTGGAGAGTAAATAACAGTGAGGTCTTACCAAACACGATGGAAAGACCTACTTGAAATCCACTCATATTTCATTATCAGTCCGCTCTTAATTTTTTTTGTTCATGGTTGAGTTTTTTGCTAACAGTCATCTATTAATATTTATTTATTTTTGGTTTCAGCGAATAAACTTGAAAATGCAGCTATGTATAGAATCCTGAGTGATGTTGTTATTGCCTGCTAAAATTAGAGTTAATTGCTGGTATTTAGATGATTGAGACGATATGACTGCTGATGAACTGAAAGTAGTTGCCGAGGTTCCATTTTTATTTTGGGTTAAAGATCAAACAGGCGTATATCTATGGGGTAATCGCCAAATATGTCAATTGGCCGGTGGTGAAGTGACTGGTAAGACAGACCGGGAACTTCCTTGGTCAAATAATGCTGATGCATTAAAAGCTGCGGATGATCGGGTTTTTTCCTCAGGGAAACCCGAGCACCTGCAAGAGTATGTCGATAAATCCAGCCGAGGAGAGGTTACGTTGAATGTCTGCAAGTGGTTGGATGAATTTGAAGGGCGGGATTGCTGTTTTGGGATATCTTTTGTCATTGATTCCCAATAGCCCAATAGAGCACTGGGCTATTCCACCATATATTTAGTCACTCCGGACTATTTATTTTCAGGCTGACGCCTTTTTAACACCCAATTCACCAAGCGTTCGCGCTATATCCTCTGCGCTGGTTGCCGGTTTAATATCTTTGTCAATTTTTTTAATTCGTCCATCTTTACCGATATAAATGGTAACGCGACGGGCGATATTCATTACGGGAATAAGTACATCGTACGCTTTAGCCGTTTCACCGGTGGGGTCGCTGAGTAACGGGAAGTCCGCTTCGCTCTCTTCAGCAAATCGAGTGTTATCGTCAAGATCATCTGTACTGGCCATAAAGTAAGTGACTTCATAATCTTTGATCAAGTGACCGTTTTGGGCGAGCGATTTACATTCTATGGTGCAGCCACGGGTGAATGCCTTGGGAAACCAGGCGATCACAACAGCGCTTTTTCCCTGGAGGTCCGCCAATGTGTGGGTTTGGCCATCAGACCCCTTGAGAGTGAAATTTGGCGCCATTTCACCAACTTCCAGAGCGAGGGTGGGAAGGCTGATAAACGCCGTAATTAAGAAAGTCAGCAGATATTTCACGAATATTTCCCTTGTAGTTTACCGATACGCCTATGCTACTGCCCTAAGGTCTAACTGGCCAATAGCTCAGCTATAACTGCTATGCTTTATGCGCCAAAGTAAGAATATTGGTGCGTCAATGCACCGTTATGGACTTGCCGTTTTGCAGGGGCTTAAATGCGCTTTGACAGCCTTTTCTATACTCTGCCACTTTGGGCCTAGTCGCATTCGTTTTGGCATTTACCTAAGGAACCTCTGAATAACTCCGTAATGCCTCTGCGGGTCTTGAAGGCTGCAGATGTTAGGCGCAGCTCGCCGCGAATGGCTCAGTCCTTTGCAAGAGCTGCAACGCAGCAGCTGTGGCCTTCAAGGCCCGCCTTCGGGGCTTGCAGAGCGATTCACACTCCGCGTTGCGACTTCTTGAAAGGTCTGGACATTCCTGCGAAGCCGCGCCTTGATTGAGAACCGCTCTGCATGCCAGAGGTATCACGGAGTTATTCAGAGATTCCTTGATATGACAGCCGACCGATTTAATGAGCGCAAGGCATTGCTGTTGCAGGAGGTCAATACCATCCAGGCCGCATATTTAAATGCGAGCTTTTTGCAATTTGATAAGCAGGATAAGGCGCGAGACCTAATAGCTGAATATGCAAATCTCAGGGATATTGACCCATCAATCGCCGTCACTCCGGAAGATGTAGCTCGCAGTGAGGAAATTCACCAGGCTCTTTGGCGTTTGATCGAGGCGCATATCGCACAGGATTACAATGCCGATTATTTACGCCAGTTTGCCGAGCAGGTTAACGGGATGGTAGATCTGCACCGTGCCAGGGTTGTGGTTGGGCTGCAATACCGTATACCGGGTCCACTCTGGCTCTCCCTGTACTTTATGACCATTTTGGCGATGCTGGCAATTGGATACCAGTTGGGGATAAGTCGCGGGGGATCTGCCCAGGTAGTTATAGCTTTGGCCCTGACTTTCTCAACAGTGATTTTACTGGTGGCGGATTTGGATCGGGCAAATGAGGGAGCACTGTTGGTTGATCAGTCGCCGATGAGCGATCTCAATTTGCAGCTGAAAGAGCTACAGGAGGCTGCCCACTGAGCTGTTGTGCGAGCTGACTTTGCATATTAATTGGGTGGGGCGGAATTAAGGCTTTTCCGCCCCGGGGAACAGGTTAAAGATCTTCAGGTTTTTGTGGCATTAAGACATCTTCGGGATGCACAAACTCACGCATAAAAATCTCCCAAAAGGCGAGGAATAATGCAGCGAGCAGAGGCCCTATCGCAAAGCCACTGATTCCAAACATAAACAGACCGCCGACAGTGGAGAAAAGCACTAAATAGTCAGGGAGTTTTGTGTCTCGACCCACCAATATTGGGCGCAACAGGTTATCTACCAAGCTGATCACGGTGAAACCATAGGCGAGTAAAATCGTTGCCTTCATGGGTTCGCCAATAGCATAGAGGTAGATAGAAGCGGGGAACCAGATCAATGCGGCACCGACGGCGGGCAATAATGACAACAGGGTCATTAAAACACCCCAAAGCACCGGTGCCGGTAGGCCCAGCACCCAGAAAATAATTCCGCCCAAGCCGCCCTGGGTAATAGCGACTACCAGATTTCCTTTGATGGTTGCGCGAGTGACTTCAGCGAACTTTGCCAACAAAAGGTGCTCGCGCTCATCACCCAGTGGCAGGGCGTGGATAATCAGGTTTACCAGTCTTTCACCATCGCGAATCAGAAAGAAGGTGAGGTAGAGCATTAAGCCCAACATAACGAAAAAGTTAACAGTATTCTGTCCGACCTCAATCGCATTTTTTGCGACGAAGCTACCGGCATTCATCACTCCACCCATCAGGCGCTGCTTGGCCTCCTCGACATCCACGCCAATACTCTCGAGCGTGCTGTTAACCCTGGGGAAAGCACTGCGAATCTGCTCAAAGGATTTAGAAACATCAATTTGTCCTTCCTGGATCCGGTGATACAGAGTTACCGCTTCATTAATAAAAGAGGTGGCCACTACCAATACGGGTATCACCAATAGAACGATACACATAAACAGGGTTAGCAGAGCCATTAAATTAGGCGAATTGGGAAAGCGCTGCATCAGCAGACGGTACACGGGGTAGAAAATCAGTGCGGTGGCACAAGCCCAAAAAATAGGGGTAAAGAAGGGTTTTATTAGGAGTAAAAAAGCTACGCTGACCAATAACAAGGTCAATATAAATGAGCGCCTTTCCAGTTTTTCTTGCACTGCGACTTCCTCTGCTTCTCTTTCGGCAGCCCAGTGGTAGGGCGCCTAATTTTTGCTCTATCTAAGCAGATGCAGTGGGGTTTTACCAGCGCCTATATCCGCACGTATCCACGTGAAATCGAATGCCCCGATAGATTCCGAGGCCCATTTGCCACTCGCGGCCGTTGCGCTTGTGGATATCCCTCAGTACGGGCACCAATTGCTCTCGGGAGAACTTCTTTTTCGGAACTATATCCAGCCCGCAGAAATGCAGATGTTTACTTCCCTTGGAACCCCCGGCCTTACGGTTGTAATCCACTGTGCGCCACCCGGAGACCACTGTTACCGGGCCGACGCGGGGCACTATTTCCCGCTCGATTACCCGCAGAGTATTTACGATGCCCCACCAGAGCTCCTTGGGAGGGATGGCGAATGCGGGTTCGTCCAAATCCTGCCAGTCACTGCCCTGACGCAATAGCTCATAGGGTTGCACAACCTGTTCAACCCGGTTGGAGCGCAGGAATTTTTTGAGTTGAGTAAAGCGTGCATGGTTATTGCCTTTGCTCAGGAAGCGGCTGAATGCCCTCTCGGAAGCTGCCGGATAGCCCTGGATATCGTAAACCTCCGGGATCATTAGCAGCGGGAGGATATCGATAGGGGATTTCACCCGGTCATCAGCCTCGCGCGCTCGTTCGTAAGTAAAAACAAATAGACCGGTGAGAATCGCCAGTGCGATTGCCCCAATGATGATGATCCGCCGGCGCAGTTGACGCTGGCCGATTTCTACGTATTCTTTGTTACTTTGCATAACCATCGGGCAGCTCCCTCAATTACCAGGTGCGATAGCCACAGGTATCGACATGAAACAGGACATCGTCAATCAGGCCCATCCCGACATTGCTATCGGGACCGAGGCGTGCGTGCAGTGTGCTTAGCTCTTCAGCGAGTTCGTTTTTACCGATATTGGAATTCGGAATTAAGTCCAGCCCGCAAAAGTCACGGTGGCGGGGCTGGTCTTCGGTCGCAAGTTTTCGGTTGTAGGCATCAGTGCGGTAAGCGGAAACCACAGTGACAGGGCCAATTAGCGGTATTACCTGGTCTCGTACCAGGGTGAGGGTTTTCACAATATTGGACCACTGGTCCCTGGGTGGTATGGCGAATGGGGGTTCCCCCAGTTCCAGCCAGTCCCCCCCCTGTCGCAGAAGATCACGAATAGGAAAAACCTCGGCGACACCCCGGTCCCGAAGCAATTGATTGAGTGCTTGTACGCTGGAGCGGTTACTGCCCTCTCGCAGGAATTTGTTAAAGGTCTCCTCGTTGGCGAGGCGATAGCCACGCTGTTCGACATAGGACTTCTCTTGCGAGGAGAGGAATAGATAGAGCCAGAGGGTAAACAGGATGGCACTGAGTATTAAAGTGAGGGCACTGACGACCACCCGATTGACTCTTTGCCCGGGCGGCTTGTGTGGGAACAGAGTTTCGAAGCGAGTAAACGAGTTACCTGCGGACATAGTGCTCGCGATTGCTGCTGAGAGAGTTTTTCCTCCGACGCTAAAATCGTCGGCGCCTGTTTACTCACTATAGCCGCAAAAATCGACGGGCTGCGGGCTTGGGATCAGCCACAAAAAAAGCCGCCGCTCCTGGGGGAGCAGCGGCTTTTGGGTCACGGACAGCGCACTGTGCCCGACAACCTCTACTTAGGCTTTAGGGCCTGCATTTTTAACGTCTTCGCTGACATTGAACTTCTCAATGTTCTCGGCGAACAGCTTGGCCAGCTTGCCTGCCTGATCGTCGTAAGCAGCTTTGTCAGCCCAGGCTTCACGAGGGTTCAGGTAAGACTTGTCCACGCCGGGCACTTCCATCGGGATATCCAGGTTCAGGGCATCCAGGTGCTCAGTGGCAACGTCTTCCAGGGCGCCGCTCTGGATAGCGGCAACGACAGAGCGGGTTACCGGAATCGGGAAGCGCTTGCCGTTGTCGCCGGAGCCGCCGGTCCAACCGGTGTTTACCAGGTAGACCTTGGAGCCGAACTCTTCGATGCGCTTCATCAGCAGGTCTGCGTATTCGCGCGGTGCACGGGGCATAAACGGCGCGCCAAAGCAGGTGGAGAAAGTCGGGTGGATACCGGCCTCTGCGCCCAGTTCGGTGGAGCCTACGCGGGCGGTGTAGCCAGACAGGAAGTGGTAAGCCGCAGCCTCTTTGGAGAGGATGGATACCGGTGGCAGTACACCGGATACATCGCAAGTCAGGAAGATAACGTTCTTCGGCTCGCCAGCGCGGTTTTCCAGCTGACGCATTTCGACGTGCTCCAGCGGGTAGGAGCAGCGACCGTTTTCAGTCAGGCTGGTGTCGCAGTAGTCAGCAGTGCCGTGATCGTTGGTTACCACGTTTTCAACGATGGCACCGAAACGGATGGCATCCCAGATTACCGGCTCATTTTTCTGGCTCAGGTCGATGGTTTTCGCGTAGCAGCCACCTTCCATATTGAAGACGGCACCCTTGGTCCAGCCGTGCTCATCGTCACCGATCAGGTAGCGCTCGGGATCTGCGGACAGGGTGGTCTTGCCGGTACCGGACAGGCCGAAGAACAGGCAGGTATCGCCATCTTCGCCGACGTTAGCCGCGCAGTGCATGGGCATCACGTCTTTTTCCGGCAGTAGGAAGTTCTGTACGGAGAACATGGCCTTCTTCATTTCGCCGGCGTAGCGCATACCGGCCAGCAGTACTTTGCGCTGACCGAAGTTGATAATTACGCAGCCTTCGGAGTTGGTGCCATCGCGCTCGGGCTCACAGACAAAGTGAGGAGCGTGCAGGATTTGCCACTCTTCCTTGGACTTGGGGTTGTACTTTTCGGCGCGGATAAACATGTTGCGGCCGAACAGGTTGTGCCATGCAGTTTGGGTGGTCACTACCACTGGCAAGTAGTGATCTTCATCCTGGCCCACATGCAGGTGCTGAACAAAAGTATCGTGACCGGCAACAAAAGCCTCTACACGATCCCACAGGGCGTCAAACTTATCCTGCGGGAAAGGACGGTTGACGTTGCCCCAGGCGATGCTGTCGGCAGTGGAGGGCTCTTCTACAACAAAGCGGTCAGCCGGGGAGCGACCGGTGCGTGCGCCGGTTTCAGTCACCAGAGCGCCTGTATCTGACAGCTTGCCCTCGCCGCGCGTCAGAGCCTGCTCTACCAATTGTGCCGGTGATAGGTTCTTGAAGACCATCGCGGAGTCGTCGATCTGTGCCATTCGTGGAATACCCGTGAAAGTTGGACAGTAAATAAAATGGGGCTGCCCGAGGTTTAGACAGCCGTAGAAAATTTTGGGGGCGCATTATTGCAAAATTCAAAATATGCGGATACCAACTATGGCTATTTTGTAGTCAATGACAGCGCTGTCATGGAAAATAATGTCGGCTTAAATTCATGCAATTTATGGCCTGATTCTTGATTATTCTTTTTCTGAATTTAACAGGGGCAGGTGGCAGGGCTGCGCTGAGGATTCGGCGGTTGCGCAGCCCTGCGCGAATTAGTGAAGAGTGTGGGGGGGAGCGTTGAGGAGCGACTCAATTTGATCCCGGTCAAAGCGGTACTGGGTGTTACAGAATTGGCAGTCCGCGATAATCTCACCATGCTGCTCTTCCAGCAGGCGGTAGACATCCTCTGCACCCAGGGAAACCAGCGCCCGGGCGCTGCGCTCTCTCGAGCAGCTGCACTTGAAGCGAATAGTGTCGGTACCCAGGGTTGCCGGCTCCAATTGGTGGAATAGGCGGTGAATCAGCTCTGGGTGGGGAACGGTAAATAACTCCTCGTCAGTTACGGTCTCCGCCAAGTGAATCGCTGTTTCCCAGGCGTCCTGATTTTCTTCTTCTGTGGCGGCATTATTGCCTGGCAGAATCTGTAACATAAGACCGGCGACGGTATTGTCACTGCTTTCCAGCCATACGCGGGTAGCCAGCTGTTCCGATTGCTTAAAGTAGTCTTCCAGGCAGCCGGCCAGGTTGTCCTGCTCCATGGGAACCACACCTTGATAGCGCTCACCGCGCTTTGGCTCAAGGGTAATGGCCAGGGCTCCACGGGGGCCGATCATATCGCGCAGGGTGGCGTTTTCGTCGATTTGTGCACCCTCGGCAACTCGGGCGATGCCGCGCAGGTCGCTGTGGTGAGTGCACTCCGCCATAATCATCGGCACATCGCCTTCGCCACGGGCCTGGAGGCTCAGGACACCTTCGAACTTCAGTGTGGTTGAAAGCAGGCTGGCTGCAGTGAGGAACTCCCCTAGCAGGCGGGCTACTGGTGTAGGCAGTGGGTTGTGTTCCAGTACATCGCGGTAGGAATCAGTAAGTGTCACCACCTGTCCGCGAATATCGTGTTTGGAGAAAATAAAGCGTTCCAGCTGATCGGACATAGGTCGGGGGCTCTCGGTATTAAAACCGCAGGATTTTAGAGGTGGATATGCCTAAATGGTAGCTGTCGCTGAGTAATGGGGGGAAGCCGCGCCCCTGGGGGCCGGCTAACTTATCCGCAATAGAGGTTGACCTGGCGTTGATAGTCGAGTGCCATCTGTTCGCGCTCCCGCTCTGTGCGGCGTACTTCCTTGCCATTGTCGTCAAAAAATACGACCCGGCCCTGTAATATTTTTAGGTTTTTGCGGGCCTTGCTACAGGCCTTGTCTCTTTGTTGTTGTCTTTCCTGCGCTTCACGATTTAAGCGCTCCTGGTATTGTTGTTCGATATTCCGCGGCTGTTCCGATTGGCTGCGTCTGGGTGCTGTGGTGGCATCGGCAGAATTAATGGGGGTCAGGTTGCCAGAAATATCCTTGGCCTCTGCGTGGGCCGGGGGGCGGTCACCAAAGTGCACCCGGCCATCGTCGTCGACCCAGCGATACAGTTCCCCTGCATTAACATTGGCGGTCAGGAGCAGACCGCCAAAAATGCTGGATAAGTACAGTAACTTTATGGGCATCCTTTGCCTCTCCCGATGTTTATTCTTCTTTATTGGCCAGCTGGCTGAACAACCCCTGTGAATGGCGCTGGGGGATATGGTAGGTCTGCAGTATCAGAGGCTGCTGCTCCTGGGCCTCTGCCGCATCCAAGACCATCCGATAACCGGAGCGGTCGCGCAAATCTACAAAGTCCCGTTTGTTGCCTTCCATCAATTGAGCGAACTCGTCGAAGTCCTTGATGCTGTGGCCATTTACTGAGTCGATAATCCAGTTCTTCCAGTCGTGGTAACCGAGGTTCACATTGGCGGGCAGTACTTTCAGGGCGACGACCAGCTCGCGGCGCTCCTCGTCACTCCATTGATTGCGGGCATAGAGGTAGTCAATAGGCGCCTTGGAGTGCCAGTTTTTGCCCCAGCGTTTGATCAGGTTCATATTCAGGGGCACAAAGACAACACCGCCGTAGATATAGTAGCGGGGCTGGCGGTCAAATTGCTCTCCCAGCACCATAGCGCGTGAGGGAGGTGTTGCGGCCAGCGTGACCTCAGCGGTCTGCTCTTTACCATCGCGGGAGAAGCGCACGGGTAAACGTTCACCGACATGGTGGCGGTCCACAGCATAGTGGTAGTTGGTGCGCTGGTTTTCCCTCCATTCCACAGTCCGGTCAGCCGCTACTTTAAAGCCATCGACTTCGAGCAGGACATCGCCGGGTTTAAACACTTCAGCTGCGGGGGAATTGTCGAACACTTTAACGACCATGGCACCATCCTGGTCTTCCTCGAGACCGGCCGCTTTTTTCATCGATGGGCTTTCCAGGCTCTGGGTTACCAGTCCCAGTTCGGGGAACCCTTGGTGCACATTGTCCTTGGCATCTTCTAAGACATGAGCGATCACGCTGGGGGGGACAAAGTAACCCAGGTTTTCAGCGCTCTGGTTGGTTTGCATGGCCACGCCGACGATGCGGCCATTGGAGATAACCGGACCGCCGCTGTTGCCCGGGTTGATGGCCGCATCTATCTGGCCCGCCATCAGGTAACTTTCCGCATGGGCATAATATTGGTGCTCCACGCGGGAGAGTACTCCGCGGGTAATCGAAAGGGATTTGCCACCAATTGGGTAGCCGTAGACGGTGACCTCTTCCTGCAGGTCGGGCAATTTTCCGAGGGCCAGGGGGCGGGTATCGTTGAAAAAGCTTTCGTCATCGACGGTCAGCAGGGCGAGGTCGGCATCGTGGGAGACAAATTTCACTCGGGCGCGGAATTTCTTTGCATCGCCGTGGCGCTGTACCTGGATAAAGCTGCCGTTGGCCACTACGTGTGCGTTGGTCAGGATCTGCTGGTTGCGGATGACGGCACCGGAACCGGACAGCTGCTTGGGGTTGAGCAGGGCCCAGGGATTGAAATAATCCGGGGCGGCGGCGGTGGTGTAAATCTTGATGATTGAGCGCTTGAGCTGCTCGTGTTCTCGGCTGTCTGCTAGGGCGGTTTGGGTACCGAGCAAAATCAGCAGGGAAATGGCGATCAGTCGTTTCAACATGGCTGTTTTCTATCCGGTTAAGTGGGGGCAGTTTAGCAGCTAAAGTGGGAAATGGCGGAAATTTCACCACTTTTGTCTGCTGAGTCTACTCTTGTTCCCGCAGGAAGCGGTGTATCTGGCGGCGTTGCTTTTTATTGGGTCGCTCCTGTTGTATCCCGGCATTGGCTGCCTGTCGCTCGGTTTTTTCTTTTTCCCGACGGGCGATACTGTCTTCGGTCTCGCGGTATAAGGTGCGCGCAATCTCGGCGCCGCGCCGCTGATCCGATAGAGCGATTACTTCAACTTCCAGTAAATCCCAGCCCTGGCGGATGCTCAGTTTGACACCGGTAGTGACTTCCTTGCTGGCTTTGACCCGCTGGCCATCGGCGTGGACTTTTCCACCTTCGATCGCCTGCTTGGCAATACTGCGAGTCTTAAAGAAGCGCGCGGCCCAGAGCCACTTATCGATACGTACTTTTTCCATGGTTTCCTTGTGAAATCAGGCGGACCCGGTGTCCAGTCTGCTGCGGTTAAAAGCCATGATCTCATCAAAATGATGGATCGCCGGGAAGTTAGTGATTTCCCGTTTGGGCCCGCGGCTATCCGGTTGGCGAATACACAATAGGTGGGCGATACCGTAGTCCTGGGCCGCGCTCAGAACAGATTGGTTATCGTCGACAAACAGGGTGTTCTCCGGGTCAAATTCCAGGTTATCTCGCAGAGAGTCCCAGAAATTGGCACTCTCCTTGGCATGTCCATAATCATGGGAGGAGATGATGCCGTCAAACCAGCGGTCAATACCGGTGATCTCCAGCTTGTGATCCAGCCCTTGACGGTGCGCATTGGTCACAAGGTAGGTGGGCTTTTGCAGTTGTTGCAGGCCGCTCAGAAACGCCTCAGTGTGAGGGCGCAGGGCGATTCGGGTCTCGATCTCGCGCAATATGCTGAGGATATCCAGCTCCAATTTTTCCGCCCAGAAGTCCAGGCAGTACCACTCCAGAGTGCCGCGGCGGGCATTGATCTCAGCTTCGAGCTTCTGCTGGGCTTCCTGCGGGTCAAAGCCGTGGACTTCTGCGTAGCGCTTGGGCAGGTGCGTAAGCCAAAAATGATTGTCGTAATGCAAATCCAGCAGGGTGCCGTCCATGTCCAGCAATACGGTATCGATACTTCGCCAATCGAGCATGGGAGCTATGTACCTCTTTGAAATGGGGCGGGAAGACAAGTTTAGTTGGCTTGCCAGTGCCTTCCCGGATCGTTTGCATTATGCCTGGGCGCGGCGGATTCCGTACAGGATACACAGTTGCGCACTGTAGTAGGTGAGCATAATGGCGGCATCGGCTAGCGGTAGTGGGGTGATGAACTTGTTAATAGCAATTAATGTATCTGAAGCCATAAAGATGACAGCCCCGGCAAGTAGCAGGGTGGCGTCACCCTTGTGCATTGCGGCGGCGACTGCCATGGCGAGGATAGCCAGCAGATACGCTAATACTGCCGGGGCTAAATCCCCAGCAGCAGGGAGGATAATTTGAGCCAAAAGCAGTGCGGCAATCACTATAGGCAGTGTCCGAATAAGGTTGCGCCGATTGGGGGGCTCCGCAAAACGCAGGAAGCCCAGCGCGTAGATTAGCTGGGCAATAAGAAAAGCACCCAGTCCAAACACAAAGTGTTGGGGGAATTGCATTTCGAGGAGTACATCCCCGATGGCGGAGGAACTGAGGGCTAGAAAAGTGAAAAGCAGGGTTTTGCCCCGCAGCTCCAGTCTGGCAATCATCATTAGGCACAGTATCGGCAGCGCTTTTAGCGCGGGCATCCACAAGTTATCCAGCTTCCAGGTATCCAGAAAGATGAATAAAGTGGCACTGGCCAGGAACATCGGTACCAGGTAATTGCGAAAGTTGTGCTGGGGTGCGGAATTTTCTACGGACATAGGTACTTACCTTATTTTTATTTTGTATACCTCCCCATCAATTTAACGGTTTTCCTCCGCATCATCGATAGCTTGTACTCTCTAATTCCAATTGAGTTTTCTCCAGTGCCGGCCGCGGGACATTTCTGGGGTAATATGGAGCATCGAAAATACATGCCCGGCAGTTGTTTGCCTTGAGCACTAGTCATGGAGAGCCTCACCGATGAAAGCGGCCAATATTCTGGAAACAATCGGCAATACCCCTCACGTAAGAATCAATCACCTCTTTCGCCCCGATATAGAAGTTTGGATGAAGGTAGAGCGCTTTAATCCGGGCAGCAGTATTAAGGACCGAATTGCCTTGGCGATGATTGAGGATGCGGAGCGTCGTGGAGCCCTGCAGCCCGGTGGGGTAATAATCGAACCGACCTCTGGTAATACGGGTATTGGACTGGCGATGGTTGCTGCCGTGAAGGGTTATCGCCTGATCCTGACCATGCCGGAGTCTATGTCGGTAGAGCGTCGCCAGGTCATGAAGGCAATGGGCGCAGAATTGGTCCTTACACCTAAAGAGCGCGGTATGGGCGGTGCTATTGCTAAGGCGGAGGAGTTATTGGCCTCACATGCGAATAGCTGGATGCCCCAACAATTTAATAACCGCGCCAATGCCCAGGTGCACCGGGATGTTACCTCCAAGGAAATCTTGGCAGACTTTCCTGAGGGGCTGGATTATATGATTACCGGTGTGGGTACTGGCGGGCATATCACGGGTTGTGGTGAAGTCTTAAAAGAGCACTTTCCCAAATTACAGGTCTATGCGGTAGAGCCGGAGAAATCACCGGTGATTAGCGGTGGAGAAAAAGGCCTGCATCGTTTGCAGGGTATCGGCGCCGGCTTTGTACCCCAGGTACTCAATACGGAAGTACTCGACGGTACTGTTTTGGTGAGTGAGGAAGACAGTTTTGAAATGGCGCGTCGCTGCGCATTAAAAGAGGGAATTTTTGTGGGTATCTCCTCCGGTGCCAGCCTTGCGGCCCTGAAAAAGCGCGAAGGGGAGATGGATGCGGGCAGCCGGGTACTGGTATTCAGCTATGACACTGGTGAGCGCTATCTGTCCGTTCAGGACCTTTTCTCCGCCTAAGACTTTATAATGGTGAGTTAACAGAGTATGGAGTTGTAATGGATAAAGCACTTTTAGAGCAGGTGATAGAGATCTGCAAACGCGCGGGAGAAGCGATTCTCGAGGTTTATCACAACAGCGCTGAGTTGGAAGTCGAGACAAAGAAAGATGATTCCCCAGTAACTGCCGCAGATCTGGCCGCTCACAAAGTACTGGAACCGGCGTTAGCACAGCTTATCGAGGGAGTACCGGTTTTATCAGAAGAGCAGGAAATGCCCTCGTTCGAAGAGCGCAGTCAGTGGCAGCGTTACTGGATTGTCGATCCGCTCGATGGCACCAAAGAATTTATCCGACGCAACGGTGAATTTACCGTAAATGTCGCGTTAATCGAAAATGGCGAGCCCGTTTTGGGGGTGGTTTACGTACCGGTACTGAATATCACTTATGCCGGCTGCAAGGGCGAAGGAGCCTTTAAGCGCGATGCCAATGGCGAAACTGAAATTCGGGTACGTCCACTGAAGCCGCGCCTGGATAATAGTGAAGTTGTTGAACTTGTGGCCAGCCGCAGCCATGGAACCGGCACCGTCGACCAGTTGGTACAACGTATCGAGTCTGAACTGGGAGCTGTCGAGTGCAAAAATATGGGCTCCTCGCTGAAATTATGCCTGGTTGCTGAGGGTGCAGCAGATTTGTATCCGCGTCTCGCTCCTACTTGCGAGTGGGATACTGCGGCAGCTCAGGCTGTAGTTGAAGCAGCAGGTGGTATTGTTGTGGACGAAGAGTTTAATTTGTTGCGCTACAACACTAAAGACTCTCTGCTGAATCCCTTTTTCTATGTAATTGGCGATTCTTCTTTTGATTGGCAATCCCTACTGCTGGATAAGTCCGCTGCTTAGGGTGTGATGCCAGTAAACATATAGAGAGTATTTTTGTGCCTCCACCACCACTGGTGGAGGCTTTAAAGGGGATCTGGATATTTCCAAATTCAGGAGGCTCACTGATGTCTGGACCCGATCTGCGCTTTAACCAGGATAAAGGTGAAATTCGCTGTTTGCGTCGGGAGCTGGAGGAGGAAATAAACTGGTTGCAGCGGCATTTTGAAGCCCTCTCCAATGCAGTCGATGCAAATGATATTGCGTTGCGGCGCACCTATAACAGCATGCTATTTTCCCGCCGGGCCCTATTAGGTAGGATGCCCCGTTAACTAAATTCCAAATATTTTCTTGTGTGAAAAACTGTAGTGCTGCAGGTTTTAATTTGAATACGGCAGTTCTTCCTACTCAGTGCTGTCACTTATAGTGTTGAATCTGTGCCCGCGCGAAATATTATTTCCCGGCTAATTAGCTAATTTCCTTGCCAAATTCCCCCGTAAAATGTAAAGCAGTCTACGCTTTGGAAAGCTAATACATAAGAGTATTTTTCAATGCGCTACCCGGTTGTGGTGCACAATATTGAATATGCCGGATTTGGTGCCATTGCACCGGATCTGCCGCATTGCCACTGCTATGCCGATACCCTTGAGGGGACCCTGCAAAAAATGGCTGAAACGATTTTTCAGCGGTTGGAAGAGCTCCGCCAGGCTGGACAGCCAATGCCGCAAGCAGGTGATGTAGACAACCTGAAGAAAAACCCGGCTTTTGTAGGAGGCGTCTGGGCCATTATTGATGTAGAAACAACTTGAAATAATTCACTGAGCTTGAACTTGATGACTGGCTTTTTGATGTGAGTGGCGATGATAAAGCTATCCGTCTACCTGCTTTCCTTTTTTATAGCTGCGACCAGTTATGGATTCGAGGCGAATAATCCTTTTGATGGTGTCGCCACGGGAGAGTACCGGATTATCGGTACCGTTGGTTTTGGGAGTGGCGAGCAGCAGTTAAATAAGCAGCGGGATTCTTTTGGCTATGTCAGCCTTGGAATTACGCCGGCGGTAGGAGTCTGGCAAGTTGAGCTGCGGGCGTCACATTTTGATGATAATCATGTCACAGTAGATCAGGTAGGTTTAAATTTTAAAATTGATTTTACCCTGAATTGTCACGTTCAATGTCTCTATTGGATGGTGGGATATAATTATGCCGATGTGGATTTGAACAATGTTATAAGAAGAGGCTATTGGTATCGAGAATACCCACCATTTTATCCGGATGATCGATATATCTATATTATTGATGCCAGTGGCAGTGATACTTTTTGGAATGCCGGAGTGGGTTACCGAATTATGTGGACTCAGGATTTCGATACTTCATTAGAGTATAACTACAATAATATTGGCAAAATAGAACTTGTTAACCTCGGGCATCTGCGTACCCTGAGTTTGAATTTTTCCTACCGCTTTTAGTATGCCCTCCGCCTTTTAACCTATTTTTCTCAATAATTTATTCGTAGAAATTTCTTAATTAAATACTGATTTTTTTAGAGAATGGAAAAGGGGCCCTGAGGCCCCAATAGCTTTTAAATTCGATAAATGGCTTTCAGCCAGAAAGTGCGTCCCGGTTCGTTAACCCGAGTCAACTGATCGAAACCAATAATATTGGCTCCAGAGCGACTGATATGTTCAGCGTAAGTCTCATCGAATAGATTATCGATACCGGTAGTCACCAGTACACTTTTACTGGGTTTCCAGCCGGCATTGATGGAAACGACGTTGGCAGAGTCGGTTGCACCAATATCCTGACCAACAATATTGCCTTTGCCGATATCCACCCGGTCCTGGCTTGCGATAGCGCGCCATAAAACACCTGCTGACCACTGGGCCTGTTCATAGTAGAGTCCCAGGCGGCCCTCCAGAGGCGGCAGTTGTGCCAAGGTAGTGCCATCGGTTTCGTTGGCACCGCGAACAGATGTTACGGTGAATTCAGTGCGCCACTGCTCGTTGAGCTGATATGAGGAGTCAAACTCCAAACCCCAGGAGCGCGCCTGGATGTTTCTGACAATGGAGGTAGTGCGAGTATCGGAGGAGTCCATACCATCCATATTCATACTACCCATAGAGTCCATGCTACTCATTACTGCCGCTTTTTCGTAATCCTTCTCAATCATCAGGTAGTCATCAATCTGATTGACGAATCCGGAGACACTGGCAGAGTGTTTTTCACCGCGATAGATATAGCCGATATCCAGCTGGGTGGTCTTTTCTGATTCGATATCCAGTGCGCTGTAGGAGTCAGCTGTCTCGTAGGAGAAAATTTCCCAATAATCGGGGAAGCGCTCAGTGTAGCCGAGCCCGGCAAAGAGTGTGGCAGAACTATTGGGACCACTCTCGAGACCATATTCATAGCGCAGGAAGCCGCTGCTCAATAGCTCTGAGCGAGTTTCTCCCCCAGTGGGGTTATCCACTGAGGACATCATGGATAGAGCAACTTCATCGCGAAGGTCTTTTACTTCCCAATCATCCACTCGTGCACCGGCGATCCAGCGTTGATTGGCTGCGACTTGCCAGCTGATCTCAGAAAATAACCCCAGCTGGCTAAATTCGGCATCGGCCTCTCGCTTCATATTCCGGTAGTCCATGTTGGACTGGTTCATGGTCGAGCGGCCGGTGTGGCGATTTTCCCGGGCATCAATTCCACTGGTCAATTCCACATCGTCCATAGGCGTAAACACCAGAGCCATCTTGAAACCTGTGGTCTCACTATCGAGATTCATGACCATGGGGGTAGCGGTGCTGGATAACTCGCGCAGGCTGTAGTTATCCATGATGTGGTCGATATAGTTGTAGTAGGCCTGGAGCTCAATTGAGTCGAGCCAGCTACTGATACGGCTGCGGACATATTTCGCTTTGTGGCTCTCACGGGCAAACTTGGAACCGTCGACTCCCCGATCTGCATAGGCAGCTTCACCATCGCTAAATGCAGTATCAAACTCGACCCGTGTATCGTCGCTGGGTGTCCAGGCCAAATTGACCTGGCTGCTCCAGCGCTCATAACTGGAATTTACCTCATTGCCATCCCCGTCTTCGTAGTCGTCCGCAGATGCCGAGGTCGAGGAGCTGCGGATAGAAAACTGCGGCGAACTATAGGAGATATCGAATAGACCATCGCGACGCTCGGCACTGGCGCCGAGCAGGCTCGCATGCATATTCCAGTCGCTTTCAGTGGGGCGCTCCTGCTGCTGGTTAAATACAACTACGCCGGCGGAATTTCCCGGGCCATAGAGGACGCTCTGTGGCCCTTTAATAACTTCAATTTCGTCCATTGCCTCGGGAAAAATATAGGCTGTAGGTGGGTCCATTCGGCTGGGACAACCACCCGCCATTGTTTCTCCATCCACAACCATTCCCAGGCGAGAGCCCCCCATTCCGCGAAGCATCGGATCGCCACTGGTGCCGCCTTTACGCACTACGGAAAATCCCGGAATTGTTTTCAGGTAGTCGGCGCCGTCATTGGCAGGTAATGGCTGACGGGGTTTTTTCGGGTCGGTTACCAGGTTGAGGGGGAGTTCAGTCTTTACCCCAGTAACCACCATTTGTTCCATTTCACTATCTTTTAATGGTTCTGACTCTTCGGATTCTTCCGCTGCGAGATGTGCTGAAAAGGTACAGCAGGCAGCGAGTGCCAGGCTGAGAGGTTTTTTCAGAAAAATTTTTGCGTTGATGCTCTGATGCATGGTTTTCAATCCTTTTCGCTGGCGTTTCGAACACGCAGCAGTGAGCGCGCAGGCCTGAGTAATATTTGGCGCACGCGACATATCCCCACCTGAAAAAGTGGTCGTATTTTGGCAAGACCCAAAGCGCTGAAAATGTTAAGACAGCAATGAGACTTGCGGTCCACAGCGAACTGCAGAGTGATGATGTTGGAATAAAAAAGGAATTAAACCGGGGGGGCGCGAATTAGTGGGCGGCTGTAAGCGTTAGAGATAACGTGGAAAAAAGCCGGATAAGAGGGCGGTTGAGTAAAACCGGGTAGGACTATTTCCAGTTCTGTAGTTGGTGCGCTGGCAATACTGGCAGCGGCGGAAAAATTACAATGGTTATCGGCAAATGAGTGAGCGGTAAGCGTATCGTGGTTGTGGCTTGAAGAGTGGTCGCCGTGATGATCGCTGTGGGAATTCGCTTTGAGGGCATTGAGCAATAAAGCGCTGCGGCTATCGCCATGGCAGAGCCCATAGGGCGTTCCCGCTGCAAAATCTGCCGGCATAAAACCTGCAGGAACCAGGCCTCGCGCGCTGAGAAATACCAGCAATAGCAATAGCGCCTGCCACTGGGACAGACGGGAACAGTATTGGGTGGTGCGCTTACCGCTCATAAATAAGAAGGTCTGTACTTTGCCCGGGCCCATTTTAAATACCCGGAGATGAGTAACAAGAGGTTAACGGGTGATACAGCAAAGTGCCACTGCCCCAAGTTAACTTTTGCGAACTAATACGAGGTAAATTGAGCTTTATCAGGTTTTGTTGGAATTTAATTTCTTTTCTTCCGCGCATTCTAAAAATAAATCTAACTTTGCTGGAAGCTAAAGGTTCCAGGAGGTAGCGCGCTCAATAAGAGATTCCCGGGATTGGGGAGAGTTCCCGGACAGCCCTGGATTATTGCGGGTAGTGGGAAGGTTATAGAGAAGGTTTAAATAGTGGGGGCTCGGAGAGTCCCCACTCACTCGGTGAATTTGACGATTCAGATTCTGCCGCTGCGCTTTAGGCGCCAATAGGCCTCTACCAGAGACTGGTGCAAAAGCTCCGGCCTCGAGTCAACCACTATGACATTGTGTGCCTGCAAATGCTGAAGTAATTGCTCCCTGCGGCGCAGGAAGTTCCTCGCTGCTGCGCTGTTTACTGCACTATCAAAGTTCTGAATCGGCTGTTGCAGCAATTTGTCCACAGAAGTCTCCCGCAGACTGGCAATCATCACCAGGTGATTGCGCGACAGCAATTTGACTGCTGCTAGGAGTTCGTCACTATCTTCATCGCGCAAGTTGGTAATCAGGATTACCAGGGCACGTCGCTTGTGGTGGGCCATCAACTGTTGTGCGGCGCTAGTGTAATCTGCGCTACTAGTGCCAGAGTGGAGGTCGTAGACATTATTCAGCAGTAGGTTGATTGCACTTTCGCCTTTTACTGGAGGCAGCTGTCCACCACTGCTCTCCTGTGCCGCAGCAAATGCCTGCAAGCCGACCGCGTCCCCCTGTTTGATGGCGACATAAGCTGAAAGTAGCAAGCCATTGAGTGCGTGGTCAAAGTGGCTCAGCTCGCCGTCTTTCGCACGCATCCTGCGGCCGCAATCCAGCATATAAATAATTTCCTGGTCGCGTTCGTCCTGGTATTCACGGCTGATCAGTTTGCGCAGCCGCGAGCTCGCGCGCCAGTCCACCTGTCGCTGGCTGTCTCCCTGGCGGTATTCCCGCAGTTGGCGGAAGTCCATGCCCTCACCGCGACGCTGCTGCTGGTGCAACCCCATCAGGCGCAGGCTCTGTTCGGTGGAGAGAGATTGCAGTGAGGAGATACCGAGAAAATTGGGGTAGACCTTGACGGTCTGCTCCTGTCCCAACCATACCCTCGTCTGCCAGAGTCCCCAGGGAGAGTTGGCCAGTACCTCGATTCGTCCGAAAGAGGCGCTGCCGCGGCGACGGGGTACCAGGTCGTACTCGATGGTGATTTCCTGGTCCGGGTTAAGTTGTGCGGAGCGCGGCAGCCCTGTCGATCCCAGTTGCTGTGGGATTGAGTCGGAAACCTGGAGTAATAGTGGGCGTGGGCCGGTATTGTGAAGTTTTAGCCGCGCAGTATTGCGTACGCCCAGGGCCAGGTTGCCGGGCAATCGCCGCAGCCCCTGCAGACCGGTTACACGGTAACCGGTGAGATAGTCCAGCAGGGTGGCGCTGATTAACAGGGCACTCGCTCCCCACCAAAGGTTGCCGATAAATGAGCTGGCTTGCGGAAACCAAATTCGCGCTGCTGTAATTGCCAGAGCCGCCAGGCACCAGTAGCCGAGCAGTTTGACCAGGCGCGGACTCGGGCCGGTGCGACCGCTTTGCGCTGGTGCTGCCTGTTGCTCTGTTGCAGCTACAGTCTGTGTCACAGTCGCGGCGCCTCAACACTGTCGATAATCATTGCCAGCGCCGTGTCAGCAGTTTCACCGTCAATTTCCATATCTGGAGATAGGCCGATACGGTGGCGCATTACCGGGATGGCCATGGCCTTGATATCATCCGGCAGTACAAATTCCCGTCCCTGTAACAGCGCATTGGCGCGGGCTGCCTGCAGCAGGCCGATACTGGCGCGCGGGCCGGCGGGGCTGCGCAGCTGCGGTGATTGGCGGGTGGCGCGCACCAGCCGCACGGCGTAATTCAATACCTGTTCGTCCAATCCCACCTGGGGCACCAGGGCCTGAAGTTGTTGCAATCCCTCGACAGTAATTTCCCCGGCCAGCTTTTCCTGCAGGCTGCGCTCAATTCGGCCACTGCTGGCGGCGGCGGCCAATTTCAGTTCCGCTTCGAGGCTGGGGTAATCGATGAGGACTTTCAGCAGGAATCGGTCCAGTTCCGCCTCTGGCAGCGGGTAGGTACCTTCCTGCTCGATGGGGTTTTGAGTGGCGAGTACCATAAATGGACTGGGTACTTTCAGTGCCTGGCCGTCGATAGTGACCTGCTTCTCCTGCATCACCTCCAGCAGGGCGGCCTGGGTTTTGGCGGGGGCGCGGTTGATTTCATCCGCCAGCAGCAGGTTGGTAAATACCGGCCCGCGACGCACCTCAAAGCGGCTCTCTCCCATGTTGTACATGGCGTGGCCGGTAACGTCGGCGGGCATCAAATCCGGGGTAAACTGGATGCGGCGGAAATTGCCGCCAAAGCAGTTGGCCAGGGTGCGCACCAGAAGGGTTTTGCCGAGTCCGGGTACACCTTCGAGCAGTACGTGGCCAGAAGCCAGCAGAGCTACGAGTACCTGGTCAACCACCTGCTCCTGGCCAATCAGCAACCGGTTGATATTGTTGCGCAGTATCTGAAGTTTGGCGGACGCAGCCTGCCAGTCAGGTGACGGGCCCGTGGTTTGTTGTTCTGGTTGAAGGGTGGTCTCGTTCATAGGACTGCCTCAATTCGCTGCAGATTACGCATGTGTTCAGTAAATGTTTCTTCGGTTGTTGGGGGCTTGCCCCACAAGGTTTCAACTATTAGCCGTTCATCCATACCGGTGGAGGCACAGAGCTTGTCGCACAGTTTGCGTTTTTTAGTGGCGTTGATATGGGTGGCGCCAAGACGACGTAGAAGTTCTTCCCGATGGCCGCGCAGCAGGGTTTCCCCCTGGTCGTCCTGCCAGTAGTAATGGCCGCAGGCGGATATATGTTCTAGTAGAGAACGGCGGGACACTTCTGGCTCCGGCTGCAAGGGGCCGAAGCGGCGCCCGTGTAGTAATAGCCAAGCGAGTAAGGCCAGTGCGCCGGCGAGAAAAAACTCTGCAGCGTATTGACGAGCAACCTTAGAAAGGGTTTCAAAGCGGGGGCGGGTGAGAAAGACAAACTCTCCTTCGCCGGCCAGCAATTGTAAGAAATAGGCGTGATCGAAGTGGCCAATACGCTGGGACTGCCACAGGGTGCTGTCAGTCATCAGGGTAATCACACCATTGCCGCGCTCGAACTGCATAAACGGTACGCCGACATCGCCGCGTCGTACTTTTGCCCAGAAGACAGGTCCATCGGTGATAGTCTCGTCATTAAACGAAGGGTGGTAGAGCAGGTGGCTGGCATCGAGGTATAGCTGTATTTCGCTGCCGCCCTCAACAGGCAGGGTTACCAGATCCTCTTCTGACACATCGGGGTTGCGAGGTTCCTCTTGTTCCTTCGGCTCATCTTCCGTTTCGCCTTCGTCCAGTTTGCGATTGTGCTCCCGCATGGCATCAGCGGGGCTCTGCTCAGGCTCGAGTACGGCATCCTCCCCGAGCAGTTGCTCCAGGGTTTCTTGCAGTTCGAACTTACTGTGTCCCTCTTGGATAGAGACGTCCATGGACTCAAGTAGCCAATCGCGGTTTTCACTGCGCCCGGAGTCGCTGTCGAAGTTGCCGGTATAGGCTACAACGATGGCGTGGCCACCGCGCTCGACCCACTCTAGAAGTTCTTGGGCCTTGGTGGGGTTATAGACCTGGCTGGAGCTGTTGATAAACAGGGTGGCATCGGAGGAAAGGCCTTGGAGTACAGATATATTATCTGCCTGATGCGGCGCCAGTTGGATATCGGTGAGGTATCTTTCTGCTGCCAGGTAGGGATTTCGTCTGGCTTCCATGCTCCAGCCGCTGTCGATCTCCTTGGAGTAGCGCTCGTAGAAAGTGAGGAATAGCCATACAAGTGCCACGCCACTTATGACCAGGGCTGCCAACAGAATTCTCTTAGCGGTCATTGCCAAATTCCTCCTGCCATTGGCTACAAAGTGAGCTTACCTGAGCCTCTTTTGGCGGCCGGTGGGCATAGGCAAGCTGCTGCCAGTTTGCAGTAAGCTCTTGTACAAATTGACTCAGGGCGGGACTTACTGGGCGCTGTACTTCATTCGGCTCCTGTTGCCTTACTTGTACCAGCTGTGCGCATTCACTTTCGGTAAGGTGATCGCCAAAATAAAACTCGAAGTCTTCAATCAGGTGAGAGAGGGTGGCGCGGTACAATAGTCCCAAACTGGCTCGCTTGTCTCCCTCTGTCCACAGGCGCATGACCTCCGCGCAAACGTCATCGGGCAGACTCGATTGGCGTACATCCAGGCCGAATAGGGTTTCGGGGACGGGCTGCTTTGGCTTAGGCTGCCATTTCAAGCTCTGAAGAATTTTATCGTGATGTCTCCAAAGCAGATAGCCCAGGCCGAATACCAAGCCAATCCAAAGCAGCAGCTCCAGGATTTTCGCAATTGTTGGGCCCCATTTAACTTCATCGTCAACTTCAGGCGTATCTTTAGAGTTCTCAAAAAGCCATTCGATAAAGTTAATTAACCACTCGGGGAACTTTTCTTTGACGGCTTCTGTTTCAGATTTGTCTTTTTTGCGCCAACCACTGATCTCTTTCATTTGATGAAATTCATCGCCAGCGAGGATTTCGTCAATATGCTCTTGGGCCTGCTGCGGGGTTTCCAAAGATGCGGCGCTGGCGGGGGGCGCTGGAATTAATGAGCCAAAGGTGAGCCCGCAGATCAGGATTAGCGCAGCAGTGCTTGGTTTTCTTCTGCGGTGGGACTCCTGTTCACGCTGCTGGCGTTCCAGCAGGTCCCGAAACTGGATTTCTATATCCCAGCCTTCCAACTCAATACGACGGCCAATATAAAGGCAAAATCCGCTAACGATATAGAAGGGGGCTACTGCTGCCATAACAAACAGGTAGAGTCCGTTATATATCCATTCCAGCCATTGAGTATCCCCTTGGAGCAGAGGGATCCAATCGATCCCATCGGAATACTGTTCAGGGATAAACAGAAATGCCATCACACTTAATGCGGCAAGTAGAAATATCTCAATATGGTAAAGCGTTAGTGTTAGCCAGGTGGCGGCCCCAGAGTGTTTGCGGTGCAGTACCCCAAGGCGCGAGGTACGGGCCTTACCTGTGGATTGCTCCAGCACGGTGACTGGCATATCGAAAGAGCGTGTGGGGCTCAGCCGACGGAGGGTAAGCCACATAAACCAGTCGCGACGATTCTGGCTAAAGAAATGCTTCAATGCCTCACCAATGGATACCGGTGAGCCAAATAATGCGCGGCTGATCATAAACAGGGGCAGCCGATCAAATACGGGTTTCAGCCACCAAATAAATAAGATGGAGAGCGTTGGTGACTCTGGAAACAGCCAATAACACAAAGCAAATAGCGGTGCTGCAGGCAACAGGTAGACTATAAAAAGTTGCCACCAGTATTTTCGTGCCAGGGCGATACCGAGATCGACAGACTCCCAGGGAGAGCGCAAGCGGGCTCGCACTGCCAGATTCTTAATTTGCATGAGTTGCGCCCTCCCTGCGTCCCGCCAGGATAAAGTACGCAAAGACCAGTACCCAAAACAGGGCGCCTACCCCGAGCTTGATCGCAATCGGTGTGCTGGCACTGGAGGACCAGAAGGCTTCAAGGAAAGCGGCAATCACCAGCATCAGGAAAGTGCCGTACATAATCTTCATTGCTTCGACAGCGGCCAGGCGCAGTGCGACCGTGCGTCGGTGTTGGCCCGGATCCACTAGAGAGCGTCCCAATATCAGGCCCGCTGCTCCCGCCAGTACTATGGCGGTCAACTCAAAGGCGCCGTGGCCAATCACAAATGGGTAGAAGGTGGAGACAAAGCCCACCCGGGTGATATGCCCAAACGCTGCGCCAATATAGATGCCGTTAAACACCAGGAAGAAAATTGAGCCCAGGCCAAACAGTACACCGCCGGCAAAGGTGCGAAAGGCGATGCCAATATTGTTTTTGATATAAAAACCGAACATGAACAGGTCGGTATCAGAGCCGCGCTCGCGGCCCAGTACCCGGTTGCCCGGATCATACATGGATTCAAAACCCATAACCTGTTCCGGTGACATTACTGCGTACACCAGGGCATCGTTGTTGTAAGTGCCGACTCCCAGGATCAGGCCAGGTATTAAAAACAAAGCGGATGCCAGCAGTACTGCGCGGCTATTAGCGCGCACGGCTTGGGGAAAACCTGCCAACAAATAGTGCAACCATCCCTTGCGGCGCAAGGTTTCCTGGCGGTAGACACGGTGATGTGCCGCCATAACCAGCTGGTTGAGGTGGTCTATCAGGCGGTTGGTATATTGCCGCTCCTTTGCCATTGCCAGCTGCTGGCAAAGGTTGCGGTAGGCGACGGGTAGGTCCAGGGCCGCAACTTCGGACTTGTTCCGATCCGCTTTCAGCCAGGCTTCTAATTGCTCCCAGCTGTCGCGGTAGCGATTCTCAAAGTCTCTCTGCTTCATAGGTACCTCTGCCTATCCCCTGCCACCGAGTAGCCAACTGCCCACGGAGCGCAGGTAGCTCAAGGCATCGCTGTCCCTTTTCCGAGTAATCGGTTCGAGCAGATTGGCGAGCTCTTGCTGACGCGCTTCGCTTAAATCCTGGTGGCGCTCCAAAAGGCTAACCAGTGCCTGTTGGTCTTGCTGGCGAAGGTTTTGTGGTGGTGGGAGCGGGGTGGTATCCGGCAGGGCAACAGGTGCCTTTTCCTCTTCGCGATAGACCACCAGGGTGGCTGCTGCCAGGTCGCCAAGGCGCTGGAAGTGACGCCCCAGTGTCATGCTTATTACGCCAGTGGCGTAGGCAAATGGCATAAAATCCGCAAAGCGTAGCAGGTTGCGAACGATGGATGCTCCCCAGGATACCGGCGTAAGGTTGTCGTTGGCCACCATTAGGCCAAAGGCCTTTTTGCCCGGTGTCTGGCCGTTCCGCAAAACTTCAAAAAACACCGGGTAAAACCACTCGAGAAGAAAGGCGCAGACGAGCCAGATACCCGCACCGGCAAAGCCGGCAAATAGCAACGCAAAGCCGATCGCAGCCAATATCAATGATCGATAAAACACATCCACTGCATACGCAAGGATACGTGGCACGGGCCCAGCGGCCCGCGCGCGCAAATCAATCCCCTCGGGTGTTTCGACGTTATAGGTGGTATCCAGCAAGCCACCGCTCCTGTTTGGTAGAACCGATTATGTGTTTTGAGTGGGGGCGCCGAAGACCTGACGGTAAGCAACGCCGTAAGTCGCAAAAATCCAGGGAAGGGCGAATATTAATCCTATGAGGAATAGAAGGCTGCCTGCAACGTAAATGACCATCATTACCAGCAAAAGGCCAAAAAAGGCGAACCAGTTTTTGGTGATGGCTTTACGTGAAGCCTCCATAGCCTGCCAGGGACCCAGGTTGTGATCTACGATAAGCGGCAGGGCCATCATATAGGCGACTGAAAGATAGATACCGGGAATAAGTAACAGGTAAAAGCCAATCGAAACGAGGAAATATAATAAAAACATTGCCAGGCCAAGGGGCACGATTTTATCGAAATAGGAGAATACCTCGGTGGCGCTGGTTTTTTCTCCTCTGGCAATCTTTATACTTACCATCATAGAACCTGCCATAAGAGGGGCAACGATCACTATTACGGCGATAGGCGCTAAGATGACTAGGAATAGCATGCCTGATAAACCAGCAGCCGATGATATAGAACCCCACATTAATGCCGCTAGGATGAGCATTATTGCGGATGCGCCCAGTGCGTAAAGAATAAAACTAAGCCATATAGTTCCCATATTGCTTAGTGATAATTGCCACCCTTCACTGAGGGCTTCACCGAGAGAAAACGAATAGTCCCCTGCAATCCCCTTCTCTACAGAGCCGAATTCCTCCATTTCCCGCGTACTTGCCAAATCGGCTTTTGGTGCCGTATAGATGTCACTCATCCTGTTAGCTGTCCTTATTGAGATTTAGATTATTAATGGGGTGCAGAGTCTTGGGAGGGAAATATCTCATAGGCAGGAGTGGCGAACAATGCCACGCCAATACATTGGCAAATTAGGTGATACATCTTTCTCAGCATAAAATCCCCGGGGAGTGACTAAGGAATAGAATTGATGAAAAAAATACTGTGGATGAGCGGCCTGGTTTTGGTGTTGATTACCGCTGGGTATGTCGCCTTGCCGTTTTATTCCATCGAGCAATTGCAGCGTGCGGCGAAAATGGCTAAATCCGATCAGCCGCAGGTTAGAGCTGAGAGTATCGACACGTTAGAGCGCTATGTCGATTTTCCTGTTTTACGTGACAATTTAAAGATCCGCTTACAGCAGCAACTTAGGAATTCTCTAAGTAACTCTATTCCTCAGGAATTTGATGAATTACTCAGTGCTGGTGCAAATTTCTTTATGGATCCACTTTTACAACAGTTTATTACTCCTGAGGGCATTGCCGACCTTCTTCGTGGGGGAGAGGATCTGGAGGCATTTCAGCGGGAAATTTATCGACAGGGTGGTGAAACACCGGATATTTCCGAGAATGAGACTTCTGCAGCGGAAGAGAATGAAGATTCCTGGCAGCGCATGGGCTGGCATTTTACCGACCTCAATCATCTGAGTGTTGAATATGGTGAGCATGGTCGGCCTGAATTGCGCATGTTGATGCAACGCAATGGTCTGCGCTGGCAGCTGGTGGACATTCAGCTAATTGGTGATAGAAGTGGAGAGAGTCAGGAATGGAGATAGAAAATTCAGTCAGCGTCTTTGGTGATCCACTGGTGCCTTGTAGCCTGGACCCGAAGACAGGCTTCTTTCGCGATGGCTGCTGTAACACCTGTAAAGAGGATCTCGGTTCTCACACCGTCTGCGTTGCCGTGACTGATAAGTTCCTGGAGTTTTCCCGCAGTCGCGGCAATGATTTGAGCACACCGGTAGAGGAGTTTAATTTTCCCGGTTTAAAGGAAGGGGATCGTTGGTGTCTCTGTGCCGCGCGCTGGCTTGAAGCGGAGAAATTGGATATGGCACCCCGGGTATTTTTACAGAGTACACATGTGAAGGCGCTGGAAATTATTCCTATGCAAACATTGCGTCGCTATGCGCTGGATTTGCTTTAGTTGATTGGGTGGATCAGCTTCTTGCCCACCTATTAACGCCCTTCAAATGGCGGCACGTCCCTGTGTCGCCACGCTACAAACAAGATAGCTATCGGAACTTAAGAAGGCAGGAAGTCGATTGAGTAGTTCTTGGTAGTACTCTCAACGTTGGCAGAACCAAAATTGATCATGCGGATTCTCGCCAGCAACTTGCGTTCAAGTGCCGGGTTATTGAGCTCGCTCTCTACCAGTTTGATCGACGCGATAGCACCATTCGGTGCGATCACCAACTGTACGGTGAGTCTTCCCTGCAGAGTTGGGTCCCTGCGCAGCGCGCGATTATAGATTCCAATAATGGCCTCTTTATTGGCTTCCATAACACTGCGAATGGAATCGTCGGTACGTATGGATTTTTGCCCTCGGGCCTTGGCCACCGCTTCTTTGGCTGAACCCGTTGCCTGGGTACTTTGTACTCGGGTGTTCTCACGTCCGGCCAGTGAGACACCACCGGTATCCCGACTTACTCTACCGGCGGCAACGCCGCCACTGGAGGCTTTTGACTTATCCGCGATCATACTGCGTTCTATTTTAGTGGCAGTAGCATTCCCCGAGCTGAGCTGGCCCCGGCTAATATCCGATGTATTAAAACTCTCGCGCATATCCAGCAGATCATCGGCGAGTGCATTCAGACCGCTATTGGCCGCTTTCTCCCGGGCCTGCTGTACCTTGGCAACCGGGGGATTTTCAACCTTGCGCGGCTTCTCCACAGGCTTGGGCTTGTCGGGTGTTTCCGCTTTCTTTTTGGGTTTCTCTTCGGGCTTTTTCTTTTCCTCGGGCTTCTTTTGCTCTTTGGGTTTCGGCTTTGGCTTGGGTTTTGGCAATTCCTTTTTTTCCAGAATCACTTTGGCCAGCTGTGGTGGCACCCTTTCGGCCTGTTCCCGGGTGAGTTCGGGTACTGGCGCCAGTGCAACGGCAACGCCACTGATGGCCAGGGCTATCAGGCCACCGCGCAGCAATTTGATAAAGCGCTGATCCTCCTCTCTTGAGGCGGACCAGGGAAGCACTGTTTCCTGTAGTTGCCAGGGGGCGTAACTAATGGTTGCTGTACTCATATCAGGATTCCACCCCCGAGGGATCTTCCGGCGCTGTTTGTTCTACGGCGAAAGACATATCGCGGAAGTCTGCGGCTGCGCAGGTGTGCATGATCTGCTTCAGCAACTCATAGGGAACTTGTTCATCACCTAAAATAGTCACTGCTCGGCCCAGAGTTTTCTGGGCTTCGCTCAGCTCTCCCGCTCGTTCAGCACGGTATTTAAGCTCTGTTACCAGGGCTTCAATATTCTCTGCGCTGGGATCGATGTCATCGATGCTGGCGATAAATCGGTCCCCGACAAACAGCTGTTTATTGTTGACCCGCACTACAGTAGTCACCTCGGGTTTCTGTTGTGAGGTGGACTTGGGCAGTTTTATGGTTTTATCAGTCTGCAGAACCTGAACATCACTGGTTGAGTTCACCAGAAGGAAAAATACCAGGATGGTGAAGATATCCATCAGTGATACCAGGTTCAGTTTTGACTGCTGCTTTTTTTGCCTTTGCCTGCGCTCTTGCAGTTTTGCGGCTGCATTTATCTTCATAGTTTGGCCCCGCTATTTTGTCTGCTCCGGTGCATCGCCGAGAGATATCTGGGGGAACAGTTCTGCATCAACAACAGATGCGGCCACTACAGCCCGGTAGCTGCGTGCAGTATCCATGGCGGCGACCAGAGTTTTGTAAGGCGTTCCCTTTTCTGACAGGATCACCAGATCATCTTTGTCGATAGATTTTTCTCGCAACTGCCGTTTTATCTGCTGTAAAACGATAGATATCGTGGCGAAATCCGGTGAGTTTTCTTCGTGTGGGATGCGTTTAACCCGCTGCCCAGCGGGATAATTGATATCGACATACTGCGTGCGCAAAACGAGTTCGAGCTGGTGATTTTCCTCCACACTGCTGGAACTTCCATCGCTGATACCCGGCAGGTTCAGCTTGAGCACGGAGATATGGGAAAACACCATATTTAGCAGTAGCACAGGAACCAAAATGGTCATCAAACTCATAAACGAGGTGATATCGAGTTCCGCTTCCTCATATCCACGCCGGCGAATATTTATGTTCAGCATGGCGGTATCCCTTAGCTGTTAGCGGTGCGTTGTTCCGCTTTCTGTGGGCGTCCCATGGTCAGCAGATTAAGGAATTTAACCCCGGCCATTTGCAAACTATCGACAATCTCATTGGTTTTATTTTGTAGCATTGAGTTAAACAACAGCAGGGGAATGGCAGAAATCAAACCGAATGCTGTAGTGTTCATCGCTACGGAAATACTGGTGGAGAGCATGGTCGCTTTTTCAGATGGGTCGGCACTGGCTACTGCAGTAAATGCAGCAATCAGACCCATAATAGTGCCGAGTAGGCCCAGCAGAGTGGCAATATTAGCGAGAGTGGCCAAGTAACTGGTGCGTTTTTCCAGACGGGGAACAGCTTCGAGAATCCCTTCCTCAATAGCCAGGGCAATATTTTCCTCGCGCTTGGCAAATTGCAAAGTGTTGATGCCCGCTGCGGCGATACGGCCCATTGCTGCATCGTTGTCTCGGGCCAGCTGCAAGACACTTTGATAGCTGCGTTTTTGCAACATGGGCAATACTTGTTGATACGCCTTTTTATTGGCATTCCGCGCGCGTGATAAAAATATCCAGCGCTCTACTACCATTGCCAGTCCGATAACCAGGACCACTGCAATTGGGTACATGAAGGGTCCGCCATTTTGGAAAAAACGCAGCATCGCTTGAGTGAATTCCATGATTTAATTCTCCACAGATAAAGTTATAAATTTGTAGTGCAAAGGGAGAGCGATTGAGTTCCCACCCTTGGTGTATAAAGAGGGCCGCGGGACGTTGAAGCCTGCTGCGGCGGTCCATGTCTTCGCTGTATAAATTCAGCAGTGCCGCTTCCATACGCTGCAAAAAATTATTTTTAATTTTGCTGGGCCAGCCTAATCGGTTTTTTCCTGTTCAGCTTGTAACAGCTTTATTTCCCGCCGAAATTCAGAATATTCCTGATGTTCAAATACAGAGGAGAAAGTTTGCGGCAGAACGCTGTCGAGCCTTTGTAAACTGTCGGCTTGCTTCCAGGGAATGATATATAAAACCTTAGGTTGTTCCTGACTGCCAATTACGGTGGACTCCAGCGTTGTTATTTCCTCTGCTGTTGCGCCGTATGCAAAGATAGACAGGCTCAGTATGAGGCTAGAAAATAATTTCATTGTTAAAGTCTCCGCTCCAGCTCGAGTATCCATGCACTGAGCAATTTATCCTGTTCAGTACCGGAATCTTGCGCTGCCATATAATGCTGAAGGGCACGCTCGGGTTGTTGCAGGTAAAGGTCGTAGAGGATTCCCAGGTTGCGGTGTGCATCGGCATAGTGTGGCCAACGCTCTATGGCGGCGTTGTAGTATTGCTCTGCATCTTCGAACCGCCCCCGGTCACGCATCAGGGCGGCAAGACGATTCCAGGCAAATACATTGTTATCGTTTACAGCAATAGCCTGGCGAAAGCTGCGCTCGGATTCCTCGTATTTCTCGCCGGACTGTTGCACGATTGCCAGGTTAAGCCAGGCTCCAGAGAGCTCCGGCCACTTTTCAGTAATTTGGAGCAGTTGCGATTCAGACGCAGGTAAATCATTTGCCTGAAAATTCTGGCGAGCCAGTTCCATTGCCGCACGGGCCTGTTGCGGTACTCTTTTACCATCCCGCAAGTAGGGGTTTTCTGTCAGTTGTTGCGCGGTGTCACTATCTGCGGGCGATATTGTCTTTTGCAGACCGCTACATGCGGAGAGTAAAAAAACCAATAGCGCAGTAGTGAATAACCGTGCGATTGAAGTTAATTTCTGGGTGCTCGATTCAGTGCAGTGCATCACTCCACTCCAGGGTTTTTTCTTCTTTTTTGTAGCGTGCGGGTAACAGCTCTCCCAGTGAATGGAAGCTGCGTTTAACCCAGTCGTCGTAAATACCCTCAACTGTGCGCTGGATATTGGCCTCGTGAAGTTCTATGGACTTCTCCTCGAAGGGATAGGCCTGTTCCTCCAGCAGAATTTCGTATTGTTCCAATTCCAGCTCGTTCAGGCTTTTAGGGCGCTGTGAGTCCATCAGGTCACGGCTGAGCTGTCGGTAAACTTCCGCGAGGCGATAGTTTGCTTGAGGGGTGAATTCTGCGATGCCAAACTCCAGGACTTTGCGGTAATCCGCCACGGTGGTTTGCATGGCCCGCTTTTTATTAGCGAGACTGGTCTTTAACGGCAAGCGCAGTGCCAGTTCAGCAAATTTCGCATAACTTTGTTCCGCCAGTTCACTTTGAGAATAAGCGGCCAGGTAACGCCCGCGGGGTGACTGCAGCGGGTTCTGTGCAAGTTGTTGTAGCCAGTAATTCCGCTTAGTGGGCTTTTTGGTCTGAGCGTAGATTTCGACCAGCTGAAATTGCGCTTCCAGACGTTGCTCGGCGGGTTCTGGCCACAATTTGCTGTAGTTGCGATAGCTTTCAATAGCCCTGTTGTATTCACCGGCTTTTTGCAGGTTTTCTGCTGCCATAAACAGGGATTGACGGCGAACTTCCCGATCCGGATCTGTAGCGGCTAATTGCAGTAATTCTGTGGCGGCAGCCGCCGGCATTTCCAGAGCTTCAAAGATAACGATGGCTTTGGCAGCCAGTGTCGGCGTCAAGGTGTGCGCGGGATAAAACTGGCGGAAATCAGCGAGTTCTGTGCTGGCGCGCTGCCACTGCCCTAATTGAATAAGAAAATTAATCGCATCATATTGGGCGGTGGCCGCAACCTCTGTGCGCCCGCTATCGCGGATACGCAGCAGGTGATTGAGGGCTTCCTCACTGGGAGCGGCATCCTCACTCTCGCGCTGGGCCAAAATGATTTCTGCCTGGCGATAGATGGATAACTGCAATTGGCGCAATGCGTCTTTGCACAGCTTATCGTCTGGCTGGTAGCCGAGCGCGCGGGTATAGGCAGCCTCTGCCTGGGGATATTGCTTCAGGGAAAAATGGCTGTGGGCCAGTATTATTGCAATACTTATTTGCTGTTGCCTATTGGCTGGCGGTTGCCATTGATCGGCGTGCTCGGCAGCGGCGATGGCTTCGGTAAAGCGCGATTGTTGTAACAACTTATCGGCAGCGGCCAGCTGTACTGGCAGAGCTCTCGGGTCTTGGGGCCAGCTCTGTGCAAATTTCAGGCTCGCTTCGATATTGCGATCGAGCCACAGGATTTTCTGTTCCGACTCTTGATCCGGAGTTTGTTCATGCACTCTGGCTGCACTGAGGATGGCTCCGTAGCCGGCTTCGGCAGCATACTTGGGATCTTGGTATTCCCAGGCGACCTGGCTGTAAGCGCGCCAGGCGGCGGGGTGATCTGCAGCCTGCTCAAGACACTCCGCCATCAGGAAAACCATGGATGGCGTGCGTGGATCTTGTGGAAAAGTCTGCGCGTATTCCTGATATAACGCGGCGGCGCTGCGATAGGCACCCAGTGATTGTGCGCTGACAAGGCGACGTTCTTTCACCTTATTCGCGGGTAGTTTTGTGACCTGCTGAGCCAATTCCTGAGCGCGGGCGTGGTCAAACTGGGCCAATTCATACAGCCATGGTTGCAGGGTTTTGGCCAACTCCTGTTGTTGAGTTTCACCTGCTGCTTGCCAGTAATCACTGTTCACACCATAGCGACGCACAAAGTCCCGCTTCGTGGGCAGAACTTCCTTATGTAGTCTCCCCGCTTGCAAGGTTTCAACGGCGAGAAGATGAAGCTGTGGGGCTTGCTGGGTTTGTGGGTAGTGATTGACGAATTGTAAAAAGGTATCGGCACTATTGCGGAACAACTCTTTTTCCCGATACCAGGTACCGAGTGCACTGTATAGCTGGTGCTGATAGGGACGTGGCTCTCCATTGAGGTTAAAAGACTCAATGGCTTCAGCACCTCCCAGGTAGCTGAAGTTTAATGCGAGCCCGCGCAGGCTGTCTTCACGCAGGCGTTGCCGCCCAACAGGGAGTTCCTCCCCCTGTTCCTCACTGTGCAAAATATCCAGCGACTGGAGAAAAATTTCTGTGGATGCGCGGTAATTGCTCGATTTAAATTCTGACCAAGCCAGCATATAGCGAGCATTATCCGTAAATGGACTCGGCCCCTGATTGAGCAATGAACGGAAATCTCGGGCGGCACTGGGGTAGTCTTTGCGGTTGAATGCCGCCTCGCCACGGCGGAATAAGACTTCGCCGATAAACGGTGAGTCCGGTGCGCTACCGGCTATCTTTTCCAATGCCTGTAAGGCCGCGGGCATTTCCCCATCCAGTGCCCGCGCGCGGGCTAAGCGATAGAGAATGTAATCATCTTTTGGGCGCTGTGCAGAGAGACTTTGGTAATAATCGACCGCGCTGGAGTAGTCGACAATGGTATCCGGATTGTCGGACTGTTTTTGCTCCAGTCGTTCCATTTCCAAGTCAGCCAGGCGCAGATGGATTTGTTGCCGAACCTTGGGATCGGCGTGGCTGTCCAGTGCTGTGCGGTAACTTTGCACCAGGTTTTCCAACGCGATAGCGGTTTGCACGGGCGGGCTTTGTGGTGCCTCTTCCTGGGAGCTGGGCGGGTTGGCACGGGGCAGGTCAGCCAGCGTTTGTACCGGTTGATTGCCACAAGCTGTCAGGGCACAGCAAATACCAATAGCCAGGGAGCGCAGGGTAAACACAGCTGCCGGATGCGGGGCGTTATTCATTGTCTGAGGCCCCGGTATTATCCGTGTCACTGTCAGCCTGAGAGGTTGCGGGGATCGCCTGCATTTCAGCGTCTTGCAGACGTGCGATAGCCAGGCGTGTGTGGGCCATATAATTGTGAATTTGCTGCTGCTCCCTACCCAGCTGGGCGATAACCTCTCGGCGTAGGTCGGCTTCAATCAATTCGCTGGCTCGACCAATCGCCGCTTGCTGAGCTGGAATTTCGTCACCGGCGGTGACCACCCGATAGGCTAGTTGGCGCAGTTGTGGCCCCCGCTGTGCTTCGGTATCTGTTTTCTTGCGTTGTTCCCGTCCCCTGCGTAACTGCTCTTCGAGCAGCTGTAGGGATTTTCGCTGCTGCCACAACTTCTCGTGATACTGTTCGCTGGCTTGCCAAAGCAAAATCCCCCGGGCTTTCGCCAGGGTTTCCGCTTGTTGTTGGCTGGCCTTGCCGCTGTGCTGGATTTTTTTAAGACGTTCTTGAGCGCCGGTGAGAATTTCCAGTAATTCGAGGGTTTCACTTTGTTCATTTGGAGTGGCGGTGGTCGCCAATAAAGTGAGTGCGTCGCGCTCCTGTTCAATATGCTCGAGAGCTGCCCTCAAATGATCATATTGCTGTGTTGCCATCTGCAACTGCTGGTCAAACTGGGCGCTATTGTAGTTATCAATAATCGTTGTACGGCGCAGGTGACGCTCTTCGATAAGGTCGGCAAATTGGGGTAGTTTATCTTGCCAGGTCTGTAGGACCTGGGTGAGCTGCTGCAGATCGCGCAGCTCGGTGAGCCGCAATTGGAAGTGGTCACTTTGTAGGATTGGCCGCAGAAAGTGTTGGTTATCGCGCAATAGGGGAGAGGCCTGGGCTAGTTGTAACCAGCCATAGCGCCAAGCCTCGCGCTGAACAGGATCATAGGCCAGCGGTTCCGTCGCCAGGTCTTGTTGTAACTGGTGTAACTCAGTAAGCGTTTCCAGGTAATAAGCTTCAGCGCTTTGATATGCTCTGAGGGCTACAGAGCGATTTTCCAGTTTTTCGTAACCATAAGGCAGGGCTACCATCGCTTCCCGTGCGGCGGGACTGTAGCGGTGTTTATCCAGTAAAAATTGCAGTGCGTCTATGCCCGCTTGGTAGTCCTCACCATTGATAGAGGACCAAGCCATTCCCAGGAGTGCGCGAGTTGCCCAGGGTGTGTTGAGGCGAACCCTGGAAAAGGCTTCTTTAGCTGCGCTGTGTTGCTCTGCAAGTGCCAGGGCGTACCCCATACCAATATGGGCTTTATCAATGAGTATGGGGATTTCAGATGAAGGAATATCAATTGTTTCTGCAAAATCAACAGCGACTTGATATTCGTGAATTGCTGCAGGCAATTGGCCGGACCTGGCAAAGGCAGCGCCTAAGTTGATATGTCCCAATAACTTTTCTGCAGGGTATAAATCACTGGTTTCCAGTAATTTTTGAGCCGTGGTGAGGTCTTTATTGCGCAGCGCTAAGTTGAGAGGTAGAGAGGACTCCTCGGCAACCCCTGACTTTTCCAAGTGTGCTGCTGCGCTGGCAAAATCACCGTTCAGGTAATTTAATTCGGCCAGCTTTAACCAGGCAGTGCGGCGATATTTTGGTGCAGCCGCGACATTACTCTGCTGCTCAAAAAGTTCAGCTGCTCGTCTATGTAAACCAAACCCGAGGCTGATCCCGCCCTCTATCAATGCGGCGTTATCCCGGTGAATTTGAATTGAATCCCGCTGCTGAGCAACCAGCAGTGTGCTAAGGGCATCAAAGTAATTCCCTTGAAAATACTCGTAAAGCGTAGCGCCATAAGCGAGGTCTTGAGCCCTTTGGTATTTTTGTGGGGCTCGCTGCTCATTGCTGGGACCGTTTGTTTCGGCCACAGTATCAGCTTCCTGAGCGCAAAGGTTACTTGCGGCAAGGGTGAGCGCCAGGGATAGGATGCGGGTAAAAGATGGGTAGTACATGGCTAATCAGGGCGTTGGCCACTGCACCAACTCAAACTCCGGCTGTTGTTTTCCGGAGTTGTCTGAGATAACCAGTTCAATAACGGCGGGCTCATCACTTTTATTCAATTCCAACTTGGCTGCCCGCTTGTATTCGCGCCCTTCGGGCCCAAGGCCAGTTATAAAAGCAGAAATAGTGTAATCACCGGATTTTAGGTTGCCTTTGTAAAGCGGTTGAATACCACCGCGAATCAACGCTTCCCGCTGATGTTCCGTATACAGATGACTTGCACTTAACTTGTTATCGATGTGTAGCTTTACTGCATCCAAAGTAAAATAGTGGCCTACATCCATAGACACATAAAAGGCGATTTGGCTCTGTGCGGGATAGAGCAAATCTTCTTCAAGAATCAATAAATCCCTGTTTAATTTAAGTACATCGCGCTTTAATTCTTCCAATTTCTCCGCAGATAAATCGCTTTCCTGAGCCTGCACAAACGCAGAGCCTAAAAGGCCGATAAATAAAATAAAGCACTGAAAGGGGCGTCTCATGGCAGACCTTTTGATAGGAATTGGCATTATTCTTTGGTCGGCGCAAATTATGTCAGGGGATCAACGATCTGATGTGATCTTGTTGGCAAATTTTCTATGAAGATAAAACGGATTACTCAAAGATTCTCCAAACCGCGACTGAAAAACAACTTCCGGTTACTATCGATAACTACTGCTTCAAATTGGGGCAATCGATTAATAAGTGCCAAGCCTTTCTCTTTTCCCAGAACAAACACACTGGTAGAAAGGGGGTCGGTATCAAAGCCGCGGGGGCCAATAATGCTGACACTAATCAACTTATCAGTGTCTTTTGCAGAAGTTTCCGAGGGTTTTCCTGTGGATGGATTAAAAATATGGTGCACTCTATCCTGCTGCTCATCAATAAAATAACGCTCGTAATCACCTGAGGTAGAGATAGCAATATCACGCAGGGGGATAACCGCAGCATTTTTACTTTTTTCACGGGGGTGGCGAATACCCACTAACCAGGGTTGCCCCTGTTTATCTCCCAGCATGCGTGCATCGCCACCGGCACTGACACTGGCGCAGCAAATGTCTGCCTGCTTGAGGATCTCAATTGCCTGATCAACCGCATAGCCTTTGGCAATGCCCCCTAAATCTATTTTTGTGTTTTCGTGGCCAAAACGGAGTGTATTGGCCTTTTTATTCAGTTTTAAGTGGCGGTAATTCAACGCTTCTAACAACGAGTCCGTCAGCTGGGCGTCTGCCTGTTTCTGCTGGCGAAAATCATAGTGCTTGCCCAGGGTGGCGTAGCTGATATCGAATGCACCATCGGTGAGCTGACTAAACCAAAGGGATTTATCAATCAGGTTGGTGAGCTCTTTGGAAATATTGACGTTTCCCCGGCCAGCTGTGCGGTTAACGAGTGATAGTTCACTGTTTTCCTTATAGGGTGAGAGCTGATCGTCAAGTCGATGAAACTCTGTCATGACCTCCTCAATAAGGTGCTCGGCTTCAATGCCGTCCTCGTGCCAAAGTTGCAGGCGAACCTGGGTTCCCATAATTGCACGTTCAGCGTAGTGCCATTCGGCCACCGAAGGAATTGCGCAAAGTGTGGCACTACACAGTAATAGCAATTTAAAAAAGCGGAACATCACTTATCCAACTTAAATAATGGGGGCGAAGGCAGTCATACTGTCTTGTAAGTTACTATCGCCGAGACCGTGATTCGGAAATAAGGTTGAGAAATTACCTTGCTCACCGTGCAGGGCCATATAATTGAGCACTACAGTTTCCACTAATAAATTGACGTTGTTAGCGGCTGGGGTGGACGTTGTTTCTACGTCACCGGAGCTGCGCATATAGCCTAGTTGCTGGTGAATCGCCTGCTCGTCCGCTGTGCCACCGAGTAATTGTGGTCGGCCCGCCGGGTTGTATACCAGGAAAAATGAGGCGGCTGTCTGTTGGTCATCGCCAGTCCAGACGCCTTTGCCACGGCCCTCTACCGAGTCGTCCAGCATTCCGTTGGAGAAAACGGAACCATCACTAAAAACGTAAATCATCAGGGGCTGGTTGCGGCGGGCGGCATACTCCAGGCAAGCGCCAATACAGCGCCCAGCGCGCAAATCGCGAATCTCTCCTGTGGCCCGGTCGCCGGTATGGTAGTCATAGCCACCCATGGTAATAGTGCCTGCACCGGCATATCCATTGACGACCAGCTTCATCACTGAGGCGGTCTTTTGGAACTCTCTGTCTCCACTCAATTCTGAACTGGTAAAAACACCGGATGGCCCGACGATATCAGGATCGGATTCGGGATTTAAATCGGCCGGGTTGCCAAAGCGATCAGCCAGGTCAGCACTTTTCATATAGCCGCAACGCACCAGGTCTTTAATGACTGCATCGGTGCTGACTTTAGTATTTACGTTGCTGAGTTTTGCTTCGGAGATACGGTACATGGACTCCATCACTGCGACAGTGTCCTCCTGACTGAGCAGCCCCACCAGGTCTCCTACATCTACAAGGCCGGTAACGTCGGAAGAGCGATCCACTTTGGTGGGGCGAACTTCGGGGTTGATCATGGCGGAAGGAGCCATGGAGTTGCCACCGGAATCACTGGAGCTGGAGCCGATCAGGGCCAGCAGGGAACCGTTGGCTCCCGCCTGGTTAATACCGTACATGGGATTGTGTGGGTTGTTGCCGGTGTCATTTTCCGAGCGAGCGGGAATAACAGCACCGTTGGTCGCCGATGCTGTGCCAGCAGCGATTTTTTCCAGAATGCCTCGCAACATACCGCTGTCACTATGGAAGGCGAGACCCAGGTCAGTATTGATAAATTCATCACCGAGGGAGGGAACCATATCTCCGGGGAGGCCTTGCTTGTTGTAGCCGGCTGTGCCGAGAAAATCCATTTGTCCGCCCTCTTTACCTACCAGCACATTGGAGCCTGCGATATTGGCGCCGCCGGCGAGATCGAAACAAATAAAAGGAATTTTACCGGCACCGAATGCACTGACATCGCAGGGGCCGCCATTGGTTTTTCGCAGTGCTTCCAGGTCCGAGGAAAGGGCTGCATGGGCACTACGGGGATTGGCAAACAAGCTGAAGACAGAACCGCCCAGCACTGTTCCCATACCCGCTCGGAAGCCTTGAGCGAGAAAGTCGCGGCGTGTTACCGGGCGGTGGTGGTCCGGGTGCCGTAGGGGCTGGTCCAGATCAAAGTGTTTTTTCTTGCTCATAATATTCCCGGATATAGTTTTCGGTGTGCCGGCTCTTTATTGTGGAGGGGCTTTACCGGCGAAAGTTTTGCCGACAAAGCCGCTAGTCTTTTTTATGCGATCAGTGAATCAGGATCATGGCACTGCCCATGGCGGCAGCACATACGGCTTTCACCGTAGTTTCTGTGCGACCTGAATCGCAGCTGCTGCCACAGGCGGTCATGGTGTCGATAAGCGTATCCAGTTCTGTCTCTACAGAGGCCAGGTCCGGGGCGCTGGCAAGCTGCGAGACGCTGCCGTCATGCCAGTTCATCTCGTGGCCAAGCAAACCTTCCATGAGCGGATCAATTATCTGCGCGCGTTTGCTGGCGCTGTCGAAGGCGGTGTCTGCGGAAGCGCTGAAGTCAAATCCACTGAAGTAGCTGCTGCGCTCACTGGAGTCCACCAGGGTGCTGCAATACTTCACTGCCAGCTGGGTAATACCCATTTGCTGTGCAGCGAGGAATCCTTCAATGTCACTTTCAACCGGAAGCTGGCGTTTCACAGTTTCCCAGGTTTCATAAATATCCGGGTGGGACATGGAGACTCCGGTCGCCTGGGACAGGCTTGCATGGATTTGTTCAAATCGGCGCAGACCTATGCGCGATTGCGCTTCCAGATCAGCGGCATCCGCAGGTTCAGCTGGAGTGGCCTCAACCCGGTTATAGGTTTCGCTGCCGATTTTTTCGAAGGTCAGGAAAAATTCATCATCGAGGGGGCCCTTATCCAGAGTGATAATGGTCCCGAGCCTGGAAAGCTGCTGGCCCTCACCTGCTACGTAGCTATTGTCGACTGCAGTGGATAACTTGGACCAGGCCTGGCCCACCTCCGCTTCGCGGCCATTAATACCGATACGCATTCCCTCAATGGCGATTCCAGATGGATCGACACTGTCGTCGAGGCTGACAAAGGTGGGTTCACTAAACAGATAGGCATAATTATCAAATTGCTGCACAGTAAACATGACATAGCTTTCGGCAATGCCTGTGTGCTCTTCAACTTTGAATAACAGCAGATATTTTTCACCGACGCCGACTTCGTAGTTGGTAGCAATATCCTCTTCCGATAGGGCGCGGGAGTGAATTGCCAAAAGGCGAATGGAGCCTTCCCAACTGTTGCCGTTACTGACTTCGCTGCCTACTGCGAGAGCAAAGGTATCGTCCCAGGTAGAGAGTAAACCGGATTCACTTGGGTCTGGCTCCCCGGTATTTGCACCGTTAACGTAAAGCTTGCGTCCGTTAATTGGATCGTAAGTGGCCACCACATGCTGGAGACTGGCTTGTACAACCTGGTCGGCATCATCGGTTGCCAGGGCAGGCATACCGTCCGCATCGGTGTTGTCATTGCGGTTTTGCACGGTGTAACTGTATTGATCCTGGCCGAGAGTGAAGTTGCGAATATCATCGCCACCGGAATAGGTGACGATACGCGCGGGCCCATCCTGTGAGACGTTGGCGGGTGCCGCCCAGATTTCAATTGAGTATTCACCGGTGGCTGTGAGGGTATCGTAAAGTTTGCTGCTGGTTGCAGTAGCCCCCTGTGCTTTACCCCCCTTCAATTGCAGCCCCCAGGAGTCGATCCACTCCACATCGCCAGATAGGGCGAGATCAATTGCAGGGTTAACTCCGGAGGTATCGTAGGCAGTGGTGCCGCTGCCAGTTTTAAATTCATAGAGAGCAATTGCATTGCTCTCTATACGGCCGCCACTACTCGCAACAATGCCATCTGTGAGGCGCAGTGCCTTACTGATAACCCAGTCGGGGTCTACCTCGGTGACACTGATAGTGTCGGCAAAGGCTTGGATCGCATCAGTCATTTCCGCTTCGTTATCTGAGCAGTCATCCCAGCAGTTGTGAAATTCACTGCCCAGGCGCACAGAGAAACGGGAGTCGGCCGGAGAATCCAGGTTAATTTTACTGACCGCAGATGCGTAGGCGAGATCGACATCAGAGCTGGCAAAGTAGGGGGTTTGTGCCGTTGTCGCATCTTCACTGTGACAGTTGGCACAATAGCTGCGCAACAGAGGGTAAACTGTAGTGCTAAAGCTGCCGCTGGATTCGGGGAAACTTTTACTGGCACCCACCTCACGCTCGACAGGTGCGACAAGGGTGATTGTATTGCTTAGGCCGCCGCTAGCCCGAGCCCATTCCTCGATATAGTTGGTAATAATTTCCGCACAGGCATCATCGCTGGAAAGCCAACAATTGTGCCCACCACCAACCTTGGTTACCAAACGGGATTCATCGGGAACTGATAAGTTAATTAACTCACGCCCGGCATCGTAGGCAGCATTGATATCATCGCCGCGGACAAAATGTGGGCTCTGGTTATTTTCAATATGACAGCTGCCGCATCGATTTGTCGCCGCCAGGTTATCCCAGATGTACTGTTTATATTGATTGACATCATCGGTTTCAGGATCCGGTCCGGAATAGGCAGCGGTGCCATCGTTGTCGCTGGTATCCGGTTGGCTTTCGGTGCCCTCTCCACTGCCACCACTACAGGCACTGATTGCCAGGGCAGCACAAAACAGTGAAGCGATACGAAGCGTGCGAACTATCAGTGTATTTTCTATCACTGGGAGACTTTTATAGGTTTTCATTTTTTAATCTCCCGCGCAGTAAACCGCAGTGTCTGCGTATACCTGCTTAAGTTTGTAGCCGGTATTGCTGAAGTCATCGGTAATAGTTTCGATTCGGTTGCGGTCGGTAGAATCTTCCGGCTCGCGCAGACAAACTTGGCGAAACACCTTAGTTACTTGGCATTTGGCGAAAGCTCGGCTGTTAGACAACTCCTCTCCCAGGGATTTGATGCCGTTGCCGTTGCCGGATAAGGTGTCGCTCCAGCCCAGATGCATATTTATGCCCTCGCGCCAGTAGTTAACCCAGCTGTCGTCGGGAATAATAAAACCGTGGGGAAAATTGCCGCTGTTGATCAGATTTTTGGCCTTAACACGGCTGCCGGTTTCTGGATCTATATCACCGGCTGCGTTGTAATCCAGGGCTCCCTCTTCACCATCGGGATCATTGTCTGCATCGTATACATAGTCGTAGTAAGCGAATGCCTGTGCCATGGGGTCCATGCCGCTGTGGCAACCGATACAGTTATTTTGGAATACCCGACTGTCGCCCCCAGGGCTGCGGCTTACATCCTGGCGAATACGATCCGGTGAGCGGGAAGTATCCTGCACCTGCTCCATGTCGTTACACAGGTGATTGAGCATGGTAAAGCGAAACATGGCGCGATTGGTTCCCGCACTAAAAAAAGCCTTGGCGGCGGCGCGGCTGGTAAGAACGCCGGCGGTGGCATCTGCGGGGAGACCATTGAGAGAGGATTGAGCTTCCTGCACCAGATTATCCTGCAGGGAATAACCCCCGGCTTCCAGTGTCTCGTAGTGGTCATTATTTCCCGTGTTGTAGGAGGGCAGGCCAGAAATATCACCGGTGTAGAGAATATTTGCCGAGAGCAGTTGGCGGAAGTCCATATCGTCCCGAACCATGCCGATTACCGTCGCAGTGTAATCATTTAATGGTTCAAATACGTCCTGCTCCTCATTAGTCCAGGGAGTGGCCAGATTTTTTAGAGTGACATTATAGAAGGCGTCATTCTCCATTGCCGTATACGCCGCAGCGGTGGGATCACCGTTTTCTATATCCTCTGCCATATCCAGCAATACACTCTCGCTGGGAATGGTTCCGGTGATGCGGCTGTGAATTTGGAGAGCCTGGTCCTGCGATGCTGATAGGGCAGAATTACTCCACAAACCTACTCCGAGCAGTGCGGTTACCGTGGTGAGCCGGAGTACACGCGCTCGAGACGAATTATTTTTCATTGGACTATTTTTGTCGGTGAGATCACTGGGATGTGGCAAAGCAGTCTAAAAGCAGATTTCAACAATGTCAGAATGACTTTCAATATTTGCGTCCCAGTTGGCAAACTTTTTGTGCGCAACTTGCGAGAATTAGCCTCAGCGGTCAAAGCCGTATAAAAAAGTTCTTAGGCTAAGAGCACAAAAAAGGCGTGTGCTGCTCGTGCCAAACCCGGGTGGATAACAAAAATGAAATGTTTGCGTGCGCTACCGCTTTTGCTATTGGTGACGGCCTGTAGTGGCGGTGGCAGTTCCAGTGGTGGTGAAGACCAAGCCGAAGATCCCGTGGTGGAGGACTATCCTGTTGCTTTTGTACTTCGTCAATTAAGTAGTGACGATGATGGCAGTCTCCTTCAGGATAATATTTATGAGCCCGGGGAATTTTTTGCCGGAGCTCAACTGATTTTAAAAGAGCGTGCAACCGCCAGTGCTGCAGAAACTGTCATTACTGCAAATATATTTGACGGTGATTACGATGTAAAAGATCTGAATACTTCAGCAGATGGCAGCCAGCTTATATTTGCTATGCGGGCACCGGAAATAGAAGACGCTGATGACGATGAGCAGCCTACCTGGAATATTTGGGTATACAACACCGAAACAGAAGAACTCAATCGGGTAATTGAGTCAGATTTAACTGCTGAAGAAGGCCAGGATATCGCTCCCGCTTTTTTACCCGATGGACGCATTATTTTTTCTTCTACCCGCCAGCGGCGCTCCAGAGCTCTTTTACTGGATGACGGTAAACCGCAATTCTCGGCCCTGACTGAAAATCGAGAGGAGCCGGCATTTGTACTCCATGTAATGGAAGCGGACGGAACCGATATCACTCAAATATCGTTTAATCAGAGCCATGATTTAAATCCAGTTGTATTGAGCGATGGACGGGTCCTGTTTAACCGCTGGGACAATGCGGCAGGTATCGATAAATTAAGCTTATATACAGTAAATCCAGATGGTTCTGACCTGGCGGTTTATTACGGTTATCACAGTCAAAATACGGGTACAGAAGAGACTGAGGCCGCCTTCAATCGACCGCACGAAATGCCGGATGGCCGCCTTTTGGTAACGTTGCGCGCTCCCTCTGGGCTCACTTATGGTGGCGATCTCGTGACTATCGATGGAATTGTTTATAGCGAAGCCTACAGTGAGCAGGAGCAAAGTGGTGAAATGGTCGGGCAGGCTTCTATCACTGTTGGAGAAGTCACTACCGACGATACTATTTCTCCCCATGGTACTTTTGCTTCCGCATGGCCATTCTACGATGGGACAAGTCGTTTGTTGGTAACCTGGAGTGAATGCCGGGTTATCAATGAAGAAACCGAGCTGCTGGAGACCTGCCCGGATACTCTTACCGAAGACGAAGAAGTTCAATTGGCAGACCCACTCTACGGCCTGTGGATTTACGATTATATCGCCGGTACCCAGCTTCCTATTGTGGTTGTGGAAGAGGGAGAAATGATATCCGAAGGGGTTACTCTGGAGCCTCGCACTGAACCCACCTATATTCCAGACCCCGTCCCGGGAGTCGATGTCGATGCGGATCTGGTGGAGGAATCTGTCGGAATCCTGGATATTCGCAGTGTTTATGATTTTGATGGTGAAGATATTGCCGGAATCGAAACCTTGGCGGATCCCGCCCAAACCACAGCAGATTTTCGGCCTGCACGATTCCTGAAAATTTCCAAGGCCGTGGGCATTCCCGATGATGATGTTCTGGACTTTGATGGAGCGGCATTTGGCCGCAATGGTAATCAGGGCATGCGTGAAATATTGGGTTATACCCCAATCCAGCCCGACGGTTCCGTAAGGGTAAAAGTTCCCGCAGATATGCCCCTGGCAATATCCGTTGTCGATGCGGATGGAAAACGCATTTTCGATAGTCATAACAACTGGTTACAACTACAAGCGGGTGAAGTGCGCAGTTGTAACGGTTGTCATACTAGCGATAGCGAAGCTCCTCATGGCCGCACGGATATGCAGCTGGAATCAGCTTGGGTTGGAGCACCGACCTCGGCAGCACCATTTGCCAATACTGAGCCCGCGCTACTGGCGGAAATGGGCGAGACCATGGCTCAATTATTGGCCCGGTATATTGGTGAGGCGGCACTTGAAGGAGATCTACACTTTACCGATTTATGGACTGATCCTGCGGTACGGACTAAGGATGATGAGTTATTGCTTTCATACGGTGATTTGAGTACGGATGCACCGGTGGAATCCACCTGTTTAACAGAGTGGGAAAGTAACTGTCGAATCGTCATTCACTATGAACAACATATTCAGCCGCTCTGGGATTTCCCCCGTGAAGTATTGGATAGTACAGGAGCAGTAATAGCTGATTATACCTGTACAGGCTGTCACTCTCCTGTTGATGCTGCTGGAGCAACTCAAATACCCGATGGGCAATTAGATCTTACAACCTCGGCTTCCTCTGTTAATGATGCTTGGTTTGTTTCCTATTCCGAGCTGGTGGCCGATCGCGCTGAATTGGAGTTATCCAGTGGGGTGCTAACACCGCGGCTCGTACAGGAATTTGATGATGATGGAAATCCTGTTTACGAGGTTGATGAGGATGGCGAATTAGTTCTCGACAGTAACGGTGATCCGATCCCGGTAATGGTTACCGTCAATATTTCCTCTCCCTTGACGAGCTCTGCTCTTGAGAGCTCGTTTTTTTCTCTCTTTGAAAATGGTGGCGCACACCAAGGGTACTTAGAAGATGCCGAGTTGCGCTTGATTGCCGAGTGGTTTGATATTGGCGCTCAATACTATAACGATCCTTTTGCGGCGCCGGCAGATTAAACCATGTTGAAGTTACACCAAAATTCTATTGGCAGTTTCGCGGTATTTGTATTGCTGCTACTTTTTTCTGGGCAGGCTTCTTCTGAACGAACTTTGATGGAATCTGATTCTTCAGATGAAACCCCACAAGAAGAATTGGTTGAGACTGAGACTGAGACTGAGACTGAGACTGAGAAAAAATATAAAGGCCTTGAGGATGCAGAGCCGGTTACAGTCGGTAATGCATTTATTAATATTTACCGAGGCCCGGGGCGCGGTTACCCGATATTCTATGTCGCTGAGTATGGTGAACAAATTTGGCTGCTTAAACGCCGCACCGACTGGGTAAAAGTGTTTACTTCACGCAATAAAAGTGGCTGGGTAAAAGTTGACGACTTACGTGAAATCTACGGAGAAAATGGAGAAATTGTTCGAGTTCCTCTGCCGGATTTTTCCGATGTTGACGACGGTTACTTTTACCTAGGTTTGAATTACGGTGATTTTGCTGGAGCGGAATCCCTGGGAGTTAGCCTGGGCTACCAATTTACTGCCAATCTGGCTACTGAAATACGTGCAACCCAGGCGGTAGGTTCCTATTCAGACAGCCAAGTCTATCAGGTGGCAATGGTCCACCAGCCATTTCCACGTTGGAAAATATCCCCTTATTTTGTTTTGGGAGCCGGGATAAATGTTACCTCTCCAAACGCAACTATCGTTGCCACCGAAGATCGGCAAGATACAACGATGTTGGCGGGCGTAGGGTTGCGTACTTACTTATCGCGCCGTTTTGCCATCAGGGCTGAATACACAAATCACTACTTGCTTACTACGCAGGAAAATAATCAGGAGATAGTCGAGTGGAAACTTGGTTTCGACGTATATCTGTAGGCTCTGCGGCGCTTTCCGCACTGGTGGGGACCCAGGTATGCAGTGCTCAGCAGGATGATGAAGTACTTGCGGATATTGTCGCACCTGAACTGGAGCGGCGAGAGATACGTGACGCCCTGATAGATAGTGAAAATATAGAAATTGGTTTGTTTGCTGGTGTTATCAATGTCGAGGATTTTGGCTCAAACTCCCTGTACGGCACTTCAGCGGCCTACCATATCAGCGAAGATTTCTTTATTGAGGCCACCTATGCCCAGACTGAGTTGGGAGAATCCAGCTTTGAAAGATTGAGCGGTGCAGCACCGCTGTTGACTGATGAGCAGCGTGAACTCAGTTATTACAATACCTCTGTGGGCTGGAATATTTTCCAGGGTGAGTACTTTGTATTTGATGACTGGGCTTTTAATGCCAATTTTTATGTTGCGGGAGGTGTGGGAAATACCTCGTTTGCTGACGAGGAGCACTTCACTTACAACTTTGGTGCAGGAGTGAGAATGCTTGCCAACGATTGGCTCGCAGTGCGCCTGGATGTTCGCGACCATGTTTTTGAGCATGAATTATTTGGCGAGGCCCAAGTCACCAATAATCTGTCTGCCCAATTGGGACTTACTATCTTTTTTTAATTGATCATCAAAAAATAACAAGGACTCTTCCATGAAATACCTGGCTGCTTTCCTGACGCTGCTTTTATCGATGTCACAGGCTTCCGCCGCAGAGCCCTCTAAGGATTTTACCTTGAGTTCCAACCAAGGCGGAAATTTGAGGCTTGCAGAGCAGCGCGGCGATGTCATTATGCTGAATTTCTGGGCTTCCTGGTGTGGCCCTTGTCGTCAGGAAATGCCGCTGTTGGATCAGCTACATGCTCGCTATGAAGCTGCTGGCTTCCAGGTTTGGGGAGTCAATGTGGATGCACAGCGTAAGGATGCGGACTCGCTATTAGCGAAAATTCCAGTGGATTTTCCGATTCTTTTTGATAGCAAAGGGGAAGTGAGCAAAATGTATGGTGTTGCCGCTATGCCCAGCACCGTATTTATTGATCGTGATGGCAACGTTCGCTATATCCATAAAGGTTATCGTGATGGGGATGAAGCTGCCTATAAAAAAATGATTAAGGAATTGATTCGGGAGTAGTGTCATGCGTGCACTATTGCTAGTTTGCACTTTCTTGATGAGTACAGGTTGCACTGTTAACCCGTGGATTGCACCCTACGAACGGCAATTTCTTGCGGATCCTATTATGGGCTTTGAGCAGGATCCGGTAGCTGCTCGCTATATGAATCACGTGTATGAAGCTCGCGAAGCTGCGCGTGGAGCTGAAGGAGGCAGTGGAGGTGGATGTGGTTGTAACTAAGCTTCTATCTCGCTGGGGCGGGTTGGCATTTTTGGCACCGCTCGCTGCCGTGGCCGCAGTGCTTCCCGAAGAGCGGGCAGACAATATGTATCACGCCTATAGCGGTGGTGGAGTGACCATTGATGGGCCTTCAGTATTGATTCGCCAGAATGTTGGCAATAATGTTTCCCTGTCTGCCAATTACTATGTGGACATGATTTCCGGGGCCTCTATTGATGTGGAGGCCACGGCCAGTGAGTATTCGGAGCAACGGGATGAGTACTCTTTGGGCGCTGACTACCTGGTGGATAAAACTACGATCAGCGTGGGGTACACCAACAGTTCTGAGAATGACTACGAGGCACAAACCGTTGCTTTCGGCATCAGTCAGGGTTTCTTTGGCGATTTAAGTACTATCGACCTGCGGGTTAGTTACGGAAGTGATGATGTGTTCCGCAATGGCGACGATAATTTTGCCGAGGAAGCGCAACACCGTCGCTACGCATTTAGTTGGAATCAGATTCTCACGCAAAAGCTGATTGCAGAGGTGAGTGTCGAAACTGTATCGGATGAAGGGTATCTCAACAACCCTTATCGCAGTGTTAGGTATCTCGATGAAGCATCTGGAACAGGATTTAGCTATCAGGCCGAGGTTTACCCCAGAACTCGAAACAGTGATGCGGTTGCCCTAAGGGCCAAATATAGATTGCCCTATCGCGCAGCGATTAAAGGGGAGTATCGACACTATGCGGATAGTTGGGGAATCGTTGCAGACAATGTAGAGTTTCGCTATACCCATCCTTGGAAAGAACAAGACGAGTGGGTTTTTGAAGGAAAGATCCGTTACTATCAGCAGAGTAGTGCAGATTTTTACAGCGACCTTTTTCCCTATCTCAACGCTACCAACTTTCGTGCTCGTGATAAGGAGTTGAGCAATTTCACAACCTTGGCCCTTGGCCTGGGAGTGTCCTATGAGTTGCCACGGCGCTGGTCTCTATTAAATCGCAGGAATACAATTAATCTTTACTGGGATCATATTCTATTTGACTACGATGACTTTCTCGATGTCACAGTACACGGTTCAGCTACATCTATCAGTCCCGGTGACGAACCCGCTTATAGTTTCTCTGCCAATGTAATTCGATTATTTTGGTCGGTACGTTTTTAGGAATGGGGGCCTCTGCGTTCTGTTTTTCAGTAAAAGAACAAGATGCAGAGGCTTTATAGTTTGAGTCAAATTTGACTGTTGATTTATTGCATAGAGTAATCCCGAAGAATTTTTCCAATCCTTATACGATAGGTGTCAAATAGTTGTTTTTTTCCTAGGTGTTGTGCATCACAGTGAGCCTTGTGATTTTTCCAGCTCACTACAGATTCTTCATCCCGCCAAATAGAGAGTGACAAAATTTTTTCTGGCTGATTGAGGCTTTGAAATCTCTCGACAGAGATAAATCCATCGAAGCTGGTTAGGTGTTCTTTTAGGTCGGCTGCAACGGCCAGATATTTGTCTTTTCCTGAAGGCTTTGGTGTAACTTCAAATATGACGGCGATCATCAGTGATTTTCCTGTGGGAACTTCAGGTAGGTTTCTGGCACAGCATTTAAAAAGCTTCGCTTCTCTTCAAGAATAAACTTCTCTCTCGTCGCAAACTGAAAATTTTCACTGCCCTGAGGAGACTGCTTAAGCAGTTTTCGATATTGTTCATAATGAGCCAAGCTATCGAAATTAATAATACCAAAGGCCTGAAAGTTGGTGCCCTCAGAAGGTAGAAAATATCCTAATAGTCGTCCGCCACAATTGGGAATGATCTTGCCCCAGTTCTCAGCATACTGCCGGAAAGCATCAAGCTTAAACGGATCGATCTTGTATTCAATAAAACAGGTAACAGTCATCTAAGTTGCCTCTATTCATAATTTGCTGGCATTCTAGATGGTTTAATTTTCTATACTTCGGTGTTCAGCGAACTGTTGCGAGGATAACCATGGAACCTGACATTTCGGTAATATCCAGTTTGATTGGGGATCGGGCGCGCTCAAAAATATTGATGGCGCTTATGAGTGGAAAAGCACTGACAGCAACAGAGTTAGCCTGTGAGGCTGATGTGACTGCACAGACTGCAAGTAACCATCTTTTCAAGCTGGTAGATAGCAAGCTGCTGATAGTTCGCAAGCAGGGTAGGCACAAGTACTTTCAGCTGGCGAGTCATCAAGTTGCCGAAGCGCTAGAGGCACTGCTCAATCTGAGTAGCACCCTGGTACCTCAAAAAGTTACCACTGGACCCGCAGATCCAGATTTAAGGAAGTCCCGCATCTGCTATGACCATTTAGCAGGAATGGCTGGTGTACTATTGTACGAGGCCCTCTTGGCTAGTGAGTTGCTCTCCGAGCAATCACAGCAAGTTTCCTTGACTAGAGAGGGTGAAATATTTTTTCAGGAGCGAGGGGCAGCCGTAGCTAGTTTTAAGCAGCGTAAGCGCCCTGTTTGCAAGTCATGCTTAGACTGGAGCGAACGAAAAAGCCACCTTGCAGGCAGCTTGGGTCAATGGATACTCGAAGATGCCTTGGCAAAGCAGTGGGCGGTAAGAAGAGCGGACTCCAGGGCGATTACTTTCTCCCAGAAGGGGCTTTTACTGTTCTCGAAGCGTTATCAGATTGATCACTCCAAGTTGCTATAAATTATTTGTCAGCTCGTTATCAGATTAAAGGAAAGCCCCGTTAACCATATCAACTGTGCTCCATAGCTGAGACGTTGGTGCAGACCGGGGTTGGTTTTTTCTTCGTAGGCTTTTTTTAAGGTAACAGTAAAATAGATAGAAGCGAGCAAGCAGGCTGTACTAAATAGCCTGAATTCTATTGAGAAGTAACTACTGAAAGTACTTAGCAATGGCGCAATGAGTAAAGACAACAACATAAGCATCCCCGCCCAGGAGTGTATCTGGCATTCAAGACTAGGGGTTTTTGTATAGGGATCTGCATCCATAGGAAAATAACCCGCAACCCAGGTTCCAATACCGTGGATGATAATTAAAACTCCAATGATGGTAAGTACAACTGGGGCCTGTTCAATTTGAATTATATGCAGGCCAAATAAGAAGAATAATATGCCAAGTGGGTAGTTGTTGATGAGGGGGGAGAGCTTCTGGGTTGGGCTTCCAACGGCTCCTAGTTCGCTACAGAATTGTCTTGAATGGCTATAGCCAGAGTATTTTGCTCCTGCCAATGTAACACCTACAACCATCCATACCAGCGAGATAAACCCCAAGTAAGCAAACACTGTATGAGCCCCGACTGGTTATGTTGGGGCAGAAGATAGCACTAGATAAAAAGTCCTTTCAAGTTAATCCTTGTCTTCAAACGTGCCAGGTTTATTGTTATTTCAACTTTATCTAAAAGCGATTCTTGCCATAAAGATAGGTGTTTTTGTCCTTATTGTTCGTATCGTTTTAATTAATTTTTTATTAGTTTAAGTCTAATAGAGTAATTAATTTTTTATACTAGATCAGGTACTGGAAAAGGAGTTGAGGGGGCGAAGATGGATAATAATGACAGCAAAAATTTTTCTAATGCCATAGAAGTACTATCCCTGGCAGCGCGGTACGCTGAGGAGTATGTTTCCGATATTCGCGATCGCCGCGTAAGTCCGTCCGCCTTTGATATTGATCAAATGCAATTTTTTAACAGCGACTTGGCCCGGGCTGGGGAACCGGCAGAGGCTGTTGTCGAGAGCCTGCATCGTTATGGTTCTCCGGCAACAGTTGCCAGTACCGGTGGGCGATTTTTCGGATTGGTGGTAGGTGGGGCTACGCCAGCTTCTATGGGCGCGGCGGTAATGAACGCCGTTTGGGACCAAGTGGCGGTTCTGGAGGCGTCGGCGCCTTCTGCAATTTATCTGGAGCGTATTGCGGCAAACTGGATATTGGAATTGTTAACCTTGCCGATGGAAAGTAGTGTGGGTTTCACCACAGGGTCATCTATGGCCAATATGGTGTGCTTGGCTGCTGCGCGAAATACGCTTTATCAAAAATTAAATATCGACCTGGCAAAAAGCGGGCTAGCCGGTGCGCCGCCACTGCGTATTGTTGTTTCTGAACAGTCCCATGTCACAGTTCACAAGGCGCTCTCTATTCTTGGATTTGGTATGGATCAGGTGATTAAAGCGCTCTGTGATGAACAGGGGAGGGTGCGAGCAGATACTTTTCCCGAGGTTGATGAAACCACCATTATTTGCCTTCAGGCGGGCAACGTAAACTCCGGCAGTTTTGATCCGTTTGCAGACATAATTCTCGAAGCTAAATCCAAAGGTGCCTGGGTACATGTCGACGGTGCCTTTGGTTTGTGGGCAGCGGCATCTCCAGTGAAATCAGTGTTGACTACTGGAGTAGAACAAGCAGATTCCTGGGCTGTAGATGCTCATAAATGGCTAAATACGCCTTATGACTGCGGTTTGGCAATTTGTCGAAAGCCGGGGGCTGTACACAATGTGATGACAACCCAGGCGCCATACTTGCAAGTGGGATCGCTGGTGCCCCCCAAGGATATGGTGCCAGAATTCTCACGTCGGGCCAGAGGGGTGGAAGTGTGGGCGACGATTCAGGAGATGGGCCCGAAGGGAGTAGCGGCGATGATTGATCGCTGCTGTATCCATGCCCAGCATCTGTGCGAAGGCTTGGCAGAAATGGGCTATGAGATCCTTAACGATGTAGTGTTAAACCAGGTGGTGGCAACTATTGGCACTGCGGAAGACATTCAAGAGATAGTCAGGACCATACAGGAGGAGGGCGTTTGCTGGTTTGGAACGACTACCTGGAGAGGAAAAGCGGCCCTGCGTATTAGCGTCTGTTCCTGGGCGACTACCGATAATGATATTGCCCTTACCCTGGATGCTATTTGCCGGGCGACGGAGGCTCAGATGTCCAGATAACCCTTTGTGTGACTTGAAGTACTAGGGGGCCTTCTAAAGTAAATAGCACTTAATGTTTACGTCTTTTAGGTCAGGCTGGGGTAGTTGGTGAATTATTTGGAGGCCCTCTTGTTTCCCCCTTTGGCGGTAGCAGCCAGTTTCAGTTACGAGAGCCGTCTATCCTTGTTGAATGGGCGCGGATCTGGGCCATTATTTTCAAGCTTTTGCTTGCGGTATTACTATTTCCGCCAACTCAGCCACTTTTTCAGCGCATAAAGGTGAGGGGCTCGGGTAGAACGATGACTTTTTGGCTGGTTTTAATTCTTTTTCTAATTCTACTCTGGCTTCTGTGGATGGCGTTTTGTAGTCCCAGTTTAAGTCGCAATGAGCTACTGAAATTCTCTTTTAATCAACTTTCGCTAGCCGGTGGTTTATCCGTTAATTATCGCGAGATGGGGCCAATTGATGGCGTTAATATACTTTGCCTTCACGGTGGTGGTGATTCACTGAGCGCCTGGAATGCCTGGGCGACAAAATTGGCAGAAAAATATCATGTTATTTTGGTGGACTTACCTGGGCATGGATTGACCGACCCGTTACCAGGAGGCACTTATACACCTAAGCATTTTGCCGATTTTATTGCAGAATTTGTCGCAACCCTGAAACTTAGGGACTATGTGATCGCTGGCCATTCATTTGGTGGAAATGGGGTTTTACGCTATTTAACAGGACATCCGAATATACCCAAGGCCGCTATTCTTGTCTCTCCCGGTGGTTATAAATGTGGCAAGGGACTGGAAATGCCTGCTGGTATTGCTCGATTTGCCACCAGCCATTGGGGGCGAAAAATGGTTGCGCACATTGGTAGTCGTGGATTATTGAGAAAAATGCTGGCTTCCAAATTTTTCTACAATCCGCAGGCTCTGTCGGGGGAAATGTTGGAACGAATCTATTTGCTTTCCCGCTATGAGAAGAATCGCGGTACAGCGATCAATTTGGTTGCTAATGCCACAATCAATTTCCAGTCATTGCCGGACTTGGAGACTATTAAAATTCCAGTTTTATTTATCTGGGGGGCAGAAGATCAAATTATTCCCTTGTCCGTAGGAAAGTATTTCTCTGACAAGTTGCCTAATGGAGAGTTAATCGTATATCAGAAGATGGGGCATATGTCCCATGTCGAAAATGCTGAACAAAGTGTCACCGACGCAATGGAGTTTTTGCAGCGTCAGGGGCTGTGACAATACAGTGGAAAATTTAAAAAAGAGGCCGCAGTGCGGCCGAGTTTGGGGGGATGAAAATCAAGAGCGCCTAATTGATGACAACCAGGCCGGCTTTAACTATGTCGTAGTGACTGAGTTCTGGTACCTGCTGATGTAGGTCGGTTTCCAGTCGATCGATGGATTCCAGTTGTGTACACAAGCGGTTTGCAGACTGCTCAATACTTTTACCGCGCTGTTCCAGTAACCGCTCCGCCTCTTCAGTGGCCTGTTCCTCAATGCTATCCCCGCCGGTAAAGGCAGCTTTGAAGGCATGCCAGGCAATAGTTCCCGCGGACTCCATAGCGAGGCGTTCGATACGGGGTTCAAACTCTTCAGAGATGGTTTTCTCTATATAGTTACCCATTTCCTCGTTTCCCAGCTGGTAGATCTCGCCCTCTTGATTGAGGCGGTCCTCAGTGCGCTGGATCAGGTCGGCGGAAAACTGTTGGAGTTCGAGGATATCCGGGTGGTCCGGCCCGGCGAGGGTGCTGATGGCAATGGATAGGCCATCCATTGCGATATCGACCGCCTCAAGGGTGAGTACCAGTGTGTCGCGACCGGCGATGTGAAGCTGCTGACGGTATTCCTGAAGCAGTTGCTCCTGCTGAGAATTGAGGGGCAGCAACTCACCATCCACTGATAGCTGGTTGGGCACCTGAAATGTCACCAGTTTTCCGCCTTCCCCTTCGACGGTGAAAAAGTCCGGGCCTACTTCAATAGCGTAATTTGTAGACACTGTGCAGGTGCTGGTATCGACATGGAAAGAATCGTGGGCCAATGCCTGTGAACTGATACCGAGGCCTATCAGGGTTGAAAGTGCGATTGGCTTCCACATATGCCGGTTTCCTATTGTGTGTCTTTTCAATGTGACGCGCCTGGGTAGCCGAACAGATGCAGGCAGCTTGAAATATTTTTCATTTTTTCCTGACGCAGGCCCGGGGAGTGATGGCCAAGCATGGATGTTCCAGCGGGTATTCTGTATTTTTAGCCTATAACACTTAATAAATTGAGGGTATTCAATGTCCATAAGCAGGCACATTGCCGCACTGTGCTTCTTGATAGTCAGCACAATGGCACAGGCCGGGAGCATCGCGGAGTACACCGCAGGCATGCATAGGCACAGCGGCTTCCACGACTTTTACTGGGACGAGGCTAACGGCCGGGTGTTGCTGGAGATCGATGAGTTTGAGCGCGAGTTGCTCTTGCTCACTGGGCTGGCCCAGGGACTGGGTTCAAACCCGGTGGGCCTGGATCGCAACCAGGTGGGTGAGAGCCGCTTGGTGAAGTTCCAGCAGTCGGGTAACAAGGTTTTACTGCATCAGGTGAACCTGAAATACCGTGCCCAATCAGCAAATGCGGCTGAGCGCCGCGCGGTTGAGGAAGCTTTCGCTTCGTCCGTACTCTGGGGCTTCAAGGTGCTTGCCCAGAGCGATAAGGCGGTACTGGTGGACTTTACGCCCTTCCTGTTGAGCGATCAGCACGGCATTGCTACACGTCTCAAGGGCGCAGAGCAGGGCAGTTACAGTGTGGATAAGAGCAAGTCGGCAGTTTATCTGCCCCGCACAAAAAACTTTCCCAAGAATAGTGAGTTTGAGGCCCAGCTAACTTTTGCTGGATCAGCTCCGGGAAACTATCTGCGCGAAGTGGTTCCGACCCCTACATTGGTGTCCCTGCGCCAGCATATCTCCCTGATTGAATTGCCAGATAACGACTATGAGCCCCGCCGTTTTCACAGCCGCAGTGGCTACTTCCCGTTCGCTTATCGAGATTACGCTACGGCGATTGAAGAGCCTCTGGACCAGCGTTATATCTACCGTCATCGACTGGAGAAGAAGTCGGGTAGCGATGAGGTTGTGGAGCCGATTGTTTACTACGTAGATTCCGGAGTTCCTGAGCCGGTGCGCAGCGCCCTGATCGAAGGGGCGAGCTGGTGGGACCAGGCATTCGCTGCAGCAGGATTTAAAAATGCGTTTCGCGTAGAGATTCTGCCGGAAGGCGTCGATCCTTTGGATGTTCGCTATAACGTGATTAATTGGGTACACCGCTCCACTCGCGGTTGGTCCTACGGTTATTCGGTTTACGATCCCCGCACCGGCGAAATTCTAAAAGGCAATGTTACCTTGGGGTCCCTGCGTGTTCGCCAGGACTTTCTGATTGCTCAAGGGCTTGTACAGCCCTACCGCGGCCACACCGTCAGTACTGAGCAGCTAAAGAATATGGCCCTGGCCCGTATCCGTCAGCTATCCGCTCACGAAGTAGGCCACACCCTGGGGCTGGCGCACAACTTTGCTGCCAGTAGCGAAGAGCGCGCTTCAGTAATGGATTACCCGGCTCCGCTGGTCTCTCTGCTGGGAGGTAAGTTGGACCTGACAGATGCCTACGCCACTGGCATCGGCAGTTGGGATAAGTTGGCGGTTCGCTACGGCTATGGCGAGAGCGATGATGAAAAAAGTTATCTCGACAGTGTTATCGCTGAGGCCGGGGAACAAGAGCTGCGCTTTATTTCAGACCCGGACTCCCGCACCATCAATAATGCTCACGCAGTCTCACACCTTTGGGACAACGGCACCGACCCATTGATGGAATTCCAGCGGATGGTCGACTTGAGGCGTCATGCCCTGGATAACTTCTCTGCGGCGGCAGCGCCGTTATCCGCGCCCCGCTCTGACCTGGAAGAGACCCTGGTGCCTGTGTACTACGGTCATCGCTACCAGGCGGAGGCTGTGGGCAAATTGATTGGTGGCTTGGACTATGACTATGTCTACAACGGTACCGATCAAAATAGCTATACCCTGGTGCCCGCAGAGCGACAACAGCGGGCAATTGATGCACTGTTGGATACACTTTCGCCGCAGTTTCTCACCTTGCCGGAGCAGGTCTTGCAGCTGATTCCGCCCAAGTCCTATGGCTACGAACGTACTATCGAGAGCTTCCCCTCATATACGGGGGTAGCTTTTGATGGGGTGGCTCTGGCGGAAGCGGCTGCTGGGCATACGCTATCAATCCTGATGGACCCGCAGCGCGCGGCGCGAATGAATCAACAGAGTGCCCGCAGCAGTGAGGTACCGGGGTTTGCTAGCCTATTGCAGCGCTTGAGCGCGCTGGCTCTGCAGGGTGAGGGTTATACCGGTCTGCAGGCGAGTGTGCACCAGCGAGTTAATCACGCCTATATCGAGCAGTTGATGTTACTGGCCAGTAATGCAAAGGCAGACGAATCAGTGCGGGCCAAAGCGCATTTGGAGCTGGCAAAACTTCTTCAAGAAATTGGTTCTATGCGGCTGTTTGGCGATGATCCTGAGGGCTATAGTGCGCACTATTACTATGAGGCACAGCGCATCGATGCCTTTAAGCAGGGCAAGCTGGAAGTAAAACCTGGTGCGGTTAAAGCGTTGCCGCCAGGATCTCCGATCTGATCTGAAACGGATAAAAGGGGTGGGCTGTAAACGCTCACCCCCTTTGGGCATTAACCGCGAATAAACTGGGACTTCTTTACCCAGTGATTTCCTCGGTATTGTCGAGTGGGGGTTGGGTTTTTCTTCGCCCAGAAAAAGTGGCGGTTAAACTGAAATTCCGCATCGTAACCCTCCGCCAGCGCTGCCAGGGGCATGGCTTGCCAGCTGGTCTGGCGGCGTTTGCTGGTTGCCTCCAGCAGGTACTCTTGATCGTTTAAGATGGCCACTACCCAGGCGTGACCCTGACCTTTATGGGTTCCGAGTGCCACCCGCGCATCAACTCCCAATTCGATCAGCCAATCTGCCAGTAAAATAGCGTGGTCTTCACAGTCACCACGCTTTTGGTAATAGGCCTGCCGGGATGTTTGCCAAATGTCTGACAAACCGGCGTATTGCAGGTGATCGTATTGGTACTCTTTATTCATAGCCAGTGTATAAAGAGGCACCCAAAGCTGTTGAGTCTTAAAGGGCTTGAACCCCACCAGGTAGCTGTTGGCAAAGTGGTGTTGCTGGTCCAGTCCCCGGGCGGACGCTGTCGCCGCCTCAATTCCCTGCCAGTTCCACACTGAGACATGAGCGCTCTCTTCCAGTGAGCGTTTGTCGACTACTTTCTGGATGGTTTTTTCTTCCAGAGGGTAGCGGGTACCCACCACTCGCACTACACCTTGTTGTGAGTCCACAATACTGGCTAACTGACTGCCGCTGCTACCAAAGCTCCGTAAATTATCGGAAAGGGGGATTTCCGGTGTGCTTTTAGTTGGCGGCTCCTGTGTATTCGCTCGCCGTACAAGTTCAGGGGTGATCAGTGCGAGGGAAAGTATCAGTGTGATAGCCAGCCACTTGCGCATAGTGCTATCCCTTGAGGCCAAACGAAATAATGATGGCAACAAATATCAATATGGTTGATGCAAATATAGATACGGCGATATTGCCATTTTTTAGCTCGCCTTCGATATCTACAGAGCGAAGCAGTTTCTTATCAATGGTAATCAGTGCGGTGATACCAATAAATAACGCTAGCAGCGTATAAATCAGGTTAATGCCCAGGTTAAACAGGGTTGCCGTTAAAAATTCCAGTTCCATAAATCCTTCAGGCTAATTATGTTTATTAGTGGCTGTTAATGGAATAATTTAAGCATAGGGTCTGATTGAGTGCAAAGGATGGCCGACCCAGATAAACCGACAGCTTAATTTACAGGTAATTATCAACCTTAATTGGCAATCCGGACTTGTTGATTAATATTTTATTTGGCTGGGTTGCTATTGGGGAATAGCTCTAGACGAAGAGTTGCTCCGTCGAAGGGATTTTACGCTTAATTTACCGGGAAAGCCTTTTGAAGAAGTGTATTTATTAGCTCGGTGTTATCCAGGCGGGAACCTGGATAACACACCGAGTTTGATTAGTTATCAATCTCGGTCATTTCATTCAATACAAACTCTTCAACGGCGCCCTCGGTTGCCTTCATATAGTCTTCCAGGTGCTTATTGTTCATGTGGGTTTGCCACAGATCGCGAGTTTCCCAATTTTCATAAAACAGGAAGTGTGCAGGATTGTCATTGTCTTGATGAAGGTTGTAATTAATGCAACCAGCTTCTGCTCGTGTTGTATTAATGAGTTTTAACAATTCAGATTTCACCAGGTCAATTTTGTCGGCCTTGGCTTTAATGTTGGCAACGATAGTGAGCCTGCTCATGTGAACACCTCTTTGTTTCAATATGTGTTGGATTAAGGTTTGTACTCTTTTCCTTGATCCTTTCAGAGGAGACCTAGTGACTAGCTTAGCTGCCTCCTGGGTAAGGACTGGGATGTCGAGCTGATGAAGTCATTCTAGATCTAGATTACATCGCTAGAAACACTATAATCTTTGAATCTTTATCAAAAATATATTGAAAATATGCAGCTTGAAGACTTGAGGGTCATTCTTAAAGTGGCCGAGTTTCGCAGTATCACTGCGGCCGCCGCCAGTCTCGACTTACGCACTGCAACTGCCAGCGCAGCGATCAAGCGTGTGGAGAGCGCGCTGGGAGCGGACTTGTTTATTCGCACTACGCGGCAATTGCGGCTATCCAGTGCTGGGGAAAGGTTTATTCCCAAATGTGAGGAGGCCCTCCTGACTTTGGACCTCGCCCGGCAAAATCTCAAGGAAGACAGCGGTCAGATAGATGGCGAGCTTCGCATAGGTGCATCCTCGGACCTGGGAAGGAACCTTGTAACTCCCTGGCTCGATCAATTGTTGCAGGAACACCCGGGGCTGAGTCTAAGAGTGAATATCAGTGATAGCCAAGTGGACTTTTACCGGGATCCTGTGGATATCGCGTTGCGCTACGGCCCCCCAGCGGATGCCAACCTGTATGGTTTTAAGATTTGTGACGTGCCCCGTTTATTGTGTGCAACCCCGGCCTATTTGCAGGAAAACGGTTCCCCGCAAACACCGGAGGAGCTCTCCGCACATAATGGCCTTTTTTATCAACTTCACGAGATTGTGCACAATAATTGGGAGTTTTTTCGGGGCGAAGAGATATACAAGATACGTATGTCTGGGAATAGGTCGTCGAATGACGGTGACCTGGTGCGGCGTTGGTGTACCTCTGGCTATGGACTTGCCATTAAGTCATGTTTGGATATGTCTGCGGATTTACTTTCCGGTCAGGTAGTGGCCACTATGCGTGACTATAAACCCAAGGCGACGGAGCTATGGTTGGTATCTCCGGGGAGGCAGTCAATAACACCGACGGTACGATTAGTGCGTGATACTTTGAGAGAACGGTGTTCGGGGGTTTTAAAGCAGCTGCTCGCTGAGGGATTACTCTCTGAGAGCGATTTCCGTACGGGGGTGGATATATCTTGAGTCCCAAATAGTTTCTTAACCCTGTGGCTATCTATAAAAACTCTCAACAGGTTTTTCTCGGTTCTGACAAAGGAAAGGGGAGCTTTGCTCCCCTTTCTTACTCAAGCCCTATTTAATCCGAATAGGATCAGGAGCCGGAACAGCCGTAGGTATCCAAGTAGTCATAGGCTGCTTTTGCCTGGATGAGGCCGTAGCCGTAAGCATTATCTCTTCCCGCATCACCGAGGTCTTCGGCTGTAGCCGTTAGAGCGTTGCGGATATCTGTGTTGCTACAGTTGGGGAAGTGGCTCCATATCAATGCGGCAACACCGGCAACGTGTGGGGTAGCCATGGAAGTGCCATTGAAATATTCGTAGCTTGTAGCCTCATTTTCCAAATCTACGCTGGCACTCAGCTGCGTGAGTAGAGTTGCACCGTCAGTGTCAGAAATACCAACCGAAGGAATAGTGGTTACAGTATCGCTCAGGGTTGCGCTGGAGAGTAATCCCTCTTCATTGTTGTAAATAATCGCTCCGATACCACCACCGGACTCACAATTTAAAACTTTCTCCGCAAAGCTGATATTGCCTCGCGCAATCAGGCAAATCTTACCTGCCGCACTGGTGCAAGCGGATTCAGCCGTACCACAGTCTTCCATTGAACCGGTGATTGCACCAGCTGGGGTGCCTGATATTGGGGCTGATTCGATGTCAACACTGCCGACGGTTAAGCTAGAGATTCTGCCAGTATCAGTGGGAACAGAAGATAGAACCTGCACACCGGGCGCGGAGAGTTCTACTTGGTTGGTCTGCTGAGAGGAGGACCAGATAGCTTTATCGCTATCGATAGCACCGACGGATACAACAGAGGAGTATGAGGCTGGGTAGGAGTGCGCAGTGTTACCGTCGTTTCCGGCTGCCGCGATGGACAGGATTCCCTGGCGATTTAGGTTGTTAAAGGTTCGTCTTTCGAGGAAGTTGGCACTTTCACCGCCCAGACTCATATTGATGACGTTAGCACCATTGTCGGCACAAACCTCTGCGGCTGCCATTAGGGAGGAGGAGTAGGCCCAGCCGTCGCCATCAAACACTTTTACAATATGCAGGTTAATATTACTGCTGGGCATCACGCCAACGACACCGGTACCATTATTCATCGCAGCGATAGTGCCGGCCACATGGGTACCGTGACCGCTTTGATCTTCATACCAGTTACCTGCGCCGCTTGGGTCACTGGTACCAGTGACGGCGTTTCCGGACAAATCTTCGTGAACCAGGTCGTAGCCGGAATCAATAATACAGACTGTGCGGTTGCCGGCCTGAGTATCACCTAGTTGATCTGCCTGCACCATGGTGATTCCGTAGGGGGTTTCCTGGGACATCGGATACCGCTTAACGTCTTCTTCAATAAAAGCAACATCCGGGTTCGAGCGCATTTCTTTTAGGGTTGTTGCAGACATATGTGCTGCCATCGCATTCTGGCGGCGTATTTCAACAGCCTGTCTTCCGCCTCTCTTCTTCATAAAGGACTTAACGGATTCGCCTTTTCCCTGCTTGAAAGTCACGATATAACGCTTGTCCTCAGCAGTGGCGTTGCCGGTCACGGCGAGCGCTAAAATGCTGGCTGCAAATACAGACAAGGATTTATTCATTAGATGCTCCTGAAGATTTCTATGTTTATTGTTGCTTTTGTCGACGTTCTAATTTCAAGTTTTTTTGGTTGTTGATATTCGCTTGAGCGTCGAAGTGGGGAATCTATCAGGCTTCTCTTGTCGTATGAATAATTATTTTTAGGTTGTTGTTATTTTTGTTTTTTTGTCGGGATTATATTTTGTTTTGTTTTTGTCTTTTTAAGGATGTTTTTAATTGTTTTAAAGTTTGATTGAAGCTTTTGTTTTTTTTTCTGCTGGGTTTTTAGGTTGTTTCTATTTCTGGGTGAGGCGTTAGGCTTTTGATGTTGAAGCTCTAAGGAACCTCTGAATAATTCTGAGTCAATTTGGTAATATTCACCTACCCATCAAGACTACGATGAATCATGCACCAAGTCACCTTTGCCGAAGCAGAATATAAGCTAAAGCGTCGTATAACTCGCCGAGAGAAGTTTCTTTCTCAAATGGAAACCCTCGTCCCATGGCAGCGACTAGAAGCTCAGATCACTCCTTGTTACCCACAAGGTAAACGTGGCCGACAGCCATATCCATTGAGTGTCATGCTTCGTATTCATTGCATGCAGCTATTTTACAATCTCAGTGATCCCGCTATGGAAGATGCACTGTATGAAATTGAATCCATGCGTAGTTTTGCTGGATTGACTTTGAGTAGCCCAATTCCCGATGAAACAACGATTCTTAACTTTCGCCACTTACTGGAGCTCAATCAGCTAGGTGCAGCTCTTTTTGATGAAATCAACAAACACCTTGCTGAGAATGGGATGGTACTGCGTGAAGGCACGATTGTAGATGCCACTATTATCTCTGCGCCAACTTCAACTAAGAATGAAAAGAAAGAACGTGACCCGGAAATGCATCAAACAAAGAAAGGCAATCAGTGGCATTTTGGGATGAAAATGCATATCGGGGTTGATGATGTGCTCGGAGTAATACATAGCATAGATACAACAGCAGCGAATTCGCATGATGTCACAACCACAGAGCGAGTTCTCCACGGGGAGGAGAAAAGAATCTGGGGAGACTCTGGGTACATTGGTGCGGAGAAACGTGAAGAGTTGAAAGAGCGGGAGGCGGATTGGTATATAGCAATGAAGCCGAGCAAGCTAAAAACTCTTCCAGGGCGTGATGCACTCCGTAAAGCGGAAAAGATCAAGGCGCAGATAAGAGCGAAGGTCGAGCACCCCTTCCGCTACATCAAACGGGTATTTGGTTATGACAAGGTCCGCTATCGGGGACTGGTAAAAAATACTGAGAGGCTGTGCTTACTGGCAGGCTTTACCAACTTATTAATAGGGAGAAAATACTTGGCTGCCTAGGGGTGGTTCGCCTGAAACCCACCTATTGAGGGTTTCAGATGAAAAATTAGGGGACTATTACGCGAAAATTACGCGTTTGTGCGTAATAAAGTGAATTTTTCAAGCAGCTCAGCTTAATTCTGGAAAAATGCTTCGTTGATCAGAGGATCCCTAATTGTCATGCTGGTATTTAATAGAGGGTATTGTGAGCTGGAGAAAGGAGTTTTAGTTTGAATGTAGCATGTCAATTATTTTTGACTAGGTGAGTAGCATTAGGGAGTGTTTCTATTCTTCATTGGTATTCATCCGTTTGGAACGATAGAAGGCGGCCAGTCATACATGAGGGTACAGGCTGGCCGCTATTGCTAGCTTTTATCCCTCTTCGGTTGAAGATGCGCTAGGTAAATCCTTATCTACTTTGAGCTCGGTAATAGATCCCATACCAAGTTCACCAATTTTATCTTTTATCTTGGTTTTGTCTCCAACGATAATCCAGGTAAATTGATCAACTTTTAGAGTGTCTCGAGCGAGCGAATGGATCGAAGATAGATCGACATTGCGAACTTCATTTGCATAATCTTCCATATAATTCAAAGGTCGATCATAGGTGACCATGCCTGAAATAGCCCCTGATACAGCTCGAACTGTTTCAAAACGGCCGGGCAATTCATTGATTCGCTTGTCTTTAATTTTCTGCAGCTCGTCTTCTTTTGCTGGAGAATTGCCGACATAGGCTTGGAGCTCTTTGTAAAGCTCTTTTAAAGATTCACTGGTCTTGTCCGTTTGAACAGGTGCATAGACTAAGAGCGGTTGCTGTCCTTTGGCCCCAGTCATAAATGAATAGGCTCCATAAGCCCAGTGCTTATCCTCCCGCAAATTCATATTAATTCGCGCGGTAAAAGTGCCTCCAAATATATCATTCATCATATGTAAGGCTTCTCGCTGTGGCATCGTTTCCGACGGAGCCAGGAGACCGCCAATAATTATGCTCTGTTCAGCTCCCGGTTTATCAATTAGATAAATTCTGGTTTTTTCTGGGTGCGCAACCTGTTGTAGATTCTTTGTAGGTAACGGTTCTTCGGGTGCTTTCCAATCCGCAAAGTGCTGCTCTAATTTTTTTGTCAGATCACCCATGCTGATATCTCCGACTGCAACCAGAGTGGCATTATCGGGGCGCATCCAGGTTTTGTGGTAATTTACCAGATCTTCACGGTTCAGGGAGCTGATAGAGCTTTCTGTTCCCGAACCGGTGAGAGGAACTGCATAAGCATGTCCTTCACCATATAAAAGAGGTGGCAGATTCCGCAAAGCCATGTTTACCGGCTGGGTTTTTTCCTGCTGGATTCCAGCTATCCATCGAGCACGTTTCCGCTCAATCTCTTCATCGGAATAGGCTGGATGCATTACGATATCGGCAAACAAGGATATGGAGCTATCGAGATTGTTTTTTAATGCGTTGAGCCGTACAGAAGAAGTATCAATGTTCGAACCAGCCGAGATTCTGGCCCCTAACATTTCTGCTTTGGCATCAATCTCTAAGGCGCTTAATTTTGTAGTCCCTTCCTTTAGCATAGACATGGCATAGCTAGAGGTTCCCAATTTAGCACCCTGGTCTGCAGCGTAACCGGCATCAAATATAAGGCGAATATCGACTACTGGCGCAGAGTCGCGTTGGGCAAGTATCACTTTTAGACCGTTAGAGAGTTTCGTGGTCTGTAATTCTGGAAATGGGATGCTGGGGAATTCACCGGTATCGGGTAATTTAGACCTATCTGCACCAGTCTCGGAAGTAGTGTATTTGGGGAAAGGGTGTACTTCCAGATTATAATCACCACTGGAAAGCCATTTTACTGCGGCTTCTTTTACCTTTTGAGGGCTGGTGTTTTGCATTTTGGTTAACGCTTCCAGGTAAGCGTTGGGATTGTCGAGGTAGAGTTCACCCCGAGCCAAAATTACGCCCTTACCGCCCCAGCCACCTACCTGCTCGAGGTTGCGTGCTTGGGATGCATAGTGGCTCATATTAACCCTTGCAAGTTCCTCTTTGCTTGGCCCTTCCTTGAGAAAACGTTGTAGTTCTTCCTCAATAGCGGCCTCTACTGTTGCGAGTTCAATCCCGGGCTTAACATCGGCAACAATAGGGAAGATGGAAGACAATTCAAATTCATGCAGCCCAATATTAACTTTGGTAGCGATTTGATCTTCGTATACGAGGCGCTGGTAGAGCCGGGAGTTTTTTCCATCCCCCAAAACTGCTGCTGCCAAAGCAATAGCTCCAGCATCGTCGTGAGCTAGATTAGGGGTATTCCAGACTTTATAAAGACGCGATTGAGCAACTTGATCAAACATCTGCTCACGGCTGGACTGATCTCGCTTGGCAATCCACGCTTTTTTCTTGATAAGAGGAGGGCCGGAGGGAATGTCGCCAAAAAAATGGGCTGCTTTTTCTTTTGCTGTTTCTACATCAATATCACCGGCAAGTACTAGTACGGTATTAGCTGCGCCGTAATACTGTTTAAACCACTCGTGAACATCTTCAAGAGAAGCTGCATTCAGGTCTTCCATTGAGCCGATGGTGGTCCAGGAGTAGGGATGCCCTGCTGGATAAATTGCTTTCTGCATCCGCTCCCATACTTTCCCATAGGGCTGGTTCTGGCCTTGGCGCTTCTCATTCTGCACAACGCCACGTTGCTCATCGAGTTTTTCCTGAGTAATTGCGCCCAATAGATGACCCATTCGGTCAGACTCCATCCATAGAGCCATGTCTAAGGCGTTGGTGGGTACTGTTTCGAAGTAATTTGTACGATCCAGCCAGGTGGTACCATTCATACCAGTTGCACCAGCTAGTTCAAACGGTTTAAAAAACTCGTCATTATAGTTTTCTGAACCATTGAACATCAGGTGCTCAAACAAATGCGCAAACCCTGTTCTTCCAGGTTTTTCATCTTTTGAGCCAACGTGGTACCAAACGCCCACGGAAACAATAGGAGCCTTGCGATCCTCATGGACGATTACACGCAGGCCATTGGGCAGAGTAAATTTCTCATAACCTATTTTTAGGGACTCAAACTTATTTTCTAAATTCTCGGAGGCAAACAGATCTTTCTTGGCCTCGGGGTTTTTATTATTTTGGGGAGCGTCACTGCAAGCTGAGAGCGTAATAGAGAGCACTAATGGAATGCCGTACTTCCGTACCGTTTTCATAATAGTTTCCTTGTCCCCTTTTTCCTTCAGGAGAGAGTTATCGTTCCATGGCATTAGTTTTTATAGTTCTAAACTGGCATTAGATGATTTTCTTTGTACTTCTATTAAATTTGATTTGGAACCCCAAACCAGCATTAGTAAACCCTGCATTGATATAAGCAGAGAAAAGCTGCCAGAAAGCCTGATAATAAATGGCCGGCTTGAGGCTTAGCAAATTTAAGTTGTACTTTTTGGAGAGTACAACTCAGTAGGCTTGGCGTATGATTTCTATACCCGGAAGGATTGCTCGATTCCAGGCAGCGTCAACTTCTGGCGAGTATTCCTCGTCGTGCTGCCTAATGGTGGCGAGTAGGGCGTCGAGCCAGAGGCGATACCATTCTGGGCGGATATTATAGCCGTTGCGATCGTGACTTTTACCCAAAGCGCGCAGCTTGGTGTCTGGCATGCCGCGTGAATAAAGCACCAGCTGCATAATGCCGTTACGCAAAAGATGGCGCTGGGCTTTCATATCTGTATTGGCAAAGAGCTGACGGATGTCTGTAGAACTTCCCATAAAACGATCATAAAAATCCACAAAAAACTGTTCTTTATTGCAACAGCGTCCATAGCTTTGAAAAACGATATCACTATCCGTTGGTTGCATCGTTTTGGTTACCTCTTATGTTGGCCACCCTCAGTTTTACTTTTAAGTGGCCTCTGTGACTAATATGCATTTGGAAGGGGGGCGGCGATTCTAGCGATCGAATTTAGAAGCGGGAAGTACAATTTGGCTGTGCCTGCTTGTTATCTGGCGTAATTAATTAGTAACTCTCTGTGTGTGAATGGCTGATTCAGGGCTGATACTCTGAGTTCTATAAGGCTTTATTTACATTGTCTGGTGTCGATTGCTACTTGAATCGCAATTACATGGCCTTTTATTTATTTAACTGGCTTAGGTAGTCCTTTGGAGGTTGGAGGATTGATCCTGAAAGTACTGCCATTAGTTGGCGTTAGGTGGCAATTCTGTTTGAAGTAACTACTTGCTTACCTCCTGGGCGAACAGCTATCAACTAAGGTCGCTTTTGACTTGATGACCCCTAAGACAGTATCAGCTGCGCTAATAATGCGTAGATTGGCTGATATAACAACGTATTCCCCTGTTTTTAATATCGGCATCAATAGGTTCCAGTTGATATAATCGCCGCCCACATTTTTCAGTTAATCGAAGTAGAAGAGGATTGGCTAATGGCGGTCAAACTGATGGCAGATCTCGATCTCGCTGGTAAGCGCTTACTTATCCGTGAGGACCTGAATGTACCGGTTAAGGACGGTCGTGTAACTTCCGATGCACGTATTCGCGCGGCACTACCGACGATAAAAGCCGCCATCGAAGCCGGGGCTAAAGTGCTGTTGATGTCCCATCTGGGGCGCCCCACAGAGGGTGAGTACGCGGAAGAATTCTCCCTGGCCCCGGTCGCCGCACACCTGGGTGAGCTGTTGGGCCGTGATGTGGCGCTGGTCAAAGAGTGGCGCGATGGCGTTGAGCTGGCCGATGGGGAAGTTGCCCTGCTGGAAAATGTACGTTTCAACAGTGGTGAAAAGAAGGACGATGAGTCTCTGGCAAAGGCCTATGCCCAGTTGTGCGATATCTTCGTGATGGATGCCTTTGGTACTGCCCACCGGGCCCAGGCTTCCACCCATGGTGTGGCTAAATTTGCACCGGTTGCTTGCGCCGGCCCTCTATTGGCTGCTGAGCTGGACGCATTGGAGAAAGCCCTGGCTGAACCGGCGCGCCCGCTGGTTGCTATTGTTGGTGGTTCCAAAGTTTCTACAAAATTGACGGTACTCGAAAGCCTGGCTGACAAAGTCGATCAGCTGATTGTTGGTGGTGGTATTGCCAATACCTTCCTGGCAGCCAGCGGCAAGCCAGTGGGCAAGTCCCTTTGCGAGCACGATCTGGTAGATACCGCCAAGGCCCTGATGCAGAAGTGTGATATCCCTGTACCTACCGATGTCGTCACAGGCAAAGAATTCAGTGAATCCGCCGCAGCGGAAACCAAAAGTGCCGATGCTGTGGTTGAAGACGATATGATCTTTGATATCGGCCCGAAATCCTCCGAGCAACTGGAAGATATTCTCAGCAGTGCGAAAACCATTATCTGGAATGGTCCTGTAGGTGTGTTTGAATTTGACCAGTTTGGCAACGGTACCGAGCACCTCTCTAAAGCCATTGCCGAGAGCGCAGCGTTTTCTATAGCTGGTGGCGGCGACACCCTGGCAGCTGTGGATAAGTATGGCATTGCCGACAAGGTTTCCTATATCTCCACGGGTGGCGGTGCCTTCCTTGAATATGTTGAAGGTAAGAAGCTTCCAGCGGTCGCTATACTGGAAAGCCGCGCACAAGACTAAATAACGAAAAATAAGGCCTGTCGCAATTTGCAGGCAGGTCATAAAAGCAAAAATACAAATACTACGAGTAGACGAGAAAGGAATTAATTATGGCTCTTATCAGCCTGCGCCAAATGTTGGACCATGCCGCAGAGCATGGCTACGGTGTACCTGCATTTAATGTAAACAATCTAGAGCAGATGCGTGCGATTATGGAAGCGGCCAAAGAGACCGATTCTCCAGTAATCGTTCAAGCTTCTGCGGGCGCCCGCAAGTACGCCGGCGCTCCCTTCCTGCGCCACCTTATCCTTGCGGCTATTGAGGAGTTCCCTGAGATCCCGGTAGTTATGCACCAGGATCACGGCACCAGCCCCGCCGTTTGCCAGCGCTCTATCCAACTGGGCTTTAGCTCAGTGATGATGGACGGCTCCCTTGAGGAAGACGGCAAGACCCCGGCTTCTTACGAGTACAACGTAGATGTCACCAAGCGCGCGGTGGATATGGCCCACGCCTGTGGTGTTTCTGTTGAAGGTGAGCTGGGCTGCCTGGGTTCCCTGGAAACCGGTATGGCTGGAGAGGAAGATGGTGTTGGCGCTGAGGGCAAGTTGTCCCACGACCAGCTGCTGACCGATCCGGAAGAGGCCGCTGACTTCGTACAGAAAACCAAGGTGGATGCCCTGGCAATTGCCTGCGGTACCAGCCACGGTGCTTACAAGTTTACTCGTCCGCCCACCGGGGACATCCTGGCCATCGACCGTATCAAAGAGATTCACGCTCGTATTCCAGGCACCCACCTGGTAATGCACGGTTCCTCTTCTGTACCCCAGGAGTGGCTGGCTGTAATCAATGAGTTTGGTGGTGAGATCCCGGAAACCTACGGCGTTCCTGTTGAGCAGATCTGTGAAGGTATCAAGTACGGTGTGCGCAAGGTCAATATCGATACCGACCTGCGTTTGGCCTCGACTGGTGCCACACGTCGCTTCCTGGCTCAGAACCCATCTGAGTTTGACCCGCGTAAGTTCTACAAAGCCGCTATGCAAGCGATGAAGGAAATCTGTATCGCTCGTTATGAGGCGTTTGGCACTGCTGGTAATGCCAGCAAGATTCGCCCTGTTAGCCTCGATGTTATGAGCGAACGCTACGCTGCCGGTGAGCTGGAGCCGCAAATCAAGTAACAGTCTTCCACTGTTGCGAAGAGGTGGGCTCTATGCCCACCTTTTTCTTTTCAGGTTGTCTTTCCCGCTACGATATCACTACCCCTACCGCCAAAATGCAGTACCATTGCACTAATGGATACTTTGCAAGACCTCAGCACCTACGATAATAGCCCGGTAATAAAGCGCCCGGACTACTCTGCATTGCGTCAGAAGTTGCCTGAACTGGATTTCGGCGCTGACGAAACCCCTCTGTGCAAAGAGCTGCGGGATTATCGTAATTTTTACGATTTGCATTTTCCCCGAGCCCATAAGACCGGGGTAGGCACTTTTAAAGTTGCCGGATTTGAACTGGTTTCACAGTATTGGATGGTCGAGAAACCCAAGGGCACCTTGTTTATTTGCCACGGCTATTTTGATCATACGGGTATTTATGGCCCGGCAATCCGCTTTGGCTTGGAGCGGGACCTCAATGTAGTGATTTTTGATTTCCCCGGACATGGTTTATCCAGTGGTGAGCGTGTTGCTATCCATACTTTCCTGCAATACCGCCAGGCGTTTGATGGACTGTTGGAAATTGCGCGAAATAAGTTGCCCGGGCCCTGGCATGCAATGGGCCAGAGCACCGGTGGCGCTGCACTACTGGCCCATCTGCAATACAGCCGCTGGCAGCCTCTGGATAAGGTCTTTTTGTTGGCTCCCTTGGTAAGGCCATCAAACTGGGCCTGGCTAAATCGCTGGAAATATTATGTGGGCCGCCTGTTTATCCGCGAACCCGGCCGGGCCTTTACGATTAATACCCACGATGTGGAGTTTTCTCGACGTCAGGCACTTAGGGACCCCCTTCAATCTCAATCAATCTCTATGAGCTGGCTCAGGGCGATGGTGGATTGGTTGCAGACATTTCCCCGCACGGCACGCAACCCGCGCCCGATCCTTTTGGTTCAGGGAACGGATGATAAAACCGTTGATTGGCGTTATGGTCTTCATGCTGTTCGGAATCGTTTTCCCAATTGCCACCGGGTATTGATACGCGGTGCCCGGCACCAGATGATTAACGAAACCCAACCTTATCGCCATCAAATATTAGCGGCGATGGATGAGTGGTTAACCAAATAGGCTGTGAGCGATAACTTGTATCGCTCAACTCGCAGAGTTTTGACCTGCACTTTTCACTCGGAAAGCCTTAGCGAATCTACTTAGGGAGCCTCTGAATAACTCCGTGATACCTCTGGCATACAGAGCGGTTCACAATCAAGGCGCGGCTTCGCAGGAATGTCTAGACCTTTCAAGAAGTCGCAACGCTGAGTGTGAGTCGCTCTGTAAGCCCCGAAGGGCGGGCCTTGAAGGCCACAGCTGCTGCGTTGCAGCTCTTGCAAAGGACTAGGCCATTCGCGGCTAGCTGCGCCTAACATCTGCAGCCTTCAAGACCCGCAGAGGCATTACGGAGTTATTTAGAGGCTCCTTAGTTAGAAGAAATGAACACTCTGTAAATTTCCCCGATAAGGTCGAAGACGCCATCCATGCCTTATGCGGCGGTGCCCAAGTACAATATGTTCTTTCCTTCTCCTTTGGTCAAAAACTCTATTAATACTCCTCATGAGGCCAGCGCCAAGCCAGCCAAATAATAGCTAATTTGAGAATAATCTCGATAAATCCCAGATAGAAGTAGAAATACCAGGTGGACATTAAAAATGTTACAAATAAGAAAATAATGAAAGCTGAGGATGTAATAATATTTATCCAGCGAGAGATAGATGGTTTAAGTAATAAAGTAAGGGCAACCATAATACAGGGGAGTGACACAATGATTGATACAGTAAGTAGTGACTCTTGTGTGACCGCTCCAAATGGCCCGAACCCCTCAATTATTCTATCTATTTTTCCTGTCCTAAATAGCCCAAAGAAATCCCCATAGATGTAAAGTAGTACTACTGAAGCCCATAGCCCGGCTATTTTAATCTTAACATCTATATGACTGTCAGTGAGCTTGGTCGATGTGCTCTTTAAGTTGTCTTTATCGTTCATGACATTCCCTCGATCTTACTGGTAGATAACTTTTGATTTGATTCGGTAATAGTTGGTGGAGTTCTAATGCCCATAATTAGTAACCATAGACAGGTTCCGATCTCCCCTAGAGAGGCGGGTACTCTAATAAAAGCGGGGATTTGATATTCAGGGAAAAGTAAATTTGCGCAGAACCTTACTAAATAGCTAAGGCATCCTGCCATTAACAGTATGCCCAGTATTTTTGGTAGTAAGTTTGATTTGTAGACCAGGTATCCGAAAGGAAGTAACCATAATCCCCAGAGAGCATGGATTATTTGGATTCCGTTACTATACGATTTTAATAACAATAATACCTGGGTATAAATTTGTTCTTTTTCAAAAGCTAGGAGATATTCTGCTCCGCTAAGAAGTGTGAGAGCATCAACTTTGTTAACTATATTGAGTAGAGTAAATGGAATACTGGTGAGAGCAAAAATAACCATTAACAACGCACATCCTCTATTTACAGGTGCAAGTGTGCGATATAAAGCTAGTGGCAGTATTGAAAATAGTATATAGAGAAGTATCCCGCCTAAAATTCCTAATCTATATAGAAATTCATATTCCAGGATGTTTTGCGCTGTTAATGATGCATTTTCCCACGCTGTGGGAATTTTAGAAGGCACATATACTAAAGAAAATATTCCCAACAATATAGTAAGTAAATAAATAAGCCCAGAAAGTCTGGCATATTCTTTTTGAGTCATTTTATATCCTTGTAAAATCAAATTGACAGATAGAGAGCCAATAGTCGGTTAGGTCCTAGTCGCGGTACCCATATAAAGGGGACTGCGATGAAATTCCAACCACGGTAATCAGCTGGAATTTCATAAGAAGAATATGGTCAGCAAAGACGTACTTATGGTATTGTTCCGTTGTGAATAGAGGTAAAGATTCTGTATCGCTAACGGTACTGAGACTATTGGGTGTGCGGTACTAGCTATTGACGCCATGGTGGTCTCTTTAGAGTCACTGTATGCAAAGAAACCTATTGGAATATTGAGTTGTGCGCTACCCAGCTAGGCATAGGCTGCGGAAAGCGTGGTTTGAAGTGCGGAATAGTGAGATAAGTGATTTGGGATGGTATGGCCATCCAGAAGCTTTGTGAGTCGCCAACCGTATGCGGCTCACACTGTTTAGCCTGCTGTTAATCGGGTTGTTGACTGGCTTTCTTGGATTCGGAGGGACTCGGTGTGGAGGCTGGCTTCTTGCGGGGTTTATCACTTTTCTCCGAAGTCTGTTTTGCACTTGTGGGAACTTTGTTAGTAGGGTATTCAACCTTACAGGTACCCTGTCCATTGTCCGATAGCACAATTTCATCCAGGTCATCCATTACCCGAATTGGGCCCGAATAGAATTTACGCATTCCCTTAATAAAGCCGATCTTGTCAGCTTCAGTAACGGGGGGTGGTATTAGGTGTGTTAAGGCAACCGATTTTACTCCCGCTTTGGTTGCCATCTTGGCAATGTCCAGAGTATTGGAATGGTAGTGGATAATTTGATTTGCCTTCTCATATCGCAAACGAGCGCGACGGTTATCCCCGGTTTGCTTCAGCTTGCTGATGTATTGGGCATAGCTGAGAGCCTCAGAAATCAGTAGATCGGCATCCCGTTCAATTGGCTCTAGCGCATCGAAAACATGGGTATCACCAGTAATGATGACTTTACAGGGGCCAAAACGTATCTCGTAACCAAATGCGGGAAAAACCGGTTCGTGATGTACGGCAAACACAGAGACATAAGTATCCCTGTGGTGCCACACATCTTGTACGACCTCGCTTTGATCCCCGGCAATATTCACTAGGTGGGGAGTGGCGACCGCTAGGACTGGATCGAGAATTCCCTGCCTATTTGCCGATCGAAAAAGGATGTCCGGCCCAAAACTCTTGTTAATTCCATCCAAAATGCGATGGATGCCGTAGGGTCCGTAGACATTAATAGGCGAGTCGGCACCAACAAACCAGGACTCGTTGATCACCATGGCCAAACCACCAAAGTGATCCGAGTGCCAGTGGGTAATAAAAATGGGGTCCAGCTGGGCGAGATTAAGGCCGAGCTGGCCAATTCTTGCTGTAGCTCCTTCGCCGGCATCGACGAGGAATAGTTTCCCACTGCTGCGAATAGCAACGCAGGCGGGATGGCGCAAGTATTGATAGCCCGGATCTGGCGTGCCAGTTCCACAAAAGTAGATGTGCATTTTGCCATCATCTTCCACATAAGGTGGGTAACGCTTCAGAGATTCAGGCTGCTCGGCCAGGCTTGAAATCGCGAAAAACACCCCGAGGGCAAGAGTGGCAAATATATCAACGATCAGTCGCATGGTTTTATAGATTCCAGTCGGTGCGGAAAATACATACCAAGGATATGCAGACATTTTTAAACGTACAAAAAAATGATTAACAATTTTGGTCAAGTATGTAGATGACGTGGACTCATGCCTTGTAAAGGATCAGGATTTAGGCTGCTATTAACTTAGTTTGTCATCAGGATTTTTATAGATGGTGGTTGGCTGTCCTTCCAGGCCGGAGTAAAAGAGAATAATAGTTACCGGAGTATCACCATCATTGCGCCCATAATGCCATTTGTCGGTAACTTCGATAAATGCCTTACCTGCCCCCAGAGTAAGCGTTTCCTTCTGTCCTGGGAGTACAATGGTTAAAGTGCCCTCTGCTACATAGACACCATTTAGCACTGGATGCTTGTGTACGGGCATCTGTTCGCCCACCGGGATAGTAACGCTAACAATCGTTAATTCCGGTTGCCCCGGTTTCATTTTTGGTAGGGAATGTCCTTCCCAGTCCTTTGTAGAGGAAACTAGAGTTTCAAACTTTACGTCGTTGGTTTTGTCCTGGCCAAATATATTTTCCGAGATAAATGCAAGTGTCAGAATAGCAAGGAAAAGCAGGTGGCGGCTCATTGAACTTTCCGGCAATCTTATGGAGATTTATGTAATTCTCGTTCAAGAATTAATGCTGTCCAATAAATTCGGGATAATCTCTACGGACCTACGTCGGAGAAAAAATTGGCTTTTAAATGCCCCCTACTAAAAAACTGATTACATTTGGCGGAATAGATGCAAGTAACGCCGGCTTACGGGGAGTATTTCTTCCCTATTTAGCAGGGTAATTTGAGCGGTATCTCCGTCCCTTATTACATGGCGAACGGCCTTTAAATTGACGACAACAGAGCGATGAACCTGGGCAAAGAGTTCGGGGTCAAGTTGGTGGGTTAGATCCTTTAATGGCGTGCGAATACAGGCTTCGAGATTGTTATTGCCGGATTCGCTCCAGGCGACCAGGGTATACTTCTCATCTGAACGTAAATAGTGCACATCTTCTACCGGTATCATCCGCAATTGCTGGCCTATGGAAGCGCGAATCCAGCGCAGGTATGGTTTGTCTTCCTTGGATTGAAGCTGTCTCGCTAATTGCTCGAGTAACTCCTGTTGATGATTGACGGGTTTGCAACTGCTGAGCCTTTCCCTAAGCCGCTCGGCGGTATCGGCGAGCCGCTCAATCTCTACCGGTTTTACCAGGTAGTCCAGTGCACCCTGGCTAAAAGCTTCCACGGCGTAGTTGTCGTATGCGGTAACGAAAACTAAATGGGCCCGACGCCCGATACTCTGGGCTGCCTCAATACCGGACTTACCCGGCATATGGATATCCAGAAAACAGATATCGGGCTGCTTTTCTTCAAATAGTTTTACGGCTTCACGACCATTGCGGGCCTCCGCAACAACCTTCAGCTCCGGCCAGACACTTTTGAGTTTGCGGACCAAAGACTGGCGCAGCAGTGGTTCATCGTCAGCTACTAAGGCGGTGGTGGGCGTGGCACTCATATTTGCTCCTCGGCGGGGAATAGCAATTCGGCACAAAGACCTGTGGGCTGTTGGTCGATCAAACGCAAGCCTGCACTATCGCCATAGGTCAGTTGTAGCCGCTCTCTCAAAGTTGCCAACCCTGTCCCGAGACTGTTGGAATTGTCCTGGATGCCGATACCGCTATCGGTGACGGTGGCAATACAGAGGCCCTGTTCCAGCTTTATTTCAATATCAATGCGTCCCCCTTCCTCACTGGGGTCTATGCCATGGCGGACGGCATTTTCAACCAGTGACATCAGAGACATGGGCAGGCAAGACTGACTTCGCACCTCGTCATCAGCGTTGATAGAAAATTCCAGGCGATCCGGCATACGCATTTGCATCAGGCCCAGGTAAGCCTGCACCAGAGTTAGCTCTTGCTCGAGGGTACTTTGCTCCGACTCAAGTTTCGGTACTGCGGCGCGCAGGTAGGCAATCAGGTTGTTCAGTAGTGCGGGTGCCTGAGGGGATGAAGACTCTACCAGCTCTTGTACATTGGCGAGTGTATTAAATAAGAAGTGTGGGGCCACCTGGGATTGCAATAAACGCAGCCGCGCATTGAGCGCCTGGTGCTCCAGGGCACCCCGCTGCCGTTCAAAAAGTTGCGCCTGCTCTCGTACAGCAATATCCCGCTGGCGCAACAGCGCAGACATAGCGAGCCAGGGCCCGAATAACATGCCGGTCACCGCTATCAGGAGAAAACTCCAGTGTCGGCTGTGGTCCTGCCAAAGTGGAAGTGCCCCCGGTTCTGTCAAGGCAGGGGACAGGATCAGCAATGTCAGTGGAATAGAGATTGCCACACCCACCACCTGTATTACCCAGCGAAGTAATCGTTGAGGCAAGTTGCGCGGCCACTGCTCGAATAGGCAAAAAGTAATCAGTGCTGATATGGCAGCTGTGCTGGTTTGAAGTAGGAGCTCTGTATAAGTACCTTTCCAGCCGAAGCTGAGTAGCAGGGTCCAAAGCAGAGTAGCGAGCAAAACAGTCAGCGACCGCTGCCTGCTGGGTAGCAGTCGCACTTGAGCTGGGTTGGCTGTCGGCGAGTAATTCATGATGGCCGCCTTTGGTTAATTTAGGCGGCCATTCTTACACAGGTTTTACCGTTAAAGCGCTGCCTTACCTTGTAGATGCAGCTTTCTCCGCTGTGCCAATGCGTCGACTGAGTAGAGCGCTAGACCCAGCCAAACAAACATAAAGGTGGTGAGCTTTTCTTCGCTGAAAGACTCACCCAATACCTGGGTGGCGACCACCAGCATCAGTGTGGGGCCGATGTATTGCAGGAAACCCAATGTGGATAAGTTGAGCCTGCGCGCGGCGATCGTAAACAGCAGCAGGGGAACCAGGGTAATGGGGCCGGCAAAGAGCAGTAAGCTGTTTAACTCCAGGCTGTTGTTCAGCAAGTTGCTGGTGGGGCTGTCGCTCCAAAACAGGTAGATCACGGCCACTGGCAATATAAAGAGAGTTTCTACCGCGAGGCCGGTAAGGCTTTCCACAGGGGCCTGCTTGCGGGCCAAACCGTATAGCGCAAAGGAGCAGGCCAGGAACAGGGCAATCATCGGTATGCGACCAAACTGCCAAAGCTCATAGGCAATGCCGGTAGCGGCCAGCGCTACAGCGATCCATTGCAGTCGCCGCAGTTTCTCACCCAGGAACAGGACCCCCAGCAAAATATTGATCAGTGGATTGATGTAGTAACCCAGGCTGCCCTCGAGCAAATGGCCGTTATTGATCGCCCAGATAAACACCAGCCAGTTACCGCCGATCAATACCGTGGTCAGGGCCAGCATCCGCATCTTCTTGCCATCGCGCAGGGTCGCCAGAAAGTCCGGCATTTTGCGTACAATCAGCAGAATACCAATAGCGAGTACCAGCGACCAGATACTGCGGTGGGCAAGGATTTCCGCAGCGGGAATATCCTGTAATTTATTGAAGTACAGTGGCGCCAGCCCCCAAATGAGGAAGGCGGAAATCCCGGCGAGAAGGCCGGTTGAGGCGGAATCATTACTACGCAAGGGAGCACCTGCTGTGGATAACTCTGGCTTTGGTTCAGGGGTGGCACGTGGATGTGGTCACCTGGGCCTGAAGCAAAAGAATAGGTCTGGCCATTGTAGAAGCGGTGGCCGGGGGGGATCAATCTTTTTTACCGCGAGGAAGGCTCCGATTGGCGTGTCATTGGCGGGTATTTGTGGGTACCCGCCAACGACCGAAAGGCTTAGAAAAGCACGCGGCAGCGCAGGGTGCCGGGGATACTCTTCAATTTTTCCAGTGCCAGATCAGAATACTCTGCGTCCACATCGATCACTACATAGCCCACTGTCTCATTGGTTTGCAGGAACTGTGCGGAGATATTGATGGCATTTTCTGAGAACACCTGGTTGATGGCGCTCAGTACACCGGGCACATTCTTGTGAATATGCAGCAGGCGGTGGGTATCCAGGTGACCGGGCAGTGCAACTTCCGGGAAGTTCACAGAACTGGTGGTGGTGCCGTTGTCGGAGTAGTGAGCGAGTTTCTCCGATACTTCTGTACCGATATTCTCCTGGGCCTCCACAGTGGAGCCACCTACGTGAGGGGTCAGCAGCGCCTTATCGATTCCGCGTAGGGGAGAGACGAATTCGTCGCTGTTGCCACGGGGCTCAACCGGGAAGACATCGATTGCCGCACCGGCCAGGTGATTGCTCTTCAGTGCTTCTGCCAAGGCATCAATATCTACCACAGTGCCGCGAGAGGCATTGAGGAGAATACTGCCGGGCTTCATCTGCGCGATCTGCTCGGGGCCCATCATCATTTTGGTGGAAGGCAACTCTGGTACATGCAGGGAGACCACATCGGATTCCGCCAACAATTCCGGAAGTGAGTTTACTTGGGTGGCATTGCCCAGCGGCAACTTGGTAATCACATCGTAGAATCTGACTCGCATCCCGATAGCTTCGGCCATAACAGAAACCTGGGAGCCGATAGCGCCGTAGCCGATAATGCCCAAGGTTTTGCCCCGGGCCTCATATGAGCTCACCGCTGACTTCTGCCAGCCGCCGCGATGACACACAGCATTTTTCTCTGGAATACCGCGCAGCATAAAAATAGTTTCGGCAATAATCAGCTCGGCAACGCTGCGAGTATTGGAGTAGGGCGCATTAAATACCGCGATACCCAGTTCCGTCGCCGCCTGTAAATCCACCTGATTGGTGCCGATGCAAAAACAGCCTACGGCTACCAGCTTGGACGCGTGTTCCAACACTTTGCGGGTTAACTGGGTACGCGAGCGAATACCGATAAAGTGCGCATCGGCAATTTTCTCGATCAATTGATCTTCAGGCAGGGAGGTCTTGAGGTACTCCACATTGGTGTAGCCTCGGGAGCTGAGTAAGTCGACGGCGGACTGGTGTACGCCCTCCAGCAACAGGATGCGGATTTTATCTTTTTGCAGGGACTTCTTTTGATCGGAACTGTGCGGAGCCATAAACTATCTCTTCACTGAGTGCGAATAACAGGTGCAAAGTGCTTAGATCACTTCTTCGGGGGTGCCGCAATTTTGGCGAAGGCGCGATCATAGCACATGCAGCCTCCAAGGCTTTATTCGAAATTTCTATCCTAACTATCTTGTTTATCTATGTACCAACATCAATTTACCTGTGGCAGTGAAGTACCGTTTGGTTTGGGGAAGGTTGTCTGTGTGGGGCGCAATTACGCAGACCACGCGGCGGAGTTAAATAATCCGGTGCCAGAAGAACCCCTGCTATTTATCAAGCCGGCAACAGCCGCGGTACCTATGGTAGAAACCATCCATTTACCAGTGGGGCGCGGCAGTTGCCACTTTGAAGGGGAGCTTGCCCTGTTGATTGGTAAACGCTTGAGTAATGCCAACGTGGCAGAAGTCCCCGGGGCAATAGCAGGCTTGGGCCTCTCCCTGGATTTAACTTTGCGTGACCTCCAAGCGAAGCTGAAAAAAGCGGGACATCCTTGGGAAAAGGCCAAGGGGTTCGATAAGTCATGTCCACTTTCTCCCTTTGTGAAACTCGATTGGTTGCCGGACTGGGACAAGCTCAGCTATTCCCTATGGCTGAACGGTGAACTGCGCCAGCGGGGTAAAACCGAAAATATGCTGACACCAATTCTCGATCTGGTGGCCTATGTCAGCAGTTACTTTACGCTCGAACCCGGCGATGTGGTTTTGACGGGCACACCGGCGGGAGTGGGCGAATTACACCACGGCGATAATCTGGCAATGCAGTTGGAAGATGATTGGCTGCGTGTGGAAACGCAGGTGGCCTAATTCGCGACTATGATATGACTCTTTGATTTGTGATCACATTTTCGATATAACCGGGAAAACTATCTCCAAATTAAATGAGGTGTGTCATGTCAGCGAAAAATAATATCCCCCAAAACCTGCAGGAATGGCAGGCTCTGGCGGCCTCACTGAAGATCGAGGGCCGTGCCTTTATCAATGGCAGCTATGCCGATGCCCTCTCCGGTGAAACTCGCGCCACTTTTAATCCCGCAAATGGTGAAGAGCTGGCGCAAATTGCCAGTTGCGGTCCAAATGATGCGGACTTGGTGGTAAAGGTGGCTCGGGAAACCTTTGAGTCTGGCGTCTGGTCGAAAATGCCGCCAATGCAGCGCAAAAAAATTATGGTGCGCTTTGCAGAGTTGATTGAAGAGAACCTGGTGGAAATTGCCCTGCTCGAGAGCCTCGATGCGGGTAAGCCGATTGGCGATACCATGGCCGTGGATGTCCCTGGAGCGGCCACTACGATTCGTTGGAGCGGTGAAGCAATCGACAAGATTTACGATGAAGTGGCCCCGACCGGCCCCGGTGAGCTGGGCTTGGTTACCCGTATGCCTCTGGGGGTGGTGGCTGCCATTGTGCCCTGGAACTTCCCTTTATCCACCACCGCCTGGAAACTGGGGCCGGCCCTGGCCACCGGCAACAGCGTTATCCTGAAGCCCGCGTCTAACACACCGCTGACAGCGATTAAGCTGGCGGGCCTGGCTAAGGAAGCAGGCCTGCCGGATGGCGTGTTAAATGTGCTACCGGGACCGGGAAGTAGCTTGGGCAAGGCCTTGGGTCTGCATATGGATATCGATTGCCTGACCTTTACAGGCTCCACCGAAGTAGGCAAAACCCTGACCGAGTACTCAGGTCAGTCCAACCTCAAGCGTACTTTCCTTGAGCTCGGCGGTAAAAGCCCGAATATTGTATTTGCCGATGCAGATCTGGATAAGGCGGCAGAAGCTGCGGCCCTGGCCATTTTCTACAACCAGGGGGAGACCTGTACCGCCGGATCGCGTCTGCTGGTTGAAAAATCTATTGCCGATGAATTTATTCAAAAGGTGGCTAAAGCGGCAGAGTGCTTTAAGCCCGGGCATCCGCAAAACCCAATTACCCGTATGGGTGCCCTGATCGATCGCAGCCAGTTTGATACGGTTGAATTTTACGTGGCCAAGGGCCTGGAGCAGGGTGCCCAATTGGTTTGCGGCGGCAAACCGGTAGATGAAGTAGCAGGCGGTTACTACTATGAGCCAACGGTATTTCGCGGTGTCACCGGTGACATGACGATCGCCCGTGAAGAAATCTTTGGCCCGGTACTGTCTGTTATCGAGTTCGAGACAGAGGAAGAAGCACTCGCCATTGCCAACGACTCAATCTACGGCCTGGCGGCGGGTATCTGGACCAATAACCTGGGGCGTGCCCACCGTATGGCCCGGGATATATACGCCGGCTCTGTTTGGGTAAATAACTATTTTGGCGGTGATATCACTGTACCATTTGGCGGTTTTAAGCAGTCTGGAAATGGCCGCGATAAGTCGCTACATGCGCTGGATAAGTACTGTGAACTCAAGTCCACCTGGATTGATTTGAGTTAGCTTCTCAGATTTGAGGGCCGGACTCCCGGTCCTCATGCATTTTTCCCACTCACGCCGGAATTACCACTAGACATACAGGGCTCCGGTGTAGTCAGTGTTTATCTCCCTCTACCTCCATACCAGCTGCCGGATCGACGCGCAGTGGATTTTCTGGCGTGAATTATCTAGTCAGCTATACCTAACTTATTGCCCTGAGAAAAGTTTGGGGCGACATTTTCAGGATATGAGTATTCCAGTTCACGAGTTTTATAGCGTGTAGGGGTGCTGATTTGAACAAAACTACCGTTCTATTTGTGGCTTTAAGTGCCATTGGTGCGACCTATGCCCATGCTGAAAAAGCGCCAATTTTTGGCGAAATAGCAGGGCTTGTTAGCGCAGAAAAAATTTATACCGGTATGTCTCACAATAACAATCTCAAGCAGAGGCAAAGAGAGTGGATCAGGCTATTTGTCAATCGTGGTGATCAAGTCAGAAAAGGTCAGAAAATTGCTGAGCACCGCAATAGAAAAGGAAAAGTTGTCCTTGAATATATTGCCAATCGCTCAGGCAGAATTCTATTGAACAGCCGTTCAGCAGTTGACTCCGTAGAGTCTATTCTGGAGATCATTACGGTTGGAGAAGAGAAATACTGTGAATATGAAAACTGTGGTTTGATCGGTGTGCGCTGAGAATTTTCAGGAATTGCCGGCTTGGCAGAAGCAGGGTTTGTTTGCAGATTTATAGCTGTGTAATCTGGGGATTCCTGATATTTGTGCGGCCCAATTATGAAACTTATTTATACCCATGAAAACCGTTTGCTGGTTGAGTTGGCAAAGAGTCGACTTGAAGTTGCGGGAATAAAAACACAATTAAAAAACGAATATGCCCAGGGGGCTACTGGTGAATTAGCCCCTAACCAGGTTTGGCCAGAATTATGGTTAGAGCGTGACCGCGATTTGGATCGAGCCCGACAGGTCCTGGCTGAGGCTGAGGTGGATTCGAATAGCTGGTTCTGCCAGGCATGTGGGGAAGATAACGGTGCAGCTTTTGATTACTGCTGGCAATGTGGAGAACCCAAGTCAGCAGGAGCTGACTAAAGCGGAGTTTTGTGGGTCGCATATCACAATGCAAGTACTTCTCAACATTGATGTCGATGACTTAAACCGGGCGATCAATTTTTATCGAGATGCATTTGGCCTCTACGAAGGTCGCCGCCTGGGAACGGATATGATTGAGATGCTCGGTGGCACTGTGCCTATATTTCTACAGCAAAGGGATTCGGGGATCTGGCCGATAAACAGTAAAAAAAATATAGGTAGCTATGATCGGCACTGGACGCCAGTAAATATGGATATTGTTGTAGAGGATTTGCTTCTGGCAATAGAGCAGGTGGTCGATGCTGGTGGACAGATACAGGGTGGAATTCAGCAAAAAGAATGGGGAGTTAAGGCTTCATTAACTGACCCCTTTGGAAATGAGTTCTGTCTGGTGCAGTTTGATGGCGGCGGTTCTGATACTATCAGCTTGTAAGAGAGTAGCCATTCAAATACTTAAATCTATCGCTTTTCAATTAATATGTTCTTGTTATCTTAACTCATAGATTTATGGCTTTTTCGATGACTAAAGTATGGATTATGTAGTGATAATTCGTAAAAGATTTACAGGTGTCTTATGACTGTTACGTCCCATGGTGTGTCTATCGGTTTGGAACAGAAATCCGATTATATTTTCCTTACTGTGAAGGCCCGTGGTAAGTTGACCCATGATGATTACGAAACCATGGTGCCAATGTTGACCGCAGCAATAGAAAAAGTTGAGCACCCAAAGATAAACGTATTTATGGATGCTCGAGAATTGGAGGGGTGGGAGCCTCGGGCGGCTTGGGATGATTTTAAATTGGGTATTGAATACGGCCGGGAGTTTAACCGGGTTGCCGTACTTTCAGATAAACGCTGGCTAAAAGTCGCCGGAAAAGTAGGTGGCTGGTTTATTGGTGGTGAATATCGAACATTTGAATCAGAAACTGAGGCGAAAGCTTGGCTGGAGGAAGATACCTAGATTTTGAAGTGATAAAGCCAGAATAGAAAAATAAAGTATTTGTCCATTAAAGGCTTATTAAATAATAAATTATATAAGGATTAGACCGTATGTTTGAATGGATAGCCAGCCCTGAGGCCTGGATAGCATTGGCCACGTTGGCGGCGCTGGAGATAGTGCTGGGCATCGATAATATTATCTTTATCTCCATTTTGGTTGGACGGTTGCCTCCAAAACAGAGAGAGCCCGCGCGCTTTATTGGTCTTACCCTGGCAATGGTGACCCGGTTGGCTCTGCTTTTCTCTATTGTATGGATTATGGGCTTGGTCGAGCCACTATTTAGCATCTATGGCATGGAAATTTCAGGTCGCGATATTATTTTGGTTGGCGGAGGGCTGTTCCTAATCGCTAAAGCTACCCATGAAATTCATAATAGTCTCGAGGGCGAGGAGGAGAGTGCATCCTCTCTCGGTAGTGCGGGATTTTGGATGGTGCTACTACAAATTGCACTATTGGATATTGTCTTTTCCTTGGATTCTGTAATTACCGCTGTCGGATTGGTCGACGAGATCTCAATCATGGCAATAGCGATTATTCTGGCGGTAATCGTTATGTTGGTAGCGGCTAAACCAATCGGGGATTTTGTTGATCGTCATCCTACCGTGAAAATGCTGGCACTATCCTTCTTAATTATGGTGGGCTTAACTCTGGTGGTTGAAGGGTTTGATGTCCATGTACCTAAGGGATATATCTACTTTGCCATGGCGTTTTCAATGGCTGTGGAGTTCCTCAATTTGCGTATGCGCAGCAAGAAAGTCCGTAAGACCCCACCGGTAAGGTTACATCACGCTCTACGTGAAGATAGTTAATATAGTGAGAGGGTGGAGGTGTTCCTCCACCTCGGATTACTGTCTGGTTTGCAATAGTACCCTTAGTTACTATTTTTAAGCTTCAATATTAAGTAAGTAAGGCCCAGCGCGAGAGTGGCAGTAGATAACCCCAAAAGTTCGCCAGCATTGACCTTATCCAGATCTAAAATAATAAATTTTCTGGATAAAGCCAAAATAGCAATAAGTACGACAACTTTGGTTTGAATAATACTCTGTTGACGTGTAACTACATATTGAAGTGTATGGCTAAATTCCAGTGCAATCAGTAAAGTAATAATCTCGCCAAATATTGTTTGAAATACTTTGTGGTCCAGAGGGTCCTGCATGCCCACCAGTAACATATTGTATACAGAATATCCCAATCGACTGATCGCGACTATTACGATTACAACAATAATAAAAGTCAAAATTAAGGCAATCAGGCTTTCAAATTTTCGATAGTAGTTGTGAATTGCCTTATCTGTAATCGAAGTTTTTTCTTCTGGGCTGTCCATGCCTTACTTCTCGTTAAACTCATAAAATTAAAGCTAGTTTCTGTCAGTGAGCTTCTTAATCCAATCCTGATTTAATTTCCTGTTTTAGTAATGAAATTACCTTGCTACTTAGCGGCATCATTCGATGTAGTATCACTGGAACTTTGTAGGATGTTCCCAAGCCCAGGATAGCACTACTATGGGGTATAATGGTTATGTCATAGGGTGTCCAGATTGAAGCCGGCTCGGTAACCTCCAATTTTTGAATGCCCAAGTTCAACGCGCGTAAAAAATCACTGCCGATCCGCAATTGTTTCCCACCTTTGTAAGGAAGAAAGTTTGCCCAGTAACTACCATGGTGGGGAGAGGAAATTGATATAAATTTATGCACCCGCTCCAAACCATTAAGGGATTGTAAATAATACCGAGCGATTATCCCTCCCATGCTGAATCCCACCAGGGTACAGGTAGTTTCTTTATCTACGATATGCTCCAATTTTGCGAGAAGCTGGGACGAAAGGTGTTCCATACCATGCCAGCCGGAGTTATAGCGTAGGTGGATATAGTGTACGTCATAATTTTCGGCAGCTAATTCGTGCTGCATTCTAAGTAAGGAGGTTCCTCGATCAAAAATTCCAGGTATTAAAAGAACAGTTCGACTTTTACGTTTCATTCTTGTCGCAGGAGAAGTGATGCGTTAGAAAAAGCTTCAATCGCAATAGTTATTTGTCTGCCAAAAACTATTGGGAGATTGATAGAGAAGTGTAGTTGCAGAACTATTGTTGGATGCCACAAAGTAGCAAAGTAGTCTTAAGGGATAAGTTGGAATGCCGGCAACTATGTCTTTTATTTATATAGACGCCGGCATCTGAAATAGAAAAGTAATTTAAGCGTCTGTTTGAGGGTTTCCAAATAGAAATATTAATATTTCATCGAGTCTAGAATTCCATGATTTCTCATCATGGGCATGACCCTCAAATACTTGGGTTTGCCAATTTGAAGAGGAATACCCTTTCTGGCGCATGATTTTATCCACAGTCCGTTGCAGAGGTGGGTAATAAGCATCCAGGGTTTCTGTACCATGGTCAAAATAAAATCGGTGACTTCCAGGCTTAGGTAAATTTGCCTCTAGATAGTCGCGAATAGCCTCAGCTATCGGTAGTTTGTCGTCGGGGTTAATCCCTGGCCAATGGGTGGATATAGCTGCAGCCGTAGAGAACACTTCGGGGTACTCTGTGACCGCATAGAGTGATATTAATCCCCCCATACTCGCGCCGGCAATAAAGGTGTCGCTGGGATCACCACTCACAGCGTAATGACTATCAATATAGGGTTTAACCTTGGTCACCAAAAATTGTAAGTAAAGATCTCCACGCAATTCGACTTGGTTAAATGGATGTTGGACCTGTGAAGCTTCTTTAGGCAAAAAACTCCGAGCTTTCTGGGGGAAGTAGTCACCGTGGCGAAGTGTCTCAATGTTATCGATAGCGACAACTATGAAGGGACGTACCTTCTTTTCTGCTATTAACCGAGAGGCGACTTCATCCATGCCCCACTCCTGACCATTCCAGGTGGTTATACTGTCGAACAGCATCTGTCCATCGTGCATATAAAGGACGGCATAGGGTTTCTGTGTGGGATATTGATCAGGCAGCCATACACGAATAGGGCGTTCAGCAAGCCCTTCCAGTGTCAGGGAGGGCAGTGTTTCAAGCTTTCCTGCCGATACTTGTATTTCTTTAGGAGCTTCTTCAGCTGTACACGGTGGTATTAGACTGAAAAGAATACCGAATAATAAGATCTTATAAATATCCATAGCGCCCTGCCTTTGGGGTGTAGATAAAGTTCTACTCTATCTATAAAACCAGTGGCAGGGCTCCTCCCCCTAAGGGGCTGACTTTGGTGTTGAGCCTTTTTTAGAAATAACTGCGGACATCCCAGGTTTCACGTTGATCATCCAATTCGAGCATCGGTCTCATTATAGAGCTATGCCCCTGTCCACCGAGAACGAAAACTTTGGTACCCGGTTGGGCGACGGCTTGGATATTGGCATACATACGGAAGTTTCTGGACCACCATTTGGAGGATAGATCGGCACCGATAAAGTTATCACCTTGGCCAACGTCATTGAGCATTATATAGGAGCCTAGGTTTACTTTGTCTTCGGCGGGGTCATTGTGTTTATCAAGAGCTTGCTCCAAGGTTGATGAGGCATACAAGTCATTGAAGCGTTTTCCCCAGGCTTCAAGGTAATCATCTATCAACTTTTTCCTCTCGGGAGAACTCTTCTCCAGATAGGATAAAAGCTCGCCGTAAGGAAGATCCTGATCCGAATCATAGCAATTTACTTTTGATAGGCCCGCCTTCTTGGCTACCCTAAATCCCAGTTGTTCGCTTTCTCCTATATTTAACTTATGCTCACCTTTAATATATTTGGCAAAGCGAAGGTTCATTTTGCTTTCGTCATTGGTGTGACATTCCAGAAGAACATGTGTTGGTGAGTCAGTGGCAATCCGTGAGGATAAGTCTTCCAAATAGTTTTGATTTTCTTCGGTATAAACATTAATAACTTGTGTTTTCACCATATCCTTACCGGGGTTGCTAAAATGAAAACTACCAAAAAGCATAACCTGTGCGGGCTCTGTATTTTTTACTGGATCCGCATAGGCATCCAGGCCAATAAGCCCCAAAGAAAGTATAATTGAGCCAGAGATTTGTCTTGCTATGTTTTTCATTAAATATCCTTATTTTATTATTTAGTTTCTATAGGTTGCCTAATTGCCGTACGAAATGAATAGCTCTGAATTTGATATTAATGTATGGATTCAAAATTGAATACTATAAATTAATCGTATCTACTTATAACAAAATTAATAGAGTGATTTTTCTGATCTGAAAGTTTTTATGGTCGAGTTAATACGATGAGGCTTGAGAGCTCGGGGCTATTTTATTAATAGCCCCAAGTTGGTACGGTATCATTGTTAATGTATGTTTACTTAAGTACCACTTCTTAATCTGGTCACTTCAACATCTGCATTACGCATTTTAGCGGAATGGGCTACTTCCTTGCTGACAATAGTCTTACCTATCGGAGAGAGTGAAATTGCTGCAAGCTTAAGGTGCTGCAAACCAAAAGGTATTCCAATAATGGTAATGAAACAGGCAATAGCATGCAGAAGGTGGCCAATAGCGAGCCAGATGCCAGCCAATAGGAACCAGATAATATTTCCGACTAAACCAAAGCCACTTGTCCCAATATCACCGCGCAGGGTGAGTTCTTCTCGGGAAATTGCCTCCTTGCCGAAGGGGAAAAAAGAAAATTTGCCGATTACAAAGCAGGCTCTTCCCCAGGGAATACCAATAATACTGATAAAGGCAATCAGCGAGCAAAACCACCAGCAGAGTCCCATAAAGACACCACCAAAGATAAACCAGAGGAAATTTCCAAGTGTTCGCATAACTACCCCTACCAATTCGGTAAAATTTATTAGTGAAAACGGTAATCTACTGATGTTACCGTAAATCCTAATCGCTATATCATTTATTTAAATTATAGTAGTTAGACGCAAGTCCTCACCTTTTAGATTCAGTTATGGATACTTTCCTCGGCCTATACATGACCAACTGGTCAGTCTGGGCGTTGGCTTGGATTTTACCCGTTGGGTATGAAGGTTACGGTATCAGCTCATTTGCCGGAGCATTACTATTCAGCAAACGATGACATTGACTACTTCCTGTTACCGGTAGACCTGACTGCAATATACCCAATTGATCCAAGACAGTCGCTTGGTCCCAGTAAATATGCTCAGAACAGATTTTTCTATTGGAGAAGCTAATAATTCCCACATGGGGGACTGATAGCTTCTTCCCTGTTGCTTCGATACCAGGTGCGAACCAATCCATACGAATAGAATGGGTAAAGTGAAGAATAAACTCATCCACTAGGCTGTCTTTGCCCACGGTGCGGGAAAGAAGCTGTAAATTTATATCCGCTGGCATTTGAGGAATAAATATATCCCTATAAAATTTTCGTAAGGGTTCTTTTCCCGTTGCGCCGGTATTAACCGGTACATGAATTAATACGGGATTTTCTGTCATGGTAGCAATTGCGGCGTCGGCATCTTTTAGATCGAATTCGGCCTCGGTATGGGTTTCCCAAAGTTTAATTAAGTACTTTTCATCGTCATTGTATTCCATCTCATACATCTTCCCATTTGAGGCGCAATATTACTGGTCGTTGAGTTAATCTATCTTGTGCCAAAGACGGTATCTCGATGTTTATAAATATCAATAAGGTCGAGAGCGTCAACAGTGAATATGACGATCTTGCAGCTACCTATAGTTATGGCTAATTTTTAGTACAGAATCAGAGTGTTTGTAGCACAAAAAGGCCATAAATTATTGAGGAGGAGATGAAGGGAAATTGTTTGAATGTTTGCAGATTTAGGGAGCCTCTGAATAACTGCGTGATACCTCTGGCTTGCAAAGCGGTTCACAATCAAGACGCGGCTTCGCAGGAATGTCTAGACCTTTCAAGAAGTCGCAACGCGGAGTGTGAATCGCTCTGCGAGCCCCGAAGGGCGGGCCTTGAAGGCTACAGCTGCTGCGTTGCAGCTCTTGCCAAGGGCTACGGCCATTCGCGGCGAGCTGCGCCTAACATCTGCAGCCTTCAAGGCCCGCAGAGGCATTACGGAGTTATTCAGAGGCTACCTCGAATGCGTTACCCGTTCTACAAAGATAATGCATTCTTAACCCTTTAGCCGCGCCAGTAATTATTGGCTGCTGCAACAGTTTGGAAATTAATGGCAACAACCTGTGAGGAGGCGATCAGGCTGTCTGCATTTTCCTCATAGGCGGACCTCAGCTTACCCCGTACTTCATCTGAAGGCTGGGTATACTTAACTCCCATCCTGGATAGTTTCATTGCAAGTTCAAAGCCTTGTTGTGCATTTTCAGTAATTAGGCTTTCTAACCAGATTTGCGACATGGACATCCCTCTCTATTATCGGGTTGATTGATAAAGTTGTGGGAGCTGCTGAGCCCCAGTTATTTTGTGTATTTACTAAGGATTGATATCAGTCCAATATGTATTGGCTGATATATTTGTTGAACTGAATAAGATCGAAAGAACCTCTTATTTCGAACCTTACCTTGCCGATCTCGCTTAAATAAACTTCTATTTCACAGTCCAGATCAAAAGTACCAGCGGTCTCAACAGAAAATGCTTGGATCTTACTGAAAGGTAAAGAGGTGTAATCTACTTTTGAGCCGGTGATACCCTGAACATTGGCGGCAATAATGCGTTTGTTGGTGAAAACTACCTGATCGCGAATAGTTTTAAAACCTGCAAAAATAAATTCCCCCTCGATCAGGAACTTATTAAAGTCATCCCTGGATTCAGAGATATCTATAGGCTTGAGTTTAAATACTGGTGAGTTTTTAAAATCTATCACGGGTTATCCCTGTAATTCTATTGGAGGAGGAGATTACCACTGTGGCGCATTAAGTTACAGATGATTTACTTTTTGGTTGTGTTTTTATGTTTAAATTTATTTAATTATTATGACAATTTCCACAATAAAGGACCGATCATAAGTAGTTGGTAATTTTTAAAATGCTTATCTCTCTATTTACTGGATTCTTGACTCGATTATTTCAGTATCACCAGGGATAAACAGCAGTGGCTATATCTGTCTATTGATTTGCAAGGCTTCCAAAAAAAGCTGCACAGCGGGATGAGTTGTTGCACTTTTTTTGAAGGTGACAGCATTTTGTATTTGGTAGTGAAACTTCTCCGGTAGCAGGGGGAGCAGGGTTCCTTCCCCGACATATCTGCGGGCCAGGTATTCCGGTAGGAAACCCACAAAGCATCCAGAAAGTATCATCGCCAACCTGGCCGCCATATGGTTGGCTGTGGATCGCTTGGGAAACAATCGATACAGGTGCGCCGCACCAGAGAGAACAGTATGACTGGGCGCAGCTAACTCCTGCAGGGTGAGTAGCTCCTCATCAATAGCTGACACCTGGGCACAGGGGTGGCTGTTACTGCAATAGAGAATCGATTGGTGATAAAACAGGGGTTGGTACTCCAGCCCCGGTCGGCGTGAGTGCAGGGGGTTGATACCGATATCGGCGCGGCCTGCGAGGATTTCCAGCTCGAGTTCCTGAGGGGCGGCCAGTTGTACTTCCAGGTGGAGTTGCGGGGCCTTCTCACGCAGTTGGGTGATAGTTCCGGGCAAGTTCAGTTGCGGTATTTCCAATACATCGTCGGGCATTACCAGGCGCAGGGTACCGGTGAGTTGGGATTGGATTGCATTGACCTGGCTTTTGAAGGTATCCAGGTGCCCATCGAGCTCCAAAATAGCCCGATACAAGGCCTCCCCCTCCGGGGTCAGTTTGAAGTCGGCCCTGCCTCGAGAGCGCAAGCACAACTGCATACCCAGCCGTGTCTCCAGGTCGGAGATATGCACACTGATCGTGGAGCGGCTGATATTCAGGGTGACTTCGGCAGGGGTGATGCCTCCGGCGTGCACAACCTCGCGGAAGACGCGCAACAGGCGCAAATCCATATCGCTGAGGCGGCCTCCCAGGGCGTTTTTGGTTTTGCTCATAGCTGCACTTCCTGGGGCGCTGAGATGGTTTCTGGCTGTAGATATAATTAAAGTTTGATAAATATAAACTTTAGTTGGAAAAATACTACTATTCTCCTCAGTCAGCTGCGGCCAGAATCGCCGCATACTACTAATAACATCTATTTACTAGGAATTTTCCTGTGAAACTTGCAAATTCGGACCTGTTGAAATTTCAGAACTATATAGCGGGCGAATGGCGTGACGCTGCCGCCACTGTAGATGTATGTGACCCGGCAAATGGTGAGTTGCTGGGCCGTGTGGCCGACGGTACCACAGAGGATGCCGAGGCGGCAGTGGCGGCTGCCAGTGAAGCCTTCCCGGCATGGAGCCGCCGTACAGCTGGTGAGAGAGCTGCGGTGCTCAAGCGCTGGTACCAGCTGATCGTGGATAACAGCGATGACCTGGCAATGATCCTTAGCCTGGAGCAGGGCAAGCCGGTAGCGGAAGCGAAAGGTGAGATTATCTACGGGGCTTCCTTTATTGAGTGGTTCGCGGAAGAGTGCCGCCGGGCCTACGGCCAGACAATCCCGACCCACAACCCGGCCATGCGCCTGAATACCATCCGCCAGCCGGTGGGCGTGGTGTCCTGTATTACTCCCTGGAACTTCCCCAACGCCATGATCACCCGCAAGGCGGGTCCGGCACTGGCGGCGGGCTGTACTGTGGTGATCAAACCGGCCCTGGAGACGCCACTATCTGCTCTGGCGCTGTGTCAATTGGCGGAAGAAGCGGGCCTGCCCAAGGGGACTATCAATGTAGTTACCGGCAGTGATTCTCCGGGAATTGGCAAGGTTCTGACCCAAGATCCCCGTGTGGCCAAATTCACCTTCACCGGCTCCACTGCTGTGGGCAAGCTGTTGATGTCCCAGTGTGCCAGCACCGTGAAAAAAATGTCCATGGAGCTCGGCGGCAACGCGCCGTTTATCGTATTTGACGATGCGGATATGGATACCGCAGTCAGCGCCTGTATGGCGACCAAATTCCGCAATGCTGGCCAGGTGTGCGTGGCCACCAATCGTATTTACGTGCACGAATCCGTGCACGATGAGTTTGTGGAAAAGCTGCGCGAGCAGGTTGCCGCCCTGAAGATCGGCCACGCTACCGAGGAAGGGGTCAATATGGGCCCGATGATCTTCCGCAGGGCTGTGGACCGGGTTCAAGGGCTGGTACAGGATGCGGTTGAGGCCGGAGCAAAAATTGAAATTGGCGGTGAGCAGCTGGCCAATGGCGATAACTTTTTTGCGCCAACCATCCTCACTGGAGTTACCGATACCATGCGTATCGCCCAGGAGGAAATTTTTGGCCCTCTGGCGGCGGTACAGAAGTTTTCCGATGAGGAAGATGTGGTTCGCCGTGCGAATGAAACGCCCTACGGCTTGGCGGCTTACGTGATGAGTGAAAACATTCGCCGAGCCAATCGTGTGGTAGAGGCGCTCGATTACGGCATGATTGCCTGTAACACCGGGGTTTTCTCCACCACTGTGGCACCCTTCGGTGGTGTTAAAGAGTCCGGTATTGGCCGCGAGGGCGGTGTCGAGGGTATGGCCGAATTTTACGAGACCAAATATTGCTGTTTCGGGGCCTGAGTCCCGGTCTGAACACAACTGGCCTGCGCTTGTCCTAGGTGACAAGCGCCCGAACCGATTTTCGGGAGCCTGTGGCTCCCCTACTTAAGAGTTTGAAACTTCAGGGAACTTGCGGAGATTAATACTATGTCTGAGATGCAAACCGATGCTTTCTGGATGCCGTTTACCCCCAACCGCACCTTTAAGTCTGCACCGAGAATTGTAGAGCACGCCGAGGGGATTTATCTCACGGAGAAAGGCGGTCGCCAGGTTATTGATGCGACTGCGGGTTTGTGGTGCAGTAATGCGGGTCACTGCCGTTCTGAAATTGCAGAGGCAATTTACCAGCAGGCAAAAACACTCGACTACAGCTCTATTTTTAATTTCGGCCACGAATTGGGTTTCGAATATTCCGAGCGTCTGGTAAAGCACACTCCCGATGGCCTGGACCATGTGTTCTTCGGTAATTCCGGTTCCGAGGCAGTTGAGAGCGCCCTGAAAATTGCCCTGCAATACCAGCGTGTACGCGGCAAGGGCACTCGCACTATGTTTATCGGCCGTGAGAAGGGTTATCACGGCGTAAACTTCGGCGGTATTTCTGTGGGCGGTATTCCTCCCAACTACCAGGGTTTCGGCCAGCCGGTGAAAGCCAACCATATGCGTCATACCCTGGACATTGAGCGCAATGCATTTAGTCGTGGCCTGCCGGAGCACGGTATTGAGTTGGCTGAAGACCTGGAGAGACTGGTAGCTTTCCACGGTGCCGACCAGATTGCCGCTGTGATTGTTGAGCCGTTTGCCGGTGCAGGCGGTGTGGTACTGCCTCCCAAAGGCTACCTGCAACGCCTGCGGGAAATTTGTGATAAGCACGACCTGCTGCTGATTTTTGATGAAGTCATCTCTGGCTGGGGCCGTACCGGCTCTGCATTTGCCTCCACGGAGTTCGGTGTGACCCCGGATATGATCACCTCCGCAAAGGGGATTACCAATGCCACAGTGCCCCTGAGTGCGGTATTTGTCAGCGATGAAATTTATAAAACCGTGATGAATGCGGCTCCCGATGGTGCGGTGGAATTCTTCCACGGTTATACCTACTCAGCACATCCGGTTGCCTGTGCTGCGGGTATGGCGACTTTGGATATTTACGAGCGCGAAGGCCTGTTGACCCGCGCTGCCGGTGAAATTGGTCAGCATTGGGAAAATGCTTTGCACAGCCTGGCTGACCTGGACAATGTGATCGATGTGCGCAATTACGGTTTAGTGGGCGCTATTGAGTTGCGCGCGCCGCAGGATCTGAAAGGGAAATACGGAGCTAAAGTCTCTGGTATGGCCTGGGAAGCTGGAGTGATGGCCCGCGGTATTGGCGATGCCCTGTGTATGTCCCCACCGCTGATTATCGAGAAGCACGAGATCGATGCTGTTGTGGATAAACTGCGTGGTGTGATCGGCGCTCTGGCCTGATTATACTATTGCGGCAGCCCGTTCGGGCTGCCGTTCTCTCCAAATTACTCTTGGGTCAGAAGGAAAGAATACACTTCTCTCGAGATGCGCTGTGTATACACCCCTATAAGCTCATAATCGCCATCCATATGCCTCATATGGTCCCCCGAGCGAAGTGTATTCTTTCCTTCCTGCCTTATTAGTTTTTTTCCCTTCCTCTCCTTTCATGACCCGCAGGGCAGTTTGCATAACTTCCCAATTGTCGTTTAGAGCTACACTGAAAATAGTGGCCTGCGGCGCGGTCACAGTCTTTGCAGAGTCGACTGCCTGGCCGCGCTCGTAGGCTGCCTTTAAAAACCGCCGGGGAAAAATTCAATTCCCTGATGGTAAGGGATTCTTCAATATGGAAAGTTACTCAACCTGGGGACTTTTCTATGTCCGCTGACACTCCTCCCCTGGCGACCGGACCTATTTTGCAGGTGTTGTCTGCAAACTGGTGGCTACTCTTGCTGCGCGGTATTGTCGCGGTGATTTTTGGCGTGCTGACTTTTGTCTGGCCGGGATTGTCCCTGTTGACCCTGGTGTTACTTTTTGGGGTTTACGCTTTCCTGGATGGTATTTTTTCCCTGGTTGCGGCGGTGATGGGGCGGCATAAGTCCACTCCACTGTGGTGGTTGATTGTCTCGGGGCTGATCAGTTTGGCTGCGGGAATTGTGACTTTTATTTTCCCGCAGATTACCGCTTTAGTGTTGGTCGTTTTTATCGGTGCCTGGGCCCTGGTGCGGGGTATCTTTGAAATTGTCGGTGCTGTTCGCCTGCGCAAGGAAATTGATAACGAGTGGCTGCTGATCGCCATTGGTGTTCTCTCGGTGATTTTCGGAGTTGCGATTTTAGTCAGCCCCGGGGCTGGTGCTCTGGCGTTGCTCTGGGTAATCGGTGCCTATGCGATTATTTTGGGGCTGCCATTGATCTGGTTATCTTTCCGACTGCGCAAGCATAATAAATCTGCTTCTTCATAACCGTTTAACTCAAATACGCTCAGTAATAAAAAAGGCCGGTATTACTTAGTAATACCGGCCTTTTCGAATTGCTATTTAGATAACAGCTTTTGTTTTTTATTGTTTAGCGGCGAGATTGACTGCCTTCGGCAATGCCCCCATTAGCGCTTTGCCTTTTTTCTCCAGTGCCATACACAGCTGGATTCGCTCCTCGGCTTGGGCGAGGCTGCGCTGGTATCCGGGAGCTAAATCACCTTTCTGGGCAAAGAGTTGTTGCAGTTCGCCCAGGTGCTGTTTATCGCAGAAGGCAGCGGCAAGTGATGGGGTGCGGCGGCGGATCTGGGCCGGAATCTTATCTACTACCTTGTCAAAGTTCTGTTGCAGCCACTCCCAGTGCTGTTCCTGAACTCTGGGTTGGGCCAGGGCGTAATGGATCAGGCCAAATGATTCTCTCGGCCCCATTTCGTCGCTGAGCGCTAATGCTTGAATGGTTTCCACTTGCTTGGGATTGTTGCTGGTACCGATGGCATTGGCACTGGCATTTTCAAAGCGGGGATCATCCAGCTCGGCGCGGACTTTGATCAGGTGTGCGAGGAAATCCTCCCCTGCATCCTGTACTGCCACACTCAGGGCTGCCTGATATAGGTCGGAGCTTAATGCCTTCGCATCCCGTTCCTGTTTAAAGCCGGTAAAGGCGGTTGCCATTTCTTGTAACTGCTTGCGCGAGTCAGGATCTTCTGCAACTTGCGCCATAAAGGTTAGCAGGTCGCTGTGCAGCATCTGCTGGTCGCTATCACTGCTATTGGCGCTGCGATTTAGTATCGGCAGGTACAGGTTCTGGGCAAAATTCAGGAATGCAGAGCGCTGGGATTCACCCAGGTAATTATCCCGGTACTTCTGCAGGTAGCGCAGTGGCATGGTGATCACCTGGCGCTTGTCCGCCACTGCGGATTTGCGCACTACTTCCAGCAGTGGTGCCGCAGTGAGATTGCCGGCCTCGAAAGCTGAGAAGGCGCTGTCGATAATGGACAGCTGCTCAGTGGCAGAGAACTGGGCAAATTGTTTAATCAGTGCCTGCCACTGAGCCTTGGGAAGGTTCCAGCGGTAGTAGCCGCTGCCCTGAGCATTGGGCATTACCCAATTTGGGCAGGCACCGCCGGTAATCTCCAGGGTTTCCCTTGGCTCAGTCAGGATCTGGCACTGCTGCACGCCGCTATCGGTGCTGAAGCAGAAGGGGATGCTCCATTTATCGCTGGCGTCGGCGATAGGGGAGCCGAGTGGCTTGTAACGGCTCTGCTGAACCACTAGCGAGGCCTTGCCGTCGCTATTGCAGTCCATGGAGATATCCAGTTGTGGAACCCCTTTTTGCTCGACAAAACTGCGGAAAGTCTCGGTCAGTTCCGGGGTGTTGGTTTCCTGGCCGATCACTTTGTAGAAGGGTGGTGAGTCGGCCACGCTGTCGGAGAAGGTTTCCAGGTAACGTCCCAGTGCCGGGCGGAAGTTTTCCGCTCCGAAATAGGTGTCCACCATGTGGATAACGCCCAGGCTCTTCGAGTAAGTGATCGAATCGTAGGCGTTGCGAATATTGTTGTTGTCCGCGATGGGCTCACGAATGGCGCGGGTGCTGGCCAGGGAGTCTAGCTGCATGGCGCCGATCGCATAAGTCGCTGCGTTGAGGTCGTGCCCCTCTTCAGGTTCCATAATGGTGAGGGCCAGCGCCTCCCCCCAGGTAGCAAAACCTTCCTTCAGCCATAGGTCGTCCCACCAGGGAGGGGTGACCTGATTGCCAAACCACATATGGGCAATTTCGTGCGCATGAACTTCTACGAGAGCCAGGCGGGTGCCGGGAGCCGGGTTGTCGCCCACCAGGATACGCTGTTCGCGATAGGTAATTGCCGCGGACAATTCAGTAGCGCCACTGGGCCACTGGGGGGCGGCAATAATGTCCAGCTTCTTGAATGGGTAGGGGCGTTGCAGCTGGGTCTCGAAGGTCTCCACCATTTTGGGGGTGATATCGAGGATGTAGTTCATATCCTCACCGCGACCTTTACGGGCGAAGCCGCGCAGGGGAATGGGGTCTTTGCGGTATTTGCTCGGCGGTATGGCTGGGCGCTCAACCTGGTCAAAGGGCCCCACTGACAGGGACAGCAAATAGGTTGACATCGGTGGTGTGGTGGCGAAAGTGACTTTCTCCATGCCGTCACCTGCCGCTTCGCGCTTCAGCTCGGGCCCATTGCTAATCGCTGCGTAGCCTTCGGGTATTGTCAGGCTGACGGTAAAGGGCGCTTTCAGGCCTGGCTCGTCGAAACCGGGTAAATACTTGCGGGCCTGGATCGATTCGGATTTTGCCAGGGCATAGGCATCGCCCTGTTCCTCGACCTTAAAAAGCCCGGCCAGGTTGCGATCAAATGCAGCACTGTAGTCGATATGCAGTTTGAAACTGCCCGCATCGATCTTCTCCGCAAACTCTACTGCGGCAACACCACTGTCCAGTACCTCCCGGTATTCGGCCGGAATCTGGCGGCCGTCATCGAGCTGTGCGTAGACTTCGCGCACATCCAGGTTTTTGCCATGCAGCCAAATATGTCGGGCACCTTCCGCCAGCTGGATATCGATATCCACCTTGCCGGTGAAGGTGTCTTTGCGAGGGTCCAGCACCAGTTCCAGTTGGTAATCCAAGGGGGTAGTGCCCTCGGGCAGGCGCCCTTCGGGAGCCTTATCAAAATCGAGGCCTTTAGCCTCGACTTCCTGGGCGGTACTGGTTTTTGCTGGTTCCGATGCTTTTTCTGCGGGGTTACAACCTGCTACTGAGAGCAGGGCCGCGGTTAGCAGGGCGAGCGGGATGTTCTTTTTCATGGTAGGGGGAGCACTCAGCCAAAAGGCTGATTGTACCGCTTTGGAGAAAAATTACGCGATGCAAATAGTTGGGCTGAGGGGAAGGTGGGAGGAAACCCGGCAGTGGATGCCGGGTTTCTGTGGGGAGACCTACAGGTGCGGTACGGTCAGGCTAGAGACCTTGCTGCTGCTGTAGGGCACTGTGATGGTGTAATTGGTATTTTCCGGCTTCTGGTAGATATAACCCTGAGTATCGATGGCCAATACTACACGGTGGCCAACCGGGACATCGTAGCTGGTGGTGAAAAAGTCCACTTCGAACTTTTGTTTTTGCCCAGACTTGTCTGAATGCAGGGTAATGGGGGCGTGAGTTATCAGACGCCCCAATCCCAACGGACCCACATCGTAGAGGTGCACGTTGAGTTGCACTTCTTTTTTGCTGGGTTCCACCCACATTTCGAGTTTGGGTTCGCCGCGAATCTTCAGGGTTTCCCACTGAATCGGTGATTTGTACTCGATGGCGTAGTAGCCGTTGATAGCGATCATGGGCGCGTAAACGGGGATACCGAAGCCTTCCAGTGCATCGGAAACCAGCGGGATACCGGTGCCTGCAAAGGTATCTGAGCCGCCGTGGAATTCATTACTCCAGCTCCAGCCGTCGTACTTGTCGCTCTCCATTTTTGCATTGTTAAACATGGTAAAGCGTGGCTGCAGGTACCAGGTGGTGCTTTCGTCCGTTACCGGGTAGTCCTCGAATTGCTCCAGCTCATTGCTGATACGCACAGTCATATCCACCTTGGGTTCGGTGTCGATCCCGTTGTCCTCGCCTTTAAGGTGGTGGTTGAACCAGCGGAAACTGGTGGACCAGATATGGCCATTGTTACCGGTAAGAGTCTCGGTAATCGCGTGGGTGCCGGGGTTTAGCATGAGTTTCTTGGGCCCTTCGAGCAGGGAGTAGAAATCGGTCATGCTATTCGGCTTAAACAGGTAGTCGGCGAAATTGTTTGAGAGCAACACCGCTGTGCCGTTTTGATTGATTTCGTCCACGTAACTCATTGCGGAGCGCTCAGCACCGAAATTAATTACCTGTTCCATATTTTCGCCGTCGCGCAGGTTGCTCCATACCTGCTCGAGTTCGGCCTCTTTCTGGAAGGCCGTAGTAACAAGCAGCGTGCCCCATACCAGGTTGACGGTTTCATTGGGGTACAAAGCTTCCACTACATCTGCCCAACCGGATAGCGCAGCTACTGCATCGACGCGAGGGTGCTTAGCGGCACTCAGTAGTGAAATTCCACCGCCGTAGGAAATTCCGGCCATACCCAGCTTGCCCACCGGGTAATTGGTTTCCAGCCAGTCGATCAGGACTCCCACATCGTTAAGGCTGTTATCCCCTGCGACGTCAACAAGTCCTCCCGAGTGCCCAAATCCCCGGGTGGAGTAGCTGAGCACCAGGTAGCCGTTCTCTGCCAGCTCTTTGGCCTGGAAGTGGTACTGGTGCTTCTCCAGCCCCCAGCTGTTGGTAAAAATAACGGTGGGGTAACCGTCTGCTGGTGCAGGCGTTTCCGGGATAAATAAGTTCGCATCCAGGACCGTACCGTCAAAAGAAGTAATATCCACGTCGGCGATATATTCCGGTGCCGACCAGGCATGAGCAGACATTAGGGCGCCGCCAAGCAGCGCCAGTAGTGGCTTGGTATTCATTAGTTTTCTCTCATCTGATGAAATCATTATTATTTTTTTGACCAGGATTCCCTCCTTGGTCGACCCCGTACTATAGGAGTTCATCCTAGTTTTGTACGTAAACAGGGCTAAATTTGAGACGTTTGTCTCGCTTCATGTCGCAATCTGCTGCAGAAAACTGTTTGTGAATAGCTATCTATTTTGTGTCTTTCCAGTCACACAAAAACAGGCGAAAAGCTGTTTTGTGATCAAATTGATCTTTTTTTGATCAATGAAAACCGGTACTGTGTCGTCTTCGCTAATCAGCTAGGGAGGGCTTCAGCAACAATGACTCGGTGGCCCGAACTATGGTTTCTCGTTCAGTTGTTCTATTAGTACTTTGTTTCGGATTTATCGCTTCAGCCTACGCCGCGCCGCGTGGTTTGGGGGAGGTGACCTGGTATGAAGTCGACAGTGATAATTTTCGCGTGATTACCGATGGTGATCCCAACGCAGTCAAAAGTCTGGTAGCAGACCTGGAGCGCTATCGCGCAGTGGCCTTGGAGTTACTCGATGCAGATCCAAAAAGCGAGCGATTAACTATTTATGCGGCCGCAGACCGGGACACCTATGCAAACCTGGTGGGTGTTGAGCTGGCGGATATGACCAACGGTTTGTTCGATACCTCTGCGGAGGGTAACTATGCCCTGGTAAACCTGGATGGTCGCAGCGTTGAGAGGCAGCTCAAAGCGCGCGAATTCCTGTTCCACGAATACACCCATTTTCTGAGCTATAACGGCAACACCACCCACTACCCCTATTGGTATAGCGAGGGGTTTGCTGAATTTATGGCAACCATGTCATTCCCGGAAAAAGGCACCTACGAAATTGGCTCCATTCCCAGCGAACGGGCCATGACCCTGATGTATACCGGGCTTATGCCGCTGGAAGACCTGTTGCGCGCGACGGTGTACAACACCGATGCGGACGAAAAGGCAGATGTCTATGCCGGAGGTTGGATTCTGTCTCACTGGTTGATGATGAAAAGCGGCAAGCAGGATAATTTCGATAATTTCGTCAAAGCCTATAACGATGGTGCCGACCCAGTACTTGCCCTGGAAGAAGCGCTGGGGATGTCGGTGAAAGAAATCGAAAAGGCCTATGTAGCCACTTATAAGGCGGATAGCTTTGAACATTTTAATGGCGTTATCCCCGCGGACTTTAAAGAGGCCAGCCCTACGATTAAACGCCTCAGCAAAAGAGAGTCGGTGAGTATCCTGGCTGGATTTATCGCCCAGTCCGGTTACAACCTGCTGGCCTTGGATGAGTTGATTGAGTATGCCTACAGCACGGGTATTTACAGTACTGAGTTGGCTGCGATTAAAGCGAGTGCCGATCTGCGATTGGGTAATTTCCCCCAGGCTAGCCACCTTTTGGCCAGTGTCCCCACTAAGGACCGGGGCCAGCTCTGGTACTTGAGTGCCCATGCCTGGTTAACGGTTAATCAGCAGGCGGTGGCGCCCGGTAGTAAGCGGGATCTTCGCAGCCTGAAAATGGCGCGGGAGGAGTTCGACTTCCTGGTGAAGGAAGAACCGAAAAATGCATCTCACTGGTTTGGCCTGGCGATGGCTATGGAGATGCTGGATTACCCCCGAGAGGAATATCTGGAAAAGCTGGAGCAGGCTTACAAGCGTGCCCCCCGTGAGCTGCATATTGCCCAGTGGCTGGCAGAAGAGCTCTACCAAAAGAAAGATGCGGAGTATTTTGCCCGAGTGGCGAAGCCGCTGATGTTCGAGCTTCCAGACGAGGAGCAGAACAAAGAAATAAAAATGAGGTTGGCAGAGCTGAAGGGCAAACCCAAGTCATCATAGCAACCATAAGAGCGCTCACTGAATAAAAAAGGCTTGTCACTCTGTGTAAGAGACATCCGACATTCGCCAACGTATATTTGCCCGGCAATTGACTTTGCCGGGCTTTTTTTTAGGGGATAATTTCCCTGCAAACTGGTACGATTTCTGTAACAGCGGCAATTCCATATTGTGAAGCATAGCGAGCGCGTTAAGGGTAATGCTTCTCATAGAATAAGAAAGGGTGCACTGTGAGCAGAAAACGGTTTTTCGTTATATTTCCGCTATTTGTCTTAATATTGCTGCTTGCCGCATGCGAGAGTAATAGAGATCCTGTTGTAGAAAACTCAAAGGTTTTAACGGAATCTCCCCAACAACCGATACCAACGCCGCAGAATAAACAGCCCGCAAAGCCACAATTTGAAAATTATGTAGAGCAGGGAGATTTGCCAGCCTTGTTAGAGCGAGGTGTATTACGCCTGTTGGCCCCAAGGGGCCCCCAGGAGAGCGCCTTACCACGAGAAGGACTACCTGCAACAGAGTGGCGAAAACTTGCGGAAAATTTTGCTCGTAGCCGGGGATTAAAGCCTCAGTGGGTTTACGTAGATAACTTTTCCGATTTAATTCCGGCGGTTATTGATGGACGTGGGGATGTAATCGCCACCAATTTTTCCCGCACCGAAGAACGCAAATTATCACTGGGTTTTACCCGCCCATTACAATATGTTGATGAGTTGCTAATTACTCATAAAGAGTTCGAGGTGGAAGAGGCTGTGCCCTTGCAAGTCGTGCTGCGGCGGGGAAGTGCATTTGCTGAAACCCTGGAGCAGCAAGTCGATAGGGAAAATTACAGGATCACTTACCTCGATAAGCCGGTTGCAGCCAGCGAGCTTATCGCGGCTGTAGCAGCCGGCGAATACCCCGCGACAATTATTGATAGTAATTTGGCCGATGTACTTCTAACTGATTACCCGCAACTCACAGCCACCACAGAACTCGATTCCCGCAGGCCTATCGCCTGGGCTGTACGCAAAAATGCTATCGCTTTGAGGCGTGAGTTGAATGAGTTCTTTACCGCAGAATTGGTATTGGCCAGTCAGAACCGAGAGCAGCCACTGAGAGATTGGCAGGCAATAAAGAAGAGCGGAACTTTAAGGGTGCTCACTCGCAATCACCCCGCTTCCTACTTTATCTGGCGCGGTGAGTTGATGGGGTTTGATTACGATCTGCTAAGGAAGTTTGCTCGTGACCATAAATTACGCCTGAGCATGGTTGTGCCCGATAAGGACCAGGATTTGGTCGAGGCATTGAATGATGGAATGGGGGACATGATTGCTGCATCCCTTACTGTTACCGAGGCCCGCCGCCAGCAGGGATTGGCATTTTCCAAGCCTTATATGACAGTTACGGAACAGGTAGTAGCCGCAAAATCAAAGGTGCCTGATAAAGAGCTACCCCTTCCAGAGAACCTGCTTTCTGGGCAAACAGTAGTGGTTAATCCCACCACGAGCTATCACGAGAGTCTGGTCAAAATAATGGAAAAGCAGCACGGGCAAGATATGGTGCCGCTACAGATCCATCGTCTAAAAGGCGCTACCAGTGAGTTTCTTATTGATGCAGTAGCCAGGGGTATTTTTCCCTATACCGTAGTTGACTCACACTTGGCCGCCATTGAGAGTACTTACCGGGATGACTTTACTGTAGTGGGGGAGTTGCCAGGGGAGCGAGATATCGCCTGGGCCGTTCGAACTGGCCAGCCGGTATTACTGGAACAACTGAATAACTTTCTGAACAAGCACAATCGGGACCTGTTCTTTAACGTTACTTACAATAAATATTTCAAGGAACAAAAGCGTATCCTCCGACATCAAGGGCAGCGCCTGCGCAGCACTGATGAACTATCGCCCTTTGATCCCATAGTAAAGAAATATACTGAGGCTACCGATCGGGATTGGCGTATGGTGGTTGCGCAGATGTACCAGGAGAGTCAATTTAACCCCCAAGCTCGCTCCTTTGCCGGTGCTCAGGGCTTGATGCAGGTATTACCGCGGACAGCACGACAGATGGGAGTTAAGAATTTGTATGATCCTGAAAACGGTATCCGCGCAGGTGTATCTTATTTGGGGTGGCTGGATAAACGTTTTCCTGAAAATATACCCCTAGAGCAGAAGATCTATTTTACCCTGGCTGCATATAATGCGGGTCACGGTCATGTCAGGGATGCCAGAGCGTTAGCCCGACGACTGGAGTGGGACCCTAACCAGTGGTTTGGCCATGTTGAAGAGGCCATGTTGCTGTTGTCCCAGCCTGAATACTATCGCGATAGTCGTTTTGGTTACGTGCGCGGCAGGGAGCCAGTTAATTATGTGCGTGAGATACGGGATAGATATATTGGATATTTAGGAGTTGAGCGCCATCAGAACTATACAGATATTGATGGCAGCATTGCTCCCGATTAATTAATGCATCCCATCAGTGGGCCTCTGCAAGCCAGAGGCATTGTGGGTTTGCTCAAGGGTACTTTATTATTGCCCTTTAGCTCCAGCGCAGCTGTATTGCGGAGGCGAGAGTTTCTTGCGGCCCAACTTTAGAGGCTCCACCAATCAAGTAGAGGCTTTCTCCTAGGGCTACTGCTCCGTGACCGTGCCGTGCCTGGGGCAACTGACCCTGATTGTTCCAATCATCTGTGACTGGATCGTAAATCCAAATATTGTTAAATGCTGTACCAGTCTTCCAGTTGCCATTGGGGCCAAATGCCTCACCGCCGGTAACTATTAATTTATTATTTAATGGGGTTACTGTGAGTCCGGCAGCAGCCTGGGGTAGGGGGCGGATCTTTTCCCATTTATCCAGGCTGGGGTCATAAACTTCGGCATAAGTTAGATTCCTGGCCTTGCTACCATTGTCGCTAACCTGGCGGCCACCAACAACATAAATTCTGTTATTTAAGTTTGCCCCACCTGCGGAGGTTCGCTTGATACTGGCTGGCGCTGCTTGCTCCCAATGATCCCCTCTTGTAAGCACATAATGAGAATTGGTATCTCTATTTTTAGACTGTTCGTCGGGGGCCCTACCGCCAATGACATGGATGTTCTCCCCAATGTTGGTGTAAATAGATTCAGCCAGTGGCCGGGGGAGAGGGCTGGTTTCTATCCAATGCTTATATTCGCCGGAAAGTTTATAAACGGTATTTCGGGCTTGCCAAGCGCTATCAGAATCGCCAAAAAATCCACCGATGCCATATAGGCTGTTGGAATTACTGGCCATGCCAAGGTGATGTCTTGACTCAGGTAAATTGGGCCCTGGCATCCAGTTTTGTTCCCGCGGAGAAAAGATATGTGTTTGTTTAGTTGGAGAGAGACCGAAGAAAACTGCTGTATCCGATGGGATAAATCCCCCTGCTACATAGATCTCGCCAGAAAAGACTGCGGGGTAAATCTCCTGTAAAGGCATTTCCAGGCTGGGAAGGCTTGATATAGATAGGCTGGAATTAGCCTCATTAGCGGTTAGATTGACTCCACCAAAAGTAAGGGAAGCTAAGCTGGAATATTTAATAAAGGATCTTCTGGATAGCGTCATAGTAACAAACACTCTGACACTGACTGATAAAGAATACCTATTGATTATAATTTTTTACCTAAAAATAGGCTAAAAGGGTCATTTTTATAGTGACTGAAAGGGTCGCAATCGTCAAATCCATAATGGCGATAGAGAGCGATTGCGGGAGCAAAAGCTTCAGTGCGGCCTGTCTCCAGCTTTATCTCTTTATATTTACGCTGCTTTGCCTCCTCCAATATTCTTTCTATCAAGGCGCGGGCAACGCCTTTGCGCAGGAATAGAGAATGAGTTTTCATGGATTTTATTTCGCCCAAATCAGGGTTGATCTCTTTTAGGGCACCACAGCCGGCCAAAACTCCATCAATTCTCGCTCCCCAAAAGGTAATCATGGGGTCATTTAACTCATCAGGATTTAGTGCGTGAACGCTTCCAGGTGGGGAATGTCGGTACATTTCCCGTAGATGAGATTCAAGAAGATTGTTAATGGAGCCATCGGACAGGTCGTCTAATTTTACTGATATATACATCTTTATTTGATTGTCTTTCTTTTTAAAACAATGGTTCAAGTAGGAACGCCCGTTAATTTTTTGGGCTTTGAAATGTCACTGTAACAAGATTTTTAGAGAAGAATAAGTATAAGTTAGCTGGTGCAATAGATATGCTTTATTAGGGGGCATTTAGATAAAATATGCACCGTTTTATTACGCGTAATACCCGGCCAAAAGCCTGGTAAGGGAAACTAAGGGCTGGATATTGCCCTTAGTTCAACATTAATAGCTAGTTTAAAGAAGATCTAGAGTAATCGCTTCCCGATATTGATACAGCGTTCACCGGAATAGCGATGATTTTTTAGTGCTTTTACCAATATGGGCTTAAGTTGTGGTTTTTCTTTTAGTGACTTAGTAATCTCATTTACATTTTCTCTAGAACACATTAGCGGTAGGGCGTAAGCATAAGCAGTAAGCAATTCCTGAGATTCATCTTCATTGACCTGAGCCAGTGAGTCAAAAATCGGTTGACCGTGGATGTTAAATAGCTCTATTTGCTCTGGTGCAAAAAGGGACTCTGTAATTTTTCGAATTTCACTTAACTTGAATTTGTCTCGATTAGATATAAGGTTATCTACCCACTTTGATTTGTTTTCGGATTGGGGGCGAATAACTTCAGCAGATAGTGCGTTGAGTTTAGATCTGTCGGAGTTATCTTTTGCCAATTCTCTTGTGATTGCCTGCTCATAATCTGAGAATAGATAACGATTCTGCAACTTGATAAGTTTCCAGCGCATATCAGGATCGAGTTCCAGTCCTTTAATGGCAAACTCTCCCATTAACAGGTCTCTAGCATGACTTAATGCTGGTGTGGAGTGGGCGATATTGGTAAAAACACCAAACCAGACTTTTTGTTGATCACTACCTTCAGCCGCCTCTAGTAGTTGACCCCAGACAAAGCTCTCAACAGTCTGAGTAAGTTCGTTACGACGCTTTGTGCTTAGGGGGATTTGAGTCAGGAAATCGTAAGTGAATTCAATATATCTAGCGTTCAAACGAATAATGTTGATGTCTCTTTCGTCGACGCCATTATTCACTATAAAACTAATATACTCATCCAGGGGCAGTTTTGCGTCATAGGTGCTATCAAATAGGCTTTGCCAGAACATTAGTCGTGCAAACGGTTCTTCAATATCATTGATATGCTGAGCCATATTCTTGATGGTAACTTCATCCAGATTTACCTTCACATAGGCCCAATCTTCTTCATTGGGGTATAGCCCCTCTGGGCAGGGTAGCCCCACGGCTTCTTTTACTTCGGTTCTGGCACCACTATAAAGCACTGGAAGGGTTGCAACCCGTTTCATACTTCCAGCTTTCCTTTGGTAAACCCCCAGCTGTGTGCGCTGTTCCCTTAATATCGGGTATTCCTCTGGTGCTGTTTGCTGAATTACCAGATGATTGATTTTGTCATCATCGCACTGGAAGCTGGCTTCAATTGTGTTGAGGCCGGCCTGGTAAAGCCACTGTTGCTGCCAGGAATTAAGATCTTTATCCGCAGCTTTGCCCAGGTGGTTGATAAAGTCATTGAGGGTTGAATTGTCATAAGATAAGGCCTTTAAGTAATTACTGACGCCTTTGCGAAATTCTTCTTTGCCCAAATAGTAGGGCAATTGCTTGAGTACTGAGCCGCCTTTGCCATAAGTAATTCCATCAAAATTGGCAAAGGCTTCGTCAGTATTGTTGACTGGTAATTGAATAGCGTGGGTAGTGGGGCGTTGATCAGTGTGGTAGGCCCATTGCTTGGCGCCTAAGTAATAGTTCTCCCAAGCGGTAGTGAATTCGCTATTTTCGGCTAGAGCCAGATTGGCCATGTAAGTGGCAAAGCTCTCATTGAGCCAAAGGTCATCCCACCAATTCATGGTGACCAAATTACCAAACCATTGATGGGCCAGCTCATGGGCAATAACATTGGCGAGGCGCATCCGCTGGGCCTGGGTCTTTTTTCCTCGGGATATGTAAGAATCGTTAAATGTTACAGCCCCAACATTTTCCATAGCGCCGGCGTTAAAATCAGGTACTAGTATTTGATCATATTTTTTAAATGGATAATCAATTTCAAAGTAGGGCTGAAAGAACTCAAAGGATTGTTTGGTGAAGGTAAACCAGTCTTCTGTTTTTACGTAATTTGCCAGGCTCTGTCTTGCCATTAAGCGAAGGGGAATATCTCCTGCCTTGTCTTCCCAGATGTGGTAAGGACCTGCATGTAAAGAGAATATGTAAGATGAGAATTTCTTGGTTTGAGGAAAAAACCAGTGGTTTGATTTTCTTTTCTCTTCTACTCTCTCCTCTCTTTCCGCGCTAACTACTACCCAGTCTTTTGGAGCCTTTACATCCAGGGTGTAGCGTGCTTTCAAATTGGGTTGGTCAAAATGTGGGAATAGGCGATTGGTATCATAAGGTTCAAAGTCCGTATATAAATAGACCTTTTCGTCTTTGGGGTCTTTAAAGCGATGTAATCCTGAGCCATTGTTAGAGTACGGGTGTTGATAATTCACCGTAATCGTGTGGGATTTTTCTGGTAGATTTTGATAATCAATAGAAATAAAGTAGTTGTTGTACTCAAATGGAACAGATCTTCCATCGACCTGGATTGAATCAACCGCACCACCGGAAAAATCGATAGTGAGCGGCTGTTCAAGTATTTTTCTAAAATTGATATCTGCGTGCACAATTCCGGAGAAGTTCTTAGCTTGACTATCCAGATTGATGCTCAGCCGATAGTCCACTTCAGCAATTTGCTGACGACGAATGTCAGCATAAGATTCTGAAAGTCCTGGGGCTGTGGTTCTAATAGGAGATGAAATTTTCTTTGCTGGTGAGCTTATTTCTTGCTTAGTAGTTCTTTGCTCACAGGAACTTAATAAAATACCACATAGAATCGCTATAACCACTTTGTACTTTAGTAATACATTTGTAAGGCGAATATATTTGTTCATGGCGCTATTTTTAATATAGAGTTATTGAATTACTATTTGCGATTTACTTTGTATCATTAAAGATAGCTAGGCGGCGATATAAATTTTCCGTATCAGTAGGGGGAATCTTTTATACAGAGTGAGAAGGAATAGGTTCTGGCTACTGGCCGTTTGCGACCTCAGTAATTGATTCCGCTAATGCGTTGATAACTCCGTCAATCTCCTCTGCCTGTGCTATAAATGGGACGCCGATTTGCAATGTGTCGCCGCCGTAGCGAATATAAAAGCCTTTTTCCCACATCTTCATAGCAATTAAGTAAGGCCTGAGTAATGGCTCATCCGGAGCTGATTCGATTGTCAGGCCTGCGGCAAGTCCACAATTACGAATATCTTCTATTAACGGTAATCCATTGAGTTGATGGATATGGTCTTCCAGGATATGGGCAAGCTCCGTAGATCTCTCAAATAAATTTTCTTTCTTTAAAATATCCAGTGTCGCCAATGCCGCTGCGCAGGCTAGTGGGTGCCCAGAGTAGGTATAGCCGTGGGGAAGCTCCAGTTGGTATTGAGGTCCTCCATTTTCCATGCATATCTCGTAGATATCTTGACGCACAGCCACAGCGCCCATGGGAACAGCGCCATTTGTAAGCTGTTTGGCTGTATTGAGCATATCCGGGGTCACTCCAAAAAACTCTGCTCCGGTGGCTTTCCCCATGCGCCCGAAAGCGGTAATGACTTCATCAAATATCAACAATATGTCGTATTGAGTACATATTTCCCTAAGGCGATGGAGATAGCCTTTTGGTGGGGGCAATACTCCCGCAGACCCCGCTACGGGCTCGACAATAACAGCGGCAATGTTTTCAGAACCGTGCAGTTTGATAAGTTCCAGCAACTCGTCTGCCAGGAAACTTCCCTGTTCAGGCTGTCCTTTAGCAAAGCGGTTGTGGGGTAAAAGGGTGTGGCGAAGGTGGTCAGAATCTAAAGATGAGCCAAAGATTGCTCGATTAGTGCTAATACCCCCCACACTAAGACCGCCAAAATTAACTCCGTGATAGCCTTTCACGCGTCCGATGAATTTTGTTTTCCCTGGAGCACCCATCTTCTGCCAGTAGGCTCTAGCTATTTTTAGAGAGGTTTCTGCGGATTCAGAGCCGGAGTTTGTAAAGAAAATACGATTGAGCCCCATGGGCATCATCTGGCTGACACGCTCCGCTAGTTGGAAGGCTCCCGGGTGGCCATATTGGAAAGCGGGGGCATAATCCAGAAGGGCTGCTTGTCGGGTAATGGAGTCAATTATCTCCGGGCGGTTGTGTCCAGCACCACAGGTCCATAAGCCAGAGAGACTATCGAATATGGGGCGGCCATCAGCACTACGGTAATAGCAGCCGTCGGCTGAGGTAATAATACGGGGATCTCTTTTGAATTGACGATTCCCGGTAAAAGGCATCCAGTAAGCATCGAGTTGCGATTTACTAAGTCCCGCTGATTTGTCGTTCATTTTTATTTTCCGACATTTGGCCTTATCGCATTAATTTTGGACCAACTTTTCTACTTTATAAATTGATTCTCACTAACTTTAGTTTCATAAGTGGGGTTTATTAATAGAGTATTGAAGTATTGCCTATGGCAGGAGTTGAGTGCCGGGGGAGGGTTTGCCGGAATGGCCTAAGGGAGAGAGGGAGATGAGAGGAGAAGAGAACCGGGGGCATTAGCCCCCGGTAATATTGCTGATTAAACAGCAGTGGCGATTCTGTCCACATAGGGGGCGAGTTCTGGTTTGTTCTCCAGAATCTCCTGCCGGGACAGACCGTCGATCTCGTGGGGGAATACCAACCACTCTTCGGTCTTGTGGATAAAGTAATCCGGCTCGCGCTTGGCCTTGTTGTTCTTCGGCTTGTAGTAAGGGGTCGCGATACGAATCTCCGGCGTGTTCTTCTTACAGGCAGCGCGTAGGTCTTCGATAGTTTGCTCAATACTCAGGCCAGAGTCGTGCACATCGTCCACGATCAACAGGGAGTCATGGGACTCCAGGCGCTTGATCAGGTAGTTCAGGCCATGCACGCGCACTTTCTTGTCGCGCTCACCGATACCGAGATAGGAGGAAGTGCGGATAGCGATATGGTCTGCATCCACTCCCATCACGTGCAGCAGCTCTTGTACAGCGATGCCCACAGGAGCGCCACCGCGCCAAACACCGACAATATAGTTTGGGCGAAAGCCGTCCTTATAGATTTGCTCGGCGAGAGCATAAGAGTCTATCAGGAGCTGCTGTGCGCTAATAAAGTGCTTTTTCATCAATGTACCCCTCAGAAAAAGGCAAACTTGGCAACAAAGAGTGCCGCTAACACGTAGACACTGATGCTGACGTCTTTGCTACGTCCGCTCAGCGTTTTAATAACTGCGTAGGAAATAAAGCCCAGGGCGATTCCGTGCGCGATCGAGAACGACAAAGGCATCATCACTGCGGCGATTACTGCCGGTGCGGCCTCGGTAATGTCATCCCAATCAATAGATGACATACCGGAAGTCATCAGGACGCCAACATACAGCAGAGCACCTGCGGTTGCATAGGCCGGAATCATACCGATTAGGGGCGAGAAGAAGGTCGCCAACAGGAATAGCCCGGCGCAAACCACAGCGGTCAGGCCTGTGCGACCACCGGCGGTAATTCCTGCAGTACTCTCTACATAACAGGTAGTAGTGGAGGAGCCCAGCACAGAACCAACGACAGATGCGGAGCTGTCGGCCATCAGGGCCTTGCCCATTCCAGGCAACTTGCCATCTTTATCCAGCAGTTTGGCGCGATCAGAAACGCTTAACAGGGTGCCTGCGGTGTCGAACAGGTCGACAAACAGGAAGGCAAAGATCACGCTGATCATGCCAACTTCGAAGGCGCCAGCGATATCCAGCTCCAGGTAAGTCGGTGCCAGGCTGGGAGGTGCGGATACCAGACCGGTGAACTCTACCTTACCAATTGCCAGGGCGATGACGGTTACCGCAAGGATACCGATCATCACTGAGCCCAGCATACGGCGGTAGGACAGGGCCACAATAATAAAGAAGCCCAGTGCTGCCAGGATCGCCTCAATTGACTTGAGGTCGCCCAGGGTTACCAGAGTAGCGGGGCTGGCCACAACGATACCGGCACTCTTCAGGGCAATGATCGCCAGGAACAGGCCGATACCCGCTGCCAGGGATTGTCGCAGGGAGAGGGGGATACTATCGATAATCCACTCTCGCAGCTTGAAGATACTGAGCAGCAGGAAGATTACCCCTGATATAAACACCGCACCCAGGGCTACTTGCCAGCTGTAGCCCATTTCACCGACGACAACGTAGGCGAAGAAGGCATTGAGGCCCATACCTGGCGCCAATGCGATGGGGTAGTTGGCGTAGAGCCCCATAATCAGGCAGCCAATAGCGGCTGCAAGGCAGGTCGCCATAAACACAGCGCCCTTATCCATACCCGCTGCAGCCAGGATATTGGGGTTCACAAAGATGATGTAGGCCATCGTCAGGAATGTGGTAACGCCGGCAATCACTTCCCGGCGAACATTCGTCTGGCGCTCTGAGAGCTTGAACAACTTCTCCAGGAATGAGGCATTGCCTCCCACCTGTGGGATGTCGGACCCAGGGGTCGCCGATGTTTGGATATCAGTGGGTTTCATATCAGAAGTGGTACTTTACTAGCAGGTTAACGTTGCGCTCGTTGGAATCGACACCATAAGTGCCATCTTTGATTCCGAACTTGTCGTTCCAGTGTACGTACTCAATACCCGCGTACAGGGTCTTGGGTTCACCCCAGGCGGCGCCGGCATCCCATTTCAGCTGGGAGGTAAAGTTAGTGCTCGGATGTGAATCTTCAGAAGCACTGGTCCAATCGATAAATCCGTCGTAGACAAAGCTGGCATCACCCAGGGTAAAAGGCATGGCCCAAACCAGGGTCAGCTGCTCGTTGCTGGCCTTGTCATCGTTATCGCGGTGGTAAACATTCGCTTGTACAAAGGAGAAACCGGGTACCGCGAGATCAAAGCCCACACCCGTCAGGTAATTGGTAAAGTGGGGGCCGGTTGCTGCCAAGTGGTCCGGATCATCCATATTGCCCAGCTCAACTGCTGTGGCGATCAGTACATCGGTAACCGGTCCGAAAGCCAGTTCACTGCCGCTGAGCTTGCCTAAGCTCAGGCGGGGAGAAATCTCACTATACAGTTCTTTGGAGCCATCTTCCGAGTCCAGGTAGTCGGCAAAAATAAAGAGGTCACCCCAGCTGTGGCCACTGGCGTGCTCAAAAGTTACTACGGATCTCTCAGAGTCATCCGTGTTCTTGCTGTAGTCGACTTTGTAATCGTGGCCGTAAAGAAGGCTCAGGCTGTTGTCACTCCAGGTCATCTCAGCTTGGGCAGCTACGGACAACAGGCTAGAGGCCAGCAGTAGCAGGGGCTTGGTTGGTTTCATTCTATTACCTCTGTTACAGCGACAGGCGAATTTCGCACTGGCGGCCGATGAGAAAATCGGCAGTTGGTTAAAAAATAGTCGCGGAATGTACCAGAACTTAACCCCTGTTTTCCAGTGTTTTTTCTCGGCATTTACGCTTTTTTCCTAGCTTTTTAAGTAACTCTGCACCAAAAAATCACGCTTGGGGAAAACGAGATACTCATTTATTGGTTAGCGATGGGTCGGTGTAGCAAAAAAGTATTGTTTAATTGGTTTGATAGTAGGGAATCGCTACATTGCAGGGGCAAATTAGGTAAATAGTCCAGAAAGTCGGCATCTGCTCCCCAGTGGTGCTTGCACAGGCAACATGAATACTTTTGGTGCTTTTAGGGGTCGCGATAGATGTTGTTTAACTTTGATGACACTGGAAGTCATCCGCTTGGTAGTAGAACAAGGATGGTTGAAATGTATCTTCTGAGCGCCTTCCTTATATAGGCAGGCATCGGCCTGAGGTCGATGGTTATAGTTGGGAAAAGTAAATCGACTTTTAACCTGTATAAAAATTATTTGGCTGTTTGGTTTTTTTACTAATTCGTAGGAAATTGGCCGAGGAAGGAATCTGGATGGATTGCAGTAGCGGGGGGCGACTTTAGGGGGCTCAGGTGATGCCTACCGAGCCCCGTATTATCTGGTGGTGATTGGTTACAATTTGCAGCTTTTGAGTCCTGGGGCGAGTATTGTTATCGCCCCAATATGCCTTTTCCGATTCGAGTTTGGAATCAGGCTACTTGCTGTTCTGTACCTGACTGGTGCGCCAGGTATTCCTCGTAAGTGCCTTGAAAATCGATCAGTGCTTGATCTTTGATTTCAATAACTCGGGTTGCCAGGGATGAGACAAACTGACGATCGTGACTCACAAAAATAAGTGTGCCCTCATATTTCTCCAGTGCCTTGTTCAGGGCTTCGATGGCTTCCATGTCCAAGTGGTTGGTTGGCTCATCCATGATGAGCACATTGGTGTCCATCATCATTAGCTTGCCAAACAGCAGGCGATTTTTCTCGCCGCCAGAGCAGACCTTTGCCTTTTTATTGGCATCATCTGCGGTAAATAATAGTCGGCCCAGAATACCTCGCACGGCCAGATCATCGTGCTTGGGAGTGCGCCACTGGGACATCCACTCAAATATTGTCAAGTCACCATCAAAATCTGTACTGCTGTCTTGCGGGCAGTAGCCGATAGCGGCATTTTCTGACCACTTGACGACTCCGCTGTTTGCTTGGATCTCATTGACAAGACAGCGCAGGAAGGTTGTTTTACCAACGCCGTTCTCACCGATAATTGCCAGGCGCGCACCGGCTTCCAGCAGCATTTCGCCACCTTGAAATAGCGTTTCACTGTCAAAACCATGGGTAAGCCCCTCAAGAGTCAGCGCCTGGCGGTGCAATTTTTTACACTGGTTAAACGTAATATAAGGGCTGACCCGACTGGAGGGTTTGATTTCGTCCAGCTTGATTTTTTCCATCTTCTTCGCGCGGGAGCTGGCCTGCTTGGCTTTGGATGCATTGGCAGAGAAGCGGTTCACAAAGCTCTGTAGCTCGTCCAGTTCGGCACTTTTCTTGGCATTCTCTGCGTGAAGTTGTTCTTGTATTAGCGTGGAGGCCGCAACAAAGTCCTCATAATTGCCGGGGAAAACCCGCAATTCACCATAATCTATGTCGGCCATATGGGTGCAGACAGAGTTCAGGAAGTGGCGATCGTGGGAAATGATGACCATGGTGCTTTTGCGTTGATTCAGTACATCTGCCAACCACTTGATGGTGTGGATGTCCAGGTTATTGGTCGGCTCATCCAACAATAAAATATCCGGGTCGGCAAATAGCGCTTGGGCGAGTAATACACGCAATTTCCAGCCGGGAGCTACCTGTTTCATCAGGCCAAAATGCAGGGCTTCGTCGATGCCAGCTTCAAGCAGGATTTCTCCCGCACGGCTCTCTGCACTATATCCATCCAGCTCAGCAAATTGGACTTCAAGCTCGGCTACGCGCATGCCGTCTTCTTCGCTCATTTCCGGTAGCGAGTATATCCGGTCACGTTCCTGTTTAATTTCCCACAGGCGGACATCTCCCATGATGACCGCATCGACGACGGTGTACTCTTCAAATGCAAACTGGTCTTGGCTCAAAGTACCCAAGGTGCATCCAGGCTCAATGGATACGTTGCCGGCCGAGGGCGCCAAGGCACCACTCAGGATCTTCATAAAGGTTGACTTTCCACATCCATTGGCCCCGATAAGGCCATATCGGTTGCCATTGCCGAACTTTACAGAAATGTTTTCAAACAGTGGTTGGGCACCAAACTGCATGGTGATATTCGCGGTGGAGATCAAGAGCGTATTCCTGAGGATTACAAATGGGCTCTGGTAAGCCAGTTTCGCCAAAATAGGAGGCGTGATGTGGGGGCCGCACTATAAGGATTTGGCGCTGAAGTGTCGAGGAGTACGTTCAATAACTAAGCAGTTTCTCCGCGGGTTCGATATTAGAGATTGAAATATATATGTTAAAGTGTACTCCTAGGCTAGGAGGATATTCCATTTCGGGGTGGGGTGCGATGATATGCATCTGTATACTCCCTGAGTTCGGGCTCTTTAGCTAAAGCTATGGGCCCTAATATTAGGAATATTCCCGGTATAAGTTGCCAGCGCGTAAAGCGGCCACTTTTATTTAAATAATTAACGGGATCACTTGATCTTATTTGTATCCTTTGGGTGGCTCCGACGGCAAAGTAAATGTTAATGCTGTTAGGGGGGAGGGTTGAAGGGCTAATGACTAGCAGATGTCAGTCAATCAATTTTTGATCTCTATGAGGAGCTAGCAAAGGCTGGAGGCTATATGAAATCGAATTGTTTGCACCTTGCGATTCCGGCAGGGGACCTGGAAACCGCCAAGAAATTCTATTGCGATGTCTTAGGCTGCAAGACCGGCAACAGTGAAGAAGGTCGCTGGGTAGATATCGACTTTTGGGGTAACGAACTCACCCTGCACCAGAGTGAGGAGAAGCTCCCCAATGTTCGCCACAAGGTGGATATGGGAGAAGTGGCTGTTCCTCATTTTGGCATTCACCTGCCGGAAGATGAGTTTCAGGCACTAAAAGGCCGTATCGAAGCTGCCGGGCTGGAATACCTGGACAAGCCTTACCGTCGCTTTGTCGGCAATGAATACGAACAGGAAACCTTTTTTATCGAAGATCCAAATGGCAACGTTCTGGAAATGAAAACGATGGTTAATCCTGAACTGATGTTCAAGTAATCGTCTGGGCCCTGCAGATAGTTGAATCTGTAGGGCTGGGTTTCTCCGGCTATTCCTAGCCCTCCCTTATCCTTGCTAAGAATGCGATGCCTTAATCTGGGGTTGAGTTCTGATTGCCTGAATAATACCTCCTATTACTATCAGTAAGCTGCCGGCATAAGTATTCCAGGTTGGGAGTGTGTTATAGACCAACCAATCCAATATGCCGGAGAAAATCAGGCTTGTATATAAATAGGGAGATAAGCTGGCAGGTCTGTTTACCCGACGATAGGCTTTAGTGCGTAAGGATTGATTGCTGATTGTCGACAGGCTAAAAGCAATAATCACAATCACAAAACTTACCGAGTCCGATAGAGATACCGCGACTTTTGTAAGCTCCCCAAGATTTCCTTCAATCAATAAAATAGCAAGCATATAGAGGCTGGATAGGCCGAACATCTTGGTGGTTGAAGATATCGTATTTTGCTTCTTTGAAGAGTGGTGCATTACAAACTGTGAACAAGCTCCAAAGAAGCCCGATAGCAGGCCCACTATCATATAGCTGTCAAAGCCAGCAGTTGGCTTCAATATAAAAGCAACGCCGATAAAGCTGATTAAACAGGCCGCTAGTGTCTTCTTTTTTATCGGATCCTTTTTGGCAAACCGGGTAATAAAAGGGAGAAATAAACCTGACGTTGAAAATAGAAGGGCGGCGACAAGTAGAGAGCCTTTGGACAAATAATAAAACAAGCAATACTGAGCGAGACAAGTGAATAACGCCCTTGCACCATCAATCCTATCTATTCGATGAGTCACAGGGTTTTCATCGAAAACAACGAGGCAAATCCAGGTTAGGATTAAAAATGGGGCAAAGAAACGAATAAAGACCACCAACGATAAGGAGCTAAAGGTAGTTAGTTCTTTACCAAATAGCCCGGTTAGCGACATACAGCTGGCCGCCAGAATTGCGGTAATGACACTGAGGGCAAATTCTCTATTGGAAATACGGGTATTCATTATTTACTAGCACCCTCACTAGCAATAATCTCATCGACTGCTTTTACACTGGCTATCTTCGTGAGGAAGTTCAGGCTATTCTGTTTATTGTTTTCCGTGTCAGACTCACAGGCATCTGAGGCAATGAGTACTGAAAAGTCTCTATCGTGAGCTTCCCTGGCTGTCAGTTCGACTGTATTTTGTGTTGATACCCCACAGAAAATAATCCTTTCTATATTGTGGCTAGCAATAAGCACTGGGAGTTCGGTCCCATAGAAGCCACTGACACGCCTCTTATAAATAGATATATCGCTATCAGTGATATTGAGATCATCAACAAAAGCAGTGCCCCAGCTTTTCTGACGGAGGGCGCCTATATCTTTGATATAGCTGAAGAGGGGAGAGTTAGAGGAAGATTCCCTGTAGTCGGTGGAAAAAGCGACCCTGATATGGCAAATAAGATGACGTCGTGCTCTTCCCCACGCAAGGAGTTTATTGGTGTTCTCAATAACTCTATTCTTATGGACTCTTGGGGCCGCTGCTGATATTTGTCCCTTTGGATGACAAATATCGTTGATAAAATCGAGGGTAATGATTGCAGTCTTCATGACCAGAGTCTATTGAGGCGAGTATTGGCTCAGTTTAGTAATGATTAAGGAAGTCTTCGATAAATGATTTTATGATTTATATAGAGATTACGATTTTTTTGTCATAAATTGCTTTGCCCTTTTTTTTATTGCTGTCACTTCACTCTTATCAAGCTTATCCAAAAGGCTGAACATCATTGTCATTCTATGATTGCCCTCTAGCATTTTTCTTTTTTCAATTAAGAAATTCCAGTAGAGGCTGTTAAATGGGCAGGCCTTCTCTCCAGTTCGTTGTTTGACGTCATAAATACAGTCGCTGCAATAGTTGCTCATTTTGTTGATATAGGAGCCACTACTAATATAGGGCTTTGTTGCAACCAATCCACCATCGGCGAACTGGCTCATTCCCCGGGTGTTAGGCATTTCAACCCACTGAATAGCATCTATGTAAATACCGAGATACCAACTTTCCACCTGGTCAGGGTCAGTTTGTGTTAGTAGCGCAAAATTACCGGTAATCATAAGCCTTTGGATATGGTGAGCATAGGCATTTTCCAAGCTATTCCTGATAGTGTTGTGAAGGCAGTTCATGGACGTTTTGGCATCCCAGAAAAAATCTGGCAAATTATTTTTATTCTTCAACTTATTCTGATGCTCATAACTGGGCATAGACATCCAGTAGACACCGCGCATATATTCTCGCCAGCCCAATATTTGGCGTACAAAACCTTCAATCTGGTTAAGTCCTATTGAAATTTTTCCATCTTCCCAAGATTTTATCGCTGTATCGATAACCTCTTTTGGAGATATGAGTTTACTATTTAGGGAGAAGCTAATTCGGCTGTGATAAAGAAAGGCTTCATCTGGATCCATTGCGTCCTGAAAATCGCCAAAATGAGCAAGTAGATGTTTACAAAAATGACGAAGTAGTTTTATAGATTCCTCCCTGCTGGTTGGCCATATAAAATCCTCTGGATCAATCTCTCCAATACTCTTAACTCCAGACTTTTTTATACGGGATAAAGTTGAAGTGACATTACTTGTTATTTTTCCCTGCTTGGGTTTGCCCAGCTTTCCATTCCATTTTTTTCTATTGCTTTGGTCGAAATTCCACTTTCCCCCTTCAGGTTTTCCATTGTTCATCAGAATGTCATGCTTCTTCCGCATATAATGGTAGAAGCTTTCCATAAGTAGAGATTTTTTCCCCTGGAAGAAGTCTGCCAGCTCTTTTCGGGTGGTCAAAAAGTGCTCAGTGTCGTAGGCTTGAAACTCTATTGATAGTCTCTTCTCTAGTTGTAATAGTTGCTGATCTAGTCGGTACTCATCGGGAAGTTGGTACTCAAATTTTTCAATTTTGTGTTTTCTAATAATATCTTCGATATTTTTTGTAAGGTTTTGTTTGTTGTTTTTATTGTCTATTCGATAGTAGATGACATTACAGCCCCTATTTTTAAGCCACTCTGAGAAAATCTGCATAGCTTCAAAAAAGGCAACGATTTTTTGGATATGGTGAACAACGTAATCGGTCTCTTGGCGCATTTCAGCCATAAAGTAAATCTTATCCTCCTGGTTACCTCTAAACCAGGAGTGTTTTTGGTTCAATTGATCTCCTAATAGCAAGCGCAGCGTTTTCACATCTCACTTCCTTTATTTAGGTCTTAATATGCCTATAGATAGATCCTTCTATTCACTCCCACATTTTCTACAAAAGTAGAGTCATGGGAGATCAATAAAAATGTTCCGGGGTATTCTACCAGCGCAGTTTCTAGCGCTATACGCGACTCCAGATCCAAATGATTGTCCGGTTCGTCCAGTAGTAGCAGGTCTGGTGCCTCAGTGCCACGAGTAGCGGCAAGTAAAGCAACCTTTAGTCGCTCCCCTCCACTTAAAGTATTGGTAGAGCGAAGTGCAGAATCACCTCGAATATTCATTGTGGCTAGGGCTGTGCGCCAGAAGTTGGTATCTTTATCAGGGTGCAGGCGGGATAAAGTCTCCAGGGCAGATAGATTTCCATTTAGTTGTCTTAGGTTCTGATCCAGATAAAAACAGCTGCCAAAAGTTTTACACAAACCGCTGCGAGGTTTAACTCGACCAGCAATGATCTTTAGTAGCGTTGTCTTTCCGCTACCATTGGCGCCACAAATATGCCAGCGATCGCCACTGTGCATGGTAAGTGATATGGGATCACTCTGAATACCGTAGGGCAGTTTGAGATCCTCAACATGCAGACGAATACCACCCGTTAGCCCTGTTTTGCTAAGTTGCATATTTGGGAGCTTATGACTCTTATAGTCCTTTTGGCAACTTTCTAAATCTAGCTTTAACTTATGGTGCTGACGATCCAGGTTTCTAGTCAGCTTGCCTAAACTTTGCCCTGCACGATCTTTTTTCGCATCTAGTAGCGATTTACATTGGGAACCTTTTAACTTCTTACCCTGGTTTTTTCTGGTTGTAGTTTTTTCAGCAGAACTTTGCTTAAGTTTGTTTAGGCTTTTTATATTCTTTTTGGTACTTTCAATTTTCTTTTCTACAGACTGTCTCTGTATCTCTTTTTCTTTCTTGTAGTGTGAATAGTTGCCACCATATGTGCGTATTTTTCCTGAATCTAGTTCCACTATCGTGTCAGCTTGTTGGAGTAAGCTTCGATCATGACTGACCATTAGGATTCCGGCAGAATGGTTTCTAATTTTCTGCTGTAACCATTTTCTACCGTCTGAATCTAGGTGATTACTAGGCTCATCCAGTAGCAGATAGTAGTTTTTATAAGAGAAGGCATTGATTAAAGCCAGTCGGATTCTTTCACCGCCGCTAAGATTGCCGATAGGAGTGTCTAACGTGAGATTTATTCCGGCGCTGTATAAATGCTGTTGCCAAATTGTAGGTAGCTCCCATGAATCTGAGACACGTATCAGATCTTCGTCACTCTGATTGCCAGATTCAATACGTGAAAAACAGTCATAGAGGCCCGTAGGGTCGAATATATCTACAATTCTCTTGTTGGAATTGCTGCTCACTTGATCCACTTTAAGGTAGTCCGTATACCAAGTAATACTTCCCTGTTCAGGCTTTAGTTTCCCAATCAAAGCCTCTAAAAAAGTCGATTTTCCACTGCCATTATTTCCCACTAAGCCAGTAAATCCAGAATGGAAGTCAAGATGGATCCCCTTAAATAGAGATTTCTCAGGGACGTTTAAGTAAAGATTTTTTATAGAACAAATGCTCTGCATGTCACCCTCCGGTAGTCGGAATGGGTGGCGCAATACCATGATCTTGAGAGAAAGTTGTAGAGAATGGAGTACGCCACTTGCACGGGAATTGATGGCCTCTTAAGAAACCGGTTTATCTCCAGTGTGTGCAAGGCTTAATTCATTGGCGTAGATAGCTCCAAAAAGAAAAGTTGTTAAGTGTTAGCTTAATAAAGATTCAAAAATACTTCAAGCCCCAACCTAAAAGCGCTCACTTGGTACTCTCAACTCTTAAAATAGAGTGGTATAAGAGTATTATTGATATTACATTGAGATGATGCATTTTTACGACTTGATTTAGAGCAATAAGTGTTTATAAGCGGGGGTTACTATGGTATCTGAAGGTTTTATAGCAATTTGTCTATTGATCGTAAGTACTATGCTTTTTTTCTTTTACCGAAAATCACAGCGGGAACGATTTTTAAGAGACTATCAATTCCATCCGTCTCTCAAACAAAGAGTGAAGAAAAAATACCCTCATCTCAGCAACAAGCAGCTGGGTATGGTACTCGATGGGTTAAGGGAATATTTTATTATCTGCCAAACGGCTGGTAGACAAATGGTTGCTATGCCATCTCAAGTGATTGATGTCGCTTGGCATGAATTTATATTAAGCACACAGATGTATCGAAATTTTTGTAATAAATCTTTTGGACACTTTCTGCACCACACACCCAATGAAGTTATGCCAGATAGGGATACAGCTAGTGAGGGGATTAAGAGAGTGTGGCGAATTGCTTGTGTTCGTAGTGGTATAAGTCCTTCCAAGCCAAAATCGTTACCTCTGGTTTTCTCAATTGATAAAAAGTTGGGGATTAAAGATGGATTTCATTATTCGCTAAACTGTCGATCGAGAAATAGTCCCGCTGCGGATCACTGTGCCAGTCACATTGGTTGTGCCGCGAGCTGTCAAGGCGGAACTTCCGGCAGTGCCTTCTCTGGAATTTGGGGTGGCGGCTCCTCTTCAGACTCTGGAGGCAGCTGCGGCGGGGGCTGTGGTGGAGGTGGCAGCTAAAGGCAGCTATCACTGCTCTAGCAACCCTGTCCAAGGTGATTAATGAGTGACACCCTGAACATCGCAAAGCTCTTCAATTTCTTCAGCGCTAAAGCCGAGCTCACCCAGCACAACGTGATTGTGTTCTCCCAGAGCTGCCCCTCGGTTAAATAAGTGGGGCTTTTGGCCGTTAAATCTAAAGGGCGTGTTGATCTGTTTAATGTCTCCATTCACAGAGCAGATCATCTCTCTGGATTGGATAAGATCGCTATCAGCAGCTTCTGTAAAATTAAGTACGGGTTCAATACACGCATCAATATCCTGAAATATATCAATCCATTCTTTCTGGCTTTTTGTGGCAATAATTGCTGCAATATCTTTCTTAAGTGTTTCTTGTTGTCCGTCTTGGATAATGCGAGCCAGCCACTCCTTTCGGCCTATTTTTGTTAAAAATTGCTCAGCAAATTGTGGCTCTAAACTTCCCACAGAAAGATAGCGGTTATCTGCCGTGCGATAGTAATCATAATAACTTCCACCGTTTAGCAGTTCGGATTCCAGCTTGGGATCGGTATTTAAAGCCAGTGCATTGGCCCCACTAATTGCGTTTAACGCGAAACTACAGTCCGTCATACTGATATCGATATAACTGCCTTCACCGGTTCTCTGGCGATGATATACCGCAGCCAGTATCGACATAACCGCATGGTGTGAACCGCCGGCGATGTCTGCTATCTGTGTGCCGCTCAGGCAGGGGCCATGGTCACGGTTGCCGGAATAGCTGGCCAGGCCAGATAGTGCGAGATAATTGATATCGTGCCCAGCACGTTGCTTTAATGGTCCAGTCTGTCCATATCCGGTAATCGAGCAGTAAATAATGTCTGCGCGCTGTTGGCTTAAGCTTTGGTGGCCAAGGCCCAGCCTATCCATCACTCCGGGGCGGAATTGCTCGATCACAATATCGTATTGCTGAAGCAGTCGGTGAATCACCGCTTGCGCCTTTGGATTTTTTAGATCGATCGCCAGGGAGCGTTTGTTGCGGTTAATGGTTGCGTGGGCGGCGGATAGGGAAGCCGTGTCATCGACTAAAGGGGGAGAGCCCCGTAGTAAGTCTGGCCGTGTGGGAGACTCGATTCTTAGTACTTCTGCGCCCAAGTCTGCCAATAACATAGTGGCATAGGGACCGGGAAGTAGGGTAGAAAAGTCGAGTACTTTTAGCCCCTCAAGAGGGGCGCAGTGATTCTTCGTTTGCTGTTTCACTTTTTATTTCATTATTTTAATTGAGAACAGAAATTTCAATCTAGCACTTTAATTTAGTCATCGCGCAGGAGGTCTCGGGAAATAATTAATTTCATAATTTCATTGGTTCCGGCATAAATACGTGCTACACGAGCATCGGCCCAAGACCGGGCGATGGGGTATTCCCACATATAGCCATAGCCGCCATGTAACTGAACACATTCATCCAAAAGTTTGCATTGGAAATCTGTACTCAATAACTTGGCTTTCGCTGCAGTTGCAACGTCGAGTTCCTTTTTATAGTGAAGCTCCAAGCAGCGATCGATAAATACCCGAAGAGCGGTTAACTCACTATCCAGCTCAGCCAGCTTGAATTGTGTATTTTGGAAGGCAGAGATGGGTTTGCCGAAAGCCTTGCGATCCCGTACGTAATCAATCGTCCATTGCAGTGCTGCTTCTGCATTAGCTATTGCATAAATTGCCACACTTAAACGCTCTTGAGGCAATTCCTGCATTAAATAAATAAATCCCTGTCCCTCTCCACCGAGAAGGTTTTCCGCAGGGACTTTGACATCATCAAAGAACAGCTCTGAAGTATCCTGGGCCTTCATGCCTATTTTTTCTAGGTTACTGCCTCTCTTGAATCCAGGGCTATCTGCTTCCACAAGCAGCAAACTGACTCCAGAGGCCCCCTCGTGAGGGTCGGTTTTGGCCACGACAATAACCAGGTCTGCCTGCTGTCCATTGGTAATAAAAATCTTGGAACCATTGAGCAGATAGTGATCCCCTTTGCGCACAGCTGTGGTTCTCACGCCTTGGAGATCCGATCCTGCACCAGGTTCGGACATGGCGATAGCGGTGATCATCTCACCACTAATGCATTTGGGTAGGTACTTTTTCTTCTGTTCTTCCGTGCCGTAATTAATAATGTAGGGCACTGCAATATTAGAGTGCAGGCCCCAGCCAATACCGGAAAGTCCCGCTCGGGCTACCTCCTCATCAATAATGGAGTTGTAGCCATAGTCCAGCCCCAAGCCACCATACTTTTCATCAACTTGTGGACACAGAAAGCCCATTTCTCCAGCTTTATTCCACAGTTTACGATCTACCTGACCATCTTTTTCCCACTGATGGTGGTAGGGTACAGCTTCATTTTCTAAAAATTTACGTAAAGTTTCTCGAAACTGTTCGTGATCTTCGTTGTAAACAGTTCTTGGTACCATCCTTACACCACCGCATTTTATTACTGAAAAATTGAACCAGTGTTTTGATTGGCGATGTAAACAGCGAGATTTTAAAAGCCTGTTTACATCGCTCAAACCCCTGGGTTAAGGGTTGTCCGCCAGAGCTTTTCCTGACTCTGCCAGATCCAGCAAAATTGCTGGCGGGGCAAATCGATCCCCATAGGCATCAGCCAGTTGCTGGGCGCGTTGGGTAAACGCTTTCAGGCCAAACTGGCTGATGTATTGCAATGCACCACCGGTCCAGGGTGGGAAGCCGATACCGAAGATAGAGCCAATATTGGCATCTCGTACGCTGCGTAGCACATCCTCTTGATAACAGCGAAGTGTCTCCAGAGCCATAATAAACAGCAGCCGTTCCTTCACATCTTCTATCGGCAGTGCCTCTTTGGCGGGAAACTCCTTCTCAAGGCCACTCCATAAGTGCTTTTTCCCGCCCTCAGGGTAAGTATAGAAGCCGCCACCTGCAGCCTTACCAGCGCGACCAACTTCAAGCATTCGGTCGATCACTCCGTCGGCGGGATGCGTGGGGGCGGGTTTACCCTCTTTTTGCAGGTCGTTGATGGTCTGCTGGCGTATCCGGCTCATCAGCGTTAGGGAGACCTCGTCACTAACAGCTAGAGGGCCGACTGGGAAGCCAGCTAGGGCTGCGGCATTTCCAATGGTGGCGGGATTAACCCCTTCGCTAAGCATGCCGATACCTTCATTGGTAAAGCAGCCGAATACCCTTGAGGTGAAGAAGCCACGGCTGTCGTTAACAACGATAGGAGTCTTGCCAATCTGCAATACAAAGGCGAAGGCTTGGGCGAGAGTCTCATCACTGGTTTGCTCCCCACAGATAATTTCCACCAGTGGCATCTTGTCGGCAGGGGAGAAGAAATGTAGGCCGATAAATTGCTGGGGACGGTCGGAAGCTTGAGCGAGCCCAGTGATCGGCAGTGTCGAAGTATTGGAAGCAAATACTGCATTTTTCGGCAGCTGTGGTTCGGCTTCCTGGGTAACTTTACGCTTGAGTTCCCGGTCTTCGAAAACTGCTTCTATCACCAATTCACAATCAGCCAGGTCGGTATTGCTGTCTGTGGGCGTGATACGGGAGAGGATCTGATTGACCTTGTCCTCGGTAATGCGACCCCGCTGTAAGCGTTTTTGCAGGGATTTCTCTGCATATTGTTTGCCGGCTAAGGCACCTTCCATGGATACATCTTTTAATACGACATCAACACCTTTACTGGCACAGGCGTAGGCAATGGCTGAGCCCATCATGCCGGCGCCGAGTATGCCAATTTTTTGCATGGGCGACGTTTTATGATCGCGGGCGGCGGCGGGCAGTGATGCTCCGGCTTTGACTTCGTTGAGTGCAAACCAGAAAGTACCGATCATGTTTTTGGCAACCTGACCGCAAGCGAGGCCTACAAAGTGTCGGGACTCAATTCGCGTAGCAGTTTCGAAGTCGACCCTTGACCCTTCGACGACGGTTGCCATTATCGACTCTGGGGCCGGCAGACATCCCTTGGTTTTTTTCTCCAGCATTGCTGGGGCGATCATCAGTAACTGCGCATTTTTAGGGTTCTTTGCGTCCCCTCCCGGCATCCGATAATCCGGTTGATCCCAGGGCTGAGCAACAGGTTGCTCACTATTCTCTCTAATATAAGAGACAGCCTTCTCTAGTAATTCACTTTCACTGGTAACGAGCTGATGTACCAGACCGGCTTTGAGAGCCTGTTGCGGCCTCACCTGTTTTCCTTCCAGTAAGTAGGGTAGAGACTCCTGGATGCCTAAAAGGCGGGGCATACGTACACAGCCGCCACCACCAGGTAGTAAGCCTAATGTGACTTCAGGCAATCCCAGTTTTATTGCGGTGCTATCGATAACAATGCGCTGATGGCAGCTGAGGGCAATTTCCCAGCCACCGCCCAAAGCTGTGCCATTAATCGCAGCAACGACGGGTTTACCCTGGGTTTCCAGCCAGCGCAGGTTGGCTTTCATTGATTCGCAGGATTCGAAGAAAGGTTTAGCTTCTTCAATTTTTGCTGCAAATAAAGATTTGAGGTCGCCGCCGGCAAAAAAGGTATTTTTTGTGGAGCGAACAATAATTCCAGAAAATTCTTGCTGCTTAAGTTGCTCAACCGCTGCGCTCAGCGACTCGGTAAAATCCCGATCCATCACATTGGCTGAGGCATTGGGGTTGTCCATAATCAGGTGGACAATATTGTGATCGTCTTTTTCCAGGCGAATGGATTTCATAGTCTGCCCCCTAAACTCTTTCGATAATGGTTGCTACACCCATACCGCCGCCCACACATAGTGTGACCAGGCCGTAGCGAAGTTGCCGTTGTTCCAGCTCATCCAATACTGTGCCGATCAGCATTGCACCGGTCGCGCCGAGGGGGTGGCCCATAGCGATTGAGCCGCCGTTAACGTTGAGTTTTTGTGGGTCCACGTCCAACTCGTGTTGGAAACGCATCACCACTGCCGCGAAGGCTTCATTCACCTCAAAGAGGTCAATATCCTGCACCGTCAGGCCTGCGGCCTTTAGGGCTTTGCGAGTGGCGGGCGCGGGGCCTGTGAGCATGATAGTGGGCTCAGTGCCCACTACCGCAGCGGAGACAATACGGGCGCGGGGGCTGAGCCCCAGATCCCGCCCGGCCTGTTCACTGCCGATCAGCAGGGCGGCTGCGCCATCGACGATTCCTGAGGAATTTCCCGCAGTGTGAACATGGTTGATTGATTCGACCTGTGGGTAACGGGATATGGCAATGCTGTCGAAGCACAGGTCACCCATCCCGGCAAAGGACGACTTGAGTTGTGCCAGGGCCTCTATGGACGCATCTGGGCGCACCAGCTGGTCGTGATCGAGAATGGTCAGGCCATTTTGGTCGCGTACGGGAATCACAGATTTTTCGAAAGCACCGCGCTTCCAGGCGGCTGCCGCCTTGTGCTGAGAGTCCAGCGCAAAGTTATCCACATCCTCGCGGGAAAATCCGCCGAGTGTAGCGATCAAGTCCGCGCCAATGCCCTGGGGTGCAAATCCAGTATCTATTGCTGTGCGTGGGTCCATCGCCCAGGCGCCGCCGTCGCTGCCCATGGGCACCCGCGACATGGACTCTACACCTCCGGCCACTACCAGATGCTCCCACCCGGAGCGAACTTTGGTAGCGGCGAGATTGACCGCTTCGGCACCGGAGGCACAGAAGCGATTCAGAGTTACGCCACCGATATCCCAGTCCCAATTGGCAGCTAAAGCTGCCACTTTTGCGATATCGGCACCCTGATCTCCGATCGGTGTAACACAGCCCATAACGATATCGTCCACTTTGGCAGTGTCGAATCTATTGCGGGTCTGTAATTCTTTCAGGAGATCTGAAAGCAGGGTGATAGGTTTGACTTCGTGAAGGGCACCGCTGGATTTGCCTCTGCCCCGCGGGGTGCGGATAGCATCGTAGATGTAGGCTTCGGTTGGCACGGTTTTAGCCTCTTTTTATTTTATGGTTTCGCTTATTACCATAGTGCGGTGCAGCTTGGGTTCAATGATAAAAATTGCCACGGAAGATGACTCAGCTTCCAGGTGCTACCGAAAAATTCCTAGTCAAATATCTTTTTATTTATTCCAAATTAACCTAACCATGTGGAGGTACTGCCGTACACTCAAGTAAGGCGCCTAAATCTATTGAAATTTTGGCACGGTAAATTGGCACTTAAATTATCTTTGCGGCTGGAGGAATCCCATGTCAGGCAGGGTAATGGGTGATACAGGGCAGCTGAGAAAAATTTGAATGGGTAACACACAGGTGACCCCGGACAAATAAATGTACTTTGACGGTCCCTGAGGTGGTGAGCGAGGTTTGGCTATGGCGGATAATGTTTTGGATATGGCTACCGGCCAATTGGGCTCCGGGGGTATTGATGCGCTGACAAAGGCTTTGAATTTGCCGGCAGGGCAAGGTGAAGCTGCACTCTGCTCAGGTGTTGCTTACATACTGGCTGGTATGTTGAACAGGGCTAGTAGCAAGACGGGAATGGGTTATTTATTTAATTTAATTTCTGAAAGTGAAGCGCTGGATTTGTCTAAATTTGCCACCGCTATTTCCTCACCAGAAAAGTTGAAGTCAATTACAGACATCGGTGAGAAAATGCTGGAAAAAATTTTCAGCAGTCGTAAAAAAGAGGTCCTGGAAGTTGCAGCGAATAATTTGGGGAAAGAGGGCGGAGATCTATTGAGTGTATCCGCACCGATAGTTACTTCGTTGATGCAAAGCCAGGCCAAAGTTCAAAAAATGGATGTTTCCGACTTGGCTTCATTCCTGATTGGGCAGCGGGAGCATTTACAGGGGTATATACCGGATAACCTTCTCCAAGCAATCGACGTTCCAGATTTTGGGAAGCTGGGAGACGCTCTGGTTACCCATGGCCACGCCAAACCCCAGGAACCTCGGGCTACAGCAATTCAGGGGCCCGAAGAAAAACGTAAACCGGTTAGTTTCAGCAGTTGGTTTTTTCCTTTGCTGTTGGTACTTGTGGTTCTCTACGCATTGAATATGTGTATGTTGAAAGGGAAAAAGGAAAATTCAGTAAGCAATCCTTCCATGACTTCCCAGGAAGCGAGCTTTATGGAGTCCGCTTCACAGCCGGTAGGGGATTCCCCCCTTGAGAAAGCGGAAGAGGAAGCGCAACTGGGCCCCGATAACTTTTCCAGTAATTTGCGTGATTATCTCAAGAGCTTTTCAGACAATCCCGACCGGGAATTCCCCATGCGGGTGAACTTTGAAAAGGGAACCGCAAAAATCACCAACCCTGCAGCTGAGGATATCGATGCTCTGGCAAAAATCATGCAGGACAACCCCAACTTAACCATTGCTATTGAAGGGCATGTAAAAGGTGAGGGTAATGAAATTGCAGAGCAGGAAATTTCCCAAGAACGTGCGGATGTAGTGAAAGAGCTTTTATTGAAGAAGGGGATAGCGGCAAATCGTATCACTGCAACAGGAATGGGCTCAGCTAAGCTTGTCCCGGAAGATATGGCGGAGAAGAGGGACCAAAAAGCCCTTAATGTTGAGCGAGTTAGTATCCGGGTAGTGACAAACTCTCAGGAGTAGCCGGGATACGGGAGTCCCTTTAAAGGATATTTTCCAAGGTAGATTTCATTTATAAAAAATCCCGGTCTTTTGACCGGGATTTTTAGTGTCGCCTTAACTACGGAATTTATCCCTGTAAGCTCCGGGAGCTAGCCCTGTCCACTTTTTAAATGCGCGATTAAAAGCGCTGGGTTCGGAAAAGCCCAGGCGCTCGGCAATTTCAGCTACAGCGGTTTCCTGTTGTTTTAACTGGTAAACCGCCATATCCCGTCGAACAGAGTCTTTAATATCCTGCCAGCTGTTGCCCTCCTCTTTGAGGCGGCGGCGCAGTGTCTGTGGAGATGTGTACAAGCGTGCGGCGACATCGTCCAGTGACAGATTTTCGATACTATTTTGCTGTTGCAGCATACGGCGAATACGACCGGTGAAACTGTGGTCGGATTTGTATTGGGTCAACAGGCACTCGGGGGCGCGGGACAGGAAGTCTGCCAGCTGTTGCTCATCGCGTACCAGGGGCATTTGCAAATAGCGAGTGTTAAATACCAGGCAGGTTTCACCTTGGTTAAAGTAGTGCCTGCAAGGGAACATATCGCTGTAGTCTTCGTTGTAGTCGGGCGGGGGAAACGCCAGAAGAACGCGCTCTAATAGAATGGTACGGTCGATCAGCCAGCTAAAAAAGCGCAACCAGATTACCGCGATAGATTCGACGAAAATTTGGTTGGGCAATTTTTTTTCATTGGTGTGGTGAATGATCAGTCGAGCTTCTTCACCATCCTCGACCAGCTTGATGTGCAAGTCGTCACTCACCATGCTGATAAAGCGGCTAGAGCGAAGCAGGGCTCGGCGCAGGTTGGGACAGGTGATACAAGCGTGCCCCATCATGGCAAAAGTGCCCGGCAGCCAAGGGCGCGCCAGGAATCCTCCTGACTCATCGTTCAGAAAATCCCACTCAAGGCGTAACAAGTTGGCCATCTGCTCCCGGCCAACGCGGCTATCGGGATCATCTAGCTGGGCGGGGGCGATTCCGCTATCGATGAGTAGTTGTTGGCAATCCAGTCCGGTCGCTTGTGCACCAACCAGATGGGCCTTTACCGCAGCGGCGGGAATACCTAGCCCCGCTTCGCGGAGTTTGGGGTTTTCATTGTCCACTCTTTCAGCCTCACAATTATTTTCTGTCTGCTGCTGTATTACGGTATGGATTATGCGCAAACAGAGAGAGAAAGTCAGGCTTCTGCTTAATTTATATGCAACTGCCTGTGCTTTTATTAGTGGTGACAGTTTCGAACTTGATGGGCTTATGGAATAAAAGTTGTCTATTTCTGTCTTTTAATGTGTATTTTTTGCGTTAACGACTGAAAATCCCAGTTTTGCTCTCAACAATTTTCTATGCTTGTTCCTCTGTGGACTGACAGTTCTTTTAAAGTTTGATAGCGATAGTGAATCACTATTTCCTCGACCTGTAAGTTATATTCGTCAACAATAGGAAAAATTCCGTTAGTGAAGGACTGGTCAAATGTCACCGACGTCTGTTGCAAGTCTGTTAAACCCGACCATCTGCCGGCGAATGTTGATTGCTTACCTGATCGAGCATATTCCGCGTCCCAATAATCCTACTTTGGAGGAGGCAACTGGATGGCCTCGCCGTACGGTGCAGGACATTATTGCGAAAGGATTGCCGGGGCATGGCACAGTTGTAGAGTTCATTCAGGAGGGCGTGCGCCACAATGACGGCTACTACCTGCTGCGTGATTGGGGGTCTTTTGACAAGAATTGGGTGAAAACCAATTTGCCGATTATTTGCCAGGTGTTAGATGTAAAGCTGGATTTGAGTGACGCAATGAGCTGATCAGAGCGCCACTCACAAAGTTGGATTACTGCTGTGGCGCATGGCTTTGCTGAAGAATTTTGTTCACTTTCTCCAGTAGGGCGGGATTCGATTTAATGCTGTTGGCAATTTCCTGGTATTTGGTTTTGGAAAGGCCGGCTTTTTCAATTGCGGCGATCATTTTTCCCTGTGCTTCTTTGTTGATCGCTTCCGCTTCCTTGATATCGGCAGCCGCTTTCAGTTTGGGAGCGTATTCTCGACTCAGCATCACGATAGAGCGATAGGCGTTGGCAAATTGCTTGAGCTGCGGTTCGCTAAACGAAGCTTTGGGGGCGGTTGTTTGGCTGGTAGCAGGTTGTGCGAAGGTCATCGGCACGCTGAGTGATATTGCCAATACAGCCAGGTATTTCAAAAAGAGCTTCATCGGGCACTCCAAAAAGTATAAGGACGCTTTTGCTTCTCAGAGGGAGCACCCAGCGTCACGTTGGGGCTGTAAATTTATGCTTGTGGCGGAGCTTTAGTGACCTGTACCAAGTCTAAAGCGGGTAGCTATTAGTCTTCAGCGTAGTCAGTTTCTGGCGCCTTGTAGCGCCTTTTTCCGCCAGCAAGGAGAATTTTTCCTGGAGTGGTTGTGAGGTCATAAAATTTAGCGAGCGGCTGTCGCCGCTCATAATGCAGGAAAACTGCACCGGATTTAAACCGAGGTGGGCCTTGCGACTAACGGTCGTTGTGATCAGCTAGAAAATCCAGAGAAATTTCTTGCGTTTTTTCAGCGACTGTTCGCAGCTATTGAGTTGTTGCTGATATTTTTGCGCCCTGGCAGATACCTTGTGGGATACATTCTTTAGCCAGGCTTTATTCTGGAAAGTGCGCCGATTAAAACCACCGTGCCCCTCGTGGTAGGCGAGGTAAAGGCTGTAGGTGTCATTGGCGCGTATCTGGCACTGGCGTGCACTGGTGTTGTTATACCAGCCGATAAAATCGATGGCGTCGCCAAAATCATCCCGATCGGCACCGTAGTTAAAGGAAGACCTTTGGTAGTGGCGCCAAGTGGTCCCCAGAGCCTGGGGATAACCGTAGGCATCGGAAGGCCTCGGGCCGGGGATAAAGCCCAGGATCTTGGTGCGCGGGGGCTTGGCATCATGCACAAAACGGGATTCCTGGTGCATGATTGCCATCATCACTGCAATTGGAGAGCCCCATTTTTCCTCCGCGTCTTTTGCTTCGCCGTACCACTTCTTTTTTTCCTGGAAAATAGAGCAGACGTTGTCGAGATTACTTGGAGGTGCGGTTGCACAGCCGCTGCTCAGTGCAACAGCACTGAGCAAAACCAGCAGTCCGCATTTTTTATTTTTTTTGTGCATAACTATTTACGACATGTTTAAACGGTAATGGTCTTCACTCCGGCACTGGTGCCAAGCAGTAAAATATCGGCGGAGCGCTTGGCAAAGATACCGTTGGTCACCACACCGGTAATGTTATTGATGGTTTCTTCAAGGACAGTGGGGTGTTCGATACGCAGATTGTATACATCGAGAATGGCATTGCCATTATCTGTGATCACACCTTGACGATAAACCGGATCACCGCCCAGTTTAACCAGCTCCCGGGCAACCAGCGAGCGTGCCATGGGGATAACTTCAACCGGTAGGGGAAACTCTCCCAGGACTTTTACCCACTTGCTCTCATCGGCAATGCAGATAAATTCTTCAGAGCAGGCCGCCACGATTTTTTCTCTAGTCAATGCAGCACCACCACCTTTGATCATTTCAAGGGCCGGGTTCACTTCATCGGCACCATCCACATAGAACTGGATGCTGTCGACGGCATTAAGCTCATAAACGGGAATGCCGTGGGATTTGAGTCGCTGTGCGGAGGCTTCAGAACTGGCCACAGTACCGTCAAAGGTACCTTTGATCTCCGCCAGGTAATCGATAAAGAAGTTAGCTGTGGAACCGGTACCTACGCCGACAATGGAATTGTCCTCCAGGCGCGGGGCGATATAGTCGATAGCGGCGCGAGCTGTCGCCTGTTTCAATTCATCCTGGGTCATACTCTGGATAGTTTCCTTTGCAATTATTTCGCCTTAATTTGTATCTGACGATAAAAAAAAGCGCGTCTGGTTGTTTTTTGTGGCAAATGTGCTTCTCAAGGCTTAGACTGTCATGCCGGTGCTGCGCTTCACACAGGGCCTTTGTAACCCTGCTATTAGTCTACGCTGAGTCGCGCACAGTAATTAACCGCTACGGCCGTCAAACACGTCATGCCCAAGTCCTATATCAAGCGCATTTTAGACGCACGTATTTACGATGTCGCTACCGAGACGCCATTGGAGCAAATGCGCCAACTCTCCCATCGGTTTAACAACCGGATTCTGTTGAAGCGCGAAGATCTGCAGCCGGTGTTTTCCTTCAAGATTCGAGGGGCATACAACAAGCTCCTGCAGTTGCCCGCCGAGGAGCGGGCCCGGGGAGTGATTGCTGCATCGGCGGGTAACCATGCCCAGGGGCTTGCCCTGAGCGCTGCCCAAATGGGAGTGCGCGCCACTATAGTGATGCCCAAAACCACCCCGCAAATTAAGGTGAGTGCTGTGCGCATGCGCGGTGCCGAAGTCGTGCTACATGGGGATACTTTTGATGAAGCGGCGGCGAGGGCTCGCGAGCTGGTTGAAGAGCGGGGGCTGGTATTTATCCACCCCTACGATGACCCCGATGTAATCGCCGGCCAGGGCACCGTGGCTATGGAGATGCTGCGACAGCACTCGGGTAACCTGGACGCGGTGTTTATTCCGGTCGGAGGGGGTGGTTTAGCTGCGGGTATGGCCGCCTATATCAAATATGTACGTCCGGAAACCAAAGTCTACGGTGTAGAGCCGCAGGATGCTGCCTGTCTGGAGGCCGCGCTGAAAGCCGGCGAGCGCGCTCGGCTAGCGGAGGTGGGCTTGTTTGCCGATGGTGTTGCCGTTGCACAAATCGGTGAGGAGACCTTCCGGGTTCTGCGCGAAACCGTGGATGGGGTTATCACTGTTAGTACCGATGAAATCTGTGCGGCCATTAAGGATATATTCGAGGATACACGCTCTATCGCTGAGCCGGCCGGGGCCGTCGGTTTGGCGGGGCTGAAGAAATATCTGGAGCAAAACGACAATCGCAATGGCACCTTCGCCACAGTGTGCAGTGGAGCCAATATTAATTTTGATCGCCTGCGCTACATTAGTGAGCGCACTGAGATCGGTGAAAAGCGCGAGGCGGTCCTCGCAGTAAAAATTGCTGAGCAACCGGGAAGTTACCTGCAGTTCTGCCGGGATTTAGGGGACCGCTCAATTACTGAGTTTAACTATCGTTTTGCCAGTGATAACGAAGCGCATATCTTTGTGGGTTTGCAGGTGGTATCTGAGGAAGACCGCAGCCAATTGGTCAGTCAGCTTGAGTCCAAAGATTATCAGGTTACCGATCTTACCGATAACGAAATGGCGAAACTGCATATTCGCCATTTAGTGGGAGGTAGAGTGCCGGGCTTGCCCGACGAAGTTATTTACCGCTTTGAATTTCCCGAGCGCCCGGGGGCCTTGCGCAAGTTCCTCGAGCATCTCGCCGGGCGTTGGAATATAACGCTGTTTCACTATCGCAATCACGGGGCAGCTTATGGGCGTGTTCTTGTGGGATTGCAGGTGGAGCCGGCAGCGAGGGACGAACTACAGACACTATTACACCAGCTTCAATTTCGTTTTTGGGATGAAACACAGAATCCGGCTTATCGGTTATTTTTGGGCGCTTAAACCATCGCTTCCCGATATCTGAGAAAGACGTCTCATTTATCGAAACGTGTATAGACTGCAAATCCTGTTTTGTCGAACTTGCTTGTCTAATTTTGAGACAAAAAACTCATAAAATATCCAATAAACGGTTACTATTACGCCGCTTCTTGAGTATTGTCTATTCGCGTGGAACTTTTGCTGTGGCTCTGGTCATAAGCGGGGCGAAACGCATATAAAAACAAAATTATCGTACAGGATGGTCCCAATGAAAGCCGATGCGCTGACAATCGCTGTGGTTGTCTTTGTCGCGGGCGTTCTGTTGAGTACCAGTGGTTTATCTGAGGTATTTTCTTCCGAAGCTGAACCGCCGGCTGCTCTGCAACAGGGAGTGGTTACCCGTTAGGCTGATGCCGGGGGGGCGCTCTGCCCACGAGCAAACACAAAAAAAGCCGGACACTGAGGTGTCCGGCTTTTTTTGTGCTCCACTACCCACTTTTTAGCGGCAGCGGTAAATCCTTTGCTCTGTAACCACCATATCCAGTGGAATATCCCAATTGTCTGTGGGCAGGTTATCCACACATTGTAGATGGTGCGCCGCGCCGATAAGTTGTGGTCCAGTGCCTGGTAATAACTGTTTGCGCTCAAAAGTCCGATCGTAGAAACCGGCCCCCATACCCAAGCGCGCTCCGCTGGGGTCGAAGGCGACCAGAGGAACCAAAACAAGATCCAGGAGCTTGGGAGCGCGGTAAGTTGTGCGCACAGGCTCCGGAATGCGATAGCGATTGCGAAAAGCCAAGGGTTCGCCTTGCCAACGCCTGAACCGGAGGTGGGGGTGTGGTTCTGCCGGCAGCTGTGGCAAATAAAAATGTTTTTGTGGAAAACGTTGCAGCAGATAGCGGACATCGAGCTCGCCATCAGTCGGCCAATAGATACCGACATGCACTGCTCGATTCATTTGTGGGATACGGCTCAGGAGAGTGATGGCTGCACGGCCATGCAAACGCTGTTGATAGGCGCTGAGTTCCCGTCGCCCCGCGCGCATACGGCGGCGCAGTTGCGTTTTGGTTTCAGTCATTGTGGGAAGAGAAGAGCGTGAAGAAATAGGGTACCCCGAGTGTGCGGCTGTAGACGGAGCCTTGAACCGTAAGGTTCAAGGTGGTGGGATCCGGAGTACATAAGGCTTTCCGCTACAAGGCGGACTTGCTCACCAGCACCCGCTGGAAACCACCGGGGTAAGATTATCGGCTCAAGGACATAGTCTGCTGGCCAACACCCCAGGGTATGAACCAATTATAACTTGTAGAGCGGGGGGCTGTTAACCAGAAATTTAAATGAAGTGACCGGTAGCAGAAAGTGGCTTCTTGTCACCTTACTCCTAAAGTTTTTCTTCCGAGTCTATTTCGCCCAGTGCACTTTGCACCTTATCAGTAAGCCGCTCCAACATTTCCTCTTGCAGGGGGATGGAGCTGAGCTCAGCTTTCGCCTGGATAAGCTCGTGGGCAATATTAAGCGCTGCCATTACGGCGATACGCTCTAAGCCGATGACAGTACCTGTTGCGCGGATGCGGGACATGCGTTCGTGTAGCAGGTGTGCCGAAGCCTGTAGTCCGGCACGCTCGCTTTCCGCGCAGGCGACACGGTACTCTTTATCGAGAATAGAAACAGTTACAGTTTCGGAGGGTGATGCGGTTTCAGACATCAGGTATCTTGCGTTAGCCCCTTAAGACGGTTAATCATAGCTTCTACCCGCGAGCGGGCGGCCTCGTTATTTTTTATCAGGCGCTGGCGTTCACGCAGCCAGTCGGCTTCCTGCCGGCGTAATTCACGATTGTCATCTGCCAATTGTTGACAGCGGGCAATGAGTGAATCCACGGTGCTTTCTAGCGCTTGCAGCTTATCCATATTTCCTGCATTTGAGGTCGACGTCTGAGTTCGCAACACGACAGACTGCGAGGGATTCCGCTACTATATTGCCGGCGTATTGGTGGGTCAATCGCTGCACCTGCGCGGACAATCACAAAATTGTCTCTTAATGCCTCAAATTCCCGGTTTGGCACCAGTGTGACGGCCGGATTGAAAAGCCTAATTTACAAAAAGCTGTACGGTAACCATGACTTCTGAAGCTAGCCGATTTGAACTCCTCGCCAACGCCATTCTCTCAGCTGGGGGGCAGGCTGATCCCAGTGAATTGCACGGTTTTATCTGTGGCATTTTGGCGGCGGGCGAGCGACCGGACAAACAGCGTTGGCAGAATGAGCTGGCCGGATTGCTCGATGTGGAGGCGGTGCCGGCAGATCTCAATCGGGATTTTTTCCAGCTGACTGAGGAAAGTCACAAGCAGCTCGACGGCTCTAACTTCGATTTTCAGTTGGTGCTGTGCGATGACGAAGATGTTGTCTCCCGCGCTCTGGCGCTGGGCCATTGGTGCGATGGATTCCTGCACGGCTTTGGTGTCGGCGGGGCCCGGGAAAAATTGATGCCCACCAGTGACGAAGCTTTAAAAGATATTAGTGCCATCGCCCAATTGGATGCCGAACATGTTGAAGAGGGTGAGGAGACCGAGCTGCAACTGGTGGAACTGCAGGAATACGTGCGCGTAGCCGTACTCAATATATTTACTGAGGTAAAGGGTAAGGACTCCAATAGCGAGCCCACCATTCACTGATGTCTAAGACCCCGAAAACCACAGCGGGAATCAGTCGATCTGAGTACGCCCGCCGACGCAACCGCCTGATGGCAGAATTGCCCGCAGGTAGTTTGGCAATCGTGTCATCTGCTGGGGAGCAACTGCGTTCCCGGGATACTTATTTTCCGTTTCGCCAGGACAGTGATTTTTTGTATCTCACTGGGTTTGATGAACCGGAAGCGCTGCTGGTTTTGGTGCCGGGACGAACACAGGGAGAAACCTTGTTGTTCTGTCGCGAGCGCGATGCGGAAAAAGAAAAGTGGGATGGCCCGCGCCTGGGGCCGGAGCGCGCGATGCAGCAGTGCGGCTTGAACGATGCATTTCCCATCGGTGATCTCGATGATATTTTGCCGGGGCTGCTAGAAGGGCGCGAGCTGCTCTATTTCCCCATGGGCCGCTACGCCCATTTGGATAAGCGAATCCGCAATTACCTGGAGCGGATTACCGCAGCGCCGGATACCGGGGGGGCACCGGAAATGGTCGACCTCGATTACCAGTTGCGGGAAATGCGACTGATTAAGTCGGCCCAGGAAATTCGCTTAATGGAGCAGGCGGCCAAAATCAGTGCCGAGGCACACAGCCGGGCTATGACCCGATGCCAGCCGGGCCTTTACGAATACCAGCTGGAGGCTGCCCTCCTGCATACCTTTGTCGACTCCGGAGCCCGGGAAACAGCCTACCCCACTATCGTTGGGGGTGGTGGCAATGCGTTGGTGATGCATTATTGCAGTAACAATGCCCAGTTGCGCGATGGGGACTTGGTGCTGGTGGATGCGGGGTGTGAGTACCGTGGTTATGTGGCCGATATTACTCGCACCTACCCGGTTAATGGTTCATTTAGCGGACCGCAGCGCGCACTTTATGAGATCGTTTTGGCGGCACAGCAAGCGGCGATTGGACAGGTTTCAGTGGGCAATCACTGGGATCATCCCCACGCTGCCAGTGTTGAGATAATCACTCAGGGGTTGGTCGATTTAGGACTGTTGCGAGGCGACACCCAGGGGTTGATAGAGTCTGGCGCTTATCGGCAGTTTTATATGCACCGGGTTGGCCATTGGCTGGGCATGGATGTGCACGATGTGGGTGATTATCGCATTCATGGAGCTTGGCGCCAGCTGGAAGCCGGAATGGTAATGACGGTCGAACCCGGAATTTATGTCCCGGAGGACGACGAGAGTATTCCCGCAGAATTTCGCGGGATTGGAATTCGAATCGAAGATGATGTCGCACTTACCAATAGAGGGCCTCAGATCCTCTCAGCAGCGGCTCCAAAAGCGATTGAAGATATTGAATACACCATGCTTCACGGGCGGGACTTACTGACCCGTTAGAAGTGATTGTTGGATTGTTCGGCCAATAATATTTCAATGCCGAATAATCAAAGGGGGAATTGGGATGGGTGAGTCGGCGCGTAAAGTAGATGTGGCCATTGTCGGTGGCGGTATGGCGGGAGCCAGCCTGGCATTGATGTTGTCACATTTTTGTCCTCAACTCAGTGTGGCGCTCCTGGAGCAGAGAGCACTGCCGGATGCCGCTGCCAGTATTCAGTTGCCGAGTTTCGACACGCGAGCCACGGCCATTGCCGCAGGCAGCTTGCAATTGTTTGCGGAGCTTGGACTCTGGCCTGCTCTGCAAACCTATAGCGCTCCGATTGATCGTATTCATGTGAGTGACCGGGGGCATGCATTTGGCGCCGCCCTCTCGACCCGTGAGGGACAGGGAGTCAACTTTGAGGGCATTCTGGGCGCAGTAATAGAAAATGCAGCGCTGGGCCCGATTCTCCACAGTGCACTGACTAGCACTTCCACCCAATTATTAGCGCCGGCGCAGGTTACTGACATTACCATGACCTCTGCGGGCGCAAACCTGTTGTGGCGATCCGAGGATAATTCCCCCGATCAGGCACTGTCCTGCGGATTGGTGGTCGTTGCCGATGGGGTGAACTCCCCCCTTTGCCGCCAGCTGGGAATAGAGATCAGCTCGGTTAAGTACCCTCAGAGAGCACTGGTCGCTACGGTCGCTCTGCAACAGCCTCACCAAGGTGTGGCTTACGAGCGCTTCACCCGAATGGGCCCCATGGCACTTTTACCGCTGCCAGATAGAGAAGGGCAGCACCGCGCGGCACTAGTGTGGGCTTGCGAGGAAGCAGAAGCTGAGCGTGTCGGTGTAATGCCTGAGGCTGAACGCCTGAAAAAACTGCAGCAGGTATTTGGCTGGCGTGCCGGACGTTTTATTAAAGTGGGAGCTGTTCAGGGGTATCCACTGAGTTTATCGATCACTCAGGAACAGTGGCGCCGGAATGTGGTGTTGATGGGCAATTGCGCCCACTTTCTGCACCCAGTAGCAGGGCAGGGTTTTAACCTGACTCTGCGGGACTGTTATGGATTGGCACAAGCCCTGTCGACAGTGACGTCGGATACATTGCCAGGGCGGCTCGATTTCCTGCAGAAATACGGAGAAATGCGCCAGCTGGACCAGCAATTGACGATTGGATTCAGTGACCGTATTCCCACACTGTTTTCCTCTTCCGGTTGGCTGCAACAGGGAATTCGTCAGTTGGGAATGCTCGGCCTTACAATGGTCCCGCCGCTGCGCCGGGAATTTGTCAGTCAAGCGGCGGGATTTGGGCTTTAAAAGTGCAGGGTCGGGGACGGCTACTGCCACTTCAGCGGAATTGGCTTTTATGAACAGACATCGTTTGGATTTTGCCATTGTGGGTGCGGGCATGGTGGGCATGGCGCAGGCAGCGCTGCTGGCAGTTCGGCACCCGGGCATGCGTCTGGCCTTGCTGGAGGCGTCCCCGGAAACAACGCCGCAATTGTCACCGCAGTATGAACCCCGCGTGGTAGCCCTGACACAGGCCTCCCGCGAGCTGCTCGAAGAGGTGGGAGCCTGGGATGATATTGCCAGCCGCCGCGCCTGCCCCTATGTGGAGATGCGGGTTTGGGATGCAGATGGAACCGGCTCAGTAAGCTTTAACAGTCGCGATGTGCAGCTGCCGAATCTCGGTCATATCGTCGAGAATAATGTCATTGTCGCCGCGTTAAGAGCACGGCTGGAAACCCTGCCCAACGTGGAGTTGGTCAATGGTTTTCGCCTGGAGAGCTGGTGGCGCGACTGCGGACTCTGGCATTTACAGCCTCGCGGTGAAGATCGCTTAAATGAAGAGGATGGCCTGCGTGAGCAACCAGAGATAGTGCGCACCCGCCTGTTAATCGGTGCCGATGGCGCCCGCTCTAAAGTGCGGGACTTACTGCATATCCGCTCCCAGGATACCGATTACCATCAAACTGCGTTGGTGTGTGTCGCGCGCAGTGAGAAATCTCACCGTCACACCGCTTGGCAGCGTTTTTTACAAACGGGCCCACTGGCATTTTTACCTCTCGCGGGATTGGGAGATGACAATCACTGCGCCGTGGTTTGGTCTGCGGATGAAGCGCTGGCGCAGGAGTTATTGATGCTGGATGACCAGGCCTTTGCCCTGAACCTGGAAAAAGCCTTTGAGAGCCGTTTGGGCAAAGTGGAATCCGTCAGTGAGCGCTTTTCCTTCCCCCTGCGCGCGCGCCATGCGGAACGTTATCGTGGCCCCGGTGCTGTATTGGTGGGAGACGCCGCCCACAGTATCCACCCCCTCGCAGGCCAGGGTGTAAATCTTGGGTTGCAGGATGTGCGGGTGCTGGCAGATGAAATTGACCGCGCTATGGCGCGCGGCCTGGAGCCCTCTCACTCTTCAGTGTTGGCCCGCTACGAACGCCGCCGTCGCGGCGACAACGCCGCCACTATGAAAGCGATGAGCGCCTTTAAGTCTTTGTTCGGTGCTGGTGATGTGCACTGGCGCTGGCTGCGTAACACTGGGTTGAGCATGGTAGATGCCAGCCCCATGTTAAAGAAGCGGATTATTATGCGGGCTATGGCTGTTTAAATTTGCTATTCCCGCAAAACGGATCGGGAGAAAGTGCTCGGTGGGGGTGTCAGAGAAGTTGCTGGTGTTTGCCTATCTACTTAGTGGCTTTTCCCAGAGGCAGAGGGGAATTAAAAGCCTTGCCGTCGGTAAAAAAGGTTAATTTCAATTGAGTCACTGGATTACTGTTTACTCATTTCCTATATCAAAGGATCTCAGCGCGCTTTTTCGCTTAATACAGCGTTACCAATTGCCATTGAGAATTGCTGAGGAAAAAAATCAGCAGGCGTTGTTGACGACAGATTCAGGTATAGCTGAATTGCTGAAGCCGCTTTTGCAAGATTGGGAGCGGGGATTAGTTGATCTGGACAGAGTTCAGCTAACAAAGGCGGAACCAGAGGACGGCGACCATTTACCGGGTGAAGAGGGACAAGCACCAAAGGAGAAAGCACCTGTAAGCCCCTCATTTTTACCGACTTTCCCAATGGATAAAACACCGATTAGTTTACTGCTTATCGGCCTGTGTTTTTTTGGTTGGTTTTTACATTCCAATAATCTGTCTGCCCCGCTTTTAATATATCCAGATACCAGTGGTGGCCCACTTTTCTCACAGTCGTCTTTAATGTGGCACTTGGAGAGAGGGGAGTTTTGGCGATTGTGGACCCCTGCAATCATCAACTTGTCTTTTCAGCATGCCCTGTTCAATGCTCTGGCTATCTGGATACTTGGGCGTCCATTGGAAGCACGCGGAGGGCCATTTATTTATAGCCTTCTAGTGTTGCTCGGCGGGATTGCAGCTAATTTATCCCAATATGCCTGGAAGCCCGAGGTGATATTCGCTGGAATGTCGGGTGTTGTATACACGCTGGTCGGATTTGCTGTGGTGATGCAGCGTTGGCAACCGGCATGGAGAGATATACCCCCGGGTATTATTACCCTGGCGATTGTGTGGATGATATTGTGCGTTCTTGGAGTGATTACCTATTTTACTGGGATCGGCATCGCCAATGCTGCGCATTTAGGAGGCTTTTTTGCCGGTTTTTTGATTGCGCTGGTTTACTGCGTTGCTGGTGGTGCGCGAAAATTTAACTCTTATCCCGCTTCAACCTGAATTATATGATTTTACTGATAACCTACGTTTTTATTGCCCTTGGCTTTTCTTTCCTGTGCTCGATAGCAGAGTCAGTTATTCTCAGCGTAACAACGCCATACGTGCGTCTGATGGAGCGGGAGGGGCATAAAGCGGGGTCTTTGCTGCGCAAATTAAAATCCGATATTAATGCCCCCCTGGCCGCTATCCTCACCCTGAATACCGTCGCGCACACAGCGGGTGCTGCAGGTGCCGGTGCCCAGGCAGCAGCGGTTTTTGGCAATGAGTACCTGGGTATCGCCTCAGCGATCCTGACCCTGTTGATCCTGGTTTTTTCTGAAATTATTCCCAAGACACTGGGAGCCGTGTACTGGCGCCAATTGGCCCCTAGCACCGCTTATGTATTGCGCGGCCTGGTCTGGTTACTCCACCCGTTTGTAAAAATGTCCGAGTGGTTGACCAAAGGCCTGTCCCATGGCCCAACCCTGACGGGCTTCAGCCGCGATGAGTTTGCCATTATGGCGGAAATTGGCGAGGCGGAAGGGCAGTTAGAGCAGCGGGAGTCCAGTATCCTGCGCAACCTGTTCTTCACCCTGCGGGACCACTCCGTGCGCGAGGTGATGACTCCCCGCACGGTGGTCTTCTCCCTGCCGCAGGACATCACTGTGGAAGAGGCCTACGAGGATGCAGAGAAAGGGCGTTTCTCCCGTATCCCGGTCTATGAAAATCGCGACCCGGATTGTGTGGTGGGTTTTGTATTGCGACAGGAGCTACTGCTGGCCTACGCCAAAAGCGAGCACCAGAAAACTCTGGCGGATTTTCGCCGTGAAATGTTGATCCTGCCGGAAACAGCCACTATTTACCAAGCGTTCCAGAAAATGCTGTCCCGCCGCGTGCAGATTAGTGCGGTCATGGATGAATATGGCAGTCTCGAGGGTTTGGTGACCCTGGAGGATCTGCTGGAGACCCTGCTCGGCGAAGAAATTGTCGACGAAGCAGATAAAACACCCGATCGCCAGGAGCTGGCTAAGCGTTTGTGGCGCTGGAGATCGAAGAAGTACGGCCTCAAAGTCGACGAATCCGCAAACACAGAAGAGAACGCGGAAGAGGCTGGTCAAGGGCGCGATCGAGGCAGCGACTGATTAAGAGTTCCCCTGATTAAAAAATGATCATTTCTGCACTAGCCCAACACAGTGGGGATTGGGTATTGCCCGATTCCCAAACACGGGCGAATGCAGGATAGAGCGCCAGCGGAATCTTTGACGGCCTCTGTGAACCTGGACAGGTTTTACTACCAATGCCTGCTAGGCTTGCAGAGCATATATATTGCCGCGTCTGCCCCGCTGGCAAGGCCGGTACCCAAGCCGCTAGAATACGCCGCTTCGGAACCTGACGGACTGAGATTTTAAAAATGGGAAATAGAACTCCTCTGTATGACACGCATGTCGCTATGGGCGGCAAAATGGTGGATTTCGGTGGATGGGACATGCCGCTGCACTACGGTTCGCAGCTGGATGAGCACAACAAGGTGCGCACCGATGCGGGGATGTTCGATGTCTCCCATATGACCGTGGTCGACGTAGATGGCGCCCAGGCCCGCGACTACCTGCGCTACCTGCTGGCCAATGATGTGGCCAAGCTGGATGGCAACCCGGGTAAGGCCCTTTACACCGGCATGCTCAATGACAAAGGCGGTGTGATTGACGACCTGATCGTCTACCTGCGCGATCCCGGCTATCGAGTGGTTGTTAACTGTGCAACTCGCGAAAAAGACCTGGCGTGGATGCGCAAGCAGGCAGAGTCCTTCGATGTGACCCTGACTGAGTGCCCGGATGTAGCGATGGTCGCTATCCAGGGCCCCAATGCCATCGAGAAAACCAAAGAGGTTTTGGGCATTGATTGGACTGCCGCGATTGACGCACTGAAAGTTTTCCAAAGCGTTGCCCGAGGTGGCTGGTTTGTAGCGCGCACCGGTTACACCGGTGAAGATGGCCTGGAAATTATGTTGCCGGGTGAAGACGCCAGTGGTTTCTGGCGCGCCCTGGCCGAAGCGGGCGTTTCCCCCTGTGGACTGGGTGCACGCGACACCCTGCGCCTGGAAGCGGGTATGAACCTGTATGGGCATGAGATGGACGATGAGACCTCTCCGCTGGTTGCCAACATGGCCTGGACGGTTGCCTGGGCACCGGAGAGCCGCAACTTTATCGGCCGTGGTGTTCTGGAGCAGGAAAAAGCCGATGGCGTTAAGCACAAGCTTGTAGGCCTGGTGCTTGAAGAGCGCGGTGTATTGCGCGCAGGTCAACCGGTAGTGGTAGACGATAGTGATGACCGGGGTATCATTACCAGCGGCACTTTCTCCCCCACACTGGGTTACTCTATCGCCTTGGCGCGAGTTCCGGTGAGTGTTGGTGATACCGCACAGGTGGAAATCCGCAAGAAACTGCAGCCAGTCAAGGTGGTTAAGCCCTGCTTCGTACGCAACGGCAAGTCAGTTATTTAAGCGTCGCCCAGAGGTGTACGCGTCACTAAGACAATAAACTTAGATGCTTAATCAAGGGATAACAGCATGAGCGAAATCCGCAATGAATTGAAATACCTCTCCAGCCACGAGTGGGCACGCCTGGAAGAGGACGGCACCGTAACCATCGGCATCAGCGATCACGCTCAAGATGCCCTGGGTGATGTGGTTTACGTTGAGACTCCAGAAGTGGGCACCAACCTGGCTGCTGGTGACGAGGCAGGTGTAGTTGAATCCGTTAAAGCTGCCAGCGATATCTACTCCCCGGTTTCCGGTGAAGTAGTTGCTGTCAATGAAGCTCTGGAAGAAGCTCCGGAAACTGTAAACTCCTCTCCTTACGACGATGGCTGGTTCTTCCGCATCAAGCCCTCCGACGTGAGCGAGCTGGACAATATGCTGGATGCAGACACATATCGCTCAGAGTCTGAAGACTAATAGAGCGAATGTGCTGAAAAGCATATTAAAAAAAGGCTGTGGGTAATCCCCACAGCCTTTTTTGTTTTATAAGCGTCTAAATCAATTTCCGCTTATTGATCAAACGATACTGCGTTGCGAACTTCCTCATCATTCACAATCTGATCTAGCTGGGCTTTATAGGCTCGCAAGATATTGTTTTGTGGAGATTCATTAGCCTGCTCATCAACGACATCCCTTTCAGCAATATTCTTGGCAAGTAACCTCCCTTCTTCCAGGGTGTATACGAGGATGTCGGTATTTGTGTCGAAGTTGAATGCTGAAACCCAGTTCAAGTTAACACTGAAATACCACTCATTAAGCACAAGACTAATCATTTTTTCGGTGTTATTTTCTTCCATCAAGGCTTTGATGGCTTCATCACTCGGCACTTCATCTAAATCTACTGCTGTGGTATTCCAGCCCGTTTCATTCAAGCCGTGAGTCAATCGGCTTTGTAGAAACTGAGCCAGATTCTTTTCTTTATCTCCCGGCTCTGTAGCTAACACCTGATTAACATGCCAATCGACCGGGATACCAAATGAAACGTGGGCTTTTCCTATAAAGTTCTTATCTTTCCCTTCTTGAACACGTTTACGCTGATCAATAACAGAAATTAAAACAGGCTCTTTAGTTGTGTACTCTGCTTTTGCGGACTGCTCCTGTAACGGAATAGGTGAAACACAGGCAGTGATCATTGTAGCTAGTGCGAGAAGCGCTATCTTTTTTAGCACGATTTCATTCCTTGTTTTATATGCGTTGGTTCATCATTGCGCACAAACTTCTAGTGAGTTTTAAATAAATGGGCGCCTTATATAGTGTATCACTGGGGCTAAATAATTATTTGAAATTATTTGGCAAGAAGCTGGTACGCTAGACCTAATATCTGTAGTAAGTAATGCTGTCGTTACTTGTTATTTAGACTTTCGAACGCCTCGCTCAAGTTGACAAGTGCACAATAGGATCGTTCACGCAACCAGTGCTTATGATTTATGGGAGATAGATTTTCATGTGATCCGACGAATAATATACCTTCAAGAAACCCAATTAATGCAAGCTCCGATGTTTCTGGATTCCCTGAGTTAAGACCAAGGTCAACAACTAAGGCTACATTTTCAAGATCCTGAAAGTCATTATCTCTATATTTTGAAAGTACGTAATGAACGATTACGCTTATGTCATTATAGAATCCAGGAATATCACCGTCCCAAAAATCAAGGTGCTCCTGCCACTCCGAGTCGATATCAGGGCAGGCTTCTAAAAGGCTATTGATAAATTCATGTGGAGTCATGTGTTCCATGCGGCATAGTGTAGTGATAAACGGCAAATAGTTTACTGGGAGTTCAGAGTGGCGTGTGTACGGTTTTTCAAGTTAGGACTCCGAGTCATTGTATGCATATTTTTTAACAAGCGATTGAAGCTATAAATACATATTTTTATCAATTTTGTATTCTCCACCCAGTTCTTCAGCTAATAGCTCAGGGTGGGCTTTCCATATTGGATCAAGTATTTGCAAATGAGCTTCTCTCATTACCTTTCCGAATTTTTTACATATACTTATGAATTCTTTTTCATCTAAAACTTCTATGAGATAGTACAAGTGTGAACCCATAATCATACTTGATTGCTGAACTATCAAAGCAGTTTTTTCTGCGACATCAGTTTTTATTACTTACCTAAATTTTCAATTGTCTTGGGACAAACTTGTTTTATGTGCTATTCCCTAGTAAAGAGGAGGCTTAGTTGCGTAGCTTTACAAAAAAAGAGGCGCCCAGCCAAAGAGTAGCACCTACCACAAATCCCCCCGTAGTAACTACTAAAGAATAAATCAGGCTCCACAGATCCATACCGAAAAATGGAACAGTCAAAATATATAGAAGCAATCCAGCAATGCCACCAGAGATAGCAGCGTTGATTAAAGGGGCCTGAGCACCACGTTTTACCACCACTATGCCTGAGAGAATAGACGATAAAACTAGGAGTACCCCTGTAGCGCTAAGTGGAACGGCTAGAAAATTTATCATCAGAGTCAGCATGACCCAAAGAATACTGAAACTAATCAGACCCCAGGATATAGCTTTCTTGTTCAATTTTGTATAAAGCACTCTGGTCTTTCCAGCAAGGTTATAATATTTTTTGTAAACAGCGTTGTATAAGCGGCATTGTATTAATTCTATTATTAACAGCAAGCCCATGCCATTGCTAATTGTTCCTTATGTTCTGTGCACTGTGAAATATGTGCGCATCCAGAATCTCCAAACATATAAGGAATATTTCCTGAGGAGTCTATTTGAAAGATAAACTGCATTTGTTTATTACATATCTTGCAGGATTGATATTCAATTCCCTGGACCCAATGCGGCCACCCCAGTAACTTTTCACCAGAGAATGGAACTTCGTCTTCGCATAGAAAATCTTCTTCGTCTTCTGAGAGCTCTACACCTAACTCCTCGAGCTCAAATGTATCTGGGTAGTCTTCTAACTCTTCCCAACCAGTTATTTTTAATTCTGGATAATCTGAAGAAGGGGTTAATGTAACTTTTGTTTGAGCCGGAGTATTTAGTGGCAATATCCTTAATAGTGTAGCTTTTGAATTTGCAGCCCACGTATCACAGTCAGCCTCGCAGCTTGAATTTTCGTTAACACAATAGAAAACTTGTAATATTCCATCTCCAAAAGGGGTATTTGAAGCCTCTGGGAGATCTTTAGAGTTCAATTGTACAAAGAGCTGCATAGGTTCATTGCAATTTCCACACTCAGGCCAGCCTTCTGCTGTAAGTAGTGGCATTCCACAAAATTTAGAATCTGATATTTCAGTCACTTGCTCTTGTGTTTGAGGTTCCCACGCGATTTTTCTATAGGGGCTGAGTTTGCTTTTTAACTCTTCCCAATATTTCTCCCAATCAATTTCAGACAAAATTTAATACCTCATGCAAGTTATAAGAATATTATTAATAAGTCAGTCAGATTGTAAGCATCACTTGGATTTGTGTGTTAGCTTACCAAACCAGTGAATTAACTCCCGACTTTCATTGTCACCAATTATTGACATACTTGGGTGGTTTCGGTCGTCAACTTTTACAATTGAAACACCATTCGATGCTAGATTGCTATAGCTTCTGTGTGGAGCAATAGGATCTGAAGATGATGCAAAAATAATTATAGGTACACTAGAAGATCCAATAATTGGCTTAATGTCCGTCTGCTCAAGGGTGATATCGGCTCTAACTAAACTATCTAACGCTCCTTGCTTGATGCTTTCCTCTGAGAAAAGCATTGTCATACTCGGAAAGTTAGCTTTAGTATAATTTAAAGCTGCCTTATCAAATCGAAGCATTGGAGCTTGTAGTATTATTCCATCAATGTCATTTCTTAAAGTAGAAATGTGCATTGCAGTTGTACCACCCATAGAGTTACCAACAATATACAGGGTTTTATTTTCATATTTGTTGATAATTTCGTTGACTATTTTACTATCACCAACACCGTATTCTTTATCCTCATCAGACTCACCATGCCCTAATAAGTCAGGGACTATAACTCTAAAGCCTAACATTCTGAAGTACAGAGCCGAATTCAGCATAAACTCTTTAGATGCCCTAAAACCATGTATATGAACAACTGTTCCTGAATGTAATTCAGGTAGTGAGCTTTTTAAAATGTCTAAACTAACAGTGCTTTCCGCACCGCTAAATGATTCCAGGGAAACCGTATAGCGAAGCTTCTTGTTTTCAAGTGGCTCCCCTAGAAGGTAGTTTGTGCATACTTTATGCTCTGTAGAGCAATACCGGTTGTTCTTAAGCCCATAAGTTTCAATATTATCGAAAGAAACAATCTCTTTAAAATCAAAGCTATTAGACCGCTCAATATATTCTGTAACTACTGTGGAACAGCCAATAGCTATGCTGCTCACAAATGCTAATATCAATTTCTTAATCATAATCTTTAATGATATAGGGAAAGATAATACTCTTACCTGTTACACTTGATGCCAAAGCTCAATAGATTGTGTGGTTGGGCCTTCTCCCCACCTTATTGTGATATTACCCCTACTGAGCACAGATGGAGCATTAATAAAGATAACCACTTTATTGTCAAAGCTACATGCCTCTAGGTACAGCCAGATAGATTTCGACTTCACCCGAATAAGAGTTGGACTAATTGTATTTGAAAATATAGCCGGAATCTGATCGCCTGTAAGTATTATATTTTCAGAGATATCCATAAGCTCTAGTGATGAATGATAGAGAGATGTTAACTGTTCATTAGTCAAACGCTTTGCTGCGACCACTTTATCAGATTGTGCTGTGCACGCGTTTTCACCACAACTTATAATTAAAGCGGTACATGCTATAAGAACTAGAAATTTAAGTTTTACAAATTTACGTAACAATTAAGATTGGACCCTATTGCTAATAAAAATACTTCTATTGACAAGTTCTCAGTGCCGGTTGAACTAGCATCTAAGACACTATTTACACTTACTTCTGATTTTTCAAAATTAAATACAAGGTCATAAACATTTCCATTAAACTCTCTAAAAGCTATCGATGGGTTAAGCTTAGCTTCTTCAACAGTCGCTTCAATACGCCCAATCAAGCGCTCGGAGAGTTCTTCACGAATAAAATTTTCTAGTAACACACCCATTGTTAGGCCTTTCCGCCAATTAGGTTCCATCTCTGTATTAAGCCAAGCGAATAGGTTAAGCCGAGAATTAAACATATGCCTGAGCTGGTTAGCCAGAAAGTTAGCGAATTATCTGGGAAGGCTGGCATTATGAAATAAAAACCCAGCGCACGAGCCAAAAATATCGTTGAGATTAGTATCAGGCCAAGCCGAATCAGCGGTAACCTAATAATTAAACCCGCCCCAGAAAAAGCGTAGCTAGCCCAAAGCAGTAGAACGGCTGAAATTACGCTAGTTACAATAGTTGGGTAGGGGTGGCCACTTTCAGCTAGTTGAGCCATATGCTCACCGGCACCGAGAAACCGATACCAATCACCACCAAATACTATACACCCGATATGAACTAAAGCAGCCAACACTGTGAGTATCCCTGCTACCTGCAAATAGTTAATTCTCTGACTGACCATTTACTCTCCTTGGCTGGTCTATTCGTATATTCGAAAATGGACAAAATCATATCACTTATCAGCATGCACAGAGAATGGAAAATGACTCAAATCAGGGAAAGATACCCACTAGTATACTAACCAGTATCGATTGAAGAATATTCCAGTGGCCATATCTCGCGTACAGTATATTCGCATTGAGCCATCTTTTAAAAAAAATTGTTATAAATCAACAGGTTAGGGTGCTTGCTGAAATATTTTTAATATCAGAATGTATCATAAGTAGCACCCAGCCAAAATATACGGCTTGAGAAGAGTAATTAATGAGTTTTCAGGGACATTGAACTTTTAAATAGGTACGATCATGCAGGATATCTCTCCTAAATTACTGGCTGAAAATCAGAGTGCGAATGCCAATGGGTAAGTCGCATAAAACCCACGGCAATATATCCAATACTTAGAAGATACTTAGCCTTTCTCTTTTGAAATGAGGAGTACGTTTACGTATTTATTTTTGATTGTCTTGTGCCTTGAGGTTCTAACGTAAAGGCCATTAAAGATTGCCAATACGATTGGCCATTTTCTACATAAGCCGATATTTTCCAAGGCGGTAACTTACAAAAAATAGGCACAAAAATGATCTTATTGAAATTTATTAAGTTTGTTTCAGTGTCAAATCTGCGTAAAATCGATGGACATTTATTGGTATTTTGGTCGTAAATAGGACGCTTTTTGAAGGCCTATAACCAAAGAAACTCAATAGAATAAGATTTTTATAAAAGATTCACCCTCTCAAAGGAGAACGGTAGCGTGACGTAAGAGTAAGTAAAAGGCGCTGACCCAAGGTGCGGGAACACCAGGGGCCAGCTAACCAAATTGATAACTAGACTATCAAAATGGCTATATGGATCATACGCTAGAAACCCGCTCGTCTTCAATAAAGTGGAGTACATCCAGCGGCTTGGAGAGACTCTCCAAGCTCTGGCAGCGTTGCGTCCGCCTTTTCTTCTTCTATGCCTATCGTTCACGCGCTCCCCCTGCATTCTTCAACAGATTAGTTTCTCAGCCGTCCATCAATAAAAAGTCTACCCATGGTTTGAAAAGCAGAGAATAGAAATATGTTGATCTTAAAGCGCAGAACTGGTGAAAACCTAAGGATCGGAGCCAATGTCTCAATCACAGTGTTGGAAGTTAAGGGAAATCAGGTAAAGATAGGAATACAGGCTCCCAGATCACTTCCAGTTCACTGTGAAGAAATTTACATACGTGTCCAGAAGGGAAGGGTGCAGGGGAATAGAAACTGTTGAGAACATGACCCTAATTGTGGAGCACTCAAAGCATCGGCATCAAAACCTTAGCAGAGCTGCGGTATTGGTGCCAGGTGCCGTTGCTAGTTACGTCTATTCACCTGATGGTACTACTTGATAAACACCGGCCTCATTTAGTAAAACGCCATTGGACATCATATAAGCAAAAATTAACATAGATAAGATAACTACAGCTAAATGAACCTTCGTTGCTGAATTGGCGTACTTAGAAAGATAACTCAGGCCATTTTTTTGGCCTGAAGTGGCTGCAATGGCGAATGGTAATAATACAACTATTGCTAGTCCAGCTAAGAAGAAGTACGAAAGATATTCCTCATAATAATAAGGGAACCATGACTCATAGAAGGCTGTAAAAGTAAGATAATATGCAGCAAGTGCAAGTAGGAGTGTGATGGTAAAAATCAATAGTTTCTTCAAATCAAATACCAAGACTTTCAATAGAGCGTAGGCTCCTGTAGTTAACAAGTTTTACAGTGAAGGGCTCTTCCTCAGAAGAATAATAACAAAAGATGGGTGCTAAAGCTCACCCTATCAATGAGCTTGTTGCAAACTCTCTTCATTATCTATCACGGAGATTGTTCTCTCTATGAATCTTTTGTAAGCCTTTTTAGGTATAAATGTGGCTTTATCGCTCGCGTTGAATTTCTGTAAAATACTCTTTAATTGTGTATCCGCTATTATTATCTCTAGATCTGCTTCTTTATGATAAAGTTCTCGAACTCTATTTATCCATGAAAAAGTATTTTCTCTAAATTCAATTAGAGATGATTTATTGGCAGTAACACCATGCCCGGGTATGATTAAGCTTTGATCATCACCCATATTTAAAATAGTATCAACTGCGCTGCTGAAGCCTTTAACTCCACCAGCATAAAATGTGGGATGCCAGCTAGTATCGAAAATATCACCAACAAATATTGCGTTACTCTCCTTATGATAAAATATATTGTCAATCGATGAATGAGACTCAACTTTAATATGAGTAAACCCTTTCAGGGGAATGTCACCCTCTATTAGCTTTCCACCTTTATTTTCAAAATACTTATTGCCTCCAGTGTGATCAGAGTGTGCATGTGTATTTAAGATAAAAATGATAGGCTTATTGTAGATCGACTGAATTACTTGGTCTAATTCGGTCAGGTGATTATTTCCCGGCATCGGATCAATTAATATCAAGCCATTTTCTGCAGCTATTAAACCGATATTAGTGCCATATTCCTTTCCACTTAAGATATATAGTTGTTCAGATATTTTCATCTTAACTATGCTTGATGAAGCAGTGGAGCTGATGAGTATGAATATTATTAAAAGAAGAATTTTGAAAATATTCAAAGCAAATCCTTTTGCATTTTAGTTAAATTTCATCGATATGTTAAACACCGTAAGACGTGACTATCAACATATCGTGAGCTTTGGTTTCAAAGTTTTCCTTACCTTACGTAATTTAGATGCACCTTTGTGTTAGGGCTAAATCTAACTATATAGGGTGTCTACTAAATGTGGGTAAGTCTTGGATATAACGCCTTTAGTCGCAGACAGAAAATTCGCTAGTCTTTTTGTGTGATCTTGCCCTGATAAAATGGATACACTACTGAAATACCGCGTTAAATTTCTCTTTATCAAGGTGTTTCTCAAATGCTCCTAGCGAATGACCAACTGAGGGCTCAGCCATTAGTTCTTGCATTGCTACTTCTCCAACAACCTTAAATGCTTGATCAAAGGCAGCTGAACCCAGTACTTTTGAAGCCGCCTTAGCTTGACTGGGGCAATCTTCAGTTATAAGCCGGGTAATTAATGCCCCAACATACTTACTTGAATCTCCAATATCTGACTCGGTAACCTTTGAAAAAGGTTTGATCGAGCTATGCGAGGACATGCCAAAAAAAATCCATTTGGCCAAATTTTTCCTTTCTTTACCATTCATTGAGTCTGTGAGGCATATACTAAGCTGCTGCGCCTCTTGGTTGGCATATGCCGCACCAGTAGCGATGAGAGATGAGGACAATACTATTGCTTTAATAATTTTATTCACTATTAACTTCTCATTTGAATTCTACGACCTAACGTTTTTATTTGCGAAACAGCGTCAGCTGGTTCCGCAACCTAAACTTGGTACGCCCAACATGGTTGCGGACTAATGGGGTGAAAGTCCTCTGCAGAAAGATCACCATTTAATGGGCTCCATTAAATGCTAACTACTAGCGAAAGGCAACTGAAACACCGTGAGGTCTTGTGGTGAGGAAGCCGCTGGCAAAGCTATGAGCTGATGAACAAAAACATAATATAGAGCTTAGCCTGGAGGCGAGGTAGCTAAGGATACCGAAGCCAAGTAACCTAATGGGCAGAGTAAATGATGCAGTGTATTGTGTAAGTTCACGTTCATATCTGGGGAAAGCTGTGACACTAAACTCAGATGAAGATCTGCTTGATACTATCATTGGTAAGAGATTCATCACGGATAGGGAACCGCCCATTGCGGACTCGCACGATGGGTGGTGTGGGGGCTGGTAGCTAGAAACTACCGGCTACCCGATTTAGGTGCCACCACCTTCAACATATATGACTTTAGTGTTGCAGCCTTTAATATTTGAGTCTTTAACGTATGTCGTTGTTTCAACGAGTTTAGACGCTGATCGATAGAACAGTGCACAGCGGCCAGTGGCTGTACTTGTGTCAATATTTACAGGCTTTGAGTTTTCAAGGTCAAAAGAGACATAAACTTCACAGGGGCCAGATGAGAGTATGTCTACACCTGCAGCAGTCTTGCTAGGGTAGATCTGTTTTCCTGGGATTAGTATTGCGTTGTCGCAAGAGGTTTTAGCCATTAACGGCGTGCATAAGACTAGAAGAGTTACAGTGAGAAATCTCATGGCAAGAAGCGCCTGGGGTGCGTAACAGCCGTACTGCTTAAACTGCTTATGCATTTTTTGCCTTTATATGTGACAAGCCGAACAAAAGACCAATAATCAAAAATATCAGATGCATGTTCCTGGGCCAGACAAAGTAATTATATAAGCTTGGCGGCCGATGGCTGAATACAAGCATATAGAGAATTACAGCCAAAGGCCCAGATAGGGTACAAAAAAGTACCGCCCATCCCTTTAGATTGAATTTACTTGAAATCCAAATAATTGGAGAGCCAACTAGCAATAGATATATCGCTACGATAGCCAAGGAGAGGAGCCAAGCCTCTATGCTGTCAGAAGCCCAAAACCACCCCAGCTGTAGCCAAGCAATGCACTGAAACATTACAAAGCCAACCGTTCCCAATAGCAGAACGTGCTTAATGTAGTAGATGATAAGTGCCTTCATGTTCCTATACATAACGTCCCAGCCAGCTGCCGCCTTGAATGGCTTGTTATAAGTTTTTATCTCTTAGCTGTTTTAATATATCTCGGCGATAGTGTTCCGCGTGATCTACTGTATAAGAGCAATGGCTATAGCTGGTATATTTTTTTTCATTTTTCCCACAAACTAAGTATTTACTACCTATCGTTGGATATTGGTCACAAGACGAACCAATCATATGCTCAATCTTAAGCCCTTTTACTTTACCAGGATCGCCTTGAAATACTTCAATCGGGGCACCAAATTTTCCCTTTATTTCGCCTCCTGACTCATCAGATTCTTTATATTCTGCTTTTACTAACCGAGCGATAAACAAAGAATCACACGAAGACAAATAATCCTCGACTTCAATATTTGAACAAGAGCATGCCATACCCATTTTGGGAAGTATTAATACCAATAGAAATATCAGGACATTCTTCATTTTACACTTACTCATAACGCTAAGCTAAAAGGCAGGCGAAGTAACGCGTAGCCTGTCCGGTGGAGGCCGCGCTTTTTGCGGCCGGAACGTATTTGAGCGCATTGTTATAGCCCACTACTTTAGTGCCTCGGCGACAAAACACTTTAATAGACCTTCGTCTTCATAGAGTTCTCGGTACTCTGCTAGAGGAAGGTTGCCCTCGTTATATTGTTTTTCAAAAAATAACCGCAACCGCCACTCGTCTGGGTCTGGCTTATCAAAATCGAAGTCGATACCTCCAACATCAGCGGTGCGGTACACGTCAACACCGATGCCATGGGTCACGTACATCCAGTTTGTGCCTGGGATAGATTTTCTCCCTCGGTGTTCGCTTTTGAGGATATCTTCTGCCTTTTCCAGATCAAATGCACGAATCAAAAGCTCCTCTGCCCACGCCTTTTGAGCGTACCAAAGGGGAATTATTTTTTTAATTTTCTCGAGGTTATCCATTATTTTCTTGCGCTATAACGCCCGCGGAGGTCCGAAGGGCTGTAGCATACTGCCTGAGATTGTTAGAAATACTTGGCACTATCTCTTTTTTCCTAAACTTGGCAGCCCACCAGAAAGCGGCCAGGCACCTTGCCTACGATGCCCGAAGCCTGGATTAGATTTACCCTTTGTTTCAGGTGCAAACGGGATAGAACTTAATTCCTGCTGATTAAATACCTCACCAGGATGATTCAAGCCATAGTGGCTTTCTATACTAATAAACGGTACACGGAGGTTACAAGCTGGACATGAAACTGTGGAATTTTTTAGCTTGAACAATGCTCTCTGATTTCTTATCCGGATTTTAGCCTTAGCTTCACTTTTTCCATTCTTTTTCTTCTTTTTCCTAGCCATGGATCACCAGATGATTTCTAACGCCGCCAACACAGGCCGAGCGCAGCGAGGTCCAGCCCAATGTGTTTTTTTGCATTGGGCAATTGTGCTTGGCTTTGTTAGGCATTTTGTAGTTCGGTTAATAATTGGGAAGCTGATATTACATTTGGTTTATAAACTAGACTTTTAGCCTGATTTATAGACCTTTCTAATTTGGCATCCAAGGTTAAAAAGTAATCTGCCTCATTTATCTCTGCACACCACAAGAAATACGCATCTGCAAGCTGATTGTAATTGGCATCCTTTCCTTGTAATGCACCAGAGAATTTCGCTAACTCTAAGAATCTTGGGTGTTTCAGATTATGAAGGAAATTGTGAAATTGCTTGTCGGTAGGCCCTGAATTTAACCAGCTAGGACCCCCTAGAACCGTATTAAATTCAGGCGGCCGCTCCGCGTATTTGATGTCGCTACCATAAAAGAATTCTTTCCTAAATCTTCCCGCCCTACGCACCTCTGAATAGATATTATCAAAATCCATGATCAGAGTGGCACGGAGAGCTTTCAATTTAGATGCCAGCTCTTCCAAACAATCAATTTCCGCCCTCAGTTTTTGGTTTTTTGCTGGTTTCTTGTTAATTGTTTGAATTGGTCCTTTTCTTACCAATGGCTCACCTGGCTTAGCTCCACCAAAATATATATCCATAGTGCGATATGTTGTCGCTGAGTGCTGAATAATATTGCTATCTAGGAATACCTTCATATCTCGAAATGCCTAACGCTCTAATAACCGGCAGCCGAAGCGTAGCGTAGACTGTCCGGCGCGCCCCCTTCGCGCGCGAAGTTCATTAGCTTTTTAAGCATAAATTACTCCGAATCTGGATTGTGAACTACTAATACAGGAGGAGATTCGCCCTCTTCGAAATGCTCATGCTCCCAGGAGCAGCCTTTTTTAATGATGCTTTCTGCACAATGCACCAAAAAAGTAGCCAAAGATCTTAGACACTCTGGATTTGCCGAAATTGTTACCTCATCCAATTCCAGTAGTTCATCACCTGAGGACTTAGAATATCCGTATATTTTCATTTTTGATGCTTAGCGCTGAGTGAATGGGCCGTGTTGCTGCGAAGCAGCGCTTTTAGCAGTCCAGCCCGAAGGGCGATCATAGCACGATTTAATAAGCATTTATTACACCGTAACCGAGAATATTGCAACATACACTAGAAGTAACTGCCCTAGCCATGCAGGCCATTTTGAAAAGTGAAGAAGCATGATACCAGCGGCTGTTAATGACGACCCGAAGACAATGCCATATAAAGCGTACAGTCCCTCGGCTATCCCGCATCCTTCTGTAAATAAAAAGCAAGTATAACTATGGATATGCGCCAACACAGATACAAGAATTAGAGTGCATCCTGCCACAATTTCAAATTTGGAAATAATTAATTTTATATTTGCCATAGCTTTATTGCTTAACGCCTCAATAACCGGCAGCGTTGTGGCGAAGCCACGCTTTTAGCTGTCCGGCGCCGTAGGCGCGAAGTTGATTGATTTGTTAAGCATTTACACATTGCTAGCTACCCACTCCATAAAAGAAGGACAAACCTCTCTGAAATGATCTTTGGGTCCAACCTCTGAGGCATAGTCAGTGGGGTCGAACTCAATGACGCTACTTGCGCTACTGGTTGAATCGATACAATAGTGAATTGCACAGCCAACATGGATGAAGGGCACCAGTTCTTTTGGCCACACCCAGTTCGGATCATCTGGATCACCGGAGCAAAAACTCTGATATAAGCTCAAGATCGAGTCGTCTAAGTCTGTTTTGTGCCCGGTAATTATTCCAAGCATTCCACAATCAGGGCCAAAGCCTCCATTTCCTTTTTCTTTGTAGAGTTCAACTAAAGATACAGGAAGTTCTATCCCTGTTTTTTCTTTGAACTCTCTCGCTTCCTTTTCGATGCTCATAACTTGATCTGATGCTTAACGACAAGGTAATGGGCAGCCTTGTGGCGAAGCCACGCTTAAGGCTGTCCAGCCGAAGGCGACATTGACCGCCTTGTTATGTTTATAGGTAGGTCATACCCTCTCATTGTGTCCCAAACTAACTTTCCTTGGCACTCATAGTAAGAAAAATATACAGCGCTAATGCTTAGTGTTTCAATTTCAGAGGGAGCTGCGTAAAAGTATGCTTTGGAAAAACCTCTTTCTTTTTCTAAGGCTAGCCCTGACGCTAGCTTAACCTTTCCTTGTTCTTTTTTATACAGATTAATACTGCTCAAATCTCTTGAGTTGTATTTTTGAGGCAAGGAAATAGACACATAATAAAGCTCGCCATCAAATTCACTTTTTATTGAGTAAACGTCTACATCCATTTTATACCCATGCTCAGTACCTTCTACTCGGCTAGGGCATGGATTGGGCTCTTCGACAGCAAAACAGCTAACCGAGAGGAAACTTAAAATCACGAGAAGAACTTTGTTCATAAGTAAACATAACACCCACATAAAAGGCCGACCGAGAGGGAGGTCCAGCGCAACGAAGTGGAGCGATTTTTGATGTGTTTGTTATGTTTTTTCACATAGGACACTGTATTTTACGCTTTTATAGCTATTTACTTTATCTAAAAATAGGCGGCAGCTTTGATCACCCTGCTTCAGGTTTATGTACTGCCCTACAGTCATGTTGGATTTTTGATTGTTAAATACAATATTTGCATCATCATCGTAGACTGTTGTCACGCTTAGTATGTACTTTGCACTGAATAGCTTTTTAACATCGCCTTCGTATAAGTCAAACTCCTGATGATTGGAGAAAAGGGCATCGATCCTCCCCTTAAGAACGTCGATTTCTTTCTTTTTCTCTTGGATTTCCTTTGAGCGTTTCTCTGAAATATTTTTTTCTTCTATTACACTCAATTTCAATCGTGATATTTCGCTATTTAGTTTATCGAACTCTTCTTGCTTGTTAAGTTGCAAAGACAATTTGTCGGCTGCATCAGCAGCCTTTTTTGACAACTCTATGAGGTTTAGCTTTTCGGACGTTTCGTAGGCGGCTATTTGTTGCTTTAAAACATCTATTTGCTCTCCACGCAAATACCAAGTGGCGGCAGCCGTGACAGTAATAACAGTAAATAATGCCGCCGAGACTTCTTTCACATTAAATTGCAAGACATAAACTCCTTATGAAACATAACGCCGGCCACACAGGCGAGCGAAACGAAGTGTAGCGAGTCCAGCCAAATGCGTTTTTTGCATTTGGCGATTGTGCTGGCCTTTGTTAGTTTCGTTTTCCAAATACAAAGTGCTTTCCCTCAACTGTACCTAATGTTGGGAGCATATTATCCATGCCTCCTTTTATGGTTTTTCCGCTTAAGTCCCATTCAACCTGGGGAAGCCAATAGTCAAGCTCCTCTCTGTTGTCGTGGCACTTAATGGGCATGCTTTCATCAACCTTGCGTCCTGAAAAGGTTGGCCCAAAATTAAAGCATGGCCAAGTAGGCCTCCACCAGTACATATCGGGAAGCCCTGTTGCTTTGCCTTTGCGGGGAATATCAAAAGCAGTAATGGAGCCACTATGGCTTTTGTAGATCATTACGCTCCATTTATAGCCTCTGATTGAATCACCGTAGTTTGGGTGATCAAAAATTATAAATTCGCCATTATTAATCTTTGATATATCCAGCCTAAACAGGGCTGCTTCAGCTCTAGAATTAGGCTGAAGCGATGAAAAAAAAGGCACCATAGAGAAAACAACCCCTATTAATAGAGTTGTTAAAACTAGAATCGATAACGATTTCTTTCGGTTCATATTTAAACTAACGCCGCCAACACGGGCCGAAATGGAGCAGCGAAGCTGCGGAATGGAGGTCCAGCCAGCTTTGCTGGCGATCGTGCTTGACTTTGTTAAGAGTTCTCATTTCCGAAGTGCCCAATAGAAGCAATACTAATTACAAGGAATACAAAAATTACTATGAGCCAAACATATGGTCTGAACCAAAACCAATAGTCCATGCGATTTCCAGTCAAATGAAGATACTTAAAGCCAAAAATATAAACAAGAGTGACGGCTGTTGCTAAGATTAAACTGGCCGGCAGAAACAGTACAACAGTGTCACTCCCACCTTTTGAGTTAAAGAAACCCAGAATAAATAGCCCAAAATTCAGATAACCTAAGACCTTTACTACATGTAAAAATAACTCTTTATTAGTACTCATTGAATATCTATGTTTTGACTCTTAACGCCGTTGGCATGGGCCGGAAAACCGCGTAGCGGTTTGGAGGTCCAGCCGAAGGCGAGCATGCCCAACCTTGTTAAGTTTATGATACCTCACGACGCCCACTCTAATTGATTAGGGAGTTCGCCAGACTTAAAACTTTTACGAACCTTAGTAGCTGCACGCATGTAGTATTGTTCATTGCTACCTTTTGTGTGTGAGGTTTCACCATTTGATTTGTCGATTGATAACTCACCTACATCATTAGGATAAGCAGAGTCATAGAAAGAGTAGGTTGCCTCTGTCTCTGATTCTTCAATCTTATTGATTAATATATAAAATGCCATATTTCCCTAGTGAACTTAACGCCGGCCACACAGGCGAGCGTTTTTCGCGAGTCCAGCCAAATGCGTTTTTTTGCATTTGGCGATTGTGCTGGCCCTTGTTATGTTTTTAGCGAACATAAGTTGCCACTTCACTGAGCCACCAGTTTAATTTATCTTCGAGTCGCCAAAGCTCAGGTATTTCAAATACCGTTTGAAACACATGATTCCCGGTTTCGATATCGAGCGCCTCTACTACCAAGCTCCCACTTTCCCATAGTGTTGCTCTAGCCAACAATCCATTTCCAGCTATTTCGATGTAGCGTGCTTTAACAGAATCGCCTAGTTCATCGGTGATTGAGACATCATATCCCTCAGCATCAAATATTTTGGATTTGGATGATTTCCAGTTTTCTAAGTACGCTAGTAACTCATTCATGCTGAAATTGGTCTTGCCCACAAAAAGTAGACACTCTAACTATGCGTATTTTCGCTCATACTCTGCTGGACTTACATAGCCCAATGCAGAGTGCCTACGAACCCTATTGTAGAAAATCTCAATGTATTCAAACACCTCAGATTTTGCTTGCTCTTCGCTTTCGAATGTTCCGGCATAGACCAGCTCGACTTTTAGCCTGCTAAAGAATGATTCCATTGCCGCATTATCCCAACAGTTAGCCTGGCGACTCATACTCGGCTTGCACTTGCTTTCGGACAAGAGATCCTGGTATTTCTGCGATCGATATTGCACACCCCTGTCAGAGTGAACTAGCAGTCCAGGCTTTATTGGTCGTCGCTCTAGGGCCATTTTCAATGCTCGACGTGTCAATTCATCGGTCATCTGCGAGTCGAATGCCCAACCTACAATACGTCGAGAGTACAGATCCATAACTACCGCGAGGTATAGCCACCTATCCAGAACCCAGATATACGTAATGTCACTTGTCCAGCGGCAATTGGGTCGATCCACATCAAAGCAACGCTTAAGTAAGTTGGCGGAGACGTTAATGCTCCCCTCTACGGGCTGACTATATCGAAAGCCTTTGCCGTTTCTCGCTTTAATATGCTCCTGTTGCATAAGCTTAGCGACGTAGTTTCGCGAGCATGGCTCACCTAACTCTTGAAGCTCGCAAGCAATTCTAGGCGCGCCATAACGACCTTTAAACTCAACAAACGTCTCTCGGATTTTCTCGATTGTTCGTATCTTTCTAATCGTGCGAGCAGATGGCAGTCGCCCCCGCCATCGATAATAACCCGATCTTGAGACTTCTAAACACCGACACATCAAGCTAACCGGGAATAACTCTACATGCTCTTGTATCAATGCGTACTTTACTCTTGGTGGTTCACAAAGTACGCAGCTGCCTTTTTTAGAAACTCAACCTCCTGACGAGCTTCATGGAGCTCCTTCTTGAGCTTGCGAACTTCAGCGCTTTCCTGTTTGGAATAGTCGACACCGTCTAAACTATTGAACTGCTTATCAGACAGTCGATTAAATTGACGACGCCAGTTGTAGATCTGCTGTGCACTGACACCTAGCTCTCGTGCTACAGAAGCCGTTGTTGCTCCAGGCTTTTCCGCTCTCTTAACTGCTTCTCTACGGAACTCCTCCGTATACGCCTGAGTTCTTTTCTTACCCATGATACACCTCCGTGTTAGGCCTAAACCTAACTATACAGGGTGTCTACTAAACGTGGGTAAGTCTTAAATATAACGCCAAGCTAAACGGCACAAATGGCTGTGGTAGAGTGAAACGAACCACGGCCATTTGTGTCCGGCGGAGCCCCGCAGGGGCGGAGCAAATTTAAGCGCCTTGTTATAAATTTTCACTTTCCAGCCTCAACTTAACAAGCTCTTTATCCTCAAAACTAAAATATGAATCTAGTATTTTACATTCTCCAGTAGATTCACACTCAAGCAGCGTGAATACTTTCCGTTGATCCTGTTGGGTACAGTTGGAGTCGTATGAATATTTATTCTTTTTTACACAGCCATATTTTGGGTTCAGTTTAAACTTCCATAACTTAGAGTTAGACAGCTTGATAACTATATCGGCATCATCGCTCAAGGCCTCGTACTCATATTTTTCCGAAGGTAAACCCAGACTCTCGACTATTATTTGACCATCGTTAACAATTAGGTAATTTTTGTTCCACGGCATTTTCCCTAAAAAAGCGTACGAAGGCTGCCAAACTCCATTGGGCACTTTAGCGGACCCGGCCCAAGAAACTGCTGCAAAAAAGGGTACTAGTATAGTCAGTAATATTTTCATCTTTCGCCTTGGTATTTATAACATTTATATAGTAATCATTCTGACCACTTTTATCATGATTACTATTTCGGAATCAATTTTCCCGATATAACGGAAATTTTAAATAAAAATCATAGGGTTAGATGTATTTGGTGCTAAAGTGCAAACTACAAAAATAATCACTTTGACTACTATCCCGGTTTTTAACTCAACTTATAACTGACTGATTTGTATAGTATTTTTATACATTCTATGTAAAGCTCAAAAATAACGGTCAAAATGATCATAATTACCTGAGCTGGCACTCACTAACTTGTCAGAATTATCGGGAATTTAGAAGTGTGATGAGGCCAAGGCTTCAGGATTGAGTGTTGTGAAGGATTAGATATTTTTTTAGTTTGAGTGTACTAATTGAGTATCACGCGTATTTAGTAGTTATTTGTTTTTTCTTTGGGTGGGGGATATTCTGCTATGCCATTGACACGCTTAAAAATAAAGTGAGCTTGCCATTTCTGAAAAGTAGCTTAAGGATTAGGAAACATTGAGAAGTTATTTAGAAGGTCAGAATAATGTTGAGCGATATAGCTCTTCATTAATCGCTTGGGCAAATATCTTGCTGTTGCGAGGGGCTAACGGTTTGGTTGTTAGATATTGAACTCAGGCTTTATAAAATTGGGTAAATTTAGATTTAAATACCTCATCATTTACGGCTGCAAAGACACCTTCAGCCCTGCCTCATTAAGAAACCCTTTCACGGTACTTTCAATTTGCTCGGGGCTATTCATCTGCAAAACCTGTTGCAGGAGTTGCTCAATATCAGCTCGGCTAACGGCACGCAGCGTAGCTTTTATTCGCGGTAAGTTAGTTGCGTTCATCGATAGCATATCGTAGCCCATGGCTACTAATAACAATGCACCGCTAGGTTCTCCTGCTAGTTCTCCGCAAATCCCTACTTCGGTACCAACGGCATGGGCCGCTGTTACGATTTCCTGCAAAGCGCGCAGGACTGCCGGGTGCAGGGCGTGGTAAATATTGGCTACGCGGCTGTTATTGCGATCCACCGCCAGGAGATATTGAGTGAGGTCATTACTACCCACCGATATAAAATCTGCATGTACGGCGAGTTCCCGCACTTGGTAGACGGCGGAGGGTACCTCTACCATTACCCCGAGTGGGGGCATAACAATTTCGTAACCTTCTTCAAGCAGCTCCCGGTAGGCTCTTTCCACCAGTTTGCGCGCGGCTTCGAGCTCGTTCAGGCCGCTGATCATGGGGAGCATAATTCGCAGGTTATTTAGCCCCAGGCTGGCTTTCATCATGGCGCGCACTTGCGCCAGGAATATTTCCGGGTGGTCGAGAGTTACGCGAATACCGCGCCATCCCAGAAAGGGATTGGTTTCCTCGATAGGGAAATAGGCCAGTGCTTTATCGCCGCCGATATCCAAGGTGCGCATGGTGACGGGCAGGGGGGCAAAGGCTTCCAGTTGCTCCCGGTAAATTTCCCGCTGCTCTTCCTCGGAGGGGAAACGGTCTCGCAATAGAAAAGGTACTTCGGTACGGAAAAGTCCTACTCCTTCAGCGCCGCGCTCCAGGGAGCGAACAACATCGGCCATCAGCCCGGTATTTACCATCAGGCGAATGCGATGGCCATCGGAGGTGATTGCCGGGAGTTGAGCCAGGTGGTCCAGGTTGCGGGCCAGTTGCTGCTCTTCTGCAACAATATCGTCGTACCGGCGCTTGAGTTCTGCGCCGGGGTGAATATGCAAATCGCCCCGGTAGCCATCCACCACCATATCGACACCGTCGATGGTTTCGTAGGGCAGGTCCTGAACTCCCATTACAGCGGGCAGTCCCATGGCTCGGGCAATAATAGCCACATGGCTGTTGGAGGAGCCTTTAACGGATACGGCTCCGATCAGCTTTTCCCTGGGTACTTCTGCCAATACCGCTGCGGTTAGCTCTTCGCCGATCAGGATGGTGTTATCGGGGAAGTCCCGGTCGCTCTGCTGCTGTTGCCGCAGGTGCATCAGCACTCGGGCGCCCAGGTCGCGAACATCGGCGGCCCTATCGCGAAAGTAGGAGTCGGACATGGCTTCAAAGCGCCGCACATGTTCCAACATAACTTCGGCCCAGGCCCGCTGGGCACTGAGCTGCTGTTGGATGCGATCGCATACCTCGACAGCGAGGGAGCTGTCATCCAACATGCTGATGTAGGCATCGAATAGCGCCCGTTCCTCGGGGCTGAGGTCGCTCTTCAGGCGCTCACCGACTTCGCGAATTTCCTCTTGGGCGGCAGTCAGGGCCTGTTGAAACAGGGCCAGTTCAGTGTCCACATCCTCGCATTCGGAGTAGGGCACTGTGCCGAGATTCGCATGCGGGGTGACAATATGTACCCGCCCGATAGCCACACCGGGGGACGCGGCAATGCCAGAGAAGTGAGTTTCCCGTTGTTGCTTGCCAATACAGGCCAGAAGACCGGTAGCCTCGGCGTGGGCGATAACGCCGGCGAGCTGCGCCGAGAGTGTAACCAGGAAAGCTTCTTCCCATTCGTCGAATCGGCGTTTCTCCTCTTGCTGCACAACCAGGACACCCAGTACGGCGCGGTGGTGAATAATCGGTGTGCCGAGAAAGGCGCTGAAGCGCTCTTCTCCAGTAGAGGGGAAATATTGGAAGGCGGGGTGGGCTTCGGCTCTTTCCAGGTTAATCGGTTCTTCACGGGTAACTACATTGCCCACCAGTCCCTCGCCGGGGGCCAGGTGGACCTGGCCAACCGCTTTGGGGTTGAGGCCATCGGTGGCCATCAGGACATAGTTGCCGTGTTGCTTGTCGCGCAGATATACGGAGCAGACGCGGGTGTGCATGATTTCCCGCACGCGATGCACAATGATTTCCAGCACCGCGGTGAGGTTCCGGGCGGCATTTACTTCCTGAACGATACTGCGCAGAGATCCGAGCAATGGCCTGTCCTCGCCAATCAACGGAGAAATTCGATGGCCCCGGAAAGTAGAATTTCGATGCTGATCGGGGCCATTTTGTGAAGATACGCTGCTAACTACCCTGTGCGGTCAGCTGTCCTGTCCGCGCAGCCAGCGTCTCTCCAGCTGTATTTGTTGTGGGGCCAGCTCGGTCAGTGCACGCCGGTATACTTCACGCTTAAAGGTCACCACTTTACTCAGTGGGTGCCAGTAGCTTACCCAGCGCCAGTGGTCGAATTCGGGTTTGTAACCATTGTCGAAGCTGATAGAGGCCTCTTCTGCCTCGAGCCTCAGCAGGTACCACTTTTGCTTTTGCCCGATGCACAGTGGTTCGGAGCGACGTCGAATCAGCCTTTGAGGCAGGCGATAGCGCAGCCAGCCTCGGGTACAGGCAATCATACTGACTTGATCGCGAGTAAGGCCTACTTCCTCGTACAGTTCCCTATATAGCGCCTGTTCAGGGGTTTCGCCCGGATTAATACCACCCTGGGGAAATTGCCAGGCGTCCTTGCCACCTACCCGCCGCGCCCACAGTGCCTGACCGCGGGCGTTGAGCACGATAATACCGACATTGGGGCGGAACCCCTCGGCATCGATATTGCTGCTGCTCTCGCCACTCGTGCCCCGGTTCTTGTTACCGGCCGGGGCTTTATCATTGCGATTCGAATGCTTGGCGGGCTTACGGCGGTTCTTTCGTCCGGCCTGTGCCGGCTTGCCGTCGCCCAAAATACCATCCTCAATACTGTTGTGTGCGGCCGTGCGCTGCACTTACTTGTTCTGCATTGTTCCACAGCGGGGGGTTTACAGCAATTCAGTGACGCAGTCCGTGTGCTGTCGTGCGGCGCAAGGTAAAATTAGCGGCCGCGCAGGGGACGTTTCCGGCTTCCTGGCGGTCAAATGCTTATGGGGAACCTATAGTTATGGGAGAGTCGACGGTGCACTTGGCAATCTTTGATCTGGATAACACGCTGATAGGTGGTGATAGCGATCATGCCTGGGGCGAATTTCTGGTGGAGCGTGAACATGTCGACGGGACCCGTTACCGCTCGGCTAACGATCGCTTTTATCAAGATTACCAGCGCGGTGAATTGGATATTTTTGCCTACCTGGAATTTGCCTTGGAGCCCCTGGCTCAGCTTTCCCGTGGTCAATTGGATAACTTGCAAAGCGAGTTTATGCAGGAAGTTATCAGTGAATTGTGGCTGCCTCGGGCCCAGGAGCTGATCGGCGAGCACCGCCGCAAAGGCCACCACATCATGATTATCACTGCGACCAATCGCTTTGTGGTTGAGCCTATTGCCTCGCGCCTCGGTGTCGATACCCTGCTGGCCACTGAGCCAGAGGAGGATGAGGGGCGGTTCACCGGAAAGGTCGTTGGTGAACCCTGTTACCAGGGGGGAAAAGTTGTCCGGTTGCGCCAATGGCTGGCCCACAACCCGGAATACGCCAACAGTGAAAAGTGGTTCTACAGTGACTCCATCAATGATCTGCCCTTACTGGGCGAAGTTGAGCACCCAATTGCGGTGGACCCGGATGATCGTCTGCGCGCAGAAGCTAAGGCTCGCGGCTGGCCGGTGATCAGTTTGCGGGAAGAGAGTGAGTAGGTGCTTGCCAGTATTTGTGAAATGCACAAGATGGGGAATTGAGTGAACGGATCTATTATCCAGTACCGGGCCCTGGCTGTTTTAATCGGGGCCCTGGCCGGACTTTCTGCCTGTGAGCAAAAAGCGGTAGAAAAACCGCAGCAGGTATCGCAACAAAGTATTGCGCCGCAACCTGTGAATGAAAAGGCTGCGACCGAGTTATCCCTGGCAATTTGGCAGGCGGGTGAGGCCCAGGTTATCCACGCCCATGCCGCTGTTGAAACGTTGCAGCGTGAAGTGGATGGTCTCCTGGCTCAGCCGAATGAAAACAAGTTGGAAAATGCCAGGCTCGCCTGGCTGGATGCCCACAGGGAATTTGCTGCTGCACTGCCTTATATCCAGTTGGCTTTTTCTTCGGGAGAGTTGCGCAGCCAGGGTAGAAAATTACTGTTATCAGTAGATAGTTGGCCGGCTCAGGCGGGCTACCTGGATACAGTGCCGGGTTATTCTGAGAGCGGTATCGTTAACGATACGGCCATTGATCTGACCTTAACGAATCTCCGCAAGCAGCACCGCCTGACGGCCCATGAAGAGGCCAGCACCGGTTTTCACGCCCTGGAAATTATGCTCTGGGGGCCCACCAGCGAGCGGGTTGCGGAGCAGTTTTTGGCTAAGTCCGATGGGGAAAAACCCGAGGCCCTGGCCGTCAATCGGCGCCGTGAACTAACCCGCTTGATCGTTAAAGGTGTGGAAGAGGATATGGCAGGCTTGGCCCGCCGTTGGCCGACGGCAGCCAACAGCCTGTCGCGACCCTATTTATCCCTTGGACCGGTTGCCCGATTGCAGCAAATCCGTGCATCGCACACCCGGGTGATTGATGAGCAGCTGTTGCGCAGGTTGCCGGAGAGTTCCGAGAGCGATGTGGAAAGTAGCCGTGCTGCCGATTCAAAGCAGGCGATATTGGCAATTATGGCAACTCTCCAGTCAAACTGGATTCCCACTGGTGGGGGCGGCTTAGCGGAGCTGTTGCTGGATCGACATCAGGTGACGGCTTTAGAGCAGGCTTTTGTGGATTTCGAGAGCTTGTTGTTGCAAATGGAAGACCCGATTGAGCTGGCGGAGCTGACCCAATTGGCCCAGGCACGCAAACTTCTGGAACGTATCGCCGGGTTGATGGCAGGTACTACCCAAGTGCCAGTATCCGATCAGGATGTGATGCCGGTTAGCTTACCGGTTGATGGTGAATAAATCTTGCTCTCACAGGCATAACAAAAAACCCGGCGACTGCCGGGTTTTTTGTATCTGTTGGGTGGGGATTACCAGCGACGTACAGGGCCAGTATCCACGTGTACGAAGTTACTCTTCGGGTAGTATCCGACACCGCCCGCTTTCAGGTTGAGTGCTGCCTGGCGCAACTTCGACAGGGACACTCCCGGCATACGGATATCCAAGGCCATACCACGTGTGTGGTAACTGCGTTTCGCTACGCCTCGGCCAGCTGCGCGCAGTTTGGCATTGGTTTTAGGTGAACGGTACCCAGAGATAATCTCAATGGTGCCGTTGTAATTGAACTTCTCCTTCAGCTTGTAGACGATATCTAGAAGCTTGGGGTCCATTCGGGTCACTTCGTTGGCGCGGTGGTCACGAAGCAATTTGTTGAACTGCTTCAGGCCTCCGCTGCTGTAATCTCCGTTAGTCCAGTAGGCGGCCTCCAGCTTCTCCCCGGTGTGCAGGTTGCGCATTTTCAGGGTGCGGGAGCTACCTACTTTTGCGAAAGTCGGTCCGGCGCTGACGGCCGCCGCAGTTGCGCAGGTCACTGCCAGGAATCGACGTCTGGATGGATTCTTCATAATTCCGCCTCGTCGTTAAATCTCTCGTCGGTTTGCCTTAGTTGGCGCAACCGGGTACGGCGGAAAATGTACAAAAAATAACCAGTTGTTACAAACCTGAAGCTGCTAATTCGGAAATAATTAGATGGCCCCCGTGGTATATTTTTTCTTTTCTGCTACCTGAAACCGGAATTTTTATTGCTGATCAGTCGATAGTGCTGAATAGGGTGGAGACAGCGTTGTCATTGCACGCTAATCGCTAAAAAATTATTTTTCTGCGACTTATAAGTTTTATCGGGCGGTTTCGTCAGTGTACTTGGGAGCTATCCGATCACCTCTTCGGTCATGAGCTCGATAGCCTTCTTTATTAGTGGCTGGTTTACCCATTTATATACAGAGGACAACCTAGATATATAGAAGATAAGAATTTGTATGTACATGTATATACATGCAGATTGGGCTCTGCCAGCGTAGTATTTCTCCGGACATACAGCTGTTTAGGTTATCCGGCATCCAGGACCGCCCTATATATGGGGGGCGTATTGATCTCGACTTCTTGGAGCCCGCCAGTAGTAGCGGGCGATAAAAAGAAACCTGGAAAAATTAGATCCGGCCAGTATTGCTACCACGGTTGTGAATATGGCAAAACTCTAATTTTGTGATAACAAGGATGTAGTTTCCAAACCAAAGCCAGGGTTTAAATAGAAGTGTGAGTAGTGCTTTGAAAAATTAAATCAAACTTGCTTAGGTGGTTATTTTGACCGGTGTCTTTCAAATTCTATTGTTTGGAGAACTTTAGCGTTATAGCGCGCTGCCAGCGAAAATGAGAACAGGCAAAATCCTTTAGCGATACTTAATATTTTTCACTTGCCGATAGGCTCCCTAATTTGGATAAGGCTGTTCTTTGTCACGATGATAAATATCAGAGCGGAATTGGGGGCGCCCATCCCTATCTATCCAGGCGGTCATATAAACGATGTAAATACGGGGTGATCCCTTCACCTTTACATTCAGAGCATCGTGCCCATTGGCTGCCTGCGCTACCCGGGTTCTGTCCCACCCCTGGTCACGAAGAAGAAAATAAGCTAATTCTTCTGGTGCTTGTAGCCTTACGCATCCGTGACTTAATGCCCGCTGGCGAAGTTTAAACAGGCTTTGAGCCTGGGTGTCATGGAGAAAAATAGCCTGCTTATTGGGGATAACAAATTTCACTTTTCCCAGGGTATTCTCAGGGCCACTCAATTGCCTCAAAGTAGCGTGCCCACCGGCTGCCTTGGCAATAGTCTCCTCTGTAATAGGGGATGATTTACCGCTGCGATATTGCACTACTCGATAACCCCGCTTGTGCATGGCTGTTGGGTTGTGTCGTGCCTTGGGCAAAAGCTCGGTGACAAGAATACTTCGGGGGACAGTCCAGGTTGGGCTGAAAACAATATTGGTTATCCGCGTGCGTAAATTTGGTGTGCGCGTACTGCTTTTTCCCACGACGGTTTTCATATTGAGAGCGACCGAACCATCTTCAATAAGCTGCAATCGATAGTCGGGCACGTTGACGATTACGTAGCGATCATCCTCTGGGAGCTTTAGCTGCTCCCATCGGGATGCATTTAATTCCATTTGCTTAGCGCGTTCCATTGGCGATATAGCCAAGGCTGCAAGTGTGTCTTCATCGGCGATACCGGTAACGTTCAATCCGTGGCGTTCCTGAAAGCGCTCCACTGCAGCTTGGAGCGCACTGTCAAATCTTCGGGGGTCTTTTTGCGGAGCGGAAAGCGGCCCGGGCTGACCGTGATAATCCTTATACATTGCCAGTAAATTACGTAGTTGTAGGACACGAGGGCCTTTGTCTCCGGGCTGTAAAGTTTTTCCCTGGGTAATCGGTCGCCAGTTTTTCGCTAACAGTCGGTAGGCCTGAGCGGTATCGCGTAATTGCTGGGTCGAACTGATTGGCTCAATAATGATATCGGTCCGCCCAGTGAATGAAGCATTCAAAGGGCTGGCCGAGGCAATTACGAGGCTTATCAGTGCGGCGATGCCGAGCTGGAATGGGCCATTTGCCATACTGATAACTCAGTAGTCCCTGTAGCTCTCAATCCGCTTCACTCTGTTACCTCCTATTACTGATCCCGGTTATAGATATCCGGCCGAAACTGAAGCTGCCCATTTTCATCGATCCAGGCAGTCCAGTAAGCGATATAAACCGGTAGGGGATTTTTAAGGGCAACACCATGGGTGCGACCACTTCCCAGCGCGCGATTGATACGGGCATCACTCCACTTGTTTTGCTGGGCTAACATCATGCGAGCAAACTGCAATGGTTTTTCCAGGCGAATACAACCGTGGCTAAAGGCTCTTTGGGATTTTTTGAATAAATGCTTGCTATTTGTGTCGTGGAGAAAAATGGCCTGCCGATTGGGGATAACAAATTTCACTCTTCCCAAAGCATTTCCCGGCCCGCCTTTTTGTTGCAGTGAAACTTGTCCTCGACGCACTGCAGCCACATTTCCACGAGTAAAAGGCACCGATCTGCCCCGATGATTCATTAGGCGATAACCCTTAGCTCTCAGTGCGGAGCTGCCCTTGGGTAAAAGTTCACGCAGCGCAATACTGGGCGGGACACGCCATACAGGATTAAATTCCAGTCGCGTCATACGGGTAGCGATTTGCGGTGTTTTGTGTTTTGGTTTTCCCACAACCACACGCATACGGAACTGCTCTTTATCGCCTTCAATTAGGCGCAAATTAAATTCCGGGACATTCACGATGATATAGCGAGGCCCTAAATCCTTGGGAAGTTGTTTCCAGCGTTCAATATTCGCTGCCAGAATTTTGGCAACTTTATCTGGCGGGGTATTGAGTCGACTTCGGGTTCCCTCATCAACCAGTGCCGTTTGCTTTAATCCGTGACGTTTCTGAAACCGTTTAACGGCTTGCTGCAGTTTTTTGTCGTAGACATCTGCTTTAGAAGTATTTGCTCCATACTCTTCGGGATGGTGATCACCATAGAGCATTAACAGGCTTCTCAATTGCTCAACCCGGGGACTGCGACTGCCCGGTGCGATAGGTTGTCCAGCACTGAGCGGTTTCCAGTAATTACCTTGTGCCAGGGTTTGGTAGCGTGCTAACGCTTCGCTGAGTAGGGAAAATTGCCTGCCCTGAGGTAAAAAAGGATCGCGACTGCCGATCAGGTCAGGCTCGACGATATCTTGAGCTTCGGCGATTATTTGTGGTGAGTGGATACCCAGCGATATTGCTATGGCAATCGCAGCGGCACTCGCCCTGAGGGAGGTTAGTTGGTTGCGTGGCAAAAAAGCGCAAAGTGAATTGTTGGCAGCACCCATAAGTCACCCCTGCAAGCACTGAGAAATCAGTGAGATTTATCACTGTGCTCACATTGATAACTTGTGACTGATAGTCTTTAAATAATTTTCAGGAATGGTGCTGCTTAAGAAAGGCTAATTAATGGAATAACACGCTCAATAATTCCTTGGTTATAACCGGGGCGACGAATAGCCGCCCCGGTTTCTTTTAAAATTGATTATCGGTCAGTCCATCTTTGCCATAAATATCCGGGCGGAAGTTCAGGTTGCCCTGACCATCGACCCAGGCAGTCCAGTAGGTGATGTAAACCTTCACCAGTTGGGACATATCCACTTCCGTGGTTTCCTCTCCAGTGGTCAATTGATCGATACGCCACTGATCCCAATCTCCTTGGGGACGAAGCAGTGCTTCGGCCAAATGGCGGGGTTTTTCCAGGCGGATACAGCCATGGCTATAGCCCCGAGTGGTCAGGGAAAAAAGTTTGCGCGCGCGCGTATCGTGGAGGTACACGTCGTGAATATTGGGGATTTCAAATTTGACACGTCCCAATATATTTTCCTCACCGCCCATTTGGCGCATAAGGTAGGAACCCGCACCTGCAGCAGATAGATTTTGCGGAGTCAGGGGCAGTTTTTCACCTCTGCCGCTAATCACCCGGTATCCCATTTTTTCCATACCCGCAGGGTTTTTACGAGCTTTGGGGAGGATCTCATTCACCAGGATACTGCGCGGTACTGTCCAAGTGGGGTTAAAGACTACCTTGCTGACACGGGTGGTTATTTCAGGCGTTGCGTGTTTTTTCTTACCGACGACGACATTCATCGCCAGTTTGACCTGGTCGTTTTCCACGTACTTGAGACGGTACGCAGGAATATTGACCTGGATAAAGCGGCTACCCAATTGTTCCGGCAACTCTTCGCGGCGCTTGATATTCATTTCCACAATGCGGGCGCGCGCAGCTGGGGATAAGTTCAGGCGTTTGCGAGTTGAGCGACCGACAATACCATCTGCTCTCAGGCCGTGACGTTTCTGGAAGCGCACCACCGCTTGGTGAAGGCCCCGATCGAAGCGATTGCGATCAGTGCCACCGTAGCTGTAGTAAGACTGGTAATCACCGTATAGGGAGAGCAGGTTGCGCAGGAGGCCCACATGTGGGTGGCGTGCACCCATGGTCATGGCGGGACCCGCCGGGATTGGACGCCAGCGACCGCTGGAAGAAATCTTGCGCAGTCGTTGCAGCTCACCGCGCAGCGCTCTTACATCGTTGCCATAGGGCCGGTTTTCCTCGTAGTAAGGCCCCTCACTATTTTCAGATCTCACCGGTGGGGCGGCAGTATTTGACCGCCCCTGATTGTAATAAACGCGACTGCCAGAACCCGAACCACTATTGTTGTCCCGATAGGAACGGTATCGACTGCGTTCATAGGTGCGAGTGCTACCGGAATAATTGCGTCCTGAGTAATTGCCGGAAGTATCCGCATTGTATTCCCGCGAGTAATAGCGGCTGCGAACATTGCTGCCTAGATTGGCCGCGCGATCATATCCGCGGAAGTACTTGCGCCCGCTGGGTTCACTGGAAGCCTGCTGTTGAGCGGTGCTGGTCGCAACCAGGCGGAAACCTTCGCTATCCCGCAGAACCGGTGTGACACCCCGACGCGGGCGGGTTTTGGGCTTGAGCCTGTCCAGCTGGGTATCTTGCGCGTAGGACACAAAGGCATCGGTTAGTAAGATATCCAATACGGCTGCCATCTGCAGACGTTGAGGTGTATCGCGCAAGGTGCGATCGAAGTACCCCAGGTGGTAGCGGTAGTCGACCATGCTGCTCGGATTGCCGGAGCTGGCAGCTGTGAGTTGTTTCAGCAGGTCATTGGCACTATCACTTAGGCTGTAGTTATCGAACCAAAGCAAGCGGTAATCCGTGCGCTGGTAGATCTTGCGCACAGCGGCGGGGTTAAAAATGGGGTCCTGGGCTGGCCAGGCATCGGGGTTTTCCTCCAGCCAGTGCACTAAATGAGGGCGAACAGCGTTCTCCGGTAAAACGGGTACGGTCTTCTGGTTTGCTGCGAAAGCATAATAAAGAATGAAGACACAGAGGCTACCCAGTGTCAGCAGTGGAAGTACAGATTTGCGTCTACGATGCTCGGGGTTGAAATACGACATGGTACCTCAGCGATTCTGCGGGGGCCCGGTGCGATATTTTGGAAAATGCCGGGCGCCAGATCGTTCATACCTTCCCAACCTGTGGCGAGCCCATCCAGATACTCAGGGATATTATCGGTGACTCGCACGTGTCATGCGTCCCGCGCGACTTCCTTTTATTAAGACTGATGTCGGTGTCCTGCTTGCGCGAAACTCAACCAACTTCAGTCTGTGAAAGTAAGTATGGCAATAAATGCAAAATTTGCTTGGCGCTTCATTCTTTTTAGAGTAAGGATTTGTGAATGATGAGTTTTGCGCCAAATTTTTCGCTCATGGGTGAAAAAGGGGCGTGTTTACTGGGGCTTATTTGAATATGGTGCAGAGGCTTGCACAAAAAGTTATGCACAATTTCTCTGCCATTAGCATTGAGCCCGCTTAATTGGGCGACTGGGTAGTGAAGTAGCGCAGGGGTCCATTTTCATTGCCCTGTATAAAAGTCTGCTCCCAAAGTTGGCCACACCCCCTCTGGTCGATGGTGATCACGGTACTCGCGCGGGTGCCGTAACCTCCATTGCGAAGCATTGGTTCTGTCGCCGAGCTATCGGCATCAATTTGAATGAATATAGGAGAGAGCGCCCGCTCAATCTCCAGTGGTAGCCCGGTATGGGGGAGTTGTTGGTCCGGCGCGGGGGTGCGATCTTTGAGCAGTGCCAGTGCTGGCTCCACAAAGCTCTCGATTGTTACCAGTTGGTCGGCCGCAGGTATTATTTCTGCCAGCCCCGCTTTGCCCCTCTCCACCTTTGGCCAGGGTTCGTCCGGTGCGCCGTTGGAGATACCGTGAATACCCGGTTCAAACGTAAATGGCTTGTGCCGGTTTCCGGCACAGAAGAGAGTGTTTTGATTCTCAACATCAAACAGCAGGGCGTTAAAGCCCCGGTACTGCTGGGATTCCAGGTAGTGGATGAAAAGCTCAGGGCTAATTTGTTGGCTGAGGAATTTCTGCGGTATTTCCCCGCGGGATAGCGCTCCTACAGGTTCCGGTGTCCCAGGCTCCCGGATATTGGTTACAGCGGCGACCCGACCGGGGGAGACGCCGGCCCAGGTTCCCTGGGCTTCAAGGTCTCTACCCGCAATTAGCCCGGTCCCGGGCCAGCGCGCAGCTGAGGCGGCTGGCCTTTGATAGAACTCATCCCGATTGGCGATCAACAGCAGCGGGTATTTAGGGTGGCATTGATAGGCGAATAGCAGTAGACACATTGGGATGTTCCCTAGGGGCAAGCTGCCCTTCCACAGCGGGGGGCTTTACGACCATAATACGCCCTTTATTGGCAATCGCGATTCCCCCATGCTGACCTATCCCGAAATTGACCCGGTAGCCTTTGCAATAGGCCCCTTAAAAGTGCACTGGTATGGGCTGATGTACTTGGCTGGCTTTGTCGCGGCCTGGTGGTTGGCATTGCGCCGAAGTGCCAAACCCTGGTCGCCGGTTATTAAATCCGAAGTTGAGGACTTGATTCTCTACTGTGCCATTGGTGTCGTTATCGGTGGCCGCTTGGGGTACATGTTCTTTTATAACTTCCCCCAGTTGCTCGAAGACCCGATATCACTGATTCGGCTGTGGGAAGGGGGGATGAGCTTCCACGGCGGGCTGATTGGGGTAATGTTGGCCACGGCACTCTACGCGCGTAAAATTGGTACAACCTTCCCGGCTCTAATTGATTTCGTTGCTCCTCTGGTGCCCATCGGTCTTGGGCTTGGGCGGATCGGTAATTTTATTGGCCAGGAGCTTTGGGGGCGTGAAACTGAAGGCCCTTGGGGCATGGTCTTTCCAAAGGACCCGGACCTTCTGGTCCGGCACCCATCCCAGCTGTATCAAGCCTTCCTTGAGGGACTGGTTCTCTTTGCGCTGCTCTGGTGGTTCTCCAGTAAGCCGCGCCCTCGACTCGCGGTGGGTGGTATGTTCGTGATGCTCTACGGTGTATTCCGCTTCCTGGTGGAGTTTGTCAGGGAGCCCGATGGGCATATTGGTTTTGATTTATTTGGATGGATGACTCGTGGGCAGCTTTTGAGCCTGCCGATGATTATTGCCGGCATTGCATTGCTGGTGTGGAGTTATAAAACTCAGCCGCTTCCCGAGGGGCGAACTGAGCAGAAAGGTAAGAAAGCAGGGTCTTCCCGAGTTAAAGGCGGAGCATAGCAGTAGATGAAGCAGTATCTCGATCTAATGCGCCATGTGCGCGATAACGGCACCGCTAAAGGTGACCGCACCGGCACTGGTACTCTCAGTGTGTTTGGCTATCAAATGCGCTTTAATTTGGCGGAGGGTTTTCCGCTGATCACCACTAAAAAGTGCCATTTGCGCTCGATTATTCACGAACTTCTGTGGTTTTTGCAGGGGGATACCAATATCCGTTATCTGCAGGACAATAAGGTGCGGATTTGGGATGAGTGGGCGACAGAGGACGGTGATCTGGGCCCTGTATATGGCCATCAATGGCGCTCCTGGCCCACTTCTGATGGTCGCCAGATCGACCAAATTGAGCAGTTGGTACACCAGTTGAAAACCCGCCCGGACTCCCGGCGCCTGATGGTTAGCGCCTGGAACCCCGCGGATCTGCCAGATGAAGGTGTTTCACCTGCTGATAATGCCCGCGAAGGGCGCATGGCCCTGGCTCCCTGCCACGCCCTGTTCCAGTTCTATGTCGCTGATGGCAAGTTGTCCTGCCAGCTGTACCAGCGAAGCGCAGATATTTTCCTGGGGGTGCCTTTCAATATCGCCTCATACAGCCTGCTGACCCTTATGCTGGCACAGGTATGTGGTTTGCAGCCTGGCGACTTTATTCATACCTTTGGTGATGCTCACCTCTACTCGAACCATGTGGAGCAGGTCGAGCTGCAATTGCAGCGCGATCCACTGCCTCTGCCGCAAATGCACCTGAACCCAGAGGTCAAAGACCTGTTTTCTTTCCGTTTCGAGGACTTTGAGCTCAAGGGTTACGAAGCCTTTCCACATATTCCAGCACCTGTAGCGGTTTAAGGGGCAGTAATGACGGTTTCTATTGCTTTGATTGCGGCGGTTGCCCGCAATGGTGCTATCGGTAAGGACAATGAGCTCCCCTGGCGCATCTCTGGCGATCTGCAGTTTTTTAAGCGGACCACTATGGGAAAGCCTGTAGTAATGGGACGAAAGACCTTTGAGTCTATTGGTCGCCCACTTCCGGGGCGCGTAAATATTGTCATTACGCGTAATACCGATTGGGTTGCGGATGGCGTTGAGGTGGTCCAGTCTCTGGATAAAGCCCTGAGTCTGGCTCAAGAAAGCGCTAAAGACAGTGGGGCAAGCGAGGTGATGGTCATTGGTGGAGCACAAATTTACCGCCAGGCACTGCCACTGGCTGCCCGCTTATATGTCACCGAAGTTGACGCAAATATCGACGGGGATGCATACTTTCCCGACATGGATGACTCATGGGTCGAATCGGCACGAGAGTGTTACCCGGCCTCAGACAGGAATGAGTACAACTACTCATTAGTCCAATATGACAGATTTAAATAAAAACAATTTGATCAAAAGTTGATCGATCTGTTAAATTCTCCAACAGCTCGCACAGGGAACGTCGCCGCGAATGTGTGCATGTGACCCGGGAATGTTACCTAAGTGTTACCTTGCTACCCAAGCGGGCCGATGCTGGCAATCGGCATTTGAATAATCAAATCGGCTGTTTACAATGTGCGGCTCTTAGCTGTCTTCTAACCAATGTTTTTAAAACAAAAGGACACCGCGTTGTGGCAGCTATCTCATCGCGACCATGTTGTGAAATATTGAACCCACTGGGGGGTCTAATGAAAACCAAGCGATTCATGGCTGTGGCGCTGACCACTGCGCTGTCTGCTGGCGCGCTCTACGGCAGCGTAGCCACTGCGGATACTCTTGATAACGTACTCGCCGTCGGCCAGCAGAAAACCACTGCGGCCCAGGCATCGCAAAAGCGCATCGACAAGATTGCCGACGAAACCAGCAGCCTGCTGCAGGACTTCAAGGTGGTTAATAAAGAAATCGATGGTCTGCGCGTATACAACCGTCAGCTGGAAAAGCAGCTGGCCAACCAGCTCGAAGTTATCAATGAGCTGGACGAGTCCATTGCCAACGTTACTGTCATTGAACGTCAGATTCAGCCGCTGATTCTGCGTATGCTGGAAGGTCTGGAGCAGTTCATTGAGCTGGACGCACCGTTCAAGCTCGAAGAGCGTATGGCGAACCTCAATGGTGTTAAGAGCACCATGGACCGTTCCGATGTAAGTGTTGCGGAAAAATTCCGCCAGGTACTGGAGCTGTACAACTTCGAAGCGGAATACGCCCGTAAGATCGACTCTTACCGCGATACTCTGACCGTTGCTGGTCAGGAGCGCGAGGTGAGCGTTCTGCAAATCGGCCGTATCGCCCTGCTGGCTCAGACTACTGATGCAGAAATTGCCCTCGCATATGACAAAGCGCAAAAAGCGTGGGTTGAGATCGACGCTGGTGAATACCGCCGCGCTCTCATGAACGGTCTGAAAATTGCCAAGAAGCAGGCCACTATCGACATCATGACCATGCCGATTCCGGCTCCGGAGGCAGCGCAATGAAAACCTCTTTCGCCAAACGCGTTTTAATAGCGGCAGCAGCTGGTCTGATCAGCTTCTCCGCAGTTGCTCAAGAGAAGGCTGCTTCCCTGGACGACCTGCTGAAAATGGTTCAGCAGTCCAAAGTTGCCGAGTCCAAAGAACACAAGCAGCGTGAAGCTGAGTTCCGCCGTCAAAAGGCAAACCAGAATGCCCTGCTGAACCAAGCGAAGAATACTCGCACCGCTGAAGAGAAGCGTTCTGCTGACCTGGAAAAGAAATACCAGGAGCAGGAAGTCGCTGTTGATCAGAAGCGTCAGCAACTGGACCAGCGCCTGGGTTCCTTGAAGGAACTGTTCGGCCATATGTCCTCTACTGCTGCCGACCTGCGTGCCAATATCGGTTCCTCTCTGGTTTCCGCTCAATACCCTAACCGTACTGAGTTCATTGATGGCCTTCTGGGCAAAATGAACAGCGCTACTCAGCTGCCGACTATCGAAGAGATCGAGCGTCTGTGGTTTGAAATTCAGCGCGAAACGGTTGAATCCGGCAAGATCGTTAAGTTTAACGCGACCGTGATCAAGCCCAACGGTGAGCAGGCTGACCAGGAAGTGGTTCGTGTAGGTAACTTCAATCTGGTTTCCAATGGTAAATACCTGGAAATGAACAATGCCTACAAAATGGCTGAGCTGATTCGTCAGCCGGACGCCAAGTTCCAAGGCATGGCTGAAGCTCTGCAGGCTTCTACCAGTGGTTTCAGTGCCTTCGGTGTAGACCCAACTGGTCCTACCGGCGGCTCCTACCTGAAAGCCATGATCAATAGCCCGGATATCGTAGAGCGTTGGCACCAAGGTGGCATCGTGGGCTACATCATCTCCGCTGTTGGTGCCTTCGCGATGCTGCTGGCTATCTTCCGCCTGATCATTCTGACTGGCGTTGGCGCCAAAGTGAATGCACAGCTGCGCTCCTCTACTCCGAACACTAATAACCCACTGGGTCGTGTACTGGCTGTTGCAGAAGAGAACAAAGGTGTAGACGGTGAAACTCTCGAACTGAAGATGGAAGAAGCAGTACTGAAAGAGCGTCCGGCAATCGAATCCGGCCTCAACCTGCTGAAGATCATCGCGATGGTTGCTCCGCTGCTGGGTCTGCTGGGTACCGTTACCGGCATGATCATCACCTTCCAGGCGATCACTATCTTTGGTGCGGGCGATCCCAAGGCAATGGCCGGCGGTATTTCCTCAGCCCTGATTACCACTGTTCTCGGTCTGGTTGTGGCTATCCCAACCGTTCTGATGCACACCGTAGTTAATGGTCGTGCCAAGCGTGTCCTGCACATTCTGGAAGAGCAGAGTGCTGGTATCGTGGCAGAAAACGCCGAGCGCAAATAAGAGGAGGCGGCAACATGCACGCATTAAATGACGCATGGGCCGCCGTCAACGCCTTTATGGCGTCGGGCGGGCCAGTACTGTTCCTGATCGCCGGCCTGACCTTCTTTATGTGGACGCTGATTTTTGAACGTGTTTTCTACTTTAACAAAGGGTTGAAAAGTGACGTTCAAGGTGCGGTAGACCAATGGGAGGGGCGCGGTGAGCGCAAATCCTGGGCTTCGCACCAGATCCGTTATGCGATGATTTCCCGGGTATCCGAGAAAATTCAGGACAATATGGACATGATCCAAGCCTGTGTCGCCCTGGCTCCTCTGTTTGGGCTGTTGGGTACGGTTTGGGGCATGATCAATGTGTTTGATGTTCTCGCGATTACAGGTGGTGGTGACGCCAAGCAGATGGCCAGTGGTGTATCCATGGCAACTATCCCGACAATGGCGGGTATGGTTGCGGCGCTGTCAGGCGTATTTGCCAACACTTACCTTGCCCGTAAAGCTGAGCGTGAAACCCAGCTGCTGGAAGATCATCTGACGATGGATCACTAAGCATACACCAGTTAATAAGCCTGCTTATTTACTGTGAAGGTTTAGCCAAGCCAGATACTTTCGCCGGGGGCTCCCTGAGCCCCCGCTGGAAAAGTTCGCTAAGAGAGTTGCTATGAGCAAAAGACAAAATACGGCAGAAGAGGAAGCCGGCGCAATTGACCTCACGCCCATGCTGGACGTGGTGTTTATCATGCTGATCTTCTTTATCGTCACCGCGACCTTTATCAAGGAGCCGGGTGCTGATATTGAGAAGCCGGAATCGACGACCGCTGAACTCAAGGCCGCCTCTATCCTGGTAGCGATCAACGACAGTGACGAGGTTTGGATTGCTAAAGAGAAGGTTGATGAGCGCCAGGTACGAATTGTCCTGGAGCGCCTCTACTCGGAAAACCCGAAAGGGTGGTTGGTAATTCAGCCCGATAAGGGAGCAAGCATTGAGAAGATTGCCCTGATTGCGGAAGCAGCCAGGAAGATTGGTATCAAGAAAGTTTCCGTCGCTACAGAGAAGAGTTAACAGCTATGAACCCGGTAAGACTTCTTGGGGCAGGTACATTGGCATTGGCCACTACCTTTGGCCTCATCTTCACCATGCATCAGCTGATCGCGGCAAACATGGGTGCTCCAGAGGATACTCCGGAGTACAAAGTTGCCGATGTGGTGATGCCTGATACGAAGATTGAAACACAGTACGACACCGCCAAGCCGGTAAAACCAGATGAGCCTGAGGCTCCGCCACCGGAGATGCCGGAGCCTGATTTTGAGGAGCCGGATCTTGATGGCAGCATCAATATCGCTGCTCCCTCTGCGGGTGGCAACGTTAAGCTGTCTGGTTTCAGCTTTGGTGAAGGTGACTATCTTCCAATCGTAAAAGTACAGCCGCAGTATCCCCGTCGCGCTCTACAGCGCGGTATGGAAGGTTATGTAATCGTTGAGTACACCGTTACAACAAACGGTTCAGTACGCGATCCGATCGTAATTGAGGCTTTTACGCTGCAAGGTAAGCCTACAACGGTTTTCAATCGGTCTGCCCTGAAGTCCGCATTGAAGTACAAGTACAAGCCGCGGGTAGTCGATGGCAAGCCGACCGAAGTTCCTAATGTTAGGACCAAGATCAGCTTTAACATGGCTAAGGACTAAAGGGGAAGCACTATGAAGTTGACGACCATAACTAAAGGTTTGTCCAAGTTCGCTCTGCGCACCTCAGTGGCGCTACCCTTGGTTCTTGCACCGACGGTCAGCGTCACAGTGTTAGAAGCTGTCGGCATGTCAGCGCCGTTCGCTTCAGCACAAGCGCAGGAAGAAAAAAAACCGAGCAAGCAAAAAACCCGTAAAGTTCCGGCTATGCGTGAAGCTGCGTACAAGAAGCTGGAAAAAGCTCAAGAGGCTGCAGATGCAGAGGATTGGGCGGGTGCTCTTGCAGCGCTGAAAGAGATGGATGCAAGCAAGAAGCGGTACAACGGCTACGAAGTTGCCCAAATGTACAACTTCTTCGGTGTTGTTTATTACAGCACTGAAAACTATAAAGAGGCGATCCCTTACTTTAAAAAGGTACTGGCCCAGGGTGAGAAAAACCTGCCGGTAGCATTGGAAGTGGGCACCCTGTTTACACTTGCCCAGCTGTACTTCGTAACTGAGGATTACAAGCAGGCGATTAACTACTTGAACCAGTGGTTTAAAGTTTCTGATCGTATCACTGCTGACTCCTATGCACTGCGTGCTCAGGCTTACAACCAGATTGGCAATCAGGATAAGGCTCTCGCGGATATCAATATAGCGGTATCCATGTTTGAAAAAGAGGGCAAGATACCGAAGGAAGGTTGGTTCGGCTTACAGCAGTATGTTTACTTCGAGCGCGGAGACTACCCGAAAGTAGCTGCCGTTCTAGAAAAACTGGTGCAGTACTACCCGAAGCCAGCGTATTACAAAACCCTTGGTGCAGTATACGGTGAACTGAAGCGCGATAAGGATCAGCTGCACATGATGGAAGCAGCTTACCTTGCCGGAGCTTTGGAAAAGGATAAAGACCTGCTAAATATGGGGTATCTCTTTATGGGGCATGAAATGCCTTATAAAGGAGCTAAAGTGATTGCCAGGGGTATCCAAGATAAGAAGATCCCACGCACAGCTAAAAACCTGGAAACTCTAGCTCAGGCCTACCAGATGTCACAAGAGCTGCAGAAAGCTATTCCCCAGTTGGAAGCGGCAGCACAGCTTTCTGATAAAGGTGAGATCTATTCGCGCCTGGCTGGTATTTACCTGGACCTGGATCAGAACGAGAAAGCCCTTTCTATGGGTAAGAAAGCTCTGGCCAAAGGTGGTATCAAGCGTGTTGATCAGCTGCATATCGTAATGGGTATGGCGAATGCCAACCTTAAGCGTTATGACGCAGCTTTAAAGAGCCTCAAGCTTGCACGTAAAGATGAGCGCTCAGAGAAGTTCGCCAATCAGTGGATTTCCTTTGTTGAAGGTGAAAAGGAGCGTGAAGAGCAGCTGGCAATTTAAAACCAGTTAACTCTTTAACCCCTTAAAAGCCACGCAGAAATGCGTGGCTTTTTTTATACGTGTTTGTTTGTGAGTTCCGGCACAAAATTTTGAGATAACCTGTATTAACAGACTATTTGCATTTTTTTGTAAATTAGCTAATGATAAAAGGTAGCTGATCAGCTTTTCCATTTTCGGCACAAGGATGCCGCTTATTGCACCCTAACAATAATAGGAGAGGTGTTATGGATAGAGCTTGTCAGTCAATTCCCAACTCCGTGTTTTTCCCCCAGCATTTACTTGCAGGCTACGTGAAGGGCCTGGGATATGCTGCCGTGACAACAGTGGGGCTGCTCTTTTTGATGAGTCAGCTGGTGGCAACTGATATTGAAGAGCCAGCAGTTGAGTTGTTGCCACAGATTAAATCGGTACATATGCCGAAAAAGGTGATTGTTACCGAAAATTATGAGGCACCTACACCACCACAAACAGTCATTGAACAGCCGAATATGCGAGTTGAGCAGACTGAAGTCTTGCCGGTTAAGCTGAATATTCAAATAGGCTCTCCAACACCAGTCTCTGAAACTGGGATGAAGGTATCGCAAGATCCTTTGCCTGTGTACAAAGCTGCACCGCGATATCCTAGTGCCGCTTTGCGCAGGGGAATTGAAGGATATGTTGTTGTAGAGTTTACAGTGACAAAAACAGGGGCAGTGCGAGATGCCCGTGTTGTTGGTGGTTATGACTCTAATGGTAACCCAACCCGTGTATTCGATCGTTCTGCGATAGCTGCGGCAGAAAGGTTTAAGTATCGGCCTCAAATGGAAGCTGGCCAGCCAGTGGAGCGCTACGGGGTACGCAATCGAATCAGTTACAAAATAGCGGAATAAAAAACGGCCCTTAGGGGCCGTTCTTTTTAGAGCAGTTTTAATCAGTCAATTTCCCTTACCGCCCCGCGGTCTGCACTGGTGGCAAGCATGGCATAGGCTTTCAGTGCCTTGCTGACTTTGCGAGGGCGCTTTTCGATTGGCTTCCAGCCATTGGGATTTTTTTCCATTTCCCTGCATCGCTTATCGAGTTCACTTTCCTCAATAGCGATTTCAATTTTCCTCCCTGGAATGTCAATACGTATAAGGTCTCCATTGCGAACCAGAGCGATGTTACCTCCAGAAGCTGCCTCAGGTGAAACATGTCCGATAGAGAGGCCCGAAGTACCGCCTGAGAAGCGGCCATCGGTAATCAATGCGCAGTGCTCACCGAGTCCTTTGGATTTTAAATAACTAGTGGGGTAAAGCATCTCTTGCATACCAGGTCCACCTTTAGGACCCTCATAGCGGACGATAACAGCCTCACCTTTACTGACCTTCCCTTCGAGGATATTGGAAACCGCCTCTTCCTGGCTTTCTACTACGTGGGCGGGGCCTTCGAATTTCCACAGCGACTCATCGACGCCGGAAGTCTTCACTACACAGCCATTGGGGGCCAGGTTACCAAAGAGAACGGCGAGCCCTCCCTCAGAGGAGTAGGCGTGCTCAGCAGAACGGATACAGCCACGCTGGCGGTCTGCATCTAAAGTGGACCAGCGGCATTCCTGGCTGAAAGCTGTTTGGGTGGGAATGCCTGCGGGGCCCGCGCGATAGAATTCCAGTACAGATTGGTCGTCCGTGCGGCAAATATCCCAGCGTGCCAGGGCATCGGCGAGCGAACCACCGTAGGCGGTTGGTAGTGAAGAGTCGATAAGACCTGCGGCCTCCAACTCCCCGAGGATAGCCATTACACCGCCGGCGCGGTGTACATCTTCTATATGGTATTTCTCGGTATTGGGGGCAACTTTGCACAGCTGTGGAACCTCACGGGAGAGGCTGTCGATATCTTCCAGGGTGAAGTCAATCTCACCTTCCTGAGCGGTTGCCAGCAGGTGCAGGATGGTATTAGTGGAGCCTCCCATGGCGATATCGAGTGCCATGGCATTGCGGAAGGCTGTGCGGTTGGCGATGTTGCGCGGCAGGGCAGTTTCGTCATCCTGCTCATAGTAGCGTTTGGTCAGGGTTACGATCTCGCGGCCAGCGCGGAGGAATAGCTCCTTGCGGTCGGCGTGGGTCGCTAGCATGGTGCCGTTACCAGGGAGTGAAAGCCCCAGGGCCTCGGTCAGGCAGTTCATGGAGTTCGCTGTAAACATACCTGAGCAGGAGCCACAGGTCGGGCATGCAGAGCGCTCATACTCAGCAACTTCCTCGTCGGAGGCCGTATCTGTAGCGGCGATCACCATAGCATCTACTAAGTCGAGCTTGTGGTCAGCCAGTTTGGTTTTGCCGGCCTCCATCGGGCCACCGGAGACAAAGATAACTGGAATGTTCACGCGCATGGCTGCCATCATCATTCCCGGTGTGATCTTGTCACAGTTGGAGATACAAACCAGGGCGTCGGCACAGTGGGCATTGACCATGTACTCCACTGAGTCAGCGATAATTTCGCGGCTGGGCAGGCTATAGAGCATGCCGTCGTGACCCATTGCGATACCGTCATCCACAGCGATCGTATTGAACTCCTTGGCCACGCCGCCGGCGCGTTCAATCTCCCTTGCGACAAGCTGACCCATATCTTTTAGGTGTACGTGTCCAGGGACAAACTGGGTAAAAGAGTTTGCGATGGCAATGATTGGCTTATGGAAGTCCTCGTCCGTCATACCGGTGGCACGCCACAAGGCGCGGGCTCCGGCCATATTGCGACCGGCGGTAGAGGTGCGGGAGCGGTATTGGGGCATAGTCACAGATTCCAGCTGGCAACAATGAATGCGCCAGCTTAGCAAAAAACGGACTTTCCTGGGATGTTTTTGCGCTCAAACTACCCATTAAAGGAGTATTAAGGATGGATATTTCAAATTTCTATGACTAAGTGGACTGACTTTTCCCCAGGCGTTTACGCAGGATTCTCGAATTGCGCTGAATGTTGTACAGGGACTTTCGCGCGGTAGGCAGCTCACTGATACCGACTTGCTCAAAGCCCTGCTCGATAAACCAGTGCTCTGTCTGGGTGGTGAGGACGTAGAGCTCATCAACCTGGACTGTTTGCGCCTGTCTCTCAAGGTGGCGCATCAGCTTGGCACCACGCCCTCCACCGCGAAATTCCGGGTGGCTTGCAAGGCAGGCAACTTCGGCTGCTGTGGTAGTACCCTTATCATCCTTAATGGGATACAGAGCTGCACAGGCAACTGGAGTACCATCCACTTCCACAAGCGTGAAGTGTTCAATTTCTGCCTCGAGCTTCTCGCGGGAGCGCCGTACCAAAACGCCATCTTTCTCTAACGGGCGGATCAGTCCAAGAATGCCGCCCACATCGGTAATTCGCGCTCTGCGCACAACTTCGTAGCTGTCCCGGTAAATCATGGTACCGGCCCCTTCACGGCGGAACAGCTCCTGAATTAAGGCGCCGTTTTTACAAAAGCTAAGTAGGTGTGTACGGGCGATCCCTGCATTACAGGCTCGAATGGCGCAGCGCAGGGTTGCGCTTTGCACTTTGGGTGAAACCTGCTCTGCCTGCAAAATACTTAACTCGTGTACCGGATTTCCGTCCACTTGAAGTTGCTCAGGTTCGCGGAATAGCACTAGTTTCTCGGCGCGCAAAACTCTGGAAGCCTCAGCGGCCAGATCCAGGTAATTGATATTGAAAAGCTCCCCGGTCAGGGATGTGCCCAGGGGAGAAAGGAGCACCAGGGAACCCTGATCCAGGTTTTGCTCCAGAGTGCTGGTGTCCATGCGCCGTACGGTGCCGGTCCAGCCCAGGTCCACGCCATCGAGCACGCCACTGGGGCGGGCGGTAACAAAATTGCCTGAGACCACCTTGAGGGCCGAACGCGCCATCGGTGAGTCTGGCAGTCCCTGGGAAAAAGCAGCTTCAATATCGAAGCGCAGTTTGCCCACGACGGACTTAACAATTTCCAATGTCTCTCGATTGGTAATACGCTGGTTCTCGTGAAACCGATTTTCTATGCCGCGCTCATCCAGGGCTCGATTAATTTGTTCCCGCGCGCCGTGCACAACAACCAAGCGAACCCCAAGGCTGGCGAGCAGCGCCATATCGTGTACTAGATTGCGGAAATTGGCGTGCTCTAAAGCGTCGCCGGGGATACCAATTACTAAAGTGCGACCGCGGAGGTCGTTGATGTAAGGTGCCGCGTGGCGAAACCAGTTCAGGGAGGCGTTATCGTCGCTCACTAATTCTTACCGTGTGCAAGTCTTGTGGTGTTAAAGCCCCGGAGGCTGTCGCAGGCAGATTAAAGGCAAAAGCGGCCAATCAAGTCGCGCAGAATGTTGACCATAGGGTTGATACGATCCAGGGCGAGAAATTCATCCGGCTGATGAGCTTGGTCAATATCGCCGGGGCCGAGCACGATAGTGTCAATATTCAAACTCTTCAAGTAGGGTGCTTCAGTACCAAAGGCAACACTTTCAGCGGGATGGCCACAAAGTTGTTCTGCAACTTTTACTAACTCTGAATGGGCATCCTGTTCAAAGGGCGCAGTGCCAGGGAATAAAGAGGCCACTTCCACCTGAATTTTATTGTCTTGTGGAATGGTAAGGATACGTTTGTTTAGTTCTTCCCGCAGGTCCGTAAGCTGCATTCCTGGCAACGGGCGAATATCAAACTGGAGTTCTGTGTGGCCGCAGATCCGATTGGGATTGTCACCCCCATGGATACAGCCTAAGTTCATCGTGGGTACTGGAACGGCGAATCCGGGGTTGTTGTATTTTTGCTGCCACTTTTTTCGCAGTGTTAATAGCTCACCGATAACTTTATGCATGGCCTCGAGCGCGTTGGCCCCCAATCTGGGATCTGATGAGTGGCCGGATTGCCCGGTAATACGCACAGCTTCCATCATAACGCCTTTGTGCATACGTATCGGGCGAAGCCCGGTGGGCTCACCAATTACCGCATAGCGCGCTTGGGGTTTGCCAGCCTGCACCAGGGCGCGGGCACCACTCATACTTGTTTCTTCATCGGCTGTTGCCAAAACAATCAGTGGTTTTTGTAGAGGCTTGTCGAGAAAAGTCTGCACAGCCTCAATAACCAGAGGGAAAAAACCCTTCATATCACTGGTGCCGAGACCGTATAAGCGGTTGTCGCGCTCTAAAACCTTAAAGGGGTCCGATTGCCAGCGCCCCGCATCAAAGGGGACTGTATCAGTATGTCCGGATAGAACGAGCCCGCCTTTATCACCACTTTTACCGCCGAGAGTAGCAATCATATTGGCTTTGTTGGGAGAGCCCTTTAAAGGCATTATCTCTACATTGAAACCAAGTCCTTCCAACCATTCACCCAGTAGTTCAACCACCGGGCGGTTACCCATATCCAGGGAAGGATCGGTTGCACTGACACTGGGGCAGGCAATCAGTTGATGTAATTGGGTCTTCAGGTCAGGTACTGCGATACTCGCCATGGTGACTTTCCCTACTCTTGTTGCGCCATTCATTCAAGATAACAGCGGCTCCGATCAGTCCTCCCCCAAGGGCGAGACGGGTTAGATCGGCATCCCGATTCCAGATTAACAGATTTACCAACAAGCCAACGGGAATCAGTGCATTATTCATTGCGGCCAGGGTACCAGTAGAGACCTGCGTAGCACCCTTGTTCCACAAAAAGTATCCCAGACCTGATGCCACCAATCCCAACCAGAGTAGAACACCCCATTGCTGTGAGCCCTGTGGGTACTGCGGTTTCCCAAGCAGGAGCCAGGCAATAACAGTGATCAAGCTGGCGCCGATAAAAAACCAAGCGAAGGTTTGCCTCGGGGGGAGGCCTTGCTCGACGGACATCAGACGCTTGTAGGTTACCTGTCCCACAGCAAAACATAGGTTGGCACCCTGGACGACTGCAAATCCAATCCAGAAGTCGCTACTGGGGGAGTCCCAGCGAATAGTGGCGGCTCCCAATACAGCTACGGCTGCGATAGTGAGGTTCCAGACAGAAAAGTGCCTATTAAGGAAGTCCTCAAGGGCGGTGATATAAAGAGGGGTGAAAATAGTAAATAGCAGTACCTCGGGGACACTGAGCAGTAAGAATGACTGGTAGTAAAACAAATACATCAGCCCCAGTTGTACAGCGCCGATCACAATTAAACGGATCGCGGTGCGGAGAGGGCAAGCCTTCCATTTCAGCATGGGTAGAAATACCGCTGTGGCAAGGAGAACCCGTGTCATTGCTGAAAAATAACTATCCACCTGTCCGGCCAGGTAGACGCCTATCAAACTGAAGGAAAAGGCCCACAGAAGAGTGACAAACAACAGTAATGGCATCTGGATAAATTCGCAGGCAGCAGTAAATTGGTGGGGCAGGCCCAAGTTATGACTCCGAATACTACTGTTGCTTGTAATAAATAGATATGGATTTGGAGTTCCAAATCTATTTTTAGAGTTAGCTTGGTTTTTCAAGCAAGGTGAGGGAATAATTAAACACTGCGGCTTGGGCGGCTATTGTTCCTAGCTACCTGGTTTCCCCATCTAAGCAAATTTACGTTGCAATCATTGCGATCGATAATTACTTCTATCAGGCAAAGTCCATCGTGCTTTAGGGCATCTTTTATTGCTTTATCCAGCTCCCCCTCAGTGGTGACTTTACAACCCCAGGCGCGACCCTCTCCTGCACTGAAAACCTCGACTAACTGCGCGTACTCCCAGTTTTTAATATTGTTGTAGGGCCCATCGTGAATTTCTACTTCAATGGTGTAGCCACCGTTATTTATCAAAAAAATAATTGGATTAACGTTGTAGCGGATCATTGTGGAGATTTCCTGGGCGGTCAGTTGGAAAGACCCATCCCCAATACAGGCGATCATGCGCCCTTTTCCCATACCCAAGCTATAACCGAGAGTTGCTCCTACAGACCAGCCGATACTCCCATATTGCATTTGTATTTCGAAGCGGGCTCCATCTGGTAGCGATAGTTCCATACCGTTAAACCAGGAGTCCCCGGTTTCCACTAGCAGGGCGGTATCGCTTTCAAGCACTTTTTGGATTCGGGCAAACAGTTGTCGAATCGTTAAAGCATCGCCTCGCTTGCCTGGTTGTGGGATATGTTTTGGACTACTGACCCGGCGGTAGGCTTTTACTGCACCGTTATTGGGGTTGAGCTTATTGACCAGGGCTTCCAATAAGTCATTCATATGGACATTGCTGTAACAGGTATCTCCCAGTTGTACAGATGCTGGTAATGCAATAACGGTCTTGCTTTTGTCGAAGCATAGTTGGTGCCCGGTAGTGGTGTAATCGGTAAATATTGGGCCGGCAAAGAGCAGTGCATCGGCGGTATCAACAATTTCACTGCACCCCGGTGTACTGACTGGTCCCCAGTACATACCCATAAAATTGTCGTGAGTCTCTGAAAGCAGTCCCTTGGCATCGGCCATACAGGCTACACCGTAGCTGCTGCTCGCAGCTAGTTCCCGCAGGGATTCCTCAGCAGAGGCTGCACGTACTTTTCCCCCGGCAATCAACACTGGCCGTTCGGCAGCATTGAGGAATGCGGCAATATGCTCTACCGCAGCAGAGAGGGAATCCGGGTCACTAGTGGCGCTACGTGCAAATCCACGGGGGATAGGGGCCGATGTAGGTGCATTAGCAATATTGGCTGCAATTTCGATGTAGACCGGTTTACGCCGCAGCATGGCGGTATCAATTGCTCTGTCTATCGCTGCAGGAGCGAGGGATGGATGGTGGATAACCACGGTTTCGGCTGTTACCCGCGAATAGATTTCGCTCTGGTAGCTGTAATCGACCTTACCTAAAGTGTGATGCAAATACTCCCACTCAGCCTCAGAGTTCGTATTTGGTCCGCCAGAGATTGCAATTAAAGGGAGGTCTTCGGCAAAAGCACCGGCTACTGCATTAATCATGCTGAGGCCGCCGACGGAGAAGGTGACTACTGCCGCTGAGGGGCCACCGGTTGCGCGGGCATAGCCGTCGGCGGCATAGCCTGCATTTAGCTCGTTACAGCAGCTGATCATTTTGAGATCTGGGTGGAGTAGTAATTGATCCAGTAACACCAGATTGTAATCGCCAGGCAAGGCGAAGTAGTGCTCTATGCCTGCGTCTTTTAATCTTTGTGCCAGGTAGGTTCCCACTGTCCAGTTGCTAACAGTCATGTAATTTACACGAGTGAATTGAAGTTGAGGCGCAATCCTTAAGTGCCAGATATCTGTTTTGCTACTGGCACAGCTTAGTTGAGAATGGGGTGAGTGAGAGACATAAAAAAAGGGGCCTGGGCCCCTTTTTGATTTATCAATGATTCTACAGCTCTAGCCGAACAAGCCCTTAAAGAAGTAGAAGAACAAGATCGCAATACCAGCACCCGCCGGCAAGGTGACTACCCAGGAGGCGGCGATAGTGGTGATCATACGCAGGTTCAGTGCGCCAATACCCCGCGCCAGGCCAACACCCAATACCGCGCCCACCAGAGTGTGAGTCGTGGAGATTGGCAGGCCGGTACCAGAAGCCAGTACGACGGTGGAGGCTGCACCCAGTTCGGCTGCGAAGCCACGGCTCGGTGTCAGCTCGGTGATCTTCTTACCGATAGTGGCCATTACCTTAAAGCCGTATGTCGCCAGGCCCACCACGATACCGATACCGCCGAGCAGCAATATCCAGGAAGGCATAGTGGATTTAACGGTGATAGCGCCGCTCTGGATGGTATTAACTACGGCAGCCAGAGGACCAACGGCGTTGGCGACATCGTTGGAGCCGTGAGCGAAGGCCATGGCACAGGCGGTGAAGACCATCAGGATCGCAAATACGCGCTCGACGTTGGCGAAACGGTTTTCAGCTTCAGCTGCCGGGTCGCGCTGGACGCGCTTGAGCATGGTGACACCGATACCGGCGACAGCAAGGCCCACCAGGGCGGCGATACCGGCATCCTGGATAAAGCTGAGCTGGATATTGGCATCTTTAAGAACGTGCTTGAGGCCCTTGGTGAGGGTCACCATGGCAATCATCCAGCCCACTGCAAACATGTAGAAGGGGATGTAGCGCTTGGCATTGTTGAAGGGGTCTTCCGTGTCTAGGATCAGGCGCTGGACACTGCGGAATAACAGGAAAGATAGGGTGCCCGCGAGAACCGGGGAGACCACCCAGCTAGCCACGATACTGCCCACTTTACCCCAGGCCACTGCATCTGGGGATATACCTACCGCAGAGAAGCCGACAATTGCGCCGACAATAGAGTGGGTGGTGGATACCGGCCAGCCGAGAATACTGGCTACCAGCAGCCAGGTGCCGGCCGCCAGCAGTGCCGAAAGCATGCCGTATACCAGCAGCTGCGGTTGGGCAGCGAAAACTTCAGAATCGATAATGCCTTTGCGGATGGTTGCGGTAACCTCCCCGCCTGCCAAGTAGGCGCCGGCAAATTCAAAGATCATGGCGATAACAATCGCCTGCTTGATAGTCAGTGCACGGGAACCTACGGAGGTACCCATGGCGTTGGCTACGTCGTTGGCACCGACGCCCCAGGCCATAAAGAAGCCTGCCACACAGGCCAAAATCAATAATATATGGCCGTATTGACTAATAATTTCCACGCCAAACCCCCTAACGTGCTAACAACAACTGCAATCGGTTGCCCACGCTGTGGGCGCGATCGGCGAGTTCACCGATCCATTCAATAACCCGGTAGAGGAACATAACGTCCACCGGAGGTAAGTCTTTCTCAATAGCAAACAGCGACGCGCGAATTTCGACTTCAAGCTTGTCTGACTTGCGCTCCAGTTCATCCAGCTCCTCGGTCATGCGTTTGGCGATATCCACCTCGCGCCCGGCAAAGCCGCTTTCGAGCAACTCGTCCAGCTCGTTGATAGCGCGCAGTGCCTGTGCAGAGGTGGCTACAGCACTCTCTACAAAGGTGGCCATCAAGGATTGGAGAGGTGCGGGAATCTGCATCTTCCTGCCTACAGCCAGCCCAGCGATATCCTGGGCAGTGTTGGCTACCTCATCCTGGGCATGCAGCAATTCCAGCAAGTCGGTCCTCGACACAGGCATAAACAGGCTGTCTGGCAGATGCAGGCGCAGGTCTCTCTTGATATCGTCAGCGCGGTTCTCCGAAGCGGAGATGCGCAGTTGGATCTGTTCTGCCTCTTTGAGGTCACCTTTAATCAGTGCTTCAAAGAAGGGGATCAGGTCAGCCGATGCCTCGTGGGCCGTAGCCATATGCTTCTCGATTGGCTTAATCGGAGAGCGGCCAAATAAGTTGGCAATATTCGACAGGGCCATGGTTAGCTCCATTGCTCAGAATGCGAAAACGGCGGCATGGTACCCCAATCGGGGCAACTTCGTAACAGTGCGTTAACAGCGCACTTTCACAGCTTGATGATAGGGCTACAATGCAACGTCGCCATATGAGAATAAAGGGGTTGCCAATGGCAGAGAGTAGAGTTGCAGACCGCATACTGGAACTGCGCGGATTACTGGAAGATTTGGTGGGGCAGGGCTTTGTTAGCCGAGAGGATGCCAACCGTATTGTCGGGACCCCGCGGACAGCAGAGCAGGCCCAGATGCACCCGCTCAGCTATATCGCCAGTTGTGACCTGGCCAACCGCAAGCAACCGGGTAGTCTGCTCAATAGTGAAATCCTTAGCGCCTGGTTAGCGGAGAGCTCCTCCCACCCCTTGTATCATATTGATCCTCTGAAGGTTAATGTGAGCGCTGTCACCGAGGTGATGAGCTTCCAATTTGCCAAGCGACACCAAATTCTCTGTGTTGAGGCGAGTACCGAAGAACTTCTGGTGGCGACAGCTCAACCGTTTAACCATGGTTGGGAGGAGCAGCTGGAACATACCACTGGCCGCAGAGTACGCCGTGTGGTGGCTGATCCGGCCGATATCAAACGACACTGCGTCGAGTTTTACTCCCTTTCCAATTCAATCTCTGGTGCAAGCGGCCTTCAGGGAACCTCAGCGGCAAATAATTTTGAACAGTTGCTGGAGTTGGGCGCCTTAAAGGACCCTGAAGCTAACGATCAACACATCGTCAATATCGTCGATTGGTTGTTGCAGCACGCCTTTGATCAGCGTGCCAGTGATATCCATATTGAACCGCGCCGGGAAGTGGGACGTATTCGCTTTCGTATTGATGGTGTACTGCATCCAATCCATGAGTTACCAGATCAAGTGAATGCTGCGGTTACCAGTCGCCTGAAAATTCTAGGGCGCATGAATGTGGCGGAGAAGCGCAAACCCCAGGATGGCCGCATCAAGACAAAAAGGCCCGACGGCAGCGAAGTGGAGTTGCGCCTCTCCACTCTTCCCACAGCCTTTGGCGAGAAGCTGGTAATGCGGATCTTCGATCCAGAGGTTCTCGCGCGATCTTATTCCGATCTGGGACTGGCTGGTGATGACTTGGCTCGCTGGCAGGCGATGCTGTCACGACCCAATGGTATCGTACTGGTCACCGGCCCTACCGGTTCGGGTAAAACCACCACTTTGTATACTGGTCTTAAGCAGTTGGCCACCAGTGCAGTGAATGTTTCCACGGTTGAAGATCCTATCGAAATGGTGGAAGAGAGCTTTAACCAAACCCAGGTTCACCACTCGATTGGCTTTGATTTTGCTGCAGGTATCAGAACCCTGATGCGTCAGGACCCCGATATCATCATGGTTGGTGAAATTCGTGACCTGGAAACCGCTCAGATGGCGGTTCAAGCGGCACTGACAGGCCACCTGGTTATCTCAACCCTGCATACTAATGACGCTCCAACAGCGGTTACCCGCTTATTGGATCTGGGCTTGCCGCATTATTTATTGAAGTCCACCATTCTCGGGGTGATGGCCCAGCGCTTGGTACGGACACTATGTCCCAGTTGCAAGCAGGAGGACAAAATTGAAGAGGCCGATTGGCAGTCTCTGGTGAAACCCTGGAGAGCGCCGTTGCCGGAGAAAGTCTACCGGCCGGAAGGTTGCCTGGAATGTCGTAATACGGGCTATCGTGGGCGTCAGGGAATTTATGAAATCCTGCCATTTAGCGAGTCGGTACAAGCTATTGTCACCTCCGATTGTGATCTACAGCAACTGCGGCGCCAGGCGATGCGCGAAGGTATGAATAGTCTGAGGCTTTCCGGTGCGAAAAAAGTAGCGGCGGGTTTGACCACTGTGGCAGAGGTATTGAGGGTGGCCCCACCGCCGGATATCGCTTTCTAGCTTGGGTGGCCTCTCTGAGATAACTGTTTGAAGATGTAGAGGCCAGTGAAGTGACCTTATAGGAGGGCTTGCTCGGCCACTCATCATTATCCGATACCACCGCTAGCTATCGGAATGCCGATAGCTAGGCAGAATTGCCCGCTGATATTCGCACCAAGGATTGACCCTCATGTTTGACAACATTCCGTGCCCAAAACCCATCCGCGCTCAACTTCAGTCGCTTTGGCATGACTGGTGTGAACTGACGGAGGCCGCGCTTGTTGTTGAGGTGGAAAGTTTGCTGTCAGATTCACGGCTTGCTCAAGGAGTGGCCCGGAGTTTTATCGGTTCAGAATTTTTTTATCAACAGTGCTGTCGCCGCCCAGAGTTTTTCCGGGATTTGTTACTTAAACAAGATCTTGGGCTCTCCCTGCCGATCATAGGAAGTGATGAGGAACTGGATCTTCAATTGCGTTTATTGCGTAACCGGGTAACGGCTGAAGTCATATTTCGCGATTTTGCCGGCCAGTGGGATATTCCCCAGGCATGTCTGCGGCTCAGTGAATTGGCTGAGCTATCCATTCGTACGGCGATGCAATGGCACCATGAGAAATTAGTTGAGCGCTATGGCGAGCCTCGTAGTATAGCTGGCGATAGTCAGTCGATGGTGGTGTTGGGAATGGGCAAATTGGGAGCCCGGGAACTCAATCTTTCATCGGATATCGATCTGATTTTTGCTTACCCAGAGCCCGGTTATACCGATGGTGGAAAGAGCATAGAGAATCAGCAGTTTTTCCAAAAGCTTGGCCAGCGCTTGATTAAATCATTGGATGGAATCAATGCGGATGGTTTTGTCTTCCGTGTAGATATGCGTTTGCGCCCCTACGGTGACAGTGGCCCCTTGGTAAGCCATTTCGCCGCTCTGGAGGACTATTACCAGACTCAAGGGCGTGAGTGGGAGCGCTACGCCATGGTCAAAGCTCGCCCTGTTGCCGGCAGGGAGGAGTTTGCTGAAGAGTTGATGGAGCTGTTGCGCCCATTTACTTATCGCCGCTATATCGATTTCAGTGCTATTGATGCTTTGCGTGAAATGAAAGCCCTGATACAGCGGCAAGTGCGCGCTCGCGGTTTAACGGACAATATCAAACTTGGGCGGGGCGGCATACGCGAGTTGGAATTTATTGCCCAGGCATTCCAGTTAATTCGCGGAGGGCGCGAACCCGCGCTGCGCGAGCGCAGCTTGCTCAAGCTACTGCCCCTCTTGGAAAGTGATGGCCATGTTGAACCGGGAGTGGCCAGTGAACTGACCAGTTGTTATTTGCTATTGCGGAGAGTTGAACACGCACTTCAAGCTTACCGGGATCAGCAGACACAGGCGCTCCCAGCTGAGGAGGGTGAAAGGGAAAAATTGGCATTTGCCCTGGGCCGCGACAATTGGGTGCAATTGGAGATTGAGCTGATCGATGTTCGTTCCTTAGTTGAGCGGGAGTTCGATACTGTAATCGCTCCACCAGAGGAGATGGCCGCCCCCAGTGTGGCTGAAGAGTGGCAGGGACTCTGGGCAAGTTGCGCCGATGAAACTGCGAATGAAGAGAATTTGCAGATTTTGGAAAGTGCAGGGTTTCTTCCTCCACCGCAGGCACTCGAGCACTTAAAGGAGCTGTGCCAGTCAACAATGGTTGCGGCACTACCTGCTTCTTCCCGTGCGCGCCTGGACCAATTTATGCCTACGCTACTGGCCGCAGCAGGGTTACAGGCTGATCCCTTGTTAGTGCTAACCCGTGTTTTACCTTTAGTGCGCTCAGTACTGCGTCGCAGTGCCTATCTCGTCCTGATTAATGAAAATCCCCCCGTGCTCAACCAGCTGGTGCGCCTCTGTAGTGCCAGTCCATGGATTGCTGAGCAACTTGCGCGCCACCCAATTCTGCTGGATGAGTTGCTGGATTCCCGCAGGTTACTGGCACCCTCTACTGCGGCAGATATTGCTAATGAGCTGCGTCTCGAGTTGTTGCGGATTGATCCTGAAGATCTGGAATTGCAAATGGAGGCGCTTCGATATTTTAAACAGAGTCAAAGCCTGCGCATTGCGGCACAGGAGGTGAATGGTGCCCTGCCTTTGATGAAAGTCAGTGATTCTCTTACCTGGTTGGCAGAGGCGATATTACAGCAGTCATTGCAACTCGCCTGGGCACAGATGGTGGATAAATACGGCATGCCTGCGGGGGCCTCGGCAGAGGATATGCACTTTGCCATTATCGCCTATGGAAAGCTGGGGGGATTGGAGCTTGGCCACGGTTCTGACTTGGATATTGTTTTTGTGCACGATGCGGATGCGATGCAGGTTACCGACGGTAAAACCAGTATTGATAACCTGAGTTTTTTTACCCGACTAGCACAGCGACTTATCCACATATTGCAAACCCGTACACTCAGCGGGCCTCTTTATGAGGTAGACACAAGACTGCGCCCCTCGGGTAATTCAGGACTCTTGGTGACTTCATTGGCTGCCTTTGAAAAATACCAGAGGGAGAGTGCCTGGACCTGGGAGCATCAGGCGCTGGTGAGAGCTCGATCTGTCGCCGGTAGCCTCCGCCTGAGTGAGTCGTTTCAACAGTTGCGTACGAAATTGCTTTGCCAGTCGCGAAAGAGCGATAAATTGCGTGATGAGGTGGTGGAAATGCGCAATAAAATGCGTGCGCACCTCGATAAGAGCAACGATAAAAAGTTTGATCTAAAGCACGGTGAGGGCGGTATTGTCGATATTGAATTTATGGTTCAATATGCTGCTCTGGCCTGGGCAAAAACTTCGCCCTCGATCGTGCGGTATACCGATAATATTCGCATTCTCGAAAGTCTAATTGACGCAGGCCTGATGCCGGCCCAACAAGCCGGACATCTGATCGACGCCTACAAAGCCTACCGATCTGAAGGTCATCGCCTGGCACTACAACAACTGCCAGGGATTGTGAGCGATGACCAATTCACAGCGGAAAGAAAGACCGTTCAAACAAACTGGCAGCAATTACTCGGTTAACACCGGGTTTCTACCTGCTGCCCGATTAAACTGTTTTTCAGGATTTGTAGGAGTTACCCATGTCTTTTGCCGACCGCGACGGCGTTATCTGGTTTGATGGTGAATTGGTTCCCTGGCGCGATGCCCGGGTGCATGTCCTCACTCATACCCTGCACTATGGAATGGGGGTGTTTGAAGGCGTACGGGCTTATGAAACCGGTAACGGCACCAGTATCTTTCGTTTGCAAGAGCACACCCGTCGGTTGTTTCGCTCTGCAAAAATAATGAATATCCCAATGCCCTATAGCACTGATGAGCTGAATGAAGCTCAGCGGCTTGTGGTGCGCGAAAATAACCTGCGCCAAGCGTATCTAAGGCCAATGGTATTTTACGGGTCAGAGGGAATGGGGTTGCGCGCGGAAAATCTTTCAACCCATGTGATTGTCGCTTCCTGGGAGTGGCCCAGCTATATGAGCCCCGAGGCGCTGGAGCAGGGGATTAAGGTGAATACCTCCTCATACACCCGACACCATGTGAATATCAGCATGTGTAAGGCGAAAGCCAATGGTAACTATATAAACTCGATGTTGGCGTTACAGGAGGCGGTGCGCAATGGGTGCGAGGAGGCGTTATTACTGGACCCCGAGGGTTATGTTGCTGAGGGTAGTGGAGAAAATGTCTTCATTGTTCGCGATGGGACTATATATACCCCGGAGTTGACTTCATGCCTGGATGGAATTACCCGCGATACAGTTATTGAGCTGGCACGGGAGTGCGGCTATAGGGTGCTAGAGAAGCGTATCACTCGGGATGAAGTCTATATCGCTGACGAAGCGTTTTTTACTGGCACAGCGGCGGAAGTATTGCCCATTAGTGAATTGGATGGGCGTTCTATCGGCAGTGGTCGTCGCGGCCCTATCACAGGGCGTTTGCAAAACCTTTATTTTGATGTGGTACATGGGCGTAGTGCCGCGCATCGGGGCTGGCTCAGTGATGTGGCGGGCCAGGCGGAAGTAAAAATGCGAATAGCATGACGGAAAATAAAAACCCGGCAGATGCCGGGTTTTTATTTTAAGTAAGGTTTACTTAGTAAGAGCTGGTGGTGTCCGGGCGCCCTACGCAGTAATAATCAAAGCCTGCCTCGCGCATTTCCTCTGGTTCGTACTGGTTGCGTCCGTCAAACACAACCGGGGCACTGAGAGCGCTGCTCACTTCATCGATATCAAGAGATTTGAACTGTTGCCATTCGGTCGCGACAATCAGGGCGTCGGCACCCTGTAAAGCCTCTGTCTTGGAGTCGCAAAGGGTCAGGTCTTCGCGATCGCCAAAAATTCGCTGACACTCCTCCATGGCCTCAGGGTCAAATGCCCGCACCTTCGCACCCTGCTCCCACAATCGAGCTAACAGCACACGGCTTGGGGCTTCGCGCATATCATCTGTATTGGGTTTGAATGACAAGCCCCAGAGCGCAAAAGTTTTGCCCTGAATATCTCCGTTAAAATGACGTTGTATTTTTTCAACGAGATAGTGTTTCTGGCGCTCGTTGCGGGATTCCACGGCGGCGAGAATATCTGCAGCAATGCCCAGCTGTTGAGCCGAGGAAATCAGGGCTTTCACATCTTTCGGGAAACAGGAGCCACCGTAGCCGATACCTGCGTAGATAAACTGGTAGCCAACTCGTGGGTCTGAGCCGATTCCGGCCCGAACTGCTTCAATATCAGCGCCCACTTTATCGGCAATATTTGCCATTTCATTCATAAAGCTGATCTTGGTTGCCAGCATGCAGTTGGCGGCATACTTGGTCAGCTCCGCACTTTTTACGTCCATCACCAGGATTTTTTCGTGATTTCGGTTAAATGGTGCGTACAGGTGGCGAAGCTTCTGCTCTGATTCCTCTTCGGAGGTGCCGATAATAATTCGATCCGGGCGCATACAGTCATTGAGCGCCGACCCCTCCTTGAGGAATTCAGGATTCGAAATAATATCGAATGGCAGATCAGACCGGTCCCGCTTGGTGAGTTCTTCCTCAACGGCAGCCCGCACCTTATCGGCAGTCCCCACAGGTACTGTGGACTTATTGATAATATATTTCTTGCACTCCATGTATTTGGCGATGGTTCTTGCAACAGTTAACACATGGCGAAGATCTGCTGAGCCGTCCTCATCTGGAGGAGTGCCCACAGCGATAAAAATTAGCTCACCGTGTTCTACACCAAAGGCGGCATCGGTTGAAAAAGATAGATTGCCTGTGGTGATACTGTTTTTCACCATAGGCTCCAGGCCGGGCTCATAAATAGGGATAATTCCCTGCTTGAGGCGGTTGATCTTGTCCGCGTCTATATCGATACAAACTACTTTATTCCCAGCTTCAGCTAAGACTGCTGCTTGCACCAGGCCCACATAGCCGGTGCCAAATACGGTTACATTCATCAGTGTGACTCTATCTCTCAGCGGTTACTGTTTTTGAGGGTTACTTTCTTGGATAGTTTTACATTGGCTCAAACCCCGGTCTTCAATGCTGCTTCGCGCCAGCAGGATAGCCAGGGGGATCCAGTAAAAGAACCAAATATAATTGGGCTTAGCCAAAGGTTGCTGGGCGTATGTCAGCATTGCCAGTACACCGAACAGGAACCAAGTGAAATACAAACCAGGAATCCAACTCAAAAGTCTTTCTTTGGATCTCACGGTCCACAGAGTTGCAAGCCCCTGCCAGATACAGGCTGCCAGCCCTAATAGCCCGCTAAAACGCGCGATATCCAGAAGAAAATTGTGTGGATGGGGCACCATCCTGTTTAGTGCAATAAATTTCTTATGCACTAACCCCTGGCCAAATAGTGGGGCTTGCAGGAACTCCTCAAAGGCTTTTTGCCAGAGTGTCAGACGTATAGAGTAAGCGCTACCCCGGTGTAGGAGGGGCAAGTCACCATACAAGGCAAAATAGGTCAATGGCAAAACACAGACGATAGCCACAACAACCAAAATTTTCAGCAGGCGCGAAAGGTTGCCGAATACAACCAAGAAAATTGAAAAGCCCGCCATAACAATTGGGACTTTGGTTTGTGACAAAACTATGTAGATACAGGAAGTGAGTAGGCCCGCTCCTGATAGCCAGCGCCAAATACGGGGTTTTTGGTAGAGGCCGTAGCAGCAAAAAAGAGCGTGGAAGCCGAACAGCATTCCTGTTTTATCAATATTGCCCTCTAGGGATATACCGCCAATCCGGCGGAGATCCTGTAGCCCGCCATCAAGGGAATAAGCAATTAGCGAGGCAATACCGGATAGCAGTCCAATCACAATAAGCGAGAGTAATAGCTTATGGAGGATGTTGTCGCCGTATTGCTCCAATAGGAAGAAAACAGCGCAGTAAAATAGAGCTAGGTATAATACCAATTTCCAGTAGTAATCAGATTGCCTATAAACATCTGCGGCATCCGGAGAGGCCCACAGTGTTGAAAGCGCTAGAATGATAGGCAGGCTGCAAAAGGTTAGGAACTGCCAGGAAATCAGGAAGTGATAGCTCTTTCGCCACGCCAGCAGTAGAAGGGCTGTGGGCACTAAAGTTAGATAGAAGCTGGTTTGTACTCCCGATACCTTGGGGGAAACATAGTAGCCACATACCAGTATAAATAACCCTAGAAAGGCCCACTTAAGCAGGCCTGAAATCCACAACGAGCTTTGCTGGCGATAAATGGGCTGGGAAAGATTGTTTAGAGTACTTCCAAGTTCAGGCATAGGTGCAACTGTCGGCCGTTCAGAAAAGATTGTATTTAGGTGTGCGGAATCAGGCTGTTTGAGTGGGTACTATATAAAAGTCTGTTGTCCATGAGCGCTCAAATTTTGCTTTTTGGTGATAATTGTGGGGCTTTACACAAACTAATAGCGGATGTCTATTTGGCTGAGCGCTTTAAGGGGGTCTCCTGAGGTATAGATTTACCAGGGACACCCGTTGGTGCTCCCTGGGGGGGTATGGTTGGCAGTATACTGGATGTTTTGGGGCTCCCATAGCCTTGTTACTGTAGCCCCACTGGCATGCGCTAGGTACACTGCGCGATATCCTCGGTGTTTTAGTAGTTTAGGGTTCAATATTGCAACTTACTGTTTGGCGTTTTCTGGATGGCAACCGGGCTCATGAAAAGCAGAGCGCTGCTCTGATTGAGGGGTTGCGCAGGAGTTTTGTCGGGGAGGTACAGGCTTTTGACATACCGCCAGAGTACAGCGCCAGTCGAATTGCCCTTAAGCCAGGCGAGTGGCTGGAAAGCCTCCCTACCCCTGATTTTCTGATTGGCACAGGCCGCCGCAGTCGCCTTCCCATGTTGTCCGCCCGTCACAGGTTTGGTGGTCGCGCAGTGGCAATCAATCGCCCCTTATGGCCGTATCGCTGGTTTGACTTCGCCATCGTTCCGGAGCACGACCGTCCCCCGCCCCTACCCAATGTCATCGTAAGCCAGGGCGCCTTGACCGAACCACTCCAAGAAAGTGTGCCGCAATCTGGAAAGGGGCTTATTTTATTGGGTGGACCCAGCAAGCATTACAGTTGGAACTCAGCTTCAATCAGGGAGCAGGTTGAGAAGTTATTGGTGCAACCCTTGGACTGGTGTATTTCGGATAGTCGGAGAACTCCGAAAGGCACAATGGAGGGGCTGGGGAAAGGGGGCGCAGAGTTGGTTGATTGGCTCTCGTGTCCGCCGGGTTGGCTTCAGGAGCAACTGTCCCAAGCAGAGAGAATTTGGGTAACAGAGGATAGTATCTCTATGTTGTTCGAATCGCTGCAAAGTCAGGCCCAGGTCGGTGTGATTCGGGTTCCGAGTCGCAGTAAGTCAAACAAGGTGCGTTCAGCAGTTTTGAGGCTTTTGGATCAGGGTTTGGTCAGCGAGCAGTTTGAAGTGAAAGGAGGGGGCAGGCGTGATCCCCTTAACCAGTTTCTGTTGTGTGCCCGAGCATTATTACGCCGATCTGGGTTGCCAAGTCGTTAGCGTTTGAGCCCTTCGGCTTCAAACTTTCGCCAGGGGGTTTCTTTATTGGAAATCTCCCACTCGACTCTAAGCCACATACGCTCGATACGACGGTGGATATAGCGTTTCGCGAAGTAGCTGGAAACTTTAGGCAAGGGTAGAAAAGAGGCGCAGCCCAACCCATCAATTAGATAGGTCTGCAGTTCACCATTTTCCTTTCGCAAGACCAGATTGTGGGCGATCAGGTTTTTGGTGAGTACTTCATATTCAAGCAGCCACTCGGAAAAACGCTGCAAAGATGCGCGCACCTCGGCATTAAGGCCATATTTATTCAGGTATTGGCGCAGAGTGGATGCTGGGTTGCCATCTCGATCAAGAATCATGTCGGTAACTGCTGCGGGCCCCAGGTTGGTCTCCTGTATCCCATACCACCTTGGTAAATGCTGCCAAAGCTCATCTCGATTATCGGCAAGCGCCCGTTGGCTGTAGCCTTCCAGCTCGCGAAGATTGTCGTCGAAATATGACTCTCCACGCCAAGTTTTATACCAGGGCGCCCGTCCCAGTAGTTCAGCCGTTCGCCCTGGTCGCATCACCTTGACACAGATTTCAGGCCGCTCCGGGTGTCGGTAGCAAAAGCGATTGCCTCCACTGGCAAACGGCTCGCTTTGGCTCAAATTAATCACTCGGGTTCGCTCCGGTACGCTCTGTGAGTAAGCTTTTGTAGATTTCAATGGTGTGTTCGGCCTGTCTTCCCAAAGTGAAATCGGTAGATAGGTGAGGCCTCTGTTCAGGGCTGTCGAGCAGCTCTTGAGTACGCGCGAATAAAGCTTTTGAATCATTGATATCAACTAGCCCTTGAGGGAAACAGGCATTAAGTGACTCTGCCGGGCCCCCAATGTTATAACCGATAATAGGTGTGCCAATCGCAGCGGACTCTATAACGGTTCTGCCAAATGGCTCGGGTCGACGTGATAGGTTATACACCAAACTGGACGCACTATACCAGTGGCGTATATCACTACGGTGACCAACCAGGGTAAGGTGGTTCTGAAGCTTCATGGAGTGAATTTTTTGTTCCAATTCATCGGCGTAGTGCTGTTTATTCTTCTCTGCTCCGCCGAGAATGATGCCGTGGATATCAGAACGGTTTTGGACTAGCTGATGGATTAGATTGATAAAGTCTTCTTGTCCCTTCCAGCGGGTCAGTCTTCCGGGTAAGAGGAGCCAGCGTTTGCCGGCAAGCTGGGGGAAATCCTGGTGTACTTTTTGGTACCAGGACTCCGTTGGCTGGACATCGGGATTGAACTCATCCGTATCTACACCCCGATAAACGATCTGTGGAGGACGCTTTAGATCGTTTGCATAGTTCTCCAGTAAGTAGCTATTCACACACTCTGATATTGCGATTACCTGTTCGGTTTTCGCCATAATCGCACTGTATCGATTTATCGAGTAAAGGCCATGGGCCGTGCTGACAAGGCGGGGGCGCTCAGCGGGGTCAAGATTTCGCCAGGCAAGATAGGCTAGCCAAGCTGGAACCCTGGAACGCACATGGATGATATCGGGCCTCTCACGAGCTATAACCTCTCGAAGTGGTCTGACCTGTAACAGGCTGAAGAGAGACTTTTTGTGGATAGGAAGTTCGATATGGACTGAGCCTTCAGCCTTCAGTTGCCCGACCATGCTCCCCCCACTGGAAACGACGATTGACTGATGACCGCCTGCTACCAGGTAGCGGGCAAGGTCAACGGTCCCCCTCTCAACCCCCCCCGAGTTCAGGGCGGGTAAAAGTTGCATAATTTTCATGGGGAGATATACCAAGACTTATAAAATTTGTTCTTTAAATCAATTTGACTAATGGGTTGCGTTTTAGCAGGGAAGGTCGGGCACAAGCATATAAAATGAAGCATAGATGCCCTGATAAAGCATTTGGCAAAAGTGGTATTATAGACAGGTCATTCTTAAGGGTATAGGCTGATTCTTTTTTAACCCAGCTCAAAAGCTTATATCTGATTTGTCCTTGGCCGTAATCTGGAGTTTACATTGCACCCCTTGTTAGTGATCTGTATTTGTACTTATCAGCGACCAGAGCGGCTTCGCAGTTCTCTGCAAAGCTTGGCCAACCTGCAGCTACCTTCAGGTTTAAATGTGGCTGCATTGGTTGTCGATAATGATTCGGACACTCAGGCTGGTAGAGAAGTTGTGGAGGAGTTGTCGGGAAGCTTTCCCTTCTCCCTCAACTGTGCCGTAGAAGAGCGGCGGGGAATCCCTTGTGCACGCAATCGCTGTATCAATGAACTGGATAACATGGGGGCTGACTATCTGGTTTTCATCGATGATGATGAGTGGGTCGAGCCCGATTGGTTAATCCAGCTATATGATTACGCGCAGAAGCTGGGGGGCAGTAGCGTGGTTTGTGGCAGTGTTGTTCGGCGTTGGCCGGATTCTGTACCTGCCTATTATTCACGTATTTTTTATCGGCAGAAACGAAAGACTGGAGAACAGCTCAACTACTGTGCGACCAGCAATGTATTAATACCGATGAGCAGTATCCGCTCGCTAGGCCTGAGGTTTAATGAGCAGGACCCTCTAGGTGCCGGTACAGATGTGATTTTTTTCACAGAGTTTAAGGCCAAGGGAGGAAAGATTGTTTACTGCCTGGAGGCGAGGGTTTACGAGGCTGTACCGGAGAGTCGCGCCAATATGCGTTGGTTGTCGCGTAGAAAATTCTCCGCTGGTATCACTCTGGCAAAGCATAAACTTGCCAAAGGTCGCGGTCATACCAGCATCTTTGTATCGGCTCTGGGGCAACTTTTGATCTCCAGCATAGGCTGTATTTTAGGATTGATTTTCGGTGGAAAGCGCTTGGGTTCTGGGCCTTGGCTCCGCGCTTGCCGTTCAGCCGGCATGGCTTGTGGTGTTTTTGGGGTGCGCTCTGAGTTTTACCGGGTGGTCGATCACTAATGGCCTGAGGCCTTCCTTACGGGGGTGTTTTACCTGGAAGAGATAACCGTCATCATTGCACTTTCTTTGGTGGCAATATTGATCTTTAGGTGATCCCTGCTTCATGCAAATATTTTATTCCTGGCTCTTCCGCCTGTTTTTACCTGTTGTCCTTCTACGTCTCTGGTGGAGAGGGCGTAGCCAGCCGGCCTATCGGTTGCGTTTAAGAGAGCGTCTGGGTCAGGTTCCAAAAAGGCACAGCCGGGCACCGTTAATCTGGGTCCATTCTGTATCTGTAGGAGAGACCCTAGCCGCCGTACCAGTGATCTCTAAATTGGCTGCGCGACATACAGACTGGCAGTGGTTGGTAACGACTACAACTCCAACCGGATCCGAGCGCGTAAAAGAAGCCTTGCAGCCAATTCTTGGTGGCCGCTTACTTCACTACTACCTTCCCTATGACCTCCCTGAATGCCTGGTGCCATTTCTCAATGCGCTTAGCCCGAGTGCATTGGTGATTATAGAGACTGAGCTTTGGCCCAACCTACTCAAGCTCTGCTCGAGCAGGAAGATCCCAATTTTATTGGCCAATGCACGGCTCAGTGAAAAATCTGCACGAGGTTACGGGCGTTTTCCCTCTTTGAGTCGAACGATGTTGAGCAACCTGGATCGTGTTGTTGCGCAATACCCTGCGGATATGCAGCGGTTTATCGATCTGGGATTACCAGCGGAGAGAGCAGTAGCCAACGGCAATATCAAGTTTGACCTCAGTATTGATATGGGACTGGCCAGTGAAGCCCAGGCGCTGGCGCACCAGTGGCGGGGGGAGTCTTCCAGGCCTATATGGCTGGCGGCTAGTACCCATGTGGGTGAGGATGAGGTGATCTTGGATGCCTTCTCTATTTTGAAGAGAGAGATTAAAGATCTTTTACTCGTGTTGGTGCCCAGGCATCCACAGCGTTTTGATGGTGTTGCCCGCCTGTGTCGGGAGCGTGGCTTTGCCCTGGTTCGAAGGAGTGAAGGCACAGCCATTAAAGCTAGTGATGAGGTTATTCTGGGAGACACCATGGGGGAGTTACTGCGTTTCTATGGAGCCAGTGATATTGCTTTTGTGGGAGGTAGCTTGGTTTCTGTTGGTGGCCACAACATGATTGAACCCGCTGCCTGGGGTGTGCCAGTTATTTCCGGTCCCCACCTGCATAACTTCGCCACTGTATCCAGTTTGTTGCAGGAGGCTGGAGCCATGGTTGTAGTCGAAGACAGTGAATCGATGGCTTCACAAGTTCAGGCTTGGCTGGAAGATGTGGGGCAAAGAAAAGCCGCCGGTCAGAGAGGGAAAAAAGTAGCTTCAGAAAATAGTGGTGCTTTGCAGCGCTTACTGGGCGAGGTGGAGCGGCTGGCTACACAGAATGAAGACCAGAGAGAGAATAAAAATCCTGCTCTCTGGTAGATGCGTATACGCAGTTACTTCGAAGGTGCTGGAAGGCTGGTACCGCCAGTTTCCTCCACGCGAGAGACGTTACTTGCAGGGTTCAGCATCATATCCAGATCCTGAAGGTCTTTAGGGGATAAGAGTCCTGCAGCTTGCTTCAAGCTCAGTGAGTTTAGAATGTAGTCGTACAGCGAGTTGGCGTAGTCAGTTTGTGAGTCAAACAGGGTCCGCTGAGCCAGGAGCACATCTACAATATTTCGGGTGCCTACTTCGTATCCTGCCTGAGTGGCATCCAATGCACTCTTGGCAGAAACGACGGCTTGCTCTCGGGCCGCTACTCTCGATACATCGGTGACAACAGCGCGGTGCAGGGTGCGCGTGGTTTGTATGGTATCTCTCTCTGCAAGGACGCTAAGGTCCTGGGCCTGGAAGGCTTGGTTTCTAGCCTGGCGACGGTTGGCACTGAGAAGGCCACCAGTAAAGATGGGCACATTTACAGTTACCCCTGCACTTGTTCCCCATTGGTCAATATCTTGCGGGTAACGTACAAATTGGCTGCCCGTTATGTCGCTGAATCGATTTTTCTCGTTACCATCTTGAGTGAGTTTATTATAAGAAAGCGAGCCAGTGACAGTGGGTAGGTGTTCACTGGCTTCTGCCCGAGCGTTATAGCGGGCGGCATCGGCGCCAAGTCGTGCAGCTTTAAGGACAAAGTTGTTGGCGAGGGCAAACTCAACCCAATCGGCGCGATCTGAAGGCACCGGCGGAGCTACCTGGAAGTCATCTACCAAAGGAGCTACTTGATCATGGTAGCCTCCAGTCAATACTGATAGGGCATCAAAGTTACTGAGGAGGTTGTCTTGAGCTGTTAAGCGCCGGGCAACGGAACTGTCATAGGCAGCCTGGGAGTCGTAGACATCAGTAATTGCTGTTAGACCGACTTCAAAGCGCTGTTGCGTCTGTTCCAGCTGTTTAGCCAGGGCTTGTTCTTCGGCAGCAGCTGCCTCGAGGACGTCATAAGCACGCAATACATCAAAGTAGGCGGTGGCGACACGAATCATCATTTCTTGCTGATTAGCACTGAATTCTGCTGTCGCCTGCTCTGTTAATCTCTTGCCCTGTTGATAATCGAACCAGGCTGGAGCGTCAAAAATAGCCTGGGTCAGGTTGGCACTATAGGTTCTTTCCTGTAAGGAATTGCTAGTTTGGCTTCTAAAATCCACTAGTTCGACATCATTGTCGTCGTCATTATCAGTCAAATCCAGTAACTGAGCAGAATTCCGGCTGCTATCAGAGTGAGTTCTAGCGGCTTCGAAAGTAGCATTAACCTGAGGAAGCAGGAATGCGCGGAACTGATATTTGGCCTCGATACCCGCGTGGTAAGCGGCGCGATCAGCTGCTAATTGAGGATCATTCTCCAGGGCCTGTGTATAGATATCCCACAGGGTGTCGGCTTGCGCCTGCATGGCGCCCAGGCCCAGCAGCGTAGCGGCGATTAGTTTTTTCAGCGGACGCAACTTGCGGCCTTGCGGCTCTGTGCGGTTACTTCTTTTCATCTGTTTCGACTTCCTGTGGAGGGTACGGTCTTCAAGCTTTTGCAAGTTATTTGGAGCTGGTGTCATGTAGTGGGGATATAGAGGGCTCCAGCTTGCGGTTATTACTAATATTGCCAGTCTCCCCAATAGCAGTCGCGAGAGTTTACCCGGGGTCAAACCGACCGTCGAGACGGCAATCGGCTTTTTGCTATATCTTCGTTAAACCGACACCTATGTGCGTTTATCGGTAATTTCTTGGCAATAACTAGGGCCCATTGAATAAGGTTGAGGGCCTATATTTCAATAGACGCGCCTCATAAGCATTTGGATGCGGCAAAAATTGTGCAGAATAAGGCAAGGACTGACTGTCCATGAATGAGGGGCGCAACGCAGTGCTGACCAATTGGCAGAGGGTCTGTCACGAATGCGATCTACTTTTAACCGGCGGCTTGGCGCCTCCGGGACAAAAGCTAATTTGCCCACGATGTCGCTGTACTTTGCATCGCAATGGCAATCATAGTATTTACTACACACTGGCTCTCAGTCTAACCGGCCTATTACTGTTTATTCCCTCTGTCAGCTTGCCATTGCTCGACTTCTCCCTGTTCTCATTTGGTGCAGAAAGTACATTGCTAAATGGCGTTTACTCTCTTTTCAAGGCGGGGTTTATTTGGCTCTCGGCGCTGGTGCTTTTCTGTAGCGTTCTGGCTCCGGTAGGTAAATTTGCCCTGTTGTTATTTATTTGTTGGGGCAGTGCTTGGGCCTGGCTTGACCGGCCGGTATCCAATGCTGTTCGTTTTTACCAGCACTTGAAAGAGTGGGGCATGCTCGATGTCTATATGCTCGGAATTTTGGTGGCCCTGATTAAATTAAGGGATTTGGGCAAGATGGAGGTAGAACCGGGGCTGTACTGTTTTGGTGCCATGATGCTACTGGCAAATCTCTCTTCCTTGAGTTTTGACCAAACAGAAATTTGGCACCGCTTGGCACAGCGTCGTGCGCTTAAGGGACAAGCTTGTGAATAGCGTACCAAATAAAGGTTTAAAAAAAGGCTTAACCAGCTGCCTGTGCTGTCATCAATTAATTATTCTTCCCCAAAATGGTCGTTGCCGATGTCCGCGCTGTGGAGCGAGAGTACACAGCAGAATCGAAGGAAGCTTGATGTTAACTTGGGCTCTGACGATTACTGGCACTTTATTGCTTTTACCTGCCAATGTGTTACCGATAATGACGGTTGTTTATTTAGGTGCCGGTGATCCCAGCACTATCATTAGCGGGGTCATGCAACTCTATAACTCGGGAATGTGGGGAATAGCTTTAATTGTCTTTGTTGCCAGTATTGCAGTTCCTGTGATGAAGCTACTGGGATTGGGAGTGCTCCTGATTCAAATTCAGTTGCGTCTGTCCTTCGACCCCATTCAGTCCATGAAAATATATCGAGTAGTTTCCGGCATCGGGCGTTGGTCACTCTTAGACTTATTTATGATTTCAATTTTGGTGTCGCTAGTGGATATGGGATTTATTTCTCAGGTAACCGCTGGAGCTGGTGCGACTGCTTTTGCCTCTGTGGTAGTGGTAACCATGTTGGCGGCACGAACTTTCGATTCCCGTTTAATTTGGGATGCCTATGACGGAGATTTATATGAGTCTGCAGTAGAGCCAGAAACGGCTCATAGGAGCGCCGCAGAAAATGGCTGATGAGCTGCCCCCGCAGGATACGAGTGATGCGTCTCGCTTGGATGGAGGAGCTCAGCGGGGAGTAGTGCGCGCAAGCAGGGGGTTACCCCTAGTGTGGATTTTACCTTTGATCGCGGGGCTGATTGCTCTCTGGTTGCTCTATCAGGATTTGTCAGAGGGAGACGTTAAAGCCACTATTTTATTTCATTCTGGCGACGGCCTGGTAAAAGGAAAAACGGTGGTCAAATATTCCGGGGTCGATATTGGTATGGTCCAGGATGTGCGCCTTGTACCTAATGCGAAAGAGCTGAATGGAGCCGATGGCGTTCTGGCCGAAGTTAGTTTAAATCGCAGTGCAGAATATTTATTGGTAGAGGGCACTGAGTTTTGGGTAGTAAAACCCGAGTTATCTATTACCGGTATTAGCGGCTTGGAAACTCTACTTTCAGGCAATTACATTGCCGTTGAATCAGGTAGTGGAAAGCGCAAGCGCAACTTTGTTGCCCTGGATCAGCCTCCTGCATTTATCCGTGGGGATGGTTTGCGTGTTGTTTTGCAGTCCCGTCGCTTGGGCTCTTTAAGTCGAGGATCGCCAGTATATTATCGTCAGTTGCGAGTCGGTCAGGTAGCGGATTACCGTTTGGATCGAAACGGAACTGAAGTCAGTATCGAATTATTCATTCGCCGGGAATATGCCTACCTGGTTCATCGGGGCAGCCGCTTTTGGAATAGTTCAGGGATCTCTATCGAAGGCGGTATTAGCGGTATCAGTGTCAATTTAGAATCCCTGGCAGCACTTTTTGCCGGAGGCGTAAGTTTTTATACCCCGGAAAATCAACGTCAGTCTCCACTCGCTGTAAATGGTAGTGAGTTTGAGTTATATAAAAATTTTGCCGCAGCAGATGCGGGAATTCCTGTGACATTAAATTTCGATCAGGGGGTGAATGTTACTCCGGATTCTACGAAGGTTTACTATCAGGGCATCCAGGTAGGGGAAGTCAGTGGGACCAAGGCAAACCGCCGTTTGAATGGTATGGAAGTCAAAGTTCTGATGGATCCGACAACGGATGAATTGCTCACCGAAAATACCCGTTTTTGGCTAGCCCCCCCGAGCTTCGATTTTACTGGCGGACTAAACGATTTAATCCAAGGTAATCGCATAGAAGTAGATTTGCGCAAAGGACAGCGCTCCCAGCGCAATTTCACTGCGCGAACCTCTGCGCCACCGATGGACCCCCGTGTGCCGGGGCTGCATTTACGCCTCACTTCACGCAATCCCGGGTCTTTGCAGCGGGGCGCGCCGGTTTATTTTCGCCGTATAGAGGTAGGAAAAGTGCAGGGAATGGAATTGCGTAGGGATGGCGAGGGGGTAGAGGTTTATGTGGTGATAGAGCCCCGCTATGCCCACTTTGTGCAGGAAGGCGTTCGGTTCTGGAATGTGAGCGGATTGCGGGCTACAGCAAGCTTGACCGAGGGGGTGGAAGTGGAGGCAGATTCGCTGATGTCACTTCTGCGTGGCGGTATCGCCTTTGGCATACGCCGGGAAGACCTTGGAAAAGGCGGGCAGGCAAAAAATGGAGACCAGTTCCCTCTTTTCAGCAGTCGGGAAGCGGCTATGGAGGGGGGAATACAAATTCAAGTCAGCCTTGTCAGTGCCGAGGGGCTGAGAGTTGGAGCACCGCTGCGCTACCGCGGGGTACAAGTTGGAGAGATTACTCGCCTGAGACTCGATCGCTCTTTGGGCGAGGTGTGGGCCAGGGCCAAGCTTTATCATCGCGGAGAGCAGTTTGCTCGGGAGGGCACACGTATATGGGTGGTTTCCCCGCAAATTAGCATCGATAAGATTGCCCATTTGGATACCCTGATTACAGGGCGCTACCTGGCGCTTGAGCCTGGCTTAGGAGATCCACAGACAAAGTTTTACGCTTTGGAACAGGCACCGGAAGAGGATCTTGCAGAAACTTTTACTCGCCCTGGACTGGGAATTATCCTGGATGCTGCGAGGCGAGGATCTCTGGTAGCAGGGAGTCCGGTTTATTATCGCCAGGTAAAAGTGGGAGAGGTTACAGGTTTTTCCTTGGGGGAGTATGCTGATCGAGTGTATATCTATGTTCATATCGAACCCCAATACCAGCCCCTGGTGCGAGAGTACACGGTGTTTTGGAATGCCAGTGGCGTCGATGTGAATTTCGGTCTGAAAAGTGGGCTTAATATCAACACAGAATCGGCTCAGGCCCTGTTGCAGGGGGGGATCGCATTTGCCACGCCAGAAGCCCCTTTTATGGGATTTGAAGTGGAGTCGGGCAGCCATTTCCCTCTCTACCCGAAAGCTGAACCCAAGTGGTATACCTGGAGTCCTAAGATAGAACTTTACGGCACGGTCGAACCAGTAAAATAAGTACGGGAATGTAGGAGTTTTTATGCGCTATTTATTAACAGGCTTGCTGAGTATCTTGGTATTGGCGGGTTGCCAGGAGATACAGGTTGAAAAAGCCGCTACCGGGGAGCCACCGGTTGCCTTTGCCACGTATAAATGGGGGGTAGCGCCGTTGAGTGGCTCAGAAGATGCCTCTGCCCAGCTGGTGGAGTTGGATGAAGAAATGCGGGATACCGTTGCCGCAGAGTTACAGCAACGAGGATATCGCCAAGTCTCCCAGGACCAGGATGCGGATATGGTGGTGGATTACCAGGTTGCGGTAGTCGATGAGTTTTTCTCCGGTGATACCCGGGATCCCAGCTGGGACAAACAGTTTGATAGCAATGCGCCACAGGATGTGGTGGAACTACCGCCCCTGACAGATGCCCCCTTGGTGATTATGAGTGTGGGTATTGGGCGCCCGGGCGGGGCTGTGATTTGGGGGGGGAGAGCCAGCGAATTGTTAACACGCCCCGATAGTATTGAGCAGCGTCAACGACTGATCGCCAATGGGGTTAGCGCTCTTTTGCGGGATTTGCCCCCGGCCTATCAATAAGTACGATTTGGCACGAAACGAAAAATACGATTTAGCAGCCACCGGGTATTCGGTGGCTGCCATTCACCGCTAGCGCCCTTTCTTCATCAGGTTTTCGTATAGATCGATATAGGAGTCGACGATAACCTGTTTCGCATAAGTCGTTGCGTACTCCTCGGCCGCATTTTCGATCAGGCTTTGGCGCAATTCCGGCGACTCGATAACGGACTTCATGGCTTTGGCCAGTTCATCGGCATTATCGATAGGGGTAATCAGACCGGTTTTGCCATTGGTAATCACTTCTCCAGGGCCCTGAGAGTCTGTCGCTACTATAGGGCAGCGATGGGCCCAGGACTCCATCACAATAGAGCCCAGGCCCTCATGTCGAGAAGGGCACACGAACATATCCGCAGTGCGCATCAGGGTGGTGACATCATTGCGCCAACCGAGGAAGCGAACCCGCTCTTCCAGGCCGAGTCGGTGGCACAGGGATTTCAACTTGCTCTCCTCAGGGCCACTACCTGCAAGCCACAGAGTGGCGTTGGGTACCTGGGTGAGTGAATGCAGGAGGGTGTCGAACCCTTTATTGATATGTAGGCGGCCTGCAGCCAGTATCAGGGGCCGGTCTTCCGAAGTATTGAAGCTATTTCTAGGCAGCGGATTAACTGGTGTCTCATCGGCAAAATTGGGGATATGGAAAATCTTATCCTTGGGGATGCCTCCGTCCCTTAAATGCTGGCAGATACCTTTGCTGATGCCGATCCAATAATCTGCGTGACGGTAATACTTCAGGTTGTAATAGTGCCCTAGGCGGCTTACCAATCGGTATTTTTCAGAGTTGGGGGTGATTGAAGTGGCACGTCCCATCCAAGTCATCACGATATCCGGTTGCCATTGGTTCAGGGCATCTCGGTATTTTTTTCGGCCGAGAAAATCCAGCTTGCCACCAAATTTAAAACCTTCGGTTTCAACACTGTTGCTACGCAGTGCCTGTACCCGGTGATCGTGGTTGCGAATAAACGCTTTTTCTGTAATTTCGCTGCGGGGATTTAATCCACTGACGAGACGCACAAAGAAATTCTCAGCACCACCGTGCTCAGCACCGGCGAGTATCTGTGCGACTCGAATTGGGTTATTACTCATAATCTATTGCATCTGATCGAATAGAGTGGGCGTAACACTACCTGAGTGTGCCATCCAGATTGATATCTTGAGCCCAAGCATAGTCGTGGCTAAAAGGCTGTAAGCTTGTGGCTTCGACAATGTACTGAGCGTAGAGCTTCGAGTTCATTTCATTGTGGAAAAACTCCCTGGCCCGTGCGGCCCAGGCGCGTCGCTTGGCATCGTCACCGTTAAATTCGCGGATTTTTTCTAATAGGTCCTGCTCATCGGAGAAATAAACGACGCTCTCAGCAGGCAACAAGTCGTCAAAATGTAATTTATCACTGGTGAACTGCAAAATACCGTTGCCCGCCAACTGCGCCATGCGTGCTGAGGAGTACCAGTAATGGGTATCTTGGCGATTGAAATTCAGTCCCATTTTGGTTTGAGATAGAGCGTGGTCGTAGTCGCGGCCCCAAACGGGAGCCTCGCCGAAGCTGCCATAGGTTTTAAAGTTCAGCGAATCCCCCAAGGCATCTTTCAGGTTTTTAACCATTTGCAGACGCTTGGTGAAATTATTGCTGTTACTGCAGAAAAGCAGGTCGATGGCTAAATCCGTGCGTTCAGCGTTATTGAGGTTTTCAATCGAGGGTTCAACCGGGTTCGGCATGTGATAAACACGAGCACCAAAGCCCTCAAATATTTTCAGTTCTCTTCGCCCGGTGGATACAAAAACTGCATCGGCGACTTCCGCGCGGTATTTGATTCGCTCGACATTGCTGGGAACAAAGAGGGGATCATTATTGCAGTGAGCGATAAAGCAATTGGGCAGGCGTTGCTTAATGGCCTTCAGAGTGTCGTTAGTGATCATATCGCAGTGGCCTGCGATGATCAGGTCTGGCTCAAAGGCCTCGACAGTTTCCATCAAGCGTCGGTTCGCCTTTTTTACACCCAGGTCGCGAATACCAAAGGGTGCCTCAAATGCGGCGATATCGCGGTCGCTGAACACTTGGGTGTAGTGGTCATTTTTAATCAGGCCGAAGGTGAGCTTTTGTGCCCAGCTAACCCTTGTCTTGCCATAGCGCCGTAGCTGCTGATAGGCGATATTCAGCACTCTCATGTTGTGTACTCTCGAAATTCAACACGGAAACCCGGATAGCCTCTGCAGTCAGCGGCTGGTACGGTGGGCGCAGAGTATAACAGCTGGTACCCCGGTCTTGTCGCGGAAGCAGCGCAGCAAAACCGAAACCTAGGGAAAGACGAACCATGCCACAAGATAACAGTCGAACTGATTTAAACCCGGAGTTCACCGCTGATTCGGTAGACATAATTTCCAGGGAAACCGTGTTTAAGGGATTTTTCACTATGGTGCGCCTGCGATTGCGCCACCGCTTGTTTCGCGGGGGTTGGAGCAATGAAATAGAGCGGGAACTGTTTCAGCGCGGAGAGGCCGTTGGAGTCTTACTTTACGATCCTGTCAGGGACCTGTTGGCACTTACCGAGCAATTCCGCACTGGTGCCCTGGGGCGCCCAGCAGGGCCTTGGTGTCTTGAAGTGGTAGCCGGTATGGTGGAGAAAGGGGAGAGTCTGGAGGATGTAGCGCACAGAGAGGTATTGGAAGAGTCTGGATGTACTGTGGACGATCTGCATTTTATCCACAGTTATATCCCCAGCCCAGGGGGCAGCTCGGAGCGGATACATCTGTATTGTGCCCTGGTAGATTTGGAGCAGGCCGAGGGCGTATTCGGCTTGGCTGAGGAAAATGAGGATATCCGTTTGCGGGTATTCCCGAGGCAGAACGTCGTAGATGCGATGCGGGGGGATTACGCCCCGGGAGAAAACCCGATAGACAATGCCACCACACTGATTTCGGTGCAGTGGCTAGAGTTAAATCGGAAGCGGTTTACTCATATGACGCCACTAGCCTGAGCGGTCACAGCTCTTTGCGCTACTTTACCTGCACAAAAGGTAAACTGAGATGTAAGTCACGGCGGCAATTGAATTGGAGTGTTGATAATGGCTCTAGTGCGTGAGGTAGGTGCGCGTCAGCGCAGGCAGATGAAAATGTCGCCAAATGGCAACGGTAAAGCAGTATATCGCGTCGATTTACCGTCTTATCATGCCGACTGCGACGCTAACTACCTACGTCTACTGAGGCTGCTACCTGAGCTTTCAGAGAGAGAGCAATGGTGCTATCAAATCCCTGGTGGCAGCTTAAAGCTGAGAGTGGTAGCGAGATCCAGGTACACGACAGAAGTGTCACTGGACGCAGAGGTAAATCTCAGTGAAAGCCACTGGCTGGCATCTCCTAACCTGACCGCTCGTCTCTATCACGATGCGCGGATGGCAGAGGTGATAACAGTTAATGGCTGTGGGCCGGTAGGTGGTAAAGGAGTGGATATCGCTTACCCAAATCCCCGTATGCAGCGCGCAGATGAGAGGCCTCAGGCCAACCGTTTTCTCGGTGAGTGGCTTGAGTACTGTCTTGCAAATGGTCGCGCAGAATTTCAATTAGTGCTGGATGGCCGAAAAATTTAATTCTGCGGTAGAACACATGGATGTGATTACAAGGTGAGCAAGTGATTCGCGAGCACAATGAGCCTAGCAGGTCCGATAAGACCAATTCATATCGTCTGATCCAAATAACAGACCCACACATCGGCAGCCGGCCGGATTATCAATTACTGGGTTTGGACACCGGTCATACTTTGGATGAGGTACTGTCCGCAATCGTTTCCAGGCAGCAGGCAGCGCAATTGCTGGTGGCGACAGGAGATATTAGCGCGAATGGGGCCGAGGCCTCTTACCGCCGGTTTCTTCAGAAAATGCGCAGGGTGCAGAAACCTTGGTACTGGCTACCGGGGAATCACGACTTAAGCTCTCGTATGAAACAGCTGGCCCCACAACGCTGTACAGAAGTGGTTGCCCTAGGAAGTTGGCGCCTCTTGCTTCTGGATACCAGTGTTGAAAACCAGATATGTGGCGGTCTCAGCGAAGCTCAGCTTGAGCGTTTGCAGCTGCTGCTTTGGGAAACCCGGGAACACCCGGTAATGATCATGATGCACCACCAGCCGGTACAGGTGGGTAGTAAGTGGATTGATGGCCATATGCTGCGCGATGGACGCGAGCAACTCTTGCAAATGGTATCCAAAGCGCCCCAAGTCAAAGCGCTCGTGTGGGGCCATGTTCATCAGCAGTTTGATAACCATGAGGGCCGGATCGGCTTACATGCGACACCTTCCACTTCTGTACAATTTACTCCGGGTAGTGGGCCTTTTGCCGTAGACGACGAGATGCCGGGATATCGTTGGTTCGATTTATATGATGACGGTAGCTATAAAACCGGTGTCGAACGGGTTGAGGTTTCAAAATACTCTGTTGACTTTGCGTCTTCCGGTTACTGAGTCACCTCTCCTTGAGATGTGCCTGCTTTTTTGAAGTCCCACTTTGTGGGATTTCTATCGTGTTATTTAAGAGTTTCTAGCTCGCCTTTATTTGTAAAGCCTCCCTTTACGAACTTACCATTATCTTTTTTGTTTTCTCACCGTACAATGAAATTTCCCCAGACTTATGATCATTGATGATATTTGTTTAATGGGGCATACCAGAATCAATAGTAGTATTTGACAGTTGATAAAATACGCTAATAGGCACTGGGGTTTTATTTGTGCTACTGCCCCTCATTTCATGCGTATTTTGCAGCTACTCCGTCTGCTAAGTGGATAACATCGGGAAGTGAGGAATAATAATGAACAGAATATTTGTTTTACCGCTCATTGGCTTGGCGTTATTAGTCGGTGCCTGTGCTCATGATCCCAGTAAGGTGGGGGACTTAAAGTTGGCTGAACAGGAAGATAGCCAAGGTTTGGTTCCCAGATCTAGCTCGTTGGATGAAGTTGCCGCGGCCTTTGCTTTTGATATGAGCGGCTCCAAAGTGTTTATTGCCCCTGTACAAATTGATTACACCAAGCGCTTTTCTTCGGTGCCGCGCACCCGCTACAGAGAGAAAGATTACGAGCTGGATGATAGGGACCTACAGCAGATGAATGCACTGTTGGTCAAAACGTTTGCCGAGAAGTTTCTCGAACCGCGTAACAGCGTGGTAGCAAAGGAGCAGGAAGAGGCAGATTACACATTGTCCTTATCCCTGGAGAAATTTTCGGTAGCTGCGCCACTGGACCCCTCTCCCTGGACCTGGCGCGTCTACACCGAGCAGAGTGCCTATGGGGTACTGGTTGGAACTCTTTATGATCGAGAGGGCAATGCAGTGATGCGCTTCCGGGATCGCCGCGATATCGGTGAGAACTTTGGTGCCTATGGCCCGGGTGGGCGCATGGAGCGCTTTACCAGTGTTACTTTCTGGTCTGATATGCGTGTAGATATGGGGCGGGCCTTTGCCAGTTTGAATCGCACATTGCTGTGATTCCCACACGGTTTGAGGCTTCTGGTTACATAGCGCCCCCGATTGACGATATGGGCGCTATAATCACCGCCTATGCAAACTAATGATCTTCAGGGAAGGCCGGTGCTGATATATCTGCACGGCTTCCTTTCATCACCACAGTCCTTCAAATGCCAGTTGATGCGAGAACGGCTCCAGGCCCAATACCCGCATGTTACCTTCTGTGCACCGCAGATTCCTCCCTATACAGAGGAGGCGCAGAAATCTTTGGTGGCTCTTGTGGAGGATCTCCTTCGGCAGTCCGATAGGGGGCCCATTGGACTGGTAGGGAGTTCTATGGGGGGATTTTGGTGCACTTACCTTGGTGAGCGCTTCCGATTGCCCGCTGTACTGATAAATCCCGCAGTGCGCCCCGCGCGCTTTATTCCAGCCTATGTGGGGAAGGTTTTAAAACCCTATAGCGGTGAAGAAGAGGAATTCCGTCTTACCCAGGTTGATGTAGATGCCATGCAGCGGGTACAGGCTGAATTGGAGAAGCCGTTACAGAGTCGCTACTGGTTACTCGCCCAGCGCGGGGATGAAGTTCTGGATTATCGCGATGCGCAGGATTTCTACCAAGGGCAACGCCAGACCATTGAAGACGGTGGCGATCATAGTTTTCAGGAGTTCGCACGCTATTGCGACCCTATCACCGAATTTCTATTTAACGAGCAGTAATCAATAAGAATTATGGCTAATTATTCCGCCGAAGATATTGAGGTACTCACGGGACTAGATCCGGTGCGTAAGCGCCCCGGGATGTATACCGATACCGCACGCCCAAATCACCTGGCTCAGGAGGTAATCGACAACAGTGTCGACGAAGCCCTGGCCGGACATGCCAAGAAAATTGAAGTGGTGTTACACAAGGACCACTCGCTTTCTGTCAGCGACAACGGCCGCGGTATGCCTGTCGATATTCACCCTGAGCAGGGACGGCCTGGTGTAGAGGTTATCCTCTCCACTTTGCACGCCGGCGGTAAGTTTTCCAATGATAATTACCAATTCTCCGGTGGCCTTCACGGCGTCGGTGTTTCGGTGGTTAACGCCCTCTCAAAAGTTCTGGAGGTTACTATCCAGCGAGATGGCAAGGTTCATCGCATTGGCTTTAAGGATGGTGAAAAGGCCTCAGATCTGGAAGTAGTAGGTGAGTGCGGCAAGCGCACAACAGGCACCAGTGTTCGCTTCTTACCAGATCCCCAATATTTTGATTCCGCCAAATTTTCAGTGGTGCGCCTAAGACACCTTCTGCGTGCCAAGGCGGTGCTCTGCCCGGGTCTCACGGTTACGTTTATCAATGAGCAGGATGGCGAGTCCGATGAGTGGTATTACGAAGATGGCCTCAAGGACTATTTGGCCGCTGCAAATCAGGGTTGGGAAGTACTGCCAGCAGAGCCATTTGTAGGCAGTTTTGCAGCTACTACTGAGGCGGCAGACTGGGCGGTTCAATGGTTGCCAGAGGGCGGAGAGGTCACCGCTGAGTCCTACGTAAACTTGATTCCCACCGCTCAGGGCGGTACCCATGTCAACGGTTTGCGGGCTGGCCTGCTGGAAGCAATGCGCGAATACTGTGAAATTCGCAATCTGCTACCGCGCGGAATTAAATTGGGACCAGAAGATATTTGGAGCCAGTGTTCTTACGTTCTCTCTGCCAAGCTGGCTGACCCTCAATTCTCTGGCCAGACAAAAGAAAGACTTTCCTCTCGTGAAGCGACCGCATTTATTTCCGGTGTCGCCAAAGATGCATTCAGCTTGTGGCTGAACCAGCATACGGAAGAGGGCGATAAACTGGCGGAACTGTGTATTGGCAATGCACAGAAGCGCATGCGCTCCGCGAAAAAAGTTGCACGTAAAAAAGTTACTCAGGGACCGGCCTTACCTGGCAAACTGGCAGACTGCTCCAGTGGCGATACCACGCGCTCTGAACTCTTCCTGGTAGAGGGAGATTCAGCCGGTGGCTCTGCCAAGCAGGCGCGAGACCGGGAGTTCCAAGCTATCATGCCTCTGCGCGGTAAAATCCTGAATACCTGGGAAGTTGACTCAGGGGAAATTCTCGCTAGCCAGGAGGTGCATGATATCGCTGTAGCCCTCGGTGTGGACCCGGGCAGCGATAACCTGGAAGGTTTGCGTTACAACAAGATCTGTATCCTCGCCGATGCCGACTCGGACGGTCTGCACATTGCCACGTTGTTATGCGCGCTTTTCTTACGTCATTTCCGACCGTTGGTCACTAACGGCCATGTCTATGTGGCCATGCCCCCACTGTTCCGAATTGATATCGGTAAAGACGTTTATTATGCGTTGGATGAATCTGAGAAACAGGGCATCCTCGATCGTATCAGTGCAGAAAAGAAAAAGGGCAAGATTCAGGTAACCCGATTTAAGGGATTGGGAGAAATGAATCCTATGCAATTGCGTGAGACTACGATGGACCCCAATACCCGACGTCTCGTACAGCTTTACATAGATTCAGGAGATGACAGTAATCAACTACTAGATATGCTCCTGGCTAAAAAGCGTGCTGGAGACCGCAAGCAGTGGCTGGAAAGTAAAGGGAATCTGGCTGAAGTAGGTTAAATTCTAATTAATCTCAGATCTATTTTTCTTAGGTTGCCTTAGTTTACTAGGGCAACAATTTAAAGCTCTATGGAAGGTGTTTTGTGAAATTAAGCCATTTATTTATCTTATTTGTTTTTTTAGTTTCTCCTTTAACCGGATTGGCCAAAGACATTCAGTCTTTGCTAAATCAGGAAGTAGATAACTTTATAGCTGAATTAAAAGGTGAAGATAACTTAGCTTTAACCAAAGCTGCTAATCGTATTACAGGATCTGGATTAAGTGATGAACGTTTATTTGATGTGGCTGAACAGCTTCTCCTGGAAAAACACCAGGCGAATATGACAGTTGCTCAACGTGATGAACAAGTGATTAGTGAAATCGTTAATTTGTTACGTACACTTTCGTCATCTGGGAATACAAAATATTCCCCCACTATCAATAAGATAATGCGTGAAAGTGGTAATCGTGCGATTAGAAATCGAGCGAAGCATGTGCTGACCAAGTTTAGTTTTTATCAAAAGCGCAATGCATTGATGCAGAATATGGAAGGCCATGTAGCCACTAATAGCTTGCATACTACACGGTTATTAAATTTGCTCAATAGTAACGATATGATTATGCAAAGATTTGCCGCTGAGGAAGTTGTCCGTGACGGAACTGCTGAAGTTGCAATTCAGGAGTGGTTTTACCAGGCGGTAGAGAAGGATGTTCGACAGCCTGTAGATAAACTGCATATCGATACACTCGCTTGGTACTGCAAAGCACTAGGTACGGTTAATAAAAGTGAGTACAAGGAATTTCTGAACTCTATCGCTAATGATAGAAATGTACACAGAAAAATCAGAAGACACGTTAAGAAAATTCTCGGTTAGGTAGCTATAACTGAGCGAAATGCCTTTTTCATTTCGCTCATAACTCATCTTTCACCCTCCTCTCCTGTTTTCTGTTGGCATAGAAATATGTTTAACACATGTGGCCGCGATTTTCTTTAGGTTGATATACGTCATCTCTTCCTTCTCGGTTTAATCTTGGCGGGTGCATTTACTTACTAATTTAAAATTTCTGAAATTTAATGGCAGAGGAATTGTTTTTGCTTTTATCTAAAGGTTATGTCGTTGGCTGATTGTATATAGGGTATTCAGGCGTGCAAGTATTTGTTTCTGCTTGGTGATATCTATTAGATGACAATAATATTAGAGTTGTGGATACGTTAACCTTCTTCTTGTTTTCTTAGGTCGTCAGTCTTCCAGATGCCTAGAAATAGGAAATGAACGTTACAGGGTAGGTGATTATATAATTTTGGTAATAGAACGTTATCTGTTGGTAAATCTGTAAAATATAAGAGTTGGCACTAAAAGCTATGTAAATTACCGTCTTGTTCGAAGGAGTAGAGCCGGATTATGGTATGGGATACATTAAGTGCCGTTGGTGAGCTTGTTGGTGCCTTTGCGGTTGTCGCATCTTTAGTCTATCTTGCCGCTTTAATAAGAGTTCAGAATAAAGAATCGAAGATCGCTTCTATGCATGAAATATCCATTGCTCATCGAGAAGCTGTGGCAGCAATATGTGACGGACCAATGGCAGACATATTTGCGAAGGCGATGAAGGATTTTGATTCTTTGTCGAGTGCCGATACTTTAAGGATCATTGGTTTTGTATATCGTTTTTTTAAGATCTGGGAAGAAGCTTATTTCCAATACAAGGCAAACAGACTCGATTTTACTATTTGGGACTCAATGACTCGTCAATATACAGCATACTTATCAATGGAACCTTTTAAAAGGATATGGGAGTTGCGCTCTGAATATGTAGCCCCCGAATTCCGTGATTATGTCAACTCAAGAAAACCAGTGGATTTGGTTTTACCAAATTCAATTAGTAATAGGGGTGACTCCAAAGGTTAATCTTAAATCATACCTTAATAGGACTGTGATTTATCTAGGGACCCTCTGATCAACGAAGCATTTTTCTAGAATTAAGCTGAGCTGCTTGAAAAATTCACTTTATTACGCACAAATGTGTAATTTTCGCGTAATAGTCCCCTAATTTTTCATCTGAAACCCTCAATAGGCGGGTTTCAGGCGAACCACCCCTAGGCAGCCAAGTATTTTCTCCCTATTAATAAGTTGGTAAAGCCTGCCAGTAAGCACAGCCTCTCAGTATTCTTTAGCAGTCCCCGATAGCGGACCTTGTCATAACCAAATACCCGTTTGATGTAGCGGAAGGGGTGCTCAACCTTCGCTCTTATCTGCGCCTTGATCTTTTCCGCTTTACGAAGTGCATCACGCCCTGGAAGAGTTTTTAGCTTGCTCGGCTTCATTGCTATATACCAATCCGCCTCCCGCTCTTTCAACTCTTCACGTTTCTCCGCACCAATGTACCCAGAGTCTCCCCAGATTCTTTTCTCCTCCCCGTGGAGAACTCGCTCTGTTGTTGTGACATCATGCGAATTCGCTGCTGTTGTGTCTATGCTATGTATTACTCCAAGCACATCATCAACCCCGATATGCATTTTCATCCCAAAATTCCACTGATTGCCTTTCTTTGTTTGATGCATTTCCGGATCACGTTCTTTCTTTTCATTCTTAGTTGAAGTTGGCGCAGAGATAATAGTGGCATCTACAATCGTGCCTTCACGCAGTACCATGCCATTCTCAGCAAGATGTTTGTTGATTTCATCAAAAAGAGCTGCACCTAGCTGATTGAGCTCCAGTAAGTGGCGAAAGTTAAGAATCGTTGTTTCATCGGGAATTGGGTTACTCAAAGTCAATCCAGCAAAACTACGCATGGATTCAATTTCATACAGTGCATCTTCCATAGCGGGATCACTGAGATTGTAAAATAGCTGCATGCAATGAATACGAAGCATGACACTCAATGGATATGGCTGTCGGCCACGTTTGCCTTGTGGGTAACAAGGAGTGATCTGAGCTTCTAGTCGCTGCCATGGGATGAGGGTTTCCATTTGAGAAAGAAACTTCTCTCGGCGAGTTATACGGCGCTTTAGCTTATATTCTGCTTCGGCAAAGGTGACTTGGTGCATGATTCATCGTAGTCTTGATGGGTAGGTGAATATTACCAAATTGACTCAGAATTATTCAGAGGTTCCCTAGATGTTGTAAAAGGAATCGTCATATTAAATTTGGCTACTGGTAGCATCACTCTCAACAAGATCAATAATAATCCAATTGTGAAAGAGGTATTTTCTCTTTCTGAGTACCAGTAGAAGGTTGTGTAACCGATAGTCAATCAAAATATATAATGAATGAATATTGTGAGGTCATGGGAGTTAGTAAATCCAAGGTGAGGCCGTGGACTCGAAAATTATATGCAGGGCGAGCTGGAAGAGTTGTTGAGTATCTAATATCTTGAGCTCCAAATAAATATTGGAATACTTACAAATTTTTGTTGCAAGAAATTATCACTACATCTTTTTAAGCTGTTTTCATGCATAAAAGGTATGAGATACGATAAAATAATACTCTATTATCTGAATGACTAGAAGTCCACATTTCTTATTTTTGACGCACGAAAATTTTTAAGCTGCCATCTATTCATCGATTTATTTTGTGTAAACATGTGAGATATCTGGTTTCAAGCTGCTAAAAAATTATCCGTATTTTTGTTGGCTAAGAAATTTTGAGTCACATTTCTTTATAAGAACGTACCCTCAAGTTCGGACAGATGTCTAGCCATTAAAGACTTTTAGTTGGACCTGTTGTTCTAATTCGGAGGGTAAAAATATATTTTTTAAAAAAAGTTCACTCTGTCAGTTGAATCTTGTAGGCTGCTTAAAAGTATCAGTGTATTTAGATGGCTGTTTCATTATGAGTGCCTTATAAAGTCTCGGTTGTAATGTGAAGAATGATAGTTTATAGATTAAATTAACAAATTATATTTATAGATATTACTATTGGTTTCGTATTGGTTTCGTATTGGTTTCGTATTGGTCGTTTGCTCTATTTGATGTGCAGGATGATTGGCGCAAACCCAATAATAAAAGGTAAATAGTATAGACGTTGATAAGTGTTTTACACTTTGTTTAGTAGTTATTACTGCCGGCTGCTGAATAAATAAAATATACATAATAATGTCTGCTCGTCTGAGTGTTTGATTTTTATGTTTTATGTTTTTTCATGCTGGTTAATTAGTTATTGTGAATTCAAGAATGAATTTCTAAGTCTTAATTGGCAAATTAATAAAGCAGTCTGAGCCCTTAATCCTGTCAAGGCTCTAAAAGAGAATCAAACCTAAGTCTATAAAAGGGGATGTTTATTTACGAATATATTCGAAGTTCATTCTAATTTTACTTCTTGCAGTGGTTCTTGTTGGAAATATTTTAGTGCTAAGGCGATACGAGAATAGTCTGTATTTTCGTGTTGACAATAAAAGTCATATCTAATTAAGGGCTAAGGATATGAGAGTTTTGAAAAATGATACGATGACCTATAAGGAAAGCATATAGTGAAATTTAATATTAATCTAGCAATCTTGATGTTCAGTGTATATCTTTCAGGTTGTAATGGATCTTCGAGCGGGGGAGATGATCCAGACACAAGTGGCGAGCTTACAGCTGCTACGATGGCGGTCCATTATGAGAAACCTAAAACGCTAATCTTTCGCTGGAGCGATGTTTCTGGGGCAACTTATTATCAGTTATTTGAAAATGCTGATGGGCACTCTGGGTTTGAACCTATTGGAAATCCCATTGCGCCAAAAGAAGAGCGCATTGAATTAGTGGTGCCTTTATTCAAAAAGCTTAATGCCCAATACTTATTGCAAACCTGCGATGATCAGAGATGTATCGATTCTGATGCAGTAGCGATTGATCAGGATGTGATAGGTAGTATCGGTTATTTTAAACCCAGTAATACGGATGCTGACGATCAGTTTGGTTGGAATCTAGCAATTAGCGATGATGGCAACCTGCTTGCAGTAGGTGCTCCTCGCGAAGATAGCGGTGGTGACCAAGAGGATAACCTGACACCTGATTCAGGTGCAGTTTATATTTTTAGTCGGGAAGATGGCGAATGGACACAGCAAGCCTATCTTAAGTCTCCAGATCCTCAAGAAGCTGCAGAGTTTGGAACTGCATTGAGCCTTAGCGATGATGGTTATACGCTTGCAGTAGGGGCATTTAAGGAGAACGGGGAAAATGATAATTTTTCTGCGGGCGCTGTTCATATTTTTTCCCGAAGTAATGAAGGTTGGGTCCATAGCGCCCGACTTCAAGCAGACAATCGAGGAAATAATGACCTATTTGGCTATGCCCTTAGCCTTAGTGGGAATGGTTCTACTTTAGCAGTAACCGCACCCAGTGAAGATGGTGGTCTTGATGGCGATTCTATTGAAGATTCTGGAGCGGTATATGTGTTCCGTAATGAGGAGGGAAGTTGGTCACAGTATGCCTACATTAAGGCTACTGATAGTTCTGAGGGGTTAGGTTTTGGTTCTTCGATAAGCCTTGATGATGCCGGGGCTTCATTCGCAGTTGGGGCTTATGCTGACAATGCAGAGGCAGGTTCCGTTTATCTATACCAGTTGGATGGTGAATCTTGGGTAGAAGATAGCAAGATATCGGCTAGTAATGCATATGTTGGTGATTGGTTTGGATTTGCACTCAATTTAAGTGGTAATGGGAAAACTCTAGCTGTTGGAGCCCCATATCAAGATGGGTCTAATGAAAATCAGGATGATCGAAGTGTAGCTTCTAGTGGCGCTGTCTATATTTTTTCTCGAAAAGAAAACGCTTGGGAGCAAACTGCCTATTTGAAAGCTTCCAATCCTCATGTATCGGCTTACTTTGGAGAGGCGGTAAACCTGAGTGATGATGGCAGTTTTATCGCCGTGGGAGCATGGGGAGAGAAAAGCTATAGCCAAGGATTGTTCGGAGATAGTACAGACGAATCTTCAAAGAAAGCAGGAGCAGTTTATACCTATATATTTAATGGCGTAGACTGGTCTAGTGAGGCTTATATTAAGGCGAGCAACACAGACTCGGGAGACAAATTTGGTGGCTCTGTTGCGCTAAGTGGAGATGGAGCTAGTTTAGCAGTAGGGGCGAACGGTGAAGGAAGTGCCGATAGTGGTTTACTCGCAAGCCCTGAGAACAATGAAGCTTATTCTTCAGGAGCGGTTTATATTTATTGATTGGGCTGTATAATTTGTATTTACGTATAAAGTTAGTTGTTTGAGTTTAAATGGTATTGTTATCATTAATCTAGACCGAATGGAATACGTACAATGTAAATTTTAGAGATCTTTATTCTAAGTAAAGATTTTAGGTTGCTCAGGTAAATCAAAAGATTTTCCTAGAGCAGCAATATATCTAGAGTTTTAGCTAAAGCTTAGCTGGATAGTGAAAGAAAATGATATCTTTAAAATTTATAACTCTCTTTAAGTCTGAGCTTGTAATCAAGCTCAGCTAGTGAAATGTGAGTTTGGTTATAAATTTTAATCTCATACTTATCTCTAGTTCAATTCTTTAATGTATAAGTATTTGTTCGCTTTTTTTTGAGTAGATGGCGCGAAGTACTTTTTTGCTAATCTGAGGCAGTCCTTCTATCGATATTGGGGAGGCAGCAAAATGTGTGGGCTGCTAGCTGTATTTTCAAATACCGTTGTATACAACCGGGAACAGATTTATCGAGCATTACAGACCCTTTCCCATCGAGGGCCTGATGGTGAAGGGTTCTGGTCATCAGGAGATGGACGGGCCTGGCTGGCTCATAAGCGCCTAAGTATTATTGACTTGGAAGGTGGTCAGCAGCCACTATTGAGTGATGATGGAGAGGTAGTCTGCATTGTTAATGGTGAATTTTATAATTATTTAGAGATAAAAGATGATTTGATAAGGCGGAACTATCGTTTTCTTACACAATCGGATAGTGAAATACTTATCGGCCTATATCAAGAGTTTGGCGTTTATTGCTTGGACTATCTTCGAGGAGAATTTTCTTTCGTACTTTACGATAAAAGAAAAAACTTAATATTTTCTGCTCGAGATAGATTTGGAATAAAACCTCTTTTTTATTACTGGGCAGATGGATGCTTGTGTTTTGCATCAGAAGTTAAGGCCTTCAAAGCGCTTGGCTTGCCGATAGATTGGAATCCACATACTTTTTGGCAAGAAATTAGCTTCTTGCATGCTCCAGCCTCTAGCTTATTTAACAATATTCATGAGCTTCCTCCTGGTCATTATGGTTTGGCCTATTTGGATAATCTACAATTTTCGACTCATCTTTATTGGAATTTACACTTCCCCACTATTGCGGAACAAAGAAGTAATGTTTTCGATGAGAAAGAGGTTATTAGTGAGGTGCGCGAGCGCTTCTCTGAATCGATTAAGTTAAGGCTCAAAGCTGATGTACCTGTTGCCTGCTATTTGAGTGGTGGCATAGATGCCTCTTCCGTGCTTGGTATAGCGCAAGGTATGGTGGATAAGCCGATCGATGCATTCACCTTATCTTTTGATCATCCGGCCTATGATGAGTCCTCTAACGCAAAATCCATGACTGATTACTTGGGAAGTAATTATCACCCTGTTGAAATTGATAGTGACACACTGATCTCTTGCTTTGAGGATACTGCTTATACCGGCGAAAAAATGTTCTTTAACGGTAACGCTATCACTAAATATGTTCTAAGCCGAGTTGTTCGAGAGCACGGTTATAAAGTGGTTCTTACTGGGGATGGAGCAGATGAAGTATTTGCTGGTTACGGTTGGTTCAGGCAAGATTTTATCGAAAATTATTTAGATGCAATTCCAAAAAAAGAAAAGCAAGCTATCTTGCAGAAATTGCAGTCTGGTGATCCTGTTTCCGAAGGCGTTTTTATGGCCTCTACAAGAATGCATCAGTCACAGGTGGTGAAGTCAGCCCTTGGCTTCTTTCCAAACTGGATGCAGAGCTTTATGGATATGGGCACAAAGATATTCCCATTGTTTTGTGAGGGTTATGCCGAGTATATACAGAACTTACAGCCTGCAGAAACTCTGTTGGAACACTTGGGAGGTGCCTTTTCGGTTAAGAACAGGTCCATTTTATCAAAAAGTCTATATACCTTTACCAAGTCTATGCTGCCCCACTATGTTCTTACAATGATGGGGGATAGAACAGAAATGGCTCACTCTATCGAAGGGCGCCTACCTTTTCTGGATCATCACCTGGTTGAGTATGTCTCAGTATTGCCGGATAAATACAAGATTCGCGGGTTAACGGAGAAATATATACTCAGAGAAGCCATGAAACCTGTGTTAACAGAGCAAGTATACAAGAAGCAAAAACAGCCTCTTTGGACTCCACCACTTACGGATAAGAAAAACAGGAAACTTTATGAATATATGAAGGATATTGTTCATAGCCGTGCAACTTTGGATATGCCGTTTTTGGACCATAAGAAGGCAATTAGATTTTTTGAGAAGAGTGATAGCTTATTGCAAGCCGATCAGAATGTTGTTGATGCTGTAAAATACCTTATAGTGAGTGGTATTTTGTTGCACAAGCGATTGGTCATGTCTTAGGATTTAATTTTCTACTTTAGATGGTTTTGATGGTTTACTCTGGATATTTAAATAAAAGGTAAAATAACAATTCTTTAGCAGGAGCTGCAGTGCAGGAATTTCTCTAAATTGAGCCCGAATAAAATACTTCTATCCGGGCGTTTTGGTATTCTAGTTTCTCCCAGCAATTACCCCGCCATCAACGTCCCAAATGGCTCCAGTTACCCAACTTGCTTTGTCGCTTAAAAGAAAATCTACGACACCAGCGATGTCCTGGGGGGTACCAATTCTGCCAATAGGGTGAAAGTTATCGAAGGAAGCAAGTGCTTGGTCTATTTCCCCCGAATCGATAAAGGACTCATAGATAGGCGTCTTAACCACCGCAGGGGATACTGCATTAACACGAATTTTGTGATCGGCCAGTTCCATCGCCATATGTTGGGTGAGCGAATGTAAACCGGCTTTGGCCATTGAATAGGCTGAGGAGGGTGTCGCCTTTACGGATTGCTTGGCCCACATGGAGCCAATATTCACTACACTCCCTCCGCCGTTGTCTACCATGTTTCTTGTTACGGCCTGGCTAATAAAGAAGGTGGCACGGTTGAGGTCGAGATAAGTGTCGTAGTCTTCCCGAGTATGTTCAAGAAATGCAGTAGGATTAAAATATCCAGCGGCGTTTACCAGGTATTTAAAATGATGATTGCTGGATTTTATATATTCGATAATATCGCTGATATCAGCCTGTTGATAGAGGTCTGCCTGAAGTGCTTCTGCAGAGCCCATCTGAGTTAATTCGTTGTGGGCTCTTTCAAGTTTGTTGAGATTATTGCCAATAATAACTGTGTGGATTCCCTGTTTCACCAGTAGATTTGCAATGGCGAGTCCCATACCACTGGAACCACCAACGATTAAGGCAACTTCTTTTTGTTCAGTAGAATCTGGTCTTTTAGTGGAGTCACTCATATTATTTCCTCACTGAGATATGCTCATTACGTGAGTGGAGTTTAGAAAAGAATCGGATAGGTTGAAAAGTAAGCACAAAATGGTGCACTAGTTACTTTTTGGTAAGTATTGATGAAATCAGAGAAAAACATGCTCACGCGAAAGCGCCCGCCCAAGAGAAGTGCCAGAATGGTTGAGACTATCTATGGCTGTAAATGGTCCCTTACTGTCTATCAGCTTCTGGCTGGAGGGGTAAATCGACCGGGGGAGATGGTTCGCAGCGTTGAGGGTTTGACTACCAAGGTCCTGAATGAATGTTTACGAAGAAATATGGAGTTCGGGATACTGGAGCGGATCAGCTATGCAGAGATTCCTCCCCGTGTGGAATATAACGTTACAGAATTTGGACAGAAATTCCTGAGAATTCTGGACGACTTGGAAAAGCTACAAGAGGAAATTGACGGCTCAGAATTATCTGAAAGTAAATAACTTTATCCCACCAATACCTTCGAGTTACACTAAGTGTCTAAATGATACTTGTCTCTCCCTATGAATGAAAAAGACTATATAGCTCGCTATGAGAAGCGTAACTTTGACGCTCCTTTAGTTACTGTGGATGCAGTTCTATTTACCTATCACGAAGGCTTTCTCAAGGTGTTATTGGTTAAGCGCTCGGCTCACCCAGAGAAAGGAAAGTGGGCTTTGCCTGGAGGATTTGTCTCTGAAACCGAAGATAATAGTCTGGAGGCGGCGGTTAACCGAAAGCTAAAAGAAAAGACATCAGTTATACCTCCCTATTTAGAGCAGCTTTATACCTTTGGTGGATCTAGCCGAGACAAGCGCGGATGGTCGATATCGGTTGCCTATACTGCCTTGATTGCCCACCAGCGCTGTGCAAGTGCAATCGATACCGTATCGAGTGTGGACTGGTTGCCTTACTCTCAGATATCTCAATTATCTCTGGCTTTTGATCATCAGGAAATTATTAGTCGTGCCCATGAGCGTTTGGTTCAAAAAGCGCTCTATACTATTGTGCCTGCATTTGCATTACCGGAAACTTTTACCTTGCCAGAGTTGCAGCATGTACATGAGGCAATAATTGGGAAACCAATACAGAAAAAATCATTTCGCAGGCGAATTGAGCAGGCAAATTTGTTAGTAGATACTGGTGAAAAACGTTCTGAAAAAGGTCGGCCTGCAGCGCTCTATCGTTTGAGTGAAAGCTCCGCTGATCATAAATTTATAAGAAATTTAGAGCTTTAACTGAAAAATAGTTTCGCTTCTTAAGATAAAAAATTGTTAACTAATTTTTTATCTAGCTCAATCAAGTATTGGTATCCATAAGTACTATTTTCCAGGCCAGAGAGTAAACTGAAAGGAAGTTCCAAATCGTACTCTCTGGTAAGTGCTGCAAGCCCGCAGGCAATTGCGGCGACACTATCAGTATCACCACCAAAATCTATACAGGTCTTCAATAGTCCAAGGAAGTCTCGATTACTTTGTAGTGCTATATTTACCGCAGCCAAGGTTTCTAAGGCATCACAGTTGACCTTGCCAGACCAGCTTCCTATTAATTTTAGGTTGAGCTTTTTCTCAATAAGCTTGGGCAACTCAATTAGAGTTGATTTTTGGTAGATTAATAGATGTGCCATTAGGGCAACTGCTTGAGCAGATAAGATCCCCTCTTCGGTATTGTGCGTAACGCTAGCTTGGCATTTAGCCACTGTTAGTAGTTGATCAATATCGGGAATAAGCCCAAGGGGTACTGAGCGCATTGCTGCACCGTTACGTTTGCTGTGAGGCCTTATCTTGCGAGTTAGATCCTTTCCAGTTTCACAGCTATCGAGAAGGCTTTGAAAGCCTGATGCATATCCAAGGCGAGGATCACGCTTATAAGCGTGGATAAAAGCTTGTGCAAAGTCCGACTCTTGGGGATTCGAATTCTCAAGAAGGAGCTCAGCAATAGCCAAGCTCATCTGAGTATCGTCGGTATAACAACCGGGTTTGATGCCAAGGGGATGAGAGATATACCCGTTAGTATGATTGTTATTGTTAATAATCTCACGGCTACAAAACTCAAATCCGGCTCCGTAGGCATCTCCAACTGCAATTTCCAATAACATCAAAGCCCCCTAAAGGATTACCGATTAATTAATATTAACTGGCAACAGCCAATACATCTCTACCTTCAACAATAACAGCCCGTTCTCGAATAGTTTCCAAGTCTTGTTCTATAAGTAACTTTCCGTTGCGGTATACGGTTTTTAGCAGATTATTACGGCCGCCAATATCTTGCTCACGAATAGTGTAGGGCGTTCCGTCAGTACGATTTATTAATGCCAAGCGCCCTCTCTTGGAGCGCTTACCGCTATCGGTGGCGGGGTCTTTGTAAACATCCCGCCATAGGCCATCGACTCGAACCGCACTGGCTTTCATGGCGAACCTCATGGTATCTCGGTTAACTTTTTGTAAAAGCTCACCTCCCATACCGAAGCTAATATTTTCAGCGCTCTGTTTTCTGGCCTTCATTGCGCTGAGGATACCCTCAATGGTATGTAGAGAAATCCCGTCACCCTGGATCACCCGAATAAAGTCCGGAAGTACTCGGAAACCTTTACTATTAATGGTCGCTCCGAATATTCTCATCAAGCGCTCAATAGTCTGAGTGACTATATCAACGGGATCGCCGCTATCCGGGCGAATTACCAGGGTGCCGCCATTATTTTCTACCCTCTCTTTTAATTCACCGCCCCAGATATTCTCGATTGCACTCCAAAGATCGTAGCTGTCACTCACTACGGCGACCAGACTGTTGTCACCGCTGAATTGCGTCAGCATATTTTCATAGGCTTTGGCTTCCTGCTCGCGCCCCCAACTGGTCATGGTGCTGTGCTCTGCAGCGGGTATTGAAAATCCGGCCATTGGGGCTGCGTAGTAGCGGCGGCCGGCGAGTACGGCGGCAATGGTGTCTGTGCCTTGGAAATTTACCAGGTGGGCCAGGCCCCCAATCGCAGCTGTCTCTTCGCTGCTAGCACCGCGTGCGCCAAAGTCATGTAGCTTGAAGGGCAGTGAGTCGAGGCCCTCAGCAGTTTCCAGTAAATATCGTTGAATGACCTTTTTGGCTTCCCGGCTTTGGGTGGCAACTGTGGTGGGGTACCAAATTGCGCGCAGCAGGGCGGTTTCGATATAGCTGGTTAGCCAGAAGCACTTGGGGTCTGTATTGACTACTTGGACTAAGACATTCCTAGTCGGGATAACGCTGCCCTCGGGAACTGCTTGAATCTCAATGGGCAGGTAACCCTGATGCTCCTGGAGAATGTATTCCCATCCCTCGCGATTAAATGGCAGGCCATGGGCCAGACAGAGCTCCTCTGCCTCTTCGATGTGCTCTGCGTTGATCGGGGTAGTCAGGTACTGCTTGATAAATGCCTGTAGGCCAAAGAAAACAGCCTCTTTGAACTGGCCGCCCCGGCTCTCGATATAGCTGCTGACATACTGGGTTCCCTCTGGGTACTGAAGGTAGTGGCTGGTTTTATAGCTGTCGACATTCAGGATTGGGTTGTACTGGTTCATCGCGGAAATCCTCCGTGAGTAGTTGTTAGCACCGGTCTCTCCAGTGCGGGCCTTGCCAATTATTGTCTAAAGGACACCAACTAAGTTAATAGTGTCTTTTCGATACTAAGCTGTCAAGTATTGGCGTGTTTTTTTGGGTATTGGTGAAGGTAATGCGAGTTGTTGAATGTGCAAGAGGCGGCAATTGGCCACCTCCTACCAGCTTTAGGCACCGCCAATCAGGGATTGAATGATGTAATAGTGGTCTTCAAATAGCTGCTGAGGGTCCAGATCAGCGAGGGGAACCCAGCGGGCATGGCGAGCGTCGTCACCGCCCTTTACCTTGGGTAGCTGTTGGCTGGGAGCCAGTTCTATGTAATAGGCGTGTGTGATAGTCCTTCCACGGGCCGAGCGATAGGGTTCATCGAATACATCCTGCCGGCGTATAGATCCTTTCAACACTGGTGTCGGGACTTTAAGGCGTGTTTCCTCTCGCAATTCTCGCAGGCAGGCATCGATCAGTCGCTCACCGGGGTCGACAAAACCACCGGGCAGCGCCCATAAACCCCGCCCGGGAAAAGCTCGTCGCTCTATCAGCAGGATATGGCCAGATTGGACCACTACAGCATCGACAGTAACGTGAGTTGGCGGATAGGGAGCGGTGGCCCAGGAGGATCTGTAGCGCTGGATGAATGCCATTTCTTCGCGCATTTCGCCGTAGGCTGGATTGGTCTCCACAAACTCTCTTAAAGCGCCAATAGTGCCCTCTGGCAATTGCTTTTCTTGGTTGAGTGAATTCAACAAGCTATCGGCGCTGTCGGTAAATAGTGCCTCCCTAAAGGGGGTTGCACTGATTTCGTTGTGATTCTCCACCCCAAGGGATTCCCATTGGGGGAAGAGATTGAGGTAAAAACCGCTCTGGTCTTTCTGGTGCCCGATTAATGCAATTTGGGGTGGCTTGTGGGGAATGCTGTGATGAGCGGTCACTATGCCGTTAACTGAGTTTTGTACATTGCGTACCCACAGTTCATCATTGTAAGGCACATCCATTAAAGGTAGGCAGGTCAAGCGCTTGTTGTCACTCTCGCTTAAGCTTTTCCTGATAAATTGTTCCCGCTCGCGATGAGTCCAGGGGTTGCGAGGATTGCGGGGCTGGTTGGCGGAGCCAATCAGGATAATCAGGTGCTGGGCCTGAGCTAATCCGCACTGGACTACTTTTAGATGTCCGGAATGGAATGGCTGGAATCGACCGATAAAAACGGCAAAATCGTAGTGCTGGGCCATAGCAGCAAGCTCCTTGCTGTGAATAAACCCCGGTCTCTCCAGGGCTTGAATAATGGGTCTTGAAACATTATGTGTCTAATAGACACTAATGGCAAGCGGGCTTAAATTCAATTTTTAGTGGTTTACCGAAGAGGTGGGGTTATATTTCAGTGTCCGAGCCGATTTACTTTTTTTGAGTGTATGAGTAGAACTGATGTGCCGCTGGTTGTTGTTCATTTCCTTATTGAGTTTGGAAGCCTTTGCGCAGGAAATAGAGCCATTTACTACTGATGGTTGTAGCGCATTTCCCGATGGAACTTTTGATCAACAGGAGTTGTGGCTCGACTGCTGTATTGCCCATGATTATGCCTACTGGAAAGGGGGCACATACGATGAACGCGAGCAGGCGGATAAAGATCTGGAAGTCTGTGTAGCTGGAACCGGGGAAGAAGAAGTTGCACTAATGATGTTACTTGGAGTTCGGGTTGGCGGTACGCCTTTTTTACCCACCCCATTTCGCTGGGGGTATGGCTGGCCCTATTTGCGTGGCTACAAGGCTTTGTCACCGGTGGAATTACAGGCAATAAAACAATCAGAAGGTGAACTTTGACGGTAATTAGGAAAAGCTAGTCACAGAGACAAATTGTTCGCGTTTATTTGAGGTACTTTATTCAATAGGACTAACAGCTAAAGCCTGTAAATAAATATCCGCAAAACCTTCCTTTAGCCACTGCATCAAATTGCGCACCCGTAATAATTGGTGGCGTAGGGGCGGGCATACCATGGAGAGCTCGGTAGACTCAGACCAGCCGGGCAGAATTTCAACCAGACGCCCACTGGCAATATCTGCCTGGACATAGATATCTGCCAGCCGGGTAATTCCAAGTCCCTCAATTGCAGCGCGGTGCATTACCCTTCCGCTAATCAATTTAGTGCTGTTTTCAACTTGCACAACCTGTTGATTCTTACCTCGTGTCAGCAGCCATTGATCTACACTGCCGGAAATTAGCGGTACAGATGCTAAATCAGCAGGTTTTTCTATAGGTCCATATTCTTGAAGGAACTTTGGGCTGGCTACGTATCGGGTTTTGATAGTGTGAAGTTTACGCACGATTAGAGAGGAGTCCGGCAAACTGCCCATACGAATAACCAAATCGTACTGGTCTTGAATCAAATCTACTCGGGTGCTGGAAAAGTCCAGATGAACTCTAACTCCTGGATTGGCCTGCTGAAACTTGATCACCAGCCGAGCAATTAAGCTCTCTCCGATAATGCCACCAACAGCGTTGATGCGGATGTTTCCCTCCAGTCCTCCCTTTGATTCACTGGCCCACTCGGCGGCTGAATCCAACTGCTGCATCGCTTGCTTGCAACGCAAATAGTAACCCTCACCAATCTCGGTAAGACGCAGTTGTCTTGTCGTGCGGTAGAGAAGCTGTATATCCAGGGTTGTTTCCAGCTCTGTGACCAGTTGGCTCAAATTGGCCTTGGAAAAGCCGCTGTCCCGCGCTGCAGCGGTGAAGCTTCCGGCATCGGCCACCTGAATAAATGCACGAATAGCGCGCCATGAGATATTGTTCATAAAAACCAAACAATGTTTTCCTATTGGTTGGGCTAATCATATTAGTCGGAATTCCTATACTGGGTCTACTTAAACAAAACTATCCGCCGGGATAACTCATTGAAGGAGAGAGAGCCCATGTCCAAACCACTCGTTGTTATTACTGGAGCCAGTTCAGGTATTGGTGCTGCCATTGCCCAACATATGTCTGCTGCCGGGCATCCTCTATTATTGTTGGCAAGGCGTGTGGACAAGCTGGAAGCTTTAAATCTGCCAAATACTCTTTGCAGGAAAGTGGATGTGACTGATATGGCAGCCTTGCGCGAGGCAATTCGTGAGGCTGAGACTCAGTTTGGTCCGGTTGACTGTCTGATTAACAATGCCGGCAAAATGTTACTGGGCAATATTGAAACCCAGAACCCCGATGAGTGGCGGAAAATGTTCGATGTGAATGTATTGGCCTTGCTTAACGGTATGCAGGCAGTTTTGGAGGATATGAAAACTCGCCATTCCGGGACCATTATCAATATCAGTTCTATTGCTGGAGTAAAAACATTTATCAATCATGCTGCGTACTGTGGTACCAAATATGCTGTCTCTGCTATTGGTGAAACCGTGCGCGAGGAAGTGGCGCCTACCGGGGTACGTGTAATGACCATATGCCCCGGCGCGGTGGAAACAGAGCTGCTAAGCCACACTACCTCAGCAGAAATTATTGAGGCCTATCAACAATGGAAAGAATCCATTGGTGGTGCAATTAATGCAGAGGATATTGCTCGCACAGCTATGTTCATGTACTCCCAGCCCCAGCATGTAAATATTCGAGAGGTTCAAATTGCAGCAACAGGGCAGGGACAGTAATCCTGATTTTGTACCGCGCAAACACTAATCGTTTTTCCAAGCAATATTTCTTTTGCTAATATTCCCAACTTAAGCCAGCTAACTGGAGCTGGCTTAAGTTGGAATGGATAGTAAAGGATATGGAGATATCAGTGCGAAGAACGATTTTAATTGCCGGCCTGATTTTATGTTCCTCTGCGTTTGCACAGCAAAATACAGATGAGCAAGAGAGTGGCGTAGCGGAAACGGCAAAATCAGTGATGTCTAACATCGTCAGCTTTGGTAAAAACCTGATGGATGGTGCCAGTGAAGGTGTGGTTGATGGACGTAAAACAGGGCAGAGTACTGATGGTGCTGTACTTATCAATACGCTGGAAGATCTCAATAAGTATCTGGAAAGCGACGTTATCGCAGTGACCGCCCATGCAGAGAGTGGTTGCTATGTTGAAGTTGGTTTTAAAAATCAAAATGACTTCCCCGTGCGGTTAATCGACCTGGATAGCTCCGAGGCAGTGATCCTTATTGACCAGGATGGCTATGCAACCAACTTGTTTAGGGGCAAAGGAAACCCTGAAGAACTCACGATTCCCAGTAATGCTGGACGCAAACAAAAGTTCTACTTTGCTATAGAGTGGGATCAAGTGCGTGAAATCCGAATTCTCGGTAAAGTCATGCAACCATAGCCAGTAACTGGTGCTGGAGAGAAGTGGAGCTGCGGCAGGGGTTGTGGATACCCAGCCTGCTACGCGGCTAATCCACTTCTTGAAATAGCTTTTGAATAGATGAGAAGTCCAAATCACTACCTCCGCGCAAATTGAGAATTCCATAGAGATTGCGCGCCATTGAGCCGAGAGGCGTATAGCTCTTACTCTGAGTGGCTGCTTCCTGCGCCAACCCCAGGTCCTTACACATAAGTTTTACCATAAAGCCACCGCTATAGTTTTTACTCGCTGGAACTTCGGGCATTACTCCGGGATAGGGATTGTAATTTTGTAGGGACCAGTTGGCTCCTGAACTCTTTAACATAATGTCGGAGAGCACATTGGGGTCGAGTCCATTATCTACCCCCATTTGTAGGGCTTCAGCGGTACCAATCATATGAATAGCCAGCAGCATATTGTTACAAATCTTTGCTGTTTGGCCAGATCCCGCTGCTCCTGCATAGAAAATATTGCTACCCATTGGCTCTAGAACTTCCCGGGCCCTGTCGACATCACCGGCCTCTCCCCCACACATAAAACTCAAAGTCCCTTTGCTAGCACCCGCCACTCCCCCGGAAACAGGGGCTTCAATGGCTTGCAGGCCTTTGATTCTGGCTTCACGAATAAGGCGCTTAGAACTGTTGGAAGAAATAGTGGAGCAGTCGATAATCAAACAGTCGCGAGAAATACTGTCGAGTAGTTTGTCGGTATCAATATACAGGCACTCAACCGCCGCGCTATTAGGCAGCATGCTTACCACAAAATCTGCTTCCTCGACGGACTCTTGGGGAGAGGAGCACTTTTTGATACCGCTTTCTACAGCGGTATCCAGTATTTCAGTGACCGGGTCAAACCCTTTAACTTCAAAGCCCGCCTGGACCAGGTTGGTGGCCATAGGCAGTCCCATATGGCCCAACCCTAAAAATGCGACTGTTTTAGTCATGCTGCTCTCCAGTTAACATTATTTGAGCTGTATGGTTAAGTTGGTGTGCTCTGCATGCTCTATATCACTGTCAAACCAGCGTGCCGTAACAGTTTTGGTTTCGGTATAAAACCGTACAGCTTGTTTTCCATAAGCGTGTTGATCACCGTAAAAAGACGCTCGCCAGCCGGTAAAACTAAAGAAAGGTAATGGCACTGGAATAGGTACATTAATACCGACTTGCCCCACTAATATTTCGTGTTGGAACTTACGTGCGGCAGCGCCACTAGCCGTAAATATTGAGGTGCCATTGCCATAGGGGCAGTTATTGATTAATTGGATTGCTTCTTCCAGGGAGTCGGCATTTACCAGGCAAAGTACGGGACCAAAAATCTCGTCGGTATAGATCGACATGTCCGAAGTTACATCGGCAAATAGGGTGGGACCAACCCAGTTTCCATTGGGAAACCCTTCGACAGTAATTTCAGAGCCATCTAATACACAGCGGGCGCCTTCCTTTTTGCCCTGGGCGATATACCCAAGCACCCTCGCACGAGCAGCGGGTGATATTAGTGGACCGAAGCCCGCTTGCGTATCCTTCCAATGACCGGGCTTGATAGCTGACATAGCGTCTTTAATGTCGTCTACCCATTGTTGTGTCTCCCCAACAAGTACAGCGACGGAAATCGCCATGCAGCGTTGCCCGGCAGCTCCGATGGATGATCCAACAATATTATTAATAGCCGCAGCCTTATTGGCATCGGACATCACGACCATATGGTTTTTTGCACCGGCAAAAGCTTGAACTCGTTTTAGGTGCTGGGTACCCATCTGGTAAATATGCCGCCCTACGGGGACTGAACCAACGAATGAAATGGCCTGAATGCCGGGATGCGTTAGAAGAAAATCCACCTGTTCCCTGCCGCCATGTACTACCTGTAAAACACCTGCTGGAGCCCCCGCTTCAGCAAATAATTCGGCCAGTTTGCAAGGCGTGACAGGATCCTGTTCAGAGGGTTTCAGAATAAAAGTATTCCCACAGGCAATCGCCATTGGAAACATCCACAGTGGAATCATTGCGGGGAAATTAAATGGTGTGATCCCCGCACAAACTCCAATAGGTTGTAGATAGGAGTAACAGTCGATGGTGTTGGCAACATTCTCTACGGTTTCACCCATCATTAGTGAAGCGATATTGGCTGCATGCTCAACAACCTCAATACCGCGCCAGACGTCCCCTTTGGCATCCTCAAAAGTTTTACCTGTTTCCTCGCTGAGGATTTCAGCCAGCAGCTCCTGATTTTCTTTCAGAAGCGCCTGGTACCTCAACATAATCCGTGCTCTTGCGGTAACCGGCGTATTTCGCCATTGGTCAAATGCTTCTTTGGCGGAAATTACTGCATTCTCCAGTTCAGTCTGGGTAGACAATGGCGCCTGTGTAAGAACATCGCCGGTAGCGGGGTTGGTTACATCCAGCCACTCAGTACTTTTGGACTGAATCCACTCACCACCAATCATTATTGGTAACTTGGAAGGAATATTCTTATTCATGTTAATTAAAGCGCCGAGAGGAGGGGATTTTATCCAACAGTTTAGGTGTTTTTTCGCGATTAAAGAGGAATATCACGCTGCTTTTATGACTATTCACTTTTGCTGAGCAGAAGGTTGATTGACCAAAAAATTAAAATAAATGTATTTGATTATCTTTGTAGAATAGATCGCAAATAATTAACACCCATAAGAAATGAAAAAATAATCTTGCACTGTACGGCTAGTATCTTGTGGCTGGCAATTCGGCTTTGGATTAATGCCTAGCTTAAATGTTGTTGTCGTAATGTAACTAGTGAAGAGTAAAAGAGGATTATTCAATGTGTTTTATGATAAAAAGAATACTGATTGTAATCGGATTAATGATATCTCCCATATTTGTTGGTGCTACCACTCTAAGTGACTTAAGTGCACATGAGCCTAGCTCTGACGAAACCTGGGCCGAGCAATGGTTCTATAACATTGCAATTCCCGATGTAGGATATTTCAAAGTTAGTTTACAAACCTATATTGCACCTGACTTTGCAGTTGTCAAGCCTAAAGCCTATATCCATTTAGCTTTTTCTTCAGAGACCGGAGCTACCACGAAGTATGATCTCTTTTTTGATGAAGTGATCTTGAAGCACCCCGAAGGTATTGATGAGTTCTATTATGAAGTACCGGGAGTAGTTGTGGCCGATGAGCAGGGTGTACAGGTCTTACATCCAGATTTCCTGTTTAATATGGAGTGGGCTGGTGAACACCACCATTACTGGCATGGGTTAAACCCCGGTCAAACCCCTTTTGGATTTATTCCTGAGATACCTGGGGTAGGAGGAAAGTGGTTCCTTTATACGGTCGGTACCCCAGTCAATTACAGTTATTTTGATGGTTCTATGTCTCTAGCCGGTGCTGGCTATGCGCAATTGGATAAGGGCTGGTATGACAAAGAATCCAGTGCCGGTATGATCTATTCAATGGGGCTAACAGATGACCTCTACTATATGATTACCGGAGCTAAACTGGGTGACTCAGAGATTGAAATGTGGGCGGGGCGATATGTTTCTGAAGAGTATGACCTGATTTTTTTACCGGCTTTTAATGGCTTCTCTGTTAAGCGGGAAGCAGATGCCTGTTCTGGTTATCTACAAGTTGAACTTAACAAAATTTCATACAAGTTAGTTGTCGAAGCAAAGGCAGACATTGCCAGCTTTTATCCACTGGAGTTTCCCTCTGTAATTATTTTTGGTGGTGAGCAGAGTTATATGAAATCCATGCAGGCAGATGTCAACTTCTATCTGTATCAATTTGGACAGTTGAAGGAGCAAATTCAAATGCCTCAGGCCTTGCTCGAATTTAGTGGGCCATTGGCGTGTGATGCTTTTTTTGATTAAGAAGAGTGGTATAAAAGAAGAAATTATTGGGTTTGCAGGAGTTAAATTAACTCCTGCAAATACTTTATTGTATCTGATGGAGAGCGTATTGTATCCATGCAAAGAAAATAGGTTTTCGAAATTTGTGTGAGCAATTGCAAAGCTTTGAGGCATTTTAGTTGTACATAGTTATTTATGAAAAAGCTTAAATTCAATGTTTTTGGTAGAGAGGTTTTGATCGAAAGGCAGTCGAATAGCTGGGCCACATTCTATCAGGGCAATGAAGGTAAGCGTCGCAGTGCCGGGATATCAATACCTTCAGAAATTAGTGAGAAAGATTTAGCCCAATACTTGGCAGATATCTGCCATGAATGGGCAAGTGAGCGGTACCCTGGTGTGGAGCGTATAAATACAAAATAAGTATATGGAAATTTGGCGGACGGTGGTGATCCAACTTCTCTTGAGGTCGTTTTGTAAAAGACCAATAACTGTAAGAAATTTTGAGGTCGCCAAGACTGCATTGGGAAAACGATGTACAGTTAAGTAGAAAATATATGAAGCAAGTACCAAGGGCACCTGCTTCATATAGATAAATAAATATAAATATGGACTGAAATTCTTAAATTACTCACTTACTCCAAATTTATTCGGGAAACTTCCTCTTTGTGACTAAAGCCATTAGTCTCAATATTAGCTTTCAATTCTAGTGTATAGGTGAGCAGGGTATAGTCTTTGGCATCGGCTTTACAGGTAAAGCCCATGGATTTTGCGAAACTGTCCACTCGTCTATTTTGTGCTGACTCAATCGAATAGATTCGTTCAAGCCCCTGATCCTGAGCGCAGTTGATGAGTCGCTTTAACATTAAGCGTCCCAAACCTAACCCCTGCCAGTCATCGCTCACCACAACGGCACACTCACAAGCGCGTCCGTCAACGTCAAGTGCGTAGTGTGCTATAGCAACAGCTCTTTGTGCTCTGTCACTACTGCAGAGTGCAATAAAAGCTTCATGTACATGGTGGTCGTTATCTGTGAGTAACTCCAATAGCTTTTGGCTGGCTTTACAGCTTCCGCCAATAAAGCGATCGCGGCGAGTTTCTGGAGACAACTGTTCAATTAGTTCTTTCTCAAGCTGGCCATCACTGCGACAGATGGGGCGTATTGAGACTTTGCGTCCATTGCCGAGGGTGATCAGCTCAACTTGGTGTTCAGTATTCACACTGTTGTTGGGTGACATAACGGTTCCTATCCTGGCTGCTTTGAGCAGCTTTGTTTTACAAGTTCGCAACGGGATGGGGTACCTCAAAGATAGACGCTCGCGCTGCGAACGTGAAACTATGTTACGGTCCTGAAGACGACCTCCCCAACAACTGCTCTGTATAAACCTATAAAGGAAAGGAGTTTGGCTGGGCGAAACTATACAGTCAGCCTTTGTGTGGTATAGTACCGCCGCTGATTTTTCTCAGCTGCGTCATTTGTAGGCCGGTGATCCGCCGGTAGCCCCTCCGGAACTTTTCAAAAATTCTTCCAGGAAATTTCTACTGAATGCCGCGCGCCGGTTACGAGGACTGGCGATTAGACGGCTGTACACGCTGGGAGCAATACAGGCTCCCGATGTCGACTCCGATTTCTCTCTTCATTCCCTCAGGGGGAGTGAGTGTGTTTGATTGCGCCTGCGGCGCAGTTCGAGGTTTTTTTATGTTGTTTGAAGATCTGGGCCTTGCCCAGGAGATTGCCCGTGCCGTTGCAGAGCAGGGATACACTGCGCCTACGCCAATCCAGGCACAAGCTATTCCAGCGGTAATGAAGGGCAGCGATATTATGGCCGCAGCCCAAACTGGTACCGGTAAGACGGCTGGCTTCACTTTGCCGCTGTTGCATCGTCTTAGCCAGGGGGAGCGCGCTAGAAAAGGGCAAGTACGCGCACTGGTGCTCACTCCAACCCGTGAATTGGCGGCTCAGGTTTTCGATAATGTGCAGGGGTACAGCCAGTACCTGCCTATGCGCCATGCGGTGGTGTTTGGTGGTGTGAAGATCAACCCCCAGATTTCTCGTCTGCGAGGCGGAGCGGATATTTTGGTAGCTACCCCTGGGCGCTTGCTGGATCTGCACAATCAAGGGGCAATTCGCTTCGATCGCTTAGAAGCCCTGGTACTTGATGAAGCAGACCGCATGCTGGATATGGGCTTCATTCACGATATCAAACGAGTATTGAGGATTTTACCGGCTAAGCGTCAGAACCTTCTATTCTCCGCAACTTTTTCACCAGATATTCGTCAGCTGGCGAAAGGCTTGGTAAAAGACCCGCTGGAAATTGATGTCAGTCCACGCAACTCCACTACTAAATCGGTGCGACAGAAACTCCATCCTGTGGATAAGGCTCGAAAAACGAAACTGCTTAGTCATTTGATTAGGGAGAATAACTGGCACCAAGCCTTGGTCTTTAGTCGAACTAAACATGGTGCCAACAGGCTGGTGAAGCAGCTCGAAGGTGACGGCATCCTGGCAGCAGCCATTCATGGTAATAAAAGTCAAAATGCACGAACTCGTGCCCTGGCGGACTTTAAGGCTGGCAAGGTTCAGATTCTTGTGGCGACTGATATCGCGGCCCGAGGCATCGACATTGACCAACTGCCCCAGGTAGTAAATTTTGATTTGCCCAATGTACCTGAGGACTATGTCCACCGTATTGGCCGCACAGGGCGTGCGGGCGCTCAGGGACAAGCGGTATCTCTTGTTAGCGCTGATGAGATTAAGCAGCTTCGGGATATTGAGCGCTTGATCGGCAAGCCAATTCCGCGTGAGGAGATTGAAGAGTTTGAGCCGGACCACCAGGTGCCCGCATCCGGTAATCCAAAGCGGGGTGGGTTGCAAAAGCCCGGCTCCAGCAAGCGCCCAGCGGGTAACTCTCAGAAGAGTGAAGGGCGGCGTGAAGCGCGCGGCAATAGCGAGGAACGTCGGGGCAACCGCAGCAATGGACGCGGTAAGCCTGAGGGGCGTGGAAATTCTAGCAGCCGCAGTGGTAACGCCTCTGCGGGTAAAGGGGCCCCAGCCAAGCGCGCGGGCGGTAACGGTAAAGGGCGCGGTGCTGAGGCTGGTCGCAGTGATGGACAGAAACCACAACGAGCTCCGAGACGGCGTCCTACTACTAGAGGGCGCTCTGAAAGTGCCTAGTATTTTGCTGGACTCTTAATGCCGATAATAAGGTATTCACCTGCGAAGGTGTTGTAATCTTTAATATCGAGTTATAAGAGTGACAAGCATCTAAAAAAGAGCCTCAAAATGAGGCTCTTTTTACAATTACTGTTTTTTATAGTTCGCCATATAATCCAGAGTTAACAGAGTCAGCGCTTCAGTGCCCTTGCGCAAAGCATCCTCATCCACATAGAAAAGGGGTGAGTGATTGCTTGGAGCTTGGCTGGCATCCTGATCTCTAGGAGTTACCCCTAGGAAGTAGAAAAAGCCAGGGACCTCATTGGCGTAGTAGGAGAAATCTTCTGCCCCCGTGATTTTGGGTACTTCTACAACATTCTTGTCGCCGACAGCAGATCTCAGAATAGGCAGTGCCATTTCTGTCAGCTCTGCATTATTTATCGTTACCGGATAGCCTTCCAGAATCTCCACATCTGCGCTTGCACCGGAGCTTTCAGCAATTAACTCCGCAGTGGTTTTTAAGCGTTTGAAAATTTCTGCACGGTTATCCATATCAAAATTACGGATGGTGCCATTCAGATAGACACTATCGGGAATGATATTGTTGCGGACACCACCGTCAATACGTCCGAAAGAAACGACTGCGGGCTCTTTGGTGATGTCGATCTGGCGGCTGACAATGGCTTGGGTGCCCATTACGACTTGTGCGGCGGCGACAATAGGGTCCACTCCACCCCAGGGGCGTGAGCCATGGGTTTGGCGGCCATTGATGGTAATACGGAATTCATCGGCAGCGGCCATAAGCGGGCCCGAGCGATAGCCGATGACGCCGGTGGGTAGCGAGGAAGTGACATGCTGGCCAAAGGCCACGTCCGGCTTGTACTTCTTGAAGATCCCTTCTTTGAGCATCAACTCCGCGCCACCTTCTTCATTGTCCGGTGCGCCTTCTTCTGCGGGCTGGAATATAAACAAGACGTTTCCAGCCAGCTCATCGCGAAGGCCTGCCAGGACCTCGGCAGTGCCCATCAGCATGGCCACATGGGTATCGTGGCCACAGGCATGCATAACGCCAACATCTTTACCTTGGTAAGTGGTTCTCGCTTTGGAAGCGAAGGGCACATCGGTTCTCTCGGTGACTGGCAGAGCGTCCATGTCCGCGCGCAAGGCCACAGTTGGTCCCGGTTTGCCGCCTCTCAAAAAGCCCACAAGGCCGGTATGGGCGATACCTGTTTCAACTTCAAGGCCCAGTGCACGTAAGTGTTTTTCAATATATTTGGCTGTTTCAAATTCGCGATTGCCCAGTTCTGGGTTCTGATGCAGGTGGCGGCGCCACTCAATCACTTTGGACTCAGTGTTTTCCAGCAATTGCTGAGGCTTAGGGTCGCTTGCAGAAGCATGGGTAGCTAGCAGCGATGCACCGATTGCGATGGGCAGGAGCAGTTTTTTCACAGCACAATTCCTTCATTCTCATTATCGTCGGCCGATTCTACCCCAGATTTTGCGTAACCGACTCCCTCGAGCTGGCTTGCCTTTATATATTTTCAGTTTCCGCTGTTGACATGATGAACCGGACGGTTCAAGATGTTCTGCATAGGTTGTGGAAAGAGCTATAACCACAGAACAATGAGGGTTGCAGGAGGCTCTCAAGGTTTTCACGAGACTGAGTGGCACAGAAAGTTATACTGATTGGTCATAGGTTGGAAATAATTAGAGATGATTAACTTGTCGAGCCCTCTAATTATTTCTTAGAGGATAATTAACGGGTTAATTTATAGTGATAATAATAGGCAGGTTACTAATATATCTGTATGTCTCAGGCATATATAAATAATTATTATATTTATTGTTAGATTTACGACACTGTAAATTAGGTATTCTCTTAACTCGGTGGCTCTCTCGTGGTCGCCCCTGTGTTGGGGAAAGTTAAGCTTTGCCTGATTATTGGCTACCATTAATTACAAAGATGTGGTTCTTATATCGCCTAAAGCGATAACTCTTTATTGATGTCTCGGCCACATTTACGGTTTGGCTGATGGCATTAGTGTACCTTTTTATTAAATTTGTAGCTGATCTTATATTGGCTATTACGGGATTCTGTGGCCGTAAGTAAATATCCATTTGCTTAGGTTGTTGATTAATTATTTTTTCATCAAGTTGTTTGAAGGAGCTGATTTAATGTCATCCCCCCAATTACCTTCGAATTGGGTCAGCCGTTATGCGGATTGGCTTATTCGATATCGATGGCTAGTAGCCATTGGCGCACTACTGTTAGCCTTCTTTGCGGTAAGTGGAGCAAGATTCCTGGGTTTCAACAATGATTACCGGGCATTCTTTAGTGAAGCTAATCCTCAACTACAAGCTTATGAGCAAATCCAGCGCACTTACACTAAGAATGACAATATTCTGTTTGCGGTAGTGCCAAAAGATGGCAATGCCTTTTCCAATGATGCCCTAGCAGCCGTAGAGGAGATGACCGAGAAATCCTGGTTGTTACCCTATGCGCTGCGGGTGGATTCAATCACCAACTTCCAGCACACCATTGCCGAGGAAGATGACCTCCTGGTACAGGACTTGGTGGAAAATGCCAGCAATTTAGATGCCGAAACCCTGGCCTCTATCAAGGCTGTAGCGCTGGCAGATCCCACCTTGAAGGAGCGCCTGGTAAATAGTGATGGTTCCGTTACAGGGATAAATATCACCTTCCAGCTTCCACAAAAATCCATGCATGAAACCCCTGAAGCGGCTGAAGCTGCACAGGCATTGATGGAAGAGATTGAGGCAAAATACGATGTAGAGGTCTATGCGACCGGTATTATTTTACTGAGTAATGCATTTTTTGAAGCCTCTCAGTCAGATATGAGCACCTTAGTTCCGCTCATGTACCTTGTGATTATTGCAGTTGTATTTTTATTGGTGCGGAGCTTCAGTGCGACTTTTGCAGCGCTGTTGGTTATCGTCTTCTCCATGGCCGCAGGCATGGGTTTGGCCGGTTTTATAGGTGTTAAATTGACACCGCCCTCCGCTTCTGCGCCCACCATTATTATGACTCTCGCAGTGGCGGACTCGATACATATATTGGTGAGTCTATTTGCTGCAATGCGCCGTGGACTCAGCAAGCACGATGCAATTAAAGAGAGCTTGCAGCTCAACATGGGGCCTGTGTTCTTAACTTCGATCACTACCGCCATTGGCTTTTTGTCGATGAACTTTTCCGATGCGCCTCCCTTCCACGATCTGGGTAATATTACCGCGATGGGTGTGATGGTGGCTTTCTTCTTATCGGTTACCTTACTGCCTGCATTGATGGCGATACTGCCAGCCAAGAGTCGCGCCAGTGAATCCAAAATTGGACGCTCCATGGATACTCTGGGAGATTTTGTGATTCGCCGCCAGCGCCCGATATTACTGGCGGGAGTCATTGTCTCGTTGGGATTATTGGCAATGATTCCAAACAATGAGATTAATGATGACTTTGTTGGTTACTTTGATGAATCTGTGGAGTTTCGAACCGATTCAGATTATATCAATGACAACCTCTCTGGTATTTACCAGCTGATTTACTCGATCGAATCCGGTGACAACAATGGTGTTAGCAATCCGGAGTTTCTTGCCAATCTGGAGCGTTTCACTGAGTGGATGCAGGCCCAGCCTGGGGTGCGCCATGTCAATACCATTGGCGATACTTTCAAGCGCTTGAACAAAAATCTGCATGCTGATGATCCGGCCTACTACAGGTTGCCTGAAGAGCAGGAATTGGCAGCCCAGTATTTATTACTGTACGAGCTGTCTCTCCCCTATGGCTTGGATTTAAATAATCAGCTGAATGTGGCTAAGTCGTCAACGCAGATTATTGTAACTCTCGATAATCTCAAGTCGAAAGAACTCAAAGCGGTAGCTGATGCCGGCAGTAATTGGCTGGAGAAAAACATTGGTGTAACTGCCTATGGTGTAGGTCCGGCGATCATGTTTGCCAATATTGCCGAGCGCAATATGGAGGGCATGTTGGTGGGCACTCTGGTTGCGCTGGTGTTAATTTCTGCACTGATTGGTATTGCCCTGCGCAGTGTCAAACTCGGTTTCTTAAGCTTAATTCCCAACTTGTTGCCGGCCGGCCTGGCATTTGGCCTCTGGGGTGCACTGGTAGCTGAAGTCAATGTGGCTGTCACTATGGTGACCGGTATGGCACTGGGTATTGTGGTAGATGACACAGTGCACTTCCTCAGTAAATACCTGCGCCAGCGCCGTGCAGGCTACAACGTGGAGGACGGACTGCGTTACGCCTTCTCTTCAGTGGGGGTAGCGATAGTTGTGACCTCAGTCATTCTGATTGCCGGATTTATGGTGTTGGCCCAGTCCTCCTTCGGTATGAATTCCTCCATGGCACTTCTGACCGCAATTTGCATTTTGATGGCCTTGCTGGCGGATTTCCTACTTCTTCCGATTCTCTTGATGAAGCTTGATGCCAAGGCATACGACCCCGCTATTACCCCTATTGAAAATAAGGAGCAAAACTATGCAACCCAGCCGCTCTAATAGACCGTTTTTGACACGGGCCCTAGCAGGTGCCCTGGCTCTGGCAGCTTTATCTGTTTCTGCCAGTGAACTGGATCTGGCCGCAGAAAAAGGTCTGGAAATTGCCAAGGAGGCGGACCGCCGCGACTTGGGATTCGGCGATCTCAGCAACAGCCTTACAATGACCCTGCGCAATAAATATGGTGAGGAGAGTGTGCGGGCTATGCGCACCAAAACTCTGGAGCAGGAAAATGACGGAGATAAATCCCTGGTGATTTTTGACAACCCTCGGGATGTAAAGGGCACAGCATTTTTGTCCTTTACTCATAAAGTGGGCTCCGATGACCAGTGGCTCTATTTGCCTGCTTTAAAGCGAGTAAAGCGTATTTCCTCCAGTAACAAGTCTGGACCATTTATGGGTAGTGAATTCTCCTATGAAGATATCGCCTCACAGGAGGTGGAGAAATACACCTATAAATATTTGCGCAACGAGTCTTTCGATGGCCGCGATCACTTTGTTCTGGAGTTGGACCCGGTCGATCCTAAATCCGGTTATTCCATTCAACACCTTTGGGTTGATACAGAGGAGTACCGCGCATGGAGAACCGACTATTATGACCGAAAAGGGGACCTGATGAAGACCCTCACGATTTCCGACTACAACCAGTACGGCGATCAATACTGGCGAGCCAATAAAATGGAAATGGTTAATCACCAGACTGGTAAATCCACAGAGTTGTTGTACGGCGACTGGATATTTGGCAATGGTTTTACCGATCGCGACTTCACCAAAAATAGTCTCTCCAGGGCGAAATAGGGATTGCGCCCATGGTTAACCGAAAAATACTCACTTTGTTGCCACTATTGGCGGCGTTGAGTCATATGGCTGGAGCAAATGAGTTGAGCGGTTATGCGGGCCTGGAGGCCCGGGCATTCACCGCAGACCCTTTGGATTCAGCACAAAGTGATGCCGGTCTTTCTGCGTCTTTAAATCTCGAGTACTACCGAGATTTTGACGATGGAAACCAGCGTGTTGTGGCCAGTGTCTTTGGGCGCTGGGACAGTGAGGATAGCGATCGCAATCACGCGGATCTCGGCGAGCTTTACTGGTGGAAAGCTTACGATAGTTTCGAGCTTTATGCCGGGGTGCGCAAAGTATTTTGGGGAGTTACTGAAACCGTGCATTTGGTGGATGTGATTAACCAGGATGATGCGCTGGAAAATATCGATGGTGAAGACAAGCTTGGCCAACCCATGATTAACCTCCTGATGGAGCGTGATTGGGGAACACTGGAGGTGTACGGTTTACTGGGCTTTCGCGAGCGTCAGTTTGCTGGCCGGGAAGGGCGATTGCGTGCTCCGCTGCCGGTGGATGAGGATGCTGCGGTCTATCAATCTGACCGGGAGGAGAAGCATATAGATTGGGCCTTGCGTTACAGCCATGTACTTGGGGATTGGGACCTGGGCCTCAGCCATTTTTCCGGCACTAATCGGGATCCATTATTATTGCTTACGGAAGATGGCTTGCTTGCGCCTTACTATGCACAGATCGATCAGACGGGTGTGGACATCCAAACTACCCGTGGAGATTGGTTGTGGAAGTTTGAAGCTATTTCATTTAAACCTCGCGGTGAAGATCGCCAGACAGCGGCTGTCGGCGGTTTCGAATATACATTTTATGGTATTGGCGAAACGATCTCAGATCTTGGAGTATTAATGGAGTATCAATTTGATGATCGTACCGGACCTTGGTCTACGGCCAGTCAAAATGACATTGCAATAGGTGCGCGATACGCCCTAAATAATACACAGGATACGGAGCTTTTATTTGCCGTAAGTACCGATTTGGATAACGGTAGTCGTTTTTCCAATCTGGAACTGACCCACCGACTAAATGACCGCTGGTTAATGGAAGCTGAGGCGCGTTTTTTCGGTAATGCCGATGAAGAAGACCCTACCTACAATTTGCGCAACGACGACTATTTTCAGTTGGAATTACGTCGCTATTTTTAAAAGTTAATTCTCACAGGAATACCCCCATTCCCACCCCAAAGAGGCAAGAAGTTTTGGGGTGGGCTTTTTTAGGGAAGTGTATACTGGTCCAGAATTGTGGATAGCTGTTGGTAACTGTTTTTGCCTGCTGTGGTACTGCCCGTGCCTTTATTCAGGGCCACTACGCCTCGGCTTACCGCCATAACCATCGCGGCGAGGGCGGCACAATCGACACCGGCTTGCAATTGGCCATCGTCAATAGCCTTCTGCATACGGGTTTCGATCCGGTTCAGCATATCATTGGTACCCTTTGCTACCAGATCAGCGAGAAATCCTTCACTGGCACCCACCTCCATTGCTGCCATAGTAGCGATACAGCCTTCAGGAGTTTCAGAGCTCTCCATACCAGACTGAAGCATTTCCAGGAAGCCGCCCATGGCTGTGCGGAAGTCCGGGTGATTCAAGGTATCCATAGCATCGCAGGCGTATTGGGTGTGGAAATGTTCCAGACAGCGGCCATACAACCCTTCCTTGCTTTGGAAGGTGTTGTAGATACTGGATTTATTCAGTCCCATGGCCGATTCAAGATCCGACAAGGAAGTTGCTTTGTAGCCTTTTTCCCAGAAAATGCGCATGGCCTTGTCTAGTACTTGTGACTCATCGAACTGCTTGCGCCCACTCATTTATCGTTACCAAACCTCAAAAAAATGATAGTGACACATCAATCTGGGGGGGGCAAGACAGGGCAGGTTTTTGACTGATATTTCACTCATGTGGATGGTTAGTCAGGCAGCTTGGCAGTCTTTGAACCGGGAGAGCGTGACCAAGGCTTCTGAATTAGAGGGCAAGAAGTCGATGATGGCGGGCCAATTTGGAACAAAGGTATGTTAAGCATTTGGGTAGGGGTGAGTTACCGTATGGAGTGATACTATCCAGTTTCCTCTCTTTGATATTTCACCTATGATTTCTCCGTTCAATAATTAGGGGAGAGAGGAAGCATTATGGGAATTTTTGAAAAAGCTAAGGAGCTTGGTGAAAAAGTCAACGAGTCAGTAACTGCATTCAGCAGCGATGAAGTCCTAGCAAATACTGTGATTAAGGCCGTTGAAAAGCAGGAAAAGGTCAATGCTATTTTGAAAGCCAAGGGTTGTAATTACCGGGTTGCCGATATTGACCTGGGAATGGGAATACCGCCGACGGTAACTTTTGGCGTAAGGCGAGTGGATGAATTTAGCGGTGAGACCTGTGATGAAGCTGTCAGTGAAAATTCACAGGTGCCAGTGGAGGCTGACAGAGAATAATAGTTATTCTTGAATCATAAATCGAAATATATAATTAGAGTTGAAGCTGTGGATATTTTTCGAAGTAGGGATTTTACAGGTGAAAAGCCCTGGGCATCTAAATTAATCGCCAATATGAATGGAATTACCATCAGGTTGCATTGGAGTGATAAGCCTTATGTTTGGCATGTCAACGATGGAAAAGAGGTTTTTGCTGTACTCGATGGCTGCGTGGAGATGTTTTTTAAAACTGGGGGGAGGACAGATTCCACCCTGTTGAAATCTGGTGATATATTTTATGCCTCTGAAGGAACCGAGCATGTTGCACACCCTATCGGAGAGGCCCGCATTTTGGTAGTGGAGTCGGAGGGGAGCATTTAGGAAAATTTTATTTCCTGCTGGGCCGTAAGGAAGATATCACACTAGAGTTATACTGTGAAAAGATCCCTGTCGGCTCTCAATTGGGATCTGCGTTCATGTGGTCTCTTGCGCAATGTGCCTACTTTTAAAGGATGTGACTGAATAGGTCGACTTCTTGTCATTTAAATACCAATTTCACTGAATATAAAACGGTAGAGTCAATAATATTGAAACGGGACTGTGTACTTTATAGAGGTTGACTACAAATAGCCCATAAATTCAAAAAATATCACTGAAGCTATTTTTAATGCCCACCTTGTCTGATATGAGGTCTATACTCCTCGTTTTGCAGGTTTTGGTAGATGCTGCTAATCACAATACTTTGGACAGTTTTAAAAAATAAAATGGGAGGGAACCATAGGCAGAAATTGAGAAAATAAAGTTCCTGGACCTATTTGGTTTAATACCTGTTCATGGAAGATATAGTGAAAGATTTTTTGTTCGCGTTTCAAGTCAAAAAACTAAAATAAATTACATGTTCATGCTGTTTCCTGTGCTGATGGTCTTCCAGGAAAAGTGAAGTTTCTGAACATGGAACGATGCAGTTTAGCCAATGAGAAGCTCAATCGTTGACAGCTTTGTCGTAACTTTTACTTCGTTAAGCTCAATGCAGGATTTTCATGCACATTTTCCTAAACAACCTTGAATGTGTGATGGATATAGGTGCCGGTTTTAACTGTAAATCAGAAAAAACGACTGAGGAATTGGGGTGGTATTACAATGATATTTTTGGAACCTCACACCGTGGCCTTGAAATATCTATGATTAGCGTCACTGATCTGAAGTCGAATATTGCTGATACCATGGATGTCCAGCAGACCCTAGACGAAGATGGCTGATCCCGAAATGAGTTATATACTCACCATGCTTTCTAACTTGCACTAAATCCCTTGATCTAGATATTAATTATCTTCCTGCAGATATTTCCTACACCAAGGTGAAATCTGTTTCGGCCATCATTCCGGCAAGGTTACATATCGTTGTCAGGTAGCGATCTGACGCGAACTTGCGGTGGCTGTATGAAAGTGTTTACAGAGGCACAGAACGCCCCAGAAGATACGATGGAGCGGTTGACTTTGTTGCCGATTTCAATCGTTTTAAACATGTTGGCGCTCTTAATGATACTGCTGAGGTTTACACAAAGACTGTCTATGTCAGTTTGTTGAAAAGAGCTATTCGTGTTGTGATGCTAAAGTTTATTAATGGCGACAAATATAGTCACGTACTACCTGCCGTATTTGACAGCCCAGAACTGGATGCGATGACATGGATTACCTATTACAAGTCAATGTTTTAAATAGAATTTTCATTCAAAGATGTCAAACAGTACACAGGTCTAATCTACTGCCAGCCAGCACGAAAAGAGGCTATCAATCTATGAGTAAATAAAGTGTTGATAGTCCTCAATTTAAAAAAATAGAAGCAATAGACGAAGCAATATTTATTTAAATAGCCAGCTGGAAGCGCCATAAATTTAACTAGCATTTCATGGACAGAATTTTCAACGATTTAGGTCTGGATCTGATGTGTGGAAAAGTTTTCAGTGTTTACGAATGGTGTAGTGACTGTGGGGCAATAGCTGGATAAAGCTGTCCGAAGTGTTACGATTTAAGACTTATAGGATAGTCCTGCTGTGGTTTCGTGGGACAGCTATAACAGCTTTGGTACCCCTAACATCTAACATTTGAGTAGGGCTGATGATGGAAGAGGACAATGTGCTAAATTATCTGTCAGCAAATACCAACGCGGCTCTGGTTGTTGTCGATATGCAAAACGATTTTTGTTGTGCGGGAGGCTATTACGATCGCAGGCAACGGGGTTCCAGTAATATTGAACTAAAAATCCCGTCGCGACGTAGAGATTGGAGTCCGCGAATTATCCGCAAGGGTGATGATCTGGAAAAGGTAGTTAATAATGTTATTTTATGTATGAGGGTTGCCAAAGAGAGAGGGATCCCTGTTCTTCTGTTGCAGACAGTTATTAAGCCAGATCATAAATATCGTAATTCTTTTCTTCGGGGCGAGGAAAATAGAGGTAGGTGTTACTACCCTTGTAAGTCAAATACTTGGGGCGCGGAGATAATAGAGCCTGTTTGGCAATTGGCAGATGAGAGTGTAGTTGTAGTTGAAAAGCATGTTTATAATGGTTTTGTTGATACCTCCCTGGAGGAGGAATTGCTAAGTTTAGGGGTTGATACAATTTTTATTGTTGGTGTGGAAACACACATATGTGTTTTGGCTACTGCACAAAGTGCTTCATTTCGGTTCAAGACATATCTTTTGGAAGATTCTGTTTGGAGTGCCAATAGTAAGCTTGCTAAGCATGCACTTTCAATATTTAAAGATGGTTATGGCTATATCACTGATCATAAGGTTTTGTCTTTTGTGGGTGTACCATATGGCTCGCCTTAAGCAATAAATTAGAGATAGCTTATTCTGAATATGATTTTCTGCCTGAGCCATTTTGAATAGCCTGTCATCACCTAGACACTTTGGATAGTTTTAGGTACTAAAGCAGGTCGATGCCATGGATAGATCCTGTGAAAATAAGGTTTGCTCCTACCCGCCAACGATGGAAACCCTCTTAAGCGATAAACTACGTAGTAGCCGCGCCCAAGGTCAAGTAAATTGTAGTGGTCTATTTCTTCCGCGCAACTCGCTAAGATGGTAAAACTACTAAGCGAATCGAAATCTGACAACAGAAGGGGCACGTCAGCATTTTAAGCCAGAATTCAATAGAGACGCCGAAACTCTAGTCTCTGAGTAGAGATATTCAATTTCTAATGCAGCAGAGACTGTAGGAACCGCTGCCAATAACCTACGAGGCTGGGTAAAGGAGTTGGAGTAAAGCGGTAGTGGAGTTGGTAACGGAGAAACGAGCTGAGTTAAATCAGTTGCATATGGAGAAATAAATCCTAAAAAATCCAGTGCTTTATTTACGATAGAAATGAAATTAAGTACAGCTTAATTAAGAGTCAGCAGGGCAGCTTCCAATCAGGATGCTTGCCGGATAATTCAAGTAAATAGGAGCAGTTAAAGGTCTTATTTCCAGAATCAAGGCAGAGCCCAGGAATCCGTCGACTAATGAGATTGTTGTGCAAACAAAGCTTTGAAGTTAAGGGCCGTCGAGTTCGCAAGATCATAAATAAAATAGGTTTGGAAGTGCAGCGCAAGAAGCGATTTACACTGACGACAGTCAGTAAGCACCAACTGCCGGTTGGAGAGAACTTTTTGAGTTGGGGGGGCTCCGAGTACTCAAAATCAAGTTTGGACTATGGATATAACGTACGTCTGGACTTTGCAGAGCTGGCTGTACTTGTCAGTAGTAATTTATCTCTACTCGCGTCGTATTGTTGGGTGGCACCTTGAGCATTAGATGGAAGTGGCTTTGGTAAGCCGTGCGCTGATGCTAGCTGTCAACTAGCATACGCCACCAAAGGGGCTTCTGTATCATTTTGATCTAGGGCCGGCTCTATCCAACAGACGCTAATTAAGCAGTATGAAATGGTGTGTTCAATGAGCCGTAAGGGAAATTGTTGGGACAACGCACCGACTGAACGTTTTTTTAGCGGCTTGAAGCGAGGGGTGGTTAACAGGGACTCTCTATCCAACAAGGGAGGGCTCTATAGCTGATGTGAGAACCTATATTGGTTATTATAACTCACGTAGAATACATACAACACTGGGGAAAACGGCCCCCATCGAATTTAATAAATGTGTTTAAAGAAGTTTCCGGTTGGAGTTGACCACAATACCAAATGTGGGTGCGATTTTTATCAACCAGAGTGACTTGTGCTTCGAGGTGCCTTTTCCCCAAGATTGGAGCAAAGTTTAAATAGTGCCCGAGCTGCATGTCCAGGTGTAGTCCGCTGGCGCCGCCGAAGGCGATCATAGCTTTTTTATGGCGGGTGCTCTTACGGTCGATTTACTAATAAGCCGGTTCCCCGATCTTTGAAGACCTACTGCCATAATACTTTGCTGCTGGTGCGTCAGTATCCCCTGCATTGGTACTAGCTTTATTGAACTGGCGGTGTAGATTAATCTGAACTAAGGCGGCCTCGGTGGAAAGTCATCTTTTATCGTTGCGATAGCTTTTAGTTAATCCCTATCAGTGCAACTTAAGACGGGGGTTCATTGCGCGGTTGGCTTGACCAAGTAAATAGAGCAATATGGTCTTGGGCCAGCCATGAATTGTCGCCAAGTGCATTTGGTAGAAGGAGTGGTAGGCCAAACTGGCAATACGTCCCTCAAGGGTAAGGTTTTTTCTTAGTAAAGCACCCCTTAAGTTTCCTACAGCAGTGTTCGTGCTAAGGGAAACCAGCGTACCACGATCCCGGTAATGGAAGTGCCCCAGGGATTTATTTTCTATCAGGGCGACCAGGTTGGTGGAGCAGAGCTTGGCCATCTGTTGCGCGGCGAGTGCGCGTGATGGTACACGCTGATTGTTACCGTCGATGCAGCCGGCGCAATCCCCTATAGCAAAGATATGGGGGTCATTTTTGCTTTGCAGGGTGGTTTCCACCTCTATCTGGTTGCGCTGGTTGGTTATGAGGCCATCCAGCTGAGTGAGGAACTCCGGTGCCTTAACCCTGGTAACCCAGGCTCGAATTGCTGCGGGAATCTCTCTGCCGTCATCGGTAGTGAGGCTGTTGGCACTAACATTTTTAATATGGCAGTTGGTAAGTATACGAACCCCCATTTTAGATAGTTCGCGCGCGGCGCTATTGCCTAATCTTGCCGGTAAGTCCGGTAGCAGCTGGGGCTCAGCCTCGACTAAGGTAATGTCAATGGCTCCGGTTCGGATACGCCCATATTGGCTAACGTGTCTACTAGCAGCCACCAGTTCAGCAGAAAGCTCCACTCCGGTACAGCCGCCGCCGATAATGGCAATTTGTAATGTTTTATCGGGGTTTGTTTCTAGGCATAGAAAGTAATCGAGCAGGTGCTTGTGAAATTTGTGTGCCTGCTCAATGCTGTCGAGGGGAATACAGTGCTCGCGTACCCCTTCTATATTGGAGTCATCGCTTATGCTGCCAACGCAGATTACTAGATAGTCGTACTCTAGTTCACGCGGAGGTATTAGCTCGCAGCCTTTGTCATTCAGTACCGCCCCTAGGGTCAAAATTTGACGCTTCCTGTCGAGGGACTGCAGTGAGCCGAGTTGGAATTCATAGCCATTAGAGCTGGCGTGAACTTGGTACTCAAGAGCATCCATACTGGTGTCTAATGTACCAGCGGCTACCCGATAGATAAGGGGTTTCCAGGTATGGGTGCGATTCTTATCGACTAAAGTGATCTGAGCAGATGGGGCCTTATGTTTAAACCCTCGTGTTTGAGTAGAGTTGAAATGGTGCCCAAGCCGAGTTGCCAAATAAAGGCCACTGGCTCCGCCACCGATGATCACAATCTTTTTCATGGAGGTTGGTCACCCCGTTTATTACTTAAAAAGTTAACTCACTAATCTGTATATAACTCACATTGTGTTTGTATATAGGTGTTTACCGGCGTCAATTTGGGCGCAAGAATTCCCTGAATGAAGGGTGATAAAGTAATGTAGGCTAGTACGGAATTATCACACTTGGCTGTGTTCCGCTTGGTTATCGCAGGTAAGTAACTGCCGCCAGTGGCCATCTCTACGTAGGCTTACCTTTGGTTGTGGATTCTCATTACTGCTGGTCACATCAATGATAGAGGTGCTCTACAGTAGTCCGCGCACACAGCTCCGCTTTGTCTGCTGGCATTGCAGTGAACAGGCCACCACAGGCCTGTGGATCTGTGATCAAGACCTAGTGTAGCAGGGATTGCTATTCCCACGGGATCTTCAAAAAAGCTGCGACACAGGCGCGCGCCCGGCAACGGATTAATAGTCCACATTTGCAACACTAGGACATGGGAAACCTACCTCCGGTGAGTAGACGCCGGCCTTTTGAATAGGGTAGGAGAAAATGGTGCAATACTGAGTGAAGAACGTATTGTTGAATACACAGCAGATTTCAAGGCTAGAATGGTAGCTCTCACTAATCAGCTGAAAGTAGAGAAGGCAAGTTGGTTGGGAAGCCCAGCCGCAGTATTAGCATGAAAAAGACAGCGAAATCTCAGTCTCAAAGTGATGATAAAGAAATAAACAGACTAAGAAACTGCAAAAAGAAAAGGGTTGCCTAGAAAAATTGGGAAGTAATCCTGAAAGATTCGCGTTGACGGTCCTTAGTCTGTGGGGTTTTGATGTCAGGTTCCTATGTAGGTATTTGATGTTTCACACCAAGAGTTTTATAAACGGTTTCACCCTGATGAGAGTACTTGAGTCATAGGAAGTAGTCGAACTCTATAAAGTATTTTCTCACATGAAAATACTATAGAGGAGGCCCGCGCGTAGCTTTCTATTTACAGTATGAGTTAATTAAATATGCAACTTGGATCCAAGAAATATAAAGGAACTATTGATTTGCTGGATTAATAATAATTAAGCGCTTGGTGCGCATTCTCCTTTTAATCGTCTATTCTTGTTAGCTTTTCTTTAGGTCTCGCATTTTTTTTTGCAGGCTTTTCGAATCTGTATTGATGCTCTCTACCGGTTGCCCTGCGATAACAAGAACTTCAGGAAATAAACGTCGTTTTCTTTTCTTTTTAGACTGCTGCGTTGAGTTTTCGTCCTGGGTGCCGGCTCGATGTAAGGCAATGGGAATAACCGGAACAGACTTGCGCGATAAAATCTCCTCAAGATCTTTCAGGAATGGCTGCAGTTCGCCATCTTCACTGATTTTTCCCTCGGGAAAAATACAGAGTAATTCCCCATTTTCCAGGCTCTCCACTATGGTTTTGTAAGTGCGTTCACGGCTATTTGGATCATCGAGATCCAAGCCTATGGGAATGGCATCGCTCATATGCAAGATACAGCGCAGTAAGCGGGATTTATAGATTTTAGGATGTGCGATAAAGCGCACATAACGCTCGACGGTATCCGCTAATATTATTGGATCTAGAAAACTGATGTGATTACTAATAATCAGGGCGGGTCCTTCCCTGGGGATTTGATCCAGTCCTTTCTGGTTGACTCGATAGAGGATTCGCGCAGGTAGCAATAGCAGCCCGCGCATGATGAACTCTGGTAGCTTGGCAAAAATCAGGGTGACCACAATCAGGTTTAGTAAAGCGATAATGATGAAATATTTGGGGATAGAGATCTTTAGGATATCCAGGAAAGTGATACTCACGAGAGTAGCTGTCACCATAAATAACGCATTGACCATATTGCTGATTGCGATAATCTGCGAGCGGATCTTTACACTTGATCGGTCTTGGATCATTGCGTACAAAGGAACAGTAAAAATACCGCCAAAAATACCAAGTAGCGCCATATTGAGAAGGATCCAATAGGAACCATGATGGTTAAAAAATTGAGTCGGGTTTGCGTTGGGAAGTGTTTGAAAACTATCGGATTGGAGACCCAGCGCTAATCCAGCGCAAGTGATGCCAATAGCACCCAATGGCACTAAACCCGATTCGATACGACCTCGGGATAGCCAGTTGCACAGCAACGACCCCAAGGCAGTGCCTACAGTGAGGCTGCTCAGTAAGAACGTGATAACATCTTCGTTTCCACCAAGAGTATCGCGGGTAAAGTTGGGAATCTGCGCAAGGAATGCGGTGATTGTCAGCCAGAACCAGGAAATAGCGAAAATTGAGTAAAACACTGGAGGTGTTTGCCAAGCTAAGTACATGACACGCATGACGTGTGCCACCGGATTCCAATTGATGTGCAGTTTTGGGGATGAAGGTGGGGCTTTGGGAATTGCGCAGCTTGCCAGAAAACCAATGAAGGCCATGAATATCAAGGTGACCGCGATAAATGTCAATCCGTGTTGGCCGGGATGGGTAAATCCGACCAATATAGTGCCGACAATTGTTCCGGTCAGGGTACCAATAAAGGATCCCATTTGGATCAATGCATTGCCAGCAAGTAGCTCACTTCTATTTAATTGCTGGGGTATCAGGGAAAACTTTGCCGCACTGAAAAGTGTTGAGGATGTGCCATAGCAAAAAAAGACCACCAGGCTCAGGGCATAATGTTGGGTAAACATCGCAATAATTCCCACGATACCTATGCCTATTTCGGTCAATTTGTAGATTCTGATGAGCTTGCTTTTATCGAACTTATCGGAGATTTGTCCTGCCAAGGAGGAAAAGAGGAAGTAGGGAAGAATCATTAGGCTAATGGCAATATTGATCAGCGTGTTAGCTTCCTCTTCAGCCATACGAAATGCCAGTATGACTATTAACCCATTTTTGTACATATTACGACTGAAAACTGCAACAATCTGGGTTACAAACAGCGGCAGGAAACGCCGCGTACCGAGCAGCTTAAACTGGTTTTGAGCCATTATTTATCGCTCTTGTGGGCAGTGCTCCGCATGGTGGCTGTGGCGCTATAGATTGCTGGTTAAAGGCTCAATGAAGCCTATGGCAGCTATGGCATTTTGGCTGAAATCCGAATCTGTACCTGAATATAGCGAATTCAGTAAACTGCCCGAAGTGTTGTAATTAAATTCTACGGTATAAAGCTCAGGGACTGATGGAAATTATCGGTTTGGATAAAGGTTTTAAGTTAGGATAGGTAATTCATGTTGGAATTAAGGCCAAATTGCGAGAGCTGTGATAGAGACCTACCACCGAGTTCAGAAGAGGCGATGATTTGTACTTACGAGTGTACCTTCTGCCGCTCCTGTGTTGAGGTGCTGCTAAAAAATGTGTGCCCAAACTGCGGGGGTAACTTTTGTTCACGACCGATTCGCCCGCAAAGTGCACGGCGCAGTGGGGTGGGCATCGAATATCAGCCTGCTTCAAAAAAGCGGGTGAATACGCCTTACAGCCAGGAAGAGATCCAAGTATTCGTTCAGCAAGTAAAAGGTATCCCGCCAGCGGACAGGTAAAAAGGTGACTGAAAGCATTTAGGTAGTTTCAAGCAATGCATTTCGGCAGGTCTATCTGTATCAAGCTGGGGTCATGCGGTTTCTTTATAGGGTGAGTTGTCCTCTGTAGTAAGCTTTGGGGCTGGCAATATTTTGTCTGACGCCTTAAGTTATATCGCCTTTTTTAGGGGGAAGTTAGAAGGATAACTATGACGAGTATCGTAGCGGATATCGGTGGGACCAACGCCCGATTTGCCATCGCCAAGCCTGTAGCAGAGGGTTACCAGCTGGAAGAACTCAAAGTCGTTGATTGCCAACGCTTCGAGGGATTTGATGCAGCACTACAGCACTGGCTCGATGGGTTAAACCAGCCGCGCCCGGAGAAGGCGTGTATTGCAGCAGCCGGTCCGCTGGAGATGACTCCAACAGGTGGAAAGGTTTATATGACCAATCTGGGTTGGACTATTGACGCCGGCGAGCTGGCGCAAGAGTTTAGCTTTCCCCACCTAGAGCTGATTAATGATTTTGCCGCCTTGGCTCAGTCTCTGCCCCGTCTGGCCGAATCAGATTACCAGGTACTGCGCGATACTCCCCGGCAGGCAGGTGCCCCTATGGCGGTGCTCGGTCCCGGAACCGGCCTCGGTGTTGCCGGACTGGCTGAAGCCGATGGCCGATACCATGTGCTGGCGGGAGAGGGCGGGCATGCCAACCTGACAGTCTCCACTGAGCGTGAATTGCAGTTGCTGCAAATCCTGATGAAAACCCAGCTACCCGTTTTCAACGAATGGGTTTTGTCGGGCAATGGGCTGGTTAATCTCTATCGCGCAGTTTGCGAGCTGAACGGAGAGATCGCTGAGGACCTGACGCCCCCCGATATCAGCGCCCGAGGCCTTGAAGGTTCAGATCCGCTGTGCCGTGAAGCTCTGATAGATTTCCTCAATTTCCTCGGCAGTGCGGCCGGGGATGCGGCCTTGTATATGGGCGCTCGTGGCGGGGTATTTTTGGGGGGTGGTATACTGCCCAGGATCGCTGAACTGCTACCTGAGAGCGAGTTTGAGCAGCGTTTCCTGACGAAAGGGCGTGTCGCTCAATGGATGGAGGCCGTTCCGGTATACGCGTTGAATGCGGGTTATCAGGCTCTGATTGGCGCTGCAGTACAGCTTGAGGGGTAATTACTCGGTACTTTTGTTGGGTTATGGCCTGACAAACGTGTATTAAATTACACCTGTGATTGATCTCACACTTTTTCCCGTCTCCTCCCCCCTCGGGGGAGGATGTTATGGATTAGGGGCCGCCCTAGGATGCAGGGTCTCAACATAACGATAAGTCCAGGGAGAAGATGATGAGTCTATCCAATAAAGGTAAAGGGGCGCTCAGACCCACTTTGCTATCTGCTGCCATCGCGGCCTCCGTGTCCACCTCGGTTGGGGCCTATGCGCAGGAGCAGGAAACACTGGAAGAAGTAACAGTTACCGGTATTCGCACCAGCGTTTTGGACTCCGTTGAAGCCAAGCGCGCCGCCGATGTTGTGGCCGATGTGGTAGATGCGGGCGCTCTGTCATCTCTTCCCGACCAATCAATCGCCGATGCCCTGGGTCGTCTGCCCGGCGTAACCACCGTGCGATCCAACGGTCAGTCCTCACAGCTAAATATCCGCGGTATGAACGGCGACTTCCTGCAAACCACCCTGAATGGTCGCGAGCAGGCCTCTACCAGTGGTTATACCGAAAGTACTCGCTGGATGTCTTTTGACCAGTACCCAGCTGAGCTGATTAATCAGGCAGCGGTCTACAAGACTCCGAAAGCCTCTCATATTGAAGGTGGTGTAGCGGGCTCTGTAGAGCTGAAAACAGCCAATCCTCTCGACGCCGACAAAGAACACAACTTTAATGCCAATGTGCGTATGTCGTATAACGATGCAGCAGACGACGTCGGTGCCGACGAATTCGGTGAGCGCGTCACCCTATCGTACATGGGTAAATTTATGGATGACAAGGTGGGCGTAGCCCTGGGTTATTCTCACCTTGAGCAGCCGAACAGCTTTGTAAAGTCCCGCACGGGTGCAGACGGCCAAATCGGTTATGAGCCAGGGAACGATTTCGATGGTGATGGCAGTGAAGATGCTTTACCGCGAGCGTTCCAGTGGCAATCCGGTGATGGTACCGATACTCGTAATGGTTACCTGGCCAGCGTCGTTTTCGAGCCTACCGATAGCTTCAAGGCCCAGTTAGATTATTTTAAGTCTGACTTTGAGCGTGTTGATACTCGCCACGGTATTACGGTTGGTGGCCTGGCCAATACAAACTTTTACACCCTTTCCGATACCGAAGTGAATGGCGGTGTGGTTACCGATGGTACGGTAATTATTACCGACCCTAAGACAACTGATGATTCCAGCCCCTGGTTTGAATCCCGCTCTGAGGATCAATCCACCCAGGCGGACAGCGATAGTATTGGTCTAAACCTGGAGTGGAATTTAGGTGATCGCCACACCCTGGCCGTTGACTACTCCTACAGTAAGGGCACCAAGACGCGCAAGGACCAGATTGTGTCCATGCACGCTTACGACCTGACCTACGATGACGATGGTAACTTAGATACCTGGGAGGAAGCTGCTGGGCAGAGCTTTGCCTATTCCCTCAATGGCGATGGTATTCCCTCAGGCGTTTTCTCCGGTGTAGATTTTACCGATCTGGATACCATGCGTTTGTCGCGCTACGAAGAATACCCTCACGAGTACACCGATAAGGTTGAATCCTTCAAGTTCGATTACAAGTTCGATTTGGAGTGGCGAGCCATTGCCTCTATTGAGGCAGGATTCCGTGTCTCTGAGCGCACTTTTGACTCTGAGCGTGGAGCCTTCCTTTACGGTAGCCGCGATGGCCAATTCAATGGCTACTGTGCGGATAACCTGTCCGACATCGATTGTGAGCCGCAACTACTGGACGGCTATGTCAGTGTTGAATCCACCAGCGGGATACCACAGTTCGTAGTCAACGATATGGATGCCCTGGCTTCCAGTATTTTTGGAGCCGGTAACTACGAAGGTAAAAAGGTATTTAGCCAGGACTGGACTTTCGTTGAGTCCGGGACGATGAAAGAGGAAGTCTTTGCCTACTACCTGATGGCCAATATCGATACTCAGCTGGGGAGCATTCCAGTAACTGGTAATTTCGGTGTACGGGTTGTTGAAACCGATGTGAAGTCCAGTGGTATCCAAAATGTGGGAGCTGGCAATGGTATCGAAATTACTGATGACGTGGGTGTAACTTCAGATAGCTTCGACTATGTTGAGTACGGCCCCGAATACACAGACACCTTGCCTTCCCTTAACTTGAACTTTGAGCTGACCGAGCAGGACTACATTCGCTTTGCTGCAGCTAAAGTGATGGGTCGTCCACCGGTTGGGCAGCTGAAAGGCGGCGCTGGTTCCTGGAACAGCGTTAATAACGAAACGAACGATACTGAATACAATGTATGGACCAAAGGTTCTCCCTACCTCGATCCTTTCCGTGCAAACCAGTTTGACCTGGCTTATGAGCACTATTTTGAAGATGGCGGTGCGGTAACTGCAGCCATTTTCTGGAAAGATATCGAAAGCCTGGTAGAAAAGCAGTATATCTACCTGGATAGCCAGGCAGATCGAACGGCGCTGTTTGATTCCCTGGGCATTGAAATTCCCGTTGGTCTGGAAGCCGGCGCTTTCGAAACTTACGTGAACAACGACAAGGGTGGTTATATTCGAGGCATTGAGCTTGCGGGTACCAAAACCTTTGATCAGTTGCCGGGTATTTGGGCTGGCTTGGGTATGACCGCCAGCTATTCATATACTGAGAGTGAAACCGAAGTGAGTGGCGGTAACCTCTATGGTGAAAACCTGCCGTTGCCGGGCCTCTCTGAAAATGTCTGGAGCACTACAGTATTCTGGGACATCGGTAATTTCAGCTCCCACGTCAATGTTCGCTATCGGGATGAATTTATCCTGATTATGCCGATACCGGGAGGCTCTACTCCGGCCTTAGCTGAGGCGTACACTACCGTTGATGCTCAGATATCCTATGCATTTGATAATGGTATCGATGTGGTTTTCTCAGCGAACAATCTTACTGATGAGGCTGATGTGAAATCATATGGAGTAGATGGTGTCCTCGGTGAATATACTGAGTTTGGGCGTCAGTTTTACCTCGGCTTGAACTATAGCTACTAAGTATCACTGGTTCTTTCGGTGTAAACCGAAGATGTGATAAAAGACCGCCCGCTGAGCTACGCTTGCCGGGCGGTTTTTTTTAAATATTAAAGGGCCCGACAATAAGTGCGGTGCCGAATTTTTGAGGGTCGCCATGAGCAATCAACGCAAAAAAATAATTATTCTTGGCGGGGGTACCGCTGGCTGGATAACCGCCAATCTGATGGCGACCCATTGGCAGAATAAAGGGTTTGAAATCACCCTAGTGGAATCACCGGATATTGGGATTATCGGTGTGGGGGAGGGATCAACTCCGCCACTAAAGGGTTTTATGGAGACTATAGGAGTTAGCGAATCGGAGTGGATGCCTGCTTGTAACGCTACTTACAAGGTCGGTATTACCTTTAGGGATTGGTCGGTCAAACCGGGCTTTACCGAGTATGTTCATCCCTTTGTCGGCCAGCCGGACCAATTTACTATTCCGGCATTTTTTCATAATAGTTACCTGCGCAGGAAAGGCGTTGACTTGGAGGGGCACCCGGACCACTTCTTTCTGGCCACTGAGATGATTCGGCAAAAATTATCTCCAGTCGCGCCGGAAAACTTCCCTTTTGAAATTGCCTATGGCTACCATTTTGATTCTGGTTTATTGGGCCAGTTCCTGCGTCGTGTTGCAGAACAGAAAGGCGTTCGCTATAAGGTGGCGACAGTGGCTGGCGCCATGCTCGATGCACAGGGGAATATTGATCACCTGAAAACTACTGATGGTGAGGTTCTTAAAGCGGATCTGTATGTGGATAGTTCCGGCTTTCGTGGAAGTCTTATACAACAATCCCTGAAGGTTCCTTTTATTAGTAGCGCTGAGAGTCTGTTTAACGATTCTGCGGTTGTATTTACTACAGATCAGGAGAAAGAGTATGCACCGCATACTATTTCTACTGCGATGAAATATGGCTGGGCCTGGAAAATCCCACTGACTAATCGCAATGGCAACGGCTACGTTTACAGCTCTCGCTTTGTCGACGATGACAAGGCAGAAACGGAATTTCGCGCTCACTTGGGGTTGTTGGACAGTGATGTCGAGGCGCGTAGATTAAATTTCAAGGTGGGACGGGTTGCCCAACACTGGGCCAAGAACTGCCTGGCGGTGGGGCTCTCCCAAGGCTTTATTGAGCCTTTGGAGGCAACGGCGCTTGATATGGTTCAGGAGACTGTTGTGCGCTTTATAGAGGCCTATAACAATGGTGATCATACTGATAAATATAGAGATGACTTTAATAATCGTATCAGCGCTCGTTTTGATGCGGTGCGGGACTATATCGTCTGTCACTACCGTATTAGTTCGAGAACAGATACGGATTATTGGATTGCCAATGGCACTAATGAAAAGATATCTCCCTCCCTGCGTTCAATCTTGATGTCTTGGATGGCAGGCAAGAATATTACTGATGAACTACTGGATCAAAAACTGGATGTCTATTTCCCGAATGTATCCTGGAATTGCCTGTTGACTGGCAAGGGAATTTACCCGGGACAGGAACAGTTGCGTCCAGGTAATGAGTTTGCACACAAATATAAACTGGAAGAAATCAAGGATTTTAACCGCCGCTGTGCTCTGAACTTTATGCCACACATGGATCAGTTAAATCAATTAAGGGTGGGGTAGAAGAAAATCTGGAATAGTGCTCGGATTATCTCTGAGTACTATTCCACTTTAATCAGATAGGGAGGTAAATCGTTTTTAATTAATAAATGACTATTCGCTATCCTTTACTTCTATTTTCTCTGACTCTTTTATACGTAGTATGTGCTTTTCTCCACGCTCACCACGAATTTTAACTCGATCTCCAGATTTCATACCTTTGAGCTTGGCCTCATCGGCATCCAGGAAAAAGTAGCGGCCAGTCTGCTCATCTTTCAGGGAAAACTTACGCTCGGATTTTCCCGTTTCAAAATCTTCAGAGATAATTTCTTCCAAGGTGCCAGTTACAATCTCCTCTGCTTGTACAAACAGGGAGAAGCTCAATGCAAACGCTATTAGAATGAACTTTTTCATAGTATTTATCCTACGGTAACGGATTTACAGTCTAATCACTGTAACTGACTAAGATAGTGGCCGACTGTTTGTCTGAGGCCACAGATTGAAACTCAATGGTTAAGCCAATATTTGAGTCGGTAAAGCTATCTCCTGGCTCCTTGAGTTCTGCTACATGGTTAAAGAGTCTATTATCGAGATAATGAACAGATACTGAATTTTCCATATGAGACGATGGGTTCAGTATGTCATGGCCTACATGGTAGTTCACGTAGTAGTAGTCTTCTCCATTCTGACTACCCGCACTCTCAACTTTCAGCTGCTGGGGCAGGTTTCCTGAGAGCTCTCCCGCAGTCAGCTCAATAGCCTCAACCTCCACCTCTTCGGTGCTGCCGGCGTTCTGGGTTACCGTTTGGGTATATTCGGGGAATAAATCATACCAGCCCATGTACTCTCGGTGACCACTGCCAAATAAGCGCGAAGTCCAGGCATTCCCCATAAAGCTCCCATCTGTTCCATACTCGCTTTCGCCACTATCGAAGGTATCGCCATCGTTGTTGTCATCATTGCCGGCATGGCTGAGTCCAATATTGTGGCCAAGTTCATGGCCCATTATTATCTGGTCTGTATAAGCGGTAACGATGCTCCACTTACCACCAACAGAGGCGACACCAGCCCCAACCAGCCCAGCACTCTTGGCCTTTGGCGGGTAGATGTAAACACGGTGGCGCCAGTCGCTTAGGTTGATAGGGTTGTTATTGTTATCAACTAAATTGGTTTCCGCCCATTCTGTTGCATTGTCACGCCAAGTGTATCCTCCGTCTGTATATTCTCCTCCCTGGCTGGAGCGGGCTGCCGCATCGTCAACACTTAAAGTGCCACCGTCTTGGTTATCTGGGATGTTGTAAATGATACAGTCAATGGAGCTGTCTTCATTGCTACCTTCTCCATAGCAGTAATGCTCCAGGGAGCTGTCGCTGATGCGATGGCGCAGGAATTTTAGTTGTCCCAATGAATTCTTTAGGTAGGTATTATCGAGAGAGTCTTCATCGTTAAAGACCATATCTGCAATATCAGAGATATCAGTGGTATCTGTAGGTACAGCATCAGAGAAGTTCATGAAAATGAATACGATACTGCTTTCATCAGGCTCTAAAGTGACGACAGAGAAGGTAATCGATTGAGTAGTGCCATCGCTAAGTTGGAATGAAATGGTATCTTCTGTCGTTTCACCATTTTTTAAACTGTCTGCAGAATTATTCAGGCTGTATTCCCAATCTCCGTTGCTGTATAACTTGAAATCGCCGTAGGATCCGCTAAGAGTTTCCTCGACAAACTCCGGAGTATTGCCATCGACATCCTCCAAAAGGAATGTTCCTGAAGAAAATTCCTTACCTTCAACAATCAAAGTGGCCAGTGGGCTGGCGGGGTTGAACGTGTAGGCATCGTCGTAACCGGTTATGGAAATGGATATAGTGGCTTCTGAATCACTGGAGCCGATACCAATATTAAATGCGTCGGTCACTAATTCTGAGCCAGCAATTGGATCGGATAGTTCACTGTCCAAGGTATAGGTCCAGCTGCCATCGCTGGATATTTTAAGCTCTCCGTAAGTCCCTTGAAAATTTCCGGATTCAAAGGTTTGATTGCTGTTTGAGTTATCGACTAGTTGCCCTGAAACCGTTGTCTCGACATCTTCACTGACGCTGCCGTTGTCACCGCTTATGCTAGGGGAATCATCGCCGTCGTCGTCATCCGAATCTGAACTGTCATCATCATCAGAGCTGGAGCTGTCATCATCAGAGCCAGTATTGCCATCGTCATCATCGCCGTCAGAGTTTGCCCCTGAATCGCTATCGCTGCTTACTGGAGTGCCGTCAGGTTCGTTGTCATCGGAGCTTCCGCCCCCACCGCAAGCAGTAAGAAATACAGATAAACTGATAGCCGTGAGTAACTTCAGTGAATAGGTCATATCGCCTCGATAGATCCGTTAAACCAAATGTAATTGGCGCGGAGTATAAAGAGCTGTCAGTCATATTCTGTGATGGCTGGCTTGCTTTTGAGGCTGATCTTTTGCTTGAGCAAAAAATGGTGCTATCGGTCGCACCTAGAAATTTTTGTCAATAAAAATAAAGAAAATAGGTCGGAAAATAGTTGAGGATTTTAAGGTAGGAAAAAGAGTGGTTTGGGATCCTGTTGGCAAAATAAAGTTGAACGCGGTCAACTATTCGCTGTGAATAGTCGACCGCAAAAATAATCTTATTCTGCAGGGAGTCCACTCAGAAACTGTTTTAAGTGTGAGACATTGCACTCTTCGGTGTCAGCGCAGTTTTCCAGGATTTTTTTCAATTGTTGGTCGTCACTCTGTTCAGTAGCTAATTTCAAATAGTAACGTACCTGATCAAGGTTTTTTCCTGGATTATCGTCTTGACTATAGGCCTCAGCAATTTTCAGTGAAGCTATGCCGTGCCCTCTCTTTGAGGCTTCCTCGTAGAGTGACATTGCTCGATCTAGATCAACTTCTACACCAAGCCCCTGTTCATACATACGGGCTTGGTTAAAGTATCCATACTTTGAATTTTGATTCGCTGCCTGCTCGAACCAATGAAGAGCCTCGGGATAGTTGTTGAAAGAATCACTACCGGAGTCCAAATATATGAGCCCCAGCTTATTCATAGCGCTTGCTAATCCCCTCTCTGCTGCTTGAGTGTAATAATAGATTGCCTGTTCCAGGTCCTTTTCTACTCCGTTACCTGCCTCGTAGAGTCCGGCCAACCTGGCACTGGAGTTGGCTGAGCCTTCCGCAGCTGCGAGCCTATAAAGTTGTGCTGCATGGGTCGGGTTTTGTTCCACTCCATAACCATTTTCGGCGGAGTAACCCATATTGGTAATACACTCCAGGTGGCCGGCCCGTCCACACAATAAATACCAGGCATAGGCAATATCGGCGTTGGCATTTGCAATAATATTCTTGGAATGCAGGATCCCCATTTTTAATTGTGCAGGAAGATGATTGCGATATGCCGCAGCTTGATAGTCCCTGATAGATTGATTGATATTAACCGGTTGGCCATGGGCGCCTAGTTGTGTGATACGCCCTCTCTCAAAGAGTGCGGCGGGGTTTCCTGCAATTGCAGCCTCATTGAGAAGCGCCATGCCTTTACTAGTTTCTTTTTTCTTCTCCAGCAGGTAGCTGGCATAAAAAAACTGGGCTGGGGAAAAGCCGTTACCGGAAGCTTTTTGAATAAGCTGTTCAAATTGATAGTAATCATTCTGTTCAAGGTAACCAATAGCCTGGGTAAAGTGGGCTACGGGGTAACCTTTATTAGCGCTGGCTTGCAAGAATTGTGTAGCACCGGATTCATTAGCTGAGTTAAATTCCTCTGACGCAAAAAGGGAGTAGAGTTCATACTCCGCCTGGCCTTTCTTCAAGTGTTGTTCGGCACTGGAGAGTAGTGAAGTTGCTAATTCTTTATCCGGATCAATTCCCAGGCCCATAAAGGCTATATAGGCTAGGTAAACCTTCGCCTCTTCGAGCCCCAGATCCGCAGCAGCAACAAATAATTGTGCGCACTCGTTAACTGCAAATTTTTCAGTTTTGCCACTCAGACACAGCCGCCCTAAACTGATATTGGCGGAAATGGATCCCATAACAATAGCGTCCAGATAAGCCTGTTCAGCCTGTGGATACTGCCCCTCCGCATGAAACACAATGCCTTCGGCGTGTCGAGCGGCATAATCTGTAGAGGCTAGTACCTGGATCACATCTGTATAGAGCTGATCTGATGTGCCGGCAAATGGATACCGGATCGCGAGCAGTCGGTGTAGAAAGCGGGCATTATCGAAGTAGATTTTCGATACCTGATAGCCGCCTACTTCCTTTACGTTATAAACGCGGTATATAGCATTGCGACTATTTGCAAATTCAAAATAGCTATCAATAATTTCATAGCCGGATATGGTGAGCAGGTCTTCTGCATCTGCCCAGCTCCCGACCTCAAAGGCACTGTAGCTATACTCACCACTGCGTCCGGAGAGGATACCAGTAGCAATAAATTCAAACAGGTTTTTATGGTAGTTGGCTGCTTCTAACTGTCCCACAGACTCATAGCATTCTGCAGCGCTGAGATGGGGCGTTAGTGACAGGATGTTGTTGTTTGTTACGGCCTTCCAGTCCACGGCTTCACAAGACTTATCCCCAGATTCAATCGCGGATAGCTCCGCCTGGTAGCGCTCTCTGGCCGCGATATTATTCAGGGGTTGCTGAGACTCAAGATAGGCAACCCAGAAATCCTCATAAGCAACTGTATCTGGAGCGCTAGCAACTTGTTCGGTTAGCCGCCTTATTTCACTATCGCCGGGTTCGATGGAAGTGTGGGCCGCACAAGAGGCCAGTAAGTAAATAACGGGGGCAAAAAGGAATTTTTTCATTATTTACTTCCTGATCAGTGACTTAACCAGGTTTTTCATTGCCTTGCTGGTTTCCTGAGTATTCGAATTATCGCCCTTGGCCCAGAACTGATATTGAAGTGCTTCATCCAGTTTATCGAGTTGCTCCATATACTCGGCAATATCCGTATTGCGGACATGGTCCGCTTTGGATTTAAAGGCGTAGTTCACCGAGATGTTATTGCCAATATGATCGGAGGTTCTGGAGAAGGTGAACCAGGGATTGTCTATCTGTAGATCCTGGGATTCCTCTCTCCATAAAACCTCTCCAGTAATTTTGGCTACTGCTTTGTGGTTGATATCCACAGGATGTGCCAGCGCTAATGGGCTCTGGCGAATACGCTTCTGGGGGCTGGTAATATAAGAGGCGATACTGGAGCCATACAGTGAGAAAATCTTCCGAGCAGAGTTCAACTCGGCAAAATCACTGATCTCATATAGCTCCGATACCTGAAGTACATTTTCACCCCGATTGTCCTGGTGCTTGATATTGGATGTGATTTCAATACCGGGGTAGTAAGTTGCCATAAAGTTTGCGTAATTACTCTTTATGTATTCAGAGTCTGCTGACTGGAAAAATTGACGCATCTGCTCCGCTTTGAGAGCGCTGTAGGTGGACTCAACAGTTAGCCCTGCGGTATTGGCACCGGCATTGATTTCAAAATTTTCGGTGACATCCAGTTGCAGAGTGCCGTTGGCGGGATAAATCGTGGTTACTTGTTTTAATGCTCGGGTTCCCTTTCGAATGGGGAGTGCCAATTCATAATCAAAGAAGCCTTTGCTCTTGATATTGGAGCCCTGTCCGGAAGCGGTGCCGTCAACCCAATAATCTTGTCCATTGAGCTCAATGACGCTGATTACATGATCAAATGAACTGGGAGAGGGGATATCATTGGCAAGGTCACGACCGCGTCCTGAAGACACTAAAGCGGGGTAAGAGTTAACCCCCAGGTGAGACAACATGGCGGTTATTAATATGGCCTTGTCTTTACAGTCGCCATAGCGCTTATCCAAAGTCTCTCTCGGCGTTCGCGGTTGGTGTGAGTTGATTCCAAACTCGATCCCAAAGTAGCGAATATCCTCCTGAACGTAGGCAATAGCCTTGCTGACAGCTCCCTCAAGGCCTTCCTCTGCACGCCATTGATCCAATTGCCGGGTGAGTTCCTGTGGCAGGGAGAGGTCAATATCGTAGAGTGTCATTGCCCAGTCGTTTACTTCAGCCCAACTGTTATAGCCTGAATATTGGATGTAGTTGAATGGGTCATGCCAGTGAGGGTATTCCCCTTCCTGAAGTATCGGAGACACCTGCTTCAGGTCCAGTGTGTACTGGTAAGTGTCGTTATTGCGGGTAACGTTCACCGGTACTTTTTCATTGTTAAAACGGTAATTGAGCTTGTTGTCACTGGTAATTTTTACATAGCGCCTGTCGATGGCATCCGGCCATGACAAGTAGAAAGTACCAAAATCCCCGCGTTCAAAAATAGGATTGCTTCCCTCGAGTGTATAAGCGTAGGAGATTTTGTCACCGGGTCGGATATCCTCAAGAATGTAAAGCGCATTCCACATTTCAGAGTAGAGTTTGCTGGACAGCTCCTGCTCAGACTGGAATAACTTGAAGTCCTGTTTGTCCAGGCGATCAATCACTTGATCATTGCGGGTTACGGTAATTTCGTGAACGACCAGCTGCTGGAACGCGGGGTAAAAACTAATGTTCAGTTCCGATACCTGTTTAACCCCCTGCTGATTGAGGGGCTCCATCACCAGCTGAAAATAGTATTGGTGTTGTTCGTTCGTATGGGATATCTGGGAGTTACTCAGGTGATACCTAACACTGCCTTCGGGTGCAGTGACACTACTCGAGAGATCGACGGCATCCACCCAAGTGGGTGTTGGGGCTATGTTAATTTCAGGGGTAGCCTGGGCCAGCGACACAGCAAATAAGAGAGTCACAGCCAGAATTTGGCCGAAGGAACGATATTTCAAAATGAGCCTCGATTGTTATCTACAGCCTATACCGGCGGAGACAGAATAGATCTTGGGTGGGGAGTAAGCAGAAGGGGCACGCAGGGCACCCTACGATTGATTCGCTCCTGTTGAACCCTGGATCTTTCCCTATAGGGCAGTGCCTGTTGCCGTTTGGCAGCGGCGCTCCGTTACCGCTTGGTGTTGGGATCGTTTAGTGAACAGCCGGTAATATACCCCAATGGCTATGGGCTGAGTATCGGATGGGTATGACCGCTGGCGTTTTGAATAAGTTTTTCGGAGGTTCAAATTGATGAAGGCAGGGTTTGTTGTGTCCAGGCGATAAAGTGGTTAAAAAACAACCGAATCTTGAAGGTGGGAGGCCACCCAGCTTGTAAGCTGAGTGACCTGAGATCTGCTTATTGGGTTTGCTCCTGAACGGGCATTTCTTCGAGCTTAGCCTTTATCTCTTTCAGCTTTTCCTTAACTCGGGCTGCATTGTCGGGGCCCATGCGGATCATCAGCTTTTGTATTCCAGGGAGTTTTTCCAGTTTTGGATCGGCAAATTTGTAATACACCGACGGGCGTATCAATTGAATAGGGCCTTCAACATCTGGCGCTGCCAGTACATTGTCGATTGCTCCAATCACCACCTGGTGGAATGACTTGTTGCGAATCCCCAGCTCGCCGTAGGCCTGGGCTAAACGGGGGTACCAGTATTGATACAAGGTGATGATTGCATCAGTGTTAGCCAGTGCGAACAATCGTACTGGTTGGTCGTAACGGCGATAGTTCTCCGGGGATAGCTGGTAGCCTTCAGCGGATGACCCGGTAACGATGATGGGGCCGCGAATGGTTTTCAGCGGGCGATGCTTGTGAATCAGCTCACCACGGGATGCTGCGTTGGCAGCGGCCACCCATTTACGTATTACTTCGTCGGGTACCAGCCAGCGGGACAGGGCTCCGTCGGGTGCCAATGACATTAACTCGTCATATGCGGCCTTGTCGCTCTCGTTCAGGGGGGGAGGCGGCTCTCTGCCGGGCTCCTCTTCAATGACCGGCTCCTCGGGCGGTTGGGCTGGTTCCTGGCTCTCAGGTTGTGCCAGGGCTTCCGGCTCGGGAGCAGTTTGGGGTTCTTCGACAACACCGATGGTGGGAATTTCTTTTTTCTTTTCCTCGCCGGTCCAGAGCCAATAGGCTGCTGCAGCGACAACGACCACCACAATAATGCCGATGATCCACCCTTGCCTAGATTGTTGTTCCGACATTCCCTGCCTCCTTTGACTGCTAACAGAATGTGACGCTTGGACCACGACAAAGCGCTGCGGTTTCTCGCGATCTGCTGGTTTTACATTACTCTGCAAAAGCGCCGCTCGCAAAATAGTTTTACTATGGGGTAATTGCACAACCTTATCGCCGGTCTTATACCCTGCGCAGCACCTACGCCCCCGCGCGGGAGGATGTTTGATTTACTGGGCCTATTAGAGTGGCCTGGGGAGCTTCTGAATAATTCTGAGCGGCGAATAAAAGAGAGAACAATGGGAAAATTCACCAGCTTATTGATTGGCCTGATGCTGGGTGGTGTACAAGCTGCCGTGGCTGCAGAGCCGGTAGATCCTTTTTGGCGCAATGCGACAGTCTATTTTATGTTGCCGGACCGTTTTAATAACGGCGATAGCAGCAATGACTTCCCCTACGGCCGCAAAGACGATGCGGCATACCTGCGTGGCTTTGAGGGAGGGGATCTGCGCGGCGTTATCGAGAAAATTGAAGCGGGGTATTTTAATGATCTTGGAGTCGATGCTGTCTGGATGGCCCCGGTGATTGAGAACATCCATGGCTACAATGAGTCCGATAAACGCACCTACGCTTTCCATGGCTACTGGCCTAAGGACTGGACTGCCGTAGATGCCAACTTTGGTACTGAAGCAGACCTGGCGGAATTGATTGAGGTAGCTCACAGCCAGGGGATTCGCGTATTGCTGGATGTAATTCTCAATCACACCGGGCCAGTCACTGAACAGGATTCCAGATGGCCCTCGAGTTGGCTGCGTAATAGCCAGCAATGCGATTGGTCTGACTATGCCGGCAATGTTGAGTGTGCAATTCACGCGAACCTGACGGATATCCTCACGGAGAGCGAGAAAGATGTCGAGTTGCCGCCACAACTGGTGGCAAAGTGGAAAAAAGAAGGCCGCCTGCAGCAAGAGCATCGTGAACTGGATGCCTTTTTCGAGCGCACTGGCTATCCCCGCGCCCCCAAATATTACCTGATCAAGTGGTTAACCGACTGGGTGCGTGAATACGGTGTCGATGGTTTTCGTGTGGACACCGTCAAACACGTAGAGCCACAAGCCTGGGCAATACTGAAAAACGAAGCGGATATAGCCCTGGCGGAGTGGAAGGCTGAGAATCCAAAGAAGAAATTGGACGATCGCAATTTCTTTATGGTGGGTGAGGTTTACCATTTCGGCGTTAACAACTTTGGTCCCAGTGTTGGTCGCTCTTACGATTATAGCGACCGGAAAGTGGACTTTTATCAGTACGGTTTTGACAGTCTGATTAACTTCGATTTTGCCCAGGTTGCGGGCAAGCCAGCGGAGGATATTTTCTCCAGCTATTCCTCCTCCTTGAACAGTGGTGAACTAAAAGGGCTCGGTGTCCTGAATTATCTAGGCTCCCACGATGACCATCACTCATTTGACCGCGAGCGTCAGCACACACTGAGTGCCGCAAGTAAACTGATGTTGGCGCCCGGTGCAGTGCAGATATATTACGGTGATGAACTGGCGCGCCCCATGATTGATGATCGCGCATTTGGCGACGCCTCTATGCGCACCAATATGAACTGGGATGACTTGGAAAAGCCGGAAACCCGTGCATTGCTGGCTCATTGGCAGAAGCTTGGGCAGTTTCGGCGATCGCACCCGGCAGTAGGCGCTGGTGTACACCAGAAGCTGGAGGATAAGCCTTATACATTCTCCCGCACCTTATCTGGTGAGCAGCCGGTAGTTGTGGCGATGGAACTGTCCGGGGGTGAGAAGAGCGTATCAGTTAAAGGTGTGTTTGCCGATGGTATCGAACTGACCGATTACTACTCGGGTAAGCGAGCCAAAGTTGAGGATGGCAGGGTGAATTTCGATACAGAGGGAACTCTGCTACTGCTATCTGCTAAATCGCAGTAAATCCAAAAAAGAAAGCCCCTGCAGATAGCACTGCTGGGGCTTTCAGCATCCTTGAAAATGGGATGACTTAATCGTTATCCATCGTTGTTGTAGTGAACTGGTTACATACCATCACATCAACGTCTAACTGGCCAATTACACGCTCGGCAGTATTGCCACGCAGGAATGAACCGGTCTCGCCATACTGATTCATGGTTCCCATCACGACCAGGTCTGCATCGATCTCACGGGCCACATCCTCAACAACATCACTGGTATAGCCGCGCTTTACGTGAATGCGATGGGTGGGGACACCGGTTTTATCGGCAAGCTTGGCCAAAGCACCGCGATCTGGGTAGAGCATGGAATCCAGGAAGGCGTTTACGAGGTGTAGCTCTGCTCCGTAATGACCTGCGATATAGGTCGCGCGTTCGCTGATCTGGCGATTGAGCTCGCGCTGCTCGAGGGTTTTTGCCTGGTAGTTAACGGTAGCCAATACAACTTTGCGCTCATCCTTGGCGCCGGGGCGAATCAATACCACTGGGCAGCGCGCTGTTTTCAGGACTCGCCATTTGGATTCGGCGAAGGTAAAGCGACGGCTGCTCTTCGCGTGTACTGGTAGGTAGATCATTTCTGCGTTGCAACGCTTTGATTCCTGCACGATGGCCGCCTGCCAATCACTGGACCAGCAAACAGTGATCTCACAGGAAAGACCAGCTTCTGAGATGGGTTCACGAATTTGTTCACGGAACCACGACTCATCGCGAAATAGGTGGTCGTTAACTGCACGGGTATCCACCGCTTCACCATCAACTGCGACGAATACAGCCAGTCGCGGCTGAGGATTGCGTCCACGTGAAGTGATCAGGGCTCGCTCCAGAGCTACATGCTTCTCATCGTTAGGGTCCACTACAACGAATACGGTGCTTTGCTGCTCCATTTTTTCTCCTCAACTAAGCGTGTTACTGGCCAGTGCGACCTGCAGTTGACCAAGAGGTCTAATCTATCATGATGGGGTGGTCAGCCCGAGTACCTGACTGTCCCATTTGTCGAATTTGGCGCCTATCTCATCGAATAATTTTGTTGCGCATAATGGCGAAGTTGGGGGTGGGGGTATTGAGGTAGATCAAGTTTATAGGTAGCGCGTGCAAGCCCTACTACAACCAAAATGCGGGTGACCAGAATTCAAAATGTATTCTTGCCTGGTAGCGTTATTGAGAGCTGGTTGGAGTATGTTGGGATTGGAATTACTTAGAGAGTGGGGGGCTAACTACAACACCATAAGTAACTATCGGCTACAGGCTCTTTGAGTTAAGCCGTGATCGGTTCTTTTAGTCTTTCCCAAAGAAACTTACTCGGTGAAGAGGGAGCGCGCACTATACGCGCGTCCCTAGTGCTCAATTCGTAAGGTTTAGACTTCCCGATACTGGTCAATGAGCGCTTTGATATTTTTCTTAAGTACAGCGCCAATATCTCCACCTGCACCGCCCACGGACAGATCACTATCGGCGTGAGCCTTGTATTTAACATCACCGGTTTCGGAGTCCTTAACAGTCAGGACAGAGTCAACGCCTCCCTTTCCTGCGCCAAAGCCAACAGCCCAGCGCAATGCGCGATTTCCGTATTGAACCTTCACATCAAGATCAACGAGCAAAGTCTTGCCTTCAGCTTCATCTAAGGAATTGACGAGTTGATAATCGCTCTCTCTGGCAAATTCCTCGAGTTCACTGCGGGTATGGAGCTCCCAACTTTTCATTTTTTCCTGTAGGGCACTATTGTTTTTGGCTGCACTTTCATTTGAGTACACCCTTACGTCTTGTATTAATATATTTTTATAGTCTTCAAAACTTTGCGCTTGAACGTCTGTTTTTACGTGTGCGACACCACATCCGTATAAAGCTAAAAGTGTCACTGCAAGGCAAAATACCTTTATCCCTTTGAAAAATTTCATCCTTTTCCCCTTAATTTGAATATAAAAGCTGAAGCTTCACAGTAGGGATCGAGCCCTAGCTGTCTATTTCAGTTACCGGCTGAGCGGTTTTATAGTTAGTGCAGATGGAATGAACTACATGTTCACTGCCCGGTAAGTTTACAAGGAAAATACATTACTTTCTCTACTGATAAGGTGAGATCACACTTGAATGAAGCTATGGTGCCAAGTTGTAAGGTAATTTCCTTCAGATACACTATGCCAAAACTTGAGCCTGCAGTCTGAGGAACTAATCAAAATTATCTACCGCAATAGCTTAGATGCATAGCAGGTTTTGTATGGCAGATTGCCACATCTGCTGTAGGAGGTAGGTAGATAAACTAAGTGATTTGGGTGTTTAAGTGACAAATTGAAGTGTTTTTAGAAAGTTTCTATGTTTAACGCCCGCTCCTTTTGCTAGCGACTTGTAGAGAGTCCAAAACGCAAAACGTGTATTTGTACCGTCGCTTGTTATACGTATTTTTAGCTACTGACTAAACTGACACAAATCTAGTCTCTGAGTATTGAGGTAACCACATTGTGTACCTAAAACGTAGTTAGACGAAATGTAAGTCCTGAAATGTCGAAGAGGAGTAGTTCATTGACTAGTTATATGCTATTTATCAATTAGCAATTTCTTTATTCATTCTACTTGGCTCATAACGCGCTATAAAAGGTTTAAGCGTTACAGAGAAACTGCGAAGTGAAGCTCCAGCCCTGTCGGAGTGACTTTCATTAATTTATTATGAATTTTCGATATTCCAGTTGTCTACGACATTTGAGTAGATTAATTCTCTAATGCTAATTATTAACGTCGATATACCCAGGGCTAGCGCACCTATACCCAGTTTGAAAGTGTAGTCGCATAGCGAACTAGATAACTCGGCTAGCCGGAAGCAGTTTAACTTTTCGCTTAGCACCATTTCATCTTGTGCAACAGTAAATACGCCTTTGCAAAAATCTTTAATATCAAAATGAGCACAAGAAGATGCAGCACCGAGAGCGTACCATGCAACAAATCCAGATAATAAGGCAAGTGAAAGAAAAGTTACTTGCCGCTTGCTAAATTTCAATTACTGCCTCCATTTACACTTGTCGAACAGTCGAGTAATTTCTTGTAAGCCCAGCGCACATAATGCAGGATTATGTCGATTTTCTCGATATCCTGGATGCAATATTACTCTAGACTACGGTAAACAAGGCATTACTACAGCTATAACGGAGCTGTGTAAACATCCAAATCATATGGAGACGCTATAGCTATAGAGTTGGCTGAAGAGCTTGCTCGTGGAGATAGACCTTGAGGTCGGGCGATTGAACAGGTGGGGGAAGGTTGGGTGGCTGAAGAGGCTCTTGTTATTTCAGTTTACTGTGCCCTTAAAGCTCCAAGCTTCAAAGAAGCGTTGCTGATGGCTGTTAATCACGATGGCGATTTAGATTCTACAGGCTCTATTAGCGGAATCCTGATTGGTGCCAATTAGGGTGTGGGTGCAATTCTTGCAAACTGGTTGGCTCAACTTGAGCTATCTGATGAGATATCAGAAATAGGTCAGGATCTACTGGAGTTTCGAGATTGGCCTGTAAGTGAGTTTGATGAACACTGCGATTATGCTCATGGAATAACTAAGAAATATCTGGGGTATTAATTTCTATCTATCTAGAGTCATCGCTAAGAAGTGCTCACATACCGTCATTACTTCAAGCATTTAAAGCTAGAGTTGTGAGTGATTCTGTTTTCCCGTCTGTTTAAATTTTGGTCTTAAAAGCCAAATTCTCTTCGCTATTTAGACCTGTAGCACAAATATCTACTACGCCCCCTATAGGGAGGATGTGCTCTCAAGCACTGATTATTAGCCTTCCAAATGCCCGAATAGTTGTAATTTCGGGTTTGCAGTAGCACAGGAGGTGCATATTACCGCTGCTGTTCGGTATCTGTTCACACACTACCGGTTTATTGATGCCTTTGGTGGTCTGTGGATATCTCAGGATGAGTGATCAATTGGTCGGGTATTGAAATCCAGCGGTTTAGATACTGCGTAGTTGGGGTTTCCAAATATCCGGCTTGAATTGCAAAAAATAATAAATGGTCACCTGTGATGATAAGCCTGAACTTTTCTTCGCCGCTTGCGGTGCTTCCCACAGATTCTTTTCTTGAGCGAATGCCTATTGGTTGTGTCGCCTGAGGAGAATATTTCTAGCCCCTACTGTGGGGCGAATGCAATCCAAGTATTTGCAAGTGCCTGGGAAAAGGTGTGCTTATAAGTTGACCCTACTTATGTAGAAATGGAGAACCATTAATCATTGGTAGGCAACTGCCTCCGGGGTTCTCTTTATACAAAAAAGATAACGACTACAGATGAGAGAAAAAGGAAAGCTAAAATGAAAAAACAATTTCCGTTAAAAGGGCTTCTGGGAGGCGCGAGTATCGTACTCGGAGCCATTTCCAGTACCCATGCCAGCGCAGGTACAGCCTTTGTACACCTGTTTGAATGGAGCTGGAATGATATCGCCAGTGAATGTGAGGAGTTCCTGGGGCCGAAAGGTTTTGATGCGGTGCAGATCTCCCCGCCCCATGAACATATCAGCCACTCCACCTGGTGGGCGCGCTACCAGCCGGTTTCCTACACTAACCTGACCAGCCGCAGCGGTACTGAGGCTGAGTTACAGAGCATGATCAGCCGCTGTAATGCGGCGGGTGTAAAAGTCTACGCAGATGTAGTCATCAACCATACGGCGGCCTGGAATGGTGGAGGCACGGGTTGGGGTGGCACCGAGTGGACACTGTTGAATCACCCCGGTGAGTTTTCCTCTTGGGATTATCACTCCGATTGCACTATTGATAACTATAGCGATGCAAATAATGTCTGGAATTGCCGCTTGAGTGGACTTCCAGATTTGGATACTGGTTCCAGTTATGTTCAGCAGACCCTGGCCGATTACCTAAATAAATTACAGGGTATGGGCGTTGATGGTTTCCGTGTAGATGCGGTTAAGCATATGTCTCCCAGCGATATGTACAGCATCATGAGTAAAGCTGGTAATCCCTGGATCTTTTCTGAAGTTATCGGCGCAGCTGGCGAAGCCTCTGAAATCCAGCCATCAAATTATACATTCCTGGGCCGTGTGACTGAATTTAAGTACGGCACTGATGTAGCGAGTAATTTTAACGGACAAATTAAAAACCTCGCCAGTATTGGCGAGAGTTGGGGACTTTTATCTTCCAGCGATGCAGTTCACTTTATTGACAACCACGATCGTGAACGTGGCCACGGGGGTGGCGGTAACCTGACCTATCACGATGGCTACAAGTATAACCTGGCCAATGTTTTTATGTTGGCACACCCCTATGGCTATCCGAAGGTAATGTCAGGTTATGACTTTACCGATACGGATATTGGTCCCCCCAATACTGGTCCGGAGAGTTGTGAAAACAACGAATGGGTATGTCAGCACCGATGGGGCAATATTGCCAATATGGTGGGTTTCCGTAACTACACCGACGGCACCAGTATGGAAAGTTGGTGGGATAACGGAGATAACCAGATTGCCTTTGGACGCGGTGATAAAGGCTATGTCGTTATCAATAACGAGGGCAACTCTCTCAGCCAGACACTGTATACAGGCCTTCCTGCTGGGGACTACTGCAATGTCCTGGCGGGAGATGATGAGTGCAGCGGCGACGTTATTTCCGTAGGCAGCAATGGCTATGCAACTTTCAATGTTGCAGCTTATTCCGCTGCTGCCATTCACGGTGGGCAGCTATCTGGTCCCTGTGGTGATGAATGTTCTGGTACAGGTTTCCCCAGCCTTTATTTCCGTGGCACAGCAAATAATTGGGAAGCGACGGCTTTTGAATTGGTAGCAGATAATACCTGGCAATTGGTGGTTAATTTTGATGGCCAGGCGGACCAACGCTTTAAGTTGGATATCTATGGTGACTGGGCCGAAAATTACGGTGACGATGGTGCTGATGGCACGCTGGATCAAACCGGAGAAGATATCTATACCTCTGTAACCGGTAACTACTTAATTGAAGTAAATGATGAGACTCTGGCCTATTCGATCACCGAGGTCTCTTCCCAGCAAGCACCCACTGCAAGTGTGACTCCAGTATCCAGCACAATAGAAGTCAATCAGAGTGTCACCCTGGATGCCAGCAGCTCTACTGATAGCGACGGTAGTGTGATTTCCTATAGCTGGAGCAGTGGTGGTAGTTCTTCCTCGAAAACTTTGAGCTTCGCCAGTGCGGGCACTTATACCGAGACAGTCACTGTTACTGACAACGATGGCTTAACCGATAGTGCTACGGCAACCATTACCGTGACTGATCCCAATGCTGGTTATGCTCAAAACTTTACGGCATTAAATTTCCGCGGTACGCCCAATAGCTGGGGCACTCAGGCGATGACCCTCGTTGCAGATAATACCTGGCGTGCCACTGTGGTGTTTGATGGCAGCAGTAACCAGCGCTTTAAGTTTGATGTCAGCAGTGACTGGGCTGAAAACTACGGGGATAACAATGCGGACGGCTCTCTGGAGCAGGGTGGGGATGATATCTACACCGATGTATCAGGTACCTATATTGTTGAGGTTAATGATGAAACCCTGAGCTACAGCCTGACCTGTGCAGACTGTGGTAGTTACGCATCCAACTTTTCCTCACTTTATTTCCGTGGCACACCAAATAGTTGGGGTGCTGATGCTATGGAATTAGTGGCCGACAACACCTGGGAAATCCAGGTAAATTTTGATGGTCAATCGCAGCAGCGTTTCAAGTTCGATGTTAATGCTGACTGGAGTGAAAACTACGGCGATAGCGACTCCGATGGCGACTTGGAGCAGGGTGGGTCTGATATCTACACTTCTGTAAGCGGAAGCTACAAGGTGCAGGTGAATGATCAAACCATGATTTATAGTGTGATTGCACTGTAATTGATAAGAGCCTGCAGGCCAGGAAGTTGGTCTGCAGGCTTCTTTAGTTATTTATTTTCTTTAGCCAGCAGTGCTTGTTGTAACGCCTGCAATTTTGCAATCTCTTCTTGATTTAACTCTGGGTTCGATTCACAACGAGGATCGGTTTTTTGCAGTAAGGCCAGTATTTCTTTTGTCAGTGGTATGGGTTCACAGCCGTGTCCGGTCTCGCAAATTAAATCCCACTGCGGTTTGGCCTGGACATGACAGGCAAAGCAGTTACCTCCAAAACGGTTAACTACATCAACAAAACCTCGCTTACGGATTTTGCTGCCTTCCTCAGAAACATCCAGTTCAAAAAACTCCCAATCTTTAGTGGCGGGGTTAAAGCCTTTTTGGTGTTTGACCATCACTTCCCCGGGTACTAACTGGACCACTGATCCAGGAGGATAAACACCTCCAGTGCTGGAGTTTGCGACCTCTAGAGTCCCATCCAGATCTCCCAGTAAATTATCCACATAAAACCCCCGCACCTTGGTCATATCTCGGATGCAGTTAAAAGTCTCGTTTGTCACCTGGATAGGTGCTTCGCTCTGTTCAGCCTTGTTAGTTTCAGCCATTGCAGGAAGTGCTACTGATGCTAAAAGTGCAGCCAAAATTAGGTTTAGTAGTGAAAAATAGCGGCTATGTTGTCGGTTCATAATGTCCCCTTGCATATCAATTTCGGCTTTTATTTAAATTGTGCACAATATAATTGTGAGCAATATACATGGAGTAGTGTTTATGTCAAGCGAGTTACCTGATGAGTATGGTTAGGAATTGTCGGGATTATGTTGTGAGAAAGGGGGTAGGGTGGGTATAAATTGCTGTGCTTAAGCGCTCTTGGAGGGGAGTAATCCCCTCCAGGGCTGAGTGGCTATTTCTGGGGGGCAGTGGATATTGCAAAGATATGGCTTTCGTAGGGGGCCAACTGGATCTTTGTGGAGGCTTGGTCTTTTTCCAAGATAAGGTTTGCCACCTTATTGGATATCTGGCTTTCAGCCAGGTAGCTGCCCGGTTGTAGTTTCCAGGCCTCTAGAAGTGCTGTAGGCAACTGAAAATCAAACTCCACTGCCCTGTTATCGAAGTTGGCGATTACCAACAATTTTTCATGTTCGTTCCAGCGGGCAAAGGAAAATTGTTTTTCCCCATAGCCTGAGTTTTGCTTGCGGTTGTAGCTGTGCAAGTCCAGGTAATCGCCAAGTAAGGCCGGGCTCTGTTTGGAGAAATTAAGCAGGCGTTGGTAGAAGCTGCGCAGCTCTTTTTCTTCTTTTGTCAGCAGTGCAGTGTCAAAAGCGCCCTCATTGTTCCAGCGGCGCACACTGGGTACTGACCAGTAGTCGAAAATGGTGGTGCGGCTGGCTTTGCCGAAGCCGGTATCTTTGTTGGCGGGTTCTCCTAACTCCTGGCCAAAGTAAACCAAGGTAGGGGCTGGAGAGAGCGTGGCAGACACCAGCATTGCAGGTTTGCCTGCCTCTGGGTTGCCAGAAAATTGTGCGCTGGCAATACGCTGCTCGTCGTGGTTCTCCATAAAGCGCAACATATGAGAGGAAATATCTACCAGGCTTGCCTGTACCTCTGCGATTTTATCTGCGCTGCCCTTGTTCTCCATGACCGCACGAATAGCATCGTAAGTACCGACTTTATCGTAGAGATAATCCATTTTGCCCAGCTGCAGATAATCCCGATAGCGCTCTGGAGTATAGATTTCGGCAAGTAGCAGTGTGTTGGGGTTGCGCATTTTGATGGAGGAATTCAGGTAGCTCCAGAATTCTACCGGCACCATACCGGCCATATCATAGCGGAATCCGTCCACGCCAAAGTCCAGCCAGTAGTGGGCGATATCGCGGAATTTTTTCCAGGTATCCGGGACTTTCTTGTCTGCCCAAAACTGGGCGTGGGCCCGGTAGTCGCGCTCGGCATACTCCTGGGGTAGCTCAGAAAAGTTCTTGCTGTTATCGGGGCGAACGCCAAAATTAATTTTGACGGTTTCATACCAGTCGTGCATGGCAGGTTGTGCACTGCGCGCGCCGTTACCGGTCCATTTGGCTGGACTTTCTATAAATTGCCCATCGACAAGGTCATTTGCCTCGCCATTGAGAGGCTGATAACTGTCTTCTGCAACGGGCACGCGGAAGTCTTCGCCCACCACATAGTAGAAATTGTTGTTGCGGGCATAGGTGACCTGGGTGTTGTCGCCAGCTCCAAAATCCTGCACGCCTTGGGGCTTATCGAGAGAATGATAGGCGCGGGCTACATGGTTAGGCACTATATCGATAATTACTTTCAGGCCGGCCGCGTGGCTGCGTTCCACCAGTGCGCGGAATTCCTGTAATCGCTCTGCTGGGTTATTGGCCAGGTCTGGGTTTACGCTGTAGTAATCCTTGATGGCATAGGGAGAGCCGGCGCGGCCTTTGACCACATCTGGATCATCGTTACTGATACCGTATTCGGTGTAGTCGCCGACGAGCGCGTGGTGCAGGGCGCCGGTGTACCAGATATGGGTGGCGCCCATCGCGTGGATTTCATTCAGTGCTTTTGGGGTAAAGTCGGAGAACTTGCCCACACCATTCTCTTCGAGTGTGCCCCAGGGTTTGTTGGTACTGTTAGTGTTGCCAAATAAGCGCGGTAGCACTTGGTAGATAACGGCTTTTTTCTCCGCAACTTTTTCAGCGGGTTGTAATTCTTCCGGGCTGCTATCCTGGCTGCAGCCGGCAGTGCCGAATAGAGCAGCACCCAGTAGGGAAGCCGAAAGGAGTTTGGCAATAAACAGGGAATGTAACTTCTTCATTGTTTCCTGATGACTTTAAATTTTTTTGTCAGTGAACAGCGGTTTGCTGAATTATTGATTTTTGAGCATTAAATCCAGCGGTTCTTTGTGCCAGTCAAATTTAACCAGCAGTTGCTGCTTGCGCTTGTTGTACCAGGCCCCACGGGGTGCCTGAGCAAAGTCTTTTTCACTGTCGAAAATAGGCAGGGATTCGCCGGTAACATCAAGCTGCGCAGGCACTTGTTGCCAGTTGTGGATCTTTAAATTGACCTTGCGGGATTCCGGCATACCGGTATAACCGTCTCCTTCTCGATTAAAGGCGAAGGTTAAACCCTGCTGTTTGTTTTCAGCTGAGAAATGCAGCTTCTCGTATTTGCCTTTTTCAAAAGCCTGTGCGGTAGCGCCATCATCTTCATAAACATAGCGCTCGGACTTTGCTGCTGATGAGTGCGCGTAGTAGTCCAGGGTCAGGTTTTTACTGGAGTAATCACGACTGCTGTGGACATCGTCAATGGTGGGAATAATGGCGCCGGCCCGCACCAGTACAGGAATCGTTTTCAGGTTCACTTCTACCAGGGCCTGATCGCCAGAATATTGTTCATCAGTCCAGTAATCGAACCAGGTGCCGCCGGGCAGCTTTACCGCGACCTCATCCACATCTTCTTCCACGACTGGGGCAACGAGGAAATCTTGACCCCACAGGTAGGCATCCTTGTAGTCCAGGAGAGATAGGTCACTTTCGTTTTCGAAAAACAGCGGGCGCATCAGTGGCATGCCGGTCTGGCTGTTTTCGAAGGCGAGGGTGTAGTTGTAGGGCAGCAGGCGATAGCGCAGTTTTACATATTCGCGCAGGATATCGCGGGTGCGGCGGTCGTGGAAAACCGGTTCGGAAGCAATATGATCCTGGGCGTGCGGGCGGTAAACCGGTTGGAATACGCCGTACTGTAACCAGCGGATATAGAGTTCGCGGTCAAATTTCTCACCGCCGGCAAAGCCACCCAGGTCTGAATGGGTGTAGCCAAAACCCAGCAAGCCCATGCTCAGAGCCAATTCCACCTGGGGCTGTAAGCCACCCCATTCCCGAGCGACGTCGCCGGTCCAGGGGATCATGCCGTAGCGCTGGGAGCCGGCAAAACCGGCGCGCATCATAATAAAGGGGCGGCGCTCTGGGTATTTTGCCGTTTGGCGTTCGTGCAGTAATTGCGCCCAGGCGTGGCCGAAGGCGTTGTGGATTTCATCGGCCATACCGATTGCGTGAACGGTATCGGAGGGGTGAACTTCCGGCTCACCCAGGTCGCCCCACCAGCCGGCTACGCCCTGTTCCAATAATCCGTCGTAAATATTCCAGAACCAGTCGCCGCCATCTTCAGAGAAGACATCGATCAGGCCGGTATTGCCGAAGTAGAAATCAAAACGCTTGGGTTCTCCGGTCAGGTTTTTGGCCAGGGCATTATTCGCCACGGCTTCCTGCCAGCGTTCGGAGGTGGAGAGGACAAAAGGCTCGGTCACCAGGATGGTATTGATGCCGCATTTTTTAAGGTCAGCCATCATCTTTTCTGGTTCGGGAAAGGCTTCCTTGTCCCAGGCAAGATTGCCCATATGACCCTTTATATCTGGGCCAAACCAGTAGAGGTCCAACACCAGGGCGTCCAGGGGGAAATCTTCTTCGGCAAACTTATCCACGGTTGCGCGGACTTCAGCTTCGCTGTGATAGCCAAAGCGGGAGGCGAAGTTACCCAAGGCCCAACGGGGTGGCAGGGGCTGTTTGCCAGTTGTGGATACATAATTCTCCAGCAACTGTGGATAAGTATCACCGGCTACCACGATGTAAGCGGTGCGCCCGGCTACGGCTTCAAATTGCAGGATATCTTCTTCGTTTGCGCCCAGATCCAGGGTGCCGGTGGCAGAGTTGTCGAACAGCAGAATGTATTTGTTGCTGGACAGTACTGCTGGCAGGGAAAAATACATCTGGTTGGATTCGGTGGTGTATCCGTAATGGGCACGGTTATACAGAGGGAGGCGTTGACCGCGACGGTCCATCCCCATAACCCGCTCTCCGCCGCCCAGCAGTTTTTCCTCTGGCGACAGTGCGAAACGGAATCCGCGCATCGTCTCGGTGGCAAAGAAACCACTCTCTTCACTCAGGATTTGTTCGCTACCGCGCAAGTACTCGATTCGGAAGGGAGACTTGTGGATGACTGCAGTAAGCGAGCCAGTGCGGTAAACGAGCTTGTCCCCTTTTTGCTTCAGCGTAGCCTCGGGTCGGCCGGCAGAATCGCTGGCCAACGCAAATGAGGGCAACTGCTTCAGGCCTTCGCGGCGATAGTGCACCGATAGCGCTGACGGACCAACCGGGGTGAGGGTGACCTCGCCCTCACTCGTCTGTACAGTTAGTGAGTCTTCGCTCATGGTGTGATCGCGGTAGTTGCGCTGTTCAGCGGCCAGGGATTGAGCGCTCAGGCAGAGTGTAGCTGCGAGACACACCAGGCGCAGGAGTGGGAGTTTTAGGATCATCGCGCGGGACTTCAGTTGCTTGATTAGGATTCACAGTTTCGTGTTGGCCCGGCGTATACGCATGGGCCTGAGTTTATCCTAAAGCGAAGGATCTGGCCCGCATCCTCCCCTATGGGGGAGGATGGATGCTCCGGGAGAGCGTGTGAGAATGGCAGAATAAGCATAACTAGTGATGCGGTGACCTCTATGACCCAATCAGCAAGCAGCGCCATTGCGCCGCAAGCCCAGCAACCGCGCTTGCCCTTTTGGCAGGTGTGGAATGTCAGTCTAGGTTTTCTCGGGGTGCAATTTGGCTTTTCTCTGCAAAATGCCAATGCCAGTAGAATCTTGTCTGATCTGGGGGCGGACCTTCACTCCCTGTCTCTATTCTGGATAGTGGCGCCGCTCATGGGACTGATCGTACAGCCGATCGTGGGTTCAGCTTCGGACCGGACCTGGAGTCGCTTCGGTCGCCGCAACCCCTTTATCCTTTTTGGTGCCATCGCCGCAGCCCTGGGGATGGCGTTTATGCCCAATGCCGGGATTGTGGTGGCGATAGTGGCCCCAATTATCTTTGGCGGCGTTATGTTGGCCCTGATGGACGCGGCCTTTAACGTTACCATGCAGCCTTTCCGCGCCCTGGTATCCGACATGGTGCCATCAGAGCAGCGCACCCTGGGTTACTCGATACAGTCTTTGCTGATTAACATTGGCGCCATCTTCGGCTCCATGTTGCCATTCATCCTGACTAATGTGATTGGTCTGGAAAATACCGCTCGTGCGGGAGAGGTGGCGCCCTCCGTTATATGGGCTTTCTATATCGGCGCCACAGTGCTGCTGGGCAGTGTGTTGTGGACTGTGCTGCGCACCAAGGAGTATCCGCCGGAGCAGTACAATGCCTATAAAGGTCTCGACTCCGCACAACTTGAGTGGGAGAGACAGCAAAAACCCCCACTTGCAAAGCGCTTGATCGGTTTTTTCCAGCTGCTAATTAAAATGCCGCGCACTATGCGCCAGCTGGCCCTGGTGCAATTCTTCTCCTGGTTTGCCCTGTTTATTATGTGGGTTTACACCACGCCCGCGATCACTCAACACGTTTGGGGAGTGGAAGCCAAGTGGTTTGATCCCGCCTATCTGGAAAGTGTCAAAGAAATTCCCGCACATATCGCTGCCGCTAAGGGTGCTGCCGGTGACTGGGTAGGAATTATTTTTGCTGCTTACTCCCTGTTTGCAGCGATCTTCTCTATTGTCCTGGCCCGTTTGTCTCAGGTGCTGGGGCGTAAGCTCACTTATTCCCTATCGCTGGCACTGGGCGGTTTGGGATACATCAGCTTCCTGTTCTTCCAGGGGGGCGATCCCACACAGGTGAATCTGTTGATTACAGAAGTTTCCGTACCCAGTGGCGCCCTGGGATTATTGCTACCGATGGTGGGTGTGGGCATTGCCTGGGCCGCTATTCTGGCGATGCCCTATGCGATCCTCTCCGACTCACTGCCGGCGGATAAGACCGGTGTTTATATGGGGATTTTTAATTTCACTATCGCCGCACCACAAATTGTTTCTGCCCTGGTAGCTGGCTTGATATTGAAAACAGTTTTCGAAAACCAGGCAATTTACATCATTGTTCTGGCGGGGGTGTGTATGTTGCTTGGCGCTATATCGGTGGCGCTGGTGAGGGAGAGTTCAGAACCCGAGCCCGCATTAAAGGCAACTACTACAGCTTGATAAAAAGTTGTAAAAGATTGTTAAAAAAGCCCCTATTTGGGGCTTTTTTATTGCCGGGATTCCAGGTTTTCCCAAATTTTTCGCATTTATGAGGCTGCGGAGTTTTATGGCGGCATTTTGACAGTCTGGTGTGAGCGTACCTAGACTGGGCGAATCTCACCGGAAATGAATTAAATTATGTCGATATTCCCTGCTATTGATCAGGCATTAGAGGCTTTTGCCAGTTTTGTCTGGGGTCCCCCCTTATTGGTGCTACTCGTTGGTGGAGGCCTCGCGCTATTAATCTATTCTCGTGGCCGTCCCTACCGCCATCTTGGGCACAGTATTGGGCTTTTAAGTGGCCGATACGATGACCCCAATGACCCTGGACAAGTGAATCACAGCCAAGCGCTATCCACAGCGCTTTCGGGAACCCTGGGACTTGGCAATATTTCTGGGGTTGCCATCGCAATTACGATTGGTGGGCCTGGGGCGATTTTCTGGATGTGGGTAACCGCCCTGGTGGGGGTGGCTACCAAGTTTTATACAGCGACGCTGGCGGTGATGTTTCGCGGTCGCGATGCCTCCGGGGAACTGCAAGGTGGCCCCATGTATGTTATTCGCGAGGGGTTGGGCCGACGCTGGATGCCGCTCGCGGTACTGTTTGCCGTGGCGGGACTCTGCGGTATGTTGCCGGTGTTTCAGTCCAATCAAACCACGCAGCTATTGCGAGAGTCTTTTGCTGAGCCCTTGGGTTGGGTAGCACCCGGAGGTTCACTCACTTTTGATTTTGTTATTGGCTTATTAATTGCTGTTGCATCGGCCTACGTTATTGCCGGTCGTATCCAGCGTATCGGTAAATTCTCCGCAAGAGTAGTGCCGGGCATGGTACTGTTTTATCTGGGCATGACTCTTGTGGTGATTGCCAGCTTCTGGGAGCAGGTACCGGCAGCATTTGCGCTGATCTTCTCGGATGCTTTCAGTGGTCAAGCTATTGCTGGAGGTACTCTGGGTTCGGTAATCACAGTAGGGGTAAGCCGGGGCGCATTTTCCAATGAGGCGGGTATAGGCACAGAATCTTTGGCCCATGGTGCAGCGAAAACCCGTGAGCCCGTTCGAGAAGGCGTGGTTGCCATGCTGGGCCCCATTGTAGACACACTGGTTATCTGCACTTGCACTGCCCTGGTGATACTACTGACTGGCGCTTGGCAGCAGGAAGGGGATATTGCCGGCGTTACCTTGACAGCACAGGCATTTTCTCAGGTGTTTGGGCAGTTCGGCCCAATTTTGCTACTGCTAATGGTCCTTCCGCTGGCTTTCAGCACTATCGTTACCTGCTGGTATTACGGTATGAAGTGCTATGTTTTTCTTTTCGGTGGCCGCTGGCAGGGTCTTTATACCGGACTCTACATGGTGCTGATTATATTGGGTGCGGTGGCTTCTTTAAGTGCGGTAAACAGCATCATCATCGGGATGTATGCGGTAATGGCGATTCCAACAATGGTGTCTACTTTATTGCTGGCAAGGCATGTTAATCGAGCGGCGCACGATTATTTTACCCGTATGGATTTAACAAAGAGAAAAGAGGCCGAGGCCTCCTAATTAAAAAAGGCGGACTAAATAGTCCGCCTTTTTTATGGTTGGTAAAAATTTACCTGTTACTTCCAACTTAAGGCACCACGGACACCTTGGTACCAACCTTGGCGTGGGCATAAAAAATCTTAGCCATATGCCAGGGGATACGAATACAGCCATGAGAGGCGGGATATCCCGGGACGTGGCCGGCATGCATGGTAACGGGGCCATTGATACGCATCATGTAATCCATAGATGCCCCGCGGAATCGAGAACCCGCAGGTTTGCGGTGGCGGCGCACATCCACATTGCTGCGCATTACATAGCCCCGTGGGCTGATGTAGTGACCGTACAGATTTGATCGATGGCTGTATTTCTTCTGTGAAATACGGAAGTTACCGGTAGGTGTGCGGTGTCCGGGTTTGCCAGTAGATACCGGGGACATACCGGCCAGACGCCCGCCCTTATAGAAGTATGCCATTTGATCACTGAGGTCGATCACAATACGCGGTGTTCCCTGAATATTGGATTTAAACCACATATGGCGGCTATGCCGTGGATTCGCCGCGTATCTGGAATGTGTTCCGTATCTGGAGTGAGCCCGATAATTCCTGTTGTATCGGGAATGCGCCCTGTAATTTCTGTTGTATCGGGGGTGTGCTCTGTAGTCCCGGTTGTGCCTTGAGTGCGATCTGTAATTCCTGCTATGCCGTGAATTTGCTCGGTAGTCCCTGCTATACCTGGAGTGTGCTCCGTAGTTTCCATGTCCATGTTGAGCGCTGTATCGCGAATTATAGCGGGAATTGGAATAATCCACGGCATAGGTCAGTGGGGCAAGAATTGCAGATCCCACAATCACTACGGCAGCGGCGAATGATGATTTTTTGCGTAGAGATCCCTTCTGTTTCGTGGAAATGGATTGATGATTTTGCAGCGAAGATCGGCTATGCATTACACACCTCTCTACTACCAGTGGGCCGTGTAAACAACCGTGGATTTTGAATCCAGCTACAGTTTGTCTTAGGGCAAGTATTTCTGCCCTACTACAGGGACAAGTCCATAGCTGGTGATTTCCCCAAAGCAGATAACCGTATACTCGGCCTCGGCTGCGGGTTGGTACTGCGGCGGCATGAACCACTACAAGTCCAAGGGATGGTAAGGTGGGTCTTAAGGGCTGGTGACAACAAAAAGGAATATACTGAGGTTCTCTTAGAGGATGCTCTTCTATTTGTTAGTGATTTTTAGGGATTTTGTCTTAGTTGCTAAGGTTTTATGAGTAATCTACCGTAACTTGCGAGTCAATTTCCAGCGTTCTTGAACCACGCCAGAATAATAGAAATAGCGTTCAAAAAGTTTTTATTATTTATTTCATCTTAGTAAGTGTCGCGACTATATCGTTATCCAAAATTATCCCCATTTCTCATTCTTGTTGTGCGGGCCATTGCGCATTAGAAAATTGAATGAAGAAATTTCCTTTTCGGGATCGCTAAAATATTTCTTTCTGGTTTGAAAACCAAGTAAACGAATCCACCCTTTTTGCGTTATGTGATAGCTGATTATTGGAAGCTCCCCTGAAAATGAAATACCAGGGTAGGGATGATTACTTTTAATATTTATTAAATAGGATTTGGCTATGACTGGAAGATCGACGTTACCCATATTTTTTCTAGTATGTATTGTAATGCTGTACAGCAATCCGGGCGTGAGTGTTGAGGTAGAGCAAGCGAATGAAGCTCTGCTTGCTTTGGATGACGAAGTAGAATTAACCCTTTCGATGCATCCACTAAATAGTTTAATGGTGAATGCGCAAGTATCGACTAGCAGTGAGTCGCGAGTGGCGATCAGGATCAACTCGGCGGTAACCGACCGTCGGCGAACAAATTATACCGACTGGGGCACAGAGCATGATATGACCCTAGTAGGTTTAAGGGCCGATACCACTTACCGTTTTACTGCACTGGCAATGCTGGAAAGTGGAGACGTTGTGCAGAGTTCGACTATTTCTTTCAAGACTGGTTCGTTACCTGAAGGCGCTCCCCCAGTTGAGGTAACTACATTTACAGAGCAAAGCGAAGGAGGTGTAACTATTTTTGCACCTTCAGGTGACAGGGATAATACCTTTTGGGGATTCGATGAGGAGGGTGAGGTTGTCTGGTACCTTCACGGAGATGTTCCTCTAACCGGAGCTCCGGTAGTGCGCAATTTACAGGATGGCAATTTAATGTTGCTGTTGGATCAGGAAGCAAGGATTATCTCCTTTGCTGGTGAAACGCTGCAATCATTTGAGCTGCCAGCCTATCACCACGATGCAATTCTTCTTGAAAATGGAAATCTACTGGTATTAACAAACGCCTATGAAACAATTGATGGTCAATTGATAAAAGGAGATGCGATTCTTGAAGTGGATGGGCAGGGCAATACTGTATGGGAATGGTCTGCATTCGATCATCTCGATACTCAGCGTTTCCCCGGTGAGTTAGCCAATCGAGAAGCGAGCAATGGTGCGCTGGATTGGACTCACTCTAACTCGTTACACTATATTTCTGCCGATAATTCGATTTTACTGTCAAGTCGCTCTCAAAGCTGGGTGGTCAATATTGATCATAATAGTGGCGAAGTAAACTGGATTATGGGTAGGGATTTGGATGCTTCCGAGGGATTTCTTGAGAAATTATTTTCATTGCAAGATGGCACCTGGATGGCTTCTCAGCATGCAGCTATGCTTGCGTCAGACGGAGACATTCTGATTTACGATAATAGGAATGAGTCCGAATACAGTGGTGAGGTCTATAATAGCCGCGCAGTGAAATTCTCTTTAAACACAGAGGAAATGGTGGCAGTGCAAACTTGGGAGTACGTTGCACCAAAGTACACCAATTCTTTAGGGGATGTAGATGAACTTCCCGGTGGGAATATTCTACTTTGCGCGGGCGGCCCATCCAGTGCTAGTACCGGCAACAATAGAGATGCATATATTGTTGAAATCGCCGGCGATCAGACTGCAGAGACGGTTTGGGAGATGATAGTCAATGATACGAGTGTATATCGTGCTGAGCGTTTTACTTGGAATGATATATCAGTGGTAAGTGATTTATCGCTTTAGATCCTCTAAATAGTTAGGCGCCAGTAACATACTTTGTTGCTGGCGATCCTTATTAAAGGACTTCTAACCAGATTTGGCAATCAGTGCTCTATAGCATTGATTATGTTTCTAAAGCGGTATTCCCCCAGTAACTGTTGAATATCACTAGATAGGGCTTGAAGTGTTTTAATTAAATATGGCTTTAGCGTGATAATGTTAGGCTTTTTTTTGGGAAGTTTATGATTTGATGGAAACAGTTCTTCACCTCCTTCGAGGAACTCATCATTTATTTTTTTATTTTCCTGTGAATATCGATCTAAAAAATTAGCCCTATCTTCATCAGAGTTCCATAGGTGTGGTGATCTCGGTAGTGTTCGCTTGATTATATTTTGTGTATTGCCAGATTTTATCCATTTCAATAGTTTTGTATTTTCAGATTTTGAGTGTATTTGCTGGTTTAATATCTGCTTTAAAGCGGCCTCTTCATTTGATAGACTCTCTCTTATGATTTTGTTAGAGTTTGGTAGGCCGGAAATCCCTAGAGCACGAAAGAAATTAACTGGTAGGTCGCCATTACATAGCTGCTCGTAAATGAGTATTTGTATATTGGGAAAGAACTTTTTGAATGCTGCTATATTTTTATAAAAGTTCAGGTTTCTACCTTCTATCTTTGATAGGAACTCCTTGAATGGCAGTTTCGCTAGTGGAGATACTCCTTTCATAATATGTTCTTTGTATAGAGACTGGGCAAAATTATCTTGTCTGCGCAAGGTTAAGATGATTTTAGTTTGCTCTGGGGGTAATGTGTTGGAGAGTTGTTCTAAATAATGGTGCCGAGCCTCAATCCAGGAGCAATCTTTTGTTTTATAAGTATGTCGACAAATAGGCTCTGCACTAATTAATAGATCAAGGTTGTTTTTCTGCGACTTTGACTTCCAGTCATATGCTAGCAACTTTCCTCTGGAGATAGGTGGACTTTCAGGGTGATCGGAAAATGAGTGTGCAAAAAGATGGTGACCCTTATCTATGCTAATTAAATTTCGATGAATAATGGGATATAAAATACCTTTACTTCTTAACAGCCTTCTATATTTATAGGCGTAACATTGTATTGCTGTGGTGCCGGTTTTATGTAGCCCTGAATGTAAATATATAGTCATTATATGTTCTTTGTGTTTTATAGATCGTGATCTGGTATCTACTGCTGTTTAATAGGTGCTCATATCTATTTCGAATGATCTATTTTATATTTTATGTGAGTGTTGTGTTTTGGGGGCGTCAAAGAGCCAATATTGAAGGTTTAGTAAAAGATATTCTATTTTCTGGTCTCGGGCTCATTTTGATTTCGGTTGGCGTATGTTTTTCTATATTAATCCCAATTGTAGAGTCTATTGGTTTTAGTATAGTTGTATTTTTGTAAATTGTTTTTTCATGCCGATTTAATGTTAGGGGAGACTTATGGGTAATTTTTTCACTCAGCTACCAGGTGATCACTCTAGGGAGCATTTTGAGAGTTTGCTAGAGGGGAAAAGCTGCAGGGTTGAGCGGATTGTATCTTACGGGCAGTCCTCGCCTGAAACAGGGTGGTATGATCAAGATGAGCATGAGTGGGTGTTAGTACTTTCCGGTTATGGTGTTATTGAAATGGAAAATGGTGAGAGGCACCACCTGGGGAAGGGGGATAACTTCTTGATTGGGGCAAATCAAAGGCACCGGGTGGTGGAGACAGCTGCAGATGAGGCCACTATATGGTTGGCAGTTTTCTTTCAGTGAAGCAGTTATCTTTTAAGATATAAATCTTATGAGCTCCTATCAAGAGTTCTATACCTACCAATGTAAATCGGATCTAAAGTCCTCTGACGAGTTAGTATTGTTAGCTTTAAGACAGGTGTGTCTACTGACTAGCAGGTCAGCCTGTGCATATCTCCATATACCGAAGAGGCCTGTTAAAATTTTCGGGGCTTTGCTTAAATTGGATAGCTTTAATTTGGTCTGATCGTTTGATACCAAGTCAAATCCTTTTCTGCCAGGTAGTTTATGCTACCTGGTTTTTTATTTTAGTCTTACGTCAAGCAGTGATATCTGCATAGATTTTATAAAATTTTATTTTTGGTTATCTATAATCAGATCGACGGCTGGAGTATCTAGCGGTTATACCCTATGTATGTCTATTCTAGAGGTCTTTTTTATGGGCTAGGCCTTGGGGTGGATTTTTTATAGAAAACTATGTTTCAGTATATTTAGTACTAGGGTGAAAGACTTCAATAGTTATGGGTGGATAGATTCTGCGATAGAAGATAATTTCATTATCCCTGATAACAATTGAATACTTATTTGGGATCAGTGGCCAGAGGAAAATGATACTGCAGCTGATTTCGTATTGAGGCAGAGTGATTTTGTAAAGTCTATTGGGAATGACGGCGAGCTGCCCAGCGCATCCACTTTAAGTCTTCTGATAGAAATCTATAATTAAAAGATAACTTGTTTATTATAGGTTTAGGGAATAATAGAACCTTAATTTTTTAGCTTTTAATTTGTTAAGAATTCTTAAGTTGATGATACTTGGTTTTTATCTCTTCCAGGTTGACGGTGGGGGCAGGAAACTGGGGGTTTAATTTCTTTAATGCTTCAGAAATAATTGAAGCTACGGCCAAGTCCCGGAACCATTTGTGGTTTGCGGGGATAACAAACCAGGGCGCGTATTCGGTGCTGCATTGATTTAGCATATCTTCAAAAGCACATATATACTCATCCCAATATTTTGCCTCAGTATAATCACTTTCGCTGATTTTCCACTGTTTGGCGGGATCATCAATACGTTGCTTGAATCTCTCCAACTGCTCATCCTGACTGATATATAGGAAAAATTTCAGTATTATTGTGTTACTTTCAGAGAGTAATTTCTCAAAGTTATTAATTTGTTCATAGCGTTCACTCCAAATGTCCATTGGAACCAGGCTATGCACTCGTTCAATCAGTACGCCCTCATACTGAGAGCGGTTAAAGATTGATATATGCCCCCGGGCAGGGGTTACTTTGTGATATCGCCATAAGAAATCATGCTCGCTCTCTTCTTTTGAAGGTTCCTTAAAGGAAATCGCTCTACACATTTGTGGATTTGTTGCGCCTAATACGTGCTTGATGGTGCCATCTTTCCCCGAGGCATCTATTCCCTGCAAGCAGATAAGTAGAGATGTTTTACGCTCAGCGTAAAGCTTGTAAGTGAATGAACGTATCTGCTCATCTATACGCTGGGTATCTGGGAGTGCCTCTTCACGATTTTCGTAACAATGTTTGAAGCCCGGGTCTATTTCGGAGAGCTTTATCTTGCTGCCAGGCTTTACCCTGAAATCTTCGAAACAATTCATAGTTCGACTGCCTACCTTTGTTAGGCTTTTGTAGATGGCTCAGATATCACTTAATCTTCGATAAAGAAGTTTCTTGACCAGGTCCAGGAAAAACATCCAGATAATCATGTATAGCCATACCAGACCGATTATAGTCCAGGGTATTGCCGGCACCAGCCAGCCGAATCCACACATCAGCACGGTAAATGCTTGGGTGCCAACAATTGCGATAAACAGAGGGAAAGCGGGTAGTGGTTTGGAAAAGAAAGCTGTACGAGAGCGAACAACGAATAACAGTAGATGTCCACCCGCTACGATCTGTAAAAATACGATAGTTTGAATTTGCTCTTTATTTAATGCGATCCAGGATTGCCAGTTGGTGTTATTGAGCCATTCCATTCCAATAAAGAGAATACCCATTGTTTGAGCAATAGAAAAAAGGCCGATAATGCTGGAGCCCAGTAATAGGTCTCGCATTTGCCAATGCACAGGTTCCTTGGGAAGCAGAGTATTATCGTAGGCAATGGTCATAATGGGGATGTCATCAAGAAGAGCCACTAGTACGATCATAACCGGGGTTAGGGGCGAGAAGCCGAACATTATGGTAGCAAAGACAACCACCACCATAATATCTAGAGTCATGGATACCCGGAAAAGTACGTAATTAATAATGCGTTCAAATATTTTTCGGGCTTCGTCAATCGCATCGACGATGGTAGATAGCCCGGGAGAGGTCAGGATAATGGCTGCTGCCGCGCGTGCGGCGTCGGTTGCACCGCTAACGGCGATACCGCAATCAGCTTGCTTAAGGGCCGGCGCATCGTTCACACCATCGCCAGTCATGGCAACCTGGTGACCCCTACCTTGCAATGCTTTCACAATGGCATATTTATGTTCGGGAAACACTCGCCCAAATCCATCTGCACGCTCAACGGTATCGACGATAGTAGATGGCAGGTGGTCCATATCCTGGGACTTTGTAAACACACTACTGGCAGCGAAAATATTTGTTCCAATACCGACTTGGGTGGCGATTTCCTTGCCGATAGCCACATCGTCGCCAGTAATCATTTTTACTTGAAGCCCGTGTTCCCGTGCGCGCTGAATAGTGTCTTTGGAGTCATCCCGAGGTGGGTCTTCAAGAGACAGAATACCCAGGAATTGCCACGAAGAGGCGTTTGCCTTCTGCGCAACGCCGAGGGAGCGCAACCCCCTGGAGGCCTGTTGTTGCACACATGCAGTGGCTTTGTCGGCCTTCGCACCACTCAAGTTGCATAAGTCGACAATAGCCTGGGGGGCCCCTTTGCTGAAATATAGGGTTTGCCCATCCTGATCTTGTACTTTGACTTCAGTGCGTTTGCTCACCGGATCAAAGGGAGTGAATTCCTCAACCTTATATTTCTTCAGTTCTCCCTTATTTTTCAGGCCGGCAAAAATTGCTTGATCAATTGGATCACTGGCGCCTGCTTCAGATGCGATAGCGGCGGCAAGAATTAACTGGTCGTTGTTTTCCGCGCTGAATAAGGTAGGTTCTTCGAGGCACAATTGGTTCTTAGTGAGGGTGCCAGTTTTATCTGAGCAGAGGATATCAACACCAGCCAACTCTTCGATGGACTCCAGCCGCGAGACGATCGCTTTTTTACGGGATAGCGCCAGGGCACCGAGAGCATTGGTCACAGTGATGACCGAAGGCATGGCAACGGGAATCGATGCGATCAGCAACACCAGTACAGTGCGAAGAATATTGATGATATCTGACCAGTGCCATGTTTCGGCGACCACGATATCGCGGTATAACTCTGTGCCCACCAGAATAACGGCCAGCACCAAACACAGCACGATGAGGAAGTCACCGATATGGGTGACGGCTTTCTGCGAATGTGAGGCACTTTGCCCTGCGCCGGCAACAAGTTGGGCGGTGCGCCCAAAGAATGTATTGTGCCCGGTACCAATGACCACAGCGGTCATCTCCCCGCGTTTGGCGATACTGCTGGAATAGCCAATATCACCGATGCTCTTACTGACGGGTAGAGATTCCCCGGTAAGGGCAGCCTGATCAATACTGATGGATTTCCCTTCGGTAAAGCGCACATCAGCAGGCACGACTTGCCCTAGCTTGATTCGCACTATATCGCCTGGGACCACCATCGCCGCATCGATAGATTGATACTCCCCATCTCTTAATACATTGGCTTTGGGGGCCATGCTGGCCTTCAGTGCTGCCAGCGCATTGGCAGCTTTGTGTTCCTGCCAAAACCCGGCAATCGCGTTGTACAACAGCAGGGCCATAATGATGGCGAAATCGGGCCAGTGGCCAATTAATGCAGAGAGCAATGCGGCCGCTTCAATCATCCAGGGAATGGGGCCCCAGAAAAATCGCAAAAACTTAGCGAGTGCGCTTTGCTCCTTCTCCTGAATGGCATTGGGACCATATTTTTGCAGGCGGGTGCTGGCTTCATTTTTGGTGAGGCCGGCGGGTGATGTGTTTAGTTCAGTGTAAACTGCATCAATATCAGCGTTCTGCAAATCCAGCGATTGCTGATCGCTGTTGTTTTGATTATTTGGCGATGATTCTTGACCTTGCACTTTGGGTTTCCCAATGACAAAGGTTTACCTGTGGAGTCTGTTCCAGCACTAGATAACTCAATCTAGCAGTTTGCGCCACTCGCTATGTGGACATTGGTGACGGTGGTAAGAGAAATTTGAAGGTGTAGAGTTAAAGATAAAATAGCCGGCATTAAGCTGGCGTGAAAAACCATTATTCCTGCGGGCTATTGAAAGGGATATATCCGTGACAACTGATTAAGCCGCAGGGGCAGCCTATCTTGATAACGTCGCGGTTTTTCTACGGGGTTTCGAATAGCAATCCGTGCTGTAGTACTTGGCCAACAAGCCTAAGGTATAGGCCATATGCAGGTGCTTTCAGTATATGCCTAAGTTCTATTTAGCTTATAGTGCATTTCATGATAGGCCAAAACCCAACTATATAGGGTATCTACTATTAGTAGGTAAGTCCTAACCATAGTGTTTAGGCGAACAGCACTAATTTGTTAAGGATCTACCTTTCAAGAGCGACATTAAATCAAGGATGCCACGTACCCATCTCGGTTGCTTGAACCACTGGCCGTTAAGTGAGGACTCACAGCGATGACGATGGACATTTAGGTTGCTCTGTTATCATACCACTCGATCTATCCATGAGTATTGGCTCTAGATCGAGATGCATCAAGGATCTGATACTATTTTGAAAATAGCGCGGCCCTCGATGAGGCCGCCTTCGAATCTGTAAACTGATTATTCAGAAATTATAGCTAAGCGCTAACGCAGAGAAAGATGGGGTTTCATTATCGACGCTATAGATTGTGTGTTCCAGGCTTATGGCCCAATTCTGATAATTCCAACCTGCTGCTATCCCATAGTACCAATCGTAACCATCGTTGCGCCATTTGCTTGATTCTGAGTATTCAACAGGTCCCCCAGTACCTGGAGCTCCAATAACAGTTGGAGCTGTAAGGTACTCCAAATACTCCCCTTTGAATTTATATTTAACATCCCAGCGTTGATATCCAAATCGAAGACCTGTATATAATGCTTTTTTCGTATCAGTAGAAATAGATAAGCCTAGTGTCTTTAACTTAATCTCTGAGCTGAGGTTTTCTGTAATGCTAAAGTTAGTATCTGTACTTGAGTAGTGGTACATTCCACTAGATTTTCCTAAATCGCTAAATCCACCTTCTAAAGCGAGAAACCTATTGATCCGGTAACCGGCTGAAAAGCTCCAGCCTTCTGAATCTGACAGTGAATAATCATAACTATCTATAACTTCTTGGGCTTCAATATCTGTGTCAACGCTGCCATAAGATATTCTTAAGTAGTAATTGTCTTCCTGAGCGATGGTATTACTTGTGGCAAATAGAGCGAATAAAAAAAAGGTTGTTTTTTTCAAGAGTTTCTCCGTAAGTAACGCTTCGCACAAAGAGAGCGATTGCTGCGACTTGTATGGTTGTTCTTAATCGATTCTGATGTTGAAAATCCTTTTCGCTAACGGGTAAATTGAGATCCACCTTCTGCGGCCACCGAAGGCCTTGTTTGTCACAGTTCGTTGCTGCGCCGGTTTATAAAACAAGTAGGAACGTGACAGACACTCACTAGGCATAACTTGAATAGTCATGTGGGCCTCTAGCCTGGATAGCAAGGCGGAGATAGCTTATCTTATGGAACCTCAAGAGATCAATGTCAGTATCGATACCGGTAGCAAACAACTGGATATTTATGTGAGACCTACTGATTAATTCTTTAGTTTTACCAGTGATAAAAATGGTATTAAGGATACCATTAAACAACTACAAACTCTTCGCCATACAATACGATCCCATGCCAAAGCCGATGTATAAGCGATTAGTGGACTCTGGCAAACCTAAAAAGGTGGCTCTGATTTTCTGCATGAGAAAGCAGATTACGACCCTGAATACGATGGTAAAAAATAACACCTATTGGAATGAAAGTATGGCTTAAAAACTTGATGAGCGACCATAGTCACTTATTATGAGCTACTGTACTCTCGGCTAAAATCTATACCTCCGCGTAATTTGTAATTCAAAGCTTTCCCACTCTGTAAAATTGGTGCTTTACGAACGTACATTTTGAAACCTGTGGCGCTTATTTTAAATTCCCCTTCCTGGCAGTCAAAACGAAAATCGTACTCATCGAAGCGACCATTCTTTGTTTTTCTCTCATTCACCATATGCAGATCGGCGATTTCTAGCTCACCTTGCCTTGATTCAATGTCAAGAAAAATATTGCAAGCATTTTCAAATACCATCGTAACTGGAGCAACCCAGAACTTAAAATACGTTTCCCCTTCCCTTGGATGAATCCATTGAAAAATGTAATCGAGATCTATCATAAACTCGAAATTCTCCGTATCAGCCAGGAAACCCCATATTTTGGAGTCGTGCCACCCCATTAGGGAGAAGTCTTTCTCAGACCAAATGTTCTTTTCAAGTTCGTAGGTATACACTCTTATGCCTCATACTCCCCGCAATATGCAGGGCTTTAAAATCAAGGCGAGGCCGAAATGGAAAAGCCGTCGATGTGCCTGTGATTGTTATGTGGCTGCCTCTCTATCAGCTTGTAACCTTGGTAAGATTTGGAGTTGTCATCACTAACTACTGTCTGAACTTCTCGATTTACCATAAATCAGCCCCAAATAAGCTACCGGCCAAACGAGGGGGCCAACAATGTATCCTTTCAAAATGAGCGAGTAGTTGGTTTTTTCCTTTATCCAATCATCAAATAGGGCAAAGAGCATCGCAATTGTTATAACACTTAAAAGATAAATCAGGAAGGCTTTTACTACTGGATGTACCGATTTAATTTGCATCGAAAGCCCTTAGATAGTTAACATTCACCAAATGGCGGAGGTCCAGCAAATATGTGGTATTTGCAATTCTACCTACGCTTATCATACTTGATTATGATTAGCTTTATTCATGACAAAATGAATAAAGCTACGTGCAAATACTACGATAGCAAAGGCCAAAATTGAAATACCTAAAGTAGCACTATCGCCAACTATACCTACATCATAAATTGGGTTACTTTCACGCTCAGTTTGCAAGAAAAAGATAAGCCACAACAAAAACCATACGGCAGTACAATAAATCAGTAGTTTTTCACCCCAAGGTAATACTAATGGGAAAAATACTGTCACCGAAAGAATGCCTAATATGAAAAGTGTCATAAAGTCCCTTTACACATAACGCTAAGTGAAGGAGGGAGAGCGTAGCTCTGTGTCCCGCTTGCATGGATTGTAAGCTCATTCGCAAGCATCGGCTATATCTCCAATTTTTAGTGCCGCGTTAATCCAAGGGGTGACGTAACTGTTATTTGCTCCACCCTCAAGGATGATTGAACCACCTATGCTATCGGAGTAATACTCCAATCGGTAGCTAGGGCCATCCATTATAATGATCTCTGACTCAGCCGGCTTTTTAATGCCAACAAATATCTCTGTTGTTTCAAATATGGCACGTTTAATTTCTTTGATGCCAATTTCTATTTGAGGGCAGTCTGAAACTTTGATAATGCGCTTGTCGAGGCCAACTTCCGGAGTATAAGCAATATAGAGAACATCATCATTTATGTGGTAACCGTACTCAGATCCAGGTGCATACCAAGGCCCTGTTAGGAAGGTGATGCCGCCAAAGTAATCAAGGTCATCCCCGTATGCGGACTGCAATACATCCTCTTTATTCTCTTGTGACGTACAAGAAGACAAGATCATCGGTATCAGAAATGTAAATACTCGAATCTTCATAGAGAGCTAACGTTACCAGCTGGGGCCAAAAAACCAGAGCGAAGCGGCGGTTTTTTGGCCGCCTCTGGCGGGCTTAGTTATGTTTGTACTTGTTTATATGCATAATACTTGAACAGCATTGCTTGAATTAACGCAAAAGAACCATAAATTATTGCCGTCTCTGCTACACCTGAGAAAATATATATAACGACAGTAAAAACCACTGCCGCACCGAAATATAGAAAATAACTTCCATTGCCATACCTGCAAATTAACCAATGAACAGGAAAACCAAATAATAGCCAGCCAACGATTGAGAATAGTAAGTAAACCCCCAGAAAAATTAATGAGAACAACCCAAAGCCCGCCCAACTATATAAATCTTGAGGAAGTCCAATTTCATACAATGTATAGAAGAGAACAAGAAGCGCGGGGAAAAACACGCTCTTTAAAATTGCTGAATCCCACCTTCCTAAGTCCATCGGATGCACCCAAAAATAAAACGTCTTGCCTACAGGCTGACCGTCAGGGCGGTCCAGCCCGGAGGGTGACTGTGCGGCAACTGGTTATGTTTTGATTGTAGTATAGTCATCTATGCTTTGGACTTTAAAAACTTTGTTATTTGAGAACTTAAACTCTATTTGCGCACCACCAGTTATGCGGTTTGCTGAAACTGATTTTATAACTGTACCTTCAATACCTAACTTTTTGCCCCAATCTATTAACGGGTAGCCAAAATCTGTTTCTCTACTGGCTTTAGGGTCTTCTAGGCCATTGTTACCTGAGCGCCAAAATAAAATTTCATAATCGAAGTAAACTCTGAACCAATCACCTGAAACTTTTATATAAAGGATGTTGGCTTGATCTTCTCTTTTATTCTCACACCAAAATTCTTGAGCGATCAGCTTCTCAAGTTCTTTGTTTTCTATTTCTGGCCAATCGCCATTAATTGAAATTTTATCCATCACTTATAGAGCATAAGCCGTGCTAAACGGCGCGCGCCTTTCGCGCGTCCAGTGGAGGCCGTTTTTCGGTCGGAACGGTGTTTGAGTACCTTGTTATGGGCTGCATATATCAATACCCTTTTTCCTAAGATAGGTGATGAGATGATAGTTATATGTTTCCGCATATACTGGCGCAATTACTTGGTACTTCCTTTCTGCGAAGCTATCTATTGCGTCGTCAATCTTTAAATACTTGACATTGCTGCCATATTCGCAATTCTTATCAATGAGAGGAACTTCGTTAAGAAGCATGCCTGTAAGGCCAATCAGCCGTAAATCACCATTATCAGCCGCAGAGATAGCCTCGCTCTCTGGATTTGCGTGTAAAATCCAGTCAAAACCCTCTTGGTAATTCTCGGTACTTGAACAAGACGCCACTAATAAAGCTATAAAAATTACTCTAAAAATATTCATACTTTGAGAGGCTCATAACGCCTCAATAACCGGCAGCGTTGTGGCGAAGACACGCTTTTAGCTGTCCGGCGCCAAAGGCGCGTAGTTAATTGACTTGTATGGTTGTTCTTGCCCGATTCTGATGTTGAAAATCCTTTTCGTTAACGGGTAAATTGAGACCCACCTTCGGCGGCCACCGAAGGCCTTGTTTATCACAGTTCGCTGCTTGGCTGGTTCGTAAAAGACCGATAACAAGTATGAACGTGATAAGCACTCACTAGGCATAACTCGGATAGTCATGTGGGCCTCGAGCCCGAATAGCAAGGCGGAGATAGCTTATCTTATGGAACCTCAAGAGATCAATGTCGGTATCGATACCAGCAGTAAACAACTCGATATTTATGTGAGACCTACTGGCCAGTTCTTTAGTGTTGCCAATGATAAAAATGGCATTAAAGATGCCATTAAACAACTACAACCTCTTAAACCTCAAAGAGTATTAATAGAGTCTACGGGAAGGCTCGAGTTAGAGTTTGTTTGCGCCGCCGACAAAGCCGGATTACCTATTGTTGTTTGCAATCCTTCGCAGATAAGGAGCTTCGCTAAATCCGCGGGGCGCCTCGCCAAAACTGACAAGCTAGATGCAATGGATATTGCACATTTTGGTGAGGCCATGAAGCCAGGGCTGTCGGTGCTAAAACCAGAAAAGCTTAGGGAGATCAGTGACTTACTGGCGGTAAGAAGTCAGTGTTTAGAGATGAGTACAATGCAAAAGAATCGGCTTCAGAGAATGCCGAAATCAGTACACAAACCTATACAGACCATTCTAAACACCATCAAGAAAGAGCTACAAGGTATCGACAAGCAACTGGATAAACTGGTTAACAGTGTGTCTGAGTGGCGGCAAAGGCGTGACCTATTGTTGAGTGCCAAAGGGGTCGGAAATGTATTGGCCTATACGTTAATGAGTGAACTTCCTGAGCTAGGACAATTGAACCGTAAAGAAATCGCTGCACTTGTCGGTATCGCCCCGATGAACCGTGATAGCGGCAACTTCCAGGGCAAACGATATATTCGAGGTGGAAGGCATCGCGTACGCACGGTTCTTTTTGTTTCCATCATGTCGGCCATACAACATCATCCCAAACTAAAGCCCATGTATAAGCGATTAGTCGACGCTGGCAAACCTAAAAAGGTTGCTCTGGTTGCCTGCATGAGAAAGCAGATTACGATCCTGAATACAATGGTGAAAAACAACACCTACTGGGATGAAAGTATGGCTTAAAAACTTGACGAGTAACCATAGTCACTTGTTAGGTGTTTTTGGCCAAAAGGAGCACTTCGCTACATGCAGCATTAACGCTATTGCTGGAAATGCCCAAAAAATTGCTATGAATGCTGAAAATACTACGGACAAAACACCAATGACAGTACCTATAACAACAAGTGCTTTAGGTGCGCGATTATCTCTTACCCAGTAAAACAAAATTAAAAAATATAAAATCCATGCGGGAATGAAAAACGGGAAAGCTATTTTTATCGACACTCCTATAGCCAGAAAAGATAGGCCCGAGCATAGAATCGTAGTAATAAGCCTGTATTTCATATGACACCTAACGCCTAGCCCAGCCGCCGGCAAACGTGGCGCGTAATTGCGACAGCAATTTAAGTGACATTTTTGACGGTCGGTTGCTGCTGCTTGTATGGTTGTTCTTGCCTGATTCTGATGTTGAAAATCCTTTTCGCTAACGGGTAAATTGAGACCCACCTTCGGCGGCCACCGAAGGCCTTGTTTGTCACAGTTCGTTGCTGCGCCGGTTTATAAAGACCGTTAACAAGTAGGAACGTGACAGACACTCACTAGGCATAACTCGAATAGTCATGTGGGCCTCGAGCCCGAATAGCAAGGCGGAGATAGCTTATCTTATGGAACCTAAAGAGATCAATGTCGGTATCGATACCAGCAGTAAACAACTCGATATTTATGTGAGACCTACTGGCCAGTTTTTTAGTGTTGCCAATGATAAAAACGGCATTAAGGATGCCATTAAACAACTACAACCTCTTAAACCTCAAAGAGTATTAATAGAGTCTACAGGAAGACTCGAATTAGAGTTTGTTTGCGCCGCCGACAAAGCAGGATTACCTGTTGTTGTTTGCAACCCTTCACAGATAAGAAGCTTCGCTAAATCCGCAGGGCGCCTCGCCAAAACTGACAAGCTAGATGCAATGGATATTGCACATTTTGGTGAGGCCATGAAGCCAAGACTATCGGAGCTAAAGCCAGAAAAACTCAGGAATATCAGTGACTTACTGGTAGTACGAAGTCAGTGTTTAGAAATGAGTACAATGCAAAAGAATCGGCTTCAGAGAATGCCGAAATCAGTACACAAACCTATACGGACCATTCTAAACACCATCAAGAAAGAGTTACAAAGTATCGACAAACAACTAGATAAACTGGTTAACAGTGTGCCTGAGTGGCGGCAAAGGCGAGACCTATTGTTAAGCGCTAAAGGAGTCGGAAATGTATTGGCTTATACGCTGATGAGTGAACTTCCCGAGCTAGGAAAATTGAACCGTAAAGAAATCGCTGCACTTGTCGGTATCGCCCCGATGAACCGTGATAGCGGCAGCTTCCAGGGAAAGAGATATATTCGGGGTGGAAGGCATCGTGTACGAACGGTTTTGTTTGTTTCCATCATGTCGGCCATACAGCATCATCCCAAACTAAAGCCGATGTACAAGCGATTAGTCGACGCTGGCAAACCTAAAAAGGTCGCTCTGATTGCCTGCATGAGAAAGCAGATTACGATACTGAATACGATGGTGAAAAATAACACCTACTGGGATGAAAGTATGGCTTAATAACTTGACGAGCAACCATAGTCACTTGTTAGCTGCTTTTTCTTAACCATTAACCGCACAACATAGTGGTTTGTTGTTCTCAAACTCAACATCGTAGCTGTGATATTCATCCCAGGGCAACTCGAACGAAAGCTCAAATTCATCGCATTCTTCTGACATAAACCAAATAGAGATTAATTCTGCACGCTTAAATATTGCCTCTGGTGTCTCTTCTTTTTCTAATTTCTCTTCTGGTACGCCGAGACCTTTGTAATGCTCATAAGAATAATTGCCTAGAATTTCTGTGGCTGCTTGTAACGCTAATTGATCAATATCTTTTAATTTGTCTAAGACTTTATTGATGTACGACTCAGAAGGTTGCTCTTCAGATGTAAAAGTTAACCTGATTGTCTCATTCCTTTCCTTGATGAAATGCTCTGTACAAGTCCACCAATCGTCTTCTTGCTCATCAAATATTAACCTCACTCGAATTCCCTCATGCAACTAACAGTGTATTATGCTTTACTTGTTAACTGAGACATGAGAATAATTTGCATTACCCTCTAGTTTAAGCTCACCATCAGCACTATATACTCTTGCATATATTGGCCCATTGAAAGGCCCTCTCGCCGCAAGACGATGACAAAAAACTCCATCCTCACAACTGTCATGGATTAAATTCATTTCCTCAGTAATTGTTAGAAAGTTTGCTCCCCCACAATGTAAGCACTTTTCTCCTGCTACCCGATTCATTTTCCAAGAAATATAACTCTTTAGAATTTCTTGTGATTCTTTTACTGGTATATTACTACTACAGAACGGAACTTCTATTTCAACGCCATCTGAAACAGCCTTATAGGTATGCTCAAACTCTCTGATTGTTGGTATATCTTCCGCAACGGAAGCAGCCTCACAATCAAAACACCAGACAGGTTTAATTATTGCAGGTATTAAATCTTTATATTCCAACCTATCCATCGATGATTCAATCTCAACCAACGAATAGTAGTAAACACGCCCAGGGCCATGAGGAAAAAAATATTCTTCACCGCATTTAAAACATCTAATCGAATCGATGTCATTCAATTTGCGCAACTATTAATCCTCCAGAAGCATAACGATTTTATAAACGGCGCGCGTTTTTCGCGTGTCCAGTAGAGGCCGTCTTTTGACCGGAACGGTGTTTCATAAACTTGTTATATTTCATGCCCAAACTGCCTAAAGTAGCGTCTAATTAACGACTTTTTCTTTTTGCTATGCGAAAAATACGTATTTTCCAATGCTCGTGTTATGTCACTAGGAATAACCTCTGCTCCTAGTTCCAATAGTGCAATAATGGTTTCTGCATGGCCATGCTCGACAGCTTCAACAAGAGCATAGACTGGTATGGGCGACCCCAAGCTTCTCAGTAGACGAATTTCCTCATGCTTATTTTCTACAGCCAACCAGTGCAGTACATTTTCACCCACCCAGCATGTCTCGTATAGCACTTCGGGATTCTCTGAAATTATATCCCTTACCTTCTGAGGCTCATTCAATACTGCGTCGAGCAGCAAACCAAATCCATGTGTTCTACCTTTTTTTAGTGCATCGTAGGTTGGAGGCCTAACTTTCTTTCTCATAATATTGACAGTACATTACTGCGAAAAATATAACGCCAAGCTAACTGGACAGCCGGAGCGAAACGGAGGGAACAAAAGCGCAGCTTTTGCTGTCCGGTTGAGCGCCTTGTTAGCCATTCATTGGCAGAATACTTTCCAAGCAAAACCATGGTCCCCAGTTGTTATTGTTGGGTGAAAATCAATTTTATAGCCATTAGGGCAATAACCTTCTTTCCGTGTGACTTCGCGCGTTATTGTGCTTGAAGCCACCCCCCTATTCCCACCATATTCATCTAGCTTTTTTGCCCCGATTGCAAAGTGGAAGATAGTATCGGTTTTCTTAGTGACCCGGCTATGATCTCGGTAGTAGATCTTTTCTTGAGATCCATGTGCATACCCATAGTCCACTCCATAATACTCAACATAATCCAAGCTTGGATAATAAACACACCCTGATGTATTTATAAATAGAAACGCGACAATAAGTTTATTCGTTCTCATGTATGGCTAACGCCGCGTTCAGGTGCACTCAATTTTTTTCAATTTTTTGGGTATAAGTGTAGCGTCCAAAAAAATTGAAAAAATTTGAGGGTCGCTTTGAAACGCCTTGTTATGCTTGCCCTTAGCCGAATCTAAGTTCCAATCTGATATCCAAGTTCCAAAAATTGATTTTTTTACATAAGGGCAAACTTCCATCTCTTCTCCCCACACCATATCCTCTTCTTGATCAAGGCAATAGTAAGCATAAACTACATCACTATGCTTAGACTCAGCTTTCAAATACTTTTCACACTTCAAGAATCCCAGAGCACCTCCCCTGCCAGGTAATTTTTCTTCTAGATGGAGGCTAACGCTATATTTAGACAGCTTGGATTCTGCTGAAAGATATGTGTAAAGAGAACCAACTTTCAATATCGCGACATATGCCAAAAATGGCGTCAAGAATATGTATAGCATTCCGATAGTATCTTTTATACGATATTCCTTTCTCTTTTTCTTGCTCAATTTATTAGTATTTTCAAGGGTGCTCTCACGCATAAAAAGCACGGCTGAAAGCACAACAAACGCCGCCAAAAATCCCATCCCAACACTGACGGCTAATTCTGAAGGTATGTACCTTCGATCAAAGAAACCAGCAAAAGCAAAAAGGTATACAGAAACTGATAAGCGTCTAAGATAACCGGATGATTTCTTCATGGTGATCAGTACCTAAGATGCATAACGCTTCAATCACGGGCAGACCCGTACAGCGGGACTGTCCCATGCATTGACTTGTTAAATTTTTCTACCAACTAAACTTAACATCAGTCATTTGATTTCTAATATTTTTATAGTGCTCTTCCATTTCATTTTGAAATTCTTCACTAGGAGGCCTTTCTAGATAGCTTATTAAGTCATCTTCTGCACTAGCGACATCACCACAATCCTCATAGCAAGCTTTAAGTAATGCGATGGTTTTAGCATTCTCCATGCCGTCATTTTGGGCATATGCATAGTTTACAACAGCCACTGCTTTTCCCCTCTTTATCGCAGACTCCCATCTTTTTTGTTGGGCTTTGTCTTTATCTCCTTGGACTGCATAGACAACTGAAAGTAGATACTCTCCATCGGAATGATCTTGCTTAATTGCTTCCTCTGCAATATGTATGATCTTGGCTTGATAATCAGGATTATCAAAGCTTTCAACTTGCCCATCTTCCATTTGATATAAGATATAGTTGATTTCATCGTTTAGATTCATTTACGTTCTCCCTAGCTTTTGAATTTAACGACTACAACAGGGGCGGCCGGAGCGTAGCGTAGGCTGTCCCGCGAAGGGCCAAAGGCCCGCAGCAACCTGCTTGTACTTGTTAAATTTTTTGCTCATAGTACAGCGCTACAGGTGAGTAATACATTAATGCCAGCAGCACGCCAGACAGCACCATAGATATGTCATAGAGCACTTGGCTAAAACCGCTGTAAACCATGATACCCATGAATGGATACAGTGCAAATGCAGCAACAAATCCAGCAGCATAAACATGCCTTGCCCATGACTTGAATAAAAGCAGGCCGACCAGTGAAACCAGCACCATAATGATGGAAACAACAGCCAATACGCCAGCCGCGACAAGTTTTGTGCCTTCAATCTCTGGCTCAATCTCAACAACATAATCAAAAACCTGATCAGTTATTGGGTCAGGCCAGATATAGTCATATACGCCAGAAAGTAAGCCTATGGCTAGCGATAATACAATTAGTGTTCGATATTGATTCTTACTCATAGAAATTTAACGCCCCGCAGCACAGGCCGGAGGTGCGAAGCACCGGAGGTCCAGCACACGAAGTGTGCGATTGTGCCTGCGTTTGTTAAGTGACTCACATACAGTTACTAAATACGCCACCATACCTCATCACCAGATATACATAGCATTACGTCTTTAAATACACGTTTATCCGACATACGCACCAATTGCAGTTTTAAATTATCAATTGCAACAAAGGTATCTTCTGATTCTTCAGAATCGAATTCTTCGGTTTCTATAAATTTCTGAGCTTTTTCAAAGAGATTACGGTATTCATCAAAAGGCGGAGTTGGAACCAACACACCTATGAACCAAGGCTGATCAAGGTCTATTTGTGTTAAGTCGGCCAACTTTTGGTCTTCTTTGTATAGTTCCCAGATATTCATTTTTCACTTAACGTCGCTAGCAAGGGCCGAGGAGCCTAAGCGACGAGGTCCAGCGCGAAGCGCGAACTTGCCTAGCTTTGTTATGCATTTGAATTTTCATCTTTCTCTTTTCGATAATTACCAAATATGGACATACCAAAGATAATGCCCGAAGCAGTAAGAAAACCTTTTAAAAACCACGATAGATAAACCCGCCAGATATCATCTTCAGTGAGCATGCCCGATGAAACCATTTCTCTAAACATCGATTCTCTGTAACCCCATAGCCCGTAGTTCATAGCCAAAACAAAGGCGCTTAAGAACAACACCGCGTTGAAAGCCCAATGCTTAAGAAAAAGCCTCAGCAGCCAAGGTGCTGTAACCCCTATAGCGAGGGCCAAAAATATGTATTCGTCTTTCATAAGGCCTCAATTGCATAACGCCCGCAACACCGGGCCGTTTGGAGCGCAGCGGAAAACGGGACCGCGTGCTTGCGTTTGTTATACGAAAACTGGTTGCTGGTTTGCATATCCCCATACCCTGTAACACCCATTTTCTACGGAGTATGGGATATTGTAATTTTTCAGAACAGTTGCTATAAAGCCACTGAAGTCAGTAATTCTATCACTCAAAAGATTGCCCCTTCGCTCTCTTTTGAATGGGTCAATATCCATCCACTCGATACAGTTAGATTGACCATAGCGAACCCATTCCCAATCAAGCAGCGAAAACCCAGGCATTGCCTCTAAGTCTCGTAGATATTTAAGCCTTACTTGAGGCTCGAAATCACTGTTACTTGTAATGGCATTAGCGAGTTCTCGCCACTTTGTTTTGTTCATATACGAAACAAGGCGCCGCTCTTCAATAAATTTTAGTGTTTCTTCGTTCATTGCCTACGTATAACGTTGCCAGCAAGGGCAGCCGAAGCGAAGCGCTGGCTGTCCAGCCCAGCCACCGGCTGGGCGAGCTTGCCTGGCCTGGTTATAGCTGGCGCGCTCTGAACAACCTACTTGCTCTTTGCCAGCCACCTTTGGCTGGCCACTGCCCGATAAATTTACTGGGAAAAATACCATACTTTCCCCACCTGTTAACTAACTGACTGGCACTCCACAATGCTGCTGCTAGCTTGCAGAACTTGTTGGCTTAGAACGAAGGCACTTGAACGAAACTGCAGTGCCAACTTGCAGGAAAACTCTCTGGAGAAATGTGCTCAGGAAGAGATTGGTGCTTGCAGCAACTTCAAACTACCTAAAAACTAACCGCCACAATAACGCTTTGCTAAACGGAAGCCGAAACGGAGTGTAGGCTGTCCGGTGAAGGGCGCAATTTTTGCGACCGAAACGTATTTCAGCAACTTGTTATAGCCCATTGGTTCGCTTAGCTCTCCAATACTTAAAAATTTCATACACTAGGATAGCTACGAAACCTACTAAGAGGGTTTGCCCTGCCTGTAAGAGTTCAGGTCTACCGCAAGCACCTCCAGGACCTGCGATACCTTCCATAAAAAGAAAGTACATACACGCAGGAATGTAGCCTACAACTAGCGCGCTAATTATTGGTGCCCATAGACGCTTCTTGCTTGTTAAGTAGCGTATGAAAAGCGCAAGAACTAGAATCGTTGCAGAAATCCCTAAGAGAAGGAAAAATTCTGACACGTGCTGTTCGGCCAATCCTTCAGGTTGAATAAAACACGCATAGGAATTAGCTGGAAAGGCAATGATAAAAAATAGATGGACTGCTCTCAAATTTATCTCTTATGTCTGATTTGGTTATAACGTTGCCAGCAAGGGCAGCCGAAGCGGAGCGTAGGCTGTCCAGCCCAGCCTCCGGCTGGGCGATCTTGCCTGGCCTGGTTATAGCTGGCGCACACTGAACGACCTACTTGCTCTCTGCCAGCCAACTTTGGCTGGCCACTGCCCGATAAATTTACAGGGAAAAGTACCATACTTTCCCCACCAATTAACTATCCGCCTGGCACTCCACAATGCGGCAGCTAACTTGCAGAACTTGTTGGCTTAAAACGAAGGCATTTGAACGAAACTACGGTGCCAGTTTGCAGGAAAACTCTCTGGCGAAGCGTGTTCAGGTAGAGATTGTTACTTGCAGCAACTACAAACCATCTAAAAATTGACCGCCACAATAACGCCGCAATTTGCGCGACGGAGTGGGATGGCGACTTGTTTGCGTGTTTTTGCAAACAAGGTGACAGCTCACGGAGTTCCGCAAGATTGCTTGGTTATGCGGCACGCCATACCCCTCTAGTTAAAAGGCCCCCAAGAAGAAACGCGGGAGGAACATAAATTGGCCAATACCACAACAGAGGGTTGCGCCCAAGATGACTAAACCCATGCCATAAGAGAAATAGAAGCATTGGAAGAGCCACCAAACAACCTAATAAGAAAGTTAATGATACTTTTTTGCTAGGAAGTATTGCAGATGTTACAGCACCAGCAACCAGGCTAGCGATTACCGGAGGAATTAACCCAGAAACTTTTAGCTGCATAAATATTGGATGTGAAGTAGCAATAGAAAACCAAAGGATTACAGCTAAAGCTGAGCCCAAAGTGAATGCTAGAATATATCGAAGTTTATGATTCATTTTTACGCATAACGCCAAGGTAACCTGTGCAGCATATGGAGCTGTTTTTTGGGGTAAAGTGGCGTAGCCACCCAAAAAAGAAGCGGAGTATGCTGCATCAGGTTGACCGCATTGTTAGGTGAAAAACCACTGGAACTGAAGCTATTAGCATTGCCGCAGCCAACGTGTAGTCACCTAGTTTTATAGATTCTGTAATTGGTACATCAAGGTTTACGAGAATCAATACACCATAAAAAATGAATACATTAATAATGAAACATTTGTTGATGGCTTTATTTACCATTGCGGCCAAAAGACTTACCGCAAAGGCATACATACTGAGCTGAACCAGGAAACTGTCTCCACTTCCCGAGCTTACTAGCGAACTACTAAACCCAGGCTTCCCATTGAGTATTATCCGAAGACCGCCTAAATACTGGTGCACTAAGCCACTAAAAACCAGTAAAAGTGATGTTATGCCGGTTAGCACTCTATTCATTTAATTGGGCACCTAACGCCAAGCTTTGGGGCGGACCACGCAGTGGGACGTCCCAGCAGCCACAGGCTGCGACAACAGCGCCTTGTTATGTGCTGCACTTGCTGATAGATACATTGTAATTACCTGGATTAACCAACAGGATATTTGCATGATTTACGATTTGACTGCCATGCCAACCGCAAAACTTGTGGTCCTTTTCTGTTTGATGACACAGAGCAAGTGCGGACTCTATGTTTCGGGCTTTGACCCCAGAGCAGTTTATAGATGTACAATTCTCATCATTTGAAACTGCTACATTAAAACCTCTGAACGCTTCTACGCTCGACTTACACTCCTGCCCGTCTAGAGCTTGCACAGAAATAGATGATAGAAGTAAAAGCAATAGGAATAAAATTCTAATTTTTCTCATAGCTGTCCCAACCGGATGACGCATAACGCCCCAAGCTGCGGCGCGAAGCGTCCGACAGCCTTGGCTTGTTATGGGTTGGCCCATATATTTAAAATACTGTCTAGCGCTTTGATAACTTCCTCACGCTTGGCGCCTTTATTTATACTCTTAGGCAGTTTTGAATACCAGGGATGCCAATAATGTTCTAACTCGTGACCCTTTTCCCGAGTAGAAGGGTGTACAGACTTTGAAAAGTAATCCTTACACTCTAGTACTTGGTCAATGCTCGCAAACTGGAAAATGAAATTGCATACGTCTGCAAAGTAAACCCATTTTTCAATTAGATTATCTCTTGAAGCTTCAACTGGTACACCACCTTCGTTTCGAGTGCTCATGTAGTCAATGTGCTTTTTGGGGTCTGCGATCTCTCTCCATACTTTGCTCATACTTTATGACCCATAACGCTTAGATAACCTGCACTGCAGGCGGTAAAAAAAATGATCTGGCATTGAATTTAGGCCGAACTAAAGAGGCCCATTCCTGCAGTGTCTGGTTCATCGCCATGTTGTACATTCCCGCCGGCACTATCTTGCCGAGCCGCCCCCTTTATAAAGGAAATTCCTTTTTTCGCCTTAGACCACACTCTGCCAGTCAACTTTGTAGATTCATGGCACTGCCCACACTCTACCACCAGATCTTGGATTTGCAATCCAGCTGGGAGTCGTTGATCTTTCATTAAACCCACTTGATTACTACATAGATCGTGCTTTTTCTTATTGCACCCAGCATATAATCCATAACTCCGTACCATGTGTTTTCCTATTGGAGGTATGTGCTGCAAGACACGTCTTAAGAACTCTTCAGGCTTTAATCTTAGTCGCTTGCGTCGCTGGTCACGGTGATCAAAATAACGAAATTCCAGCCCCTTATGATCCACGTTTAATATCTGCTTTGGCTTCAGCGGGCCACCTTTGATATATCGTGAAAAATACAGCAGAACGCCTTGTCCATGCTCATATCGATCCTGAATACGAACTGACCATTCTTTGCGATAGCAAGCTTTAAAGAGAATATCAAACTGGCCAATGGGCCAACTGGGAGGCAGCTTGATTAGCCCAGCACGATACTGCTCTAGTAACAGCGCTTGAAACTTTCCCCTATAAAAACTCTTAACCACTCGCACAGGTAATAAATACTCACCTGTTTCTTTCCAGTTTTCTCTTAAAGTCAAACCGCCAGCGGTGATCAGGCAGTGTATATGTGGATGTAAAGTTAACTGTCTTCCCCAAGTATGCAGAGCCATAAGCATCCCGGGGGTTACGCCGTGATAGTCCTTACTTGCCATCAATTCAAATAGCGTTTCTTTACTCGACAAAAAGAGTATATCTGTAAGCTTCTCCTCGTTGTATTGCCATATCGGCAGATACTCATGAGGTATAGTAAAGACCACATGAAAATGATCTGTATCAAATAATTTACGACGCTGCTGATCAACCCACTGGAGCTGTTTTCTGCCTGAGCAAAGGGGGCAACTTCTATGCCTACAAGAATGATGCTGCTCAGTGACATGGTTGTGCTTACAACGATAATAACTGCTTCCCATCGATTTTGTACGGCATTCTTGTATCGAGGAGATAGCTTTTAAATTTTTTAGTGGTTGCGCAGTTTTAGATAAATAACCACTGTACGCAGAAAATATATTTTGCAATACCCGGTTATGCATTTTCTAAAATGCCTCTTATAATTTAAAAGTGGCACCACTCCCGCGTAGCGGGTTTGTACAACAGTTAATTCAAAAGAAGCGTCTTTATATCACCCTTCTATATAATTCTGCTGCAGTCATCCAAGATTACCCAAAAAACACAGCAATATCAGTAGGTTAGAGGCTTTGGCGCAATTCTCAACAGGTAGATATATAACAGCGGATATATATCTACCTGCTTTTCTTGCTCGTGACAATAGTGCCACCCCCTTTAAAGTCAATGACTTAGCCCGCTCTCTCCAGAAATAGGAGAAGCTTCTCTTGAATTCTTATATTGAAAGTAGAACAAGATATGAAATGCTGTATATAAGACAGTTTGAATAGCAATGTTATGGAAGATATTCGCGGTAAAGTACCAAGTAAGACTGAATGCTTCACGGGAGTCTCCTGGTAACATATTTGAAATTAAGTACGGTTGTTTTAGAAAGAAGAGGTAAACTTATACTCACTGGGAGAAGCAATTCATATATTTTGTTAAGGAAACTAGTCTCACTGATAGGGTGGGAAGGTTGCGAGAAGCCTCTCTCACCTTGTACTTCAAGGAAGGACAGTCCCATTTCGAAGTAGCTAAAATATAAGCCCTATTATCGGTTTTATATAAACGTTTTGAATTTTTCAATTTTTAATTTGAAAAATCATATGACGTGACTCTCCAGTGGTAGTGCTTTAAATTGAGATTGAAGGATTCTTAACTCGATGAGTTGGTATTTTTCATTAGTTGATGATTTTGGCCTTGCATTTGGTTATTTCCAATAGCGAAGACTTACGTTGAGAGGGGAGTCACATCGAATATTTTTATCTGGCTTTTTGTATTGCAGGCAATAGACGATGAGTTATTGGAGTTAAGGAGAAAAAAGCCGGCATTGTGCCGGCGGGAAAGCAGACGTCGAAAGGAAGAGACGTTGCAGAGAGACTGTAATTCTTACTCGATGCCCAGGCTCGAATATGAGCTGGGCATCTTTTAAATATTGCTAATCAATCAGGCTTTTTTACGCAGTAGCACACAGGCGTCTGCGGCAGCTAGCTCTAAGCTATTTCCTTCCGCATTGCCAGCAAACAATGCCGGGGTAATATTGTGCGCACCGGAGAACTCAGCAGGTAATTCCAGGGTGCCATTGGTTTGCCCAAGGTTGAGAACAACCAGCATTTCTTCGCTGTCGCTGCGCCTTACTAAAGCAAATAAATCACTGCCGGTGTCGATCACTTCCTGCTCTGCTGTCGCCAACGACTGGGGTAGTTCCCGGTGCCAATCGATCAGTGCGCGGAAGCGGTTGAGCATGGAGCGCTGGGCGTCCTGCTGAACCTCTACCGCCCGTTGTTGGTGCTCCCCTGAGATGGGTAGCCAGGGTTTTGCTGTGGAAAAGCCGGCGTTGTCGTCGCTGGTATTGGTCCAGGGCATCGGTGTGCGGCAGCCGTCGCGGCCTTTGAATTCCGGCCACAAATTAATGCCATAGGGGTCTACCAGGTCTTCATAGGCAATTTCCGCTTCCGGCAAGCCCAGTTCTTCCCCTTGATAGAGGCAGACACTTCCGCGCAGTGCCAATTGCATCAGCAGGAATAGCGGGGCTCTGGTATCGGCTTGGTCGTCGCTAAAGCCTTTGTTCCATCGGGTTATTGAGCGGGGTACATCGTGATTGCTGATCGACCAACAGGGCCAGCCCTTGTCGATTACGTCGCGGTTTTTTTCCAGGGTTTCGCGCAGGAAGTCCGCACTGCAATCCTCGGTCAATAGATCGAAGGAATAGGCCATGTGCAGGCGTTTTTCCGTGGTGTATTCGGCCATGATTTTATGGGTATTGTCGTCGCCAACTTCACCCACGGTCACAGTACCGGGATATTGATCCATTAACTGTCGTACCCGCTGGAGAAACACCAGGTTTTCCGGCTGGGATTTATCATTCTGGTGCCACTGGTAGTCGTAGTGATTGACTGGTGGCAGGCCTTTCTCGTCGAGCTTGAGCGGGCGCGCCGGGTTATTGCTCAGGGCCTGCTGATGGAAAATAAAGTTGACCGCATCCAGTCGGAAACCATCTACACCCCGATCGAGCCAGAACTTCATATCGGCGATCAGCTGCTCTTGGACTTCTGGGTTGTGCACATTCAGGTCCGGCTGCTCTTTTAGGAAGTTGGCTAAATAGTACTGGCGGCGGCGGGTACACCAGCGCCAGGAGCCTCCTCCGAATACGGAGACCCAATTGTTGGGAGGGGTGCCATCTTCTTGGGGATCAACCCAGACATACCAGTCCGCTTTGGGGTTGTCGCGGTTGGCACGACTCTCCTGGAACCAGGGGTGCTGGTCTGAGGTGTGGCTGAGGATTTGGTCGATAATCACTTTCAGGCCGCGCTCGTGGGCCGCTTCGATCATTCGGTCGAAATCTTCCAGGTTGCCAAAAATAGGGTCTACATCGCGGTAGTCGGCAACGTCATAGCCAAAATCCACCATCGGCGATTTAAAAAAGGGTGAGATCCAGATGGCGTCTACGCCGAGGGATTTTACATAATCCAGTTTTTGTGTAATTCCGGGAATATCACCGATGCCATCTCCGTTGGCGTCGCAGAAGCTGCGTGGGTAAATCTGATAAATGACACTGTTGCGCCACCACTCATAGCTGTAGCCGCTCATGGATTACTGCCTTGTTTCATTATTTGAAAGGGGGAGATAGTCCACCTTTAAAGGATAGGGTGAGTATGGAGCAGTCATTGGCGGGCTTCCTCCTCCCCGGCGAGGGGGGAGAGCGGGGTAAAGGGTGACCGGTCTGGGGTGGTTTGGTATTGGCGGGCGGGGGATGAGGAGCATAGTGGGCACGTCCCTGTGCCGCTGGAGCAGGACTGTTTAGGGCTTGTCCTGGACCGAGCGAAGCATTTGCTCGGCCAGGGCGATGGCCTCCTGGCGATCCTTGACGTCCAGCTTTTGGTAGAGGCTGCGAATATGGGTCTTGATGGTGCTCGGCGCCACCTTAAAGTGACGGGCGATTTTTTCGTTCGACAGCCCCGAGTGAATCGCATTCAGTACCTGCCATTCCCTTGGGGTGAGTGGGGAGTGGCGCAGGAAGTCTGGCACGGCATCGCTGGCCAGTATCTCGCGGATAATGGTGTCATCCAGCTCGATGCGAATACCACCGTCCAGCTCTGGCTGCTGTTGTGCCGCTTTGATCAGTTGTTGGGCTTTGCTGGACTCCGCCTCTCCCAGGCCATTTTCCAGGGCGGCTTTCAGGATAACGATTAAAGGTTTGCCGATCTGCAGGAAGCTGGCGCGAAAATCCCGTTCGTGGGAGAGAAGCAGGGCCTCACTAATAGCCCCCACAGATTGCGGGTATTGCTCCCGCAGCCACAGCAGGTGGGATTCCAGCACCCGGTTACGCAGGCGATCTGTTTCCAGGCCGCACTCGTTGGCGACTTGTTTCAGGCGGCTCAACAGGCGGTTGGCATCGGACCAGTGGTGCAGCTCAATCATCGCGCGCACATGGTTGCGCCCGTGGCACTGTTCAAAGTGATTGCTGGGCCTGTCGGCGACAGGCGTTGCTTGTTCCAACCAGCTGGCGATGGCCTGCTGATTGCCCAGGGCGCGCCAAGTGCGGATGCGGGTGGCATCGGCGTTGGCGATCCAGTCCCGGTGGTAGCGCCCGTCAGTGAGCAGGCGCTCGATACGCTCCAGCCACTCCAGGGACTCCTCTTTCTCTCCTCGGGCCTGGGCGATTTTTAACAGCAGGGTGTACTCCGGCAGCAGCCAGTGCTCGCCGACCCGGCGGTTGATTTGCATACCTCGGCGAGCGGATTGCTCGGCACCTTCCAGATCGCCGGACTCCCATTGCAGCTGGCCGCGCAGCCGGCACACAAATTCCGAGATGGGCAGTGTGGACAGGTGATTTTTCTGCACCAGGGTCTGCACCTTCTCCTGCAGCGTGGACGCTTTCTTCAGCAGGCCCTGGGCAAAGGCGATCTCTGTCTGTTGGCAGATGGCCCAGGCGGCGCTGGGGATATCCCGTTCGGCGATCGCCAGGGCTTCCACTTCCTGCATATAGCGGTTGGCCTCTTGCAAGGCACCCAGGCAGAAGCTGGTCTCACCGGTGACCAGCAGAGCGGAGATTCTTTCGCCCAGCTGGTCTGCGCGGAGTAGGGCCAAAGCTTCTTCGGCATACTCCTTGGCTTGCAGTGTCTGCCCTCGGGCAATGGCCACCTGGGCGCGCATGGTGGCAAAGGCGCCTTCAAAGTCGCGCCACTGTGCCGGATCCTCCCGCTGCAGCCAGCTTTCCGAGGCCGCCAGGTTTTTCTCGCACAGGTCGTATTCAAAATTCTCCCGCGCCATTTTTGCGGACAGGAGGGTAAAGCGGGCGCTGTGTTGCAGGGCTTCGTCACCGAGCCAGTCGAGGCAGTCCCGCAGCAGGCGCGACTGCCCCGCGCGCAGAAGCTGTTCTCCTCGATCGTTGAGCAGTTGCTTTAACCGCTCGCGGTCGCCGCCGGCCAGGGCGTGGCGCAGGGCCTCCACTGGCTGGTCTAATTCTTGCCAGGTATCACAGGCAGTGCTGTGCAATTGCAGCAAGTGTTCGCGGTCATTAATTTGCCGCTGCAGGAAGCGGGCGAAGACCGGGTGAAAGCGGAACCACTGGCGGCTTGAATCCTGCGCCTGCAGGAATAACCCGCGGCGCGCGGCTTCTTCCAGCAACTGCTGACCATCTTGCCGACCGGTAAGGCGCTCCGCCAGCTGGGCGTTAACCCGGGTGAGGATCGATGTGCAGGAAAGGAGCTGGCGCAGTTGGGGTTCCAGCCGCTCCAGCACTTCCTCAGCCAGGTAATCGAGAATATGACTGTGGCCCTGCTCCAGCTCTGCCAGATAGCGATCCACTTCGTTGCTGTCGCGCACCGATAAAGTGAATAGCTGTACGGCGGGGGGCCAGCCCTCACTGAGGTGATGCAGCTGGGCTGCGCGGTCGCCGTCGAGATTAAACGGTAGGCGCTGCTTGAGCAGGGTGGCGATTTCCTCAATGTTGAGGGCCAGCTCATTACTGCCCAATTCCAGTAATCGCCCTTGAACTCGCAGGGTGGCCAAGCCCAAAGGCGGTTGGCTGCGACTGGTGAGAACAATACCGACACCGGCGGGAGCGTGGCGCAACAAAAAGCGGGTAGTGTCGTGCACCTGCTGGTTGTCGATCTGGTGGTAGTCATCCAGCACGATGCGCAGTTCGCTGGGCAGGCCCCGCAGTTCCGACAGCAGGTGGCTCACCAGGGTTGAGGGGTCCGGGCGCTGGGGCGCGGACAATAATTGGTGAGTCTGGGGGACACCATTGCCGGTCGCCCTGTGCACGCTTTCCACCAGGTAGCGGCAGAATTGGCTCGGTTCATTATCGCTGGCATCCAGCGTATACCAGGCGACCGGGTTGTCCTGCTGTGAGGCCCAGGAGGTAACCAGCGTGGTCTTGCCGTATCCCGCAGGAGCCGTCACCAACAGCAGTTGATCGCTGTGGCATTGGTTCAGAACCGACAGCAGGCGCGGGCGCGATAGGGCGTGCTCGGGGCAATCCGGCAGGCTGTATTTGGAAGTTAAAAGCATCGCTGCGGGAGGGATTGTTATAAATGTTTGATTTTTGTACAGCCACTATTATGCACCAGGACCCGGGTATTGTTACAGCACTGTAATCGGTCAGCTTTCTGGTGATTCTGCCTCTTGGGTGGCAAATTGGAGTGGCGCCGGTTTAGCTTTGGGCAGTATATTACTATTCGGGTTAAATCGGTCATCTCAACCCGTCGCAATGCAGTTTCTGCGGCTCACTAGTGGGTACGTTAGTTCATATTTACTGTGATGTATCCACACGGCTCGTAAAGGGATGCATTATTGTGCAGCTTCCCCTCGCGCCACTTTCAGTATTTTTTCGATTTTTCTTTGGCAGTAAGAATGCCCCTTGTGCGGGTTTTCATCAATGTTCATTCAATTAAAAAGCCGAGCGCTGCGAAGGCGCCGATAGAATAATAAGAAGAGGAAGCCATGGCGGATATCGTAATCCTTGCTGCTGCGGGTATGGGGGCTGTGGATAACACGTTTGCAAAGCCACTGTTTTCGGCATTGGAAACCGAGCTTGGGGAGGAGTGGTCGCGTCTCTACTGCGCTGAATTACCCGGCCTGGAGCACTTCCAGAGCAACATCGAACGCACCTTTGAGAGTATGCAGAAACGCGAGCTGGACTTCCTGCGTGCACGAAAATATTTACTCCTGGGGATGTCGCAGACAGCGGCGCAGTCCGGCACTGTGGATCGCCGGGATAGCAACTACGAAAAGACCCAGCGCGAGATCTATGCGGCGCTGGCCAAGGCCGCTGATCAGGTTGATGAGCGGGCCCCGGTGATATTGATCAGCCATTCGGTGGGTTGTATCAACCTATCTAATTACCTCTGGGACGCCCAGCGGCCCAATGTCAGTTGCGGTGTTTGGCGTGAAGGCGGTCCCGCAGGAGTTCACAAAGGGTCGGCGCGTGAGAGGTTTTTGCGCCTCAAGACCTTGAGCCATTGGTACACCCTGGGGCCGACAATGCCCCTGTGGTGCGCCGATCGACCCAGGGAGCAAATTCAGGCGGTCACCTCCAATACCCGGGGATACAATTTTCGCTGGAAGAATTTTTATCACCCCAATGACCTGTTTGGCTGGCCCCTTAAACCCCTGAGCCCCTCCTATAACCAGGCGGTGTGCCGAGACTATGAGACTTGTTCGCTGAGCGATCACGGCGCTTTGAGTTCAGTGGCTTTTCCCTCGCCCCCTGAGGATTACTGGCGGAACCCGAAAGTTGTTGAGCAGCTGATAGAGGATGTGCGCTCCCTGCTCAAGACGGTGAATAAGCCCGCTCATCGGCATCCACAACCCTCTCAGCAGGCTCTCGCGGTATAATCCCCAATTACCTCAACAGTCTCCTGTAAAAGATGAAGGGCCGCTTTCTTATGTCGCTGCAATATCACCTGGTTCCGGTTACTCCTTTCCAGCAAAACTGCTCGTTGCTGTGGTGTGAAGACAGTAAGCGCGCGGCTGTTGTCGACCCCGGTGGCGATCTCGATAAGATTCTGGCGGCGGTGGAGGAGCGCGGTCTCAAGCTGGAGAAAATCCTGCTGACCCACGGTCACCTGGACCATGTAGGGGGCACTGCGGCGTTGTCCAAGCAGCTCCAGCTGCCGATAGAGGGGCCGCATAAAGGCGATGATTTCTGGATTCAGCAGTTGCCTATGCAGGCGCAGATGTTTGGTTTCCCCGCTGTCGAAGTATTTACTCCAGACCGCTGGTTGGAGCAGGGAGATAGGGTTACTGTAGGGGATCAGGAACTGGAGGTGCACCACTGCCCGGGCCATACCCCCGGCCATGTGATTTTCTTCCACCGCCCCAGCCAGTTGGCTCTGGTGGGAGATGTTTTGTTTGCCGGTTCTATCGGGCGTACGGATTTCCCCCAGGGAGATCACGATACCCTGATTCGCTCTATCAAAGAGCGCCTATGGCCGCTGGGTGATGAGGTTCAATTTGTACCGGGACATGGCCCCATGTCCACTTTTGGCCAGGAGCGCCAAACCAATCCTTTTGTCGCCGACAAGCGCTTTGGTTAAGTGATACCTGGATTCCAATAACAGGCGGGAAGTACAGCGCCGGGAGTCCCATTTTATGTTTGCAGGAAAAATACGTCTTTTTCTCGTCTTGCTGGTGCTGGGGTTAAGCGGCTGCGCAGTAATTTCCGAAGAGGAGTGCCGCGCGGGGCTCTGGTATGAGCGGGGCCTGCAAGACGGCGCTCGCGGTCGCTCACAGTCGCTGGTGTACGATATTGCCCAAGAGTGTGACAGCTACGATATGCATGTGGATAGCGATGCATGGCTGCAGGGCCATGAAGAGGGTGTAGAGACTTACTGCACTGCTGAAAATGGCTATCACCAGGGGCGTAGGGGACGTAATTACCAAGGGGTTTGCACTGGCCCTACTGCTGATTTGTTTTTACAGAATTACGAGCGCGGTCTCGCTGAATACCGTATAGAGCAGCATTACCAGCGCCTTTTGTGGCGCCGGGATAATTTAGAGCGTGAGTTGCTTTCCCTGCATTACGCCTATCGGAACACTGATAGTGAAGCCCAGGCCCAGGCATTGTACTTGCAGCGCAGCCGCCTTCGCTGGGAGCTGCGGATGTTGGATATGGAGTTGTTTCGCTATGGCTTGTTTGGCCCCTCGCATTTAACACCCGGCTATTATCCCCCCGGATTTTTTTCTGCCAGATTATTTTATTGGTAAGTAGAAAAATTTATTGGTCCTGAATGTAAGTAAAAAAGTCCGGGTTAATGCTCCGGTATTACACGTACAAGAGATTTATTGTAATGGCAATTTGGCATTTAGATCCTTCACTGGAAGAACTGAACCAGGGAATATCCCAATGCATGCCCGGCTACCTGGGAATGGAAATTACGGAAATTGGCGATGATTACCTGGAAGGGACCTTACCCGTAGACCATCGCACTCGCCAGCCCTTCGGTATTTTGCATGGTGGTGCTAATGTCGTATTGTCGGAGACGCTGGGTTCCATAGGTGCCAACCTATTAGTGGATACCGATAAATTTTATTGTGTCGGTCAGGAGGTTAACGCCAATCACCTGCGCCCTGTCCCTGAGGGAGAGGTTCGCGGTCGTGCGAAACCCGTGCATATTGGGCGCAGCAGCCAGGTGTGGGAAATTCTGATCTATGCACCCAATGGGAAACTCAGTTGTATTTCTCGCATTACCATGGCTGTTGTAGCTCATGGTGCCTAGTATTAGCTCCTGGGTTGCGAGTGGAGATCCCGCTTGAAACAGGCCCAGGACTTTATTTTTGAAGATATTCCCTATCGCTTGGTGCGTTCGAGCCGGCGCAAGCGTCTGGGGCTGGTACTGTCTTCCGGTGGTGTGGAAGTGCGAATTCCACAGCGTTGCGCAGCCCGTTATGGGCATGAATTCCTGCAGGAAAATATCCAGTGGGTGAGAGCACAGTTACTCGCAGCCGACCGGCGCGCTGCGCAGGTGCCGCAATATCGGTACGCTTTTGGTGAGAGTTTTCCCTGGCTGGGACAACAGCTTCCCTTACAGCGTGCGACAAGCAGTAAAAGTGCCGGTATTGGCGATGGTGCTATCGGGCTTTATACCCGCTATCGCGAGCCTGATGACACGCAGCTGCAAACTGCTTTACAACGCCTTTACCAGCGGGAAGCATTGGCATTGTTAACGCAAAAATCCCATGTGTTGGCCGAGCAGCTGGGGTTAAGTATTTCATCAGTAAAAGTCCGTCGTACCAAAAGCAAGTGGGGTCACTGTAGTATTCGCGGTGAGCTGCAGTTTAACTGGCTTGTTTGTCTCGCTCCTGAGCCTATAGTGGATTACCTGGTGGCTCACGAAGTCTGCCATTTGCAACACCATAACCACAGCCGCGCTTTCTGGGATTTGGTCCAAAGTGTGTGCCCCAGATTTAAAGAGTTGCGCCGCTGGTTGCGCGATAACGGCCACCGCCTGACCCTGTAACTTTTTTCTATTCTTTAGTTGTACTGAATTCTCCCAATTAATTATGAGTAAGAAGCCCCGTTTTATTACTGGCCGCAAGCCGGTTAAAAAAAACTTGCCGAGCCGCGCTGAAGCGACAATAGAAAAATTTAGTCACGATATGCGCGGTATTGCCCGGGTGGGTGGCAAAACGGTGTTTATTGATAGTGCCTTACCGGGAGAGCAGGTTAAATTCCGCTATACCGCACGGCGCGGCCGTTTTGATGAGGGAATTGTTGAGGGAATCCTATCGGCTTCAGCGGATCGGTGCGCGCCGCAGTGCGCCTATGTGGATTCATGTGGAGGCTGTTCGGTTCAGCACCTGGAGCCATCGGCACAAATTACTGAAAAGCAAAAAATTCTTTTGGATCAGTTGTCGCGCTTTGGTGGAATTGAACCTGAAGAAATACTGCCGCCGTTAACCGCTGATCCCTACGGTTATCGGCGCAAGGCCCGTATCGGCATTCGCAAATTGAAAAAATCCCAGGGTGGTGAGTTGCTTTTTGGTTTTCGAAAAAAGCACAGCAATGATTTGGTAGATATTGATGAGTGCCCGGTACTACATACAAAAATTGCCGAACATTTAGGGTTGCTAAAAAAACTTGTTGGCGAAAGTGAAGGCCGGGCAAACTTTTCTCATCTGGAAGTGGCGGTTGGAGATGATGTGACAGCTCTGGTGCTCCGCCATTTAAAGCCCCTGTCAGATAAGGACTTGGCGCTCTGGTTAGCATTTGCTAAAAGCACTGGTATACACCTGTATATACAAGGTGGCAGTGATGCTTCCCTGGAGAGAATCTGGCCGACAGAAGGAGCCGCTTATCTAAGTTATCAGTTGCCGGAATTTGACCTGACGCTGAGATTTAAACCGCAGGATTTTGTGCAGGTAAATTTTGCGATAAATCGGCAGATGGTGAGTCGAGCCGTTGAGTTACTCGATCCGCAACCCTCCGAGCGCGTATTGGATTTATTTTGCGGGTTAGGGAATTTTACCCTGCCATTGGCGCGTCGTGCAGCGGAAGTGATCGGGGTCGAAGGTGTCGGCGCTTTAACTCAACGGGGTGTGGACAATGCCGCTTTGAACCAATTACAAAATGTGCAATTTTATTCTGCCGACCTGAACGAAAAAATGGCAGGTGCGCCTTGGGCAGAAGAAGGTTTCGATAAAATCTTGTTGGACCCACCGAGGGACGGCGCTCTGGAGGCTGTGCGCGGGTTGGCGCGATTTTCTGCCAGTAGGATCGTCTACGTCTCCTGTAACCCGGCCACGCTGGCTCGGGATGCCGGTGAATTGGTGAAGTTGGGGTACCGGTTGAGTAAGGCGGGTGTCATGGATATGTTTCCCCATACCGATCATGTTGAGTCGATGGCAGTATTCGACAGAATTTAGGGCCTATTGAGGCCGGGAAAACTAACGTAAACTGCGGTAAAACCGTTTAAGCGAAGTTGTTATGCAAAGCGAAACCCTAACCGATAATTTTGAAGATAATTGCGCGCGCTTTTTGCCTGAAGCTGTAGGCCAGGGCTGCGTCTGGGCCCTGCAGGGTGAGGAGGGCTTTGCACTTTGTGAGTCTGAAAAGCGGGCCGATACCGAGGTTATGCCCTTTTGGTCGCAAAGAGAATTTGCACAAGACCACTGCGAAGGAGACTGGGCTGACTATGAGGCAGTGGCAATTGACCTGGAAGAATTTATGGATGACTGGCTCACCGGCATGCATGAAGATGTCTTATTGGTGGGGATAAACTGGAACGCCGAACTGGAAGGGGTTGAGATGGAACCCCTGGACCTACTGGAGCAGTTGGAGCAAGAGCTGCAATAAACTGCGCCATAGTGCCCCACCCAGTGGATAAAAATTACTCAACGGGATGTCTCAAATGGGGCAGATTCTTGGCTTGCGCAAAACAGTCTACGGAGTTGCCAACATTACCGAGGCTGTGGCCTGGTATACGCAGGTACTCGAACAGAAACCCAGCCATGAAAGCGATAGCTATGCGGCGTTTAGTATTGGTGATTGCGAGCTCGGATTAAATGCCGATGCGCGCAGTGCGATCAGCCGGGCCGATGGTGTAGTTGCTTACTGGCAGGTTTTGGATTTGGCCGCGCAGATTGAGCGACTCGGTACTATGGGGGTGCGGCAGCACTCGGATATAGAGGAAGTTTTTGGACGTGTGCTGATGGCGAGCTTTCTTGACCCCTATGGCAATGTTTTCGGATTGATTGAGTACCTGCAAACGCCCATTGAGAGATAGGACCATTAAACGGAGCAGTTCCTGTGGATAAGCCGCCCATTTCCAGATTTCGTTCCCCCAATCGAAGTTTTGCTGCGGAAAGCCTTGCGCAAATTGGGCGGGGTTATGTGGTTCCGGATCGAGTGGCTTTAATTACCGGCTGCTCAAGCGGTATTGGGCGGGAGCTGGCTTTGGCACTACATCGCCGGGGAACCATAGTGATTGCCACGGCGCGCCGGCCGGAAAGTTTACAAGAGCTGGCGGACCTGGGAATTGCCACAGAGGCCTTGGATGTGAATTCCCAGGCGGATATCAATCGAGTAGTTCACGCAGTAAAAGCGGCATACGGACGGCTCGATATTTTGGTTAATAACGCCGGTTACGGTCAGATGGGGCCGTTGCTGGAACTGGACACGCGAGCACTGGAAAAACAGTTCCGAACCAATGTATTTGCCCCTCTCGCTTTGATTAGGGCCTGTGTACCTTTAATGCGCTCGGAGCAGGGCGGAATTGTGTGTAATATCGGCTCGGTTTCCGGTGTAATGCCTACACCTTTCTCCGGTGCCTATTGTGCTTCTAAAGCGGCCCTACACTCCATTTCTGATGTTTTGCGACTCGAACTAAAACCCTTTGGAATTCGGGTAATGACGGTGCAACCCGGTGCGATCGCATCGGAATTTGGTCGCCACGCTGAGACATCCTTGCGCGGTCTTTTGCCGCCGGACTCCCTGTATAAACGGCAGGAAGAGGCGGTTAGGGCCCGAGCCCAGGAGTCCCAACAGAATGCTACATTGGCAAGCACGCTGGCTAAAAAATTGGTGCGTGAGCTGCTGCGAAAACGCGCTCGTCCTTTGGTGCGTATTGGCAACCGCAGCAGCCTGTTGCCCTGGATGGCACGCTGGCTGCCGCGCAGTTTTAGGGACTGGTTTTTAATGCGGAGATTTAAATTAAATCGCCTCGCTCACAAAAGCTGAGGATTGTTATTCTGGTTTTTACAGTGAGTGGTTGGACTCCTTCAACCACCGTTGTACTTCGTTGTAGTTGCCTCGATACAGAATTTTCTGTTCCGATTTCTTCATAAGATGGTCGTAGCTGCCGTCATAGTATTCTTGCAACAGTGATACCACGATGGGGATGTACACATCGCTATTATTCGTTCTCAGTAATTCTTGGTTAGCTGAAGCTAAGGCTTCGTTGAGCTGCTTGTAGCGCAGCCCTCCCAGGCGTTTACTGATTTTATTGAGATTGAGATGTAATTCTTCCCCCAAAGATTCAGCTGCTGATTTTTCACTGCTTTTAAAGCGCTCTAAGCCCTCGTGAACATAATCTTGCACAATGCGCTGTGCCCGTGTTTCCAATGGCTCCTCGACAAGAACCCGGGGAGCGGCCTTCATGGCGGTTTGCAATACTGGAGGAAGTGCGCAGCGTCCAATTAGACGGCTTTCATCTTCAATCGCAATAGCACCTGCCTGCTGGGAAAGCTTCAGCAGGTCGATACTGATCTGATTTTCAAAATCGATTTGTGAAGGTTGGCTACTACTGGTGCGTCCAAAGCTAGAACCTCGATGTTTTGCGATCCCCTCAAGGTCGATATACCGCCGCGCAGCCTGGATTAACTCTGTTTTGCCACTGCCGGTGTGACCAGCAACAACGATAAAGGGTAGCTGGGTACAATGCTTTTCCAGCTTGTTTAACAGGAACTGCCGCATGGCTTTATAGCCACCCTCTACTATCGGGTATTCAATATTATTCGAGCGTAGCAGTTTTTGTGTCATTCGGGAGCGTAAACCGCCTCGGAAACAGTAGAGGTAACCTTGGGGGTGTTTACGTATAAATGCGCTCCATTGTGAAAGACATAAGCTTCGCACTTCATCTGTTGCTAAACGCCAGCCAAGGTCAATTGCTGCTTGCTGGCCTTTGTTCTTGTACTCAGTCCCGATCAGTTCACGTTGGTGATTGTCAAGCAGGGGGTGATTTCTTGCGGAAGGGAAAGCGCCGCGAACAAACTCAACCGGGGCGCGTACGTCCATCAGCGGAATATCATTCAGGAAGATGTCCGTGTAATTCGCAGTATCGGTCCGCAAGGTAGCACTCCTGCTTATTTAGGAAATAGGTGGTATTTGATTGTATCTCCATTTTCTTTCCAGGCCTATGGCAACTGAAGAAGCTACTTGTGTATGCAATATATGATGTGCTTAGCGTTAGATGACAGTTTGATATTTACACCGGAAATTAATGCTCAGTATGAGAGAATACTTTTTTAATTTATTGCTCGATAGCTCAGTGTTTACATTTACTTTTTGAACCTAATGCAATTTCAGGTCACAGAAGGTAAATCTTAGCTTCCCTGAATTATTGCAGCGGATTTAAAAATCCTGGAAGCATTTGGATTACATAAGGGGCGGGTTGCTCCTGCATGTATAGAGGATAAAAACGTGGCTAAAAAATATATCTATATCCCGATAAATAGTGATGAAATGCAGGAATATGCGGAGGGGTTGGCGAAAGCCTGGGGCATACCGGTGAATCAAATCCTGGCCAATAAAGTAACCTCCGGTTTTGGAAAAGCCATGTATCGGTGGGTGAACCAGTGTTTGAGTAAGCTGAACCCTGCCGATACCCTTTACATCGTAACCCATGGCACGGGTGCCGGGGATGGACAATTTATTGGTGCTGAGCGCTCCACGAGTAACAACAAGCAGAAAAAAGTATATGTAAACGGCATGCCTAACTGGCAAGGAGGAGAGTGGAAAACCTACACGCCTCGACAGCTAGCAGATACCTTGGTTAAAGAGGGGCTTCCTGCTAATTTCGTTAATTTACATGTTTGTGCCTGTGGTTCCGGCTACGATGGAGAAAAGTTAAGACCTTGGGCTCAACGCTTGCGCCAGGCGATGGTTGGCACCTATAGAAATATTCAGGTCACTGGATATAGAGGTTGGTTCTCCTGCAGTACTGCCAGGGTTTGTATTAAAGTAGGTACTCAGTTTTATCCATTGGAAGAGCGGGCAGTTACTTTCTCCTGAATTTTGTACCCCTAATGTAGCTGGGGTTATGGCGTAGAAGTGCGCTCCATGTAATTTCCCGGGTATACCCTGAATAGATAGCTGAACAGAAATCTGAGCAGCTTTTATATTCAGGGATATCTTTCTCCATGACTGTTGACCAGTTACTAATCCTGATTATTTTAAGTGTCACTATAACCCTGTTTATATGGGGGCGGTGGCGCCACGATATGGTTGCTATAGCAGCCTTATTGACTTGTGTCTTTACCGGTCTGATTCCCCCGGAAAATGCTTTTATTGGTTTTGGCCATCCAGCGGTCGTGACTGTAGCTTGTGTGTTAATCCTGAGTCGCGGCTTACAAAATACCGGCGCAATGGATGCACTTGCACAACGAGTTGTCCGCAAAAGCGGGAGTATCTCAGTATCCATATTGTTACTCATTGGGCTCGGCGCGTTTTTATCTAGCTTTATGAATAATGTCGGCGCGTTGGCTTTATTAATGCCCGTGGCTGTGGATATGGCCGAGAAACAGAAAGTGGCACTGGGGAGGGTTTTAATGCCCCTGTCTTTTGCAACGATTCTGGGGGGAATGACCACACTGATAGGTACACCGCCAAACTTGGTCGTTTCCGGTTTTCGGGCGGATTCTGGCGCCGGTAGCTACGGTATGTTTGATTTCACCCCGGTGGGTCTGGCAGTTGCGATAGCCGGAGTTTTGTTTATTGCATTTGTTGGGTGGCGCTTGGTGCCTACGCGCAATCGAACGGGGGCCTCCTCCTTTGAAACTGGCACATATTTAACAGAAGCACTTGTTGAGGAAAAAAGTGTAGCTGCCGGTAAGAATCTACGTGAAATTTCCAAAATGCTGGGAACAGAAGATGCCCAAGTTGTGGGTGTCGTACACAATGATGCCAGGGTCTCTCCCGCGACTCCCTGGCATAAAGTAAATAGCGGTGACATTTTGGTCATTGAGGCGGAGCCGGAGAGCCTTGCCACCTGCTTGTCCAATCTCAGTTTGAAAACAGTGGGAGCCCTTGGGGCAGATTCATCGGGTAAGGCTCGACAATCGGGTAGCAATAACACCGAGAGTGATTCTCAGAATAAGACCCCAATAAAAGCACTGGCGGATCGTACCGAAATGCAGCTGCGGGAGTTGGTTGTCATGCCAGATTCCCCTTTAGTGGGACGCCCTATGAGGTTTTCACGCCTCGCAGCGAGATACCAGATTCACTTGCTAGCACTCTCGCGCCAGGGGCGCCGCTCGGTGCGCCGGTTGCGTTCGACACCATTACTGGCCGGTGATGCTCTGTTAATGATGGGGGCCGATGAAAACCTAAACAGCTTTGCTAGGGAAAAGGGCTGTGTGCCTTTGGCCTCAAGGGATATTAGCATTCCCAACAAGGAGAAGGCGGCCATTGCCCTATTGGCTATGGTGCTTGGTGTCGCTGGTGCAGCGTTCGGCTTATTACCGGCAGCAATCTCGTTCGCCACTTGTGTATTGGCTTTTATGGCGTTGAAGATAGTGCCGTTGCGAAATGTTTATGACTCTATCGACGGGTCCGTCGTCGTGCTATTGGGGACTTTGATTGCTGTTGCTGATGTGATGGAGTCAACGGGAGCTGCAGACTTGGTCGCTCAGGTTTTGTTGGATGTTCTGGCTCAGGGCAGTGCTGTTTTGGCCCTGGGGCTGATCCTGGTGGTTACTATGACGCTGTCTGATTTTATGAATAATGTCGCCACTGCGGCAGTGATGTGTTCAATTGCCATGAGTACTGCAGAACAACTGGCGGTGAATCCAGATAGCTTCCTGATGGCTGTCGCAATTGGAGCCTCTTGCGCATTTCTAACACCGGTTGGGCACCAAAATAACACCTTAATTTTGGGGCCGGGAGGGTTTGAATTTGGTGATTACTGGAAAATGGGGCTGCCACTAGAATTGTTGGTACTGGTTGTGAGTATCCCCATGTTGCTTTGGGTTTGGCCCCTGTAATCGCAGTGAGCTCAAGCAATAGAATCGTCTACCGGCTGGGCCAACTCCGCCATAAACCTGCTACAAAAGCGCAAAATATCAGTCACAGTTACAATTCCAACCAGCTCGCCTTCCCGCATAACCAGTACCGAGCCAATGCCTGTATCCGCCATAGCTAAGAGAATTTTATCTAACGGGTCGTGGATATCTGCAATAAAGGGACGTCTGGCACATAGGTCATGTACATAAAGTTGCTGCTCTTCTAAACGGTGTCCCGGTGCATTGGCTCTTTCGATATCCCCTCGGGAAATGACCGTCTCCAAGTCGCCTGCACGTGTTACCGGCAGGTGGCGTACTTTGTGCTCCTCCATCATTGCCAGAGCATCCTCTACCGTGGCATTGATATCGATATGGTAGGGAAATGGCGTCATCAGAGCGGCCAAAGTCGGTATATGGTGGATATTATTGTGAGTGGACATAGTATGATCTGGGTATCCAATTGTATTTGGCAATATGCTCGATTACCGTTACACAGCGACTAATTTGCAATTGACGACTGCAGCTACAATATAGCTAATTGCGCTCCCTAGGGATATCCTTTTAAGATTGCAGATATGGCCGCCTTTGTTACACTTTTTAGCCCTTATTTTGAATTATTCCTATTATATTCAAAGGTAGGGACACAAATGGTTGATATTTGCCGGTGAAAGATTATTATTCGCGACCTCAGTCGAAAAATATAATCAGTGATTCGGAGTGTTTGCCGAACCGAGCTGAAATCGGCTAGTTTTTAATAATGTATTTGCCGAATATACCTAACACCAGAACTACACGATGTGTAGTGGTATCTACTCATGTATATCGGGCAATTCATAATATGCCGGACTAAACATCACTAAATTGCTTGCCATTGGCCAGCCATGGTGTTTGTTGATTTTTTACACGGTATATCCGAAATAACAATCTGTGTCGCCCTGCGCCACAGATATATCTCTGTGTTTTTTAATAACCGTCGTTGAGGTTTATTGAATGTTTCAGGAATACGAACAACTTGAACAACAAATCGCCGAACATCAGGCAAGAATCGAAGAGTTACAAGAGCAAATGGCTCAGGCTGAACGCAAGAAAGATGGCGTAATTGCCTATGATAAAGCACTGGTAAACCTTGCTGCTGAATACCACATGGATGAAGAGGAGTTCTTCGTTGCCCGTGGCCAGCAAATCGTTGAGTGGTTGGTAGCACAGCTGGGTGATGAAGATCCTGCAGACTACGTACAAACCCTGAAGGCTCGCGTTGCCCGTCACCTCAAGAAGGAAGGTGACAGCCCCCGTCGCGGCCGTCGTGCAGCACCGGCAGCAAAGGCAGCAGAGCCCAAGCTGGAAACTGGTCACTATCGCAACCCGTATACCGGCGCTACTGTTGAAAAGAAAAAGCGTAATCCTAAGGCCCTGAGCCAGTGGATTGATGAGTACGGCCTGGATACCGTAAAAGAGTGGAAAATCTAATTCTGGATGACCACTAATTTGATGCCGGATATCCGGCATCAAATATTTTTTCAAAAATCGTTCGATTTTAATTCATCGCATTATTTGGCATTTTCGCCGCATCCTCTCTTTACTTACCTTATTATATTCAGCATATGTCTGCCCCGTTATTTACCTGGGAGTTTATACTGTGCTTTCAAGACTTAAGTCGTTTATTTTCTGTACACTTTTTGTTCTGGTTGGGGCTTCAAATTGGGTTTTAGCCGACTCTTCTGAGTCTCAGGTTATTTACTTAATACGCCATGCAGAAAAAGAGAAAGGGCCCGGGGTGGGTCGCGACCCTCATTTGACTGAGGTGGGCCAGCAGCGTGCTCGGCAACTCGCCTATATTCTTGGGGGAGTGGGTATAGATGCTATCTATAGCACTGACTACAACCGCACCCGGGAAACGGTTGAGCCTCTGTCAAAAGAGCTGGGGCTTGAAGTGGAAATTTATAACCCCAGAGATTTAAAAGAATTTGCTAACTCTTTGCAGCAGGCAGGAAATCGGATTTTAGTGGTTGGGCACAGCAATACCACTCCAAAACTGGCGGAATTGCTCGGCGGTGAAAAAGGGCGACCCATTCGAGAGGCCAGTGAGTTTGACCGACTCTATATCCTGGTGCGTGATAATGAGGGGGTAACCACTTTGATACAGCGCTATGGCCCGATGAAATCCTCGCAGACAGAAAATGCAGTTTCAGAGTCATCTTAATTAATAATTTCTTTTATAAAAGTATCGACTACCTGTGACGCCAGTCGGTGGCGGTGTTCCTTGAAGGCATCGCCGACACTACTGCGCTCCAGGTTCAACTCTATGGTGTGAGCTCCAGCCTGATTGGCACATTCGACAAATCCCGCTGCTGGGTAGACGTTTCCAGATGTGCCAATGCTGATAAATAGGTCGCAATCGGACAACGCCTGATAGATAGTTTCCATTTCCAGAGGCATTTCTCCAAACCAGACCACATGGGGGCGAAGGTTTCCCGCCTGCTGACAGCAACTACAGGTATCAGCTATCGAAAGATCCGAATTGAGGGGATATAGTTTCCCGCTCCGGCTGCATCGTGCTTTTAGTAGCTCTCCATGCATATGAATTAGCTGGTCACTGCCCGCGCGCTCATGTAAGTTGTCAATATTTTGTGTAACCAGTAAGTAATCCCCTTGGAATTTCTGTTCCAGTTCGGCCAGGGCGAGATCGGCAGGGTTGGGATGGATGTCTGCAGATAGCAGCTGCTGGCGGCGTTCATTGTAAAATCTATGTACCAGTGCCGGATTGCGATCAAATGCCTCTGGCGTTGCGACATCTTCCAGGCGATGGTTTTCCCACAGGCCATCGGCACCGCGAAAAGTACCTATGCCAGATTCAGCTGAAATTCCTGCGCCGGTAAGTACAACGATTTTTTGATACTGTTTTTTCATTTTATATTTTCAAACAAGGGCTTTGCCTGGATCTACAGAGGAACTCGCATTCAGTTCAGAGGTCTTAATTGATGGGCTGGTGTGACTCATAATGTTACCGCCCTGGCACTTCCATGTGCAGGGTTTATTGGTAGCACTATTAGTTAATTTTACACTAACTGTCTAATATCCCCTTAGCTCCATGGGATCGATACTTTAGTGCATCTTGAGCTTCGGCTTCACAAACCGGTTCGCCTGCCCGATTAGGTAGAGCAGCATAGCTCTCGGCCAGCCGTGGATTGCCGCCAAGTGCATACGGTAGAGTGAGCGATAGGCAAGGCCAGCAAGGCGTCCTTCTACGGTAAGACTGCCTTTAACCAACGCCCCCATCAGGTTGCCAACGGCAGTGTATTGACTGAGGGATACCAGAGAGCCTCGATCGCGATAATAAAAATGGTGCAAAGGTCTATCTTCAAATAGGGCAATAATATTGTCGCCAACCAGGGTAGCCATTTGCTGTGCTGCCTGGGCGCGCGGAGGCACTCGCTGGTGATTGCCGTCAATGCAACTGGCGCAGTCCCCCATGGCAAAAATCTTTGCGTCAGTTTGGGTCTGCAAGGTAGTTTCCACTTCGATTTGATTGAGTCGGTTGGTACTGAGGCCATCCAGTTGAGTGAGAAATTTCGGAGCCTTGACGCCGGCAGCCCACACTCGGATTGCGGCTGGAATTTCCTTGCCACAAGACGTGGTGAGTCCGCTCTCTGTTGCAGCTGAAATATGATGGCCGGTAAGAATATTAACCCCCATCTTGGCCAGCTCGCGTTCAGCATTATTTCCAATTCGTTTTGGTAGTGCTGGGAGTAGGTGCTCACCCCCTTCTATCAAGGTGATTTCCATCGCATTGGGACGAATGCGTCCATAGTTGCCAACCAACTTTACGGCATCTACTAGTTCTGCCGAGAGTTCTACACCCGTTGCCCCGCCACCAACGATCGCTACTTGCAATTTATCGTCAACACGGGTTTCTAAACGGAGGAAACGGTTGAGAAGGTTTTGGTGAAATTTTTGTGCTTCATAACTGCTATCCAGGAAAATACAATTTTCCCTGACGCCGGGAATATGAAAGTCGTTACTATGCCCGCCGATACACAGCACCAAATAATCGTATTCCAATTCCCTCGCGGGTACTAACTCGCTACCGTCCTCATCATTAACGGGTCCGAGCTCAACTACCTGTCGTTCACGATCCAGAGACTGCAGGCTACCCAACTGAAATTCATAGCCGTGAATGCGGGCATGCACCTGATAATTCAGTGCATCCATATTGGCATCCAATGCGCCGGAGGCAACCTGGTGTAGCAGTGGTTTCCACAGGTGGGTGCGATTTCGATCAACCAGAGTAACTTGTGCAGCGGGGGACTTGCGGCGGCGCTTAAAGAAAGGGGTAAAAGAAAAATATTGACCGAGCCGTGTAGCCAAATGCAGGCCGCTGGCACCGCCGCCAATAATGACGATCTTTTTCATAGGGGTCTTCCTGTCGATTGCTAAAAGCTGACTCCCCAATCTGTGAAGACCTTTTTTGGTATCGGGAAATATGTCACCGATGTTTTTTCTAGCGCCAGTATGTCGCGCTGAAAGACAGATGACAAGTTAACAGAGTCGGTGAAGGCCTCTCTCAATAGAAATCATACAAAGCTCATAACCGGTTGTTGTTCCGGTTTCGCAAAATCCTTAAACCTGGCCTGGTACAGTCTCGTTGTCCTGTGAAATTAGCGCTCGCCAGTCTGCTGACCTGCGCAAGTGTACGCTCACTTCTGGATTCTGTGAGTCCGTCACTACACCGATAATTGACGCCTGGGTGTAACCGCGCTCTAGCAGTGCGCCCACGCAGGCTTCGGCTTGGTCAATAGGAACAGCAGCGAGGAGCCCCCCGCAAGTCTGTGGATCGGTAATCAATGACCACTGTGGCAATGGCTGCCACTCCTGGGGGTTTTCTACAAAGGCGTAGGCATTGGCATTTTGCGGTTGCAGGCTGGATAGCCATCCGCGCTCGATACAAGTGGCGGCGCCGGAGATTAGCGGTAGATTCTCAGCGATCAGTGTCGCGCTTAACCCTTCAGGGCCGAGCATTTCCAATAGGTGGCCCAACAGGCCAAAGCCCGTGACATCTGTCAGCGCATTGGCGTTATGGCGGGCAAATATCTCTGCGGCGTCGGCATTGCTATGCAACATGGTTTCCAGTGCCTGCTGCAACCATAGGCCTTTAGCCTCTCCCGCGCCCTCTGCTGCCAGGATAGTGCCTACTCCCAATGGCTTGCTCAGGATCAAGCAGTCTCCCCCGCGGGCCCCCGTTTTTTCCAGGAGTTGCTCCCGCTCGGAAAATCCATTGACGGTTAGGCCCATTAGCATTTCAGAACCTTCGGCGGTATGCCCGCCAGATAGGACACAGTGGTGCCGGTTCAGCTCGTGGATGGCTCCCGCAAGCAACTGCTGTAGGTCTCGCCGGGTAATTTCCTCTGCAGCCGTAGGTAGGGTTGCAAGGATTTGTGCGGTGGCGGGTCGAGCATTCATAGCAAATAGGTCGGATAGGGCGTGCAGAGCCGCCAGGCGACCAAATATCCACGGATCATCTACAGGTGCACGCAATTGGTCGGAGCTTTGCACTAATAAATGATTAGCCGGTAGGTCCATAACTGCGGCATCGTCACCGACGCCCTTTAACAGGTATTCCGAATGCTGATCCGGAAGGGTCGCCAGCGTGCGGCGCAGGATGTCGGCTCCAACTTTTGCGCCACAGCCATTACAGCGCATAGGAGATAGAGAAGAGCCTGAGCGCTGGTCGACGATGTCTTTGGTTTTGGCAGTGTGATCAGCCATGTCCATTGGCAGCTCACTGAAGCGTCGCATAAATGTGCGGTCGATAGAGTCTTTCCATCGCCACATCAGACCGCTTGCAGCGGCGAAGCCATTTCGAACTGCCACAGCCCGCTTGCCACCACAGGAGAGCAGGCTGAGAAAATCTTTTTGTGGCCGGTATTGTTTTAAGCGGCGTCCGGTCAGGGAGGCGCGCAGATTGTGAAATAGAACTGGCCCCTGGCGAACGGCGTAAACTCCGGCCTTGGGTAGAGGCTCTGGGGCGAAACTGGCCACATCACCAGCTGCAAAAATGTCTTCCCACCCCTGGGCGCGAAGTGTTTGATCTACCACCACAAAGCCTTTGTCATCGAGGGACAGGCCCGAGTTGGCCAGCCAAGGGGGGGCACAGGCATTGGTGGTGAGTATTACCTGATCGAGGGGCAGGCAGTCACCGCTCCCATTAACGACACCCTGTTCGGTAATTTCATTAACGGTCCAGTTATGGTGTAACTGAACGCCTAGCTCTTGCATCTCCTTTGAGACTAATTTGCGTGCTCTGACGGGATAGCCCTGGGGAATTGCGGCGGCACCATGAATCAGGTGAACCTCTACCTGCTTTTTCTTAACGGCATCTTGTAAAGCGTGCGCCATTGCCATCGACAGCTCGCAGCCTCCGGCACCGCCGCCGACAACTCCCAAGCGGAAGGGCGAGGTGTTTTCACCAACCTGTTTTTGCAGTTTTTGCCAGAAACGGTAGAAATGCCCGATAGGCTTTACCGGGATTGCCAATTCGGAGCCCGGTAACTCGCGGGCGGGAGTCGCACCGACATCCAAAGAGAGCAGGTCGTACTCTACCGGAGGCCTGCCCAATAGGGATACGGTGTGATTTTCGATGTCAATTTCGTGTGCACAGGCTTGTATAAAGCGGGCACCAGCGGCCCGGCAGAGCCTGGCCAGATCTATATGAGTGTCTTCCAGGGAGTAATGGCCCGCAACCATTCCGGGCAACATACCGGAGTAGGCGGTTTGCACCTGGGGAGAGACCAGGGTCAGACGCGCGCCTGGCAGAGGCTTCATGGCCCACATTTGCAGCACAATAGCATGGCTATGGCCGCCGCCGACCAAAAGGATGTCCTGGTAGTTTGGATGCTCCTGCATGTCTACTCACTGGCTGGGTAACAGAAAAAATGAGAGGCGGTAAGGATACTGGCTTCCCAAACTTCCGCGCCGCGCAAATACACCCCTGGATAAATAGTAGACAGTTCGCATTTGACTGCGAGCGAATGGACGACGCAGCTGCTTATTATCGCGAATAGCAGCGCCAAGGCAAAAAAATCCCCAGGTGCTGGTCTTTACTGTATGGGCCTAATTGCAGTTGTAATCTGCATAAAATTCATTTTCTGGCGCTTAATTCTAATGCCCCCAGAGTCCGCTTCTCAGAGTGCCTTTTTCCGTCGCTTAATCTGGTGGCTGCTAGCTGGGCTATTGCTGGTGGAAGTTTTTCACTGGTGGGCAGCAAACTGGGTGCGGGTAAAAACTGGCGACTGGATGGAGGAGCGAGGCCTTGAATTCCATGTGGATCACTTGCGCGTATCGCTGCTGGATCTAAGTGTTATAGCGATTGATGTAAAAGCTGAGAATCGCGAAGGGCGGGGGTTCTCTGCTCATGAGGTAATGCTCGATTACAGCTGGTGGCAATTGTTATGGGGGCGAGCTCATTTACCCAAGGCATCGGTGAGCGGTGCCTATATGGACCTGCAGTCTTACCCGGGTGAACTGTACCGGGAGTGGGAGGTGGGTGGCTGGAATCTTGGAGGCGGAGCGCGGCAGGATCGCGATTTCAGGCTGCTTATCGGTCGCGCCCAGATACGGGATAGTGAACTTTGCTACCTGCACAAGCCTATTTGGAAGCAAGCTACCTGTGCAGCCATCGGCAAGCTCCAAACCGATAAATTCACGCTGGCATTATGGCGCAAAGGTGATGTTCCCCTGAACGTAGATATTGCTATTGGGGATTTACAGGTCAGTGATTTATTGGCCTGGGAGGGAGGTGAATCACGATACAACACGGTGATAGGCAGTTTGGAAGGAACTCAGGTCAATTTTTCCTGGCCGAGCCTCAATACAGATCTTAACAAGTTTACTGCGGAATACTTTATAGGATGCCCGCCACAGCGTTGGGCCGATGCAATAGCAGGGCTGCAAAGCCTGATTGGACATTGCGCCTCCGCCCGCCGGCTTACCGCAGCAGGTGATATGAAATTCGGGTTTGGCCGCAAAGCTCGTGCCCAGTGGCGGCAGCTCAATGGTGAGAGTGTTGTACTGAGGCACAGTGATCGCCTTTGGCAGGATTGGCGGGCCGGGGTTATTAGTATCAGTGAGTTTAATTTTGAGCGCCCGAAAAAGCGCTTGGGATGGAGGCGAGGCTTTGCCCAGGCATTTGATTGGTGTCCACGACATCTGCGTAACGCTAATTCCCACCTGTGTCTGCGAGCGGCTAATTTAGACCTGCCGGAAAAAACGGTTTTCGACTGGAACGATCGCTTAAAAATAAATACAGGGGCCAGTTCAATTAATCGGGGCTACCTCTTGGATATGGCTCGATCTACCAGCCATCCCATCAGGGCTAATAATGGCGTATTTGGTCCTCTTCAGTTTTATGCCAAAACGCGAATATTATCTTTTGCCCACCTCGCGATTGAAACAGCCAATGGGTGTGTACCGGGTGGTCTGTGGCAGAAACCCGATCACTGTGTCTCTATGGTTGGTCTCAAAAGTACAGAGGAGTTTGCCTTTCAGTTCGGTTCCGCTGAACACAATATTGATTGGGGGCTTTCCAGCGGTCCTCTGCAATTGGCTCAATTTTCAATAGGTGCCAGAGGTCGTCCCAGAGCTAAACTACAGGACCTACGCTGGCGGGCCATTGATACAATAGGTCGTAACGGCCCGCTATCTGCTCAGGACTTTTTTATCCAGTCACTATCAGGGTGTTTGCCGCAGGACTTTCTCCCCTCGGATTGGCAGCCTTTGTGCGCACGTTTAAACAGCTTCTCAGGGCGGGGACATTTCGCTTGGCAGGGAGGTGAAGATGGCTATGCCATTTTGGGGAACCTGCGCCTTCACCGCTTGCTTCTAAATGATTCAGCTGGTGCAGGAAATGGCTTACTGATACAGCAGTTTGAAAGTGGCGATAGCTTATTTAAAAGAAAGGTTACAAATAATCCCTGGCTGGTGACTAGTCAGTTACCGGGTATTCCTCAAGGAGTTGGTGATAATAATTACGGCACCGAAAAAGGAAGACTGGATCAACAGAATATTGATGCGGATAAAAACCCTGACGACTTAGGGCTGGCCACCATAGAAAACCCAAACCTGGAAATAAAAAACCTTGTTTTGAAGAAACTGGCTGGCTGTCTCACTGATGGTTGGAAAAGGTTATTTTATCGCGCCAATAAAAACCACGAAAATCTGCCAGTTTGCTTTGATGTCCGCTCATTGGAGCAAGGGGAGCCGCTCTTTATATCTTGGCAGCAGGGGATAGATCTTTCTGTAAAAAAAATCTCCATGGTTAGTGCTGAAGCAAAGACAAAGGGGGGCAGGAAATTATTTGACTTAAAAAAGATAGAGCTGCCCCTTGCCAGACTAAGACATAGGCGTACACCAGGCTCTGAATCTTATCTCGCTTTGCCCGGTGCAAATGCTGAGCAGGTGAGTGGCTGCTTTCCCGGCGGTAGGCAAGTGAGTTCACTAAATATTCACTGTGTAGATGTTGAGCGCCTTTCACTGGGAGATTACTCCTACATATATTTCAGCCAACGCAATTTGATTGCCAATATGGATGACTCAGCAATTCAATCCGTGCAGCTGAAAAACCTATCTGGCGCGAATGTTTTTGATATTGGAGGTGTACTTATACCAAAGCTAGAGTTGCTATGGTCCCGGGAAAAACCTACCCAGTCAAAAATTGCATTGCAGGATATTGCTGCTGACAGAGTAACCTTGTGTCTTCCCTGGCTAGCAGAGGCGTATAAATCGATACCGACCTGTGTATTTGGGCAAGATATCCATTCGGTAGGGCAAAGCGGTTGGTCGATCGAAGAAGTGGAATTAAAGGAGGACTTTGAAACTGTACCCATGTTGCAACTGGGGCGAGTATTCACGAAGAGAACGTCTTTTTCCTCCAATACTCTCGATTTTTATGGGCTCAATATCGATGAGGTTCTGCTTTGTGGGTTGAGATCTTATTCTTCTGAAAATGATGAAGATATGGGTCTTGCCGATTGCATTGAGACCCCACAAATAAGCTTTGGTGATTCCTGGGTAAAATTGGGTATAGATTCAGGCGCCCCCCGCTTGGATTTAGGGCCGTTAAAGAGTAAGCCTATCGCGTTTTGGCAAAAGGGTCGCGACTATTTAGAAGCTGGTGTGCAGGGCTTGAGTTGGAGTCGATTTATCTGGGATAGAGGTGCAGAGTTCTCAGTGTCGAATCTAAGCTTGCAGAATATCCGGGCGTGTACGCGGGATACGGGGCTTGCAGTAACTGTGGATAAGCTGAGTCGGGCCAGGGCAGGTGACTCCCACCATTGTTTTGGGGTTGATAAATTATCCATGCCGGGATTACAGAAAATCAAATTGTCAGACCCCTGGTCAGTTCAAGGTTCTGTAGAATTGGTTGGGCTATCAATACCCAGGAAAAATTTGGGGCCACTGAAAATACCAAAATTTGAAATTGATAATATCTCCTTGCAAGGGGAATCTTTGGCGAAAGCCTCTGGTGCGAGGGGATGTATGCCAGGGGGACTATTAAAAGACGAAAAGATAGCGCCCTGTTATGAATTTGGGGCCTTTAGTATTGGCAAGGCAGAAGGTATTAATGGCACTGGCGGAAGGCAGCTTATCCTTTCTGGGATAAAAATAAGTAATGTACAGTTGCATGAGCAAAATTTTCCACAGGAATTGCCACTTAAACTTTTATCTGTATCCGGTATGGGGGCCGGACACTTAAATATCAGCCGGCAGGGAGTTGATTTCAAGGGTTTACAGTTTAAGGAAATTGCAGGATGTTTTCCCAGTGGTTACCTGGATCAGGGAGATCATTGCTTCAGCTTCTCGAGTTTAATGCTGGAGGGGAACTACCGCCGTGGTCAGGGGGCAGAACTTGCTGTTGTGAGGGTCAATGGCATCACTTTGCTTTCACCTTCTGGGGAAGAGTTAGTGCACGGTGAAAGCATAACCTTGTCGCATTTGCTCTTTACCGATACCGAGTGGCGCTTTGCCAGTGGTGAGGCAATTCACTTTCATTTTTTTGAGAGAAACCCGGATAGTTTGGATTTTGATCGCCATAGATGGATGGCTGATTTTAAGTCCCTGTGGGTTGAAGGTTTGAGCTACTACCGCCCTAAGAAAACACTCACTGTTGGTTTTATCGACTTTCTGCGCCCTCGATTTATTCTCTTAAGGGATTTATCGGGGAAGTTTCCGGTGGCCCGAAAAATTAATGAGTTGCGAGGCTTTGGCGGCATTGACACGTTTGCTTTCAGGGAGGAGGGCAGCCCGCCGCTACTTTATCATCTCGGTGACCTCTACCTAAAACACGGCACTTTTAGTTGGGTAGACTATCAAGATGAATTCAGGGCCCGCTTACCGGTCCGGGATATCAACTTTAATCTCAGTGATTTAAGTAACTTGGCCGAACACCCCCCTGCGGTGATTGTTGTTAATGGAAGGCCTGGCGGATTTGGTGAGGTTCAGATAGGGGGAACTGTAGATTACTTGGGAGATAAAAAGTGGAATGCTGATCTTACCGGATATCTCACCAGCGTAAATTTGATACCTGCTACGCCTTATATGGCCAAGTTGTTAGGTTACAAAATCCTTCAAGGGCAGGGAGATGCGGTAGTTAATATTCGGGTATTTGAAAATGAACTCGATGGCTTTGCCGATATACGACTGGAAAAACTAAAAGTTCGCCGGGTGCGGAAAGATGATCAGCTACCGGTGAAGTCCACGCTGATTCCCTTGAATATTGCTCTATGGTTGCTAAAAGACGGGCGGGGGGATATCAAGTTTGGCATGCCTGTTAGCGGCAATATTCGCGATCCCAAGTTCTCCTTCAGTTTTGTATTTAGTGAGTTGCTACAAAAGGCAATTATAGATGCCTTGATAAGCTATTTGACTCCCTATGGCGTTTATTTGTTGGCACGTTATGCCTGGGGGCGTTTCAGGGCGAAATCATTTGCGTCTATTGACTTTGAGCCTGGAAGTGCAAAATTAACTAATTTAGCACTGACACAACTACAGCGTATGGTCTTTGTTTTACTTAAGAACCCTGACGCACGACCAGGAGTATGCGGCATATCTAATGCCCGGGACTGGCAAGCCCTGTACCCCTATTCCATGGCAGGTATGAGCAGAAGCGGAAGAGCCCAGGTTGCTTTTTACCAAACCCCATCTCTGGAACTTCGTGAGGAACTTGAAAATTTGGCAATGGAGCGAAGCCGAAATGTCGAAAAGTATTTGATTGATGCAGGAATAGAAGCTTCAGAATTAATCCCTTGCGCACCTGACTATATTGGTAAGGATTTTGGTGATCCAAGGGTGGAATTTTCGAATTAAGTAAGCATGTAACATTAATATCTATATAAATAATGGTATAAATTTCCGTCTTCCTTTCCTGCCTTACAGCTTGTGGTAGCTTCGTACCGCTATAGGTTTGTTAGGGTGTCAAGGTCGTTATTGAGGGCAGCGTTAATTATTTATTTTGCTGTAATTAGTACATATAAGATTGTTTGCCTTCTTTTTGTGAAACGATTCACTGTGTTTAAATATGCCTCAGTTTTTCGACTTTTTTAAGGTTTGTTATTTGTAGGGTGAGAGTTGGGACCTTTTTACAGGTTGTTGTGGGGTTAAGTAGTTTCCAGGTCTGCCTTTAGATTAACGTAATTTTCAAATTAATTTGAATTATGGCTTGCAAGTTGCTTCCTTGATGCGGTCGTAGAATTCCGGCATAGTGAGCCTGACATTCAATATATCAAAAATTTTTCTCCTAATATTGTGTGTGTTTTTAAGTTCTGAATACTCATTAGGGCTGCATATGAAAAAAATACTAATTATGTTTGTTTTTTTATTCGCCCCTCTTCTTTCCGCAGAGCAGGCGAAGGTAGAGCGGCAACCCCTAAAAACCATGTCCACTTGTTTGATTATGAATGGTTGGAATGCTTGGGGTATATGGCAGTATGATGTTTATGCGCTTGCCCGAGATAAGGTCCTTATTGGGAGTAAAGATAATCACTTTCTAATTTCTTCTGTGGATACTGGGTATTCTCATGTAATCAACGGGAAAACTGTGGCTTACTATCCCGAGGCTAAATCTTTAAATGAGCTAGGTGAAGCTTGCCAGGAAAATTGCCCGGTTAATTATGAGAAGCGGGTCAGCTGGTTTCAGCGACGCTGCAAGGAATATTGATAAAAGTTAGTTTGTAGTTTTATTTGTGAAAGGTTTCACAAATATTTGATTCTATTCGTTTCCTGATATAAGTAATAGCAAGGTAAAACAATATGACTCAAGTGCACGGAAGTTGCCTCTGTGGTTCAGTGACAATTAGCGCATCTTTGCCCTCTTCAAATCTGGGGGTTTGCCACTGCGGTATGTGCAAAAAATGGGGCGGTGGTCCTCTGTTGGCAGTGGATTGTCAAACCAGTGTTGAGATTACCGGTGAGGAACATGTCAGTGTATTTGATTCATCAATTTGGGCTGAACGGGGTTTTTGTTCAAAGTGCGGTTCGCACCTCTTTTATCGCTTAAAGGAAACTTCCCAGTACTCAGTACCTGCGGGGATCTTTGATCTTCCGGCCGAGACAACAATGACCCATCAAATCTTTATCGATGAAAAGCCGGATTACTACGAATTTGCCAACGATACCCAGAACATCACGGGGCTGGAGATAGTTACTGAGTACTCATGATAGTGAGTGCTCGCTATCTCTATGGGTATCTTTTAGTCAAGACGGAATATGCGCCCGGGATTCACTTTAGGGTTACTATAGCGTCCTAGGGCTGTATCGCTGCTTCCCTCAATGGTGATTTCAGCTTAGAAGGGTACCAAAAGGGTCATCTGCATGGGTTTCGCTCACTGCGGCGGCTCTTTTAGCATCTTTGCATTGGTATCCGGATGTCTCGTTCTGGAAGCACCTAATCTTTTAAGGTGCCGAGAGCATTAAGATGTAATCGGAAGGTAATACGGACTGGCTAAATTCCATGACTGAAACCCAAATTGTAGAAATTTTCCTGGCCAACCAATGGTGGTCCATCCTGGCGTTGGTGGTAATTGTAATTGGCGTAACTTTATGCTGGTTTGGTGGCCTGATGGCTGCGTTGACGGCCTTGGGTAACAAGCGCTGGGTTTGGGGGATTGTAACGATCGTCCTCGGGCCGATTACCGGCATTCCCTATGCATTGCGTTACAAAGAGGCGGAATATGCCCGATCGCTGATGCTGCGGGGTGTATGGGCCTTGCTGGTAGGTCTGATTATCGCCGGGGCTATCTTATTCTTTGGCCGTTAAAGGTTAATAGAGCGCTGGTTCTCAGGTGTCCGGCGCTCTCCTTCCTTCGATCGAATCATCTCTCCACAGACTTTAGGCATTTTTAATCAGGCGATCAGTGCGCAGGCGCTCCCGCTTATCAAAGAGCTGTCTTGAGGCCAGGGCAACAGCGAGAAAAGTGCCGAAACCAGTGCCTGATGCAATCGCAAAAAGAATCAGGATTTGATATTTGACGGCAATTGTAGGGGAGGTGCCTGAGAGAATCTGCCCTGTCATCATTCCCGGTAAAAATACTATCCCAGCGGCAGCCATGGAATTAATTGTCGGCATCAATCCTGCACGCATCGCATCCCGCCGAAACTCCAAGCTGGCTTGTTGCCAGGTATGCCCCAGCATCAAGCGATTCTCAATAATATCCCTGGAGCGGTGCATACTTTCTGTTAGGCGGTCCAGGCTTAGGGCAACACCAGTCATTGTATTACCCAGCAACATACCTAAAAGTGGAATGGAATACTGTGGTTGGTACCAGGGGGTAGGGCCAATCAGTACGGCCAAACTCAATATGGTGATACTGAAAGCGGACACCAGCATTGATAAGGTGCCTACGGCAAAGCTCCAGCCGCCGAGCAGGCGATACTTTTGTCGGGCTGCCACTTGCTGCCCGGCAAATAGCAGCATTGCCAAAGCCAGAAGTCCCACCCAAAGTAGGGTGCCAACTGCAAAAAGGGTTTCCAGTACCAGTCCTACCAGGGTGAGCTGAATAGCCGTGCGTAGAGCAGCAACAATTAACGATCTACTTAGTTGTAGTCGCGCTACATGAGTGCATACGGCTAGAGCCAATACCAGCCCCGCTGCCAAAGACAATTGCCACCAGGATAGGTCGATTACACTCATCAATGGATCTCCTGTTCTTCCAGTTGATTATCAACAATGGCCAAGTGGCGGTGAGCTACCCTTCGAATCTGCTCCTGGCTATGAGCTACCCAAATCGTAGGCAGCTTGTGCTCCTCAATGAGCCCTGTCAGCCATTGCTCTACCTCCTGGGCAGATCTGGCATCTAGGTTGGCCGTAGGCTCATCTAGAAGAAGCGCTTGGGGTTTGTAGGATATTGCGCGAATAAGAGCCAGGCGCTGCTTTTCTCCCGAAGAGAGTCGATTGACTTGCCACTTTACCGCGTCCTCAGGAAAGCCGAGAAGTTTAAGTGCATCATTCATGGGTGTTGCGAAGTGATCGCCGACAGTTTCTTCCCACCAGGCAGTCTGCGCGGGAACCAACATCACATGCTTTCTCCACTGGTGTGCTGGATACGTACTCTGGGATTTATTCTTAAAGCATATGTCGCCTGTGTAGGGTTCAAGGTCAGCTATGGCTCTGAGTAAGCGGCTTTTCCCTGAGCCAGATGGACCAGATAAGCAAATAATTTGGCCAGATGCCATGGTTAAATTTATATTTTGAAGACAACCTACAAAAATATTTTTTAGCACCAGAGTCGACATGAGCTTCGTGGAGATTAGTGTTTAATAGAAATTATCAGCAAATGATCATTTGTGTAAAGTAAGTTTTATCTTTTAATTTCTTATTCTTTGTATATGAATTTTTGATCTTTCTTGGGTTGGGGAATGTCTTGATACTCTGGGGTTATGGATTAAATCTATAACCTGTAAAAATTGTAGACTCTGTTAAGGAAGGTGACAATGAAAATCTGGTGATATAAATTTTGTAGGTATTGTTGTGGTTATTGTTTGTAATTTTATCTAAGAATCAGTGGAAGAGAAAACTTTAGTCGTATCGATATTTTAATCTGTATGCCGGAAGCTATTATTTTAAAGGGCTTGATTTTTAATAAGTGCAGTCGGTAAAGGGTGGGTCAGCTGATAGAGTTGGTTCTTATCCTGATCATGAGGAAGGCACTAATGAGATAATTATAGTTGAGTGAGAACGGTATCAAATTTACAACCTAAGAATATTGGCACTTACAGAAAGTAGTAGAAAAGCTGTTGGAAAGACACCCCTTGTCGATCAGGTAAGAAATGAGATGTAGTACTGGTTTGCGCGGATGCTGACAAGGATAGGCACAGAAAGTGACTGCTGGTGAGTAGCAACAAATAGACATCACAACTCGGAAAGAAATAGGTTCCCAGTAGAGGGCAAGTTACATAAAGAGGCATACGGTTGTATCGTTGCAGTATGAGATGATCTATTCACTAATTTATTTTCAGCCCAAATGGTGGAGCCTTATACAAGGTACCAATAGCGATAAGGACTTCCAGTATGACCTCGACAAGAGGCAATTGAACCGCTGTGCGTACTGCCGCGACAATCAGTGGCTTGCTGCGCTGTGATCGTGTGATATTGGAGCAAATTGCCAGGACGACTACCAACGTCGCAGCCAACGATAATTGCCACCATCAAAGATGATCACACTAATTGTTACTTAATAAGCTACTCCCATTAATTTCAAAATGCCTGCTCTACACTCGTTGGATCTGCCTTTTCTTATGGGTCGTCCAGGTGGCGGGGTATTGGTGATTGCTGATTTCATCCATAAGTCATGCTTCTATTTTACTAGTAGTATCTGTCTCCACATTGACACTGAGCCCATCCTGTAAAAAAGCTTGTGCGGTGTAGGAAAGCTCGAGAATAAGTGTCAAGCGTTGTTTCTCTATGAAGGATAGCCGGCTTATCTGCCGGTCTGTCGTATTCTCGGGAAATCTTAAAGTGTTTAATGTATGCCCCATTGGTTGATTAAAGTTTTCGCCTATTGTTTCGTCCCACCAGGCATTTTGCAGTGGTACCAATATAACTTGCTGCCGCCACTTGTGATTTGCCATTTCCTTCTGGCTTTCGTCATCAAATGTTATCAATGTCATGGGGTTCAATGTCTGTAATGGCTCTGAGTAGACGGCTTTTACCCGAACTATAGGGACCTGAGGGCAATTGATTTTTCCTGCCAGTACTTTTAGTTGTACTCTTTTATGTGGGCCAATGCTCAGTGATTCCAGCTTTAGCTCAGGTATAATCGTGTCTATCTATTTCAATTTCCTTCACCTTAAAGTCGGTGGAATACTCAAGCTTTGTGGATATGGCTGAAGAGTCGAGTTTTATCTCCCTGATCAATTTGATTAAAGGTTCTAGTTGGTAGTCAAGCTGATATGATGCGCGTCTGTTAACGCAGAAGCTGTACAAAAAACAGCCGTTAGCAGGTGTTAAATTATATTGGGGATAAAACATGTACAAAAAATTAGCGGTGCTTTCTATAGCTACATCTCTTTTTGCGGGTTGTGCGTCGGTTCCTATGGAGAGTGATGAGTTATCGAATAAAGCTAAAGAGTTCAATTCACCTACTGAGGGGAATGCTGGTCTCTACATCTATAGAGCTTCTGGTCCCGGTACTACTCTGAAGAAAGATATCTGGGTTAATGATGAATGTGTTGGTCAATCTGCACCCAACGTCTTTTTCTACCAGGAGGTTATTGGGGATAAAGAATATAAGGTCTCAACCGAGTCGGAGTTCTCCCCGAATGACCTGTTGGTTGATGTAAAAGCAGGTGAAAATTACTTTATCGAACAATACATTAAAATGGGAGTGTTCGTTGGTGGTGCAGACTTGAAACTTGTTGAGTCTGAAGAAGGTAAAGCTGATATTACAAAATTAAAGCTTGCAAAAGCTGGCGAGTGCAGCCAGAAATAAAGTTGGCTCTGCGAGAGGCACACTTAGTATGTGTGCTTCTCCAAATTTTACCTGGGAGTCTTATTCCCTTAAGAATGCATTAGGCTGGTTCGATACCCACCGGACTTTTTGGGTAAGCTTTAGAGATTGTATTGAACTTACAATGAGCTTCTCCCCTTCCTTTTTCAGCTTCCCTTTGAACCTCCCGCTCCAGTCCGCCATAATCCGCTCCTTCCGAATCGAATAACGAGAGCTGTATGACCGACACCTCTGTTTATGAGGCCACAGAGCGCCTGCCGTTAAAGGAGTACACCGAAAAGGCGTACCTGGATTACTCCATGTATGTGATCCTGGACCGCGCCCTGCCGAATATCGGTGACGGCCTTAAGCCTGTACAGCGGCGTATAGTGTACGCCATGAGTGAGCTGGGCCTGAAGAATACTGCCAAGTATAAGAAGTCCGCGCGCACCGTTGGTGATGTGATCGGTAAGTACCACCCCCACGGCGATAGCGCGGTGTACGAGGCGATGGTACTGATGGCGCAACCGTTTAGTTATCGCTACCCCCTGATTGATGGCCAGGGCAACTGGGGCTCGCCGGATGATCCCAAGTCCTTTGCCGCGATGCGTTACACCGAGTCGCGCATGGGGAAATATTCGGAAGTGCTGCTGTCGGAGTTGGGGCAGGGCACTGTGGACTGGCAGCCCAACTTTGACGGCACCATGGATGAGCCCTGCGTACTGCCTGCGCGGGTGCCCAATATTCTATTGAACGGTACCACCGGTATTGCCGTGGGTATGGCTACGGATATTCCCCCGCATAACTTGCGCGAAGTGGTCAACGCGACTGTAGAGCTGCTGGAGAATCCCAAGGCCACAGTAGAAGAGCTGTGTGAGCATATTCTCGGCCCGGATATGCCCACTGAGGCAGAGATTATTACGCCACGGGATGATATCCGTAAGATTTACACCTCCGGTCGCGGTTCTATCAAGATGCGCGCCCTGTGGAGTAAGGAAGACGGCGATATTGTCATTACTGCGCTGCCTCATCAGGTGAGCGGTGCCAAGGTGTTGGAGCAGATTGCCCAGCAGATGCAGGCGAAGAAGCTGCCCATGGTGAGCGACCTGCGCGATGAGTCGGATCACGAAAACCCCACTCGCCTGGTAATTGTGCCGAAATCCAATCGGGTGGATATGGAATCGGTGATGAATCACCTGTTTGCCACTACCGATCTTGAGCGCAACTACCGCGTCAATATGAATATGATCGGTATCGACGGGCGCCCGCAGGTGAAGTCCCTCGATAAAATCCTGCGGGAGTGGCTGACTTTCCGCGCCACTACCACCCGCCGTCGTCTGCAGTTCCGTCTGGATAAAGTTGAGAAGCGCCTGCACCTGTTGGCAGGTTTGCTGGTTGCCTTCCTCAATATTGATGAAGTGATCGAAATTATCCGTACCTGTGACGAGCCCAAGCAGGAGCTGATGGATCGCTTTGAGCTCACGGATATCCAAGCGGACTACATTCTCGATACCAAGCTGCGCCAGTTGGCACGCCTCGAAGAGATGAAGATTCGCGGCGAGCAGGCGGAGCTGGAAAAAGAGCGAGATACCCTCACCAAGACCCTGAATAGCGAGCGTCGCCTCAAGACCTTGATCAAGAAAGAGCTTCTGGCCGCAGCCAAAGAGTTTGGCGACGACCGCCGTTCCCCGATTGTGGCTCGTGAAGAGGCCAAGGCGTTTAGTGAATCTGAGCTGCTGTCTTCAGATCCCATCACCGTTATCGTTTCTGAGAAAGGTTGGATTCGCGCGGCCAAGGGCCATGAAATTGATGCGGCAGCGCTCAGTTATAAGGCAGGGGACAGTCTCGGTTTTGCCGCGCGGGGCAAGAGTAACCAGCCCGCGTTATTACTCGATAGCACTGGTCGCAGTTACTCCATTGCCTCCCATACTTTGCCTTCGGCACGGGGGCAGGGCGAACCCCTCAGCGGGCGTATCAACCCCCCCTCCGGTGCCACCTTTGAGGGCTTGTTGATGGGCCCTGATGAGCAGCGAGTGTTACTGGCTTCCGATGCGGGCTATGGCTTTATCGCCAAGCTCTCTGATTTGCAGTCGCGCAATAAGGCAGGTAAAGCCATGCTGACCCTGCCCAAGGGAGCCCAGGTGCTTTCCCCTCAATTGCTGGAGAGCCTCGATGATGTTCTGCTGGCAGCGGTGACTACCGAGGGGCGCATGTTGGTGTTCCCGGTGACTGAATTGCCGGAATTGTCCAAAGGCAAGGGTAACAAGATTATCAATATCACTTCGGCCCGAGCTGCGGCCCGCGAAGAGGTGGTCATCGGTGTTGCTGTATTGAAGGGCAGGGATCAACTGGTCGTTCACGCCGGTAAGCGCCATACCAAGATCAAGATCTCGGAGATGGATCACTATCGCGGCGAGCGTGGCCGGCGCGGCAACAAGCTGCCCCGGGGCTTCCAGAAGGTCGATAAGATTGAGGTTCTGGAGAAATAGATCCATCCCGGATGCAGGTCGAAAGGGCGGTCCTAGTGACCGCCTTTTTTAATGGGGTTTTGGGATATTGATAACTCACACATTGATGAAATAATAAGCAGGCTTATAATGAGCGGCCTTAGACAGGGAGAGCAGATATGTCCAGGGAAGATGCCGTTACTGAAATCAGTTTTGAACTACACAGTGCAGCACGGCTGCTGCGGCGAAACTTCGACCGCAGAGCCAAGGACCACGGGCTGAGTGGATCCCGCTGGCAGGTGCTTTGGCATCTACTGCGCGAGGAGGGCCTCAAGCAGGCAGAGTTGGCCGAGCGCCTGGACCTAGCACCGATCAGTCTGGCGCGCCAGCTGGATAACCTCCAGCAGGAGGGACTGGTGGAGCGGAGGCCCGATCCCGAGGACCGGCGCTGTTTCCGTATTTATCTGACGGAGCAGGCAATGCCGGCCCTTGAGTTACTGGGCGGTGTAGCCCAGCAGACCCGCAGTGAGGCACTTGTGGGCTTTTCCGCCGCAGAGGTGGATCAATTGCAGTCGCTGCTATTGCGGTTGCGCAAGAATTTGACACGTGAAGAGATTGAATGTGACTGAAAAGCTGTCCATTAAGCTAGACCGCGCCGGACAACGAGAGTTCGCACTCTCCTTTTTCCTGGTATTGGCCGTCCTGATAGGGGGATGGAACCTGTTGCGCGGCAGCGATATTGTCGAGACAGAGAACGCTTACGTGAAAGCGGACAAGATTTCCCTGGCGCCTGAGGTTAGTGGTGTTGTCACCCAGGTACTGGTGAGTGCCAACCAGGTCGTGGAGAAGGGGCAATTATTGATTCAGATCGACCGCACGGCCTTCGAACTGGCGGTGACTGAGGCGGAGGCGCGCCTGGCCCAGGTGCGCAACGAATTGCTCGCTCGCCGTTCAGAATATGCTGAAGCAGACGCAGCGTTGCAGCAGGCACGCAAAGATGCGGACTTTTACCGCCGCCAATTGGAGCGCAATGAAAAACTGAGCAAGGTGGCGTTTTCCGAGGCGGAGCTGGACAGCGCCCGCCAGCAGCTGGAGCGGGCCCGTGCACAGATCACGATTAATGCTGAGAAGCTCTCCAGCTTGCGCGCTGAACTGGGAGGTGATCCCAGTATTGCCCTGGAAGAGCAGGCAGATTTAAAAGTGGCTCAAGCGCAGCTGGATACCGCCCGCTACCAGTTATCGCGCACGCGCATTATTGCTCCCGTGGATGGCACTATCGCCAATACCGTACCCAAGGTGGGGGAGATGGCCACTCTGGGCATTAACCTGCTGCAAATGATTGGCTCCACTGGCCTTTGGGTGGAGGCCAACCTGAAAGAGACCGAGCTGGGTCGCGTGCGCACGGGCCAACAGGCGGAAGTGACCCTGGATGCCTACCCGGATTTTGAGTGGCAGGCTCAGGTGGACAGTATGAGCCCCGCCAGTGGCAGTGAGTTTGCTTCCACACCGCCGCAGAATGCCAGTGGCAAGTGGGAGAAAGTCGTGCAGCGGGTGCCGGTGCGATTGCGTCTATACCCCCTCAAGGATTCTCCGCCTCTGCGCGCAGGTATGAGCGCCAAGGTACGAATTGATACCAGTGAAGATGATAAAGTGGTGTCGGCCCGTGCAACGAGCGGTGAAAGCGGCAGGGTGGTGCTTTAACTGGGTTTGAGAGAGAGGTTTCTGGGCCCGAAAGAACTCGGGCCCGAGAGCTGCACCTAGTTGCTTATTGAACTCGGTGCCAAGTTTGGGTGCGGTAGAGGAAGCCCAGGTAGCCGCGCAGCTTAAGGGTATTGTCATCCTCCAGCCAGACTTTCAGGTCGTAAACCTTGCCTTTAACCGGGTCGAGAATTTCCCCGTCCTCGTATTTTTTCCCTTTCTTTTCCAGCCCGCTGATGACATCCATGCCGACAATGGGCTTACCTTTCAGGTCGCCTGGGCACTTGTCGCAAACGGTGTCGTTAGGCTTCATCAGAAGATCCACTACCTTGCCGTAATACTTCCCATCCTTTTCATAGATGTTGACGATGGACTTTGTCTCTCCAGTCTCGTCATCGATAGTGCGCCAGTTGCCCAGGATATCTGCAGCACTGGCCTGCAGGGCGAACAGCAGGCCAAAGGTGGCCAGAAGCAGGTTTCTAATCATCACTTATTTTCCTATGTAAAGTAGGGTGACCCAGATATTACATCAAGTCACCTGCGAGGGCAGTGGGCCAGTCGTCATCAGGTAAAATCTAACAGTCAAAAAGTAGCATTTGGCCACATATCCCTGCCTTTTCTCTCTATTTGTCCCAATTTCGGGACCTTTGTGAATTACCCAAAGGCACCTTTAAGAGGAGCAGCTCAAGGGGATACGCTTGCCGGATTCTGGCGGTACACTGGCCCAGACTTCTCGCTCCGGGTGCTCGGCGAAAGGGGATTGCAGTAACTGGCGCAGAGTCCGCAAAGGATGATAGTCGCCATCTTCAGCAGCCTCGATGACCTTCTGTGCCAAATAGTTGCGCAGAATGTATTTCGGGTTGACTGACAGCATGGCTAGATTGCGCTCCCGGGAGTTATTTGTCTCCCGGGTGAGGCGGCGATCATAGTGCTCCAGCCATTGATCCAGGGCGCTGTGGTGAGTGGGTTTGAGTAACTCGTGCAAAGCGCTAGCCGGACGCTCCCCCCGGTAGTGGGCCAGGGCGCGGAAAAACAGGCTGTAGTCGGCCTGGCCGTGTTGTAGCAACTTCAGCAGTTCCGAGCAGAGGGCCTGGTCGCCATCTTCTTCTTTTTCCAGGCCCAGTTTGGCCCGCATACGTTGCGCATAGGCCTCGCTTACCACCGGCTGGAATTGCTCCAGGCATTCGCGTAGGGCGTCTACACCGACAAAGGCCGACAGTGCATGGGCGAGAGCATTCAGGTTCCACAGTACGACTCCAGGCTGTTGCTCAAAGGCGTAACGGCCGGTGTGGTCGGAGTGATTGCAGATAAAAGTGGGGTCGTAGTCGTCCAGGAAGGCGTAGGGCCCGTAGTCAAAGGTGTCGCCAATAATCGACATGTTGTCGGTGTTGAGCACGCCGTGGGCAAAGCCTACGGACTGCCAGGCTGCCACTAGCTCTGCACTGCGCCGGGTGGTAAAGCGCAGCAGTGCTTCAGCTTGGTCTCCCACTGCCATACCCTCTGTACCCGGTATAAAGCGTCGGCAAATAACCCCGATCAACTCCTGCAGGGCCTCCAGTTGCTTGGTGTAAAACAGGTATTCAAAGTGACCGAAACGCACGTGGCTCTCCGCCACTCGGATCAGCATGGCCCCGGTTTCGATTTTCTCTCGGGTGACTGGTTCGTCGCTTCCAACAATGCACAGTGCCCGGGTGCTGGGAATACCGAGGCCGTAGAGTGCCTCACTGGCGAGGTACTCCCGTATGGTGGAGCGCAATACTGCGCGGCCATCGCCAAAGCGGGAGTAGGGCGTTTTTCCTGCACCCTTTAAATGCAGTTCCCAGCGCCGGCCTTCACTCTCGATTTCACCCAACAGCAGTGCTCGCCCATCCCCCAGGTCCGGGTTGTAGACCCCGAACTGGTGACCGGTGTATTTCATCGCAAATGGGCGGCTTCCCTTAAACAGGCGGGCGCCACAGCCCAGCTCGGCCCAGGCGGGGTCAGATTTCTCGTTGGGATCTATTCCCAATAGTTGCAGCACTGAAGGGTTGGTATCGATTACCTTGGGGTGGCGGAAAGGAGTGGGTGCTATGGGGGTGCCAAAGGCTTCCCCCATATCCGCATAGTGGTGTTCGAGAGTGACTTCGCTCAGTTTCATAGCTTTTGATTGTAGGGTGAATATTTGCGTAAAACGCCAGTGTCCAAAGTGGCTCACAAGGGCCCCAGGCTCTTACACCGCCGTTATCTGTAGGGGCCGATTCTGTGAGCGCCAGTGTTGCTCTTCCTGCTCCAGCAATTCTGCAATTGCCGGGCTATCCTCCAGCCACTGTTGATCGGCTTCCAGGTGATAGGCGTCTCCCTGGTCATATAGCTTTAAGCCATCCAGGCTGCGTTCGGTGCGGTCCCGGTGAATAATACATCCGAGGCGCAGGCATAACAGAAGATCTGGGCTGGGATGGAAGCCATAGTGCTCCCGTGGCGGCTTGATTCTTCCCCGTTGGTTTTGCACCAGGTAGGCCAGGTGCTCCTGTTCACTTTTGGCAAATCCGGCCATATCGGCGTGTTTAACCATATAGGCCCCCAGCTTGCGGAAGCTGCTGTGAGTTAGGGCCAGGCCGGTTTCGTGCAACTGGATAGCCCAGTGCAGTCGCACCTTGCCTTCTGGTGGGTACTGGGGGCGCAACTGCTGCAGGAGCTTGAGTGAGGAGGAACTGACACGCTTAGCCTGGTTGGTATCTACCTGCCAGCGCTCTACCATGGCGGCAATCGTATCTGCACGTCGATCCCCGCCGTGCAAGCGCCCGGCCAAGTCGTGCACAATGCCCTCGCGGATTGCATAGGGGGAGACTTCCATACGCATAATGTCGAGTTCGCAGAATATTGCATGCAGTATCGCCAGGCCGGCAGCGAAAACTGGGCGACGCTCTTCATCCAGGTAGGGTAAATCCAGGTCCGTGATATGTTTGGCGGAGGAAACCCGGTGCGCAAGCTGATCGATATCCCCGCGCTTGATCGCCTTTACTTCGCCATCATTGCAAATCCTGGCAACCGCTTTGATAGTCCCGGAGCAACCGGTAACTTCCGCGCCTTCGGCAATATGCTGTAGCTCCTGCAATTCGGCCCGCGCCGCTCGCCGCGCGCGTTGGAAGTGGTTTACGGTATTGCGGCTGATCAGGCCATCAGCAAAGAAACGTTTACTGTAGGAAACACAGCCTATATCCAGGCTTTCCAGTTGCTGTGGAGTATCACCACCGCGAACCAGCTCCGTGGAGCCACCGCCAATATCAATAATGCAGCGCAAGCGAGGGGGGCCATTGGCGGCGGCGAGAACCCCGGTGAAGATCAGGCGGGCCTCCTCGATACCGCTGATAATTTCCACCGGCACTCCGAGTATTGATTCCACTTCTTCCAAAAAACCATCGGCATTGGCCGCAGCCATGCGCAGTGTATTTGTACCCACAACACGCACATGGTCGAGGGGCAGTTTATCCATCACTGGCTGAAAGCGTTGCAGAGCGGTCAGGGCCCGTTCGGTTACCGCCGGGTCCAAGTGGTGGTTAATATCCAGCCCCTCGGCCAGGCGCACCATGGCTCTGTCTGTGTGCAGGCGTACCATGCGCTGATCACGAAATTCTGCCAGGAGCAGATGAAAACTGTTTGAGCCCAAATCTAGGGCGGCATAGCGTTCGTTTGGAGCTTGCATCAATATCCCGTTGAAAGCGCTAATGTATGGAGTCGGACACTCTATTATTCATTTTGCCACTTTTCAGTCCAATAGTGAGTGCAGTCAATTTACAGCGCACCAAAAAGGCGCCACCTCTAAAAGTGTTACAAAATTATTAAATATCTTTTATAAATAAAAGATATTTTTTATTTATTTGTGCCAATTTATGGACTGAAACAGTGTGGCAGAAAACTGTGAAGCCATACTAGATCGTTATATTGCTATAGGCGCTTGCTCACAGCCACATTTCAGTGGCATATTTCTTTACTTAATCTTGACCCTCAGCCCCGTGTTAAGGCTGCTTCCAGAATAATCTGGATTTTTAAACTGCCGTTAGATACTGGGTGCGTTTTATGGTTTTGCAATGTCTAACGATGTGCCTCTATTTCCCAAAGAGTTGAGCTGGCTTTCATTTAACGAGCGTGTTTTACAGGAGGTGGAAGATGAAAGTGTGCCTGTTATTGAGCGCGTACATTTTTTGGGAATCTTCTCTAATAACCTGGATGAGTTTTTCCGTGTGCATGTTGCAGCGGTACGTCGTTTAGCAGCCTTTTCCGTTGGCGGAGAAAAGAAGGAATATTACAGTAATCTATTGCAATCGATTAATAATCGGGTGTTGAGGTTACAGTTGCGCTATGCGAAGGCCTATAACAAAGCTTTAAAGGATCTGGCAAAGCATGATATCCATGTGGTTAGGGAGACTTCGCTTAGCGATAACCAGCGCCAGTTTGTAGAAAGTTACTTTCACCGGGAAGTGCTGCCGGAGCTGGAGCCATTCTTTATCGATGGGCGCAAGCCCATGCCATTGATTAATGAAACCAGTATCTATTTTGCGATAGCACTTGAGTTGGATGATGGTACCGAGCGCTATGTGGCAATGGAGATTCCTACGGATACACTTCCCCGCTTTGTGGAGATTCCTCCACGGGAGGGGAAGCGGGAGAAAGTCTACATCGTTCTCGATAATATTATCCGGGGATGCCTTAAAGAAATATTTCGCCATGTGGTGCCTATCGCTAAAGCCAGCGCCTATACCTTTAAGATCAGTCGCGATGCTGAGTTGGAGTTAAGTGAAGAGGTAACCCAGAATATTCTCGACCGAATGGAGCGCTCACTAAAAAAGAGAAAGCGCGCAGATCCGGTGCGTATGGCATACGATGGTGATATGCCTGAGGCTCTACTGGAGCTGGTGAAGAAGAAACTGAAAATGGGGCGTTATGATACCTATACCCCCGGTGGGCGTTATCACAATTCCAAAGATCTGATGAAATTCCCGGGGGAATCCGCCCGACTTCGCTATAAGCGCCTCACACCACTGCCAGCCTTACCGAAAAATGAAAGTGTATTTTCACAGCTGTGCGCAGGGGATCGGCTTTATTATTATCCCTATTATGACTTCCATGCGATTGTCAATTTCCTGGCATCTGCCGCACTAGACCCTCAAGTTAAAGAAATTCGGATTAATCTCTACCGGGTAGCAAAGAACTCCCGTGTAGTTGCGGCTCTGGTTAATGCGGTTCGCAATAACAAAAAAGTGACTGCGGTGGTGGAGTTGCGGGCACGCTTTGATGAAAAGGCCAATATCCATTGGTCCCATGAGTTGAGCGATGCCGGGGTGAATGTGGTGTATGGCATGCCCAACCTAAAAGTACATTGCAAGTTAATTTCTGTGCTTCGCCGCGAGGATGGCAAAGATCGTTTCTACAGCCATCTTGGCACCGGTAACTTTAATGAGAATACAGCGAAGGTCTATTGCGATTTTAGCTTATTGACCAATAACCAGGAGCTGGGTCGGGACGTGTACAATGTATTTGAGTTTATGCAGGCACCGCGTAAGCGCCCTTCTTTTAAACGTATTATCACTTCACCATTTTTCTATCGGGATGCGATTACTGCAGCGATAGATCGTGAAATTGATGCCGCCCAGGCAGGGAAGGAAGCGGCGCTATTTTTCAAGTGCAATAACCTTGTGGATAGCCAGATTATTGAGCAGCTGTATCGTGCCAGTGCCGCAGGTGTAAAAATTCGTATTATCGTTCGTGGGATGTGTGCATTGGTTTGTGAGACTCCGGGCGTATCAGACAATATTCGTATTATCAGTTTGGTAGATAAGTACCTGGAGCATGCCAGAGTCTATATTTTTCACAATGGTGGTGATGAGCTGATGTGGTTGTCTTCGGCGGACCTGATGAAACGAAACCTGGATCAGCGAGTTGAAGTCACTTTCCCGCTTATGAATCCGGAGCACCAGGCTACAGTTCGCAAAATTATGGAATTGCAGTGGAGTGATAATCAGAAGGCACGGCTAATTGATGCCAGGCAAACAAATTCCAAGTTAGCTAATGAGGGACGAAAAGGTTGTCGATCTCAGGATGCCATCTATCGCTTTTTAAAGCAGCGCGAGGCGGAGTAGTATAGATCGTCAGTAATGGGCTGTAGACCTTCCCTAGATAAAAAGGTGACCCTTCAGTTTGTCTGTGGGGTCACAAATACCATTTGCACTGCTAACATCATTATTCTACCCAATTTAGGCTATCACTCATGATAGAGTGCATCTTTCCTTTATTTATTGATCCCGCTACCAAGATAGAAGCTCTACTGTTGGTTTTATAGCCGATATCACAAGGAGTGAATCCAAAAATACGCTGTCACCTTGTTCTATTATTTTATAGTTAGCCAGATTTTAAGCTCTGTACCAGTAGGGCGGATTTGGGGAGGCTGGTATCTGTATTTTGGTGATCAATAGTAGAAGCGTTGGTGAAGTGCTCTATCTATGCTGAATGATATTCCTCTATTTCCCAGCGAATTAAGCTGGCTATCTTTTAATGAGCGAGTACTACAGGAAGCGGAGGATGAAACAGTCCCGGCTATCGAACGGGTACACTTTCTCGGAATTTTCTCCCAGAATATGGATGAGTTTTTCCGCATTAAGGTGGCTGGTGTGCGGAGGTTGGCGAGTATTGATTCTGGTGTGGGGCAGAGGGAGCACTTTTCCCAGCTATTGAAAACTATTAATGATCGTATTTTGATACTTGAAAAGCGCTATGCCGAAGCTTATGTCAAAGTGTTATCGGGATTAAAAAAACATAGTATTTATCTTGTTCGTGAGGATAGCTTAAATAGCCATCAGTTGGGATTTGTAAAAAATTATTTCCATAGCCTGGTTTTACCGGAGTTAGAGCCTTTTTTTATCGATGGCAGATCAGCAATGCCACTGCTGAGTGACAACAATATCTATTTCGCTATTACTTTGAATTTAAAAGGGGAGCCAAGCAGATATGCAGTTATGGAGATTCCCACTGCTATTCTTCCCCGGTTCCTGGAAATCCCATCGCGCCAAGGCAGGAAAGAGAAAGTTTACATCGTTCTGGATAATATTATTCGAGTGTGCCTGGAAGAAGTCTTCCGCAATGTTCTGCCTATTCTTTCTGCCAAGGCATATATGTTCAAGATAAGTCGGGATGCAGATATTGAGCTGGGGGAGTATGTCAACCGGGATATTCTTGAACGTGTTGAACGGTCGCTCAAACAGCGTAAGCGTGCAGAGCCGGTACGTCTTGCTTACGACATGGAAATGCCTAATACACTGTTGGAGCTGATTAAGAAAAAGCTGAAGATGGGGTCCAGGGATAGTTATACCCCTGGTGGGCGTTATCACAACTCCAAAGATCTTATGGGCTTTGCCCCGGACTCCAAAAGTTGTCGGTATAGAAGGCCGGCACCGCTCTTGGCTTTATCCACCAGTGAAAATATTTTTGACCAATTGCAAGACGATGATGGATTGTTCTGTTATCCGTATCATGATTTTTGGGCAATAACAAATTTCCTTGCTTCGGCCTCTATTGACCCGCAGGTAAAAGAGATACGTATTACTTTGTATCGAATGGCGAAAAACTCAAGGGTAATCGCGGCGTTAATTAATGCGGCTAGAAATAATAAAAAAGTAATTGCGGTTGTTGAATTGCGGGCGAGTTTTGATGAAAAAGCCAATATTTATTGGTCCCGTAAATTAATAGAAGCAGGAGTGTTGGTTGTTTACGGTGTTCCAGAAATGGAGGTTCATGCGAAGTTAATTTCTGTAGTTCGCCGTGAACAGGGAAAGAATCGCTTTTATACCCAGTTGGGAACAGGGAATTTTAACGAGAGTACTGCTCGTGTCTACTGTGATTTCAGTGTATTGACTAATGATCAGGGAGTGGGGCGCGACATCTATAACTTGTTTGAATTTATGCGATTCCCCAATACAAAACAGGTTTTCAAGCATATTATCGTTTCTCCTTTCTCATTGAGAAGTTCGTTTGAGCAGGCCATAAACCGGGAAATAGAGGCTGCCCTTGCTGGGCGTAAAGCTGGCATATTCTTTAAGTGCAACAGCCTGATAGACAGCAAGCTGATTGCCCACCTTTATCGGGCGAGCGCTGCGGGAGTAGAGATTCGATTACTCGTTCGCGGTGAGTGCTCTTTGGTATGCGACACTCCTGGATTATCCGACAACATTAAGGTGATCAGTTTGGTGGATAAGTTTCTGGAGCATGCAAGGATTTATGTGTTTCATAATGGTGGCGATGAACTGATGTGGATGTCCTCTGCAAACCTGAAAAACCGCTGTCTGGATCAACGGATCGAAGTCACTTACCGGGTGACCAATTCTCGACACCTCCGAACCATTAAGAAGATCATGGAATTACAGTGGCATGATAATCAGAAGGCCCGCTTAATTGATGCCGGTCAAACCAATACCAGATTGGCTAATGAAGGGAGTAGAGGTTGTCGGGCCCAGGACGCTATTTACCGCTACTTGAAGAAGCATTCCCAGAGGTACTAAAAAAGGCAGAAGGGAATTGTACGGTGCCCAAGGGTGTATGGGCATAGATGCTTTACAGACCTAACTGGGTGTCTTCACCGCATGTCTCAAATACTGTCTATCACGCTAGAGGCAACTCTTTTCTTTAGTTGGGGCTAAATCCCACCAGTTGTCCATCACTAAATGAAAAACGATAGCCCTGGCCCACCTTCAGCCGCTGGCCGCAGGGGGATTGAATCGTAATACGGGGATATTGTGGTGTTGAGATCCAGGTCGCAAAGTCGCCTCTGGGTCCTCGTCCCAGCAGCTGGTAATAATCTCCGTAGTTACAGAAGGCTGCTGGCGTACACCTTTCCGCGCCCCAGACATAGGCAATCACGTCGAACTGTTGGGGGAGGCCGTATGACTCTACGAATGGTTGTCGCGGATTTTCGGTAAAAGTAAACACTTCATCAAAGGACAGGGTTGGAAACCCCCGAGCGGGGGTTGCGCAGCTAACTACGTGGGGTTTTCCTGTGATTCGTGCGTAAGGTGGTGGGCGCTTTGCCGGCGGAAGCTTACCGGGGATGGACATCTCGCTGGGGAAATAGCCGCAACCGCTGGTCGTCAGCAGGGAAACAGTTGCGGCAACTAGAGCCCAGCGAAAAATATGCACGGATTATCCGCTCCCTTGGAAAAGTCCTCCTACCAATATAGTCATAGATTGGTCGTCTACTTTTGTTGTGCACGGTTATGGGAACGGCGCGGGAAACGCCACTTGCGTCGATAGGGGAAAGCACTCTCCACATGTCCGGCGCGAATACGATCTTGTAAGAGTTTCCAGAAGCGATAGTTGTATAAATCGCCGTGCTGCTTTTCGAATGCAGCGCGCGCGGTGGGATTGCCAGAGAAGAACAGGCGGAATTCTTCCGGGAAGACGTCGGCTTCTGCGACGGTATACCAGGGCTTGTCGGCCAGCTCCTGCTCAGAGGTATGAGCTTCGGGAATCTTGCGGAAATTACATTCCGTCAATGGGCAGAGTTCATCGTAATCGTAGAAGACTACCCGCCCGTGACGGGTAACCCCAAAGTTTTTCAGCAACATGTCGCCTGGGAAGATATTTGCGGCTGCCAGCTGTTTGATGGCATTGCCATATTCTTCCATGGCTTCTCTAGTTTGCTCTTCATTGGCGTGTTGCAGGTAGAGGTTAAGCGGTTCCATACGCCGCTCTACATATAGATGTTTGATGATGACCCGCTTCTCATCAATGATCAGTTTTGATGGTGCCACTTCCTGCAGTTCTTTGATCAGCTCTTCACTGAAGCGATTGCGGTAGAAAATAAAGTAAGAGTACTCCTGGGTGTCAGCCATACGGCCGACCCGGTCAGAGCGGGATACGAACTTGTACTTTTCTTTTACGATCTTCTCGGTGACAGTTTTCGGCTGGTCGAACTCATCTTTAATGACTTTAAATACCACCGGGTAGGAGGGCAATGTGAATACACTCATCACCATCCCTTTAATGCCCGGTGCAATAACAAACTTGTCGTTACTGACCTTCATATGGGCGAGGATATGGCGGTAGAACTCGGTCTTACCGTGTTTGTGGAAGCCGATAGAGTTGTAAAGCTCAGACTTCTCCTTGAGCGGCATAATGGTGGACAGGAAGCGCACAAAGCGGGAGGGGATTGGCGCATCCACCATAAAGTAGGAACGGGTAAAACTGAAAATAATACTGGCGGAGTCGTTATTGTAGATAAGGGTGTCCACAAAAATACCGCCGCGCCCGTTGTTTAGGCAGGGCAGGATCATGGGGATAACTTCGCCGTTCAGGATTATGCGCCCCACCAGATAGGCCGCTTTGTTACGGTAGAAAACCGACTCCAGCATGTCCACCCGCAAGTGTTTCTCGTTGTCCACATTGGCCAGGGGGGCGCTGCGCAGGGATTCGCAGATATGGGCAATGTCGCGCTCCATATTCTCCCAGGGCGTGGAGAAGCTGAAATCCTTGAGAATATCTTCGACCATACACTCGAGGCCGTGGCGGCCGCTGTAACTGATATAGATGCTGTAATCCCGTAGCGGTTTGTCTTCCGGTGCTCGGGACGGCTTGACGAAGATATTGCTGTCGTGAATGTTGGTGTGGTGAAACTGGCTGCAAAACACCGAGTTAAAAAAGGTCTCGGCGATCTCATAATTGCTGTGATTGGCAATCAGCTGTGCATAAGTGGCGCGGGCATCACGCCACAGCTCCAGCTGGCTGGTGTCCTTGCTGGTTACCGAATGGACCAGGTCCACCACTTGGGTGACCTTGGTTTTGTAAAGATCGATCCGGGCTTTATTGGCCTCATGTGCCGCTTGCCAGGAGGCGGTTTCAAAACGGGCCTTGGCGCCCAAAGTGATGTTCTGATAGTCTGCGAAATAGGCGTCAAAACCATTGAGGATGGTTTTAGCGATGCGTCGGGCGGTCGGTGAGTGATTCGTCATGCACTAGACTTTTTTTCTAAGTTACAAGTTACGCTTGCGCCAGCAGTTACCGTAGATAACGGCGTTGGACCCCCTAAGCACACCTCGCTCCGGTCCTGCCCATACTGCCTGGGGCTCTAATTAAGCGGATAGTAGCACGGCACGTCGGAGTCCCAATTGAACGATTGGATCAGTAGCTTTGTCTTTTTCTTTGCTGTGATTGACCCGGTGGGTACTCTGCCAGTGTTTATCGCAGTCACTTCACGACATGCAGAGTGGCAAAAGCGCAGGATAGCCTGGCTGGCAGTACTCGTCGCAACCGGGATCTTGTTGTTCTTTTTGGTCGCAGGGCAATTCTTCCTTGAGGCGATTGGCGTGCCCCTTTCTGCATTTCAGGTAGCTGGAGGCGTCGTCCTGTTCCTGTTTGCCTTAACCATGATATTTGGTGAGAGCAAGCCAGAGCAGGAGATAGAAATCATCCGTGAGGGGCATGAGACAGCGATTTTCCCTCTTGCGGTGCCCTCCATTGCCTCACCCGGAGCCATGCTCGCGGCTGTGGTACTCACAGATAACCATCGATTTGATGTGGTTCATCAGCTGAGTACAGCATCTGCCATGGTAGCTGTGTTGGCGATAGTGATATTGCTGCTGCTAACTGCCAACTGGATATATCGATTTATTGGTGATGCCGGGGCCAGTATCGTGAGTCGAGTTATGGGGCTGATCCTGGCCTCAGTGGCAACAACCAATGTACTTGTCGGGATTCAGCAGTTCTTTTCAATTTAGCTCCTGGCATTTGGTTTTGTACTGGTTGAGCTAAGGCTGCGTTTCTTCTAGTGAAGAGAGTATTGGATTGCCGGTTAGGTGTTGGAATTGCGTCCAAGCCTGAATTTCTACTTTATTCACTGTGATTTTGGTGACTTCTGAAGCGGTAAAATGATAGAGCTATTGCTGCTGTTTTTTGGCGTCTTGATTTGGTATATCAGCACGCTTGCGGCCGGGGGCGGGGCACTGCTCCTTGTTCCAGTGATTAGCTTTATCGTTGGCCCACACCTGGTTGCACCAACGGTAACCATTGCCAAGTGCCTGGCTTCGCCCTACCGGGCACTGGTTTTCTGGTCCTATATTGATTGGCGGGTAGTACGCTGGCTTACTCCAGGAAGCTTAGTCGGGGCATTGCTAGGTGCATATTCCTATACACAGATGTCCCCAGAGTGGATACAAATAGTGGTTGGGCTTTTTTTAATGTCCACGATACTTCAGTATCGCTTTGGCCATAGGGAAAGATCTTTTCCCATGTCACTTCCCTATTTTTTACCTCTGGGATTGGTGACTGCTTTTGCTTCCGGTCTTATTGGGGCAATGGGTCCACTTAAGAACCCTTTCTTGCTGAATTATGGTCTCGAGAAAGAATCCCTGATAGCCACTAAGGCCTTTAATGGGCTGTTAATGCAGCTTGTAAAGCTGGGAACTTATATTACATTCTCGGCGGTATCCCTAGAGTTGGCATTCTATGGTGTGGCGGCTGGGCTTGGGGGGATTATTGGTGTAACCCTCGCTAAAAGGAGATTGAATCAGGTCAGCTTTAAAAAATTTAGGAAATACACTCTATTGGTAATGTTTTTGTGTGGCTTGGTATTAGTGATAAAAGCGCTTTATGACATGGTTTAGATTTATAGGGATAGTGTTTATAATTTATTGCCAGAACTAACCGTTTGGAAAGCAAAGAATTAAAATTCGCTCTCCTAATTACAATACTATCATCATAAGAATTAGTATAATTTTTTATATTCAGTTTATTAATGGCTGCGTTCGAATCCTGCATAGGTGTGATACTGCTGGGGGGGTAGGCCTGCATGGCGTGCCTGAAGATCTTTGGGAAGATCGCCTAAATAGATGACGCGAGTGGGTTCTGCCGTCTTGAGCCAGCGCTCTGAATAATTCTCCCAGGTATCCACATGTTTATGTGCGGCACTTACATCTTTGAAATGCTCGTATACAATAATTTCTCCACTATCAGAAATATAGTACTGGTAATTCAATGTCCCCGCTTCTTTCTGCGAGACTACCTCTACCATTTCATCAACAATTGACCTAAAGGCCTGCTCCTGTCCGTTCTTTATTTTCGCCTCCACAAGCCAGCCAACATTATTAAACATAAGTATCTCCAATACGGTTTAAGAGGCTTTGACATAAGTGGTAGAGCAACAACTGTCCTGGAAGCATGCTGACTGATAAGCAACCTGTCGCTAAATACCAGAGGGGGAGTAACTGCTCTACTCAGGAAGAAGATCAAGTGATGGTCCTAGATATTGTAGACGACATCGTGGCGTCTAGTTTGGTAAGGCTAGCTATTTGATAGCTCTCCAGTTGCACTGAACCTCACCGGGCTACTTGTATAAGAAACCTGCTTCAGGAATGACTATTGGTTCATTGTTTGGTCTAAGGGGGGGGTCAATGCTTGGGTTGTGAGATAAGCCCAATTCTATTGAGCTGTTCTTTAGAGGCTCCTTAATATCTAAGAGTGGCATATTTTCTATATGTACTGATTGGTAAACAATGATGAGATCCCCGGATCAGCAACAATTTCTAAATTTAGCGTTCTAGAGACAATATTTAAATTTGATGTGGGTAGTCAAATGTAATCGTTAACAGGAATTTTCTCTTTGGCGTATTTAAGATTTTGTATCCTAATTAATACCTGACTTTAAGGCTTAGCCCCAAGGTGTAAGACGGCGTAACAGCCTGTGTACCCTTATTTCAAGCTAAAAGGCATAAAACACATTACTTAAGCGCTTGATAAATGAAAAGTGAAACTGCCAAATAGGGGGAGCAGAAAAAAGTTGTACCTGATAATTTAAAGTCCTTGCTAGTGTGTTTTTTGTACAGGTGCGGACTTGTAGAATTCATACATAGCTATTTTATGTAAGTATGAATTGATGACTTTCTTGTATGGAAGCTATTTCTCTGAAATACAAAAAGCATCATCAATTTACTTTGGAAGTCAGTATCCATTATGACTGATTTGGTCTTTATGAAGACGGAAATTGTTGCGCATCTACATAGTAAGAATGAAAAAAACAATTGGTGAATTTGAACTGTGGACTCAAAAGGGTGGCCCTAAATGGCACTACCGTTTTGTTTGTTGTGCAGTGCTGATGTTTGTCATACTTCTTTCTATGCCCAGCTACCCCCATACGGTTGTGGATGTCACCTCGTTGGAGGGAGGAAGTAAACCGAGTGGCCTAAATGCAATTTGGCATGAACCATCGGGGTTTGGAAACATTATTGAAGCTGAAAAAGCTTACAAAAATAAACTTTTTCTTCCCCTGGGGACTGCCGGATCTACCGGACTTAAATCCGGAGCCTTCTGGTCTCACTTCATATTAAAAAACTCCAGTAGTGAAACAGTTTATGTCTCAATTGAATATGTGGATAACCAGCTCGATGGGCTGACGGCCTTTTCTAGGATTCAGGGCGGCAGTCAGCCTTACACTGAACTGGCAAGTCTGTCTGCGAACCAGCCTTTTTCCAGTCGAAAAATCAAGCATCATCGTTTTGCGTTCCCACTTAAAATCCCCCCCTTCGCATCAAAGGAAATGATGGTTAAATTTGATGTTGGAGTTTTGGGTGTTGCCTTTCCCAGTATGCGTATTTGGAGACCTGAACAACTTGAAGAGAGGAGTAAGGCTGAGGCCATTTTAACGTCATTTCTTTTTGGTGGTTATTTTTTGATGGCCATTCTTGCGCTGATTGGTGCTATTGCTGCGCGTAAGAATATCCTGTATTTATACTCTTTATATTCTGTAACGAAAATTTGGGTGTGGGGGTCTTTACTGGGATATACCCATCAATATTTGCTCCAAGAGCAATTTGATTGGCGCTATCAATCGATTAGTAGTGCTGTGGCGATCCTGACCGGAATTCTTTTTGCCCGATACTTTCTTGAAACGGCAAAGTACACGCCAAGACTGGATTACTTTTTAAAATTAATTTTACTCAACGGTTTATTCCTGGTTATTTGCGTTGTACTGCAGTGGGAGGCTCTGGGGCACATCTCTATGATGCTCGCTCTGTTTTTCTATCCTGGTGTTGTTGTTGTCGCATTGGTGCGTTGGCGACAGGGGGATACTTCTGCGGCCGTTTTTGCTTTAGCCTGGAGCGTTTTGGTGTTGGGGCTTTTGGTGCAGGCGATGAGGGATCTCGGTTATGTGGTGCACAATCCAATTAATTACTATTGGCCCCCGGTTGCCTCTTTTGTTGAGATGTTGGCAATAATGATAGCTATCGGATTACTGGTAAAACGTTTAAGGCAACAAAAAGAGACTGCAGAAAAAAGGTATCTACTACACCTGGAAGCCTCGAGAACCGAGCTGGAGCAACAGGTAAAACTTCGCACACAGGAATTGGAGTACGCTAAAGCCAAGGCTGAAGAGGAGGCGCGCACAGACCCGCTAACAGGTATTTTTAATCGCCGCTGCTTTTTCGAAGAGGCCAGTAACCTGGTGGCTGTGGCAATTAATAACCAAATGCCATTGTGTGTATTAATGCTGGATATCGACAATTTTAAATCTGTTAATGATATTCATGGCCACTTAATCGGCGATCAGGCACTCTGTGCGACTGCCCGAGTAATTTTTCAACACGTGCGGGATGTGGATATCTTCGGGCGTATTGGTGGGGAGGAATTCGCGCTAGTACTCAGCTCCAATGTCGAAGGAGCTATGAAGGTTGCCAATCGTATACACCGGGATATCGCTAAAATCGTGATTAAAAGTGCAGTTGGGCAAGCCCAGTTTACCGCAAGTATTGGTATCGCCCGTCTTCAGGGGCGAGAAGATATCCTGGAGCTAATGCGACGGGCAGACTCTGCGTTGTATCAGGCCAAACGCGCTGGACGTAATCGTATTGTGGAGTGCGCTGAAGCTACGTAAATTAGCGTACGTAGGTAACGGCATTGAGTACTTTTTGACGTATATTCTCCGGAAGGGGCACCAGGCCCAAGCTTCCGGCCTGGCTTTGGGATGCGTTGCTCAACATAAAGACCAGCATTTGCCGCAATGCTTGTGCTTTTTGATCATCCTGGTCTGCGTAGAGCAACAGCCAGGAAAAGCTGGTAATGGGATAGGCGGTTTCTCCCTTGGGGTCCCAGATCCAGGCGATAAGGTTGGGAGCACCACTAATTGGCAGTGATGCTTTTGGAAATTCAACCTCTAATAGTGCCTCTGCTCCGCTCTTGGGCCCGGCAGCAATATAATTGCCCGCTCGGTTTTCCAGTAAAGCCACAGGCAGGTTTACCAGTTGGGCAAACCCGTGCTCGACATAGCCAATGGCCCCAACTTTCTTGCGAACCTTAGCGGCTACGCCTTGATTGCCCGGTGCTCTTTTAAATCTGGGCAACTTTGGCCAACTGGGTGTTCTGTCCAAACCAATTTTTTCGCGAAAATCTTGGCTCACGCTACTCATATGTCCAGAAAAGATATATGAGGTACCCGAGCTTTCAGAGCGGGTGACAACGGTAATCTCATCTCTGGGCAACTTGATATCGGGATTTGCAGCTGCGATCTTGGGGTCATCCCAGTGGGTGATCTCTCCCAGGAAAATCCCCACATAAGCTTCCCTGGACAGTTTGAGCTTGTCGATTCCAGGGAGGTTAAATACCAGTACGACTTCCCCAGCAGTAACCGGTAGTACCACGCCACCGCCTTTCAGCTTGCGTAACTCATCGATCTCAATAGCGGCATCTGAGGCGGCAAAATCAACTGTATGACCGAGAAAGTCCCTGATGCCGTCACCGCTACTGCTCATCTCGTAGAAAATAAATATATTGTTTTCCCGGTGGGTGAACTGCCGAAACCACTCCACATAGATTGGATAGGGGAAACTGGCGCCACTGCCCCGGAGATTTACAGGATTTTCTGGTACCTGGGCAGTTCCCGGTGTGGCGGCAAGGATAAAACTGGCGGTTGCCAGCACAGCGGTAAGGCGGCGTAAAAGGGTTGCACACCTCGATATCATAGGGACCTCGGCTTATAGGCCTCCGACAACCTGCCTATAGGCGGGGTGAGAGGCCGAAAACTGCTTTAGATTAAAATTTTAGCAGGGTCCCTGGTTTGTCATATCAATTGCCTAGCTACCGACTATTTGGTCGTCCTCACGGTAAATGGCCAGTACCGATGGCCGAGGCGGTAACAGGGGATTATTATCTGGCCAGCGGTGCAGGGGTTGGTCATAAGTGGAGTTGCGTGAATCGGCCGGATGTTGCACGGCAATAAACAGGGTTTTTCCGTCGGGAGTAAATTCCGGCCCGCACACTTCAGCCCCTTGCGGGCAGCCAAAAAAATGCTTGGGTGCCGCTCGCAAAGGCCCCTCAGTAGCCATTGCCCAAAGTCCATCGTGGAACCCAAAGCGCTCACAGCCATCGGTAGCAATCCACATATTGCCCCTGGGATCGAAAGCGACGTTATCGGGATTGGCAAACCAGCCGTGCTCAGAGATATCGTAAGGGGACTGCTGTCCATAGGCGCCCCTTTCAGCCGGGTTTTCAGCATTGGGATTTCCGCCAAGTAGAAATTGCTGCCACTGAAATTGTGCGCTTGTGTGGTCGCGGTTTCCCTTCTTCCCGGGGGGCGCTATTTCCAATACATGGCCGGCAGTATTGCGTGCGCGGGGGTTGGCGGCATCGGTATCACTGCGCTTCTTGTTTTTGGTCAGCATTACATAGGTGCAATCATTGTGGGGGTTAGTCTCCACGTCCTCTGGCCGATCCATTGGCGTGGCTCCCAATAGCGCGGCTGCGCGGCGCGCATCAATCATTACATCTGCTTGATTGCGAAAACCATTCTCTGCGGTCAGTGGGCCCTGGCCATATATCAGCGGCAGCCATTCGCCACTGCCATCGTCGGCAAATCGCGCGGCATAGAGCGTGCCATTAACGAGTAGCTTTCGGTTTGTATCGGGATCTTCGGGCTGATAGTTATCTTGGGATACATAGCGATAGACAAATTGATGTTCATCATCATCGCCGCCGTAAGCAACGATCGGTTGTCCCGGTTTACAGACCAGGGTAAAGCCTTCGTGCTCAAAGCGCCCCAAACTGGTCAGCTTGCGCGGTTTTGATTGGGGGTTATAGGGGTCAAACTCCACCATCCAACCGAAGCGATTGGGCTCATGGGGTTCTACCTGAATATCAAATCGGCGGTCGTGGTCACCCCAGTTGCGATTTTCCGGTTTTATACCAAAAAGTTGATGGTTTTCGATCTCCCGGGAATCTTCGAGCTTTTTTGGGGCTCCCTGAAAAGCGCCGCCAAACCCCTCTTCGGCAATTAATACGGTTCCCCATGGGGTTTTCCCTCCTGCACAGTTACCTATGGTGCCGAGGACCTGGGTTCCGCTGGGATCTTGGCGGGTCTTCAAACGTTCGTCGCCTGCGGCGGGGCCAGTGATTTCCATTGGCGTCGTAGAAGTTATCCGCCGGTTATAGGGACTGTCAGCCACTACTTTCCAGCCCTGTTTACTTCTTCGAATTTCCACGATGGAGTGTCCGCAGGCGGCCTGTTCAATGGCCACATGCTCGGCACTCACTCCTCTGGTGGCACTGTATTCGTCGTTATAACCGGGAAACATTAGATGGGGCTGGGTGTATTCGTGATTGACACATAAAAGCCCGCGATCACTATTTTTACTTTGTATATGCAGGTATCCATGGGTTGAACTGATCCCCGCTGCCAAGGGCATAAAAGCAATAAAATCGTTGTTGTAACCGAATCGCTGTTCCTGGCTACTGGCGCTAAGTTCTTCAGGCTGAAAAGATGTTTCCTCTCTATGTAAGGGATCTCCCCACCTCAATAGAACCGTGGATTTATAACCCTCTGGTAGATGGTGTTGGTAATCCAGTCTATGGGGGATTTCTTTAAAGATGAGGGAGTTGCGTGTGGGATTTTCACTTTCACTACAGCCGGGTAGTAAGCTGCTTACAGTACCGGTGGCGGTTACACCACCCAGGACTTTAAATAGAGAGCGGCGTGCTGGGTTTTTGGGGCTTTCGTTCATGACTGCTCCATATTTGGCTTCAGTATATGACGCTTTTTACTGTTAATTGCCTTGATGGTTCTTTTTAAGGCGATTGATATCTGTGTAAATAGCAGGGCTTACATCTATCGTCGCAGTACTAATTGACTATGTGATGACAAGCTTAAAAAAAATGTCACGTAAAGTTCATAGCGGCCTTCTAGTCTGCGTCCAATTCAATTAACCACCGGTAATGTGGGAGTGGGACGCAATGAAATACAGAACTTCAGGCTTGCGGTTACTGGGAATGCCATTGGCGGCTCTGGCGACTGCCATCATTAGTGCAAATGCTGTCGCAGAAAATGAGCAGCTAATGGAAACGGTGACGGTTACCGCCCAGGCAAGTAATGCGCGCAGTGACTTGGATCGACAGCGGGACGCCAATAAGGTCGTAGCGGTGCAAACTTCTGATGCGATTGGTGAACTCCCCGATGCCAATGTCACAGAAGCGTTACAGCGGATGCCCGGTGTGTTTATTGCGAGAGATCAGGGTGAGGGGCGATTCGTTGGTGTGCGGGGTATAGACCCAAATTTGAATGCGGCGACAATTAATGGTGTGAGCCTGCCCGCACCGGAAACAAACACCCGGGCGGTAGCCCTGGATGTTATTCCATCGGACTTATTGGCGAGTTTGGAGGTATTTAAAACTCTTACGCCTGATATGAGCGCAGACTCTATTGGTGGTGCCATTGAGATCAAAAGTCTGAATGCCCTGGATTATGACAGCAATCGCTACAAGTTCAGCGTAGAGAATAGCTACAGCGAGCTTCAGGAAGAGTACAGCCCCAAAGTGGCTGCGACCATGACCAACATTTTTGAACTTGATGGAGAGCGCCGTCTCGGGGTGGCATTGGCGCTAAGTCACCAGGAGCGGGAGTTTGGCTCAGATAATATTGAGACTGACGGTAGCTGGGAAGAACTGACCGCTGAAGATGGCTCTGTAGCTAAGGGCGCGACCGAAATAGAACATCGCGATTACAGTATTACCCGGGAGCGCACAGGTCTTGCTGCCAACTTCGACCTGGACCTGGGCAGTGACTCCAGTATCTATCTCCACAGCTTGTACTCCGATTTTTCTGATCAGGAAATCCGCCAGCGCAATTCCTGGAAGCTCGATGATGAACGCGATGAGCCGGAGACTATTTCGGCCAACTCGGCAGAGTGGGAAGAGGCAGCACTGGAGAAGTCCCTGAAGGACCGCCTGGAAGAACAGGAAATTATTTCTGCGGTATTTGGCGGAGAGCATAATTTTGAGCAATGGGGATTGTCCTATGCCTTGGGATATTCCCATGCAGAGGAATCTGAACCCAATCGCCGCGATACCGATTTTGTCTTGGACTCCCTGCGTTTGGGGTATGTTGAAGCTGGTGATACTCCCCGTATGGCGGTGGGAAGTGAGGATGTTGAAGCAGTATTGGACCCGGCCAGCTATCAACTCGATGAATTGGTCATTGAAGATAACTTTACTGAAGATGAAGAAATCAGCTTCCGTATTGATATCAGTAGAGAAATGGATTGGGCTAGCAATCCTTCAGTAGTTAAATTCGGATTACATGAGCGTCAGCGAGAAAAGGCTGGTGACTTAAATGCGACTGTATATAAAGGGTTTGGTGGGGATTACACTCTGGCGGACTTTTCTCGCAATAGTATCGATTATGGTTTGGATGCATTTGGACCTGGCGTCAATGTTGGAAGCCTGAATAGTTTTATCAATGCTAACCTCAGTGATTTTGACATAGATGAGACGGAGACCGCTTTGGCATCCGCCCGTGACTACGCAATGAATGAAGACATCACGGCCTTGTATGTGATGAATTCTATTGAGTTGGATCGCTCCCAGCTGGTTTTTGGGGTTCGCTATGAGCGCACCGAATTTACTGCTGAAGGAGTGAATGTGGCAGAGTCGGAAGAGCCCCTGCCGGGTGCCGATTTAATTTCAGAAGGGGTTTATGCCACTGAGGTTAACTACGAGAGGGACTACGACAATTTCTTCCCCAGTATTAATTACAAGTTTGATTACAACGATAATGTTGTTCTCCGTGCAGCTTATTCGGAGTCCTTATCGCGTCCATCATTTGGCTATTTGAACCCCTCTCCGGCCAAAATTGAATACGATGATGGGGAACTGGAGGTTGAAGCTGGAAATCCAGAATTAGACCCCTATGAATCCCGCAATATCGACCTGTCTGCCGAATACTATGCGGACGATTTGGGTATGTTCTCTGTGGGACTATTCCATAAGAGTATCGATAACTTTATTGTTATGTCTGAGGTTTCCAGTAATACCGATTTTACCCGTTTTGTAGGGAATTTAGCGGTTGATGATGCTGAAGTATGGCAACCGATTAACGGAGACAACGCCCGTATCAGCGGTGCCGAACTGGCCTGGACTCAAGGTTTTGAAAATGGGTTCTTACTCAGGGCCAATGCAACATTTACCGATTCAGAAGCTGATCTGGGTCTCAATAGCAGTGATCGCAGTGACAAAATATCTATGCCTTCCCAGGCGGATTTTGTCGGCAACTTTATTGTAGGCTATGAGCGCGATGCCTTTAGTATGCGCCTGTCAGCAGCTTTTCGCAGTGAACGCCTGCTGGAAGTAGACCTTGAAAATGAGGCTAATGATCGCTACGAAGAAGACCATTTGCAATTGGATTTGTCGGCCCGCTACCGCTTTGATAATGGCCTTCAACTTACTTTTACTGGGGTTAACCTCACGGATGAACCTTACTATGTTCACATGTCTGGGTTTAATGGTCAGTACGAAGAATACGGTCCGACCTATGCGATTGGGCTGAGCTATAGCACTTTCTAGAATTTACACTGGAATTTTTGGATTAGTGCAATTTTTTACCCTGATAAAGCCCCTGCAATATTGTGGGGGCTTTGTTTTTGTAAAAATAATATTTTCTGTCAGTTACCGGTAAGTTCTAAGCAGGTTTTATTATGCGTTTTTCAATAGTGGGTGTTTTGTCCTGCCTTATATTACTCGGATGTGATCTTGAAAAGGATAGTCAAAGATTATCTTCACAAAAGATCATCTCTTTAAAGGGGCTGATAGCTGAACAGATTCAGCTGGTCAGTTTCCCTAAGCAGCAATACTTGTTGCTATCCAGTAAAGATAAGGGGCTAGTGCTTGTAGATGAGTCCGCAGAAATACAAGTTCAAAAGGATGGCAGAGTAGAGGCACTTGCCATTCAGCCAAGGGAAGATGGTAGCTACCTGGTGGCGGCTTACGAAGAGCTGGAAGCGCAATTACAGCTATATCAATTATTTACTGATCTAAACGATGATTTGCAGCTTCAACTTTTAGGAAAGCTTGAGAGTGCCAAGCCTGTGAGCGCACTCTGTTTTTCATTGCAAGCAGGAAGAGACCACCTGTTTGTCATTGGAGAGGATGGGTTGGGAGTTGAGTACCTGCTTTCTCCCAGTGATGAGCACTGGGATTTTACCGAGATCCGCCCAATATATTTGGGGGAGGAGGTTAATAGTTGTAGCGTGGATAACCGTCGGGGGCGATTACTGGTATCACAGCCGCCTGTAGGGATATTGGCATTGAATGCCGATGCAGAGCGTGATGAGGAGCGTGAGCTTTTAATTTCGGCGAAACAGCTCGGTGATGATTTCGGCAGCTTGCGATTGGGTTATCAGCAGGACCAAATCTGGATTGCTGTGGAACAGGGAGTACAGGCTTTCGACTTGTCAGGAAGTGGTAGGCCCGACCAGTCTTGGACATTGCCTGCAGAAAGTCCTGCCTCTATTGCAGTTTTTGGTGATAGGTTGGCCGTGTTAAATGATAAGCAGAGTGAAATAACCTATTTCCCGATAAATACCAAGCTGACCAGCGTTACAGATAATCCGCTTGAGATTATTCCCACTGTTGCCGCCAGGGGACAAACTGACCCCGTTCACTCTTATGGGGATGCTGCTGATGATCCCGCTATTTGGGTGAACTCTCATTCGCCGGCAAACAGCCTGATTTTTGCTACAGATAAAAAAAAGGGGCTCAATATCTATCATCTTTCAGGCAGCTTAAAACAGCACTTTCCGGTAGGCAGGGTTAATAATGTTGATATCCGTAAAATTTCCCACCCTAATATTGATGCGATTGCCGTTGCCTCTAATCGTACTAACCCCGGTTTGGATCTATTTTCTATCAGTACAACGGGCGAGGTGGGGTATCTTGGATACCGGGGTATAGGGCTTCATGATCCCTATGGCTTGTGCCTGCAACAGGACGATAGTGGGCTTTATGCCTGGGTTTCTGACAAGGAGGCCAGCTTGCATCAGCTCAAAATCAATGTCTCTGAGTCCTCCAATGAGTTTGAGATTGAGCAGGGTATCCAGTTTGATGACTATGGACAGGTAGAAGGCTGTGTTGTGGATGACCAGTTCGGAACCCTGTTTTTTGCTGAGGAGGACCTGGGGATTTGGCGGCTGGACCTAAAGTCCTTATCAGAGGCCTCTCCAGAGTTGGTGGCAGAAGTGGATGGTGAAAAGCTGGTGGCAGATATAGAGGGATTGGCACTTTATCAGGATGGCGACAAGGGCTATCTAGTGATATCCAGTCAAGGTAATGATAGCTATTCACTATTCAGCCGTAGTGGGAATGAATTTATTACCCATTTTCGGGTTGGTATGAATCCCCAGCTAGGTGTGGATGGCAGTTCGGAAACCGATGGTTTGGCCGTTACCAGTTCAGCTTTGGGTGCGGAATATCCGCAAGGTTTGTTAGTTGTTCAGGATGGGCGCAACCGAATGCCCAGCGCAGCCCAGAATTTTAAATTGGTTGATTGGAGGGATATCAATCGTCTGTTGTCTCACTAGCGGTATCGGGGTTTTCAGGCTGGCTTAAATTGTTAATATTGCGGGCTCTTTGAACCAGGTAAACCAGAGAACTCGCAAGTATCACTCCAACGATATCGGCGGCCAGACCAAGTAAGTCAAAAGTCCTTGAGCGAACAAATGCCTGGCTTATCTCTTCAATCAGGGCAAAGCCAAGCACTGCGATAGCACCATAGTAAATTCTAATAAAGCCGAGCTTAAAATAAGTGGCGCGGGTGGCAGTTATCAGGATAAGACCAAAAGTACCAAACAAGGCGATATGGCCTAGTTTATCGCCATAGGGCATAGCACGGACAAGGTCAAAAAATATACTACTCGATCCGGTATTGGCTAGATAGATAATCCAAAGAATAAAAAGAAAAAACAGTAGGGCTGAAGCCTTGAGAAATCTTGGCATAATACTTATTGATACAGTTTTGTTTAATCTTGTGAAATCTAGATGTTGATTTTATCTATATCTTATGAGAGGGGAAAGAGAGGCCTTAAAAAACTGTGAGTTAACCAGATTGTGATGGCTCAGTATCAATTATTTTTGACTTGCAGTCTTCACATAGATAGACGATTCCCCTCAGATCTTGCCACCTGCATCCGCTGGTATATTCACAGCGCCGCATCTTTTTATTGCAATTACTGCAGATAGGGGGGGTGTTAATTTTCTTCTGTTCCAATTGCCAGTTAAGACCGTATAAAGTAAGTATAGTCCCAAAGGTAATGGCCATTAAAAGTTCGTCATATCGTTGAGCGTAACCCGAAAGAAAAAATGAAATAATAAGTATTATAGTGAAAAATTATAGTGAAAATGTTTTAATTAATTTATGTTCATCTTTTAATCGGTTTTCAAATTTTATTTTTGCTCCATAGTCTTCACTGTATTCCTTTAGATCTTTTACTTGTAGGTTTTTTTTCTTATTTTTCATTTTTTTATTGTTTGAATCGGTGATCTGATAGCTGTTTTTCTAGGAATAATTAATGTTGAACCTTCCTTGCTTTATCAAAAGTTAATACTCCACCCCATAGTGATAGCTTCACTATCTATTTCATCCAGAAACGTATCGCCCCCAATTTTTGAAAACTGTTCCCACTCTATCCGTAGGCTCCACTTACCCCTATAGCTATAGTTAATACCAGCACCATAAGCCCAGTGGAATCCATTGCTGCTATCGGTTAATTCACCTCTGACTGGAGTTAATTGTTCTATTAAACTTCCATCTTCAAGCTGGTATAGGATAAAAACTTCACCCTTCTGAATCTCATTGGTTTCCGCGTACCAGATGCCGGTGCCAAGTTTCCCAAATAAGCTAAATGACTCTCCCAGGGGAAGATACGCCAGGGAAAATATATTGAAAAGCTGGCTATCAAAATCAGAGAAATAGTTTAAATATTCACCATCCCCATATGAGATATGGGTATTCAGCTGGTACTTATTGAAATTTTGATAGCTGGCTTCAATTGCCAGGTAAGGTGTCCATCGAATTCCTGCAAATAGTTTCCAGGCGTTATTTTTATCATCACACTGACTGAGATCCACTTGATCTAAGCTGGCGCCAATTTGTTGAACCCGCTTCTCTGCTTCGCTACACAAGTTATTGGCATGCTGGTTACCGAAAGAGATACCAGCATATTTGTGTGAGTAGAAATCGGCGCAAGTAAGGGCAGGCAAGGAAAGTAGAAAAATAATGAATAGGGGGCTAAAGCGGTTCATGGTTTGACCTTGTTTAGCTTATATGGGGGGACCGCTGAAGCTGATTTTAGAGTGAAATTTGATTAAGGCAACCACCAAAATAATAACGTCTTTTAGATTGATCGAAGGTAGGACCTACTCTATTAACTGGATTCGGCGCCTAAAGGTAGAGTTCCCAGTAATAGTTCGCGGGAACTCTATTTAATTTGTATAAAGTTATAGGTGTCAATTAACAAAATTCAAAAAAGCCGCCCTAAACCCAGTGATAGTGTTTCTGCATTGAAGTCTACTCCAGTGGGCTCCAGTTTCTCCCACTCCAGTCTCCAAATCCAGTGATTCCTATAGATATAATTCATGCCGACCCCAACACCCCAGTGAGGGGCTTTGTGGTTTTGGGACTTGTCTTTATCGAACGTCTGAAGTTGTGCCGTGAATTGTCCATTGGATAATTGCTGGGGGATATAAAATTGAGCGGATTGTTGCTCTGATAATTTTCCTCTCCAAGCTCCAGCCCCGACTCTGGCAAACATATTTATATTGGAGTTAACAGGATAAAAACCCAATAAAAAGGCGGTCAATAAATGTGTCTCAACCTGGTATGCAGCCTTTGCATACTCTCCATTTTCATTATTGGTATAAAAGCTGCTTTGCGCAGCTGAAGGTTTTAGATAGCTGATTTCAAGGGCGAGGTATCTGTTCCAGCGCAAGCCGCCATAAAACTTAATCGTACTGCCGCTACTATTGCAATGAAAGCGTCCGTCTGTAGATCCTTGAGGAATCTGTGATTTTATCCGGGGGTTTGCAGATGAGCAAAATTGAGGATAAGAGGTTTCACCGAGGGTAGCCCCAATATATTTCCTGTTGGCAAAGTCAGCGCTGGTATTTGTAGCGAAAGTGAATATAAGGCTGGAAAACAAACTTGTTTTTACGGTGGTCTTAAAATTATTCATGATCTGTCCTGTGCTTTGTTTATTTTTATTTCAAGCACAGTAAAGCTAGATCAGGGCTTTTACTTCACAAGTCATTGGCGTGAGGGCCTTTAGGTATCAGGCCCTGTATTCAAAGTCAGAGTAAGCAGTTGGCTGTTAATTTCTAAATGCCAAGCTTTGCTCGCATCTCCGAGAGTCTTTTCGAATTTTCTTCCTTGGAAAGTGGTGAGCCGGGGTTTTCCTCCAGCTTTAATTGCTCTGGAGCGGTTAGTTTTTCTCCCCCCAGGACTCGTTCACATATTTTTCGATAGTGCTCAGCAAAGACCGGGTAGGCGATAGACTCGGGGTTATTGGCAAGAAAAAACCAGTTGGATTCCCGCCCTGCGTGATAGATCGCTAAGTGGCTCCAGTTGTAATTGGTTTTGGGGCTGGGGGCATTGCAGGCTTCGCGATAGGCGGCGCGTGCTTCCGGTAAACCATTCTCCCCAGCGGCGCACAGCTGCAGCATTTTATGTACGGTGGGCAGGTACTCGCTTTGCAGGATTGCTCGCTTGGCACCCTGCATTATATCCTGGGGAGCGAAAGCAAGCAGGGCCTCCAGCCAGAGGCGCTTGGCGTGGTGAAGGGTTTCAGTGTCTGGAAACGCTGCGCTGAACTGATTGTGATAATTCAGTTTAAACAGCGCAAATACTTCATTGATTGCGCGCTTCTTTTCGTTCAGCAGTTCCTGGCCCTGTTCACTACCAGTTTGTGTCTGTGAGTATGTCGCCGATTGACCGGTCGCGGGTGCGCTGGTTGGTGTTGTTGTGGGAGTCTTGTGGATTGCCATAAGAGTTTCCTATTGCCAGTTTGTTGCGCTCCGCCCACTGGTGGCGCGCGTGACGCACAAATACGGCGTCCCAGCTTTTACGTGCGGCATTTTGACCGCGCCAGTAAATAATAAATTCCGGAACCAGGGATAGAGCGAAGTCGCGATCTATCTCGCATTGGTTCATCAAATGACTCAGGCAGTCACCACTGGGCTGCCAGTTGCGGGAGATGGGTTTGGCCACCGGGTTTTTCTCAATACCCTGGCAGTAATAGGCCCACTCTTCCCGCGCATACTCGATAAACAGTTCACCCCAGCGGGCACTGTGGCCACCGCGCTCGGTCCATTTATAAATGAATTCCGGCAGCAATTCGGCAGCAAAGCGCGGATTGATGGCCAGGCGCTGTAACTGCTCCCAGGTGTGCTCGCTGGGCTGCCAGTCGCGGGACATAGCAGTGGGCTTGCGCTTTTCGATAAATGGCGTGTCCTGCTTTTCCCAGTCTTCCATAATCCAGTCATTGAATTCCAAATCCCAGGAAATGGACTGCTTGCCACTGGAGCGGTGGTAATCGAGAAAGCGCTGTAGGCCGCGACCGACAAAAGTGCTGGGGACTCCCTCGTCTGCCAGCTTGCGCAGGGTCTCATCGCTGGGTTGCCAGCCGTTGGGCAGTGGCTGTTTGCGCTGAGCCGTTGCGCGAAAAGCCTCCCACTTGCTTTTAACCTGGCGCAGGAACAGGGAGCCAAAGGAGTGACGGGGCTCGGCGCGCTCGCGCCAGTAAGTGACAAACTCCGGCAATTGCTCCCTTACAAAGTGCTCGGGAATACCCAGTTGGGCGATACGGGCCATGGTTTCACTATCCGGCTGCCAACTGGGGGCAATAGTGTTGGCATTGCGGTTGGACGGGGTAGGGGGTGTTGCCACCGGGCGCTTGTACTCACCGGGCAGGGCGAACTTCAGAATCTCACTACTGCCGAATGGTGCCGCCCCCAGCAGAAGGGCACCCCGGTTGCGCAAACTGGTGGCTACCCTCTGGATATCCGCTGCCTGCCAGAAGGGCAGCAGCAGATATAGCTGCTCCCCCTCGGCGGTATACCAATCCCGGCCTCCGTAGGGCTCCAGGGGAAGGAATGGAGCCAGGTCGCCAAGTGCAGTGAGCAGCACAGCTTCCTCCAGGCCGACAGTGGCAGCCAGAGAAGGAGAGATACTCAGGGGTCTTTCGGGAAGCAGGGGATGTGTCATGGCGCGATAATAACATTCCGGCGCATCGCATGCGCGATCATTGGCGAATCCTCAGCCTTTTCCCGCCCCTGGTGCCAGCCACTAAGCTGAAGGATGAATTGACTGCGAAATTTCGGCGGGCGGTGCGCTGCCAACTGTTGCCTTCCCCTAGCGGTAAGGTTGTAACTTTGTCGCTGTAATTGGTGTTGCGGGAGAGCAAGATGACGAAGGAGCAACAATCTGCGCCAACGGTGTTCCGTTTGAGTGGAGTCAATTGTGCCGGTTGTATCAACAAAATTGAGACTGCGGTTAAGGCCGTAGCCGGGGTGACTGATGCCCGGGTAAACCTGTCCGATAAAATCCTGTCGGTATACGGCCCGGCAGAGGCTGAATCCTGTATCGAAGCCGTCCGAGGCGCGGGCTACGGCGCTGAACTCCTGCGAAGTAGTGAACGAGAGCAGCGCGCGGAACAGCGGGAGCAGACACAGCGGCACTACCGACAGCAGTTGTGGCGCTCGGCATTTGCTTTGGGCGTGGGCGTGCCAATGATGGCCTGGGGGCTGATCACCGACAAGGTATCGGTGAATACCCCGGTGGAGCAGCTGGCCTGGGGTGTTATGGGACTGATTACCCTGGCGGTGCTGGTCTTCTGTGGCGGCAACTTCTTCAGTGGTGCCTGGAAGGCACTGCGTCACCACAATGCCACTATGGATACGCTGGTGGCATTGGGCACGGGAACGGCCTGGCTCTTTTCTATGATCGTGGTATTGGTTCCCCATCTCTTACCGGAAGCGGCACGACATGTGTACTTCGAGGCCAGTGCCATGATTATTGGCCTGATCAGCCTCGGCCAGGCACTGGAGATTCGGGCGCGCGGGCGCACTAGTGCCGCAGTGGAGAAGCTGTTAGAGCTCCAGGATACATCCGCGCGGGTATTGAGAGATGGCCGAGAGGTGGACCTGCCTATCGAGCAGGTGCAGCAGGGAGACCAGCTGCGCGTCCGCCCCGGCGAGAAAATTCCGGTGGATGGCACTGTGCTTGAAGGGCGCAGCCTGGTGGATGAGTCCATGCTCACCGGGGAACCAGTGCCGGTGAAAAAGGCGGAGGGTGACAGCCTCGCCGCCGGCACTCTAAATAAAAATGGCAGCCTGTTGTTTCGCGCAGATAAAGTGGGTTCCGACACCCGCCTCGCGCAGATTATCGAGATGGTAAAGAATGCCCAGAGCTCCCGGGTACCTATCGCGCGCTTGGCGGACAAGATATCCGGTATCTTTGTGCCAGTGGTGATGATTATTGCCCTGGTGGCCGCACTGGTTTGGTTCAACTTGGGCCCCGATCCTCGGGTTGCCCATATGTTAGTAGTACTGACTTCGGTGCTGATTATCGCCTGTCCCTGTGCCTTGGGGTTGGCGACTCCCATGTCGGTTATGGTGGGGGTGGGCAAAGGTGCCGAGTATGGTGTACTGGTGCGCAACGGCAAGGCCCTGCAACAATCCTGCACTCTGGATGTCCTGGTTGTGGATAAAACCGGGACTCTCACCGAGGGTTCTCCGCGTCTGACAGATATCGATAGTGATGGCGACAGCGATGAACTGCTGCGCTTGGTGGCGAGCCTGGAGCAGGGCTCAGAGCACCCCTTGGCCGAAGCCATAGTGACGGCTGCTCACGAAAAAAACCTTGAATTGCAGTCTCCAGCTAACTTTGAGGCCATCACAGCTCACGGTGTGAGTGGTGACATCGGTGGCAGTCGCGTGCTGTTGGGGAATACCAAGTTAATGCAAAAGGAAGCCATTTCCCTGGATGCCTGGAGTGAGCGGGCAGCCACGTTGGCTACGGCGGGGCGCACGGTGATGTACGCCGCCGTGGACGGCAAGTTGCGGGGGATTATTGCCGTAGCCGATCCGATTCGCGCTGATGCGCAAGCTGCTATCGAGCGACTGAGCAAACTGGGTTTACGCATTGAAATGCTTACCGGGGACAATCACGGCAGTGCCGAAGCGGTTGCCCGGCAACTGGGCATCGATCGAGTTCACGCAGAACTATTGCCGGAAGATAAAGAGGGGATCGTCGCTGAATTACAAAAAAAAGGCGAGCGAGTGGGTATGGTGGGTGACGGGATTAACGATGCCCCGGCCCTGGCGCGGGCCGATGTGGGCTTTGCGATAGGTGCCGGTACCGATGTTGCTATTGAGAGCGCCGATGTCACCCTAATGCGTTCCTCCCTGCACGGGGTCGCCAATGCCGTGGAGTTGTCCCGGGCCACTTTGCACAACATCAAGCAAAACCTGTTTGGAGCTTTTATTTATAACACTCTGGGTATTCCCATCGCCGCCGGTGTCCTCTACCCGATTACGGGTATGTTACTGAGCCCCATTGTTGCCGGTGGTGCTATGGCGCTTTCCTCCCTGACAGTGGTCAGTAATGCCAACCGCCTGCGCTTCTTTAAACCATCGGAGGCTCGCTAAATGGCTGAAGTTCTCGTAAATATCGTCGGTGTGCTGATGATTCTGGCTGTTATCTGGTGGTTTTGGTTGGGCCCAAAAAGAAGTGCCAGTAAGGCGACGCCGAGCACGGATAATTTACAGATTCTGGTTAAGGATGGAGTTTACGAACCGGATCTTATCCGCCTGCCCGCCGGTCGCACAGCGACTTTGCATTTTCACCGGGAGGACCCAAGCCCCTGCTCCGAGTGGGTATTGTTTCCAGACTTGGAAGTCAGCGCTCAGCTTGCCCTGAATCAGGATACCTTGGTGGAAATACCAAAAGCCGAGCCGGGTGAATACCCGTTCAACTGCCAGATGCAAATGTATCGGGGCACATTGATACTGGAGTAACAGTAAATGTGATTCTCTATGGGGGTGTAATAATTCCCCGGGCCAAGACGACATAGATATAACCAATACCCCAGAGCTGCCTTTCACCTGTATGGAGAGAGGGGCTCTGGTCAGGCTGGTGACTAAGCTCTAATTTGTTAAGAGGTCGTCAACAAATGTCATTTCTTCTTCGAAAACTTCCCTTCGCCCTGGTGGCCATCGCCTTTGCGCTTATTGCGGTGGCGCTTTTTTCCGGCCAATGGGGTGGTATCAAGCGCGTATTTGAATTCTACGGTATCACTAATGAGGAAGTGCTTTCCTCTATACGTTTACTGACCGCCATTATTTTTTCAGTCGCCGCTATTTTGGGGGCACTCGCCCTTCGCTTTGAGCGGGTTATTAAGCCCTTGGCAATCCTTCTGATTCTAATATCGCTAGTGCCCCTACTGAGTCTTCTTGGCAGCGGCCATTGGATCGACTCCCTGGGCGGTTTTCCGGCAATTGGCTCAGGACAGGGGATAATTAAGTATTTTGCCCTGTTAACCTTGGGTATTACCTGGTTGTATAGGGATTCGTTGAGTCCACTAAAGCTGATATGGCTCAATTATTTCCCTGTCGGCTTGGTATTACTCTGGATTGGTGGGATGAAATTCACAGCGCTTGAGGCTGAGGGGATTGAAGGCCTGGTAAGCACTTCGCCACTGATGTCGTGGTTATACAGTCTATTTAGCGTGCAGGTGGCCTCAAATCTTATCGGTATATATGACTTGATTGCGCTGGCTATCCTCGCCTTGGGTATTTATATCCGGCAGCTGTTTTGGCCGGGACTATTGCTTTGTGCCGCAGTATTTATAACAACCCAGACCTTCCTCTACTCCTATCCAGGCAGTTGGGTAGCTCCCTGGCAACTTAGCTCCAGCGGTATTTTTATTATTAAAGATCTGTGGTTTATCGCAAACCTGATATTAATCTTGGGCTTTAGAAACTCCATGATTAAATCTTAAAACTGATGGGGTCAAAGAGTTGCTCTGAGGCCCCCAAAATGCCAGCTTTGATACATTGGGAATACTATTTGTAAGTTATCGAAAGGTGGCATTTTCTGTGGGCTCAGGGATATCTGGCCGGCGTGAATTCAGTGAAGTGAAAGCTTTAAAAAACTAATATTTTTAATTTTCAATGGAAAACCCTCTGCCCGATTAGTTACAGAAGAAGTATTGGCCGTTGTTTTCTAGATTTTTTCTGTTTCTATTTTGTCGTGGGTGCACCGTGTTTTTTTGCCGGTAAGCGATAGGTGGAGTTAGTTAGGGTTTCATATTGAGTTTCGGGAGGGCTTAAGTGTGAAATTCATAGTTCTTCCATATTTTGTTTTTATATTTTTATAAGCGGTATATTCGGATTTATACCTGACTGCCCTTGCTGGAATAAAATACCACTAAATGTCGATTTTATTGATGTTATGTTGCATTAATTAACTGAAATTGTGGTCTTATTTTTTTTTAGATCGTAATTTTTCTATTTTGTAAGAGATTATTTTGTCATTGTTTATGTTTTTATTTTTGTGTTTGTATGGAGCTTTTAATGGGATGGTATTTATTAAAAATTAGACTTATCTTTCGGTGACATGCTGAAAGTTGTTTATTTAAATTATAAAAATAATAGGAACCGTGCCAATTAGTGGCGGTCCATAACTCTGTCGCTAGCGTTGCAGGATTTACATCCTCTAAAAGTAAAAATTTGTGTTCAGCTGGGGAAGGAAGTTGAGCGCAAAGTAATAAATGGGCAGAGATATGATTCTACGTAAGAAAAAATTAGCATCCGTATTTAAACAACCGATAGTCAATCGCACATTAATGGCAGTGGTATTAGCCGGTGCCAGTTCTAATGCTTTCAGTCATGGTTATGTTGAGGCCGCTGACGGTGGTGTAGCTTCTGCGCGTGGTACCCTGTGTAAATACGCATTAGATACCGGTGAAATGAATTTGAATTGTGGCGCAGTTCAGTGGGAGCCACAGAGTATTGAAGGTCCTGAAGGCTTTCCCGATAGCGGCCCTGCCGATGGGCAAATTGCCAGTGGAGGAAGCAGTGCCTGGTCTGAGCTTAATGAACAGACATCTGATCGCTGGGTAAAAAATTATATTAGCTCCGGTTGGCAAACCTTCAAATGGTACTTCACCGCCAACCATGTAACTCGTGATTGGAAATACTATATTACTAAAGAAGATTGGAATCCGAATTCAGTCTTGACTCGCGATCAATTTGATCTCGACCCATTCTGTGAGATAGATGGCAATTATGAACAGCCAGATGTAAATACAACTCACGAGTGTCAGGTGCCGGATCGCGAGGGCTATCATGTAATTCTGGCTGTTTGGGATGTGGGTGATACGGTTAACGCTTTCTACAATGTTATCGATGTAGAATTCGATGGCGATAATGTCACTAATACCGAATGGAGCGCTGCGGGTACCATCAATCCGGCGCAGGACTTGAACGTTGGCGATAAAGTATATACCCGCGTATTTGATGGCTCAGGTGAAAACTCGTCTTACAGCACTGTTTTGGAAATTGCCTCCGAAGAGCAGGGCATCGCTGAAAACTGGTCACACGATTTGGCTGAGTTGATTAATGCAGAGCAGACCGATATCCGCGCCGGTGATTTCGATGGTGATAACAGCTTTGAGCCTCTGTACGGTATCAACCGCATTTATCTAAAAGATGGCAGTGGCCTGGAAAATGTCGAGATCGGTTACGAGTTGAGCGAAGAAGAGCCCAACTATGAAGTAACGGTAAGTGGCCTTGAAAGTGAATACACAATTACAGGCGGTGCTATTTCTCTAGACTTGGCTCTCAGTGCTACGGGAGATGTCAGCGTTGAGGTTACAGTGGTAAATCATGGCGGTGATACTCTATCAAGCTATAGCAATAACATTGATGATGGTGATACTGCCAGTACTAGCTTGACTCTCTCAGAGACTGTAGCAGGGCACCATATGGTTGTAGTGGTGGTAAAAGATCGCGATGGCAACATGGTTGATCAAAATACCCTGAACTTCTATCTGGTTGAAGATACCTCAGATGATGACTCCTCTAATGGGGATGATGACTCCTCGAACGGCGACGACGATAGCTCGAACGGCGATGACGACGCTTCTAATGGTGACGACGATAGCTCCAACGGCGATGACGACACCTCTAATGATGACGACGATACTTCAAACGGAGACGATGATAGCTCCAATGACGATGACCAATCCTCGAGTGATCAGGATTATGATTATGTCTTCCCTAGAGGCCATAGAAACTATGCTGCGGGCACTAAAGTCCTGGGCCGTGATGGTAATGTCTACGAGTGTAAGGACTCTGCTTACTCCCACTACTGTAAGGAAGTGAGAAGAGGTGCAAAACAGTTCGAGCCGGGTGTTGGCGGGAACTGGGAAATACTCTGGGAAAGACTGTAATTTGTTCCCGATAAAATAAAAGAGGCCCCTTTGGGGGCCTTTTTTATGAGTAAATTAGTAGGTGAAAAATGGCCTCTTAGGGCAGCGATTCAAGCCTGGTAATAACTTAAAAACATCGATTAACTATATAGGAATAGAACTATGCACTTTTATGACCCATAGTTATATTGCGGGGTTTTTGGGGCGCTATGTATCAAATCATTTGATGAGTATCAGGCAGTGATTTTTTAGCTGCTAGTAGCTTTCTGCCTGCTCGTTGGTTTATTGCCATAAATGGCAACTTTGATACTCTAAATGTTAACTTTCATTAAAGGTATACAGGCCTTCGACAACTTCTACATTGGGAGGGCGCCTATATTTGTTGAAGTAATCGTATCCTTCTTTTAGGTTCAGCCAAAAAGAATGCCATTGATTATCTTTGTATTGAGATAAGATCTCATTCTCAAGTGGAAATGGGAAGGAGTGAACCCTGACAATTCTTTGTCCTGATTCTATTGCTGAAGCAGTAAGTGCATATATTTCATTGATAAATGGATTTGTCATTGCAAAGCAGCCAATAGATACACAGTCTCCATGTATCATAAGAGCACTACCTGTTCTGCCATGGTGCCGATCATATTGATTGGGATACCCTAGATTAAATGAAAGATGATATTGGCTCCAAGGGTTTAACCGGCTAGCATTTACAAAGTAAAAACCTTCCGGGCTTTGTAGATCACCTTCTCTCAATTTTGGCCCCAGATCTCCTGAGAAAGTGCAAATATCGTAGCTTTTAAACTTAGAATATAAATTATTATCCGACTCTATCCAGACCTCTAAGATACCGGGGTTTTTAAATATGCGAATAAAAATAGGGGCGCCATACTTAAGCCCTTTTTCAGAAAGCTCCTGTTTAAGCTCCTCTTCAACACTAGATATAGATGTTTTTGCTCTAACACTTGTGGGGATGACTTCCGCTTGTAAACAAGAGCTTACTACACAGAGTAAGAATATAAATGTAGAGGCTACTTTAGGATTTCTCATGCTGGTATTTTTTTGGGTTGGCCTTCTCTTAAAGCAGTCGAGGGTATTTAGGCATATAGGATGTTGGCGGTTTTCTCTTGTTAACAATTGTTATGGGTATTAATTTATATTAATAATTAAATTTTGAAAAGCTGGTTGCGTTTGTTTTCTGGATGTTAATTTAGTGGTGATAAAAGCCAGTAGCCAGATGGGACTATGGCTTCAATTTCTGAGAGGTGTTTTTCTCGTTGGGATTTAGTAGGTCATCTGTCGGAAGCCATGAATGTAGATAGAGTGGCCAAGAAGGATTCGGCCACTATAGTAGGTCTAGGCTTGGTAATAACTTAAAAACATCGCAGCGGTGCGCTCGGCCAGTGCCTCTTGCTCGGCGGAGCTCGGTGGGCCAGAGAGTTGAAGTAACTGAGGCCAGTAGCAACCGCCTTTAATTAAGTTATGAATCTGCCCACTGGCGACCTCTATGTCGAGAGACTTTAGTCGGCCGTCAGCTACGGCAGATTTAATCCAGCGCTGCACCCCGGTCTCATGGGCCTTATATTTTTCCATTTCCTTCTGTAGTGCTTCCGGCTGGTGGAAGAAGTAGTCGAAGGCCATGCGGTTAAGCTCAATATACTGCGGGTTGCAGATCGTTTTTATTTCCTGCTCTAACAGTGTGCGGAGTTGTGATTGCATATCACTATCCGGGTTGTAGTCACAACCGGAGGGCTGGGTGGCCTGCTGCCAGAGTTCACCGATCAAATACATCACCAGGGCTTCTTTACTGGAGAAGTGGTTGTACACGGTGCGTTTTGATACCTGTGCTCGGGCTGCCAGCTCGTCCATACTCGTGCCCTGCACTCCCAGCTCCTGAAAAGCCTGCTTGGCGGCATCAATAATAGCTTGGCGTTTCAGCTCACTTCTGGTTGGTTTCTTTTCAGTCATGGGTATCTCTGTGAAATCTGGGCCGGGGGATTCCATTGCCGGCGAGTTACTTATTACGCAAATTTTACACTATATAGTTTACTTTTATATAGTTAGTTTATACACTGCACTGTATAGTTTACATGGTAAGTGAAATGAAGAAGCGCTGGTGGATTCTGGCAGGAGTGATTGTTATGTCGGTAGGTCTCTTTGGTAGCTGTACAAATCAACCCGAGAAGTTCCGCAACAGTGATACGGACTACAAAGTCAGTAGTGGCGGTATAGTTGAGATGATCGGCGCCTACATTAAGGCGGATCGTGCAGCCCCCGCACCGGTGAAGCCTATTCCATTGCGACAGATTCCCGCTGCGGAGCTGGCTGCCCCAGTCGCTGAGAGTGCCGTATATCGCCTCGGGCACTCCACAGTACTGATTCGAATGGATGATCAGTATGTTTTGACAGATCCGGTATTTAGCAAGCGGGCATCCCCGGTTCAGTGGATGGGCCCGAAGCGCTTTCATCCGTTGCCCATAGAGATTCGAGACTTGCCTTCGATTAAAGCGGTCGTTATCAGCCATGACCACTACGATCATTTGGACAAAAATAGTATTCGCGCACTCAAGGATAAAGTAGAGCAATTTATCGTTCCTGCCGGGGTGGGAAGTCGTTTGCGTAACTGGGGAATTCCGGCCGAAAAAATTGAGGAGTTGGCCTGGTGGGAATCGTTTGCCTTGGGCAGTTTGCACTTTACCGCGACCCCGGCTCAACATTTTTCCGGGCGTGGACTAACGGATAAAGACTCAACATTGTGGGCCAGCTGGGTAATTGAAGGGCGCGAGGGCCGTATATTCTTTAGCGGTGACAGTGGCTATTTTAGTGGCTTTCGTGAAATTGGTGAGCGATTTGGTCCGTTCGACCTGACACTGATGGAAACGGGTGCTTACAACAAGCTTTGGAGTTCGGTTCATATGATGCCCGAAGAGAGTGTACAGGCACATATCGATCTCAGAGGGCGAGCAATGTTACCTATCCACAACAGTACTTTTGATCTTGCCCTACACGATTGGTATGAACCCCTGGAGCGCGCACAGGCGGCAGCCAAAGACCAGGGTGTCACTTTGGTAACGCCTATCATTGGAGAGGCTGTTCGCCTGCGATCTCCCACCACAACAAAGGCCTGGTGGAAAGATGAGGTGAGGGCAGCTGATAATTTAAACCTAGTGACTAAATAGCTCGGATTTGAAGTTTATACTCGAAGGGGGGGGCAAATGTATTGTGATTTGTGGCTCAGGTTGGGTGTAATTTAAATTGCTAAGCATAGGGTTACCAGAGTGAAGCTCCGGTAACCCCAACTTTTTATTCAGAAGTGGACGTCCTGGAAAATATTATTTCCTTTTAGTCTCTAAACATTGCAACTGCTTTTCCAAGAATCTCATACTGTGATCTTACAAGTGGCAGAGTTTTTACACCATAATAAGTGTACTTATCATGTTCATTATTCCCAGCTATGCGCCAGACAAAGGGAAAGATTGTTACAATTTTTTCATTGCTTGCAGCAAAATCATAAGCATCCCAAGCGCGGATAATTAACTCCTCTTCTGTCATGACACTATAGCTTGGGCTGTCGGTTTTAAATGCGCGGGGTACTATGTGGTATTTTACATCCATGTCTTGCGTTGCATACATAAGGTCGTTAACAACATCAGACTGAAAATTCTTATGCTTGTAGTAATCTGCGCCAAACATATCATAATTGTTAGGTGGTAGTCTGCAGCCCGAACAGGGGGGAGTATTGTATGCATCCTTCATCTTCCCAACGGTTTCTTTTGTAAAGTTTATCGCTCTACGTGCGTTGGGGAAATCAGCCTTGAGTAGAAGTCCTATTTCCTCCAGGTACTCCTTTAAGTCATCATTGTTCATATCTGAGCGATGGTATGGTTCGTCAAGAGGGTCAAATGCATAGATCATGTCTTCGTAAGGTTTTAGCTTTTCCTTGGCTTCTAACCAACTTTCATAATAATCATCGTTCTTTTTATTGCCGTCATCATAACCACTAAAGAAAATTGATTGAAGCGATATCCAGACCTTGGTGCCACTGCTTTTTGCAACATCCATATATGTGTCAACTTTTCCATAGTCAATATTGACAAAAGTTGACAATGTCGCAGCATCAGGAATGTCGTCCTTTTCCCATCCTGACTGGTAGAAACCAAATGCTTCTAGATGATCAGGAACAACATTTCCTGGGTCAGCATAGAGGGGGATAGATACAGGCCCATGGATTATCACCATTGGCGGTTCTTTTAAATCCATTGCCGGGGTGGGTTCTACTTCTTCTGCTACCAGAGGAATGGAAGCTGTAGTCAAAAGGCCAGTGCAAATAGATAAAATTTGAAGGTGCTTCAAAGATAAACTCCTTTTATTGCTCAATATGATGCTCTATCTAAGTCTTATTTAGGGCTTCGTTTAATAGTTGTTACCCCTGGAAATTGGTGCTTAACCGCTGCATTGCGGCATGTAAAATTATAGTGTCTTGTCAGTTTATAGTCTTTGCTGTATCAATTCTATCTTATTGATCTTTTTAGGTTTTCCTTATTAATACTATTTTCAATATTGGTACGACTGAACTAGATGGCAAGTAGCTTAATCCGCTTACCTAGCTATTTATCTTTTATGTCTTATTGCAGATTGCTAATGTTAACATGTTAAGTTTATTTGTTCTTGTTTGTTGAATGGAAATCTATAAATTAGTTTTTTGAGGAAATCATAAGATTGCAAAAAAAATTTCAACACAACCCTCATTGTTTTGTTGCTTTTATCCCTAAAAATAACTTTCTATAATTTGCCCTTAGATTTGATATTGTAAGTGCTTACTATTTTTCCTCTTTGAGGCTCAACTTCATGTAGAAAGCGGGTGAAAGTGTCTTTTGGCCTTTCCAGGCCTTTCGAAGATAACGTTCGCGATGCCATTCCTCGATGATTGCTACCATGGGTCAATAAATGCACAAAAATTTCGTAAAGTGACAGTTGCCCAGAATCCCCGTCCGTAAATTGAAAATTAATTACTCTCTCAAGATCGGATAAAGTTGCTGTTTGAGAGAAATTGATTAGCCAGGAATCATTGTTATTCATTCTCTCTCTTAGTTCTGGAATCGTAGGTGTCTCAATTGTGTTATCTGAAGAAAACAGCTCCTGTGTTTCGGTAATGCGGCTGATAAACAGGCTGTCGACCACCGCAGTATGATTGAGTATACGGATAAAGAAGATCGCATCTTCCTTGGGTAGAAGATGAAGTTGCTTTTCGCCAGCTGATAATAGCTCTAAGTTGGCCCATTTTTTATATTGAAAAGCACTGGTGAAATCCATATATATATTTATCTCCTTTTATTTTAAGTAAATACAATTTTTAATCGTATGCTAATTGAGCTTGAGTTTAGCTATTTGTCGATTTATCACCGCCGTTTTACTTTTATCCTGATTGCGAGAAATTTCTAGTGCTTTTTTCAAAACATCAGAAGCCTCTGAAATTTCATCATTCTGTTGTAACGCCTGGGCCAAACTTTGGTGGGCATCAATAGAGTTTGGCCGATATTCCACCCATCGCCTTGCAACACTGATAGCTTCTTGGATGCGACGATCCTTTAGTAACAAACTGGTGATATAGCTTAATTTGTTAACATTTCTCCAGCGTGTAGCCCAGGGTAAAATAGGAAAGCCATATTTCTGTGAGAGTGATTGGTAGAAATGATCGATATTTTGTAAGGCGTCACCAGGCTGGGATATCAATTCTCGATAATTTGCGGACCATTCTTCGTGGGGATAATTAAGCTCGATAGCCGATAACGCGGCTTTTATAAAGGCACCGTAATGGTTTTCATTGTTAATAATTTCTATTTTTAGTTTGAGGTTCTCTTTTGCGTAAGGAGAAAGTTTGGTGTTAATTTGACTTAAGATTTTTTTCATAGCGCTTATCTTTACGCATATCACTGTCAGCCATCGCGAAATAAAAAGCATTGATCTTGTTTGATGAGGTCTGCATACTTGTGGTTATTTCATTAATAAAAGTACTCTCTGAAGTGGGCCCCATACCAAATATGTCAGCTGCAGATAAAAAGAAGTAAGACTGAAACAATCCAGGTTTGTTAGTTAGGGCGTAGAGAGGAAAGATACTGCTAGTTGAGACACCAATAATCATTCTATTGTTGAGTGCGCGGTAATTGCTTTCTAAATATGGGAATAGTTCTTCAGTTAGAAATTTACTATAGGTCTCAGGGTTTCCCAGGGCGCTAAACTTCTCCTCAGTGGTATGCTTCCACATTCCATGTAGGTAGGTTTCCGGTTCATCACCGCCATCATTAAGGCTGATTACAATACTTTCCGGCATACGTTCTACGCTACTTAGATGCTTTACTACCCCGGTTAAGGCGTGGAAAAATTCTTTGCCGTGAGTGCCATTAATAAAGATAACCGGGTATCTATGCTGCTTTGATGCTTGATGGAACGTTTGCGGTAAATATATGTTGATTGGTATTTCACGACTCAAGATTCTGGATGAGAAAAGAATTTCATCACCATAACTCAGGTGATTGGTCGTGCTAACAGAAGAGTGGCTCTGTGGGCTTTCAGCTTTTGCTGATAGGCCCACACACAGTAGGGAAACTGCGATTAACAGTATTCGGGGGGAAATCATATCACCGGCATCCTTGCTGAATTTAAATATTTTTAAAAAGGCGATTAAGATCTATTAGATGCTATGACAGATTGAAGAGGCGGTAAAGTTAGTTACAGCTGATGCGAAGTGGTACAACTTGTATAGATATAAGAAGTTGGATTTTGTCAAAACCAAGCTCTAAACCCCAGTACCCATACGGTTGAGTCCACATCCTCACCTTCTTCACGGGCGAAATCAGCGGCATTGCCCACTTCCCGTTCATAGTGGACGCCAATATAGGGTGAGAATTTCCTGGTGACTTCATACATGAGCCGAAAGCCGACTTCCGCTTCCGATAAGCCGGAACCGCTACCTCGGGCCTCATCGTTCTGCCCAAAAAAGTTCAGCTCGATACGTGGGACCAGATTCCAGTCCTGTGCCAACTTTATTTCATACTCGCCTTCCAGGCGAAATGCAGTACTGCCATGTTCTCCATAGAAAAATACTGCATCCATTTCGAATTTGTAGGGAGACTCTCCAGTAATACCCACAGCAGCCCAATTCCGGCTGGTAGTCTCCAGATTAAAATCGTGGCGAATTCCAATTAGGAAATTCCAGTTTGCTGAAATTGCCCGGCTATAGAGCGCCCAGAGTTCATTTTTTTCAATTTCCCCACTACTTCGTTCATAGTCAACTTCGGCAACAAACTTATTTTGCTCTCCTCCATAGCTGAAGTCTCCCTCGATTTCCCCGCCGTTATCACCTCGCAGTTCCACATAGTCGAGGCTGACTTCAGCCATGGGTTCTTCTTCGTTATCCTCGCCAGAGGACTGGTAGCTGTGGTGTTGATGCTGAGGTTCTGACTGCCCATAGCTGGCCTGGGCAGCAAGTAGCCATAGTGTTGCTGCTATCCCTGAAATATTCTTAAACAATGCGCACCTCCCGATACATACCGGGCCTCTGGTAAAGCATTTGGCTGTGTAGAGCCCAGCGGCCATAGGTGTCGGCGCTGACCAAGTAACTGATGCTTGATCCGGGTTGTGCGATTACCGTGTGCTTGCGAGGTAAATACTCTCCGTCGCCGGTTTCCAACTCACTCCAAAAACCGTGTAAGTGCATGGGCTGGGGAAGCGTAGTGTCATTGACCAGGGTAATGCGCAGGCGCTCCTGGTGCCGAAATAATAATGGGCTGGCATCGCGAAACTTTTCACCATTTATTGACCAGAGATAGCGCTCATAATTGCCGGTCAGGTGTAACTGTAATTCCCGCTGTGGCTCTCGCTGATCCTGAGTAGGCTTATTGCTGCGCAAGTCGCTGTAAGTCAGTACACGGCGGTTATAGCGATGTTTATGGTTTCTGAGTCCTACACCGGGGTCAGAGATGCCGTTTGCTGGCGTCAGCGCGCGGTGATCCACCCTGAATCCGGATTCACTTGGCTGGTGAATGATAGGGCTATTACTACCGAGCCCCGCTGCAGCGAGGTTTCCGTAAAACCATCCCCCCTCAGTTGCATCGGGCAAATAGGAATGTTTTTCGGTGTGAGCAGTCTGGGTTGTTTTAAAGTGTGTGTCTGTCTCTTCGGTTTTTCTCCCTAGTCCCAGATCTTGCCGAGTGAGCACTGGGCGGTGATCCATCGCGGGAATCTCTGCGCTCAGACGTATATCACCTGTCAGTGTGCCTCGCGCATAGCCACTGCGGTCCATGGACTGCGCAAATATACTGTAGGCTTGTTCACTCTCTGGCTCGACAATTATGTCATAGGTTTCGCCGCTGCCAATGCGAATTTCATCGACGCTAACGGGCTCGACATTTTGTCCATCGGCCGCCACCACCTTCATTTTCAGGCCGGGGATACGCAGGTCGAATAAGGTCATCGAAGCTGCGTTAATTAATCGCAGGCGAACCCTCTCACCAGGTTTAAATAATGCAGTCCAATTGGTATCGGGTGTATGCCCGTTAATCAGGTAGGTGTAAGTCTCGCCTGTGACCTGGGAGATATTGCGGTCGGAAAGCTGTTTCCAGTTCCATTGATGCCGGTCCCGCCAGGTTCGTGCGACACCTTTTGTACGCACTTCACGCCATAAATCTGTAGCCGTGCGCTGTTGCCGGTTGTAGTAGTCCGGGTCTTTTTTTAGATGGGTATAAATAGTTTGGGGAGATTCATCGCTCCAATCGGATAGGACAACAACATAATCCCGCTCGTAAGAAAATGGTTCTGGAGATATCGGATCAATGACTATTGCCCCAATTAGCCCCAGTTGTTGTTGAAACCCGGATTGGCTGTGATACCAATAAGTACCACTTTGGCGCAAAGGGAATCGGTAGCGAAATGTTTGCCCGGGTTGAATGCCGCTAAAGCTCAATCCCGGTTCGCCGTCCATATCGCTGGGTACCCTAACACCGTGCCAGTGCAGGGAGGATTTGTCGGGTAATTGGTTATGGACATTCAGGGTGACAGTTTCCCCTTCCCGCCAGCGCAAAATGGGGCCGGGTAGACTGCCATTAATGGTAAGGGCTTGTCGTTCGCGACCGGTAAGATTTACCTGGCGGTACCCGATGGATAAATCAAAGTGGTTACCGCGCAGGGTTGTTGCCGAAGCTGTTGGCGAGTTTGGGTGCGAACTGTGGGGTAACCCCAGCAGCAGGGCTCCCGCTCCGAGACCTGTGACGAAAGTACGCCTTGATACGGCGTCGGTGCGGAAGCTATCTTTCATCGATGTCCCTTTTAAAACTGCTCCTGTGCCGTATTGATTTCGGCGTAAATTTCGCTGCTGCCATCTTTGTTAAGCAGCATTACCTGATAGGGCGTAAAACGGTCGCCCACTTCCATACCGGGGCTGCCCAGGGGCATACCTGGTACTGCGAGGCCAATGGCATTCTGCGGTGGATTTTGCAAGAAACGTTGTATCAGCTTTGCCGGTACATGCCCTTCAAAAACATAGCCCTGTTCTGACACTGTGGTGTGGCAGGATTGGTAGCGCGGAGAGATATGGTGCTGCTTTTTCACGCCGTTAAGGTCTTCGACATCCTTTGCTACGACGTCAAAGCCACTTTGTTGGGCATGCTCAACCCAAATTTTGCAGCAGCCGCAGGTGGCGGATTTGTAAGTGGTCAGGCTCACAGTTTCCTTTTTGGGGTCTGAAGATTCGGCACAGGCACTTAATGCTAGGGTTGTGAGTAGCGCCGCAATAGCGACCAAAATTGAACGATTCATATGAACTCCGATGATGAGATTAAGGGCGCACACAGGCGCGCGAGTATTTATAAAAAATATTTGGAGTAAAACTGGGGAGTACGCGTATGCCTAGGCATACGGGGCCCGTTAAATGCGGAATATGGGTGGGCGTAGTGCCATTTCCGGATCTGGAGAGGAATTAAATTCCCGGTAGGCAGTTACAAGTAGATTGCGGTTGTATACAAGGATTTTATATTGAGCGTTTACCGCAGAGCTGGTGCCTGGCCCTGCACAGCAGCTGCATTCAGCAGTGCAACTGGAGGGATGGCTGTCGCTGCAGTTCTCAAGGGTTGCCTCGTCGCAATGGCCTTTTTCTTCTGCAGCGATGGATGCCGCTGGGGGTTCGTGTGTTTCCGCACAGGATGACGCAACTGCCTGGCCGCCGAAGGCCAGTAGCAGTATGAGCAAAAATAGGCGGAAGATCCCGGTGTGCATGGCGGTATTCAGAAAACAAGCCAGCCCGCAGTGTATGGGCTGGCCTCTGCCGGTGCAACTTCCCGCTTGCGGGATGGCGGATTAAGAGCGGCCCAGGGGCAGGCGGAAGTCCTGGTGTCGCAATAGGTCCGGCCCACATTCGAGGCGCTCTAGCCAGCCCAGGAAGCATTCTTTGACATCGCCTGAGGCAAAGTAACCGCCGTGCTGGGGCACAATCATTGCGGGGTTGAGTTCCCGAATCATCTTGGCCCAGAGGCGACAGGTCCAGTTCCCGCCCATATAGCGGCGGTGGAACCCTTCCATCGACGGCAGGTGCTCGTCGAAATCTTTGACTTCGCCCTCCTCACCACCGAGTGAGGCACCGATATCGCCGGAAAACAATATGCGGCTGACCGGATCATAAAAACTGAAGTTGCCACAGGAGTGCATAAAGTGCGCCGGCAGCGCCCAGATCTCACTGTCGCTGAAGGGGATAATTTCTCCCTTATCATCCAGAGGCATGATACGTTCCTGCCAGCGTTCAGCACCGGCACGCGAGGCGACAAAGCCGGAAACCAGGTGTGGCAAAAACCGCGACCACAGCTTCGACACCGCCACCTTACAGCGCGAATGCAGCATCCAGCGCGGCAGCGAGGCGATAATATCCGGATCCTGGTGAGAGGCCAAGATCAGGTCCAGTTCGCTCAGGTTCAAATGGCGGCTGAGCTCAATGGTGAGGTGTGTGTAAGTCAGATCGCCGCCGGGATCGATAAGCGCCCCTTTGGTGCCGCGGCGAATAACAAATTGATTGGCCTGTACCCCATCGCTGCCATTCTGCTCTTTAACCAAATCGCCGAACCGCGCAACCAGGTGGTGACCTTTTTCAAATAGGATGTCCACGCCGCGACTCCTCTTATTGGACTTGGCCGAGGTATTGAGTGAGCCTCTCCTTGTTCATGGCGATGGTGGCATTCATGCCTTCGGCATGCTTCTTGGCTTCTTCCAAGTTGGTTGCCTTACCTACCTGAATTACCCCAACCATACCCAGCGGCAGATGTGGGTCGCACTGGTATACGTAGACACCTTCCTGGTTCAAAGTGACAGTCACCTTTTCTCCCATGCTGCCATTCCAGGTAGCGCCCTCGGCAGGGGACAAAACTGAGTGAGTGTTGTGGGCCGCATCAGTGGGCAGGAAGGTGACAGAATCGCCCGGTGCTACTGCGAGAAATGCCGGTTCAAAAGTCATCATGCCGTCCTTGCCCTGGTTCAGCATCTTAACTTCGTGATCCGCAGCCAGGGCGGAGGTCGAGGCCATGGCGAGCGCCAGAATCGCGCCGCGAAGAGTAATAGACGACATACTTACTTCCTGTTCGATGGTTAGTCAGTGTTGTTCTGCGCCTCCCCATTAGTGGGTAGAGGCAGCGGCGGATGTTATCTCGGAGGGGGCTGGGTGAATTGATCTAGATCAATCGCGTAGATAGACCAATTGGAAGGAGAAGATGCCAATAGAAGGGATCCGTGTAGGAGAGTCATTTTAGACTGCTGAGCACCACCCGCCTCGGCCGGATAAGGGGTAAACTGTGCGCCGATCAATTCTGTGACTTTTCGGGAGAGTGCTTTGGCCACAAAACGTAAAACTGCCTACGTGTGTAATGAATGCGGCGCTGACTACACCAAATGGGCAGGGCAGTGTAGTGCTTGTGGCACTTGGAATAGCCTATCGGAAGTACGCCTGGGACCGGATCACAAAGACAGTCGCGCCGCGAATTTTACCGATGCACAAGGTGGTTACGCCGGTTCCGCTGGTGCTGGCAAAGTACAAAAACTATCGGAAATCGACCTCAGTGAATTGCCGCGTATTCCCACTACGGCCTCGGAACTGGATCGAGTGCTGGGCGGCGGGCTGGTGCCTGGCTCCGTCGTATTGATCGGCGGCCATCCTGGTGCGGGTAAATCCACTGTTTTACTCCAGACCCTGTGCCATCTCGCGACTTCAATGCCGGCGCTTTATATCACCGGCGAGGAATCTCTCCAGCAGGTTGCTATGCGCGCTAAGCGCTTGGGTCTGCCCACGGATTCCCTGCAATTGCTCAGCGAAACCGATGTGGAGCGTATTTGCCTGGCGGCCAAGGAAGTGAATCCTCGGGTAATGGTAGTGGACTCGATCCAGGTGATGCACATGAGCGATGTGCAATCGGCACCCGGCTCTGTGGCACAGGTGCGCGAGAGTGCGGCCTACCTGACCCGCTTTGCCAAACAGACTGGCACGGCGCTGATTCTGGTGGGGCATGTCACCAAAGATGGCAGTCTCGCGGGCCCCAAGGTGCTGGAACATATTATCGACTGCTCCATTCTCCTCGAAGGCACCCACGACTCCCGCTTCCGCACATTGCGGGCCCATAAAAATCGCTTTGGGGCCGTTAATGAACTCGGCGTGTTTGCCATGACAGAGCAGGGCCTGAAAGAGGTATCCAATCCCTCAGCCATTTTCCTGCAAAGGGCCGAGGAGATCGCGGCCGGTTCTGTGGTGACTTCGGTGTGGGAGGGCACCCGGCCGCTGTTAGTAGAGTTGCAGGCCCTGGTGGACGATAGCAGTCTCGGCAACCCCCGCCGGGTAGCGGTGGGCCTCGACCAGAACCGCTTGAACATGCTGCTCGCTGTGTTGCATCGCCACGGTGGGGTCTTGGTGGGGGACCAGGATGTCTTTATCAATGTGGTTGGCGGGGTAAAGGTGATGGAAACCAGCGCCGACCTGACACTCTTATTGGCGGTAGTCTCCAGTTTCCGCAACCGTGTCCTGCCTCGGGATCTGGTGGTATTCGGGGAGGTGGGGCTATCAGGCGAGATTCGCCCAGTGCCTTCGGGCCAGGAGCGTTTGCGCGAGGCGGCCAAACACGGTTTCCGCAAAGCCATTGTGCCTGCAGCCAACCGCCTGAAGAACGATATCGAGGGAATGGAAATGCATTCGGTCAAAACCCTGGCGGAAGCGCTGACGGTAATTGATATGAGCTGACACTCCAGCCAGGGGCGGCTATTTTGACAGGGGAATACCTTGCGGTATTCCTCTGGGGAGGTGAGCTTTCATAGCCTTCTGCGTTAGGGGCGCCTAGTTGCTCCCTTGCGCTGGTTGTTTCCGGGGCCCCGTCGAAAATCCTCTGACGGAGTGCCCTTGTAACAGCGCGGGATAATGGGCCAGTCCTCTGTTAGAAAATAGGCATAGGTGCCCTTGGGGAATTCCGGGGTGCGAACCATTCTGCCGTTGCACTCATCCAATGTGCCGGAGCCAGCCACATAGTGGTAATCATCCACAAAGGTACCATCGTAGTAGCCTCCAGGTTCTTTACTGCCCTTGGGGCGTTTCCCGGATTTCACCTGATAGCTTGAAGTCATTGCCGCAATCCCGGATTTCGGTTCCCAACCATCGGCATAGGCGTACAGGGCATAAATGGGGAATCCATCGGCAGCCCAGCCAATCAGCGGCGAATGCCTTTCCTTAGATACCCCCAGGCGCTGTAATAAACCGGTGGGAATTCCGTGATAGTGATAGGCACCATTGGGCTGAACATGGGCGTAGTTATCGTCTACACCCAGCTGAATCGCGCCGGATAGGGCTTCGTAGCGCCAGCGTCCGCGATTGCCCAGGTACCATTCCGCAGCACTGGGGTCGAAAGGCACTCCATTCAGTCCGATACCAAAATTCTGCAACGGAACCGGTGTAGATTGAGCGGCAATTTGGGGGATAGCTGGAACTCGGAAACGGTAGCGCTGCACCTCGATTTCGTGGGGATTGCCGCGATTGGGGAAGGCTCCAGTCTTATGCTCAGAAATACCGTTGGCCTCAATAACGCGCCAGGGCCCCTGGATACTGATACTCACTTCACTAAAGGTAATCGGTGCTTCGGTAGCGGGAACAGTGTGCTGCAGACCATCGGATTGCACCACTGTGTGTTTGCGAGCGGTGTGGCGTCCACCAGTGGCGTCCCCTCCTGTAGAGCGCGCAGTCGGTTTGCGCTCGGGAACACAAGCTAGGCCATGTGATTGGGGGTGGTTGCGGCAGCGACCACTGACTCGGCCATTGGGCAGTTCCATTGAGCAGCTGGCGCCACTGGACAGGTTTCGACAAGCCTCCAGGGCGCTATCGGGTACGTGAGCCAGCGAGAGAGGCGCAATACTGCAAAGCCCCACAAATAACCACTTCTTCATAATGACATCTCAAGATTTACAGTACCGCTGGCCGGTTGCGATTTATTGGGAGTTACTGTTCTTCATCTTCCATGGGGCGAGGGCCGCCTTTGCCCTTGCCGCCGGCAGGTACACAGACCAGCTGCTCAATCTGCGGGGGCATACGGCAGGTGCCCTCCAATGTGCCTCTGGGTGTCTCGACAGTGCAGGCGTCTCCTTCAGCCAAGCTGCTGCAGGTATCAATCGCTTCCTGCGGAGGCTGGCGCGGCTGTGCAGATACATTTGTGGCCAGTAAGAGGGCTGCTACTGGGATAAATATTTTTTTCATCGTGTTCTCCTGTCGTAGGCACTTTGAGGGGAGTCCCTGGAGCCTCAACTTTGCTCATTGGGTTTTGACAGAGGTTATTGCTGTCGCCCGAAACTATAGACTCGGGAAATGGCGATTACCGCTCAGCGAAGGGCTGGCTTCTCGAATTGGCCTGGGACTGCCATCGAAAATAGTCGAGGAATGAGTAAGTAATGTGGATCACTTGTAAAGAAGTGTGGGGCTGGAGAGCTCACTTTACGACTAATGATCCAGAGATCTGACAGGCTCTAATTGATCAGTGGTGGAGGTGGGAATTAGGGGATGAGTAAGTAGGAAAGGCTGGGTATTTAATCAGTCGTGGCACAAGCTAAAATCTGGCTTGTTTCACGACTGATTCTGTATTTTTCTGAAGGGGCTTTAACTTTCAGTTTCCAGTGCAGCTTTCGCCGCAGCTTCACTCAACAACCTGCGGCGAACTTTCATTGGAGTGGTACCAAACCAGCGGTCGCAGGCCCGGTTAAATGAGCTCTGCTCCCGATACCCCAGCATATTGGAAATCTGGGCCATAGGTGGCAACTTTCTACTGAGGTAATGTTCTGCGCGTTCGCGGCGAATACGGTCGAGAATATCCTCAAACACCAATTCCCGATCTCGCAACCTGCGCTGCAGGGTGCGCTTGTGCATCCCCAGCTGATTGGCGACTTCCTGCAAACTGCAGCGCTTTAGCGGCATCAGGCAATAGATCAGCTGTTCTACCTGGTGAATCAGGTTTGACTCACCTTGTTCCAGTACTTTGTCGATATAAGACTTTAATAGAGGCCTTAAAACCGGGTTGCACTTCTCGGTCGGTTGGGCTAACTGGCCGCTACTTAGAATCAAGGTGTCGCTATTTTGTGAAAACTGTACATTTGTACCAAAAAAGTTTTCATATTGGTCGTGGAGCGGCTGTTTGGACTTTAAATGAACCGCCTCCAGATTGAACTTTTCACCACATAATATTTGTAGTGCGACAACAGAAACCCCAAGGAGAAATTCCCGGAATAGCTCGAGAGGCAATGGAGAGTCCGAAGGTATATAACTTTCTAAATCATTTAAACAATGAAAAGTTATAAACGTTTGGAGCCCTTTAACTTCCAATTCAACTCGCAGGTTATAAGGAGGGGCGGCAAATTGCTTTACGGCAGCATTGAGGAATTCCCCGAGGGTCAACGACTGCAATACTGCTGCTCCAAGAGAACTGAGGGCGGCAGCCCCCTGGCTTTTTGCCAGTCTCAGTCCGAAATCCGCGCAATTGAGTTGTCGTGCGGCCTTTTCAACAAGGTCAGTCACTTTACTCAACGGGAGATACCCCTCGAGTTTTTCAACTTGCTCGGGGTTAATACCGGCGCTATTAAGCAGTGTTTCCGGGCAGCCATTTAGCTGGGATACTTGGTCATAAAAGCCGGTTAACAGCTTAGCTCTTATTTGTTGGGTCAATTTCTTCCAAATCCTTCCAAGAACCCAGCCTGATTTAATTATTAGGCGTGCCGGGTCGCAACTTCTATTTGAGCGGAAATATTCAACTGATAGGCGCGCCCGATAATTTTAGGAATCTACAAATAAATGCAAATTCCAGGATTACACATTCCTGGGCATTGTCTGACGGATTTGCAAAACCGTCATATTGGCGAATGCCTGTTTTATTTCGAATTCCTGATATGTATTGTGCGCTATGGATAACTGTTACTGCACTAACTACCACAAAGTGCACACGACTCATCCTGAGAAAATAATATATGAGATTAAAACAAGGCAGCCGAAACTGGCGTAATCCGCCAATCAGTCTCCGCTAAGTATTATTTCAAGGCCTATATTACTTGTTTTTTTTTGTGGATTCGAAGGGCTTTTGGCTTTTGCTCATAATCAAAATGTCACCTAATGAAAAAAAATACCAATTAAAGTTAATACATTGAAACTTTATTCCCTTATGACAGTAAAAAAATTTTTTTGTTTTATGGTGACTCCATATCTGGGAATAATAATTTTTTCTTAATTTATCCACTTTTTTACCCCTGCCTAAAGCTATCTTGAATGACTGGTGATTTCAGGAACGCTTTAACACTTTTTGGGTAGTTACCAGCGGATATAAATGACCAGTTCAAATGTACGGTCATTTTTGGGAGACAAAAAAGCCCGCATAAGCGGGCTCTAGGATTACTGATTAATCAGTGGATTAGCCACCATAGTAGGTAGCTGCACCGGGGCCGACGGGCAGTCCCAGGGCAAAAACCCAGATGAAGAACAGGGCTGTCCATCCAATAAAGAAGAAGATGGAATAGGGAATCATGGTGGCGATCAATGTACCCATGCCCAAGTCTTTCTTATAGCGCGCAGCAAAAGTAATGATCAGGCCAAAGTAACTCATCATCGGCGTGATAACGTTGGTCACAGAGTCACCGATACGGTAGGCCGCCTGGATTACTTCGGGGGCGTAGCCCAGCAGCATCAGCATGGGTACAAAGATGGGAGCTGTCACTGCCCACTGAGCAGAGGCACTGCCCAGCATTAAGTTCACAAAGCCACACATCATGATGAAGAACAGGAACAGTAGTGGCCCAGTGAGGCCGATGCTTTGTAGCGCATCAGCACCTAAAACGGCAAAAATGGTGCCCAGGTTGGTGATCTTAAAGAAGGCGACAAATTGTGCAGCAAAGAACACAAGGACAATGTACATCCCCATACTGTTCATGCTCTTGGCCATGGCATCAATGACATCTCGGTCATTCTTCATGGTGCCGACAACCTTACCGTAAACAAATCCCGGGATAGCGAAGAACACCAGGATCAGTGAGACGATACCTTTAAGGAACGGAGAGCCCGCGACCAAGCCTGTCTCGGGATTACGTAAAACACCCCACTCAGGCACCACCGTCAAAGCTAGTACTGCAGATACGCCCAAAACAGCCAAACCTGCGTACTTAAGGCCGCGCTTCTCGGCGTCGGTCAGGGTGCCAACTTTGTCTTGAGTCAGGTCGACAGATGCTTCACTGGGATCATATTTACCCAGCTTGGGTTCTACGATCTTCATGGTCACCCAGCTACCAACTCCGGTAATCAGGAAGGTACTGACAATCATAAAGAACCAGTTTACTTCCGGGCCCACGGAGTAGGTCGGGTCGATCATATGGGCTGCTGATTCTGTGATCCCCGATAGCAGCGGGTCCACCGTTCCCAGCAGCAAGTTAGCACTGTAGCCGCCAGAGACACCGGCAAACGCGGCGGCCAGGCCAGCGATAGGGTGTCGACCGAGAGAGTGGAAAATCATTGCGGCTAATGGGATCAGTACCACGTAGCCCAATTCAGAGGCGGTATTAGAGATGATGCCGGCAAAAACCACTATGACAGTGACTGTGCGTTTGGAGGCCTGGAGTACCAGACCGCGAACAGCGGCACTTAACAGGCCGGAGTGCTCGGCAATCGCAACCCCCAATAGGGCCACCAAAACTGTCCCCAGCGGAGCAAATCCGGTGAAATTCTTAACCAGACTGGTAACGATCATCCTGAGTCCATCGCCACTCATAAGGTTGAAGACCTCAATGACGCCATCTGGAGCTCGGCCAGCAGCGCCAACCGGGCGGGGGTCGGGGACAGACAGGCCAAAGTAAGAAGCGATACCACTAATGACTATCACGCTAACGGCGAATAGCGCGAACAGTGTGATTGGGTGGGGGAGAAGGTTGCCGAGCCATTCCACTGCATCTAAGAAGCGGATAAAGGCTGTCTTGCGCCCTGGGGGACTATCCTGCCGATCACTCGGGGAGGTTGTTGTGGTCATTGTTGGTCCTCAGTCGTTACTGCAAGCGACCCTAATTGCCTCTGGGCCGCCTTGTAGCCGAAGGGTTGGCTGAAAAATGTGCTAAAGCCGAGATCATACACAAAACTACTTCAGCTAAGAATGCCCAGAGAGAAATGTTGCTCCTAGGCGGCGGGCCAAAGAGCTATCAGGCGACCCGGATAGGTAAAAGATCTATGATGAAAGATGTGCTGTTATGGCGCTTGTTACAGTGGGGCAAATCTTTCTGATTGCGGTCTCTGATGACTGGATATGCCATAATCCCAATACTACGTAGTCAATTCAGCGGTGAAAATAATGAAGATTGGAATTTTAAAAACCGATGATGTGCGCAAAGAGCTTGTCGGCGAATTTGGGGAGTACCCGGAGATGTTTGCCGACTTGTTGCGCGACCAGGACTCCAATTTGGAGTTTAACACCTACGAAGTCCAGCACGGCCAGTATCCCGACCATATAGATGAAGTAGATGCTTACCTGATTACCGGTAGCAAGACAGGCGTTTATGACGACAAACCCTGGATTGCGCCCTTAATGGATTTTGTACGCAAGTTACATGGTGAGAAAAAGCCGACCATTGGTATTTGCTTTGGTCACCAGTTAATTGCCCAGGCACTGGGAGGCCGGGCTCGTAAGTCAGATAAGGGCTGGGGGCTGGGAGTGCACACCTACGAAATGCAGGAGACGCCTAGCTGGATGTCTGAACCCGCCCCCAACTTTAGTCTCTTAGTAACGCATCAGGATCAGGTGGATCAGCTGCCGCTTGGTGGGCGAGTACTGGCTTCCAGTGAGTTCTGCCCCATGGCAATGGTGCAGGTGGATGATCATATGCTTAGCTTCCAGGCGCATCCAGAATTTACTAAGCCCTACTCGAATAGCTTAATGGAGCTTCGACGGCAGGCTTTTGGTGAAGCTGTGGTTGATAAAGGGCAGGAGTCGCTCAAGAACGATATCCATGAAAATGCAGTTGCCAGATGGATGCTGGAGTTTTTACGTAAGTAAATTCCTGCAAGGAAGTGAACGGCTTCGCTTCCTTGCTAATCAGTCATTCCTGACTTTGTTTAACCTGCCGCACTCTATTTATTTATATTGAGATTTACCTTGTTTATCGTTAATCCAGTATGGATGCGTAGTAAATTAGTGTGACTTGAAGTACCTATAAATTAGATATTCTTGAATATAGAGTGCCATTTATTTTATTTGGTTCTGATTATCTTTTGTTGAAGTTGCTCCCGCATTTTTTTGATGGCAGCTGTGTGTGGTATAAATCTATTAAATAGACTTTAAAGATTTTCTATTTGTTAATTATGTCCGGTTTTGGCGGTATTTCTGCCTTTTCTCTTTGATGTATATTTGAGATCGATAGAAAATATTTTTATTGGTTGTTTTAAAAAAGTATGATTGCTTAATATGTGGGGTGCCAAGAGGGGTAGTTTTAAGTATTTGAAATGATTGTCCCACTTTTAATTTTTATGAGTCTATCAGAATAAAAGGGAGGGCCGTTGTTCTGGGTGTTTTTTCATTTTTATGGTTGTTTGGTGGAGGGGATAATTTAATGGGGTGAGTAAGCAGTAGTAGGGTGGTTTGATTAGCATAATTAATAAACATATTTAATAATCAAAAGGACGGGTTTATGAATTTGTTTAAAAAGACGCTTTTAGCGACATCTATTGGGTTGTCGTTTGTTGGCAATCAAGTGTATGCGACAGGTAACTCAAGTTCTAATATTGTTGGTGTTATCGAATCTTCTGAGCAAAAGGTGGGAGAAGAGTACGTAGTAACTGTTAATAATTTGAGTACGGGGCTAACGCGCTCAATTGAAACAGTATCGGGGGAGAATTTCAGGTTTACCAAGCTGCCTATTGGCATGTATCAAGTTGTGGTTACCCAAGATGGAGAACAGGTGGCTGAGCGTACAGTAAGGGTCACCCTTGGCACTAATGCGAATGCCAATTTTGATATTGATAATATTACTTATGAAGAGGTTGTTGTCGAAGGGAGACTTTTAACCTCTGTCGACACCTATACAATGGATTCTGGTTTGGTTATGGGAGAGGCTGAGCTTGATGCAATGCCAATCGCAAGGAACCTGACAGCGGTTTCATTGTTGGCGCCAGGTGTTATTGCCGGGGATACCGGTTTTGGCACTGGTAATGGTTTTGGCGCCGCTTCCTTTGGCGGAGCATCGATCGCAGAAAACTCTTGTTATATCAATGGATTGGAAGTAACAAATACTAGGCAGGGGATAGGATGTAGCTCTGTTCCATTTGAGTTTTATCAAGAGTTTCAGGTGAAAACTGGCGGCTATTCAGCAGAATTTGGTCGCACAACGGGCGGCGTTGTCAACGCCGTTACTAAAAGTGGTGGAAATACCTGGGAGTTCGGTAGCACTGTTTACTGGGATCCAGACTTCCTTCGCTCAGAAGGGTCTGTTTCTAGGGGCAATGGCGGAACAGGAGATGTATTCCGCAATGAATCCCAAAATGAATATGATGAATTTTCCTACACATTTTCTGCCTCGGGTCCAATTGTTCAGGACAAGCTCTTTTTCTATGGCTTGATAAACCCTAGGGATAAAACTGATAAGTTTGCTTATCGATCTGGATTTGACCAAGGAAATCCAGATACTCAGTTTCGTACCCGGGAATCATCTGGTACTGACAATCTGTTTTGGGGGGCAAAAATAGATTGGGATATTACTGATAATCATCGGTTGAGTTATTTCGGTTTTTCTGATCGGAATGAAACTGAGGAACTTATCTATGAGTTTGATGCAAATACCGGGTCAATTGGGCCAAATATCGGTGCTTCAGCTGGGGTTGTTACAGGTAACACCAGAATAAGGGGATCTGATGCCCACTCCTTTAATTATACCGGATATATAACAGATGATTTAAGTATATCTGCTATGGCGGGCCAAATTGAAACTGAGTACACCACCGAGCCACTAGCCTTAGAGTGTCCAGCAATTGCAGATGAAGCTGGGTTGGGAGTAAGTACCTGTGGTGGTGGAACTATTGGTTCTAATTTTGATGAAAACACTCAATATCGTTTAGATATCAATTACTCACTGGGAGATCATAGCCTTAAAGCGGGAGTTGATATTCAGGAACGCTCTTCAACTCGTACTACGGCTCCAGTTGCTGGTCATAGTTGGACTTATGAAACTATTGGCATTGGTGGAAGTGTACAAGGTGATCAGGGAGTTTTATTTACAAACGAAACTGGAGAACCGCTACAAGTCGTAAGTGATCGTATCTTCGAAGGAGGGGGCGGTTTTAGTTCAGATTTAACTGCTTTTTATATCGAAGATCAGTGGCAAATAATGGATGACTTGATGATAAGCATCGGTCTCCGCAAAGATATCTATGAGGGAGATGGTACTACAGGAAAACAGCTGTTCGAGTTTGATACAGACATTGCCCCTCGCTTAGGATTTTCCTGGGACCCCTTTGGTGATGGTGAGACAAAGGTTTATGGTACTTGGGGGCGCTACTATTTACCAATTGCAAATAATACGATCTATAGAGCTGCATCAGGCGTAAGTGATGTAACAACCTACTACACTTACACTGGCATTGACTCAGTAACTAATGCTCCTACGGGAATTACGCCTATAAATGGTGATGTTGTTTCTTCTTCCTATGTAAGTTCCGTTCCTGTAATTCCAGAAAAGGATATATTCCAAGCTCAAGAAGCTGAACCATTTGCTCGCGACGAGTATATTTTGGGCTTTGAAACAGCGATTAACGATGATCTAAGTGTGGGAGTTCGCGGGGTCTATCGTGAAGTTGTTTCTGCCCTTGATGATTACTGCGGGCGCTATGCATGGCCGTATTGCGTAATGGTAAATCCGGGTGAGTCGATGTCTTGGTATGCCGATGGGTATTATTGGGATGGTTCCGAACTTGTAGTGAAGGGGGATTTATTTGATGGCTCACCAGATCCTGATTCCTTAAGGAAATTTTCTGCAGAAACAATAGGTCTACCTGAAGCAAAAAATATCTATCGCGCTCTTCAAGCAGATCTGACTTATAGTACAGATCAAATGACCTGGAAGTTTATTTATACTTGGTCTCGTAGCACTGGTAATTTTGAGGGGGCAGTAAAGTCTGATATTGACCAGGCTGATGCTGGTGTCACTCAAGATTTCGATTTCCCCGCTCTTATGGACGGCGCAGAAGGTTACCAGCCTAATGATCGCAGGCATGTCTTCAAGCTGTTTGGAAGTTATGACTTTACTGAAGACCTTACATTCGGCTTAAACGCTACTTTGGCGAGTGGGCGACCAATATCTGCATTTGGTCATAGTTACCCAAGTGATGATCCAAACATTTATGGTAGCTATGGTGATACTTTCTACCATTTGGATCCTGAAACAGGCGAGTATGTTTACATTCCAAGAGGAGAGGTTGGCAGAACCCCATGGACATTCAATGTAGATGCCTCTATGAGGTATAGATTCTCATTGAATGGAGTTGACATGACTGCATCACTTGACATCTACAATGTCTTCGACAATCAAGAGGCTACGAATGTTAATGAGCACTATGAGCTAAATTCAGCTGAAGTTAACGATTGGTATGGCGCTGCATATGATTGGACAGCTCCAAGATCTGCACGAATTGGCTTGGTAGCAACCTTCTAGATTTATAGTACTTTCCCTGTAGTAATCACTTTATATGATTATTACAGGGGTTTGTATTTTAGCCCACTTTACTGTTTTTCCTTAATTTTAAGATGGCTATTAACAATTGCATAATAACCCTTTTTCTATATTTAATTTGCAATTTAGTTTATTCCAGTAATGAAGTCTTCTGCAAATATTAGAACTCTTACTTGAATCGGGTCTTCAATTTGAAAATAACTTCGCGCCCGCTCATCAAGTTGGATGGATAGTGTTTGTAGTTTTTGATGTGTTAGGCTGGGTTTCTTCGAGCAGATTATTTCGATATGGCACTCGCCTGGTGTTATTTGGAGGGTGTTAATGATTTCTACATTAGGGTCTTCTTCTGTATCTAACTCCTTAATGATTAGATCTTGGAATAGCTTAGAGGCTGCATCCGGAGCTAGCTTTAATGAACTCAAAAAAATCTTGCAACTTACCATAGGGAAATTCCTATTGGAAACGTTAATAGCTATATCAATAGTCTTTAGATTACTTTTAAAGGGGCTAGTGTGTGAGAGTGGGTTTTAAATATCCCTTAGGTTTTCATATGCTGAACCGTCCAAAGATAATAGCAAAAGATTGTGTTTTTTTCTTAGGGTTGTCCTGCTTAGTTATAACTTTTTGTAATTAATAGTATCTAATTTTTGAGTTTGAAGGTTTGGGTCAAACTGATTAACTGTTTTATGTGTTAGATAGGAGTTGTTCGAGTAGATGGATTTTTATGTTGGATAGGTAATTAGGTCAAAATAAACTTGGCGGGTAATTTTTTGGGTTTTAATGATTATTTGGTGATAACAGGATGCATGAATTTTTATCGGGTAAATTGACTTGATAGTGGGAATAATATTGTCAAATACGATGTGAAGGTACTAATGCTCTTTCCCGGGGGGAACCAATTTATTTACCCATAAATTCACCTTTATTATAGCAGAACGATTGTTTTTATAGGAGTTTAGTCTCGAGACATAAGTCAATAAAATTTAAATAATGTTACTTTAGAGGTAGTTTTAGGGCTGACAAATCGCTCATGGGTTAATAAATACATAGGTAAACCACCGTCTCTGACGGTGAGACATGAGAGGGCTCTGCCGTTCAGGCGCGAAGAATGAAAAATATGGCCTCCATGAACCAGCAAGTTATATAAAGGAGGCCATATGCGAGATTGGCGGTGCCAAGCTCACGTGAAGCATTATTTGGAAGATTGAAGCGGGAGATAGGAACGATATTTCGAGACTTATTCCGTCAAAAGGGTATTGAGTCGGTCGAGGGATACGCAATGAGGTATTACATCCATATGTTGTTAGTGGTTCCTCCGAAATTCAGTGTTTCTAACCAGATATTTCGGAAGTACAAGCATGTAGAGAGAAATTTTATAGGAAGACACTTTTCGGCTCGGGGATTGTTAGTAAAGTGGGGCTTGATGAGCAGATAATTCGAGAGTACATCAAGAATCAAGAGACTGAATAGCACCGTCAAGAGCAGAGGCAGCTGACTGGATTGTAACTAGCCCCCTTTGGGGATTTTCACCATTTCGCCCGCACTGCGGGTGGCTGCTGATTTTATGTAACAAAACATTGGTATCAACTGAGGGGGGTGGTTAGTGCATATAGTTGAGGCTGGAGGCGCAGAAATTTATAAATAGCCATAATTTGAATGGATTGAATTTCCTGCATTGAGATTGGCAATATCTCATTACTCCAGTGTTAAGAGTGAGCTTGGTTAGATCAAGGGTGTGTCAATATTTATTGTTGCAAAATGGCCAATTTTTAAATTTTTTACTATTTTTTGCCAAATTCGTTAATTTTTTAGCCTAATATTTAGTCTTTTCAAGGAGAGCTATAGAATTTAAGTCAGTTTAGTAGGAGCTCTGAATATTCTTGGGGGTATTTAGGTCCGGGTTACCTGCATGAATTGGTACGATAGCTTCATTAATAATGTGAAAATTTAGACTAATTTGATTGTATTAAGGACCGGTTTAATGAAATTCTCACTAGGAGATTATGGGTGGCGTTAAATTAGTTGAGGCTTTCATCAATCCAGTTAAAAATATTGATAAGTATTTTACAAAAGTCGATTGATGTAGGATGGATATTACATTATAAGAGGATTAGTAGGTTGTAGATAGGATAGATAGTCCTGAAGTGTTGAGCCTGTTGGGCTAAGAAAATTTTCGCTCAATTCAGAGCTTTAATGCATGTAGTGGGTATTTCTAGCGGTAGACAAAAATTTTTGTTGTGATCATTCACCCATAATTACCAGTCAACATTGGCATATTGGGGCATAATCGAGTTAAGCTTTAGCTTGCTGGGTAGAGGTTCCTATCCGGCAAACTATATGAACTAACGGAAAGGAAGGTGCGCTATGTACACTGAAACTGATATTAAAGCTGGGCCTGATGCACAAGTAGAACTGCCTTGGGATGAAGATTAAGTAATCTTTCCCTTGACCCCCAAAGTTAGGCTGTTTGGAGTGCTTTTTACAGATTGATCTCGATAGGTTTTGAGGCTATTTTCAGTATTGCTTTATTGAAAACTTCAAATAACCTTGTAGTTATATCTGCTTGCACTGCAGGCTTTGCTTTCCTGAGGGGGGATTGCCGGCCCTGACTTACCTGTCGAGTTTATTCCAATGTACGTAAATGGTTGTAACTCGCACTGATCGTTCGACACACCTATTTTGTAAGAGTTCATTCGTAAATTTGCAATTTTTTTACATGACTCTTATCACTTGGTCTACTTTCGATGGGATAATATGGGTTCGCAGGCGCCAATCGTCAAATGATGTCGATTGGTGCCACTTTATTTCTGCTACAGGAATAGCTCTAGCTGTTTATTTTTAAATACTAGAATCAATCTAAATGAGTTTGCTCCCCCTCTACTTTTTGCCTTCAGTTGACGGTGAAAGTGAGCTATGATTTTTTTAACTATAAAACCTATATCCTAATATGATTATTGCTATTTAGCTCATAATTTAAGCCTATCTTTGTCAGCTTTGACTTTGTCAATAATTTAGCGAGAATTTGTCTCGACAACTATCCTTGCGAAAAGCAGGGCCGAAAAAGATGGTCTGTTGCTAGTGGAATCTTGACGGTGCAGATACAATGCTTGGTTCACAAGTGGCGGCTTTGTTAGAGCTTTATCCAATCAGATAACACCCTGAATTCATTTTAATTGTGTGTTTTTAGGGAACCTCTGAATAATTCTGAGTCAATTTGGTAATATTCACCTACCCATCAAGACTACGATGAATCATGCACCAAGTCACCTTTGCCGAAGCAGAATATAAGCTAAAGCGTCGTATAACTCGCCGAGAGAAGTTTCTTTCTCAAATGGAAACCCTCGTCCCATGGCAGCGACTAGAAGCTCAGATCACTCCTTGTTACCCACAAGGTAAACGTGGCCGACAGCCATATCCATTGAGTGTCATGCTTCGTATTCATTGCATGCAGCTATTTTACAATCTCAGTGATCCCGCTATGGAAGATGCACTGTATGAAATTGAATCCATGCGTAGTTTTGCTGGATTGACTTTGAGTAGCCCAATTCCCGATGAAACAACGATTCTTAACTTTCGCCACTTACTGGAGCTCAATCAGCTAGGTGCAGCTCTTTTTGATGAAATCAACAAACACCTTGCTGAGAATGGGATGGTACTGCGTGAAGGCACGATTGTAGATGCCACTATTATCTCTGCGCCAACTTCAACTAAGAATGAAAAGAAAGAACGTGACCCGGAAATGCATCAAACAAAGAAAGGCAATCAGTGGCATTTTGGGATGAAAATGCATATCGGGGTTGATGATGTGCTCGGAGTAATACATAGCATAGATACAACAGCAGCGAATTCGCATGATGTCACAACCACAGAGCGAGTTCTCCACGGGGAGGAGAAAAGAATCTGGGGAGACTCTGGGTACATTGGTGCGGAGAAACGTGAAGAGTTGAAAGAGCGGGAGGCGGATTGGTATATAGCAATGAAGCCGAGCAAGCTAAAAACTCTTCCAGGGCGTGATGCACTCCGTAAAGCGGAAAAGATCAAGGCGCAGATAAGAGCGAAGGTCGAGCACCCCTTCCGCTACATCAAACGGGTATTTGGTTATGACAAGGTCCGCTATCGGGGACTGGTAAAAAATACTGAGAGGCTGTGCTTACTGGCAGGCTTTACCAACTTATTAATAGGGAGAAAATACTTGGCTGCCTAGGGGTGGTTCGCCTGAAACCCACCTATTGAGGGTTTCAGATGAAAAATTAGGGGACTATTACGCGAAAATTACGCGTTTGTGCGTAATAAAGTGAATTTTTCAAGCAGCTCAGCTTAATTCTGGAAAAATGCTTCGTTGATCAGAGGATCCTTAGGTGGGGTCAATAAGTTTTTTGTTCAATAAAAATTCTGAATGGTGTTTATTTCAGATTCTTGATAGCGCCGTCTCGTAGATTTTATATTGGCCCGATTTGCCACTTTTCTACAGAGATCTCTAATAAAAATCTTTGAGCCACCTTTTGTGATTGGGCTCTAGCATGTGTATTGGCTTTGCAATTTCGGAAATACTGCAAAGTATTAAGCAAGTCTCGAATCTATATTGATGGTAAGCCGAATTTATGCTTTTGATTTTAACTCTTGTGCTTTGCTTTTAGATTTACTTTATCAGAAAATGGGTTCTTGCCTATATAGTACTATGGCTACTTAGCTGAAAAATGTGAAATTCTTGTTTTTCGACAGCTACTTTGATCAGTATCAAGGTTTTAGTGATGGAGCATAACTATAAGTGAACAGGCCACTATGCCCGCTGTTAGTTTGTACTTACTTTCCATGTTAGATGAATATGAATTGAGGGTGTTTAGGTGCACTCCAGGTCTATATTGCATTTTATCCTCAATTATTTTTGGTTGAAAAGCTTCGCCTTGACTACTTTGGCTGTGGAGCAAATAGCATTGCATGGACCGTCACTTTAGCTTAGGCGGGGATAGTTATAAATCACTATGCTAGAGCGAGGAATATACAGATTCCAATTGACTCCATAACCTGAGAAATCTAAATTTGTATTTCCTGTATTTTCAGTAGAAAAATACAAAAGATCGAATGAATAGAGTCAAATTTTACTCCTGTTCAATGCGATAACTATTGATAGGTTTCTTATATTGTCAACTCCTTTTTTTCACACTTCACGTTCCATTGTTTCAGATTCTATTCGTGGTCTGATTTTAGCTACTGCTCTCGGTGTCCTGCTTTTATCGGCTTGGGTTATATGGTTTTTTACAATGGAAATCACAACATATAGCGTGAGTGAAGATGCGAGGTTGGAGCAAGATCACAATACCGTCCATGTAAGTACCCAGAGAGTTGGGCGTGTTGTGCATATTGAAGCAGAGCTGGGAGATGCCTTAGAGCAAGGCGATATATTAATTCGTCTTGATACGTCCGTACTTGATTTGAGCTTGCAGGGAGATAACAAGATATCCGGAAGCTTGCGAGATCAGTTTGAATCAGTTCAAAGAGAACAAGAGCTACTCGATAAAAAATTTGGTGAAGACGAGAAGGCTCTTAGCGATCAATTAAAATTACTGGAACAACAGTACCAGCTTCAAGTGAGTAATCAGAAAATTCAAGCGGATGTTACTGATCGTTATGAGCGACTGTTACAAAAACAACAAAGTTCAGAATTGGATTACCTCGCCGCAAAGCGAACGTACCAACAAATGGCGATGGCAACCTTGAAAGTACAAGCGGATATTCGTGCTTTGGAGGATCGTCGAGCGCAACTGATTAGTGAATATCAACTTGAGGTGAGCGCATTAAAACAGCGACATCAGGATATCGATGGAAGGCTTGCGGAAGTTGATACCCGTATCCAGCAAAGCCATCTTGCAGTACGTGAACAGAACTTACGTGCCCCAATTACCGGGGTATTGGCTTCGCTGGCGAAAATTCGGGAAGGTGAAGTACTGGTTGCCGGGCAACAAGTTGCAACGATTCAGGCAGAAGGCGTTATTTCTATACAGGCATTTTTTCCGCCCGCATTAGCACTGGGACATATTCAGCCTGGGCAGCAAGCCCAAGTAAAATTGGATGGATTTTCCTGGGCTCGTTACGGGCAATTGGAGGCTCGTGTAGAGCGGGTGGCGAGTGCCGTCCAGCAAGGTAAAGTTCTTGTACAGCTATCCTTGCAAGGTGAGACACCGCCCCACCTCCCTTTATTACACGATTTACCGGCCAGAGTAGAAATTGCCACAGGTAAGAAAACACCTTATCAGCTGCTGCTACAAAGGACGGGCGAAATACTTTCAGGTAAAGCTTCCGCAGAAATAGTAGAAGAGGGAGCGTGATAGTGAAATGCAAAACACGCTGGTTAGTTCCAGAGGTTGTTCAGACCTCTAATATGGACTGTGGCCCGGCTTCCCTGAAGTGCTTGCTTGAAGGCTTTGGTGTAAACACACATTACGGCCATTTACGCGATGCTTGCCAGACTGATGTAGATGGCACCTCAATAAATACTCTGGAAAAGATTGCGATAGAGTTAGGGCTGGATGCCGCCCAGATGGTAGTTCCTGTGGATCACCTTTTACTGAGTTCCACTGATTACTTACCAGGATTGGTTGTGGTGCGCCTACCTAATGGCAACACTCATTTTGTTGTGGCTTGGAGAAATCATCGCGGTATCGTGCAAGTGATGGACCCTGCCAGTGGCAGGCGTTGGCCTAGCGCACGTCGTTTTTTGGATGAGTTGCATGTCCACATCCTACGGGTGCCTCCTCAGGGCTGGAGAAGCTGGGCAGGTGGTGATGACTTTATTGCCCCGCTTAAAGAGCGTATTGCATACTTAAAGGTTGGCGATACTGTGGCCACCACGCTCTGTGACAAAGGGCTAAAAGATAAGAGTTGGCTGTCGCTGGCATTTCTCGATGCATCCGTTCGAATGCTCACCTCATTAGTTACGTCCGGGGCGATAAAGCGAGGAGCTGAAGTCAGTGGTATGTTGCAGCGGCTGTTTGTTGAGTTTTCTACAGATACCAGTCAAGCATTTTCTCTAGTGCCAGAGAGTTACTGGTGCGCTAGGCCGTCCCGTCCCAGTGGAAGTGAGCCGGCAGAGACAATTGAACTGTCGCCAGAGCAGCTGGCATTTAGTGGTGCGGTCATCGTGAGTGTTAAAGGGGTTCGCGATGTCAGTGAAGTTAAACCGAAATCGGAAGCGCTATCGAGGGCTTTGCGAGAGCCACAGGTTCAACCTCTCAAGCAACTATGGGGGTTGATGCGTGAAGATGGAATGATTGCGCCACTCTCTATATTTATTGCTATGCTCGGAGCGGTATTGGGGCTGATGTTCGAGGCCTTGCTTTTCCGTGGCCTGATTGATATTCACAGTGAGTTAGCGACAGAGATACAGCGAGCAGGCACGATTGCACTACTGCTGGTCTTCATGATCACATTACTGCTATTGCAGTTTCCTGCAGCAAAAATCCAAATGGTGGTAGGGCGGCGTTTAGAAAATCGATTTCGCATGCGTTTTTTAGCGGCGCTGCCCAAAATACCTGATCATTTCTTTCAGAGCCGTCCCACCTCTGATACAGCCGAACGCTCACACCGCATTGCCGCCTTGAGAGGTTTGCCTGTTCTCGGAACGAGTCTCATTTTTAAAATTTTCTCCCTGTTCGCTACTGCACTCGGAATAATCTGGCTTGCTCCAGCTGCCGCTCCTTTGGTGCTAGTCATGTCGGTATTGCAAGTTGCTGTACCCTTGATGTTCCATCCAGTACTCACTGATTACAGTATGAGAGTACAAACTCATGCGGGAGCCCTGGCTCGCTTCTATATGGATGCGCTGCTGGGAGTTATTCCAATCCGTACGCACGGCGCCGGTGAGTCTGTACGGCGTGAGCATGAAAACCTGCTCACTGAATGGATAAGGGCTGGATACTCATCACTGAGTTTTCAGCTCAATAGCCAGGCGGTACAGTTGTTGATTAATTGTACCCTCAGTAGTGTATTGGTGATTTATTGTGTTAATGCACGAGGGGCAAGTCCCGATCTGCTTTTATTGATTTATTGGGTATTGGCACTGCCGCCGCTGGGTGAAGAAATTGCGGGACTGATGCGAAGTTATCCACGGCAACGGAATTTTTTACTGAGAGCCCTCGAACCACTGCAAGCAGTCACTGAAACAGACACAGATAAAAGCTCCGCTGATAGTGTGGAATTTTCCCCGGCAAAACCGGTGGCTATCAAGTTTGAGAATGTCACCGTTAATGCCAGCGGTCGCACTATTCTCGACAGGGTAAATCTGGAAATCAGCCCCGGTGAGCAAATTGCTGTGGTCGGAGCATCCGGCGCTGGCAAGTCGAGCCTTGCTGGATTATTGCTGGGGTGGCACAAACCCGCCAGTGGCCGTGTGATGCTCAATGGTGGAGAGTTGAAGGGAGAATTACTGCATCGTTTTCGCCTTCACTGTGCCTGGGTTGATCCCGCAATTCAGCTGTGGAATAGCAGCCTTCTGGAAAACTTGAGTTACGGCAATAAGCCCGGAGCTCCCCTTTACCCCATTTTACAGCAAGCGGATTTGCTCAAGCTGGTAGCAGCGTTACCGGAGGGGCTGCAAAGCCCGCTAGGCGAAAGTGGTGCCCTGGTCAGTGGTGGTGAAGGGCAGCGCGTACGTCTGGGACGCGCACTTGGCCGCGAGGAAACTGCTTGTGTGATTCTGGATGAACCGTTCCGGGGGCTTGATCGCCAACAGCGGCAGCGCCTGATGAACCGGGTGCGGGAGGTTTGGCAGGGGGTCACCCTGATCTGTATTACCCACGATATCAGTGAAACCCGAGACTTTCCTCGTGTTTTGGTCGTGGACGAGGGTTGCATTATTGAAGATGGTAAGCCCAGTGAGCTTCAAGCCGAGGGCGACACGCGCTATGCGCAGCTACTGGCAGCTGAAAGCAGTCTCTGGCAAGAGTGTTGGCAGAGTAGCAGTTGGCGTCACTTGCGCATGGCCAGCGGTCAATTGACAGAAGTACAAGGAGTTCCTGGGGCGACACCGGCCTCCCGGTTTACGGAGGTTGCCAGTGAGCAGTAAAGAATTAATGTCCTATTGCTGGCCAGTGTCGCAGCTGGAGGCCGCCTTACAAGCGTTGGCAAAATACAGCGGCTTGGAGCCTGAAGTAGCGGAGCACAAATCCCTTGGAAGCACCCTGGAGTTGAATGCCAGGTTGCAGGCAGGTGCTGAAGCTTTGGACTTGCAAGTGGAGCAGGTGAGTTGTAGCTACCCAGAGCTGGAAACCATGCTGTTGGGAGCCGCCCCGGCGCTGTTGCGGGTTCGCTTTCCCGAGGGGGAATATTTTATCGCACTGTGTGGTGGCAGGGGGCATAAGTTACAGCTGCTCACACCGGCACTGCACCTGGAGAAAGTTTGCCTAGAGCTGGTTATTCAGCAGCTGGCTCGCGAGCTTGAAGGGCCCCAGCGCGAGCGTATTGAACAGTTGCTGGATAGTGCACACATTCAAGGGCGCCGCCGCAAGAAAGCCATGACTGCCCTGCTGCGGGAAAATCTTGCCGGCGTACGCCTGGATGATTTCTGGTTGTTGCGTCAATCCTCTCACCGGTCTTTCCGCCTACAGCTTCGCCAGCGCGGGTTGTATTGGCGCTTTGCCGCCATGCTTGCCTGTCACAGTGCCCAGATGGCCATTTTTCTGTGTAGCTGGTGGGTGATAGGTAGGGCTGTGCTCGAGAGCCATATTGATACGGGCTGGCTATCTGCCTGGGTATTGTTATTGGTGACTCAGGTTCCCCTATCCCTGCTCACAGCCCGGCTGCGAGGCGTGCTCTCCGTTGAGACCGGTGCACTCCTGAAGCAGCGATTGCTTGCCAGCGCGCTGCGCGTTATTCCCAGTCGTATTCGCCATATGGGGTCGGGTCAGGTATTGGGCAGGGTTTATGATGCGGAGAATATAGAAGCCAGTGCATTGCAGGGTGCCTTTTTATTGTTGCTTGGCGCTGTAGAACTGTTAATTGCAGCCTCAATTTTACTGATGGGAGCTGGTGGCCTTATCTACGCAGCAATTTTGCCCCTATTTTTAGCGGTTGCGTTTTTCCTGGGGCGGGCACAGTACTACGGCCGCAAAGAGTGGACGTTACAGCGCCTTTCAATGACCCACCGTTTGATTGAGAAAATGATCGGCCACCGCACCCGCCTCGCGCAGCAGGCACCTGGCGACTGGCACCGGGGCGAAGACAGTGAGTTAAATAACTACCTGGAAATTTCCTCTCACATGGATAGCACCATGGCGCGTTTGCAGGCTTTTTTGCCGCGCCTCTGGTTACTTCTTGGGGTAGTGGGGTTGGCTCCAATATTTATCGCTAACAGTGTCAGTAGTACCCAGCTCGCGATTGCCTTTGGAGGCATGTTGTTGGGGTATCGCGCAGTTTTAAAGTGTATGAATGGTTTTACCAGCGCCTTAAGTGCGGCAATTTCCTGGGAAAAAGTACGTGAACTGTTTTCCCTTGAAGATCGCCACTTAAGGGGCAGTGCAGGTTTGGCAATGGCCGCGTCGGCCGGCCAGCAGGATTCCTTGCAGCCGCTGTGTTATTTACGCGATATCCGTTTCACCTACGAGGGAAAAGATCAAGCAGTGTTGGCGGGGTGTAACCTCAGCATTTATCCCGGCGACCGGCTTTTACTGCAGGGCACTTCTGGTTCAGGGAAATCCACATTGGCGAATGTTCTCACCGGCATCCAGAAACCGGATGATGGCCTGTTGCTGCTCAATGGCTACGACCGCGCAAGTATCGGTGCTGAACCTTGGCGCAGGATGGTCGCATCAGCTCCCCAGTTTCATGAAAATCATGTGTTGGGAGATTCATTTCTTTTTAATTTATTAATGGGAGACCAGTGGCCACCTCGCCAGGAGAGCCTGCGCAAGGCTTATGCAATTTGTGATGAGTTGGGGTTGACCCCGCTATTGGAAAAAATGCCGGCAGGGATTTTACAAACGGTTGGCGAGATGGGCTGGAGGTTGTCCCATGGTGAGATGAGCCGTTTATTTATCGCCCGTGCGCTTTTGCAAAATGCCGAGTTAGTGGTGCTGGACGAGAGTTTTGCGGCACTCGATCCGGAGAACCTGCAGATGGCGGTAGCCTGTGTGCAAAAAAATGCAAAAACCCTGATGGTGATTGCCCACCCCTAGAGCGCAAAGTTTATTTTTGGGATTTTACTTAAGTAACCTATGGAAGGAGAGGTATTATGTACTTCGAATCTAATAAAAAAGCCCGCCTATGCGGGCTTTTTTATTATCAGGATCAAGTCTTAAGCTTCTTATAATGCATCCGATGCGGCGTTGCATCCTCACCTTTGCGCTGCACAAAGTCCTCGTGGTACTCGGTGTAGTTACCCTCGAAGAATACCGCTTCACTCTCACCCTCATAGGCGAGGATATGGGTGGCAACGCGATCCAGGAACCAGCGATCGTGCGAGATTACCAGGGCACAGCCTGGGAAGTTGAGCAGGGCTTCTTCCAGGGCGCGCAGGGTTTCGATATCCAGATCGTTGGAGGGTTCATCCAGCAGCAGTACGTTGGCGCCCTGCTTGAGGGTATAGGCCAGGTGCAGGCGTCCGCGTTCACCGCCGGAGAGTTCGCCTACGCGCTTCTGCTGGTCACTGCCCTTGAAGTTAAAGCGGCCAACATAGTTGCGCGAGCCCACTTCGTAGTTGTTGATCTTGAGCATATCGTGGCCGTCTGAGATGGCTTCCCATACGGTCTTGCTGTCATCCAGATTTTCACGGCCCTGTTCAACGTAGGCGACCTTAACGGTTTCACCCATCTTGATCTCGCCGGAGTCCGGCTGTTCGGTGCCGCTGATCATACGGAACAGGGTGGACTTACCGGCACCGTTGCCGCCGACGATACCTACAATTGCGCCCTTGGGCACGCGGAAAGACAGGTTGTCGATCAGCAGGCGCTCGCCGAAGCCTTTGCTCACACCTTTAAACTCAATCACATTGTCGCCGAGACGCTCGCCGGGCGGAATGTAGATTTCGTTGGTCTCATTGCGGGCCTGGAAGTCCTGGGACTGCATTTCTTCCAGGCGGGACAAACGGGCCTTGTTTTTGGACTGACGGCCCTTGGGGTTTTGGCGGGCCCACTCGAGTTCCTTTTGCATGGCTTTGGCGCGGGCCTGTTCGCCGCGCTGCTCTTGCTCCAGGCGTTTTTCTTTCTGTTCCAGCCAAGTGGTGTAGTTGCCTTCCCAGGGGATGCCGTGGCCGCGGTCCAGTTCCAGAATCCAGCCGGCAACATTGTCGAGGAAGTAGCGATCGTGGGTGATGGCAACCACAGTGCCGGTGAAATCGTGCAGGAAGCGCTCCAGCCAGAATACGGATTCCGCATCCAGGTGGTTGGTGGGTTCGTCGAGAAGCAGCATATCCGGGCGGGACAGCAGCAGGCGGCAAAGGGCCACACGGCGTTTTTCACCGCCGGACAGATTGTTTACGTCCGCATCCCAGGGCGGCAGGCGCAGGGCGTCTGCGGCAACTTCCAGGCGGTGCTCCAGGTTGTGGGCGTCCCAGGCCTGGATAATGTCTTCGAATTGTTGCTGTTTCTTGGCCAGGGCATCGAAGTCTGCGTCGGGCTCGGCGTAATCGGCGTAGACCTGTTCCAGGCCGGCAAGGGCGTCGATGGCTTCGCGTACACCGTCCTCTACGTTGCCGCGCACGGTCTTGCTGGCATCGAGTTGCGGTTCCTGGGGCAGGTAGCCGACCTTGATGCCGGGCATTGCGCGGGCTTCGCCGTTAAAGTCCTGGTCGACCCCGGCCATGATGCGCAGCAGGGTGGATTTACCTGCGCCGTTTAGACCGAGTACGCCGATCTTGGCGCCGGGGAAGAAGGAGAGGGAGATGTCCTTGAGGATCTCGCGCTTGGGGGGCACTACTTTGCCCACCCGGTTCATGGTGTATACGTATTCGGCCATTTGGGGTTCCGTAATGGGTGTTGGAATCGGTCAGATTTTGCGCGCAACTTATCAGTTTGCGTAAAAAGTGCAACCGGGCATCTCTTAGGTAGCCCGCTGTACTCGCGTGTGGCTGACGTCAAATGTGATCTGTGTTTAACTGCGACACTATCTAGTACAAGAGCTATAAGACGAATAAAAATGGATCAGGATTCCCCGGTGTTGTTTTCCCGACGCGGCGCCCTGGCGATCGCGACGTTAAACCTCCCCAAGGCTCTGAATGCCTTAAATTCACCCATGATCGACTTGTTGTCGGCCCAGTTGGACCGCTGGGCTGAAGACTCTGAAGTCGCAGCAGTCTGGATCGATGGCAGTGGCGACAAGGCGCTGTGCGCTGGCGGCGATGTGGTGGCGCTGTATCGGGAGTCCGCCGCCTATGGTGAGACACCGGACTACGGATTCACCACCGACTTCTTCTCCCGCGAATATCGCCTGGACTACCAGATTCACTCTTACGCCAAGCCCGTCGTGGTGTGGGGCGGTGGCTTCGTGATGGGGGGCGGTATCGGCATTATGGCGGGAGCCAGCCACCGGATTGTGACCGAAACCACTCGCATGGCAATGCCGGAGATTACGATTGGTTTGTTTCCCGATGTGGGGGGCAGCTGGTTCCTGAATCGTATGCCCGGGCGCCTCGGGCTTTTCCTGGGGCTGACCGGTGCGCAGTTTAATGGTGCCGATGCCCTGTTTACCGGTATGGCGGACCGTATGATAGGCCAGGATCAGCGGGAATCAGTCTTGTCTGCGTTAGCGGAGCTCAGTTTCGGTGAAAACCTGGAAGCCAATCACCAGTTAATTAGCAATTGCCTTAAATCCCAGGAGCTGCCCCTTCTGGAGCGGCCTGAGTCTGCTCTGCGAGAGCATTATGACCAAATCCAGCAGCTTACCGATTTTGCCACCTTGCCAGAGGTTTGTGCTGCCATCAGTGCATACCAGGGTGTGGATAAGTGGTTGCAGCGGGCAGCTGCCACTTTGGCAGGTGGCTCTCCGCTGACACCCTGGATTGTGTGGGAGCAATTACAGCGGGCTCGACACCTGTCCCTGGCGGATATCTACCGCATGGAGTTGGCACTCGCGGTAAACCTCTGTGCCAGTGGCCACTTTAAGGAAGGGGTGCGCGCGCTGTTGATTGATAAAGACCGCGAACCCCAGTGGCAACCTGACAGCTTGGAACAGATTACACCTGCGCAGGTGGAAAGCTGCTTTGAGGGACCCTGGGCTGGTGAGCACCCACTGGCCGACCTGTAGATATCGTATTTACCGAGCGTCCCGGGCTGTTAATCGCCAGGGATACCAACAACAAAATAGGGAGTGGCTTTTATGGAAAAGATAGCCTTTTTTGGTTTGGGTAATATGGGTGGCCCCATGGCTGCCAACTTGGCGAAGGCCGGCTATACCGTAGCGGCATTTGATTTGAGCCCTGTTGCTCTGGAACAGGCACAGCGAGATGGCTGCCTGCCCTGTGACAGTGCCCAACAGGCTGTTGAGGGCGCGGATATCGTAATTTCCATGTTGCCCAGTGGCGACGCGGTGAAAGGGCTCTACCTGGGAGAGGCTGGGCTGTTGCAACAACTCCCGGCCGATACCCTGGTTATCGACTGTTCGACTATCTCTGCAGAGGACGCCTGCCTGGTCAGCCTGGCTGCCGGGGAGCGTGGGTTGAGAGCGATAGATGCTCCGGTATCCGGTGGTACAGCTGCGGCACAGGCGGGGACGCTTTGCTTTATGTGCGGCGGGGATGAAGCGGCATTTGATGCAGCGCGGGCCCCGCTGCAGGTGATGGGCAGCAAGATATTCCTCGCCGGTGCTGCCGGTGCCGGGCAGGTGGCAAAGATCTGCAACAATCTGTTGCTCGCGATCCATATGACCGGTACCGCAGAAGCTTTACAGCTGGGAGTGGATAAGGGGCTGGATGCCAAGGTACTGAGCGATATTATGCAGGAAAGTTCGGGTAATAATTGGTCCCTGGCTAACTACAATCCCTACCCGGGCACTATGGAGAGCGTGCCTTCGGCAAAGGGCTATGCCGGCGGTTTCAGTGTGGCATTGATGCTCAAGGACCTGGGACTGGCTATGGATGCCGCCTCAACCAGTGCATCCTCTACTCCGATGGGAGCCCTGGCGAAAAATCTTTTCCAGCTGCATGGCGCCAGTGAGGAAAACCAGCAACTGGATTTCTCCAGTATTCAGAATATGTTCCGGCGCCCGGCGGGCAGCCTTACTTAGCGTCTGTTTAAAGGCCTTGCACCACAGTCTGGCAATGTCGGCAGTGGTGCAGTTTTGGCCTGGTTTGCTTGTCCTCAACTCTGTCATCTAAAGAAAAAATTTGCGGTAGTTCTCAATTTGGCAAGATCGTATCAAATACCATTGAGTGCTCGGTTCCCTCGGACTTTCTGAGCCGCTATCTTCCCCGCCCCTTCCCGGAAACGGGTCTCCCTTAAACAGCGCAACTATCTTGCTGCTGCACATTCCAATGGATTTTTTTCCAGGTAATTCGGCAGCTTGATTTGGATCAAGCAGTCTCAAGCAGTCAGCGAGTAACCTGTCCGCGACTTGTGATTGTGCCTGGAGGGGGGCCCTTCCTGAGTCGGGAAAAATGCCTAATCGCTTTATGGAGAAGTTAATGAATCGTATAACTGCTTGTGCGACAGCCGCTTTGACCGCCGTACTTTCTGCACCCGCACTGGCCTATGAACAAGGCAGTTTAATTCTGCGCGGTGGCATGGCCACTGTAGCACCCGATGCTAATTCCAGCGTACTTTCCTTGAATGGAACCGGCATCGACCAAACTGGTGTTGATGTGGATAACGGTTCCGCACTGGGCCTGACCGGCGTCTACATGTTCCGCGATCATTGGGGTTTGGAACTGGTTGCCGCAACGCCGTTCAGCCACGATATCGAAGTTGTTGGCGAGGGCCTGGGCAGTTTCAACCTGGGGGAAACCAAGCACTTGCCGCCGACTCTGTTGGTTCAATGGTATCCGATGGAGCCACAGTCCAACATTCAGCCGTATGTTGGCCTGGGTGTGAACTACACCGCTTTCTTTGATGAAGAAATCAGCAGCACCGCCGATAGCGCTTTCGAAGGCCTTGGCGCCACCGGTGATGCAGAACTGTCCCTGGACAATTCATTTGGCCTGGCAGCAGAAGCCGGTATCGATTTTACCTTCGGTGCCGATCAACGCTGGCTGTTCAATATGTCTGTGTTCTGGATGGACATCGAGACCGACGCCAAAGTCAAAGTACCTGGCCTGGGTGAAGTGACTGCCAATGTGGATATTGATCCGCTGGTTTACATGGCTGGTCTGGGCTACCGCTTCTAAAAGGTAGCAATAAATAGGTCTGGGGTAGAGCAGTCACTGTGGTTTTCTGGTCGAAGACCCGGTGGCTGCTTTTTTGTTTGTGTCGGATTTCCAAGCAAACTACCGAACGAGGTGTGAATTAATATGAAGCAAGAGATTAAAAGCCCCGTGGGAGGGTTGTCTGAAGAACTCTTATCCCGTTATAGCGGACCCTGCCCGCGCTACACCTCATATCCTACCGCCGATCGTTTTCACACATTAAATGGAATTGAGCCCTGGGCAGCGCTGCAGGATATTCGCAGTTTGTCCCTTTATGTTCATATTCCTTTTTGCCGTTCTCTCTGTTACTTCTGCGCTTGTAATAAAGTAATTACTCACCAGTATGGACTGGCTTCCAGTTATCTGGATCACTTGCTACAGGAAGCCCAGTGGTACCGGGATAAGGTGGCTGATGTCCCCGTTACCCAATTGCACTTGGGCGGTGGTACACCGACATTCTTGAGTGATAGTGATATGCGTCGCTTAATGGGAGGGCTGGCTGAAGTTTTTGATTTGCGCCCTGGCGACGGGGTTGAATACAGTATTGAGGCCGATCCACGTACCCTTGAGTTAGAGACCCTGGATACCCTGCGAGAACTGGGTTTTAACCGCTTGAGCCTGGGGGTGCAGGATTTCGATATCGAAGTTCAGCGTTCAATCAATCGTATCTGCAGTGCCGACCAAGTTACGGAGTTGACCGTAGCGGCGCGTGAGCGCGGGTTTGAGTCCATTTCCTACGACCTGATTTACGGACTACCCAAGCAGGGGCTGAGCAGCCTGCACAGTACTTTGGATAAAGTGCTGGAGCTGCAACCGGATCGCATCGCTCTCTATCACTATGCACACCTGCCACACCGATTTAAGGCCCAGCGCCTAATTGATACGGATTTAATCCCTTCTGCCGCAGAAAAAGTGGTGATGCAGCTGGCGGCTGTAGAGCACCTGGGTAAGGCGGGGTATGAATTTTTGGGGATGGATCACTTTGCCCGTCCTGGGGATGAACTGGCTAAGGCAGCCCATGCCGGTATGCTGCAGCGCAATTTCCAGGGTTACACCCTAATGCCGGCAGATGCTTTGGTCGGTCTGGGGGCATCGGCGATCAGCTACAGTCGCGATGGCTACTGGCAAAATTTACATCGCCTAAAAGAATATACTCAGGCGATTGGAGAAGGGAAATCTGCAGCCTGCCGCGGCTGGTTAATGGATGATGAAGATCGTTTGCGCCAGTGGATTATTAGTGAATTAATGTGTCGTTTGCGCCTGGATAAAAACCTTGTTGAACAGCGTATAGGTGCTTCCTTTGAGGAGTATTTCTCTGAGGAATTAGCGCGCTTACAGCCTATGTTTGACGATGGTCTAATTTATCAGGATAACGAAAATATTATTGTTACCGAGGAAGGCCGCTGGTTCGTGAGAAATGTTGCCGCTGCATTTGATATGTATTTGCACAGTCAAGAAACAGATGCGAAATATTCACGTGTTCTATAGCTACCGGCAGGAGACTAACGGCTCGACAGCCGTTACAATTGCGGCAAATTAGTTTACCGACCGGTTTAGTATGATGGATTCCTCTACAGCTGTTAGTTGCGGCAACTGTTCAGTCAGGCGTTTGTGCTTGCCAGCTGGTTTGTGTCAGTCTGATATTGATCGGCTAGAGCAGATCACGCGTCGAAAGAAAATAATTAAAGCGGGGGAGACCCTTTACCGAGCTGGCGATCCATTTGCCAATCTCTATGCAATTCGCTCTGGCAGTTTTAAAACTGTGGTGATTGCTGCAGATGGTGACACTCAGGTCACCCACTTCGCTTTACCTGGGGAACTGCTCGGTCTGGATGCCTACAGTACTCGGGTACATCCGAGTTATGCGGAAGCATTGGAAGACAGCAGTGTTTGCCTGCTGCCTTTTACTCAACTGGAAATTTTGGCCCAGCAGGTGACAGCCCTGCAGCAGCAGATTTACAGCATTTTTTCTGAAGAGTTGCGCCAGGAAAACGATATTTTAATGTTGTTGGGCAAGCGCTCTGCCGATACTCGTTTGGCGGCTCTTCTGATTAATATTTCCAGCCGTTACGCTCGTCGTGGATACTCTCACAGTGCGTTTGTTTTATCGATGCCGCGCACTGATATCGCCAATTATTTGGGTTTGACAGCGGAAACTGTCAGCCGGCTTTTCTCGCGTTTTCAGCGAGAAAAATTAATTAAGGTGAGTGGTCGATCAGTTGAGATTATTAATTTAATTGAACTCAGTGAGCTAGCGGGTACTCACTGTGGTTATGATGAAGACTGAATTTTTAAATAGTGTCCTGGCTTTATAGTCAGTCAGGACACTACCCAATCCACTAAACTTCAGCAACCGTTTCGACTGCTGATATTGCCTCCGCCCACTTTTCTTTATCTGCCTCTGAAATGTAGCTCGCTTTAAAACTATTCAGGGCCAGTTTTTTCGCCTGCTCTTTAGTCATGCCCAGACTTTCGCTAAGGGCCAGATAATTTTTATTAACGTAACCGCCAAAGTAAGCGGGATCATCTGCATTAACAGTGACACACAGGCCGCGCTCGAGGAGTGACAAAATCGGGTGTTGGTCCATATTGTCGTAGACACAGAGTGCGGTATTGGAGAGCGGGCAAACGGTCAGGGGGATATTTTCCGCTTTCAGGCGCTCAATTAGTGCTTCGTCCTCAACGCAGCGAACCCCATGGTCGATACGGCTCACGTCCAGAAGATCGAGAGCCTCTACGATATAATCGGCAGGCCCCTCTTCACCAGCGTGGGCAACTCTCTCAAGCTCTAGCTCTTTGGCCATAGCAAAAACGTTTTCAAATTTGCTGGGTGGATGACCCAGCTCAGAAGAGTCCAGTCCTACACCTTTTATTAAGTTGAGGTATGGTTTTGCCGCTTCCAAGGTGGCAATTGCTTCCTCTTCACTCAGGTGGCGTAAGAAGCACAAAATAAGGTGACTACTTATTCCCCACTCATTTCTTGCATCATCAAGAGCGCTGTTAATGCCCTTGATAACCACACCGATATCAATGCCCCTCTCTGTATGGGTTTGGGGGTCAAAGAAGATCTCTGTGTGGACAACATTGTCTTCACGACAGCGCTTGAGATAAGCCATGGTCAGATCATAAAAATCCTGCTCATGGATCAGGACCGAAGCGCCTTGATAATAAATATCGAGGAACGACTGTAAATTATGAAATTTATAAGCAGCTTTAATTTCCTCAATACTGGAAAAGGGAATTTCAATATTGTTGCGCTTGCTCAACTCGAACATTAGCTCCGGTTCCAGTGAACCCTCGATATGGAGATGAAGCTCGGCTTTTGGCAGTGCTTTCAAAAAGTTCAAATCGGCAATGGACATAGAAATACCTTGTTGCGGGACTACCTGTGAACGTGAATGCGCCGGAGGCTATCCAACATTCCGATTCACAGAAACTGTCTGGGCTATAGAAGGGCGCTAATGGTATCAGGTTACGCCCTCTGAGAATAAAGCTGGCGGAGCTTATTTTACGGCTTATTCTGACTCGCCAGCCCTATTGTTTAGCTGCAGCCAGATATATTGCCAGAAAATACACTGATCGGTTTACTTTCTGCTATTCATGTGTATGCTGCACTGAGTAGTTTACATTTTGAGATTGACTAACAGATACTGAGGAGAGAGCAATGAGTAAGGTTGCCTTGATTACCGGGACTTCTACAGGGCTGGGGCAGAGTCTGGCGCTGCAAATGGCCAAGCAGGGGTTTAGGGTCTTTGCCACCATGAGAGATCTCTCCAAGGCCGACCAGCTGATAAATGCCGCTCCTCAGGGGGCGGCTCTCGAAGTGATGGAATTGGATGTAACAGATTCTGATAGTATTCAGAACTGCGTCGATACCATTATCCGGGATGCTGGGCGTATCGATTTATTGATCAACAATGCTGGCGCTGGTTTTGTAAAGACCACTGAACACGCCAGCGAAGAAGAGATACGTTGGGTGACGGATGTGAACTACCTCGGTGTAGTTCGCTGCACTAAAGCAGTTTTACCCCATATGCGCGAAGCTCGTAGTGGACACGTTATCAATATTTCGTCAGTGGGGGGGCTAGTTGGGCAGCCGTTCAATGAGCTGTATTGTGCGGCAAAGTTTGCTGTTGAGGGTTATACAGAGGCTCTGGCAAGTTATATAACCCCTGCCTTTAATATTAATTTTACCGCTGTCGAGCCCGGTGGAATCCACTCAGAGTTTGCCAATAATGTGCTTTCGCAGTTGGAGCGGAGCCAGGGGTATCCCGAAGATGAATACCAGGGGGTCTTCAATCAGTATATTGGTGGTATGAGGTCGCGAAGCCCAGAGCAGACAGCTGAGATATACCAGACATCTGACCAAGTAGCCGACGTGGTTTTACAAGTGGTACAGGCTGAGGAGCCACCTATTCGGGTCAGAACATCCAAGTGGGCCAATGAACTTTGCAATTTTAAGAGCGGCTTGGATCAGGATGGTAAAAAACAGCAACGAATGGTAATCGAAAGCTTTTTACCTGAATTTTAATCTTTTAACTTTACGAATTTAGCACATAGGGCAAGTTACTAACTACCATGTGTGTTGCTTAGTATTATGGAGTGTATTTACCAGGACAAGCCGTTTATGAAAGAGTCAAAAAGCTGATTCATGGCCGGCAATAGTATTACTGTCAGTAAAAGAATTTGGTTGCCTAGCTATGACCAAGTCAGCGCAGGCCGTAAGTTGTAGTAACTGTTCAGTCAGGCGTTTGTGCTTGCCTGCAGGGCTGGTGCAGGCGGATATTGATCGGCTTGAACGTGTTACCCGCAAGAAAAAGGTAATTAAAGCGGGTGAAACCTTGTATCGAGCAGGTGACCCTTTCCAAAATCTCTATGCGATTCGCTCTGGAAGTGTCAAAACGGTAGTCATTGGTGCAGATGGGAATATCCAGGTAACACATTTCGCCCTTCCTGGTGAGCTGTTGGGGCTCGATGCTTATAGTAGTCGGGTTCACCCCAGTTATGCGGAGGCGCTGGAAGACAGCAGTGTGTGCTTGTTGCCATTTGACCAACTGGAAACCTTAGCTCAGGAAGTTCCAGCACTGCAGCAGCAAATCTATAGCATTTTTTCCGAAGAGTTGCGGCAGGAAAATGAAATCTTAATGTTGCTGGGAAAGCGTGCTGCTGATGCCCGCTTAGCGGCATTGTTGATTAATATTTCCAGTCGCTATGCATGTCGTGGTTACTCCCCCCGTGAATTTGTACTTTCTATGCCGAGGATGGACATCGCCAATTACTTGGGGTTAACAGCGGAGACGGTGAGCCGTTTATTTTCGCGTTTTCAGCGAGATGGCCTGGTGAATGTTAGTGGTCGAATGGTTGAAATCCTTGACTTGTTGGCGTTGAGTGAATTGGCTGGAACCCATTGCGGCTACGATTGACAGTAGTAAAGGCTTTCATTTTTCCAATTGATTTTCTTGAAGCTAGTTCTTTTTAGTCAGACTGGTTTGCGGGTATTGGCGCATAATTCTTCCTGAGGTTAGTTTCTCTTACCTGCCTATTTTGGCAGCACTTGGGCCATTTCAGCCAAAATAACTGCGAATACTGCCGCTCAAAAAGGGTACGATGGTTCTAATTAAATGCCGCTATTTTGGGAACGTTTTCTTTTCTCCTTTGTTTAAGAGGGTTTAGCTGTATAGCTTGGATATTTGTAGCTCCCTTGCCTGGTATTTTTTGTATTTCACACCTCTAGCAAATATCCAATAAGCCATAGTAGCCTTTGTCACAGAGCGCTAGTCAGTAAGCCTCAACAAAATAAGAAGTGAGAGGAAGGGAAGTATGCCTGTCAGAGAATTTGATCTAGTTAAGATTTTTGCAGCGGAAGGAACGCAGGTGGGAGATGCTCCCAACCTGGTAATTTCCGCTCACGGTGCAACAACTAAGCAAATTTTTTATCCCAAAGGACACGGAGGGGATAACCTCTTTTTCTTTTCTCCCCATGGTTACTCTCTAAATGATCCAGGTATTGGTAGTGTCTTGAGTGGCAACGCGAAATATCATGAATGGATTGGTAAGGGAAAGGTTTGCCATAACTATACCCTGAGTAAATATCAGGGGTATCACGGGTCAACTACTGGCCAGATCTTAGGGCGTATTACCCGGCCTTTTATAAAAGGTGAGAGCTATGCTGATGTGCAAAAGGCTGTGGATAATGCCCATGAGCACAATGAGATGGTGCGAAATCTGGATCCCAATAATCCCATGCATCAACCTTATATTAAGAAAGGGGTTAAGCCGGTAATGTCGGCGGATTTATTGACTATTCGCAATAGAGTAAAAATGGATAACCCCACCTTAGTGGATGTTCTAAATATTCTGCATAGAAATAATCTGCACTATGAAAATATCTACTGTTCTTTTTGTCGAAGCGAAGTGAGTTTTAGCAATATCCTTATTGGAACCCCATCCTGGGACAGCAAAATGCAGCGACCAACCACCTAATCGGTGTTTTTTAACTTCGTATTCAATTCTTAAGTAGAGAGAAGATGGTGTCCGTTAAGCTAGAAATGTGAATGCATTTTTATTATGGGTCACCATCTACCAATTTGTTACGGCTCACTTCTTTGAGCTTTCCAGGCCTGTACTGCTTTCCTCAATTCCTCCTTATTTCTGTCATATTTATTTCATACCTCACTTATTTGACTAATACTTAGTCCAAAAAATTTTCCTCTTCGTGACTAATGTCAAAAATCATGCAATAAAACTTGAGTATGGATGGTTGGTCATAGTAGGTTGTTAGTACGGTTGTTTTGTTTGGAGGGGTGACCCTCTTATTTCTGTACTCGACGTTAGATAGGTGTCATATGCCTGTTCGTGAATTGGATTTGGTCAAAATTTTTGCACCGGAAGGTACCAATGTTGGGGATGCGCCGTCCCTGGTGATTTCTGCCCACGGCGCCGCAACCAAGCAGGTTTTTTATAATAAAGGTCACGGTGGCGATAACCTGCTTTTCTTTGCACCTCACGGTTACACGTTGGAAGATCCTGGCCTACAAGATGTTGTAGATGGGAAAGCAAAAGTTCATGAGCATATTGGCAAGGGTAAGATATGCCGTAACTATATGTTAAAAAAATTCCAGGGGTACCACGGCAGTACAGCCGGACAGATTTTTGGTCGCCTATCGCGCCGATTTATTAATGATGGTGAGAGTTACGCTCAGATTCAGAATGTTGTGGATGAAGCCCATAAACACAATGTGAAAGCTATTCGGAATCAGGCAAGACTGCAGCAATATGACTTAAATGATCCCTTTCAAAAGTCTCTGTATGACGCAAAAGTTGGTGCTTCTTTGTACACCACAAAGATGGAAGCTAACTTCTTGACGATTCGAAATAGGCACAATCAAAAGAGTCCAACCCTGGCTGATGTGCTCAATATTCTGCATCGGAACAACTTACACTATGAGAATATTTACTGTTCTTTTTGCCGTAACGAGTTGAGCGTAGGTAATCTTATATTGGGAACGCCTTCCTGGGACAGTAAAAAGAGGAAGGTGAATACTTAGAAATAAGTAACTGAGTAATTTACGGGCAAAAAAAGGGGGGCGTAAACGCCCCCTTAATCCACTACTTATCAGGAGTGTGTGGAGAAAGCTAATTCCTTTTCAGATTCCTTGTGACCAATACCCGTCTTCCTTGTTTCCTGTAGCCAATCCATGGCCTCTTGTTGCTGTTTGAAATAGCGGACTTCACCGCTAACAAACCAGCTCCCGACTTTTGTGGCTATTTGCTGCCACTCCTCATCCCCAAGTACAGCGACATGCGAGAATTCATTGCCGTGCTTTAAGGCCAGCTTGAACTCATCCCAGATCGCGTGAATCCCCCAGCCCTCGAAATCCCGGAGATCAATCAGTAATTGAACCTGAGTTTTTTTTACCCCTTCCAGAGCATATTCTAATAGTGGTGTTATATGCTCATAATCCTCATGGGTTAATTCACCAATTGCCTTTATGTAAAGGAAAAATTCATCATTTATGCGTTCCATGCCAATGGATATGCCGTGGCGTTTAAACTGCATTAACATTTCCTCCCTGCTGCTTTGGTGACCTAAGCTAATGCCTGCGCGGGCATTTGATGTTGTGTCAGATCTTCGTGCAGGGACTCGTAAATTTTTCTGGTTGCCCTGTCGAAATATCTGCAGCTTAATTCACTGACCTGTTTCTGAATATAAATCCAGTCGGTAGTCCCCAGGTACTGTTCGATCTGTGGGAAAATAGATTTATTTTCCAAGTCCATATGCTTGCGTTGCAGCTTCAGGTAGGTGTTGCAAGCTCCTTGCAGCACTCTCCGTTCAACGGTCGCATCATTGGCAATAGCGTAAAATAAAGCGCACATGTGTTTTGTCGCTGCGGCTATATTTTCATGCTGCATTTGCGCTTCGTAAATTGATTCCCTGTCATGTACTGGCTTAGTCAACAGCCGGGAAAATATTAAGTCCTCAACTGGGTGGTGATACCTATCCGGGTATGCCGATAAATAATCCAAAGCATCAAGGATCAGTGACAAGGTGTTTGGATCGCGATTGCTGCAGCCAAAAAGATCCAGGAGTAATTGCTCAAAGGCGTTGAGCAACTCTTGCATATGTTTATGGTCACAGCACAGTTGTCGGTAGATGGCATTCATCCCAGACCTCCGCGATTTGTCGATGGGTCTATTGTTGCCAGATGTACCAATCCAAAGTTGATTTGGATCAAGTGAGGGGGACTTAGTGGGACTCAAGGTGGAATTTACCGCTACCTACTCAGGGGAGGGCTGGGGTTATCAATAGGTATGAGGCTGATGATGCCGCTGAATTCCTTGGTTCAACTCTTATCTGTACCTCGTTGTATTTGACCACAAGATAAATTAAACCTATTTTCGAGTAGCCCTTTCTTCAGTTTTTTCCACAAGTACGCTCTTCTGTCGGACCTAGATAAGGGTGTGTCTGATCTTTCATATTTTAATAATTTCTAATGACGTGTTGTTGCACATTTAAGCATGCTGCGATGTTTCCCGTTGTTCAATAAATTTATTGGTGCTGAAGTCGTAGGTTGTCATCGAATTATTCCGCAGCGCTCTATTTATGTGTCACGACAAAGTTAATGCAACAGGATGGGAGTGTTAATGAAAATAGTTAAGGCTGGTATAGGTGTGCTGGCACTCGTTGTTTCAACGGGCGCAATTGCCGAGGGCGCCTACTGGGGGGGTGTGGCCGGAATAGCTGATTTTGATTTCAAGGGGGTCGATAATCCACTGAATTTGGGACTGCGAGCAGGTTATGTGCGGGCCTCGGGTTTTGGGGTGGAAGGTGAATATACCAGTTCACTATTAAGTGGTGAGACTGAGGCTTATGGTCGGAATGTGGATGTAGACATACGTACTCTTGCTACTTATGCGACTTACAGAACAGAGGGGGACTGGTACCTGAAAGGACGCCTGGGCCTTCTCTATGAAGACGTTTCTGTTGGCAGTGCAAGTAGTGATGACTTGGGTGTCAGCTTAGGGGCTGGAATTGGTTATAGCCTGAATGAAATTTATCATCTGGAGCTTGAGTACACCGTATTAGAGAAGGATGTCAGTTATTGGTCAGGCGGGTTTAGCCTGAGATTTTAATTGCCTCTTTCCTAAGTTTGACTAATGGTGACACCTCTTTTTAAAAGCTCCCAGGTTACATACTGACCTGTCTAAGTGACCACTTGTGCCAGTTGATTGTGCCCCTATAATCCCTGCCCTTTGATCAGACTTCGAGATTTAAGGGGAAGATGGTGGGCTTTAATCTCAAGGCAATGGCTGCAGTTACCGCTCTGTTGTGTTCCGCTACCGCTTATGGCCAGGGTGCGTATATCGGTGGCGTCTTCGGTGCTTTGGATGTTGATGCCAGGGGGGAGAATCCTTTAAATGGGGGGATTCGAGCCGGTTATACCTGGGGTTCTGGCTGGGGATTCGAGGCAGAAGTCACCGACTCTGTCATTGATGGTGAGTTCGACTACTACTGGCACGATTACAACTACTCCCTGGCAACACAAGCTGTTTATGCCACCTATCGCAGCCCGGGCAACATTTATCTGAAAGGTCGTATCGGCTACCTCCATGAGGAGTTGGAGATAGATAATTGGGAGAAAGAGTACTCGGATAACGGTGCATCTGCCGGGCTCGGGGCTGGTTTCAAACTGACCGACGAGGCGACCCTGGAACTGGATTACACCATCATTGAGTCCGACGTGAATTACTGGTCTGGCTCTGTAGTGTACAAATTCTGACCGTCTTTTTAAGGTGGGCGGGTTGGTCCCGCCACGTCTCTGCATTTGCGCATTCATGCTGCCCTTGGTGTACAATGCGCGCCTTTCTAAAATGCCCAGAATGCATTGAGCAGTAGGGCCATCCCACGCTGGGAGCCTTTGGTCCTACTCATAAGTCTGGGCGCTGTGGTATCGAGTTTTACAAGCCTCTACTCAAGCCCGCTTTACCGAGGGAACACCATGTTTGATTCATCTGTCACTTTAGCTTCTTACGACCCGGAAATTTGGGAAGCCATCCAGGAGGAAGACTCTCGTCAGGAAGACCATATCGAGTTAATCGCCTCTGAGAACTACACCAGCCCAATGGTAATGGAAGCTCAGGGCAGCAGCCTGACTAACAAGTATGCCGAGGGCTATCCAGGCAAGCGTTATTACGGCGGTTGTGAGTACGTGGACAAAGTGGAAACCCTGGCCATTGAGCGCGCCAAGGAGCTGTTTGGTGCTGACTACGCCAATGTGCAGCCGCACTCAGGATCACAGGCTAATGCGGCTGTTTACCAGGCGCTCTGCGCCCCAGGTGACACTGTACTGGGCATGAGTCTGGCCCACGGTGGCCACCTTACCCACGGTGCCCGCGTTAACTTTTCCGGCAAGATCTACAATGCAGTGCAGTACGGTCTGAACCCGGAAACTGGCGAAGTGGATTACGAGGAAGTTGAACGCCTGGCGCTTGAGCACAAGCCGAAGATGATCGTGGCTGGTTTCTCTGCCTATAGCCGAGTGATGGATTGGGCGCGTTTCCGCGAGATCGCTGACAAAGTGGGTGCTTACCTGTTTGTGGATATGGCTCACATTGCAGGCCTGGTTGCCGCTGGTGAGTATCCCTCCCCAATCTCCCACGCCGATGTTGTGACTTCTACTACTCACAAAACCCTGCGTGGCCCCCGCGGCGGTATCATCCTGGCGCGCGCCAACGAAGAAATTGAGAAGAAGCTCAACTCCGCTGTATTCCCCGGTGGTCAGGGTGGCCCGCTGATGCATGTGATCGCGGCGAAAGCGGTTTCTTTCAAAGAGGCCATGACCCCTGAATACAAGGCCTACCAGAAGAAGGTTGTGGAAAATGCCCGCGCAATGGCGGAGACCTTCCTCGATCGCGGTATCAACATTGTATCCGGTGGGACCGATGATCACCTGATGCTGGTTGACCTGATTGGCAAAGAGTACACCGGTAAGGATGCGGATGAAGCCCTGGGTAACGCCAACATCACCGTTAATAAGAACGCGGTACCCAACGATCCGCGCTCTCCTTTCATTACCAGCGGCCTGCGTGTTGGCACTCCGGCAATCACTACTCGCGGCTTTGGTGTAAAGGAAACCCAACAGCTCACTCACTGGATCTGCGACGTGCTGGACGCACTGGAGAAAGGTGATGTTGAAGCCACTATCGCCGATGTGAAGCAGAAGGTTCTGGGTATTTGCGCAGAGTTTCCTGTGTATAAAAAAGGCTGATCAGCACTGCTGACAAAAAAGCGGCTCATAGAGCCGCTTTTTTTATGTGTCCATGTTGAATTTGCGATGCACTGTGGCTGTGCGTGCCGCGGTCACACAGTGCAACGGCTGTGGTAAACTGCGGCCCATTTTCCATTCCGGGGATAATCCCACATGCACTGTCCGTTCTGCAGCGCAGAAGAAACAAAAGTAGTCGATTCCCGATTGGTGGCTGAGGGCGACCAAGTACGCCGCCGGCGCGAGTGCCTGGAGTGCCACGAGAGGTTTACCACATTTGAAACTGCGGAGCTGCTGCTGCCGCGAGTGATCAAGCAAAACGGCCAGCGCGAGCCGTTTAATGAAGACAAGCTGCGCGCGGGTATTCAGCGCGCTGTGGAAAAGCGCCCGGTGAGTATTGAGCGGGTGGAGTCGGCGGTATCTCAAATAAAACACGCCCTGCAGGCGACCGGAGAACGGGAGTTGCCGGCGCGTGCTATTGGTGAATTGGTGATGGAGCAGCTGCGTGAGCTGGACCAGGTGGCCTATGTGCGCTTTGCTTCTGTCTATCGCCGTTTTGAGGATGTCAGCGAGTTTAGAGAAGAGATTGAGCGACTGACCAGTAAGGGATCGAAGACAGAATGAGTCAAACTGTTGTACACAGTGCGGAAGCACTGATGGCCCGCGCTATTCAGTTGGCAGAGCGCGGTCTCTACACCACTATGCCGAATCCGCGAGTGGGCTGTGTGATTACTGACGGGGATGGCAATGTTGTCGGCGAAGGCTGGCACAAGCGGGCCGGCGAACCCCACGCTGAGATCGAAGCCTTGAGTGATGCCGGCGACCTGGCTCAGGGGGCTACGGTTTATGTCACTCTTGAGCCCTGCAGTCATACCGGCCGCACAGGTCCCTGTGCCGAGGCGCTGGTAAAGGCCGGCGTGGCCCGGGTTATTTACGGAATGCAGGATCCGAATCCGAATGTCAGCGGTGCCGGATTGCAAATATTGCGCGATGCTGGGATCGAAGTGGAAGGCCCCATCCTGGAAGAGAGGTGTCGCGCTCTAAACCCCGGCTTTATCAAGCGTATGACCCTGGGACTGCCCCTGGTGCGAAGCAAATCCGCCATGAGCCTGGATGGGCGCACCGCTATGGCCAGTGGGGAATCAAAGTGGGTATCGGGCCCTGCGGCTCGCGCCGATGTACAGCGCCTGCGTTCTCGCAGTTGTGCAGTGATCACCGGGGTTGAGACGGTGCGTTTCGACAATCCCAATCTCAATGTGCGCGCCGATGAAATGGCACTGGAAATGCTGGCCGCAGAGCGAGCCGCCGAAGTGCAGCCGCTGCGGGTAATTGTTGACAGCCAGCTGCGCACCCCAGCGAGAGCCTTTATTTTGCAGGGGGATGCCCCCACATTGGTGTGCACGACAGAGCGCGCGGAGGCCGAGCGCCGCGAGCGTATTGAGAAAACGGGTGCGGAAGTCGTGGTTTTACCCCACGACAAAGAGGGCCGCGTAGACCTGCTCGCCCTGCTCAAGGAGTTGGCGCGACGCCAGTGCAATGAAGTTTTGGTAGAGAGCGGTGCGACCCTCTCTGGTGAATTCCTCTACCGGGGCCATGTCGACGAAATAATTGTTTATATGGCGCCAAAACTGCTGGGTAGCACCGGGCGACCGCTGTTTGAACTGCCTATCGAGCGTATGGGCTCGATGCTGCCGATTACGATTACCGATATGCGCGCAGTTGGTCACGACTGGCGCATTACTGCAACAACCGATATCGAGCGCTGATGTTTACCGGAATTATTGAAGCCTTAGGCGAGATTGCAGAGTTAAAACCCCAGGGCGGCGACCTGCGTGTGCGTGTGCGCAGCGGTAAGCTGGATCTGGGTGATGTGCAACTGGGGGACAGTATTGCCACCAATGGTGTTTGTCTCACGGTTGTTGACCTGCCCGGTGATGGTTACTGGGCGGATGTCTCTGCGGAAACCCTGGATGTGACAACGGTGGGCCGCTGGAAAAAAGGCGACCGGGTCAATCTGGAAAAAGCACTAACACCCCAGACCCGCCTGGGTGGACACATTGTCAGCGGCCATGTGGATGGTATTGGCGAGGTGGTATGGCGCAAGTCCGAGGCTCGCGCCGAGCGATTCCGCCTGCGCGCACCGGAAAACCTGGCTCGCTATATTGCCCATAAAGGGTCTATCACCGTCGACGGCACCAGCCTCACGGTCAATGCCGTGGATGGGGCTGAGTTTGAACTCACCATAGTGCCACACACGTTGCAGGAAACGATTATGGCCGGCTATACCGCCGGTACTCGGGTCAACCTGGAAGTGGACCTGATTGCGCGCTACTTGGAGCGGCTACTCCTCGGTGATGAGGCAGCCAAGCCTAGTGGTGGGGGTATGACCCTCGAATTTTTGGCCCAGAACGGGTTTTACAAGCGCTAAAGATGGGCCGTGCACCACGGCGAAAACAGCAGCGATAGCCGCTCTATTTGCAATTGATAAATTTATCCAGAGTTAACCATGGAACTAAATACGGTTGAAGAACTGATCGACGATATCCGCCAGGGCAAAATGGTAATCCTGATGGATGATGAAGATCGCGAGAACGAGGGCGACCTGGTGATGGCTGCGGAGCAGATTCGCGCTGAAGACATCAACTTTATGGCCACTCATGCCCGTGGCCTGATTTGTATGCCCATGTCCAAAGAGCGCTGTGAGCAGTTGGACCTGCCGCTGATGTCGCGGGACAACGGAGCCCAGTTCAGCACCAACTTCACCGTATCCATTGAGGCGGCAGAGGGTGTCACCACCGGTATTTCCGCCGCCGATCGCGCGCGCACGGTTCGCGCCGCTGTGGCCAGAAATGCCAAGCCCAGCGATATTGTACAGCCCGGCCATATCTTCCCCATTATGGCCCAGCCCGGAGGTGTATTAAGCCGCGCAGGCCACACCGAAGCCGGTTGCGACCTGGCCCGCCTGGCGGGTTTTGAGGCGGCTGCGGTGATTGTTGAGATCATGAATGAAGACGGCACCATGTCCCGCCGCCCGGACCTGGAAAAGTTCGCGAAAGAGCACAACCTGAAGATCGGCACTATCGCCGACCTGATTACCTATCGCGCCCTGAATGAGAAAACCGTCGAGTGCGTTAATGAGCGCAAGGTGCGCACCGAGTTCGGTGAGTTCAAGCTGCGCACTTATCTCGATAAGGCCCGCCGCGAGCGCCACTTTGCCTTTGTTAAAGGCGACCCCACCCCAGAAGAGCCGACCCTGGTTCGTGTGCATGTGGGAAATACTCTGCGCGATGTGCTTACGATTCAGCGCGGCGATGAAAAATTCACCCCGTGGACCTTCCGTCGCGCGATGCAGCGTATTGAAGAAGAGGGCAAGGGTGTTGTGGTACTGATCTGCCACAACGAAACCACCGAAGAAATCGAAGAGAGTATTGATTGGCTGATCAGCGGCAAGCAACAGCGCCCTAGCCAGGACCTGGTGTACAAGCAGGTAGGTACCGGTTCGCAAATTCTGCGGGATCTCAAGGTGCGCAAAATGCGTCTGATGAGCGCACCGTTCAAGTTCAGTGCTATTTCCGGGTTTGATCTCGAAGTAGAGGAATACCTGAACGTAGAGGCGCCGCAACCCTAATAAAAGAGTAACAATACTGAAGCGCCGCTACTGTCCTGATAGCGGCGGCGATGGACAAGAAATACGGATTGAAAATTATGAGCAATATTCAAGTGATCGAAGGGGACTTTGTCGGCAGTACGGGCAAATACGCACTGTTGGTGAGCCGCTGGAACAGCTTTGTGGTTGAAAGCCTAAAGGATGGTGCACTGGACACCCTGCGCCGCAAGGGTATCAAGGATGAAGATATCACTATCTACTACGCCCCGGGCGCATTCGAATTTCCCCTGGCGGCACAGAAGCTGGCTGAGACTAAAAAGTTTGATGCCATTATTGCCCTGGGTGCGGTTATCCGTGGTGGCACCCCGCACTTTGAGTATGTGGCTGGCGAGTGCACCAAAGGCCTGGCTCAGGTATCCATGAATACTGGCATTCCCGTCACCTTTGGCGTGCTGACAGTGGACTCCATTGAGCAGGCTATCGAGCGCTCCGGCACCAAGGCTGGCAACAAAGGTTGTGAAGCTGCCGAAACCGCCCTGGAAATGGTTTCCCTACTCGGCAAGATTTAATTGCCGGCGCGCCGGCACAAAAGGTGTGTCGGTGCAGCCCATTCTGTGAAGTATCTACCGGAAAAGACAATGACCGTAACTGCATCCGCCCGCCGTAAGGCACGTCACTACGCCATGCAGGCGCTCTATCAGTGGCAGATGGCCGGCGCCAGCCTTAATTCCATTGAGGCCGAGTTTCACGCCGATAATGATATGAGCAAAACCGACGTGGAATATTTTCGTGATATTTTCCACGGCGTAGCGAAAAACCTCGATGAGGTAGAGGGCGCTTACACGTCGCACCTGGATCGCAAAGTGGAAGACCTGGACCCTGTATCCCGCGCGCTGTTGCGCATGGCCACTTACGAGCTGAAAAACCGTATCGATGTGCCTTACAAGGTTGTCATTAATGAGGCGGTGGCCCTGGCGAAAAAATTTGGTCCCACCGATGCCTTCAAGTTTATCAATGGCATTTTGGATAAGACCGCTGCGGACCTGCGCTCGGCAGAGGTAGCCGCAGACAAGAAGGGCTGAGCCAGCAATTATGTCTAAAGCGCCGGGGGAGTTTGAGATCATCCGCGATTACTTCGCCCGCGCTCCCCAGGGCGAAGGTGTAGCCCTGGGGATTGGCGATGACTGCGCGCTCTTGCAAGCACCTGTCAGCGGGCAGTTGGCCACTTCTATGGACACCCTGGTAGCAGGCCGTCACTTCCCCGCAGGTGCTGACCCATTCATGGTTGCGAGCCGTGCACTGCGTGTGAATATCAGTGACCTGGCGGCAATGAATGCCCGCCCCCTCTGGTTTACCCTTGCCCTGACCTTACCCGATAGCGACTCCGTTTGGCTGGAGAAATTCGCCAGTGGCCTGCTGGAAACTGCTGGCAAGTTTGGGGTTTCCCTTGTGGGTGGTGACACTACCGCTGGCCCCTTGTCCATTACGATTCAGGTGATCGGCCATACCGAAAAGCCCCTCCGGCGGGATGGCGCTTCTGTCGGCGACAATATTTATGTGAGCGGCCCACTGGGCGCTGCCGCAGCAGCCCTGCCCGTTGTTTTGGCAGAGCGGAATGTGACTGAGTCAGTGCGGCGGGAAGCGGAGCAGGCTTTCTATTTTCCCGAGCCGCAATTAGAAACTGCCAACGCGATTGCAGGCATTGCTACCAGTGCGTTGGATATTTCCGACGGATTACTGGGGGATCTGGGCCATATCTGCAAAGCGAGCGGTGTGGCAGCAGAAATAAACCTGGAGTCTCTGCCCATAGCCCCCCTAGCCAATCGATTGGCAGCTGATACTGCCGTAGAGCTGGCGGCCTGTGGAGGGGATGACTACCAGCTTTGTTTTACCGCACCGGCAGCCGCAGTTGAGCAAGTTCGTCAACTGGGTTTTACACCCATAGGGAAACTCGTTGAGGGGGAGCCGCAGGTACGTTGCTCCTATCACAGCAATCCCTGGGTTGCTCAATCGCCAGGCTATAGGCACTTTTAAGTCATTGTGTAGACCATAGTGCCTTTGTGAGAATTCAATAATATGAGCATTAACAACCCGACATTTTCCCAGCTGTTGCGCGATCCCACCTTACTGTTGGCATTTGGGTTCGGCTCCGGGCTGGCACCCAAAGCGCCGGGTACGTTTGGTACCCTGGCAGCGATTCCTTTTTGGTGGTTGATGAAGGATTTGCCTCCATTCTGGTATCTGGCCATTGTGTTTGTTACCGGTGTGGTAGGTTGCTATCTATGTGGTGCAGCTGCCAAGAAAATGGGAGTTCACGATCACGGCGGTATTGTTTGGGATGAAATGGTGGGCTACTGGCTCACCATGTTTATGGCTCCTGCAGGTTGGGCTTGGGCGCTATACGGCTTTGTCCTCTTCCGGATATTTGATATTGCCAAGCCCCCGCCCATTGGCTGGGCTGATCGCAAGGTGCAAGGTGGCGTTGGGATTATGCTCGACGATATACTGGCCGCCGTTTATGCGTCCCTGGTACTGCAATTAACGGCGTGGGTACTGGGCGCTTAGATTGATAGGGAAGATCAATGCGCAGCTATTTTGTATTTTTTTTAAGTCTCTTGATTGCTCTGAGTGCTAATGCACAGCAGGTTCAATTAAAGGGATTATTTGGCGATAGCGCCATGCTGGAAATTGATGGCCGCCAGAAAATTCTTAAGGCGGGACAAAAATCCCCAGAGGGTGTCACCCTGTTGGAAGCGACTACTCGTTATGCACGGATTAGTGTGTCTGGACGGGAGCAAAAGCTGACCTTGGATGCACCTATAGCAACCAGTTTTGCCAAGGCGGCGAAAGCAGAAGTACGGCTTCCCGCCGATAGCCGTGGACATTATTTAACAAATGCCTGGGTCAATGGCCTGAGAGTGCCGATGATGGTGGATACCGGCGCTACCAATATTGCTATTAATTATCCTACCGCTCGTCGCCTAAGGCTGAATCTGGATAATGCCGAGGAAGTACTAGTCTCTACTGCTAATGGTATTACTAGTGTTTATCGAGTGAATCTTAGCAGTGTCACCATAGGTGGAATCAAAGTTCACAATGTTGATGCGACAGTTCATGCAGATGACTTCCCCCAGGTGGTACTTCTTGGCAACAGCTTTCTCAGCCAGGTTGATATGGAACAGCAGGGCGGTGTGCTGGTACTGCGCGCCCGACACTGATTTAAAGAGGTATTAAGTTGACCATTCGTTTTGTGGAATCCTCAAAACTGCCCACCTCTTGGGGTATGTTTGAGATGCACGGTTTCGAGGAAGTGGAAACCGGAAAAGAGCACGTAGTGCTCACCATGGGTGACTTCGATACCGAAGAGCCTCTGTTGGCCCGTATTCATTCTGAGTGCCTGACCGGGGATGCACTTTTCTCCCTGCGCTGTGATTGTGGTGCCCAGCTACAACATGCGATGCATCGCATAGCGATGGAGGGGCGTGGAGCTATTTTCTATCTCCGCCAGGAGGGCCGCGGTATCGGTCTGTTAAATAAGATTCGCGCTTACCACTTGCAGGATTGTGGTGCGGATACGGTGGAAGCCAATGAGCAGTTGGGCTTTGGCGCCGATATGCGGGATTACTCAATTCTGAAAGCAATGATCGAACACCTGGGTATTCATGCCATTCGCTTGATGACCAATAACCCGCGTAAGGTAAAAGCGCTGGAGGACTTGGGCATCAATGTGACTGAGCGCCTGCCGCACCAGTCTGGGCGCAATCCCCACAATGCCAAGTATTTGTCCACTAAAAAAGGCAAACTTGGTCACCTGATCGAAAATGAGGATGAAGAAGGAAAAGAGGAAAACTAACTTTCACTTTTCTTTAAGCACCCCAATAAAAAAGGCCGGAGTTATCCGGCCTTTTTTATTTTGTAGAAATTAATTAAAACTGGGTTCGAATATTTTAATTTCGCTATTAAACTATTCAGAGGCTTTTAATTCTTAAAGACCTTGCCCCCTTTCATCACAAAATCCACATCTAAAAGTTCATCGATATTATCCAGTGGCGAGCCATCGGTGGCGATAATATCGGCGTACTTACCGGACTCAATGGTGCCCAGTGAATCGCTCATATCGATCAGGTCGGCGGCGTTAACGGTAGCGGATTGCAGGATGGCCATATTGTCCATACCGGCTTCACTCATCAGTACCGCCTCGCGGGCATTGATGCCGTGCTTGGATACACCTGAGTCGGTACCGAAAGCAATTTTTACTCCGGCATTGACCGCTTTACGGAAATTGCCGCGCATGTCTGTGCCAACACGAATGGCTTTTTCCTTCTGAGCCTCAGATAAGACATCGGTATTTTTTGCCAGCTGTACCACAGTATCGCCGGCGAGAAGTGTCGGAACCAGATAAGCGCCGGTTTCTTTAAATAACTTATGGGCGCGGGGACCTGCGTAGGTGCCGTGCTCAATACTGTCTACACCAGCCTCCAGTGCGGCGATAATGCCTTCTTCCTGATGCGCATGACTGGCCACCTTGCGGCCCATACGTTTGGCTGCAAGGACCACCTCTTTTAACTCATCCATTTCCATCTGCTGACCAGTTCCGGTAGCGCGATCGGTGAGCACACCACCGGTAGAGGTAATCTTGATAAAGTCAGCACCATATTTGATCGCATGGCGGGTCGCGCGTCGGCACTCGTAGGGGCCGTCGCATACAGTTTTGGTCTTGTCATCGTGCAGCTCCATTAGCTCTGGACTGACTCCGCTGATATCTGCGTGGCCACCAGTTATTCCCACCCTGCCGGCTGCAAAAATTCGCGGGCCATCTACCCAACCTTTATTGATCGCATCGCGCATCGCATACATTTCTTCACCACTGTTACCAGCATCGCGCACAGTGGTAAAACCAGACTCCAGGGTTCGCATGGCAAACATTTGCGAGCGCATCTGGGTCAGCGGCATGGACATCTTGAGAGCCTCGGTATCATTTTTAGGGCCCAGCTCACCTTGTAAATGCACGTGCATATCCATTAAGCCCGGCATTACGAAACTATTCTTAAGATCAATGACTTCAGCGTTATCCGGGCTTACATAACCGGATCTGACAGCACTGATCTTGCCGTCCTCGATAATTACACTTTGCTCTTGCAAAGGTTTCTCACCGGGAACGGCGAGGAGTGTGCCTGCATGGATAACAGTAGTTTTTGCCAGTGTCGCGGATGAGAGAAGAGTTGCGATGCCGCAGAGAAGGAGACGCTTCATGATTTGTACACCTATTTATTATTTAGGTACACGCTAAATCAATCTGCGGAATATGACAATTGCGAGTTGATTACTTGGTTAGAGCCAGGAAATAGTTTCTAAAAAATGAAAAAAAGGCCGGAAAATCCGGCCTTTTAAAATTTATGAAGAATTAATATCTACGGCGTGGCTGCACAAATACTGCGGTAGTTCGGCCAGGCAGAGTAAAGGTGCCGCTGCTCCTATCAAATTTTACTTTGTGCAGGCGTAAGTCTACTGATCGGCGCTGACGTGGGTGCTTGAACAGGTACTCACCAATAAAGTTTTCGCTGGTAAATTCCAATGATTCGTCATCGCCATTAAACAGCACCACAATACGTTCAAAGCGGCGATCGATGCTGCCACTGGATTCGGATAACTCCATCACAATCAGCCCAGGAATCTGGTCGGGTCCGGTGTTGAGGAAATTAAGGTGTGCCTCTACGGATTCTGCATCAGACAAGCGGAACAGGGGAGAGCTGTTGCGAATCGCCAGTTGCTCGCGGAATAGAGCAGAACTCCACAAGCGGTGCCGGCGCTCGGGAGCCAGTTCCGGGTTTGCCAGTAAAGGTTGCATCAGGGACCAGTTATCTTCATTTTTATCTGCGATAGGTAAACCCGCACCCCAATTATCGGTGGCGAGGCTGAAGTCCAGTGCATTAAACCAGTCACCGGAGTTGTAACTGTCCCGATCCATCGACTTTGAGCGCAGGAAATCCTGGCCTGCGTGGATAAACGGCACTCCCTGGGCGAACAGAACCAGGGAATTACTGAATGCCTGGATACGCACTCGTTCAGCCAAGTCGGCGCTGTCGCTGGCTTTGATCTGTACTCCGTCGAACAGCGTCTCGTTGTCGTGGGCGGCAATATAATTAATGGATTCCTGCGGGTCGGCGGTATAGCCGGTGGGCTGGCCGTTATAGACCAGCTCGCTGCCGGTAATGATATTGCCGTTGGCATCTTCAAAAGGATAATCCGCCAGGTTGCCGGCGAGGGAAACGCGGACTTTATCTGCCAGGGTTAGCAGTGTGGCACGCTCATCTTCTCCCTCAAACTTACCGTTGCTGTCGGTGAACAGACCGGTACCAAAGCCCTGCTCCTCAAAACCTCCAAAGGGGTTGCCGCCACGCACGGAATCGCGCAGGCGATCGTTAAAGGTGCCGACACCGCTGCCGGCCATATTGCCCTGGCGGGCCTGTACAAAGCGAGCATCGTCAGCCACTTCGCCAAAATTCCAGCCCTCGCCGTACAGGTAGATAGCTTTGCCGTCGACACCATCGGCTGCCGGGGTCAGTGATTGCAATGCCGCTTGCGCCTTGAGGATATTGTCGAGGCTGTGATGTCCCATCAGATCGAAACGGAAGCTGTCCACCTTATAGGCCCGGGCCCAGGTGACCAGGGAATCGATCATCAGCTTTTCCATCATGGCGTGCTCACTGGCGGTATTGGCGCAGCAGCTGCTCATTTCCACACCACCCTCCAGATTGCGGCGATGGTAATAGCCGGGGACGATTTTATCGAGTACGGAGTTGTCGTATTGGCCATAGGAGCTGGTGTGGTTGTAAACCACGTCCATCACCAGTCGCAGGCCGGAGTGGGATAGCCCTTGCACCATTTGACGGAATTCGCGAATGCGCGCAGGTCCATCGGGAGCGCTGCTATAGCTGCCTTCGGGGACCGTGTAGTGCAATGGATCGTAGCCCCAGTTAAAGCCATCGGTATCGCGAATAGCATCTACCTGGGCCTGCTGCTCGCTGCTGTCCGGCGCGTAGTCTGAGAGGTCCGGGGTTTGCTGCTGCTGGGTGCGATCCTCATTGACTGTGGCAAAGTCAAAGGCCGGCAGCAAGTGGATATGGGTGAGGCCGGCGTGGGCCAGTTTATTGAGGTGGCGCATGCCGTCGCTGTGCTTGCGGGTGAAAGCCTTGAAGGTGCCGCGCTCTGCTTCGGGGACAGTTTGATCCGCAATACTGAAATCGCGCACATGCAGCTCGTAGATACTGATGTCTTCCGGCTGGGTTAACTTGGGCTTGCGCAGACGATCCCAACCGCGCGGCTTCAGGTCCCGGTCATTCAGGTTAATGATCTGGCTTTTGCCACTATTGATGGAGAGACTCAGGGAATAGGGGTCGGTGACCAGGTTGGTTTCAATCTGGCGGCTGAAGTAGGAGTACACCTCGACCTCATAGAGATAAAAACTGCGGTCCCACTGCTTGTCGATATCGGCACTCCAAACCCCGGTAGATTCATCGCGCAGCATGGATACCACCTGATCGGCGCTGTCGCTGCTGGAGTCTGTAAACAGGTGCAGTTTTACTGCCCGTGCGGTGGGAGCCCAAAGATCGAGCTGGATATTCTCCTCGCCGACACGGGCACCGAGTTCACCGTCGTAGTAAAAGCGATCATCGAGCGCGCCTGCCATCTGCACACCAGTCGCATCCAGTAACGTGCCCTCCGCATCGTAAGCGGCGAGGGCGAGTTGCTGGGTTACCAGATCACTAGTGGAAGCCTGCCCCGGCAATTGCCAGGCACTGAAACTGGCCAGGTGCGGGAATTTTTGTTGGGCGCTGTCGGGCAGGGTGGCGAGAGGGGTGAGATCGATGGTGCCATCGGAACGGATATCACCGTCCTCCAGTTTTAGCTCGGCGCTGTTGCTGTAGTGCAATTTAACCTTGGTGCCTTCCTGCACCTGGATATCCCAGGCAAAGCTGCTGGTATCCACCCAGTGAGCTTTATCGCTGCTCAGGTCACCCTTGGCGAAGCCATCACTACTGACGGTGACTTCTTTACTATTCGAGTCAAAAGCAAAGTAGATTTCGTCGTAATCGGCAGCCACGGTAAAGCTGACGTTAGCTCCATTGTTTCCGTAGCTCTCCTCCCAGCCTTCGTGCAAGGCTACCTTGAATTCATAGGAACCGGCAGGCAGTGCTGAGGTGATAAAGGTGTAGGTGCCATCTCCATCGGCATCCTGCATCCAGCTGCGCAGGCAACCGGGTTGCCAGTCTCCCGGGCACCCCAGCAGGGATTGGAAGTTGCCGGCTACAGTAGCGACCACGCTATTGTGGTTGTCGGCGATCCAGTGACTCTCGTGGTCGTAGATAAATTTAACTTCGCGGGCCTCATCCAGGCTAAGGGAAATATTACCGCCGTCCCGCTGGCCGCCCCAGCCATAATTTTCATCCCAGCTGTTGTTGAGAGCGGCTTTGTACTCCCAGTTGCCGGCGGGTATCCAAAAGTTGCCTTGCCATTTGTCGTCTTCGCTGTCATAGCTGAGCAGGGTGGCGACACAACCTGGTTGCCAGTCGCCATCGCAGCCCAGTTGGCTTTGTAGGTTGCCGGGAATATTGACCTCTGTGGGGTCTGGTGTGTCAGATGCCCACACCGGTATTTGGATGGAGCAGAAGACTGCCCCCAGAATCAGCCCGGCCTTTGTGCCGGGCCCTGTAAATTTTGTTGTTGGCATAGCGCTTCCCATTTTTTGTTGTACTTGTTGCGGTTCTCTCAGTTGGTATTGAATCGCAGTCACGCATTGACGGCCTCCCACCCCGAGGAGGTGGAGGTCTGGGGGAGGTGGTTGGGGGTGTCATAAAACCTTTATAGATTCGTCACTTGGTGGAAATACCCGCAGGAGAAGATGCTTCTCGAGTAAACGCGATGGCGAAAGAAAAAGCCGGATCTATACTCAGCTGATCGGGTTATGGTGAGTCGAGAAAGGTGATGCACTCGCTGTAATCGGATTCGAAGGCCGGCTTTTGCCGGCTTTGCTTTTTATGGCGGGGCAATTACTAAGAGGCTTCCCGGGATTATCCTTGCTCCTATCCCCGGGTAGTGCTAATTTGCCCATAACCCGCCAGGTACTTTGGCGGAATCCAGAACTCAATGACTGCGGAGGATGATTGATGATTGTTGCAACCCTCCGTCGGGTCCAGTAGCAGCCTCCAGCTGCCCACGCCCGGCGATAGATTCCTAGACGTCGGGCTTTCCCTGAGAAAGCTCTGTTGGCCGCGCATGTGCGGTCGCTTGGTGCTTTATTGCGCCCAGAGGGTTTCAATCTTGAGTAAATCTCGCTTTACCCGCCGGTCTGTTAATAGATTCGGCACTAAATCCCCATCTATCAAAATTGAGCGGGAAGCTTCTCCGCTGCAAAAACTCGGTTGGAAGCCTTTTTTCCAACAGCAGCTGACGCTCGAAGAACTCGAGCAGTGTTTGCCGCTGCGGGTTATGGCTGTACACCGCAGTCGCCTGGAGTTGGCCGGCGAGCAGGGGGCTGTGTCCCTTCCGCTAACCGGGAGTCTTGTGGCTAATTTGCCCGCAGTGGGGGATTGGCTGTTGTTAGAGAAGAGCAGTGGATATTTCGTGCGTTTGTTGAGCCGCAGCAGCCAGTTTGAGCGCATGGCACCTGGGGGGCATCAGGTGCAGATGATCGCCGCCAATGTCGATAGTGTTTTTATTGTTTCCTCCCTGAATGATGACTTTAACCTCTCACGTATTGAGCGCTATTTGGCTCTGGCTCGGGAGTCTGGTTGCAGCCCACACCTGATACTGACTAAGACCGATCTGTGTGAAGATACATCCCCTTTTCTTCAGGCATTGCGCCCATTCGGCGAATTACCCGCTGCAATGGTAAATAGCCTGGATCGAGAAAGCGTGGCACAGCTGCGCCAGTGGTGCTTACCTGGGGAAACTATCGCGCTGTTAGGTTCTTCTGGAGTGGGTAAATCCACTTTGCTAAATGCGCTGTATGGCGAACCCCTGGCTGAGACTGGGACCATTCGCGAAGCCGATAGTAAAGGGCGTCACACTACACGGAAACGCTCTCTTCACTCCCTGAGTTGGGGAGCGCTGTTACTCGATAGCCCTGGAATGCGGGAGCTGGGGTTGGTGCATGTTGAAGATGGCGTGGCGGAGACTTTTTCTGATATTGAGGCCTTGTCCAGAGAGTGTCGCTTCTCTGACTGCCAGCACCAGTCAGAGCCAGGCTGTGCGGTACAAGAGGCAATAACGGGCGGTTCGTTGGATGATCGGCGCTTGCGCAATTGGCAAAAACTGCAACAGGAACTAAGCCGTAACGGTCAAACTCTTGCGCAGAAACGGGCAGGGGAGAGAGCGCTATCCCAGATGTATCGATCTGTGCAAAACCAGGCACGTAAACACAAATATTCAGAAGATTAATAGAACTGGCGCCCGGGAATTTTCCCGGGTGCTTCTCAATTAATGAGAGAGTTTTAACGTGACAACGCCTAAGATAATGAGCAAAACTCCCAGGTAGCGTCCAAGGCTGGTGGAGTCTCCAAAGAACAGCACTCCTACCGCAAAGGCTCCGGCGGCACCAATTCCTGTCCAGACCGCATAGGAAGTACCAATAGGTATCTCCCGCTGCGCCAGCCACAGAAGAAATCCACTGACCCCAATAAATACCACAGCCATAACCACACCCAGAAGGCGGGTGTTACTGCCCTGTGAAATTTTCAGTCCCAGCACCCAACCAATTTCGCATAGTCCGGCGAGTATTAAGTAGAACCAGGCCATGATATTCCTTTAAAGAGACTCGGCGATTTGCTTCTAGCGGAGAAATCAATGTTGACATGTCAGTAAACAAGTCTTTCCCGTATTAGAACAGATATAGTTGAGAATAGCTGAGATAGCTTTATTGAAAGTCAGGTGGATAGCTGTGCCTCGCTCCCATCCAGTAATTAATCTCAAAGTGCAGTCGGACCTGTTTGAGCTCTTAAAACGCAATCTATTAGTTACATTGCCAAGTGCATTGTTTCGGAGGAAGTTGGAGCATGCTAAATAAATAAAATCTTTACTGAGAGGGCTTTGCATTGTTTTCCAGATGAAATCAGGAAAACGATAAAACTGTGCGAAAGTCTATTTAAATCCGAGCCCAAACTTGCGCGAAATGAATTTTTCTATATTATTGTAATGATAATTATTATCATTTGGTGCTGGTTCAATACCCCTGTAAATTTAAAATAACTATCAGATAAAGTAATTAAAACTTATGTCAAATAGATTGCCACCTGAATGGGCCAAGCAAGATGCAATAATGCTCACTTGGCCTCATGCGGATACTGATTGGAAGCCGATACTAAGCGAAGTAGAAGCGGTTTATGTTTCTATTTGCGAAGCTATAACTGCTCGACAAAAACTGGTAGTCGTTTGTCATGATGAGGTTTTAAAAAAACATATTAGCCAGCTATTACATGTGGCTGATGTAATAATTCAAAATATTCAGTTTGTTGTTGTTGCCACAAATGATAGTTGGGCGAGAGATCATGGCCCAATTTCAGTAGTGAACAGCCAAGGAGAAGTTGTTGCTCTCGATTTTACGTTTAATGGATGGGGAAGCAAATACCCGGCTGATTTAGACAATCAGATTAACCAGGAAATGTTTAAGCAATTGGGTATCTGTAATTGGCGGAAAATTGACGTCGTTCTTGAAGGTGGAGCAATAGATATTGATGAAAAGGGCAACCTTTTAACGACTGAGCGCTGTCTGCTAAATAAAAATCGTAACCACCGCATGACAAGAGCGGATATCGAGGGACTGCTAAAAACTGAGTTAGGTGCAAAGAATATTCTATGGCTGGATCATGGCGCATTAGAGGGCGATGATACAGATAGTCATATCGACACTCTTGCACGGTTCGCACCTGGCCAAACTATTGTCTATCAGGGCTGTAATGAAAGTGGTTATCGTTTTTTTGATGAACTTGAGAAAATGAAGCAGAGTTTAGTACAAATGCGCTCGCTTGATGGGAAACCATTTAATTTGCTGGAATTACCATGGCCTAGCGGACAAGCAAATGCAAGTGGCGAGCGTTTACCTGCCACTTATGCCAACTTTCTAATTATCAATGATGCGGTACTAGCTCCTGTATATGATGTTGAAGAAGATACTGAGGCGTTACAAACTCTCCAGATGGCATTTCCGGAGCATCAGATAGTTGCGGTTAATTGCCGGCCCATTATCGAACAGTTCGGTAGTTTGCATTGTTTAACTATGCAGCTGCCGAAAAACCTCTTGGCTAATTAGGCGTTAAAAAAAATTTTTTGCATCTAATCTAAAATTAAACAATCTAGCGAATTTATTAATGAGTAACATAGTTAAAGTGGCACTTGTTCAGCAAGATAACACTGTTGATTGCCAACAAAATATTGATAGGTCAACTCAGGGAATACGTGCCGCAGCGAGTGAAGGTGCTGATTTGGTAGTGCTGCAGGAGTTGCATCGTAGTCTGTATTTTTGTCAGTCAGAAGATGTGAGTTTATTCGATTTAGCTGAGACGATCCCTGGACCCAGTACGGATTATTTTGGAAGGCTTGCAAAAGAACTCGGCGTGGTCATAGTGACCTCTTTATTTGAAAAGCGTGCTGCAGGTATTTATCACAATACTGCAGTGGTATTGGATAAAAATGGCTCTATTGCCGGAAAGTATCGAAAAATGCATATTCCGGACGATCCGGGATTTTACGAAAAATTTTATTTCACGCCTGGTGATTTGGGCTTTGAAGTTATAGATACGAGTATTGGCAAGTTGGGCATATTGGTTTGTTGGGATCAATGGTTTCCTGAAGCTGCCCGACTGATGGCAATGGCTGGAGCAGAATTACTGATTTACCCAACCGCAATTGGATGGGACCCGCGCGATGATGCGGCTGAGCAGCAACGGCAACTTGAAGCCTGGAAAATTGTACAAAGGTCCCACGCGGTAGCGAATGGCGTACCAGTTATTAGTTGTAATCGTGTGGGCCATGAAAGTGATTCCAGTGGAAGTTCTGCCGGCATTGATTTCTGGGGTAATAGCTTTATCTGTGGTCCACAGGGCGAGCTACTTGCCTGTGCAAGTGAAAGTGATGGTGAGATACTAATTGCGAATATAGATATGGAGAAAAGTGAACAAGTACGTCGTATTTGGCCATACTTGCGAGATAGACGTGTCGATCATTACCAAGACTTAACGAAAATTTACCGTGATTAAGAGTTGATAGTTTGGGTCTGCCAGATTTCCTAGAAATTAGCAGACCCAATTTACTAAATGGCTAGTGGTTCGCGACACTGCTGAAGTTGTTGAATTAGGTATCTATCTCTAGCTAGTGTTTCTTTACAGTCATCACCAAACCATTCCAGTGAAGCTTCAATGTTGCGGACTCTCTTGTCTGGATGTTGACTAATATGACTTACGAATTCCTGATAGTTAACAGCGCCATCAAACAGCGGGACAATACCTTCCCGCGAGCCAGAAGCAGAATATACATTAGCAGGCGAGAACACATTCAGGAATTCTGCAGAACTTACATTTTTTAAGTGGATATGATTAATATTATCTTTTAAAGCCTCAAAAGCTGGGATCACTTCAGTTTTTGATTCCCAGACATGGAGTACGTCAAAATTGATTTGAAGGTTGTCACAAGCAACGCTCTGTAATAAATGCTTTGTTGCTGGGACGGAATCCGCATATGTATTGGGATGTGTTTCAATAATCAAGTTGAGATCATGTCGGGACATCCATTGACAGACCTTGCGCAACGTCTTTGTTAATCGTGCAAAGCCATGCTCAGATGTGTTTGCGCTTGCCTCGGAGCCGGCAAAAGTCCTAATTTTCTTAGCACCCCAATGTTTTGCTAAGTAACATAAATGTTCTACTTGTTTATGTAACTCAGCTTCAGTGGCATATAGTGCTAAATAATCACTTAACATCGTGATTTTTAGGCCGTAGTCCGCCAACCAATCTTTATTATATTCTGGTTGAGAGGCGAGGTTTTTTGCGTGAGTTCCCCACAATTCAATACCCTGAAAATGATTATGCTTCGCCCACTTTGCCAAATGATCAATTGAAACCAGTTGATGGCGAAAAGAGATTGTACAGATAGATAAAATCATATGCACACCTCATTGGAACGTTCTTTGTTAGTAATAGCTACATGGTTTTGCCATTGTTGAAATAATGTATGTAGCTGACCTTTGATTTTAAATTCTCGCTGATCTTGTTGATCCAGTAGCTGCATGATTTCTGTTTTAATATCTGTCGATGATTCGGATGGATAGTTTCCTTCAGTAGCGTAATTCGCGATTTTCATAGAACGAAATTGAATCTGCTTATAAGTGGAAACTAACTCTTCAATAATGTCGCACCATGTTTCAAATTCATCAAAATCCAAATTTAGCTGCAACATAAAATATGCTAAGCCATGTTCGTAGGCATACTTTCGAATAGCCAATACGGGAAGCTGAGTGAGAGCACGGCTTAAATTAGAGGGGCTTAGCTGACTTTCAGGAGCCAAATGTGCCTTGACAATTTTTCGCACAGCATCCGTCATCGGATTATTGTTTAAGTTCAAACAGGTAGTAAAATAGTCATGGATTGCCTGATTGGAGCTTGGTTTAATTTGGCTGCTATCAAAGATATAACCGCCAGCAACAGCATCCGACTCAATTGCGTGTAATACTTGTTTTTTATTTTGCTCTCCTTCCCAGCGAAAATCAGGATCCCACATAAATAACATTTCTGGATTTTGGCTATTTTCCAGCATTACGTAGTGAGGGAATGGATTCTGGTTAAACTTATTTTCGCGTTCTGGCAACCTATACATATCTAGCATTACCATTATGTTCTGACTGGCAGATTTATTGTCTAGTAATGTTAGTAAGGTGTTAATATTGTCGCTTTTGGATAAGCCTTGGTTGTACCAGGACTTTACCTCGACACCATAAATTTTCTCGAACCAGTTTCGAAAGAAGTCATGGTTCAAATTCTCAGCGTGATAGTTGATACAATAATCATTATCAACTACAACATCGGCGTCCCATACACCAAAATAAAATGGTCTATGGTCAACATGATCATTTGCTTTGATACACTCGCATAGACAACTCACAAAACAATGTACTTTAATATCCTCAAACTCTTCTGTCTGCTCTTCAGCTTGTTCTGCTGGAGCTATTTCGACTCCTGATTTCTCTTGAGGATCGGTATGTTTGGGAGAAGCGCCATTCTCGCTCTTATAGTTAACCCGGCCTAATATAAACTCACTAAAGCTATCGACTGTATCAAAATCCTTCAAGTTCAAGGCTTCATCGGGTATATCAATTCCCAGCTTTAATTCCAAGCTAATAAGTACTTGCAGGATCAGTACGGAATCAAGGTATAAATCTTCATTTAGCTTGGAGTGAAGCTGAACATCTTCTATATGTGTTAGATTCAACTCATTAGTAAGTATGCTCTGAATCGAATCTACTATTTCAGTCTTTTGCATAATTAATATATTGTTTGTTTGCTCAATAGATAGCCCCTACTTACTAGTTGGCTCTTTCAGCTTGTTTTCCTTCACTACTTTTATTTGTTCTGGTTAGTATGTTCTGTTGATAGTTCAGCGCAATCTGCTTACGGTTCACTTTACTGTTAGCCATTCGCATTATCTCATCGACCGGCTGTAATATTTGCGGTACTTGAAATAGTGCTAAGTGTTGACTGCACCATTGGCGTAGTTCGGAGGGGTCTATTGCTGGGGAAGCGACATACTGTAGGCAAACTCGTTGGCCCGCAAATTGATCATCTATCTTAAATACCACTACATCATTAACTTGCGGGTGTTCAAGTATGATATCTTCTACTTCTGCAGGATATACATTTAGCCCTGATACGATGATTGTGTCATCCATTCGTGCAAGAAAATGCAGCCGACCATTTTCACTCAAATAGCCGACATCCTGTGTTTTAACAGTTTTAATTCCTGATGCAGTTTTTACATAAGCAACTATCTCTTGCTGTTTATTGTCGAGATTACCACAGGTAATTTCGACATGAGGTAATGGCTTTCCTTGATCGTTAGCAGCAGATAAATCCTGTCCTATACTAATACAGCCCGCTTCAGAGCATCCATACTGTTGATATAAGTTTTCTACACGTGCCTGAATCTGCTCAAATACCTGTTGTGGCATAGTGGAACCTGAAGTCATAGCAGCAAATAGTTTGCTATTGGCCGGCCATAAACGTAATAATCCCTGCAACATTACCGGAGAAGAATACAAAAGCGGACGCTGACAACTCTGCAGCTTCTTGATAAGGTATTTAGGATTGATATTGCTAATTATCAGTGGTGACTGACCCCGATTCAGAGCAACCATTACGCCACAAATTAATCCATATGAATGGGTAACGGGACAAGCGACAACTGGAGTCATGCTGTCCGGGTCGCTGAAAGCCTGGCAATAACTCTTTACCTCAATATCAATATCCGCCCAGCTTCGCAATATGCATTTTGGCTCACCTGTGGTGCCGGAGCTCATTTGAATAATACCTGCTTCAGATTTATTCAAATTAGTTGCCGGTAGCTCAATTAATCCTGCTAAGTCACCATAAATCAGCAATTCGCAGCCAGCTTTTTCTGCCATACGCTTTGCAGTATCCTTTGGAACACTGGGGTGGATAGGCATGGCAGATATTTTCTTTGACTTTAAGTAATAACATAGAGTCAACCAAATAAAATTATCTTCAACACATACCGCAACAGCGTTACTCTCATTAATAGTATTTATTGAGACATAGGACTGCTGTTGCTCGTTAAAGTCTTCTTTACTATAAAACTTATCATTTATTGTAAGCATAGGATTTTCCTGGTACTGCTGGCACTGATATTGATGTCTTGGAGGTTTCCTTTTGGGTATCATGTAAAGCAGCGTCTGCTAACGGATTTCTTATGTGATGATGAAATTCTGTTTCACGATTCCCGCGAAATTTCTTATCCAATAGTGATTCGGTTTTAATTTTCGGTTGGAATAAATCGATTTGGGCTATGCGCTTTTGATCAGTTAAGTTTGATTGCTGATATTTTCTAAAGCTGTGATAAACTGATTTCCAGAATTCACTTTCTGGAAATTGGTAGTAATCTTCAAGTAATACGGCCAAGTCAGATAAATTAAAAACCAATAAGGTATCTACTAAAAGTTCGCGCAAAGCTTCGACACTTTCCATCCAATAATATTGGTTTGGCCCGCCAAAACTATATTCTTCCTCGAAGTCAGTAAAAGTAGGCGCTAATTCCGGTTGTGCTAAGTAATTGTGAACGTACTCCATGCTTTCATGAAAATCGCGCACTATAACTTTTTCAGGCCAACCATCTTTATGTTGCAATAAGATATTTTGCCCGTGCGCCTCAATTGCAATACCGTGATGAACTAGTAAGTGCCATATGGGAATAATCACCTTTTCGAGCAGGTTCTCCAGCCAACTATGACAACCATATTCGGCAATCCAGGGCTCGATAAAAGGGCTGCCATCTTGTTCTATTATAATTAGGGCTACAAAAGGTATTACAGTTTTCTCATCACAGTATGAGTGCAGGCTCTGTCGAAAAATTACACCCAATTGACCATCGAGATTCTCAATCCATTCCTGATGTTCAGTGCCATCATTTGTAGGCCTTATTCCGGCGTACTCCGCCAGCAAAATCATATTTTGCTTCAGGTAGTTATCCGACTCCAGAATTTGTATTAACCAGTTTGATATAGCAGGTGCAGTACAAATGGTGTGACTTTCTATAGTGCGTAGTGAAGAAGTATTAATTATATTCAGAGGTAGTTTTATATTAGCTTTTTCAGGATGGCTAATATTTAATAATGTACGAATAGAAATGCTGGCTTGATATTGATCGCCAGCCTCTCCAAGGTAAAATACTTGTCCATCAGCAATAGCGGGCTCAAGTTTATCTTTTAAAAACTTCCACTGCCATGGATGGATAGGCATCAATGAAAATGCAGTACTATCGGAAGTTAGATTTTTAATTTGTGTATTTAACTGCTGGTAACATTGTTCACCAAGCTCAGTTTCCCAAAATATTTTTTCAGTTACAGAGTTAAATCGACGCTTCAAATAGCATCGTCTAATCGCCAACCAATGTAGTTGAAAATTATTGCCAAACTCTGGACCATAAAGTTTATGATCAAGCTCACTAAACCCAGTTCGTGCCTTGAAGCATGGATGATAAGGGTGCCCTTCATCAATTGCAGACTCTAACTGGGTATATGTTAATTCACGACGGCTTATATGGCGGTTTAAATGCTTATTGTTCCACTGGCAAAGTTTAACAGTTTGTTCGAGCTCAATCGCTAGCTTTTTCTTTACTGCTACAGAAGCAGGCAAGTCCTCAATGAGGGCATTTAGTGTTATTGGTTGCCAATCAATACTTTGAGATTTATCTTTTATCCATTGTGCCTGAAATTTTGTATCTACATGCATTTCATCTCTTTGAGAAAAAAACATTTCTTCTGCATTGATTCTAATTCGACTAAAACCAGAAATTCTTCCTGAGGCACGATAAAAAGATCTTCCTAATGTAAAATAGAAAAAACCATCATGATAAGAGTAATCACAAAGATGCTCGAACAATAATGCTTCCAGGAGCTGGCGAATCACTCTTTTTTCTTCAGCTAAGTAGCTGTCAGAATTTTTATAAGGAGAGATTTCTGGGGCTTGTTGAGATAAATACTGCCGTGGGTTAACTGTGAGCAAGAGTCACCTCGTTAACTTGCTTATGGGTAGTCAAGCTTTCTTGATGCAGGTCGAAGAAAGGATTTCGTATATTAGTGTAAACGGCTAATTCTTTTTCCGCTTCCAGCTCATCAACATCTTCAACGCGAGTTAGAAGATTTCCCTTGCAGGGAATACTAGAATTATTAAATAATCTATCTGTAAAGTTTTTGCCGACGCTTGTCAGTACCCTAGAATTTAGAAGATTAAGCTTGCTGTAACTTAATTGTAATAGTTTATTCTCATCAATAAGGCCATCTTGTCCCATACGGCCAATAATTGAGAATAACTGATTGACAAAAAGATAGTATCCAAACCGGTCTGCAATCATATTGTCAGGATAAAATAAGTCAGGATTATTCCTCAACTCAGGTACAGCTTCGAGCAACTCATCCTGCATTTTTTCTGACAAGTAGAAACCTTGATTGTCTCGATAGTAGTATCTAATTGGACAGTCATCATAAATAGTTAATAGAGAATTTTGTTGGTGAGCCTCTAAACCAATACCCTGACTATCGTAAAGTCTAATTGTTGGTTCAATTGCACATTGCCAATAACAATTAAACCATTTTAACGCTGCTTCTTCTACGCTAATGCCCTGCTTGGAAGCCAAGCTTAAAACTTGCTGCGCTAATTTAGACTGAGTTCCGGATAAGATAGGGTCTTGTACCAATGCAGCGATTGAAACTGTGGGTAGTTCTAGACTGTTTGAATCTTTACTGAATGGATTTTGCCGTATAATAGTTTCAAAGCCTGTTTCCTGCATATTAGGTAATTTAACAGTAATAAAGGCAGGATCTTCAATTAAAACAAACTGTGGAAATTTTTGCTTGAAGTTGCTTAATGAGAACAACTTTCCAACATTTAATCCCGGATCTAATTCGTGAGCCATATTTTTTCTTAGCGAATTAGTTATTTTTACAGGGATCGAGAGCTTAATCATATAATTCAGCTCACTGCAGTACAAAGTGCGGACAGAAGAAGTGGGCGTAAACATCTTACCCATAAGACCTAAGTCGACAATTAATCCGTCACGTTGTAAATGCTGAACATAGTCCTGGTGTAACAGCCACTGTGCTTGTAGGGGGTGTGCAGGTATTAGTTGTTTATCGATATCAATATCGATATCGGCCCCTAATATATTATTGATAATTTCCTCAACGCTCTCATCGAGTAAAGAATCTTGCTCCAGAAGATCTTTTGACACGGCAAAAAAGTGTAATTGAAATTTAGATTTCAATTCCGGCGTATACTTTTCATGTTGCCAAGAGTGAATGCCTTGGCGTGACTTAGGTGTTGGATGAAGCCAATGTCCAAATAACAGAGACTGTTCAGAACAAATATAATCGGAGCTATTAAGTGTAGGATCATCTAGTCGCTTAGTAAGATAATCCTGCATGATTTGAAGACTTTCTAAAGTGCGATTTAATAGTTCTATTTTGTTGGCTGGAGTATTTGGCTTATTGTTTTGGTTATTATCTTTTGCATAAATGTTATCTATTAACATCATAATCGCAGAAGTAAAATCTATGGGTTGCCAATTCCATTGATTCGCTAATTTGCGATAGCTTTTAGTAAATACATGTCGGCCGACAATTGAACGATAAGAAGCCTCTAAAGCAAGTGTAACTCCAGTTCCGTTCAAATAAAGTTCTAGTGCATAACCATTTTCTTCTTCAAGGGCCACACCAGTTTGTAATTGCCAATCAGAGCTTGTATGCCAAACACCGGGGTCAACTTCTCTTATATATGCATTAGCAAATGCTTGAAAAGAAGCCTTTTCCGCCAGCTCTTTTGCGGTGAATGGCATGACGATATTCTCCTGGAGATACTAAGTAAAAGAACTTACTCAGATGATAATGATACACATTCTCACCAGCAAGTAAGTTTACAATTGTTACTATTGTTTTAGAGCTGTATCTCACTTGGTGTTACTTAGACTGAAGTTTGATTCACTTTCAGCTTCGTAGGCCTGTATTGGTAGCAAAAATAGGCGGCCAACAAAAAGGTGCACCATTCTGCTAATGGCAGTGCAACAATAAATGATAAATCACTTATTGCTGCTGGTAATAAGTGCCAGCTGGGCAACATATAATAAAAGGCAATTAAAAATACGGCGGGGAATAATAAGCTGCGGTTAATAGCAATTAAAGCTGAAGGTTTTGGTTTGTGTATTGCTGTTAAGTAACAGGTTAAGACGATGTTAGTCCCATTAATTAAAAATAGTGGAAGCAACAATGGCAATAATTGCATGCTGACTCGGGATATTTCCTGATCTTGTTCATTGGTAAACCAACTCAGAACAGTTTCTGGCCAAAAAACGAGCAGCGCAACGATTATGATACCCAGGCAGATGGTACTTAATATTGCAATTGACAAAAAAGATTTCACTCTATTTAAGTGCCGAGCGCCAAAATTTTGACTGACAACGATATGAAGTGCATCAGCTAAACCATAACTAAGCATGACACTTAAGAAAATGAAGTAATTGACCAGAGTAAATGCCGCTACACCATCTACGCCTAGCCGCATTATCATTAAAGTATTTAGAATGAAAAAAATAATACCAACAGATATCTCGTTTATAAACTCTGATATACCGTTATAAGCTGAGTTAAGAAGTAGTTTCCAGTTTCTTTGTTGTAATTCGAACTTAAGTGTTCTTTTCTTGCTAAAAAAATAACGGCTCAATACTAAAAACTGTATAACTTGTGCTATTGCAGTTGCATAAGCAGCCCCAGCTAATCCGAATTCCAAGTACACGATAAACCAAGCATCGAGAATAATATTGAGAGCAGCGCCGATTACTAATGCACATGTGGCTAATATCGGATGGCCATCAGCACGTACAAAATAATACAGCACCATTGTGGTTAGCTGTAAAATGAACACCCAGCGAATGACGTCGAAATATTCCCTTGCTAATACAGCAACCTGGGCTGAAATATTGAGTATTTCAAAAAGTAAATCATTGAAGGCTAAGCTGCCCAGCGCTAACAGAGTGTTAATAACCACAGCGGCAATAAGGGATTGGCTGAAGATCGCGTTTGCTGTTTTCGGATCTTTCTCACCTATGGCTTTACCTACGCTCACAGCCCCGCCTATTGCCAGCATGATGGCAATAGCTATCAACAAAGTGAAGTACGGGATCATTAGAGTGATTGCAGCGAGAGCGTCTGTACCTATGGTGTTGCCGACAAAAAAGCCATCAATCAGGTTGGCGCTTGTTATTGCAACTAAGCCGACTATTGAAGGTAGCACATAGTAAAAAAAAGTCTTGACGATACGACCGGAAAGCGCTGGATTTTGGGCTGACATTAAAGTGTCTCAAATCATGAGAAAATAGGTTCTGAGGGAGTATTATATATTTCACTTGTTGCAAATGATAGTGATTATCATTAATATCGGTGAATTTAGGTTGATACATAAAGCTGCATTGTGAAGTTTTGGTGTTCTAAATGTGAATAGATTTGTGTTTGAGCCAATGCAATATTGTGTTGGGCACTAAGCGTGTTGGTGGCGTGTCCCGTGCAATGGTTGTACAGGAAGTGCGCAGCAGTATTAATGTTTTGCAGTGCTAAATGTCCTGGTAAGTCATATGTGTATCCATTGAAAATAGTTTAGAAAATGTACTATTAAAATTACTGTCAGACGTCAAAAGTAAGAGCTATGTGTAGGTTCCAGTCGGGTTCCTCCATATTAAGGTCGTCGGTGGGCGAGAGTATTTTTGCGCTATGAATAATTTTGGATTCAAAAAATTCAAGTTTTAATTTGGTTGTGGATAAGAGGCTGTTGTGGCAACTGCGCATATTTTAATATTGGAAAGTGATACTAAAATAAGCAGACAATTGAGCGGCACTTTGCAAAAGCAAGGATTTAATGTCACTCAATGTCAAGATGTTAGTGAAGGGTTGATGGTAATGCCCGCAGACTATTTTGATCTTATTTTAGTTAATGCGTTTTTGCCCACCAATGATGATTTATCACCTTTACAGGCTATACGTAGCTGGGGGCAAACGCCTGTAATTGTTCTCTCTTCAATTAATACAACGGCAAAAAGGATAGAGAGCTTTCAGCAGGGGGCTGATGACTTTATATCCAAACCGATTGATTCCACTGAGATAGTGCTGCGTGTAAACGCAATACTGCGTAGGGCTCACAAGGGGGAAAGTAACATTGAGGGTGAGATTGATATCGATCATTTAAGGTTATTAAAATCAAGGCAGCAGGTTTTTTATAGGGGAGATAATTTAGCGTTTACACCTATTCAATTTCGATTACTTTGGATACTCGCTGAGAACCGATTCAAGGTAGTTAGTAAGCAATTTTTATATCGTGCGGTACTCAACAGGCAATTTTCCCGTTATGATCGAAGCCTTGAGATGCATCTTAGTCGTATCAGGAAAAAGTTTATTGAAGTTGGTATATCGGCTGACCGCTTTGCTACGATTCATGGCAAAGGTTATAGATTTTCATAATAAAAGACTAGCTTAAGTTAAACGGTAAATTTAGGTGTACTAAGTATCGGTTTAGGCATTATTCAAGTATTTTCTCCTTTCTAAAATTCTAATCAGGCTTGTTTAACATTAGCAAGCTTAAAGCTGTCTTTGAGTTCAAAATGTTTTAATTATCGACGGTTTTTATTAGCTATTATACTGCCGTAACAATTGTAAAAGTGGTTTTTTTCGGCCATGAAAGCAATTAACATCTTTGATAATGATTATCATTACCAGAGATGTTAATTGCTGAATACATCTTTTCGTTTAAAAGTTGGCTCGGCATAAAGTGATTTAATTAAGAAGTGGGGATATGAGCACTATTAATAAAGTTGAGGCTGAGCATGATAGCCAATTTTTAGCTTTTTCAACGGTAATTCATATTGACAGCGAGAGGATGATTAGGCGTTTATGTAAGCACTTCGCTCACAAAGTTAATGCCCACTGGAGCAGCGATTGCGGCCATATTGAGTTTGATATGGGTTTCTGTGATATGAACGGAAGTGGTGATCAATTGGATTTGCGTTGTGGTGCTAACTCTGACGCGGAGTTAAAAGAGATCATAGATTGCATTGATTCCCACTTCTTACGATTTGCGCAAGGTGTGGAATGTTCACTTCAGTGGAATCTAATGAATTCTTAATGGTAAAAAGATGTTAGAGAAAGATAAACTCAAGAGTGAAGTTAATACTCAGTGGAATATGGCTGAGGCAGGGAATATTTATGGGGTTAACCAGTGGGGCAATGGTTATTTCGATATAGATTCACAGGGTAATGTTGTCGTAAAAAATCCTAGTGATGATGAGGCAGACGCTGTTCCCTTGATGAAAATTATAGAGGGTATGCAGGACCGCGGTTTACACATGCCTATTTTACTGCGTGTCGAGAATATTCTTGATAAAAGTATTAGCTCACTTAATGAAACATTCCGTCAGATAATCGAAAAACTGGATTACCAGAATAAATACCAAGGTGTTTATCCAATTAAAGTAAACCAGCAGGCCCAAATTGTCGATGAAGTAGCTCAGTTTGGTTCTCGCTATCAACATGGATTTGAAGTTGGTAGTAAAGCCGAAATGATTGCAGCTTTATCCACTATCGAAGAACTAGATAGCCTAATTATTTGTAATGGCTATAAGGACCAAGAATTTATAGAATTGGGGTTAGAGGCAACAAAACTTGGATTGAAATGTATCTTTGTTATTGAAACCTTAACCGAACTGCCGATTATTGTAGAGCGAAGTCAAGCGTTAGATATTTTCCCTCATATTGGCGTGCGCGTTAAAATGACGACTCAAGTGAGTGGGCATTGGAGTGCTACTAGTGGTGAGAGAAGTGTATTCGGACTGTCATCAAGTCAACTTATACATGTGGTTGATTACTTAAACGAGCATCAAATGCTCAATTGCCTTGAGTTACTACATTGCCATTTGGGCTCTCAGATTCCTAACATCCGCGATATCCGCGGTGGTGTACTAGAAGCCTGTCGCTATTACTCCGATTTATGTAAAGAGGGCGCGGCATTAAAGTATATTGATTTAGGTGGTGGTTTAGCAGTTGACTACACTGGTAGACAGTCAAGTACTGGACAAAGCCGAAATTACTCACTTGAGGAATACTGCGAAGATATCATTGATACAATTAAGAGTACATTAGATAGTAATAACTTACCCCACCCGATAATTGTTACGGAGTCTGGTCGTGCTACTGTAGCCTACACATCAATTTTGCTCTTTAATATCCTTGATGTTGTAAGTTTCGACTCAGAAGAGTTAAAAGAAGCTGAGGAAGATGAGCATCAATTGCTTCAAAATATGCGTGAAATTCTGACTTATTTGAAGCCTCAAAGATTACAAGAGTGCTTCAATGATGCGCAGTTTTATCGGGACGAAGTTCGCGAATTATTCAAGCGTGGCCAAATAGATCTTCGTGTTCGTTCTGTATCAGAGATAATTTATTACAATGTTTTGCATCGTATAAAAGAGACTCTTTCAGAAATGAAGCGAATACCTGAAGATCTGGAAGGCTTGGCAGATTCACTAGCTGATATCTATTATGGTAATTTTAGTTTATTTCAGTCCTTACCTGATAGCTGGGCTATTGATCAGTTATTTCCTGTTATGCCTATTCATCGACTAAATGAGACTCCAAGTCGGCGTGCTATCTTGGCCGACATTACCTGTGATTGTGATGGGAAAATTGAGCGATTCGTAGTCAACCAGGAAGTCGAAAAAACCTTACCTCTGCATTCAATAAAGCACGGCGAGGAGTATTATCTCGGTGTTTTCCTAGTGGGCGCTTATCAGGAAACTCTAGGTGATCTGCATAATTTATTTGGTGATACGAATGTTGTCAGTGTGAGACTGAATTCAGATGCCAGCTTTGAGTTTGTGAAAGAGGTTCATGGGGATACTATTGAGGATGTTTTAAGTTATGTCGAGTATCAGCCGCATGAAGTAAAGACGCGTTTTCGTAATAAGGTTGAAGCGGCTGTTCGCAGTGGGCGTATTAGTGCTCGTGAACGTCAGCAAATAATTAAGACCTTCAATGCAAGTATGCAAGGTTATACCTATTATGAAAGAGATTAGAATAGAGTAGAAAACAGTGAGAGACATGACCTGTTTAAATCTTTATCTGTATATATGAAGGCTTAAATCTAAGTATGTCGACGATGCCAGATCTTCGATCTGGCTAAAATATTTAAGCCCTACTCTGTGAAGCTAGCTCCTGACCACGTTAATAAATTCTTTGTTTTTATATAGTTATGCTGTTAGCACCTATCCTGATTTAGTGTTTTAGGTTTATATTGGTTACTTTAGCGCCAGATAATTTTCTATAGTGATAGTATATACAATTATGCAGAATCTATTCTTCTTTATGACTAGTGCAGAACTCTGAATATACTTACTTTTATACTTTAGTGTGCTTGTACTCGAAAGATAATCTCTCTGTAAAAATTGTTAAGAGTTTTGATCTTTTTTGTTTCTTTGTCTAATTGTTACTTGCATTTTTTATTGCGTAAAGAGTAACGAGAAGTAAAATATTAAATTCTACGCCATTTAGTAAGGAAGCTAGAGCTAGCTAATATTTATAAGGATTATGAATATGATTTTCTGATATTATCTGGTCACAACATAAGATATTCTATCTTTTAAAGAATAGGGATGTGGACTTGAGGATCATAAATAAGATCACTTTGGGTTATATTGCACTGGCTCTGCTTCCGATCAGTTTTTCACATAGCAGTGAAACTCAGATTGAAACTATCGTTGTGACTGCGGGTAGATATGAACAGGATATTTCACAGCGGATGGAGAGTATTTCTGTTGTAGATAATGATGTACTCAGAAAAAGTGGTAATACCCATATTCAACAAAGCCTGGTGAGTGTACCTGGAGCAAACCTAGCAAGAGGGAATGGACAGGAATACCTGCCAGCCCTACGTTCTCCAGTACTGACTGGTGCAGGAGCCTGTGGTGGTTTGTTGACAGCAGAAGATGGGATTCCATTGAGAGCAAATGGATTTTGTAATATCAATGAGTTATTTGAATCCTTCAGCGAGACAGCTCGGCATGTCGAAGTGGTTAGAGGGCCTGCTGGTACCCTCTATGGCTCTAATGCAATGCATGGATTGATCAATGTTATCAGCCGCGATCCTGTAGAAGGAGAGAATGGATCTCTCAACACTGAAGCGGGGCCCCACGATTACTATCGACTGGGTGTATCAGCAGATCGTCGCCTCAGTATTGAAGGTGATGTGATCAGTGCAGATTTGTATTTGATGACTGATGGAGGATATAGGGATCAGTCAGGATTGGACCAGCAAAAGGCTAGCATCCAGTATACCCACCAGGTCGGTGATAGCAGAGTTCGAACTCGTCTAGTAGCGACAAGCTTAAATCAGGAGACGGCTGGTTACCTCGAGGGTGGCGGAGTTTACCGCAATCGTCGATTGAGTCGTACCAACCCTAATCCAGAGGCGTTTCGAGATGCCAATTCTCTCAGATTTTACTCTCTGATTGATATACCTGTGAATCAAACTAGTCAATTACATTTGGCTCCTTACCTCCGTAAAACTGACATGCGTTTTCTGCAGCATTATTTACCGGGGCAACCAATGGAGGAAAATGGCCAGGAGAGTGTTGGGGTAAGAAGCAGTTACTATCTGGAGCTGGATGAGCAGCTAAATCTGCTAACTGGTATTGATACTGAATTAAGTAAAGGATATCTCCTGGAAGCCCAAGAGAGTGTTACCGAGGGCTCTGAATTTCTGCAAGCAACCATACCAATGGGAAAGCACTACGATTATGAAGTCGTAGCTTGGAATGTCGCCCCCTATGCATCGGCAACCTGGAAGGTTAATGATCAATTGGAAATCACTGGTGGAGTCAGGATTGAATCTGCACACTATGACTACGATAATCAAATGCTTCCCGGGCGCACAGATGAAAATGGATTACCCTGTGACTTTGGAGGCTGTCGGTTTAGCCGGCCAAATGACCGAAAAGATAGCTTTAACAATATATCCCCCAAGTTGGGAGCGCTATTATGGTTAAGTAATGAACTACAACTCTTTACTCAATTGGCCCAGGGTTATCGTGTACCCCAAGCGACAGAGTTATATCGATTACAGCGAGAGCAGACGGTAGCAGAGCTGGATCCAGAGGAAATTAATAGCTTTGAAATAGGGCTGAGGAAAATCGGCAACTCATTGTCATATGAGTGGGTGGCTTATACGATGAAAAAGGAGAGTGTAATATTTCGTGATGTCGACTATTTTAACCAGTCCAATGGCAAAACCCGGCACTGGGGAGTTGAGTTGGCTGTAGATTATGAATTCACTGAAAGCTTACGGCTAGAGGTGAGTACCAGCTATGCAGAACATCGTTATGCAGATCAAAGGGAGTTGCAAGGTGTAGATCTGGATGGAAATCTTGTAGATACTGCACCAAAGACCTTTGGTAGTTATCGACTTCACTGGTCCCCGAATTCTTTGGTATCGGCGGAGCTTGAATGGTTACATCAGGGTAGCTATTTTACAGATCCTCAAAATGCTCATCGGTATCCAGGACATGACTTACTGAACCTCCATTTGGCCTGGCAGTGGAAACAATATGAAATTTCTACACGAATACTGAATATTACCGATAAAGCCTACGCTGAGCGTGCGGATTACAGTAGTTTTAGTGGTAGCCGTTATTTCCCTGGAGAGCCTCGTTCAATTTACTTTGGAATCAATTTTGATTGGTAGTGTAATAAGGCCTTACTTTTTGCTTTCGGATTTCATTTGAGCGTCCCGAATCAACGCTGCCATGCGATAAAAACCATGAGACATTTTAGTGTAGGGCGTGAGTAAAAAAAATGCGAGAACTGCACCCAAGTGTAAATCCAATAGTAGGGGGAGTGCGGCTGTCCCCCCGAGGGAAAAAAGTAATAGACCGCTGAGTGCGATGAATAACAGTAGGCCAACAAACCCCATCTCCCCGCTCCAAACCCTTGCTGAGCCAAGTTCTGGATCAGCCTTGAGCTTTAGCTGAATAAGCTTGCTACACCCCACTAATATGAGTAATCCACCGGGTATACCAAGTAATTTGGGTATAGAAAAAATCGAGTATGGCCCTGGCATGTTCAGAAAGTAATACATTACTGTGCCCGAACAGGTAGCTGCAAAGCACAATAAGAAGCCGTATAGAACAGCTTGGTGTGCGTATCGTCGCTGGTTGCTGAATCGGTCTTCCTCTTCGAAGTTACATCCATCCCCGTGGCCCCCGGATAGATTCTTAAGTTTTCCTGCTGAAATTAATGCACTTCTAAATTGACCCCAGGTAATTTTTTCCCCGTCGACTTTCCTCCAGTAGCGACGTAAACTTATCCCCAGGCTAAACAGCGGATAAAGAAAGGCCGGTAAAAAAATACTGGTCATAGTGGCGTGAGAAACAATTGCGTAGAAGCCCTCACCACCACTGGGTTTCAATACTCTTATTACATAAAAGATAACGGCAAATCCGATGATAGTAGCCAGGGCGATCAGACTGCCGCGTTTTTGGAACATTCTAGCAATACCTCCCGGCCAGGCAAAAGTTTCCCAGCTTTTCTGTCGCGCTTCGGCCATGACTTGAGGAATATTAATATTGAATTCGTGGGGATCGGTATACTGGCAGGCATAGTAACAACCTCGGCAGTTGTGGCAGAGATTGGCCAACTGGGTGATGGTTCCCTCTGAGAAAGAGCGGTGTAGTTGAAGTGCTGGAAAAACGGCGCAGTAGCCCTCGCAATAGCGACAGGCATTACAGATTTCTGCTTGCCGCCGTGCCTCTTCCAAATTATCCATTTGCATAGTTAGCGGCTTCCCTGCCAGCAATACGCCCAAAAACGGTGCCGATCATCATACCCAACCCAGCCAGATATCCCTGACTTAGGATTGACCCGGCCATGGTTTCTCCTGCAGCCCACAAGTTTTTTACCGGCCCTGTGGCAGTGCTGCACTGGGCATTCTCATCAATCTTGAGCGCCAGATAAGTGAAGGTAACCCCGGTGCGTAAGCTATAGCAGTAAAATGGTGGCTCGCTGATGGGGCGGGCCCAATTAGTTTTTTCTGGTGTCAGGCCGGTAGTGGCGACACTATCCAGCTCGGTGGGGTGAAAAGCGTCACTACTGCCACAAGCAGCATTAAAGGTTGCTATGGTATCGATCAGTTTTTCAGAGGGTAAACTGGTTTTTTCCGCGAGTTCCTCCAAGGTGTTCGCTTCGGTCGGAGGAAATGCTGATGGCATAAACATTTTTAAAGACTTGGAGTCGATAATTGCAAAAGCCACCTGGTCTGGCTGTTGTGCGACAAGGCGGCCCCAGATGGCATAGCGTTTGGGCCAAATATCTTCTCCCTCGTCATAAAAGCGCTGGGCCTCCTTGTTAACGACGATGGAAAAGGGGACACAATCCAGGCGGGTTACTATGCCCCCATCAAACTTCGGCGCTCGCCCATCAATTGCCACTGCATGGCACTGGGTGGGATCTCCGACGGACTGCACGCCTTGCTCCAGTAAATCTTCCAAGACCACACCCCGGTTATAAGGTGTTCCGCGTATCAGGAAATTTTCAGCAGCTGGGCCCCAGGCTTTTTCCAACCACTTAAGATTGGCTTCGAATCCGCCGGAGGCTGCTACAACTGACCTGGGTTCAATTTGGTATTGCTGTCCCTCGTAAACATAGTCGACACGAGTAATATGATTGCCCTCTAGCTGCAGGTGCTTAACGTGTGCCCGATACAGCACATCAACACCTAATTTGCCTGCAGTTCGGTAATAGGCGTTAACCAGGGACTTACCGCCGCCAAGGAAAAAAGCATTTGTGCGCGTGAGGGATAGTGTGCCGGACAGAGGCGGCTGGAAATGAACGCCGTGCTTTTGCATCCAGGGAAGCGCTTTTTCTGATGAGCGTATAACCAGCCGAGCTAACTGCTCATTGGTTTTACCCCCGGTAACTTTTAGCAGGTCTTCATAGTACTCGTCTTCACTGTAATCACCTTCCAGTGGACCCAGGGGGCCTCGGTGCATACAGCGTATATCCCTGGTGTGGCGGGAATTGCCGCCTCGATAGGGCTTGGGGGCAGTTTCCAGGATAATCACCTTGGCCCCAAGTTCGGCAGCAGTTATCGCTGCGCACAGAGCGGCATTGCCACCCCCAATTACGGCGAGGTCGTAGTGAGTGTTCACCGATAGAAAACCCTTTTGCAATGGATCAGTGTTCCATTGCAAAAGGTAGGTGAAAATTGAGAATAAATAGGCGGGCAGGCAATCCCTGCCGCAAAAAATCGTTAGCTGGTGGCGGGTTGTTCAGCTTGCTGCATGTCGATGTGAACAGATACAGAGGCCTGGCTTTCCAGCCAGTTGTCCATGCGCTCTTCAAGAATATTCAGTGGCAGTGCTCCAGATCCCAACAGAGCGTCATGGAAACTGCGAATGTCGAAATTGCTATCCAGGGTTTCCTCCGCCTCTTTGCGCAGCTCTTTAATTTTGAGCTGCCCTAGCTTGTAGGCCAGGGCCTGGCCGGGCCAAATTAAGTAGCGGTCTATCTCGACGGTCACATCGTGGAGCGGTTTGGCGCTGTTTTCCATAAAGTATTCGATCGCTTCCTCGCGGCTCCAGCCCAGCTGATGCATACCGGTGTCCACAACCAAACGCACTGCACGCCACATATCGTAAGAGAGTGCACCGAATTCGCTGTAGGGGTTTTTATACAGGCCCAGGTCGTAACCGAGACTTTCGGAGTAAAGGCCCCAACCCTCTACAAATGCGGTATAGAGAGCCATACGGCGCAGTGGGTGAATATCAGTTTGCTCTTGTGCCAAGGCAATTTGCAGGTGGTGACCCGGCATCGCCTCGTGCACTGTGAGCGCCTCCATTTCCCATTTTGGGCGGCTGGGCAGGTTGTAGGTATTGGCAAAGAAGATACCTGCACGGCCAGCTTCGTTGGAGCCGGGCAGATAATAAGCTGTGGTTTGGGATTGTTCTGAATAACTGGGTATAGGTTTCACGCCATAGGGCAGGCGTGGCAAGGTGCCGAACAGAGCGGGCAGCTCTGCATCAATGCGCTTGGCAATATCGCGGTAATCCCGCAGTAACCCCTCCCGGCTGGTGTGGTAAAAGCGCGGGTCGGTACGCAGAAACTCGGTGAATGCTTTGAAGTCTCCCTGGAAGCCTGTCTTCTGGATAACTCTATCCATCTCCCCGCGAATTCGCTTCACTTCCGCAAGCCCAATGCGGTGGATCTCCTCGGGGCTGAGGTCGGTGGTGGTATTCTCTTCCACTTTATGGGCGTACCAGCGCAGACCATCAGGGCGGCTGGTTAAAGCGGTATCTATCTGGGCCTCGGGAATATATTTGCGCTCAACAAATTCAGCCATACCCTGCCAGGCCGGTACCAGTTGTTTGCTGTAAATGGCATAGGCGCGTTGCTGCAGGCTTTTCCGCTTAGTTGCTGGAATGGCCTCAGGCATTTGATTAAATGCTGTCAGCAATGGGCTGTGCTCCGGCGCGGCAGGTACCAGTGCGCGTATTTGACGCGGTAGGTCGCGCAGGGTGATTTGTGGTGGCGTGACTCCTTTGCGCAGACCCCGGCGCATCAGCCCCTGGGTTTGTTCAATCAGGATTGGCAACCTTTCCAGACGGCTGATTATCGTCTCATAATCGGTTGCAGTGCGCTTGGGCATGCTGTTGATTACTTCCGGTATACTGCGTTGGATGCCGCTCATATGGGTAAGCGGTTGCAGGTGGTCCGGGAACTGGAAGCCTTTCACTTCTCCCAACAAGTCCTGGTAGAGCAGCTGGTAATCCAATTGTTGTTCGGCTGGCAGATCGCTTTGATCGATATTACGTGCAGCCCCTAAAAGGATTCTGGTCTGCTTTTGACGCAGTTCCACAGACTTAAGAGAGTTATCCACCCAGCGATGATTTTGCCCGGGATAGCCCTCGTAGGTTGCCTGGCTGGGATAACTCTCCATGATCCAGCGATAGCGCAAATCCTGCAGGGCGGTGAGTCGCTCGGAGGCGCTGCGCTCAGGAAGGGATTTGTAAGCTTTTCGGAAGGTGTCCTGGTCCATCGCTGAGGCATTGAGGCTCACAACAAGTCCCAGGGATGTAAATAGGGCTTTTCTGATAAACGACATAATCCCCTCAAGTGAAAACGTGTGGCCCCAATAGTGGCCGGATTTAGTCAATGGGTGGTTTGTTACCACTGCCGGCAATTTATTGCCGGGCATTCGAAGAGCAGCCAGCCGCATTAGCTGGCTGCCAAAGGCGGGCTGGGTCAATTGGCTGCCGCTGTGCGACTGCCAAACTCCTGGTGATTGATCAGTTGCAAGCGCCTGCGAATCTGTTCCTCAATACCGGAGGCATTGAGGCCGATGGCCGCCAGCAGGTCTTTGTGCTTGCCGTGCTCAATAATTTGATCTGGAAGCCCCAGTTGCAGCACCGGTACCGACCGCGCAGTGCTATTAAGGTATTCGAGTACGGCACTGCCAGCACCACCAGCAATGGTGTTCTCTTCGATGGTAACTAAGAGTTGGTGACTCTCGGCAAGTTCATCGATCAGTGTCTCGTCCAGGGGTTTTACCCAGCGCATATCGGCTACGGAGGCCCCCAGCTGCTCTGCAGCGGCCATAGCGGGGCCGAGTAAGGTTCCGAAGCTGAGGATGGCTACACCACTGCCCTGGCGCAACAGGCGCCCCTTGCCGATCGGTAGCTCTGTCATTTCCTTGTTGATGGCGGTACCCATACCAGTTCCGCGCGGATAGCGCACAGCAGTGGGGCCGCTGTGTTTGTAGGCGGTATAGAGCAGCTGGCGGCATTCGTTTTCGTCACTGGGCGCGGCGATAGCCAGGTAGGGCAGGCAGCGCATAAATGTGAGGTCAAAACTACCCGCGTGCGTGGGGCCGTCTTCCCCAACCAGGCCGGCGCGGTCGATGGCGAAAGTGACATCCAGGTTTTGGATTGCCACATCGTGCACCATTTGGTCGTAGCCGCGCTGTAAAAATGTCGAATAAATAGCAACTACCGGCTTCTGGTCTTCACAGGCGAGGCCCGCAGCGAGAGTGACGGCGTGCTGTTCGGCAATGGCTACGTCGTGGAAGCGGTCCGGGAAGCGCTTGGAGAACTCCACCATACCGGAGCCCTCACACATGGCCGGGGTAATAGCGACCAGGCGCTCGTCCTGCTCTGCGGCATCGCACAGCCACTGGCCAAAAATATCCTGGTACTTGGGCAGTTTCTTCTTGCCGGGTATGGCTACTTGCACCTTGGCTTCCGGCTCCAGCTTGTTCAGCGCGTGGTAGCCCACCGGATCTTCTTCAGCGGGGCCGAAGCCTTTGCCCTTGATGGTGGCAATATGCAGGAGTTGCGGGCCCGGCTGGCTGCGCAAGTTGCGCAGGGTGTGGACCAGGTCGTGCATGTTGTGGCCATCCAGGGGGCCCACGTAGTTAAAACCCAGTTCTTCGAACAGGGTACCCGGCGTGATCATACCTTTGACATGCTCTTCGGTGCGTCGCGCCAATTGCCAGGCTTTGGGGATGGCAGACAGTATCTTACGGCTGCCCTCGCGCATATTCAGGTAGGTTTTACTGGCCAGGATTTTGGCGAAATAGGTAGCCAGGCCGCCGACATTTTTTGAGATAGACATACTGTTGTCATTGAGAACAACCAACATGTCCTTGCCGGTATGGGAGGCGTGGTTCAGGGCTTCGAAAGCCATTCCCGCCGTCATGGCGCCATCACCAATCACCGCCACTACCTTGCGATCGTCAGGGGAGCCCAGGGCCATACCCAGGGCGGCGCTGATCGAAGTGCTGGAGTGGCCGACTCCAAAGGTATCGTAGGGGCTCTCACTGCGCTTGGGGAAGCCGGACAGGCCCCCTTGCTGGCGCATGGACAGCATCTGTTCGCGGCGACCGGTGAGGATTTTATGGGGGTAGGTCTGGTGGCCCACATCCCAAACCAGCCGGTCCTCCGGGGTATTGAATATGTAATGCAGGGCGATGGTCAGTTCCACCACACCGAGACCGGCACCAAAGTGCCCGCCGGTCTGGCCGACACAATACAGCAGGTACTCGCGCAATTGGCTGGCGAGTTCCGGCAATTGGCGTTCATCGAGGGCGCGCAGCTGCGCCGGGTCGTCGATCGAGTCGAGTAGCGGTGTCTGCGGGCGTGTGCGTGGAATTTCTTCGAGCATCAAATGTATCAGTTGCAACAGATGGTGATATTGAGGGGGATTGTATGCCCGTGGCGGGCATATTGCATCCCAAACCCCACAGGCAAGGCTGTGACTTAGTGTCCGCGCTGCACGATATAGTCTGCGAGCTGCTGCAGTAGCAGGGTATCGCCATCGAGACTTTGCAGTGCCTGGGAGGCCTGGGCGTGCAGTTTTGCCAGCTTGTCCCGGGCGCCGTCGACGCCGAGCAGAGAGACATAAGTGGGTTTGTTGCGCAGGGCATCGGCGCCCTGGGTTTTGCCCAGAACCGCAGTTTCAGCAGTGATATCGAGAATATCGTCCTGAACTTGGAATGCCAGTCCAATAGCTTGGGCGTAGCCGGTAATAATCTCCAGCTCCCTCTCGCTGGCACCCCCCAGCAGTGCGCCCATACGTGCGCTGGCACAAATCAGAGCCCCGGTCTTCAGGCGGTGCATGGGCTCCAGCTGATCCAGGGTCAGGGTTTGGTCAACGGAGTCCAGGTCGATAGCCTGGCCGGCGACCATACCTCGGGCCCCCGCCGCAGTGGCGAGCTCACGCATAAGTTGTAACTGCAATTGAGGCGCGAGCGGTTCTGCGAGAAGCAACTCGAAAGCCTGGGTTTGCAGTGCGTCGCCGGCGAGAATGGCTGTGGCTTCGTCATAGGCGATATGACAGGTGGGGCGACCTCGACGAAGGTCGTCGTCATCCATTGCCGGCAGGTCGTCGTGGACCAGGGAGTAGGCGTGAATGCACTCCAGGGCCGCCGCTGTGCTATCGCAATAGGCCAGGTCAAAATCGACACCCCGAAAAACCTGGGCACAGGCGTAGACGAGAGCGGGGCGCAGGCGTTTGCCGGGGCCCAGTGCGGCATAGCGCATTGCTTCGAACAGCTTTTCTGAGCCGTCGATCGGGGTGTTGAGCGCCTGCTGGATTCGGCTTTCGACGCGTGTGGAGGAGGCCTGTAGAAAGGCTTTCAGCTCCTCTGGCAGGTTTGCGGAACTCACTTAAACTGGGTCCCCGGAGTTGTCGTCGGCATCAAAGGGGAGCTCGCGGATATTGCCGCTCTCTTCAATTAACAGCTTCACTTTCTGCTCGGCTTTGGCGAGCTTCTGTTGGCACTCCCGGGTGAGTTTCACTCCCTTTTCGAAATCAGCGAGAGCCTCCTCCAATGGGAGATCTCCGCCTTCGAGTCGCTCAACCAGCTGTTCTAACGCCTCGAGACTCTCTTCAAAAGTTGCTGTTTTTTTCTTTGCCGCCATAGCATCGCCTCTTAATTGCGGGGCAACCTTAGCGGCTGGCGCTGCGGGGGTCAATTCCATGGCCCCCTCATCCGGGAGCCTCTTCTCAGTGTCGTTTAGGCGTGCAATTCCTAGAGGCTCGACTCTTGGGATAATAGATAGTGCGCCAGGGCTTTTTTCTGCACCGCCGTAAAGTTGTAGTTAGGCATTGGTGGTGTTGGGGCATCGAAGTAGTCAGCCAGGGTCTGCGCTGTGTATTTAGCGGACAGGTTGCGCAGGGGAAACTGGGCCTGATGGCAGTGGGCACAATCGTTAGACCGATAGAGCTGCGCGCCCAGTTGCACCACCTCGGCATCTATTGAAAGCGCGTTGGCCGTGGATGTTTTTTGCAGTTGTGGCTGCTGTGTTGTCAATACAGCTTGGCGAGGGGTCCCTTGGCTCACACGATAAACTGCACCGGCGTAGTCATCGGAAATATAGATGTTGCCCAGTTTATCCTCGGCGATGGCGACAGGGCGGCCGTAAACCGTTTGGCGGTCATTACTGAGAAATCCCCACAGGAAATCCCTCTGTTGAATTTCCCCGTCGTTACTCCAGTGCAGGGAGACAACTTTATAACCATCTTTCACGCTGCGGTTCCACGAGCCGTGCAGGGCGACCAGCGCTGCATGGCGATAATCCTTAGGCTGTTCCACACTGCGCAAAAATTTAATCCCGAGTGGCGCGTTGTGAGCGCGAAATTCGTACACAGCAGGAATTGAGTCAGCAATCTTTTGCTGGATTTCAGGGCTTGCATCCACCCCAAGATCCGGATCGGGAACCCGGTCACCGTAAGCGTAGGGCCATCCGTAGAATTGGTCTTTGCGAATCAGGTTGAGCTCATCTGGCGGCAAGTTGTCGCCGAGCCAATCGCGGCCATTATCTGTTGCGTAAAGTCCGCCATCTTTTGGAGACCAATCGAACCCCACACTATTACGCAGGCCGGTGGCGTATATTTCAAAATTATCTCCGTTTGGTTTCATTCTCATGATGGTTGCGCGGCGAGGATCTTTTTCAATACAAACGTTGCAGCTGGAACCACTGCTGAGAAAAAGCCATCCATCGGGACTCATATCAATAGTTTTTGTCCAGTGTCCATCGTCCTCAAGATTTTCAATAATTCTCTGGTAGCGCCCAGCGAGTCGCCCATCAGAATGATCAAAGGGAACCCGTCCAACTGCGTCACTTTCGGCAATATATAACCAGCCGTCGTGTAGCAATAATCCGTGGGGCCGTTGAAGATTATCAATAAGGGTCTTTTGCCCGTCACTGCGGCCGTCGCCGTCTTTATCTTGTAATAAAAGTGAAACTTTGCCATGTTTAGGCTGAGAGACGATGATGTCTCCATTGCGGGTCACTGTGAGCCAGCGTGCGCCGGGAACATCCCCTGCAAATAACTGGACCGAGTATCCATTTGCTGCGGTCAGCCGGCCTGTCACTTCTTTTTCTGTTGTTTTGACACCACCGACCAGCTGGCGCCAAGGCACGCTGACGCTGGATTTAAAGGTGGCTAAGGCGGTAGAAAGCACCGCGCCGAGGGCGATAAAAAATATTAGCGTATATTTCAACGTTTTCTTCATGGTATCGATTGAACTTGAAATAAAGATGTTTATAGTTGCCGCGCTTATCTATTTACCCCTATAGTTAACACGGGATTAATTTCCTGTCTTCCCTCCCTTTTGTAACAGGTAACTCAGTTTGTGAGATATCTCTTACACAAAATTCAGCAGATTTCCCCTACTTTTTTCTCCCTTGATGTCCATAATTAACTTGCAAGGACGCGAAAGGGACTGCACTACTGCGGCAATGGATAAATGGATTGCGCCGCTCGCCCTAGGGATATGGGCACCATCCTGTGAGACGCACCGCCCGGGCCGGATTGCCTGGGCGGTGTTTTACATTCTGCTTTAACCTGCCTGTTGCTGCCTGCAACGCTTTCTACAATTTACACCTTTCTTTTGTAATTTGCTGTTATTCCATCAGCGGCATGTCGCTGCCTGGAATTTGTAATAGTTATCCGCTTTAATGTTGATAGGCCGGCCAAATTACCCATGGGCCGGCGGAGGGTGGCGCATTCAGTAATCTACCAGCAGAAGTGCCCGTATTACCCAAGGCAAAACTACGCCTGTGGGCATCTGTATTTTCGTTGGTAAAAAAGCTTTCAGACTCCTCCATCTTGTCTGGGAGCAAGCTTTTACTTTCGAAGGTGGCAGTTTTTTCTAATGCTGCGAATCGCGCCAGCTTCTGTCATCGTCATCCAGTCCCTTCGATCTGTCACTCCAAAACTTCTTTTTTCTTCTTTATAAAAACCGTTGTGATTACACGGAAACAGTTCCGGGGCTGCCTTGTTCTATTCGACTGTGGGGAGGCGAGGTTATGCACGCGAGAATATTGCGTTTAAATCTGGCGGGTCAACCGCTGGAGTGGCTGAGTTGGCAAGAGGCATCCTGTTTGTACGTGCGGGAGCTGGTTACATGGTCGCTGGGAGGTGTTGTCCAGCGGGTGAGAGGAGGCTTTAATCGCAATGGCGATCGTTCCAGCCTCGATCTGGCCGCTATTATCGCCTGTGGCGGTGCACGTATGGCCCGTCCGCGCCGGCGCCCACCCCTAACAAATCGAGCACTGTTTTTTCGCGATTCCCATACTTGTCTTTATTGCGGTAATTTCTTTAAAAGTGTGGATTTGACACGGGACCATGTTATTCCTGTTTCCAAAGGCGGAGTTGATTCCTGGGAAAATGTGGTCGCGGCCTGCAGGCGCTGTAACCAGCATAAGGGCAATCAACTATTGGAAAATATCGACATGGAGCTGTTGGCCTTGCCCTTCTGTCCCAATGCAGCTGAATACCTTGCCCTGATTAACAGTGAGCGGATTCGCGGCGATCAGATGGAGTTTCTGCGCGGCCAGTTTTCACGGCGACGTCAACAGGGGTGGTTGTTGCACTAGCCCGTCGGATCGAAATGAGCAAAAAAGAAAAGGGGCCAACAGGCCCCTTTTAATTATGTCTTGTCGTTAGGTGAAGATACCGCAGAGCGGATCAGACCGGCCAGGTATTCGGTGAAATTGTGCCCGTGGTTTTCCATCATTTTGGGGAACATGGAGTTTGGGGTCATACCGGGAAAAGTATTGACCTCATTGAGGTAGAGTTCGCCGGTCTCTGTCAGGAAAAAGTCTATGCGGGACAAATCCTTAAGCTTTAGGGCCTTGAAAGTGCGCAGGGATACTTCGGCTATCCATTGAAGCTGTTCTTCGTGAAGATCAGCAGCTTCGATAAAGGTGACCGCGCGGCTGCCCTCGGCATACTTTTCCTTATAAGTGTAAAAAGTATCTGTTGGGGCGCGTACTTCTCCCGGGCGGGTTGCGATGACATCATCGTTGTAGTGGTAAACCGCAACTTCCAGCTCTCTGGCTTTCAATGCTTTTTCTATCAGCACATAAGGGGAGAGTTTAAAGGCGTCTTCGATCGCGGCCTCTAAGCCCTCTTTGTCACGGACCTTAAAGCAACCTACGGAAGATCCCTGATTGGAGGCTTTTACAAATACCTCGCCCCAGTTCTCCAGGGCATCGTGAGCTTTTTGTAGTTCCTCGACTTCAGTGCTGTGCAAAAACTCGTAAGGTGTGTTTTCAATACCCAGAGCGCTGAGCCACATCTTGGTTTTAATTTTGTTAAAGCAGATTTTGCTGGGCTCAGGTGCAGAGCCGAAATAGGGGATGCCGAACATATCCAGTTGCGACTGCAAATCGCCAGTCTCTCCCGGGTAGCCGTGAATTGCAGGAATTACGTAGTCCACATCCCAGGAGTTACCTTCTTCATCGCGAATTTTGCGATCGTAAAAGATATGGTAAACCCGGCCCTGGCTGTCGGTAAGGCAGCCACTGCTATCCATTTCCACCCGCAATAGGGCGATGTCCTCTGCCGCTGACAACTTGTCCTCGATAAAATCAGCAGTTCTGAGGGATACGTCGTGCTCGCTGCCGCCACCGCCGCAGATAAGCAAGGTGTTAATCATAAAATTATTCCGTCGTAGTGCCTGCCGAAGGTGCGGTTAATACCTGTTCGCACTGTTGGGGCAAGGTCTTTGGTTTCGGCTTTTTCTGTTTCGGCTGGGGTTTAGTGCCATTGAGAATTGCATAGAAGTCATCGCTAAACCACCAATCCAAGTCACTGCCACAGGCTGCAGTGGTCACCGGAGCCTGGGGCTTACAGTTGGTGCTTCCCTCTGGGCACGCCAGGCGTACATGAAAATGGTAATTGTGCCCCCACCAGGGGCGCACTTTGCGCAGCCACTCGTTATCTTCGCCGGATATTTCGCACAGGTGGCGCTTGATGGTCGGGTGTACAAAAATTCGTTCGACCCGCTGGTCCTCTGAGGCCAAGCGCAGGATTTTGGGAACCCGGTCGTCCCAGTTTTCAGGGATTAGGCGGTGTTTGCGCTCATCAGCCAAGGCAACAGCAGAAATATTATCACGCTCCCACGGGGTGAGGGGACGCTCTGCGGCTCGCCGATCCTGGGAATACCAGATGTCTACGTCCAGGCCGGTTTGGTGGCTGTTGTGCCCACCACTGCCGAAAGGGCCCCCTCGAGCCATAGACATGTCACCGATCTGGATTCTGCCCAGATCTTTCTGCGCCACGCTCTGGGAAAACTCCTTTAGGAAGTTAATGGTCTGGGGGTGGGCAAAATGTCGATCGCGGCCAGTCCTCACCAACTGATAGCCCTCTCCCCTCAATGGCAGGGTCTCCCCGCCACTCAGGCAGCCATTGGTGTAGGTGCCAATACTCGATGGTGTCTGTGCACTGGGCCCTTCGACCTTATCCCAGTCGTTGGCACTTGCGGCGCCGCTCGCTAGGGCCGAGGTGAGAATCAGGGTGTGGGTTAATTGCCGTAAAAATCCCGCTTTAAAGGGGCTGACGGCCTCGGTAGTGGATACTGAATTTTGAGCTTTCGGGTGCATAGGTCCCTGGATACCAATAAGTCACAGTTGTCGGGCCACCTCAAGTGGCGCCCGACGAGTATAGACAGACAGAGTGCTAGCTCTGTGACGCAAGTATCTCTTTGCAGTTCCTTATCAGCTGCTCCATTTCCTCATCGGTGCCAATAGAGATACGCAAGTACTCACTGATCCGGGGCTTGTTGAAGTAACGCACGAGAATATTACGCTCCCGCAGTGCCAGATATAGGGCTTCTGCGCCGGGCTCCGGTGGTTTGGTCAGAAGGAAATTGGCTTGGGAGGGAATCACTTCGAACCCCAGGTCTGTAAGCGCCCGCTCACAGCGCTCCCGGGTGGCGATGACCTTGCCGCAATTGTCGCTGTGCCAGGCGGTATCGCGGATCGCTGCAGCGGCCACACGCTGGGCAATGGCATCAATGGGGTAGGAGTTAAAGGAGTTCTTGGCTCTTAGCAATCCTTCAATCAGGTGCTTCTGCCCCATGGCAAAGCCGAGGCGAAGCCCTGCGAGGGCATAGGACTTTGACAGTGTGTGTATCACCAACAGGTTGGGGTAGCGATCGATGAGTGTTGCTGCACTCTGTCCGCCAAAATCGATATAGGCCTCATCAATAACCACCACTCTTTCAGGCTGTGAGCGCAAGAGCTGTTCAATTTGCTCTAGCGGCAGGTACCGTCCCGTGGGTGCATTGGGGTTGGGAATAATTACACCGGCTGCAGGGGCTGCATAGTCCTCAAGCTGGATAGAGAAATCACCGTGCAGGGGAACAGTGCGGCTTTTGATATTGAAGAGCTGGCAATAAACTGGGTAGAAACTGTAGGTGATATCCGGAAATAGCAGGGGCTCGCTGCGGCGGAAAAAACTGTAAAAACTCAGAGCCAGCACTTCATCGGAGCCATTGCCCACAAATACTTGCTCAGCAGAGAGATTGTGCTTATCGGCAATAGCGCGGCGCAATTCACAGGACTCCGGGTCGGGATAGCGGCGCAATGCATCGGCAAAGTCGTGTTGCTCCAAGAGCTTTAAAGCTTCGGGAGAGGCAGGGTAGGGGTTCTCATTGGTATTGAGCTTTATCAGGGTTTCACTCTTGGGCTGCTCCCCGGGTGTATAGGGTTCCAGCTGGTCGAGCCCTGGGCTCCAATAAATCTTGCTCATGATTCTACCTCTGCGGTACTACTTTGATTGTCGCTGGAAGAGCCTTCAGCGCCTTCTTTAGTTTCTTTTTTCTTAATGGAGATATCAAACAGGTCGGCCGAATTTCCAATAAATTCCTGCATGGGAACAGGGTTGCGGAACAGCATATTATCGTATTTCAGCTCTGTGGATATCGGCGGAACCTCGCTGAATTCGTCCATGTTGTTAACGCTTTCAGCTAAACCTAGGCCGAGGAATGCCAGTGGCAGTGTCAGTGCCACTGTCCAGCGCCAGCCTCTGGCGAGGTTGGTGGCCAAATAGCAGGCGGACCAGAGCATTGCCGGTAATATGATGGCGAGTACCAGGAAGTCCAAGACCTGAATAGTAGTGCCGATGGCAAAATTGAAATTGATTAGCCCCCTCAGCCATTCCCAAAAAGTGTAAGTAAGTGCACCTATGGCGGCGATGGATAGATGGGTGAAAAAGTGCGTTTCATGCCTGACAACCCTGCCGATAAACGCCCAGACTCCGGCGTAAATCACCATGCCAATTATGGCCGTGGCAAGAATGTTGACGGCAATAGTCCATTGATAGTTTCGGGCGTAACCGAGGTAGCTCATCAGTACGCTGGCGAAGCCAAAACACAACAGCAGCAGTATTGCTCCCAGGGGGTGGGACAAGCTGGAAAACAGGTTTTCCAGTGAATGGAGAGGGGTAGCTTCAGGTACCGGGTCATCCGTATGGAAAACCCGGAAGCGTGACTTCCCACACTGCAGCAAGTCACCGGAGGAAATCCTGTGTTGAGCGATGGTATCGGGTTTAACGGACTTATCTTTCAGGTTTCCCAAAAGCTGGCAGCCGTTGGTCGAATTGAGGTCGTGTAAGACGTACTGGCCGTCCTCTCCCCGCTTGATTTCGGCATGGTGGGCATCGGAATGGATGTCCTCCAGAATTGCATCGTTGTCGTAAGCGCGGCCCAGGGTAAATTTATCCCCGTCCATTCGGTAGCGCAGCTGCACCCGATGGGCGCGATTGAGTTCTTCAATAATCAGGGCCATTGGATCTCGCTCGTAAACTTCTGAGTAAAGGCGTCGGCGGACTCCTGGGTAAAGCCGGACAAGGTAAAGTGGCTGACCAGTGCGCGATTTTTCTGATCCACACTTAGGCTCAGGAAGAAAATATCGTAGAGGTCAGGAAAGTCCTTGTAGCGCCTGACACAGTAGCTGGTGCGCGCGATCAGGGGCTCGCGATTGCGATCCGGCTTCGATACCGAGGTTTCATTGCCGCGCTCCTGAGAGGTAAATCCTTGCTGGCAGCGGAAATTGGTTACATCTTCTTCTCCAGCGCTATTGCCTGGGTAAAAGGAGTCCATCTGCCCTTCGTACTCGGCATAAAAGCGCGCGGGCAGAAGATCCTCGGCTTGCAGCCAGAAAAATTCGTACTCTACCCGCCCGGTGTTGAAGTCGTCGGACAGGAAAATAACATCTTGTCCGGTGCAGCCTTTATCAATTCGCTTGATCGGATTGGTTTCGCTCTCTTGGGTGTTTCCCCAGCATTTAATGGCTGGAATTATTTCACCGACAACCTGGGCCTCACCGAGGGCGCGACGCTGCCAGTCGGCCCTAAGTATTGAGTCGATAATTTTTTGCTGGTTATCCAAAAGCTGTTGATAAGTTACTTGCTTCAGGTTGAGAGTGCCGCCTTCAGCGCGGTAGTGTTTTAAAAGTGACGACAGCTTATCCACTGGTACCAGGAAGCTAACCTGGTTGCCTGCAGTCGCCACATTAATGCCCACTACCTGCCCCTGGGTATTGATCGCTGGCCCGCCGCTCATTCCCGGATTAATAGATCCGGCAAAGTGAATACGATCGTAGAAGCTACCGCCGGCAATACCGTTATAGGTCCCGGGAATCAAGGTCATGCCGAGGTCCAATGGGTTACCCAAGGAGACAATGGTTTCCCCTTTTTTGGGGGTGTCTGTCGCCAACTCCAGGTATTCGTCTCCCGGCTTCTCCTGGCGCAGCAGCGCCAGGTCATTGACCACATCAATATCCAGTAGAGTTAATTTTCCCCGGGTGCCATTAACTGCAAGATATTCCAGGGAGTACTCGTCCGGCTCGCTAACCGCTTGAGCCACTACGTGGTAATTGGTGGCGATCAATCCATCGGGGGAGATTTGAAAGCCTGACCCCAGGCCGGCTTTTGAATTGGAGGATTTTTCGATAAGTCGAATTTGATAGAGGCTGCCGCGATAATCACTGTAGAGCTTTTCATAGCCTTGCGCCATTGCAACAGTGGATAAGCAGCACAGAATCCAGGCGAAGAGCCACGTGGAAAGTTTCGGCATTTTGAATTGATTAAATTGTGGACAGGAAGCGTGATACTACGGGATATAGGATAGTGCAACAAGCGCCCATCACCGGCGCTATCTACCAGTGATGGGTTTGTTTTGGATGGTTAGAGATAGTCCACAATTTTTGGCTGTGTCTCTATCACTTTTTGGTGCGACTCGAGATAAAAGCGGCTGAAGAGTTTGTCGGCTTCTTCCGGAGCGATAAAGCCCTCGCTAAATCCTGGGCTAGCTGGATCGAGATGCAGGCGCGCGCAGTTGATCACATGAGCGGCCATCTGCGCCATATTTTCATCCCCAACAGAAATTCGGATGGTGGTTGGGAATATACCCGCCGCTTCCATCGCTTCAGGTGATAGCTCTGAGTGAGATGTCAGGGCAGGGCAGAGCACCATGGTATTTGTCTGGCCCAAGCTCACCATCTGCCCGAAAGCGGGCTCCAGCGCGTCAAAGAAACTTTTAAAGGCTTCGGTGGGAATTTGCGCAGCTTCCATGTCGATGCTGAATAATGGTGTGGGGAACTGGTAGCGCATCAGCGATTCTCGCAGCCCGGAATTGGGGTGGGTTTCCACTGCATGGCTGTTGACACGAATCTTGCTGTGACTGGCGAAAAAATGGCTGAGGCTCAAAGTATTAATACACTTGGTGAGCATACGCATTTCCAGGGTGCGCATACCGCAATGCACTTCCCAGGCCTTGTCTGCATCCAGGAAAGCCCCCTTGATGTAATAAACATCCCAGAACATGCACTGATCCCAATTAAGGCCTTTTGCGCTGTCGCCTTTAGGGATAAACATGCGGTGGTTTTCGCCGATAACCACACCGGCAGTGGCGGCACCGGTGCCACCGATATCCTTGGTGTAGGAGTGAACAACAAAATCCGGTCTCTCTTCCCTATCTTTGCGGCGCAGTGGCTGATATAGGAAAGGGGTTGCCAGGGTGGCATCCAGGCTTACCAGGATATTTTCCCGGTGAGCGGTTTTACAAATAGCCGGTACATCCAGCATGATCCCGTGGGGATTGCATGGAGACTCAATATAGACGTGTATTTTTGCTCCGGCACTGATTTCGTCTGCGTATGCATGCTGGGTATCAGCCAGTAGCTTTTCGAACTCTTCACCGGTAGTGCCATCAAACCAGGCCAGATTGATAGACAGTTTATCTTTGCGGGCGTAGAAATCCTGTAACAGCTGGTGAGTGCCGCCATAGATATTCCTGGAAACAATTAAAATATCCCCGTGGCGCAATTGATTTGACAGGAGTGCATCGATTGCAGCCATACCGGAATTAAAATTCCAGGCCATATACTCACTGGCTTCAGGCCCGCATTCCAAATCCACAATAGCATTGGCCAGGGAAATGGAAGTGGGGTTGAGTAAACGTGAATAAATATCGTGGCTCGGTTCGCGCCCACGGAAAGCATCGTCCACCCACTCGGTGCAGGCATAAATGTAAGTTGCCGTGCGGGCAATTACCGGGGTTGCAGAAAAAATAGCAGGAATATTATCGAACAGGGGGTAACCACCCCGTGTGGTGATATTAAAGTCGTCCCCCTGTAGGCTTTGAAAGCTGGCTCGCAATGGGTTTTGTAAGGTGTCCAATAATTTCGCCAGCTGGAAACTCATAAAGCGTTTGGCATTGAAATAGGCAATCTTGTCAGACTTGTCCAAGCGCTGGAGTGTGTCCGTTACCTGGCTCCACAGCTGGCTCAGATTTCCCTGTGCCTGGTAGAGCAGGGTTGCGGTCTGTTCTAACAGTTTTCCATGTTCTGATTCACTATCAATGCAAAAGTGCTGCAATTGCTCTTTTGCCAGCTCATCAATATTTTTTGCCTCGGTGCTGTTGCGGCGGGGAGAGAGAATTTTTACATCTTCTAGGTTCGCTTCCATTGTGTCCTCACTACGTGATGCTTTTTGTTATATGGCGACTCTAACAGTCCTGTGCGGCGCATAAAACACTTGGCGGGCAATTAGTATGTAATTTGCTGTGTTTTGGCGTGATCGATCTGTAATTTGGAAATCTGTACAGTAGCTTCCAGTTGAGGGGGTAGGTGGCTGTGTTAATGGTTGCCGGCCATGGAAAGGCAGCCCCCACAACATTTAAACAGGATTTAATTTCCTCGTAGCCTTAGGTGGTGCGATGAAATAAAGGGATTCAGCGCAAGCTGAACGGTCAAGCTGGAATCGACAGGTGTAGAGTCTTAGTCGATTCTCTTGGATGAGCTTGTCCGGGCATGGATGCCAAATTTTGCTCTTGATAGTGTTGTTGTAACCGTCGATGGTTGGGACCATCATTTCGGGCCGGCAGTTTTATTACTGCCGGCTTTTTTTTAATTTGGACTCCATTTTGAGAGCTATTACCCATACAGTATTTTCCAGTCTTCAAGCCTGCCGTGTAGACCCCAATAAAGTTCTGTAACGCAATTCAAATTAGATTAAATTGGCGAATGGGATCATCGATTAATTTCAACAAGCTCCAAGAATAGTTTTATATTTATTTTAAAAAATATGGCCTTATTTTTTGGGGTCTCGGTGTCGCCATAGTGGAAAAGGAATAATCCTTCCGCTCTAGCTTCTGCTTGAGTTAAGCGCTTACCAAACATTTTTTTTGGCGTATGATGACTCTATGCGCCCCTTTTAAATATTTGGTGTGTGCTTCCCTGTAATGAGGTGTGATCGACCTGTAGTCCTTAAGTCTGTACATTGAGGTCCACGTGAGAGAGTACCGGTGATTGTGGAAACAGTTACCAAGCCATGGAAAGGCAGCTTCCACAATAAAATTTTGGATGGATTTAATTCCCCTATCGCCCCTTTGCGTGTTAGGGAGAAAAGGGATTCAGCGCAAGCTGAGTGGTCAAGTTGGAATTGACAGATCCAGAGTCTTGGTCGATTCAACTTAGTATACTTGTCCGGGCACGGATGCTGAATTTTGCTCTTGATAGTGTTGTTGTAACTGTCGATGCTTCGGGTCAGTAACTTCAGTTCTGCTGGCTTTTTTAAAAGTTGAGACCGGTTATGATAACGCGGTCACGGACGTAGTTTACAAAAGATAAAACGTCCTTTGGTGACACCATATAACAAATTTTTAGAGAGGGATGGAAATATGGTCAATTGTGCTGACCTACCTGTGCTTGACGTAAAGGTGCCTAAAGAAGGGTTAAAACTGGATTTGGTTCTTCAGCCTAAAGAGCAAGAAGATGGTAAGCCTCAGTACTGGCCGCTGTTTAATGCGGCTAACCCTGAAGAGCACTTCGGCAATATGCACTTCAAAATCCATAGGCGTGCAGTATTGACTCTGGAGGTGACCTTGGATTTATCGCAAGTGCCGGGTCGCGAGTTGGAATTTGTTCGCTATCGCCAGAGCCATAAGTTAGATGGTCTTATTGCCCTGAGCCCGGATTTTCGTCACCAGTTCCGTGCTCGCGCTAAAGAGGTGGATGGCGAATTCACTAAACTGATTATCAAAATCAAGGATAGAGAAGATATCCCCGATAACTTCTCTTTCCTATGGATGTGCGTGGATGCGGAAACTGGAGCGCACTTTGTCTCTGGAGATCCAGATGCGCAGGTTGATCCATTTCCAGTTAACGATCCACTCTAGTAGCAAATAGTCTCAATAACTTTTTGTGAAGTCTGAGGCTGGGTGCAGAGCTTTTGAAACGCAGGTAAGGTAAACCATTCTGCGCCCATGCCTTGCTCGATTAACTCTAGAATATAGTAGTTTGCTGATCGCCACTCCTCAGAAAGAGCGTAGATAAGGGCTGCGCTATACTTAATATCAGTGTCATTTTGGCTCATCTTTAGTAGCTTATTTAGTATAACTATTGAGTCGGCATGTTGGTTGAGGTTTGCCAGAGCGATGGCTCTAAATCGATACTTTTGTGTATTCAGCTCTTCGTTTTCAATATCTGAGGTTAATCTTAAAATTTTCTCATATTCATTAATTGCGAGTTGATTGTTCCCCAGCATTTGGTGGGTTTCTGCAATTTGGTAGATCGCAGTTAAATTGTTGGGAGATATAGATATAACTTTTCTATATTTCTTAAGAGCTTGCTGATACTTCCGTTGGAGGAAGTAAATTACTCCCAAGTTGGCTTCAGCGCTTAAGCTTCGGAACTGCTCTGGAATAGTAGTAATAGCCTTCTGAGCGAGTTCTAAGTTACCTTGCTCCAACTCAATAACTCCGATAACGGAATAAGCTGACCAGAAATCTGGATATCCCTCTAAAAGATTGGATAAAGTTTTTCGTGCTTCATTGTAGTTGGCAGCCTGAAGCTGATTTATTGCGACTATGTATAGATTGTGTGCAGAAGGATTTAGGGCTGAAGCTTGCTTTGCATAATATAGACCTTGCTTATAATCTCCTTGGGAGTAACGGTATCGGGCATACTGTGCAAGCAGGTGCGCAGAAGGGTATCCTTTAGCTTGAAGTTTATCCAATATCGATTCAAAACCCTCTCTATCTATACCTGTGGACTTTATGTAAAGCTGGGCTTCAAGAAGAGCGGTTTTGTCGGCCCCAGTAGATTCTGCGCTGGCTAATATTCCAAGGGCCGAGGTAAGCAAGCTGGCATCGTTGCTAGCCATATACAATTTAGTGGCTATATTTGCGTATAGAGAGTAAAGGTTTGAGTTTTTGGGATATTTTCCAATCAGTTCTTTTGTTATCTCTAAGTCTTTAGGCTCAGTAGCGGTATTCGCAAGTTTCGAAATTGTAGAAAGATATTTATTGTAGTCTTCTGATGTCATTTTGACATCGATGACTGACTCTTTATGGTACTTACTTGGAAATAGGTCTATTGCACTATTCCGTATTGAATATTGTGATTCTTGTCTCTGTTGGCCCGGAAGAAAAATAAAAGAAGTTTGTTTTTGGACTTGTTTATCTAACGGACTGATAACCTGTATTTCAATATTGCAACGTAATTGCATACACTCAAGGCGTGCTACTAAGGCATCCGTAATCCCCTGATCCTTTAATTGCTGTAATCGATCATCTAAGCTGGTTTGCTTTCTCGGGGTGTAGCTTACTAAAGCACTTGACTTTAGGTGGCTTGGTGTATTCATAAGAGCTTGGCGTACCATAGCTGTGATTAGAGTGTTAGTGCTCTGGTCGGTTGTTTCTCCGCTAAATTCGACAGGAAGTACCGCGATATACTTGGGGGGCAGCTTGGAGTAAGTTTTCCAGCCCCATGTTACGGCTGTAGCTAGAACGGCAAAGCCGGCTAGCCACTTATTCAGACGGCTATATTTCTTGCGCGGTTTGATAAGCAACTGTGTTACTGTTTCAGAATATTGTTGGGTGTCAGCATCAATGCCATGATGGCGGACTAAAGAGAGAGCCTCGAAAACTTGCTGGGCAGAGTCTGGACGTTGCTCGGGACGCTTACTTAAGAGTCTATCGAGCAGTGCTATAAGTGGCTTAGGTATTTCTGGCCAGTGGGTTTGTGGAGGAATGTGGGGTGCGCTACAGATTTGTTGGGCAAATGCCAGCGCATTTAAGTCTCCACGTTCAAAGGGCTTGTTGTTGCAAAGTAGTTCGTAGGCAATACTACCCAGGCTAAACAAGTCGCTTCGAGCATCGAGAGGGGCGCCTTGAACCTGCTCTGGGGACATTGCCTGTATGCTGCCAGCAATATGATCCTCTCTGGTTAGTTGTTGGTCACAGTCCAGCGCTTTGGCGATGCCAAAGTCAGTAATCTTTGCTACACCATCATTAGTGACAAGGATATTTTCCAGCTTTAGATCGCGATGAATAATACCTAGGGAATGAGCTTTACTGAGCCCCTGACATAATTGCATCAATAAGTCGAGTCTAATTGCCAGGGTGGGGCTGTTCTCGCGAAGCCATTCTTTAAGAGTGACGCCTTCAACTAGCTCCATGACAAGGGCTATGCCATTATTCTCTTCCAGTACGTCATAAAGCCGCACAATATTTGGATGGTTCAGCCTGGCTAAAAGTTCAGCTTCGCTGCGAAAACGGGCCTCTGCAGAATTTCCACTTAAGTCAGAGCGGAGGCGCTTAATAGCTACCTTTCGCCGAAGTTTGATATCTTCGGCTAAGTAAACAACCCCCATACCACCAGCACCCAGGGTGCGCTCAACCCTGTAACGGCCTTGATACTCCTCAGTTTTCTCCAACGCAACTACGTCCATTGTATTGTATTCTTCTCGGATGGATAGGGGATTTTACCTGATAGTACAATTTCGTGAAGGCATCTGTCCCCTCTTAAAGGGAAATGGTTCACGTTATTCCATTCTGTTTGATTTGTTTTTGGCTGTTAAAGTGACAGTTATGCCAGAGCATAATGTTGGGTAATTGGCGCGTATATCATCAAAGCTTGCCAAAGTGCAAATAGGCTGAAAGCCAATTGTTGTGAACCACACTGGAGCCATGCCTAACTCCAAAGTTTTTCGTATATAGGCTTTGGCGGAAAGCATATCGCCGCTGGCCATGTAAACCTGGGCGCGGCTGTAATTGACAAATAGGCCGTCTGGAGCGGTGTTATCCATCTTTAATAGTGTCTCAATGGCTTGCTCACCCTGGCCCAGTTCAGAATAGGCTCTTGCTCGCAGTAACAATCCAAGCCAGTCCTCCTGCTCTTGTGCCAAGGTCAGAGCGCGCTGGGCAAACTCTTGTGATTGCAGCTGTCTATTTTCCAGGCGGGCAATCTCTGCCAGTAGCAGATATACATGGGGATCGTTAGGGGCTCGTTCAGCAACATGGCTCAGGCAGTTTTTTGTATCCTGCAGCTGCTGTTCGATGTAATAGGACAAGCAAAGGTTGAAGGTATCCCGGTCCCCTAAATGCTTTAAGCCCACCTCACTAAGGAGCCGGATAGACTCTTTGGGGCGGCCTGAATCCAATTCATTGGCTGCAAGCAAGGAGATAGCATCAATATATTGATTGTTGAGACGGATCGCATGTAAAAGGTAAGGTCTCGCTTTTTCCATTTGCCCCATCAGGGTCAGGGTCAGAGCCTTTTGGCGAAGATAAAGAGGGCTGGTACGAATGTTGAGCGCTTGGTTAATGACTTCCAGCGCACGGTTGAAATTCCCCCTTCGCTGGTGGGCTTTCGCGCGCAGGAAGTAGTAGAGAGCCTGATCAGGTAGTTGCAGCTTTAGTTTTGCAAGTAAGGACTCTGTAAGCTCTGTATCTGCCAGGAAGATGGCAATACGCAACTTAGTGATCAACACCGTTGGGTGGTTAGAAATCTTTGTTGGTATGTTGTTGAGAAGCCCTGTGAGTCGGCTGCGTATTTTGGTATCCCGCGAGTGATATAGGTGGGTGGCTAATAGATCCGCTAACAGTTCATAGTAGGAGGGGAAGTAGGGGTTCCTTTTTAGCAGAGCCTCAACTTTGGTAATTGCCCCGGTAACATTAGCTTCATTATTGCGCTGTTCGAATATCTCGAGGTATTGCTGGTAATCTTCAGGGCTAAGGCTGAACTGAACTCTTAGGCTTCCTGTTGGGTAGTTGGGAAGTAGATAGTGCAGTTGCTGCAAAACACGTGCGCGGCTCTCCAGCGGTGCATCCAGGTTCAGCATGGCACTACGGTTGGCGACTTCAGCAAACCCCTCGGTTTCTATAAGGGCAAATGAAGCTTCACAGGCGGTGGCTTCACAGTTTAGGGCAAATTGGAGCAGCAGCTGTGCGTTGAGCGCTTGCGCCTGCTCCCGCAAAGGCTTGCCTTTTAGTTGCTGGGATTCCGAATAGGGCACCAGTAGTAGCGCTGGTTGATCGGAAAGCCCCTGTTTGATGGAGCTGAGAAGGTTATTGGCCAGTAGCTTTTCCTCTCGGCTGCGCAGGTTTGATAAGTCTGGCTCAATAATCGCAATGTACTTTGCCGAGGGTTCTTTACTTCCCCATAGAGAAAGTTCAGGAAAAACAGCGGCGGTTAAGCCTAGTAACATCGCACCGGATGCCAGGAGTATGCCGGCTAGAAGTTTGTGTCCTTTGTTTGTACGTCGATGTTGTACATGAAAGTCTTCCGTGGTGATCGTGATGTCATGGTCATCGGCGGTTTCATGATCCGATGTTAATTGGCTCAGTATCACATCCAAATCGGTGGCTACAACGGCAGCACTGACGGGGCGTTTGTCCGGGTTTTTGGCCAGCAGCTTATCCAGTAACTTGCAAAGCGCCGTAGGAAGTCCGGGGTTTATGGCTCCTGCGGGTGGGTGCGGGTTGTTGATGATCCGATCGATAATAACGTATGGGCTTCCATGCTTGCCGAAGGGAGGCTGATCACACAGTAGGTGATAGGCGAGCATCCCCAGGGCAAATAAGTCACAGCGGTTATCCAGTTTCTCGCCGAGGGCCTGCTCGGGAGACATTGCGTACCAGCTGCCAGCGATATGCTGCTCGCGGGTAATTTCTTTCGTATCCTGCCAGCTCCGCGCAATTCCAAAATCAGCGATTTTTGCGATGTTATTGCTGTCAATAAGGATGTTGTCAGCTTTCAAGTCGCGGTGAATAATTCCAGCCGCATGGGCACGCGCAAGACCGCTAGTGATTTGCTTGAGTAGCTGGATTTTCTGGCAGAGGCTGGGGTTAAACTCCCGTGCCCAATAGGTGAGTGGGCGGCCATCAACATACTCCATAACCAGGGCTACATCGTTCTGTTCCTCCACAACATCATAAATTTGTACGATGTGGTTGTGGTTTAGTTGTGCGAGCAGTAATGCTTCCTGGCGAATTCGTTGTGAGGCAGATTCGTCTTCAGGGTTGTTGAGCAATCGCTTTATAGCGACCTCTCTGTTAAGTCGCTCATCTTTGGCGAGGTACACAACTCCCATTCCCCCGGCTCCAAGCTGCCTGATGATCTTGTACCGGCCGATATAAGAGGGTGGTTGCGCTGACATTGTAATTCTTGCCGAGGGATAAGAGATTCAGCTCCGCCACCCTGGCAAATAATTACTGAATAGGTAATGAAGGGGCTTAGCCTTAAGCCCCCTTTCTAGAGATGAAGCTATACCGCTTCCGGCTCTGTTTTTGCCTCGAGTTGGTTGCCTTTATAAATTTCGAATTGTGGACAGCCAATACGGATTTCCCAGGATCGACGCTCTACCAGACTCGAAGTATCCACTGCATCAGGTAGTGATTCAGAGATTTGTTTGCGGGCGCGGAAGATTTGGGTGTTTAAGTGGTTAACAGTGATACCCAGCTCGTGAGTGGCTACCTGAATAGAAACCCAGCCCTGGGAGTCAGTGTCCATGCCGCTCTGCATATCTTTGTGGCGGGCACGAGCAAGGTACAACAAGAGATAGTTGTGGATTCTTGCTGGTAAGGATTGCTTCATACCTTCCCGCTGAAGTTGTAACTGCACATGCTCTTCGTGGGAGCTCACAGAGAACTTCAGCTCAAAGTCGACAATAGACAGTTGCTGCAGAGATAACTCTTTCGTTGCCCCTTGGTTGTCCGCAAGAAAGAGCTGCCAGCTATGCAGGCCGCAATCGATACGATCGCCATGATTTATCAGGGTCTTATCGCCGTCTTCAGCTGATGGACCTGTGAACTCGTACAGCCACTGCCCTGTTAAGGGGCTGTACTGAAGGCTGGCGAGGGGCTCGTTCTCATCGGGCAGCAGGTGGTATTGTTCCAGCGGTTGTGCCTCGCCAGAGTGAATATCGATCAGCAAATTCTCGGGAGCATCGAGGTTTTCGACGATCCAAGCTGGGTTATTCGCCCGCCCAAAAGCGATCTTATCACCGGTCTGGAGTGGGTAGCTTTTAGCGGGTACCAACTGCTGGCCATTTAGCCAGGTGCCATTGCGACTCAGGTCGCGAATATTCCAATGTGTACCGGTCCACTGCACTGCTGCATGGATGCCTGATATTTCAGCACTTGTGATTCTTGTGTCTACTGCACCCTGCCGGCGCCCAATGGTGTGGTGTGCCATTAAGTAAACTGGTTGTTCCCTATCTGGATGCTGTAAGCAAGCCATATTCCTACCCTTCTGCCGTGGCCAACTCATGTTGTGGCCTGATTGCGACAAAGTTCATTCATACTGGTGGATGCCCGCTGTGCTTGTCCTGCGAATACCTTAGCAGTACGGAGTCTTGGCTTACCATCTGCGGCGATTATTTCCCTTGAGCTGAGACACTACTTGTTGTGATTGGCGCTGCTCTGCGCCGCTGCCTCACTGATAGTCTCGGAGAGGATTGCCCCAGTTCTGAATGATTTAGTCACTACGATTTTTGGAAATTGTTCTATTTTTGCGCTCCCTTGATAACTGTCTCTAGAGGGAGTGCAATAATTGTCAGTAATTGCTTCCATTTTCGCTGAAAAGTTGTGCCGCCGTCAAAAATCTTAAAGACCTTTTCATACTTTTACTTGTGACATTGGTTAATGTTCTCCAAATACACGGCTGCACACTAGTTTAATGGATACTTGCCTGTATCTTTGTCGACCGGATCTTCTTTAATCGATGGCTACACAATATATTTCACAGTTGTGCGCCAGTGCTAGCGGCATTACTGCTAATTTGGTAAATGGATACCACTTTTGCTGTTAATGAAAACAAGTCTCAATTGTAAAAGAGAATATATATTATTAACTGTTAAATTTGGCACTTTTGACGGCTTGTATGTCATTGTTGAAAAGGCTAATTTGAAGTAGCTGCTTTGGCGCGCTATTTATCAGATGCACTTAGGTGACACTTTGCAGCTAAAGAATGAAAATTTAGCGGTGGTGAAGCCCGAAGCTAAACGCTGGGGCACTCTGACGATATTTAACCTTTGGGCCAACGCTGCACAAAGTCTCGCTGGCTATACCCTGGCGGCAACCCTATTCCTCGGTCCCAATACGAATGCTTGGCTGGTTCTCGCTGGGATCGCTATTGCAGCAATTTTAATTATCATCTTGTTAAATTTAATCGGTGAACCGAGTGTTAAATGCGGTATACCGTTTCCCGTATTGGCCAGGGCGAGTATGGGGATCCGAGGTGCTAACGTCCCTGCGCTGCTTCGGGGGAGCGTGGCAATATTTTGGTACGGTGCGCAGACCTGGTTTGCTGCCCATGCCATGTCTTTATTACTGAGAGAGTGGTGGCCTCAAGCTGTCGGAGGGCAGTGGCTGGCAATGGACCGGATCGATTGGGCTTCCCTCGTACTTGTCTCATTATTTCAAGCTCTTCTATTTTTCAAAGGTATCAATACGATCCGTTGGTTTATCAACCTGGCTGCACCCTGTGTCTATGGAGTGATGCTAGCGCTGTTGTGGATGCTAGTGGTTCGCAGTGACAGACAGTTTTCATTTGCTGTTGCTACTTTCTTTGATCGGTCTATAGCATCCTGGGGCGATGGCTTGGTCCAGCTCATCAAAGTCACAGGTACTATGTTGGCTCTCTATGCGCCGATAATCCTAAGTTATGGAGATTTTGCTCGCTTCTGTAAGAACGTGTCTGTTATGCGAAGGGGAAATTGGCTGGGAATCACTATAAATATGACTGGCTTTGCGATAATTGTTCTGTTCACCACTATCGCCGCCCAGTCAGTTTTCCACCAGAACTTGGCAAATCCCACTGATATTGTGCAGAAGCTTGGGAATCTGGAACTGTCATTGATCGCCGCGGTTGTTTTTTTTACAGCAACGGCCGGCATCAATGTGGTGGCGAACTTTGTGGCTCCAGTTAACGATATTTCAAATCTTCTGCCAAAGTACCTGGGGTTTCGCAGGGCGGCATTGATAACGCTGTTTCTGGCCTTTCTGATTAGTGCTTTGTGGCCCGCTGTTATCAAACAAATCGGTTTAGTGGCGTTCGTAAACTGGATGGGGGTTTTTCTGGCGCCTGCCTATGGTGTCATATTGTCTCACTACTACTTAGTAGAGAAGCGCCAGATGGATGTAGGGCAGTTGTATTACAGCGAAAGTGATGGGCGTTATTACTATTTCTGTGGCTGGAACCCGCGAGCACTGCTGACTTTATTGGGGACATGTATTGTCATCACAATGCTAGCTTTTTTCTTACCGAGAGGGTTGATGGCAGGCGTCGACTGGCTATTGGCTGCAGCTGCTGCTTGCGTTGTTTATTGGAGTGTTGCGAAGCGCAGTTAGGGGGGAGCCCGGAGGAATTTCCGGGCTCAGGGGGTGTACTTTTTTGTTGTTAGATACGGATACCTTCAATATCCAGGATCATCTCAACTTTCTGTGAGGCTGGGCCTAGGGATTTGATACCGAATTCTTTCAGCTCGAACTCAGTGGTTCCACTGAAGCCCTGGCGGTAGCCGCCCCAAGGGTCTTTACCGCCACCGATATTGGTAACGTCAATTGTGATTGGCTTAGTGATACCGCGCAGGGTCAGTTCGCCATTTAGACGGGCTTTGCCGTCTTCCAGAGGTTCAAAGCTAGTGCTCTTGAAAGTAGCAGTGGGGAATTTTGCGGTATCGAGGAAGTCATCACTGCGCAGGTGCTTGTCTCGCTCAGCGTGATTGCTGTTGAGGCTGGTTACATCGATGTCGACATTGATAGAAGATTTTTCTGGCTGCTTTTCATCGTAAAAGAAGGAGCCGTTGAAGTCATCGAAACGGCCGTACAGCCAGCTGTATCCAAGGTGCTTGATACGAAACTGCACAAAAGCGTGAGCCCCTTTGGTGTCGATTTTGTATTCCGCTGCTTGGGCTACAGTCCCCATCAGAGCTGCAATAAGAAATACAGAGAGCTTCTTCATGTCATTTTTTCCTTATTTGGTGGTTGAGAGTGTTGTTTGTACGTGTGAGTGATCGTCTGTAGAGCCCTTTACACGGATGCCAAGGATTCTGCGCAGTGTGCCGTCACGGTCAATAAAGTGACGCTTGAGGGCTGCCAAGATATGTGCTGTTACGAGTCCAATCAGGCCCCAGGCAAGGATTTCGTGGATAGATCCCGCAATGTCTTCCTGATTGGGAATTCCTTGTAAGGTTGCAGGGATGCTCACTATGCTGAAGACATCGATAGGGCGGCCATCGGCGGTAGAAATCAGATAGCCGGAAACCATGATTGCCAGTAGTAACAGGTAAATCAGTCCATGAGTGGCGGTGGTGGCAAATTTCTGCCAGTTGGGTGTTTGGGGGTTGCTCGCCGGAGATGGGTTGGCAAAGCGCCAAGCCAGCCTGAAGAGTAGAAACCCAAGCAGGATGATGCCCACCCCTTTGTGAATTTCAGGGGCTCGTTGATACCAGGGATCGTAGTAGGATAGCTGGCGCATCCACCAACCGAGAATAAAAGTCCCTATGATCGCAGGGGCCATTATCCAGTGGAGGGCGATGGCTACCCAGCCGTAGCTGGAGGAGCTGTTTTTGGCCTGCACTTCTCTCTCCTATTGGTAGTACGTCACACTTAGATTTGCTAAGTGCCACTAGGGTACAGCCTTTGGGCTCTACCACCAATGGGGAGTTCCTGAGTATGGGGAAGGAGTCAAAGGTATTAGTAGGAAATGCCGTGCTATATCGAGCGCCCCGGAGAGCTTTCGCGCTCGGCCGCCTGAAGGATGCGCTCACAAGATAGCCGATCCAGCGCGGAAGAGCGCTGTGCCAGTTGGTCTGCCAGCCAGCTGGTGGAGTGCTCTTCATCCCCAAGGGCTAGTTGTTCCAGCTGCCAGATAACATTCAGTAGGGTCTCACGCTCAAACCCGGTCTCAACCGCCTGGCTAGTAAACAGGTGGGGTTCCAGTTGTTCCAAGTCGTTGCGCTTGAGCACTAACTCCGCATAGGTAGGGTACCAGCGGCTGCTAAACGGTTCTGGTCGCTGGTGGTAGTCGAAGGTGATTCGCAGCCGGTTTCCGTCGGCATCTTCCAGAAGCGGAGTGTCATGTTCGTAGGCGGGCAGCGCTGGATTATTCCGCAAAATATCCACGATGGCGTGCCAGTCACTGGGATTTTCGTAACAGAGCCTGACAGGCTCTACTAGTTCACGGGTCCCCTTGTGATCTTCCAAGGACAGTTTTTGGCCTGGACGGTACCAGTACAGGTTAAGAAGCTGCTCATCGGCCAGGTCTGCAAGATGTGCACTGGTTAGTGGCTCTTCAGACAATGCACTCAGGTGGTCAACGGCCTGCTGTACGCTGAGCCATTGCTTGCGGTGGAAGTGTTGCTTATTACCTGTAATTCCCATTCTATTCTCCCGGCGCAATTCTACGACCTGGAGCCTCAAGTTTAGCAGGGTGCAACGCTGCTCCAGTCACTATCGTGCCTTTGCGGCGTGGGAAGATAAAAGTTGCTAATCCATGATTATAGAAAGGGTACAATGGCGCCTTTTCATATCCAGGGCATGCTGAAAAAATGAGGCCGCTCACTGGGCTGCTGTCACTGGTTTTATCCGTGCAGTTTGCGCTGATGTATCGCCGATAGATTCAGACTATTCAGTCAATAAATATGGGGTTGAAATGCGTGTTACTCTCCCAGAGTTGCTGCGGTTTGATATTGCCTCTGGCGCGGGCGGCTAAAGCCTAGGCGCTCGGCGCATGAATTTATTGCAGTGGAGCAGTTTCCCATGAGCCATAAATATACACAGCCATGTTGATTGCGATAGGCAGCCTGTAGCCCGGATTATGTAAATACACTGATGAGAGCAGAGTCCGCTTAGTTTGTGATAAGTGGATTTCAAGATATTAAAAAAGAAACGGGTAACCTGTGAATATGGCGTAACAGCCTGACCTGTAAGCCCGGAAAATTAAAAGAGCCTTTAGATGTTTAACTTTCTCCCTTCGTTTTTGCTGTTGGTCATATCTTCGGTGTTGCTGGCCGTTAGCACATTGGTTTGTGCAGCCCCCATACTCTTGTTTTCAGTTTTTAGATTTATTCTCCCTTTTGCCTTTCTGCAAAAAATTTTCATGGGTTTTTTTATTTCTTGGGCAGAAATGTGGATAACCCTAAATAAAGGATGGATGAAGCTGACCCAAAGAACCCAGGTGGATGTACAGGGGATAGAGCATCTCGATAAACATGGATGGTATCTGGTCACAGCGAACCATCAAAGCTGGGTTGATATCTTTATGATGCAGTCGATTTTTAATCGAAGAATTCCATTCCTGAAATTTTTTGTGAAGCAAGAGTTGATCAAAGTTCCTGTGATTGGAATGTGCTGGTGGGCACTCGACTTTCCATTTATGAAGCGTTACAGCAAAGAGTTTTTGAAAAAACATCCGGAGATGCGCGGTAAGGATCTTGAAGCGACGAAAAAATCTTGCGAAAAATTTAAGCTAATACCCACCAGTATTATGAACTTTCTTGAAGGAACAAGGTTTAGTAAAGAGAAGCATCAAAGACAGCAATCGCCCTTCAAACACCTTCTAAAGCCCAAGTCCGGAGGGATTGCCTTTGCAATGCACTGTATGGGTGAGCAGCTGAACCAGCTACTGAATGTCACTATTGTTTACCCGGATGGTATACCTACCTTTAAAGATTTCCTTTCCGGTAAGTTAAAGAAAGTGATTGTTCGCATTGAGAAAGTCCAGTTGCCGAGCCGGTTTTTTGAGAGAGACTACGCAACCGATCAGGAGTTTCGGGTGGAGTTTAATCAGTGGGTAAATGAGTTATGGACTGAAAAGGATGCCCTGATTGATAAGCTTTTAATGGAAAGCAGGGCTTGAGCGGGGTCCGTAGAGAGGTTCACTCGTGACCCTCTCTACTGGCCGAACGTCACTATAGCCAAATAGGAAGTTGAGCCCGGATCTCCTCGGGTTCACAAGCCACCAGATTTTTTCCTGTTTCTCCCGCTATTGTTGCGCGGGTTGGAGTTTTCAAGGCATCCCTCAAGCTGCCAACCATGTAGGGTTCTGCAACAATATACAGTTTTTCGTACTGGCCCTCCTGTCTTCCCCTCTCCAGGGTATGTGCAATTTCTCTGGCAAAATTCTCGCCTTCACGGCGATGTAATCCTGCAGAATTACCTACTGAGTGCCTTCCTTGACCATAGCTGTCGAAAGTGCGTCCGGGTGCATCACTCTCTTGGTCTCTGCCAGAGAGCCGCGATTCTGGATGGAGAAGTGCCTGGATTTCATTGAGATTTCCCGCGCGTTTGTTGGCTTCAAAAATTCGCGCTTGGGACTGGTTAGCCACAAGGACCCATGCTAAGGCCATGAACATATCCTCGTTTAACTGCCTTATTTAATCCTAGTAAATAGCCATATTGGCCACGAGCCCTGGTTGCTTATTGATGGATATGGAGGTGGAAATTCTCTTTAGGTGCAATTGGAAAGGAAGTTTTTAATATTTATATGTACAAAAGAAATATACGACAGCTCTCATATTCAATTTGTAATGGCTTTTATCGGCACTTAATCCCTTCGTTTGTCGCAGTATTTCCTAGACTGTACTCAAGATGTAACAGGCGCAAGACGGACTCTTGAGTTTTCTGGCGCCTTTTGCGGCTTAGCGTAAAAAGAGGTTGTAGATATGAGTCTGATCCCCAGAGGGTCCCTATTGGACCTTGATAATATGTTTGAACAAATGCTCTCACCGACCCGTGCAATCGGCTCTGAACGCGAGGGGTTTTTTTCTCCGCGTATCGATGTGAGTGAGCGCAAGAATATGTATGAAATTAGCGCTGAGCTGCCGGGAGTGGGTAAGGACGATATCAGTGTAACCCTAGAAAATGGGGTTTTGACCCTTGAAGCTGAGGTGCACCGCGAGGTTAAGGAGAAGAAGGATGGCCGCGTGCTTCGTCAGGAGCGGCGTTACGGCAAGTTCTTGCGCAGTTTCAATCTTGGTGAAGATGTTCGCGAAAGTGAGATTGATGCAAATTTCAAAGATGGGATTCTCACGCTCACGGTACCAAAACATGAGGGGCATCCCCCGCAAAGAAAGCGGATTGAAGTGCACTGATCTATAGGGGTTAAGGGTGATGGGTTTTACCCGTCACTCTCTTTGGCATTTGTCTAAAGAGCTTTGAGGTACCTATGAAAGTTAAACACGCAATGCATGAGGGGGCTACCTGGTGCACCCCGGATACTCCATTACAGGAGTTGGCAAAAATTTTACGAGATGAAGATATTGGTGCAGTGCCGATCGGAGAAAATGACAGGCTTGTAGGAATAGTGACTGATAGAGATATTGTATGTCGCGGTGTGGTTCAGGGGGGTAATCTCAGCTCGCTGTCCGCCCGAGATGTTATGACAGAGGGGATTGAATGGTGCTGGGAAGAGGATGATCTGCTGTCTGCTGTCCACAAAATGGAGCAACAGTTGTTACGACGAATGCCGGTACTCAATAGTGAAAAGCGTATGGTCGGTATTCTCAGTTTAGGGGATATTACCAGTGCCATCGCCAGCAAGCAGGGTGGGCAGTTCGCAGCAGCGGTCTCCTCGCACCACTGAGTGTGGTACTTAACGCATAATGCTCTTTACAGTCGTCAATCTATATTGGCGGCTGTTGGAAGTTTTAGTGCTCTAGAGTGTCTTGTCTGAAGCTTATGAATCCCTCGGCAACCTAATGGCTCCATCTACTACTGGGCTGTTGATAGTCTTATTTACTTCCTGTCTGAGCTTGATCATGTTCACGGTCGACCCCGATGTCCGTTAAATGTGATTATTTGGGAGGCGTGAAGGAAGAATCAGTCGTATAATCCCTACTTTTTTTGAGGTTACTTATGGCTGTGACTCAGGAGCAGTTGGCACAACGCAGTGGAAATCAGTGCGAGCTCTGTAAAGCAGAAAATGGCTTGGCGGTTTATGACGTACCCCAGTCAGAGGGCTATCCAGATGCGGCAGTATTATTGTGTCAAACCTGTAGGGACCAGCTGGAAAATCCTGCACAGCTGGAAAGTGCGCACTGGCAGTGTCTGTCGGAGTCTATGTGGAGTACCGAGCCGGCAATTCAAGTGTTGGCATGGCGTATTCTAAAGCGCTTATCTGGCGAGACCTGGGCCCAAGACTTGTTTGACATGTTGTATTTGGATGGCGATTTGCTGGCCTGGGCAGAGGCCGGGGCAATACCAGAGGCTGGTGAGTTGGTGATTCATCGGGATAGTAATGGTGCCCAGTTACAAGCTGGAGATAATGTAGTTATTATCAAAGACTTGGATGTAAAAGGAAGCAGTTTGGTTGCAAAACGGGGAACGGCAGTTCGCGGTATCAGCTTAAGCGATAATCCTGAGCATATCGAAGGACGGGTCGAGGGTCAGAGAATTGTTATTCTGACAAAGTTTGTGAAAAAGAGTGGCTGATAAATATTTCAGAAATAACTTCATTTTCTGAAAAGGGTATCTGCCGGCGGACCCGAAATACTCCCCTGTCCGTCTTAATTATGAAAATAAGAAAGGTATAGTTTACCTTTCTTATTTTTTTGCAAAATATTTCCGCTTTTATCAATTAACTGATAATTTTTAGAGCAAAATACGGTGTAATATTGAAGACGATAATAGCAATTTTGTATTGTGCTAGATATTGAAAATATGCACGGCCTAAATCTTGTTCATTAAGCTCAAATATTCGTGCGTGAATCCTGGTGATCGACTTCCTCAGGCAGACAAGTCCAATAGTTGATAGCAGTAGTATCAATATGTTTATAATCGAAGCCCAGCCTAAAAATAGTGTTAGATTTTCAGTTTCCATGTGAAATTTCCTTGCAGTTCTTTCTCGTATAAACCGATAGTTTTATGAGTAGATAGTGGAAAGTGCCACAATAGTCAGGCACTAGCCTTCAAATAAGTTGCGTTTGTGGATAGGGGTAGTCCCAGTTAGTTGAAGAGCTATGTTATATGATATAGCTATTGTCCGATGCTCATTATTCCTAGACACTGTGTGATAGTGCAAATGAGAGGTTGGCAATATGGTAGCTATAAAACATGAAGCCTATCTATGAAATTCGCAGTGGTGCGCTGGCTGGGTTTAATCTATTGGTGCCACAGCTCGGTGGTCAGTCATCAGATTTTTTAGCGCAAGTGGGGCTTCCTGCGGATTGTACACGTCGTCCAAATATCTTGATCCCCATTGCAACGCTGGTGGACCTCCTTAATTTGTGTTCACGGGACTTGTCCTGTAGTGACTTTGGCTTGCGATTGGCGGGGAAGCAAGGGCTACGTATGCTGGGCGTCCTTGGTAAGCTGATACTGGAAAGTGAGAATCTATCCAGTGCTTTGACAGTAACTCATCGGTATATGGTGTTACACAACCAGGCGGACCACTGGAAAATTTACCAAACCGATGACTGCTTGATTGCAGAGAGAGTTAATCACTTCCCCGACGCAATTCCCGCGCAACAGTATACTGAACTTTCAGTAGGCGCTGCCTATCGCCTGATACAGGAGATGGTTGGCTCTAAAGTATCTCCCCGCTCTGTTTCATTTCGGCATAAGCCCCAATCTCCGCTGAGTAGTTACCAAAATTTTTTTGGCATTGAGGCTAGTTTTGAGCAAGATCGAGATCGCTTGGTTTTTGATGGATCATTGATGAACTATCCCCTCGCTAAACCCAGCAGCGGTCTTATGAGATATTTTGAGGAGTTTTCCAAGTGCTTATTGGCAGAGCACAAGGGTGATATCAGCCGACAGGTTCAAGTCTTAATCCTTCAAACTCTCGGGGCCCAGCAGCACTCCCTGGAGCAAATTTCTCGCTTACTCGGTATGCCAATGAGAACGCTTCAGCGCCGTTTAAATGAAGCGGGAACCTCCTTTAAGCAGTTGGTACAGGGGGCGCGAATGAAGACTGCTCGCTGGCATCTACGGGCCTCAAGTATTGATGTGGGATTACTATCAGCAAGTTTGGGCTACACCGATATCAGTGCTTTCTCAAAAGCATTTCGAGCCATTCATGGAAGCTCCCCACTGCAGTGGAGGAAGCGACAAGCTATTAATTGTTAATCAATTAAAGGAATTATTTTGAATAATTGTTCGGCGCTACCAATTATTACTATAAGGGTGAGCTTTTAGATTTTTCCTGATTTTACTTCAGCAGCGGCGCTTGGCTTTGCACCAATAATCTTAGGGGACTATGCTGGGCGCCACTGGAACGAATGATGAAAGGCAGAATTGAAAATGAGTGCAGAGACAATCCGTTGTAAAGCAGCTGTAGCTTGGGGGCCTGGGGAGCGTTTGGTTATTGAGGATGTCGATGTTATGCCTCCCCAACGGGGTGAAGTTCGCGTGAAATTACACGCCACCGGCGTTTGTCACACAGATGCGTTCACTTTGTCAGGAGATGATCCTGAAGGGGTATTCCCGGCAATCCTCGGTCACGAAGGTGCGGGTGTTGTTGAATCCGTTGGTGAGGGGGTGACCAGTGTCTCTGTCGGGGATCATGTAATTCCTTTGTATACCCCTGAATGTGGCGAATGTAAGTTTTGTCTCTCTGGAAAGACCAATTTGTGCCAAAAAATCAGGGGCACCCAGGGCAAGGGGTTAATGCCTGATGGTTCGACACGCTTTTCGGTGAATGGGAAACCCATTTTCCATTATATGGGATGCTCTACTTTTTCTGAGTACACAGTCCTTCCTGAGATATCTGTGGCCAAAATTAATCCCGAAGCCCCCTCAAATGAGGTTTGTCTGCTGGGTTGTGGTGTTACTACGGGAATGGGAGCCGTTACCAATACCGCCAAGGTTGAGCCGGGCTCCTGTGTGGCAATTTTTGGTTTGGGCGGAATTGGTTTATCCGCAGTGATCGGAGCCAAGATGGCTGGCGCCTCACGAATTATTGGTGTCGATATTAATGAGGACAAATTTGCGCTGGCGAAGAAGTTGGGAGCCACTGAGTGTATTAACCCCAAGGCTTACGATAAGCCTATTCAAGAGGTTATCGTAGAGCTTACCGATGGCGGAGTGGATTATTCTTTTGAGTGTGTGGGCAATGTTAACCTGATGAGAGCTGCCTTGGAGTCTTGCCACAAAGGATGGGGGGAATCCATTATTATTGGAGTGGCAGGTGCCGGACAGGAAATCAGTACCCGCCCATTCCAGTTGGTTACAGGGCGGGTTTGGAAGGGATCAGCATTCGGCGGTGTAAAGGGGCGCTCTGAATTGCCTTCTTTCGTAGAGCGTTACCTGGCTGGAGAATTTAAATTGAATGACTTTATTACTCACTCAATGCCCCTTGAGCAAATAAATGATGCCTTCGATTTAATGCATGAAGGTAAAAGTATTCGCAGTGTTATTCATTTCCAGCAGGCTTGATAGGACCACTTAAAATGTCGATTGAATTGGTTAGCAGTACTAAATCTTTTGACGGTTTTCAGCAGCGTTACCGACATAAATCCAGCACGCTCAACTGTTCTATGGTCTTCTCCATTTTTTTACCACAGGATGCAGAGGGGAATACACAGAGGAAATATCCTGTTGTTTATTGGCTTTCGGGCTTGACGTGCACGGATGAAAACTTCAGTCAAAAGGCTGGTGCTCAGAGAGTCGCTGCAGAGTTAGGGATTATCTTAGTGATACCCGATACCAGCCCCAGAGGAGACGATGTGGCGGATGACCCGGGTTATGATCTGGGGCAGGGGGCTGGTTTTTATGTGAACGCGACCCAAGAACCCTGGAAACAGCATTATCAAATGTATGACTATGTCGTGGATGAACTTCCAAGCCTTGTAGAACTTCATTTCCCCACCAATGGTCGACGCGGGATTTGCGGGCACTCCATGGGCGGCCATGGTGCCCTGGTAATCGGCCTGCGAAACCCCAAGCGATATCAATCAATTTCTGCTTTTAGTCCAATTTGCAATCCTATTGCTTGTCCTTGGGGAGAAAAGGCGCTGGGAACTTACTTGGGAGCTGATCCCAAGAGCTGGGAACCATATGACGCAACAGTGCTAATGGGGCGCGCTGTAGAGAAAACTCCGATTTTGGTTTCTCAGGGGGAACAGGATGAGTTTCTTGAGGAACAGTTGAGACCACATTCCCTGCAAACAGCTGCTGAAGCCAGTGATTATCCTCTTCGGATAGAGCACCATGCAGGTTACGATCACAGTTACTATTTCATCGCTTCATTTATTGAGGAGCACTTAAGGTTCCATGCAGACTCATTGTTGAGCAGACATATATATTAGGCTGGATAAATTACGGACTAGTGAAGTTAGCCCCTCAGTTGAGGGGCTGTTTGGGTAAAGGGTTTCGCGCTTGCTATGTATAAAGCAATACGAGCAGAATACATAGAGCCAAAGTGAGAGGCGTAAGCTTATCGTGCAACCGCCCGACACTCGCCAATAATTTCAGCTCTGTTCTGGTCAAAAGTTTGTTCGATCAGGAACCAGCCATTGGGACAGAAGCCACTTTCGGCTAGCAAGAGTTCCATTCTCTGCCGGGCAACTTTCTTCACATCTCCAGAATTGGCGCCGCCGGGACCGCCACCTCCTGGGCCACCACTACCCTTACCACCGCCGCCGGGACCACCACCACCTGGACCTCCACCACCCGGACCACCACGCTTACCGCCTTGGCCCTTGGGGCCGGCCCCAATGGTTGCCTTGTAGGTAAAGCGACGATGGCCCAGTTCGGTGATGTCAGTGACAAACGATTCAGTGGTGGGGATCTCTGGTGTAGAGCTACAGCCAGCAGCGATCAAAATCACAGCTGCAGATGCAAAGAGATGAACCTTCATTATTGTTACCCCGTATTTTGATAAAAGCTTTAGTCCGACATTAGCTAACCACAAATGTTGGTTAAGCAGAGTAAACATTTGTAAAGGGGGGCTATTGCAGCAGGATTGTTTGTGCGCAAACCCAAAACTGTAAGGTACTGCATGTCCCGGAAGGTTCCGTTGTAGAATCCTTCACCGGTTTGCTCTATCCACAATATAGCTGCATTTTTTAGAGGGTTTCCGATAAATTTGAGATACTTCTGGTGATCAGAACAAGTCCCAAAGAGAAGCTATGGCTTACCTGGATGCCATTTAGGCCGGCTCCTAAGGATGCCGGAGATAACATGGAATTAATCAGAATTTTCTAAATAATACCCCTGCTAGCAAGGTGGTACGTGAATTGCCAACAATACTTAATATAAAGAGTTTTCCTATGAAACAAGCACTGCTTGCATTACTTGGATGTACTTTTGCAGGAATATGTTCTGCAGAGTCACTCAGCATTGAACGGTTATTCTCCGACCCGGCTCTGAGTGGTACCGCTCCCCGAGCGCTGGAATATTCACCTGATGGGCAGCGCGTAACTTTCCTCAAAGGTAGAGTTGAAGATTACAACCGTTACGATCTTTGGGAGTACAACCTGAAAGACGGTCAGTCCCGAATTTTGGTCAATTCCGATAGTCTGCACAGCGGTAGTGAAACTCTTTCGGATGAGGAAAAGGCAAGACGGGAGCGCCAGCGAATTTATGGTAGTGGAATAATGGAGTACAGCTGGTCAGAGGATGGTCGGTCTCTGTTGTTCCCTTTGGCCGGCGATATTTACTATTACGATCTCAAGGACCGTTCTTCGCGTCGACTGACTGAAACGGAAACCTTTGAAACCGATGTAAAGGTTTCTCCCGAGGGGCACTTTGTTTCGTTTATTCGCGACCAAAATATCTATATTGTCGATCTGAAAACCGGTAGGGAAAAGCAGCTAACCAGCGACGGCAAAGATCATATTAAAAATGGAATGGCTGAGTTTGTTGCCCAGGAGGAAATGGACCGGATGACCGGTTATTGGTGGTCTCCTGATGATCGGCATATTGCTTTCCTGCAAGTTGATGAGTCGCCAGTTGATCAGGTAACCCGTAGCGAAATCTATGCGGATCGTATCGAAATGATACAGCAACGTTACCCCGCTGCTGGGCGTGCGAACGCAAAAATCCGACTTGGCCTTATAGATATTGATTCGGGGGATATCCGTTGGGTCAACCTGGGAGATAATCAGGATATTTATATTCCCCGAGTAAAATGGGCCCGTGATCACCTGCTAACTTTCCAGTGGCAATCTCGAGACCAGCAAAAGTTAGAGCTTCGTGCTTACAATCTCAATACGGGAAAAACCCGAACGCTCCTTACCGAGTCCAGCAATACCTGGGTTAACCTGAGCCATGATCTCCACTTTTTGGAAGATAGCGATGCTTTTATTTGGTCATCGGAGAGGGATGGCTTCAAACACCTGTATAAATATGATTTTGGCGGCAGATTACAGGCACAATTGACTAAGGGAGATTGGGTGGTTGACGAGTTAGAGGCTGTTGATGAGCAGGCTAACCGTCTGTATTTTACCGCACGAAAAGATACTCCAATCGAGAGGCATCTCTATGCAGTCTCCCTGCAAGGGGAGAGCGACATTAAGAGAATTTCACAGCGTAGTGGTATGCACTCTATCGAATTTTCTGAGGATGCCTCTGGATATATTGATAAATTTTCCAGCGTTACCACGCCGCCTCAAGTGAGCCTGCACAGCAGCTCAGGGGCCAGAATCACCTGGCTTGAGCAGAACGCTGTAAATCGTGTTCACCCTCTCTATCCTTATAAAGATCAATGGATCACTCCGGAATTTGGCAGTATTGAGGCGCCCCATGGCCAGGAGCTTTTCTACCGCTTGTACAAACCTGCTAATTTTGATGCGAAGAAAAGTTACCCGGTAATGGTGTTTGTCTATGGTGGTCCACACGCTCAGGTGGTTACCAATAGCTGGGATAAGCTATTCAACCAGTATATGGCCCAACAGGGTTATATTGTTTTTTCCCTAGATAATCGTGGTTCAGCAAACCGCGGTACCACTTTTGAGAATCCTATCTTTAAGAATATGGGATCTCCTGAAGTGGAAGATCAAATTACCGGCGTTGAATTCCTGCGTACCTTGCCTTACGTTGATAAAAATAAAGTAGGTATCTTCGGTCACAGCTACGGTGGTTACATGGCACTGATGAGTATGTTCAAAGCCGGAGACTACTTTAAGGCGGGGGTATCGGGTGCGCCGGTTACGGACTGGACGCTGTATGATACCCATTACACTGAGCGTTATATGGGCAATCCAACCAAGGATATGGATGCCTATGAGGCATCTTCTGTGTTTCCCTATGCGAAGGGCTTACAAGGTGATCTGCTGATTTATCATGGCATGGCGGATGACAATGTGTTGTTTACCAATACCACTAAACTCATAAAACAGATGCAGGACAACGGCCAACAATTTGAGCTGATGACTTATCCAGGCAAGAAGCATAGCTTGCGCGGTAAGCAGACTCGCATCCACCAATACAGCATGATCAAGCGATTTTTTGATCGGCATTTAAAGGGGCAGGATTAAAACTTAAATAATCTCCCAGAAGAAAAAACCGAGGCTAGCCTCGGTTTTTTCTTTATTGAGGTATATGATTCTTAAGACTGAGGCTGATCAACCCGATCCAAATTCATTACCTTGGTCCAGGCCTGCACAAAATCATTTACAAACTTGTCAGCGCCATCACTGGAAGCATAAACCTCTGCGACTGCCCTTAATTCAGAGTTTGAACCAAAAATCAGATCTACAGGTGTGGCTGTCCACTTTGCCTGGCCACTTTTGCGATCTTTTCCTTCATAGATACCCTCTGATTTTGCCGACTTGGACCAGACAGTAGACATATCGAGCAGGTTCACAAAGAAATCATTCGTCAGTGTGCCGGGGCGCTGAGTAAGTACACCATTCTGTGAGGAGTCGGTATTTGCATTAAGTGCGCGCATTCCACCAACCAGAACAGTCATTTCAGGCACACTCAGGGTTAACAGGCTGGCTTTATCAACTAATAACTCTGTAGGGGTTCTCCCATAACCATCGCCAAAGTAGTTGCGGAAGCCATCGGCCAGAGGTTGTAGTACCGCAAAAGAATTAACATCTGTTTGTTCCTGGGAAGCATCGGTGCGTCCAGGCTTGAAGGGGACCTGAATTTTATGCCCGCCCTGCTCTGCAGCTTTTTCAATGGCTGCTGCGCCCCCAAGTACAATGATATCTGCCATTGAGATTTTTTTGCCCCCGGATTGGGAGCTGTTAAATTCCTGCTGGACTTTTTCCAGCGATGCCAGGACTTGTGATAGTTCAGTGGGATCGTTTACCGACCAGTCCTTTTGGGGTTCCAGGCGAAGACGGCCACCATTGGCGCCACCGCGAAAATCTGAACCACGGAAGGTAGAAGCAGAGGCCCAGGCAGTCCTCACCAGATCGGGAACGCTAATGCCTGCCGCCAGTATTTTTGCTTTGAGAGAATTTATATCCCGGCTGTCAATCAGAGAGTGATCAACTTTGGGGATAGGGTCTTGCCAAATTAAATCTTCTTCGGGCACCTCCGCTCCCAAATAGCGCGCGCGAGGGCCCATATCCCGATGAGTCAGCTTGAACCAGGCTTTGGCAAAGGCGCGTTGAAATTCTTCCGGATTTTCCTGAAACCGCTTGGCAATTTCTTTGTAGCTGGGATCGAACTTAAGGGATAAATCCGTGGTAAACATGATGGGGGCATGGCGCTTGTTCTTGTCGAATGCATCGGGCACCAGATTTGCCGCGCTCTGATCATCGGGTATCCACTGAACGGCACCAGCTGGACTTTTTGTTTTGACCCAATTGAATTTAAAAAGGTTGTCCAGATACTGCTGGCTCCAATTGATCGGGGCGGCAGACCAGGCCCCTTCCAGGCCGGATGTCATTGTGTCGTCGGCATTACCTTTCCCACACTTATTTTTCCAGCCAAGCCCCTGTTGCTCAATTGGGGCGGCGGCGGGCTCTGGGCCGAGGCAATCAGCTTTCACTGCACCGTGAGCCTTACCAAAAGTATGCCCTCCAGCAATCAAGGCTACTGTCTCTTCGTCATTCATCGCCATGCGGGCAAAGGTTTCGCGGATATCTGTGGCGGCAGCCACCGGATCGGGATTGCCATTGGGGCCCTCCGGGTTGACATAAATAAGCCCCATTTGCACAGCGCCCAGGGGCTTGTCCAACTCTCGGTTGCCGGTGTAACGCTCATCTGCGAGCATCTTGGTTTCGGGCCCCCAATAAACCAGGTCGGGCTCCCAGTCATCCTGTCGCCCCCCGGCAAATCCGTAAGTGGGGAATCCCATGGACTCCAGGGCTACATTGCCGGTTAGCACCATAAGATCAGCCCAGGACAATTTGCGCCCATATTTTTGTTTGATGGGCCAGAGTAGACGGCGGGCTTTATCCAGGTTGGCATTATCAGGCCAGCTGTTGAGGGGATCGAAACGCTGTTGGCCGCCACGGGCACCACCACGACCATCACCGATCCGGTAGGTGCCAGCGCTGTGCCAGGCCATTCGGATCATAAATGGGCCGTAATGACCGTAGTCTGCGGGCCACCAGTCCTGTGAAGTTTTGAGCTGAGTTTCGATGTCCTGTTTTACCGCTTTAAGATCCAGGGTTTGGAATTCGGCAGCGTAATCAAAGCTGTCACCCATTGGATTGGATCTTGGAGAGTGCTGCCTGAGGGGACGCAGATCCAGCTGATCAGGCCACCAAAACCGATTGGACTTTGGCTGTCCTTCTACTGCACCCTCAAGAATTACTGGATCAGTGACGACTTCCTCATGGGTATCTGCGACACTAAATGGCGCGACTATAAATATTGAGATTAATAAAGCGACATAACTACGATTATATTTCATTAACATTTACAGTATCTCCGTACGATCGTTGGTACATCCTTTGGCTCATTATTTATTTGATGATGAAATACCTGACTCTATTCCTTACCGCTGATTTCTTTTGCCCTTTGGCTGAAGCGTAGTCTTGGATATGGGGTTAATAGTATATAAATTTTATAGCGTCAGGTTTAAAAGGAATTAATAAGGTAGATTGGTAAACTTAATTACTGGTTCTTTTATTTAAAGGAATTATGGTTTTGGGGTAGGGCGACGTTGATATTTTTATATTTTGAAGAAGTTCGTGCCAAAAAATTTGGATTGTAAATCTAAACCACTGTTGGAGAAATAAGATACACAGAACGGGATAAATAAGGCTCTCCGGACAGAGAGCCCTGAAGGCAATTAATTGCAGAGTGTCTGTAAGGTAAGAAGAGGGCTCTGCCCGCTCTCTTTGGAGCTTAAATCCAGACCGTTAATGCCCCGTTCCGATGCGATGACCAGGCCGTTATTATTATCGTTTAACCAGCTGTCGACGATTCCTGAGGCTCCCAGGTCAATGAGATGTCGGCCGGTAGAGGAGGGGATAAAGCTGCCCACTTGAAGTCCGAGAATAGAACTACCTCCGACAGAATCCCAAGTGGCCGACTTTTCCCGCCAACTTTGTGTTGCCATGTAAATGCCGTAGCTATTGCTGGAAGTATTGGTTACATTCAATTCGAGTGTCGCATCAATATACTGGCGACAGCTTAAATCTGATAAGTCAAAGCGAATGAGGCTATAGAGAGTTCCATAGGTTAGATCGCTGCCGTCGGCGAGGAGTCCATCGCTATCACCATCGAAATTATCATCCTCTTTTCTGGATGAAATAAACACATCGTCTGAAGCAACTTGAGATACCTCTTCACTAATAGAATCGCTGCAATCGGCGGTTACCCTGAGGGCTGGGGCAATACCGGTTTCTTGTGAAGAGATATCTACCCCATCACTGCCACTCAGTGAGGCAATGACCAAGCCAGTATTTTCATTGTTCAGCCAACTATCCAGAAGACCTGATGAACTCAAGTTCACCACTTGGGTACCAGTAGACGACGGGGTAAAGCTGGCGAACAACTGTGAAAGCACCGTTGATCCACCGACAGAATCCCAGGTGGCTGATTCCTCACTCCAGTTGGATTCAGCCAAGTAAATACCGTAACTATTACTGGACCGGTTGGTGATATTAAATTCGATTTCAACTGAATTTATCGTCGAGCAGTGAGATAAATTGGAGAGATCAAATTTAATCAGTGAGTAAAGCGTTCCATAGGTGCTATCACTGCCATCTGCGAGAAGTCCATCTGAGTCATTGTCAAAATTGCTGGAAGAGTAGCGCGATGAAATAAATGTGTCATCAGTCACTGGTAGTGACAGTTCGCCATTACCAGTGTCGTCCTCAAGCATAACGCTCCTGCCAACGTTATTTTGTGCGAGAACCATAGCTTCACCAATTCGGTTGGCGCTCCACCAATTGATATTTTCCGGTAATACAAGAGGATTATTGGCTCGATCTTCTCGTGTTAGAGTACTTGCGCTGTTATCGAACTGTGCTGTGCGTACAGTGAGTTGGTCAAAGCTGACCTGGATAACTTTGAACTGCTGGATGCTGGCCATATCTATGGTCCAAAACTTGGCATCATTTGCTGAGCGAGCTGGTGCTCCCCAGCTTCCCTCACCAACGTAAACGGTGCCGCCGGTTTCGTTGGTTGAAAAATCGCTATTACTGGGGGCAACGACTTCGGTGACTTTGGTGAGATGGGTATCTGATTCGACCACCATATTCATGGCGTAGTCATAAAAGGGTTGTGCCCACCAATTAAATAATGTGGGGTTGTCAGATTTACCGCTGTAGTGGGGGAACATGGGTTTGTGGTACTGGGCAAAGCGCCAGTGACTGTAGGCGCCAGTCCCTGCTAAATCACTCTCAAGCCAATTGTTCATGGCGGTAGCATAAGATGACCAGCCGCTTTCTTGAAACTGGCTGTTTAGTGTGTAGACACGCAATAGGGGGGAAATTTGTACTGCGCCGTAGGTATCACTGGGGCTACAACTACCATCCGCATTGAAGTCCACACCAAAGACCTGGCAGGTGGTTGAATAGTTGTCATCCTCATGATTTCCATGGGTAGGTATTAGAGGGTAAATACGTTGATAGCTATAGCCATCAATTTCGTCGTTGGAGTAGGTCAGCGTCCAGTCTTGTAAAAAGTCATCCATTTCCGACGCACTGTTGGCGTTGGTAAAATCACCGCCATGCATAACGGCCAGTGGGCGAATTTTGGCTAGTAAAGCATTGCCCTCGCGCCGTGTTGTATGCCCCGTGCGGGTATCTCCCCCAGCGACTATGACGAAGGGAGATTCCTCCGCAGGAGCCGTTTTAAACCAGAACCGGTCGCCACAGCCGTCCTGATCACACACACGATAGTAAACTGCTGAATCCGGTGTTAGGTTTTCCAATCTGACAAAGTAGCTATCTAAGCTGCCATCGAAGGTAGATGTAGAATCAACCCCTTGACTGCTCCAGCTATTTTCATTGGTTGAATAGCCAAAATTAATGTAAGGGTTACTACTGTGGCCATCTGGCGAAAAACCGATAACGGCACTGGTGGATGCATCACCATCCCAGGCCAATCTGTGGTGTTTAGTTGCTGAACTGGCATCAATTGCCAAACATAGAGCCGAGATAGCAAAAGCAGTGCTTAAGAACCGTCTCATTGGGGGTTTCCTGTAAGTAGTGGTTATTCTTTTCAGGCGCAGCAGCTTTAGAGATTAGTTGCAAAAGACTTGTGCGGCGCGCCGGAATTATTGTGGATCTTTATTACAGGCCGTTGAATGATTGGAGACTAAACGAACGAAAGCGGCGTTTCGATAGGGAATTGTGATGGTTTTTGCATTCATAAAATTGATTGCGCCAGCACCTGTTCCCAGATATTGGTAGATGCCATATAAAGGCCTGTCAAAATTACGGGTCCAGTAATCTCCCCTTTGAGTTTTCGGGAAATATTCAGTCGCAATTAGAGGTCTGCCAGATTTACTCTCCTGCAGGATAATGGATCGTAACTCTGTAATATCGGGGAGCCTCCAGTTTTGCGTTGCACACAATTTCTGTTGATTGGTATTGCGAATCAGGTCCTCGGTATCACACCGCTCTTCTTCAAAATAACAATCTCCATTATTTTCTATACCCTCTTCATATTGATACCATGAATAGGTCCACCTTCCATCGTGAATTCCTTCGTCGTCGGTTTTTACTTCCCAAAGAAGCCCTGTATCGGTGTCGCAGATACAGGACCAGGGGCCTGCCCAAGCCTCGATAGTCTCCCCATTTTTATCAATTTTAACTAAGTGGTATTCACTTGGCAGAGGTTGTGATGGTTGGTGCAGTATGACTGCACAGACCGTGATTGCAGGAAAAATGAATACCCAAAATATGCGCACAAACATTATTGATCTGCCAACTTGATTTTGACGGGGAGGGCGTGGCGAGTGTGGGCAATTTGCGACTGATCAAAGGCAGAAACCCAGAGGCAAATGCCGTCTTTTATTACTACATCTAACGCTGACCCAGTATCTAATTTTCGCACCATCTCCATAGACCATTGGCCGTCCTGCCAAACAGCATAGGCCCTTACATCGGCACGATCTCCCTCAAAGCGATTTGAGGTATAGAGGACTGAAGGCATAATCGTATTGATAGGATAATTGTCATCTTCAGCCGCGTATGGTTGGTAATCAAACCAGGAAATAGTCCAATCGCTCTTTGTATCCTCGTTTTGATATGGAGTCAGGCTGGAGGGACTTTTGGGTAGTCTTTTTGGTGTAACGTTTTTTGAGGAGTACCACTTCCAGTTCATTAAGTATGCCCCGGACTCTTTGCCATCCTGGAGATATCCTGCGGTATAGCGGCGTGCTCCTGGCCTTACAATATCAGGCCTGCCAATATAATTGTCATCTGCCAGGTGCATTTTATTGGTTCTTACTGCTTTCCAGTGCCAGAGATCGTGTATTTCATCGGATGAGCTGTAGTGGTAGCCCTTGCCATGCCAATTTGCGGGCAACTGTGCTGATGGTTTGCGGCCCAGGTGAGAGGTTCCCGAAGCACCGAAATCACAGGAATTGGAGAGCAGGATGGCAAACTTATCTTCATAGTGACGGGTTTCATTAAAATTTTGAAAACCTTGCTGTTGTACTTCCCAGCCAGAATCTACTTTTTTCAGTGGTAGGTGTTTCAAGCTTTCAGTAGGGTCTTCCCAGGTGATATGAAGAAATATTTCCTGTTGGTTATGCAAGGCTCTCAAGTTGACGGTTGAGCTACCATCAATAAAGTTAGCACCTCCGTCAGTATGGATTTTAAGTGGTGTAGCTAATGACCATGCGGATTCTTTGGAAATTCCATCTATGTTTATAAAGGTTTCCGGACTTATTTTCTCAACTGTAAGATCGTGGTAACTGTTATTTGTAACAATAATCCAAAGTAATAAAGTGACACAGCCGAAAGATAAGTAGGTAAAAATTGAAGTTCGATAGCCCGATCGAGTATTGGGAAGTAAATAACTCAAAGTCTTCAGGCCATAGGTTGTTAGGTAAACGCCAGCGTGAAGGAATATATAGAGTAGGATCGCAAAAGCACTATAAAAGTGTGCCTGGCGAAAGATAGAAGCATTGTCGGAACCAATAAATAAAATCCATCCACTTAAGATCATGAGTATTAAAAAAAATGAACCAATGCGTGTTACTACTCTATGGTAGCTAATTGATGTTTTATTAGGTTCGCTGTATGAGTTTGTATTTTTTAATTTAATTGTTACTTTATAGGATAAGTAGCAGATAAGGATGGCTGAAGTAACAATTGCTACAAAGAAGTGAATATCATGAATCTGTCCCTGAGGTAAAAGTTCTTCGATATTTCCAATACTTGGCTTAGTTAAGGTGGAGATACGGAGCCCCGTTAGCAGGTTACATAAAACTGCAACAATGGCCACACTGTGCAGAATTATCCAAAGAGTACTCTTCGGTTGTTTGGCCATGGGAGTATTCCAAAAGGGATTAGGCTAGTAAAAAAATGTGGCATTTATATTAATTAAAATAGACTACATTCTGCTGATGGAGTCACGGTGCCTTAAAATGAGGAATGCGCTGCGCTGTAGTAACGCATTAAGAATGAATGCCGATTCCGAGCTTACCGAGATGTAATCACAGCGAGTCTCAGTTGTAGAGTGTCCTTTCCACCTGACACAATAGTTTACTACTCAGTATTTTGACCTGTTCAGAACAAATAGCGGGATAACTTATTCTTGTTGGTATTCCGCATTTTGTAACTATTCATGCAGCTGACACTTACTCAGGCTTTCACTTTTCTCCAAATCTTCCGATATGGCCATAAGTTTCGGGTGGTCACTTCTCCAGTCAAAATCTTCATGGCGAAAATCAAGATAGGATAGTGCTGAGCACAAGTTAATATGTGGCAAGCTAAGACTGGCGGGTAATCGATCCAGGTGCTTTTCCAGGTAATCTAGAGATCTCTCAATAGCACTGAAATAGCGCTGCCACCAAAAATCAGACCTAAGTTCTTCCCGTGCGCGCAGCTTTTCCATTTGCAGATGCACTGCTGCGTCCATTAATCCAGAGCTGATACTGTGAAAAGTATACAGATCCCAATTGTTATCCAGTGGCGCAGATAAGTGACCATCCCCCAAGCTTTTATCCAGAAACGCACAGATGACTTCGCTATCAATGATCGAGGAGCCATTATCCAGGGTTAGGCAGGGGACTTTTCCCAAGGGGTTGCTGGAAATAAGTTCGTCGTCATTGTGAAAGGGGTGAGAGAAATGCTCTGTTACCACAGAGTGCAGACGCTGTTCTTGCACAACAATGCGCGCCTTGCGCGCAAAGGGGGAGGAAAAGGTCAAGTACAGTTGCATAGGCCAAGCTCTTTTAGGCTGCGTGCCCTTTCAGCAACTGCAGTGACCGCCAGTGCTGCTACGAGCAACTGTTAACGCGTACTTTAGTGATGGGTAATCACTGAAGTAATGCGGTTATAGAGGTGCTGTTTTAAGTAGGCTCTCTGTTTTTTGAGGCTGGAATAGTGATCGTCGTCGGTGCCAATACCACTATCCTGAAGGCCTCTTATTTGTTTATCCAGTTTGCTGTAGATGTCGTTTTCAAGTTTGAATTGAATATCGTCTTCGATGAGCTGCTTGATTGTGTCTGCATATTCTGGGAAATCCACCGAGAGCTCGTGTGAAGCAATGGGCATAAGGGACCTCCACAATCGATATTAGTTAATGAAGTGTAGGTTCAGTCTTGCCAGTCACAAAAATGCAATTCTAGCGCTGCTTCCCTTAATCAACATAGTTATAAAGTGAAGTTAATATAAGCCTTTATATAGCCATTTGATATATATAAAAGTTGAAGCTATTTTATTAGCAAATATTTTTTACCCTCTTTTTTTTGATTATCGGTAATTGTTAGTCAGGTGAGGCTTAAACAGAGGGCTGGGTGGAAGTGACGGGCACAAAAAAGCCCGACAATTACTTGTCGGGCTTTTTTGTTGCGGTTCTGCTACTGGGCTTAGGCCGAAGCCTCCAGTGGTGCAAAGCGCAATTGGCGCCTCTGCAAAAGCTCACCGAGATAGAGCTTTAAGTAGGCTGCAGCGGCCCGTTTCCCCTCTGCTGCAGAGTCTTCTGTTATTTTCCCAAAGCGGGAATAAGACTGGGAGCAGAAAGAGTCGTTAATGTTGATGGCACACATAAACCGGTCTCGCCAATCCTGAGAGGGTGGCAACTCAAACTCCCGAGACAGGTTTTTGATCAGAGTATCTGCCAGGCGCCAATTGTTTTCCATTTGTAGTTGGCGTAATGCCCAACTGGACTGAGGTCCAAAATGTACTTTTAGTGCTGCGAGATTCTCTTCATAGTAGCCGCGCACAAGGTCGCACAGCTGATTCAGCATATCCTGCCAGCTTTCTGACGGAGAAAAATCCGAATGGCCCAATACTACGTCACCGAAAGACTTATAGTGACGCTCGGCCAGGGCGGTTAAGCTGGCATCTACACTTGGGAAGAAATGATAAACAGACGCTGCTGGAACACCTGCAACCTGACTAAGGTTTGCGAGGCTAATATCCGTAGAGTCTTGTTCAGTAATTAATACTTCAAGGGCGTCAAGAAGCTTTTCATACTTCTCCCGACCATTTTTGCGTTGTGGTTTGCGCGGACTGGCAGTGTCGCGCCGGCTGATAGCTCGTCGATCGATTTGGTTCAAATTACCTCCCCCTATAGACAAGCGGTACTGGCCATGGGCTAGCATACGCTTTACTTCCATGTAAAAAATTGTCTTTTGGAATTGATTATTATAATCGTACCAAATTCAGGCGAGCAAGAAGAACTTGTTTGATTTGTGGGGTAGTTCCACATTAATTAATTAAATTCGGCTAGCGGGTATTTCTGCCAGCCGAATGGAAATGCAGCTAGTGATAATGTAGCTCTGTCGCCTTTCCTCGGAAGACGTAATAAGAGAAAACGGTATAGGCGAGGATGACGGGAACTACTATTACCGCACCCACAAGAATAAATTTTAATGAGGCGGTGGCACTGGCTGCCTGCCAAATATTTAGTTGGCCGGGAACAATATCAGGGAAAAAGCTGAAGGCCAGGCCGACAAAGCACATCAGAAAAATAACAACGACGGTAAAAAAAGGAACCGCTTTATGTCTGTCCGCAGGCTTAGGCATTCTCGCCAGCAGAACATCATTGGAGACAAAGGCGATAAAGCACAGGGTGGGGACGAGTAGTACAAACATAACCAGAGGGTAGGTAAACCATCGGTCAAATACGGTTGGGTTTACCAGTGGATTGATGGCCGATACTGCAACCACCCCAAGCAGGGTGGCCCGCCCTGCGTAACGGGTCCATGTGGTCGCTCGTTTTTGCAGCTCCGACTCGGTTTTAAGAACCAGCCAGGCGCCGCCAATATAGGCGTATGCGGCGGTAACTCCCAGAGCGCTGAGCGCTGAAAAAAGCTGTGCAGACCAGTCGGGCTTAAAGCCAATCACGTACTGCCCCAGCATGTACCCCTGCGCTAGGCTGGTAATAATAGATCCCGCTTTAAAGGTTCGATCCCAGGTTAGCTTTTTGTCGATGGCAGCCTTGGCACGAAAGTCGAATGCCACTCCTCGCATGATTAGCCCGACCAGCATAATCGCAGCTGGTATATATAGATGCATTAACACCAGGTTGTGTGCGATTGGGAATGCAATCAGGAGCAAACCGATTGCCAGCACCAGCCAAGTTTCGTTGGCATCCCAAAAGGGGCCAATGGATGCGATCATGGTATCCCGCTGGGATTCCTCCTCTTCTCCCATGGGGAGCAAAATGCCCACGCCAAGATCGTAGCCATCCAGAATTGCGTAGACTATTACCGCCAGGCCCATAAGGGCGACAAAGGCGACAGGCAGCCAATAGGCCGCTGCAGAAGCGCTACCGGTCATTTGCCTTCCCCCTTGTCATTTTTCTCAGTATCTTTTGGGCGGTTGGTTAAGCTAGTTCCGGCGAATAGTTCCTGAGTTTCAAACTCCTCGACTTTTACAGACTTCAGGGCCATCACTTTCAGGGTTCTTGTGTACGCATAGAGCAATATCACATAGACAACCAGATAAAGGGTTAGGGAAAAACCGACATGGGAAGGTGGTACTGGAGTAACAGCATCGGCGGTTTTCAGTACTCCTGTAACGAGCCAGGGTTGGCGTCCAATTTCTGTGACATACCAACCGGCCAAGGTGGCTATCCAGCCGGAGAATGTCATCGCGACCAGGGTTTTAAGCATCCAGCGAGGCAGCTCACCTTTGCGCAATAGGTAGACCCCTCCCCAAGCGGTTAGCAGCATCAATATTCCTATGCCGACCATAATGCGGAAGGCGAAAAATACGGGGGCTACCGGTGGGTGATTATCGGGGAATTCATTTATTCCCTTGATCTCACCATCCCACTCATGGGTAAGGATAAGGCTGGCCATCTTGGGAATGCCGATCGCCAAATGGTTGGTTTTTTCTTCTCCGTCGGGTATCGCAAATAACAGCAGGGGCGCACCGCGCTCTGTTTCCCAGACTCCCTCCATTGCGGCGACTTTTTGCGGTTGGTGCTCAAAAGTGTTGAGTCCGTGTAAGTCACCCACATAGATTTGAATCGGAATAAAGATGGCAGCGAGAATCAGTCCTGTTTTAAGGGCGAGTCGGGGCGCGCGTTTGGGGTCTCCTTTAAGAATCCGATAAGCGGAAATCCCCGCAACAAAGAAAGATGCCGTCAAACCCGAAGCCAGCAGCATATGTGTAAGTCGGTAGGGGAAAGAGGCGTTAAAGATAATTTCCATCCAGCTTGCCGGGTAGGCGACCCCATCCCGTAGATCGAATCCGGCAGGTGTTTGCATCCAGGAGTTGAGAGCAATAATCCAAAAAGCGGATAGAGTGGTTCCTGTTGCCACAATAAAGGCAGATAAAGTATGTATTTTGCTTGGCACCTTATTAATGCCAAACAACATAATGCCGAGAAAGGTTGCTTCGAGAAAGAATGCAGTAAGTACTTCGTATCCGAGAAGCGGGCCGGCGATATTGCCGACCTGGGCCATAAAGCCGGGCCAGTTTGTTCCGAACTGGAATGACATGGTGATGCCACTCACTACGCCGAGAGCAAATGTCAGGGCAAAGACTTTTACCCAAAAACGATATGCGCGCATCCAGACCGGATTATTAGTTTGGTCGTAGCGTAATTTAAAAAAGAAAACGATCCACGCGAGTGCGATGGTGATTGTTGGAAATAGAATATGAAAGCTGATATTTGCGGCAAACTGTATCCTGGAAAGGATCAGGGTATCTAGCATGAGAGCCTCTGCTGGTCTGAGATCTTTGAACCAGTGAGCCGATTAGCACCTCCTGTGCTAATCGGCACTGCAAGAAAATATAGAGGCAGGTGTGTGTTCCCGCGTATACAATCCTGCAGGAGCCGACTTTGGATCGGCAGCGGCACGGCCTTGTGCCGTTTTTAATCCAACACTATGGGCTGCCGGATTAAAAATATGCCGGGGCTTTTAGCCATGGATTTGGCCCTATGGGTTTCTCCCCGGAATAAGTGCTTCAGATGAAGGTGTTATTTCGCTTTGAGTGCAGCGGTATATTCCTCGTACTAGCGTTTTTTTCGCTAGTTTGAGGTGTTCTGTCCACCTGTCATCTTACTTTTGAGTTCCAGTAGCTTGACGATACCGGAGCCTAGCTTCATCAATTTAAGCAGGTCCTGGTGTTCTAGCTTGCTGAGTGTGTTGGCAAATTCTTCGAGCAGCTCCAGCAAGCTGTAAACTTCCTGGATTTTTTCCTGTGCCTGGGCATCCAGCTCATCTTGGGGTTCATTGAGCAGCAGCTGGCGAAGCAGACTTAATGTAGGGTCGAGCTCTCGCTTGCGGCGCTCCTCGAAGACAGTGCGAGCGAGGTCCCAGATTGACCCAGCTGCAGTGAAATAATCTTTGCGATCGCCCGGTTGATGATGCAGCTCAACCAAGCGCCAGGCCTGTAGCTCTTTGAGCCCCATACTGACATTGCCACGACTGATCTTCAGGGCCTGGGCCAATTGCTCGGCATTGAGTGGCGTGGGATGAATGGTGAGTAGGGCAAACATTTGCCCGACCGTGCGATTGAATCCCCAGCGGCTACCCATTTCACCAAAGTGCAGTACGAATGCCTGGGCTTGACTCGATAGTTTCATTTACTTCTTAAGTTTCAGAAATTTCTGAAAATTGTAAATGTAAATTGATCTATGTCAATCACCAATTTAGAAAATAATGTGAGGCCAGCGAAAGGCTCCCTGATTCTGATCTGGGGAGAGGCTGGTTATATGCTTAAGCTACTTTTGGCTCTTTGGTACCAGTTGTCGGGCACGATAAAGCCTCTGCAGGCTTCGCCATTTTTATCGACGGCGGCGATGCACAGGGGGTGGGTAAAACTTTCGGGCAGCAGTGCCTCTAGCAATTGATCGGCAGTCATGCCGGTGGTGCTGCTCTGAGGCGCCAGCCAGGCTTGCTTGGGGAGTGCCAGCCACTCGAGAGCACTGCGGTTTGCCTGGCTCAAGGAGAATGACCGAAACTCAGATAACGATACCCACCAAAGATCATGACTGGAGGGCCGGTGAAGTGTATCCAGCGGTTTGAATAGTCTCCCGGGCATTAGCGCCCACTGGCGATCTATCTCTAGGCCGTGCTCTTTCAGCATTGATTGAACTGCCGGCATTTCAATCAGTGGCAGTTGATGATCTGCCATTCTTGCCAGTTTGATATCCAGTCGGTCCTTGATTCCAGGCCCCACCCAATGGATATCGGTAACCTGGAGATAAATTTTTACGGCAATTTCCCAGTGTTCACACTGGTTGCTGGGCAGGTGTTGCACGACGAAGTCGAGTTCCCCCAGTGTCTTGCCCCCGGACCTTAGAGGGAGGTTTTGGTAGAGCAGCTGGTAGTCGGGATGTTTGTCAAAGGCAAATGACCAGAGCCTTTCAAAGTAAGTGCCCAAGCGGTTGTTGGGTTTGTTGAGGTTGAGTTCGTGCAGGTAATTATCCAGTTCAGGGGAAAGTGCATTTTTTACTTTCGGGCAGGAGAAGTATTCCAATAGGGACTTTCGTCGCGTGGGTAGAAGCCAGGGGAGTTGGTTAGCTGCACTAAAAGCTGTAACGGAGTCCTCGCTAGTGGGAATATCCGAACTTCCCACGGACCACATTAAGTTGTCCCAATTATCTACCTGTCCGCTTTTCAGGGAGGAAATCATGGCCTTCTGTATCGTTTCCTGAGTCATTAAACTTCTGTATATTGCTAAAATACAAGACAGATTGGTGAAGTCATCTATGATTGCTTTACCATCTGAACTAAAAATAATAATTACACTTATAAGAATCGATCCGAGCACCAAAAAAATCAGCGAATTACCGATGTCGAAATAAGTCGCCTGGCAGTGGAGTTTCTGCCTTGATTTCGTTATCCATCTCCAGTGCCAGCTTTATTCTGGGAGTTGATTTTGGTCGGGTATTTTTCTTACAGTGACTGATACTGGAGAAAATCATGGAATCAGGTCCCCTTATTTCGATCGGCTTGCCTATCTCGCTGTTTATCATCATGGTGGGAATAGGGATGACCCTAACTGCCAGGGATTTCCATCAGGTAACGGTAAAGCCCATTGGCCTTATTATCGGAACTTTTACCCAAATTCTCCTGATGCCAGCTATAGCAATTGGCCTCTGCTGGGGATTAAATCTACCACCGGCCATTGCTGTTGGCCTAGTCATTATTGCCGCCTGTCCGGGAGGCACAACATCGAACCTGTTTACCTTGATGGCTCGCGGCAACGTGGCGCTTTCTATTGTATTAACAGTTTCTGCCAGCCTGATTACTATTGCCAGTTTACCGCTTTTCGCAAATTATGCGCTTCGAACTTATTTCGGCGCTGACCAGACTATAACTCTGCCATTCGCCAGTACAGTGGTGATGTTATCCAGTATTGTCCTCTTGCCTGTTGTGATAGGGATGCTATTTCGTGCCTGGAGACCGCACCTGGCTCGCCGCGCAGAGGGAATAGTCAGTATTTTTGGCGGGGTTGTATTGCTTGCACTGGTAGCAGGCCTTATCTGGGGAATTCGCGATCGCCTTGCAGACTTGATGGTTCAAGCTGGACCCTCGGTCATTCTATTGAATCTCTGTGGTGTGCTATTGGGACTTCTTATCAGCCGGGTTGCTGGCCTGCCAAAGCGGGAAGGGGTTGCGGTTGCAACGGAACTCGGTATTAAGAACAGTACCATCGGAATGATGGTAACCCTCACGCTCTTACACTCGAGCGAGATGTCCGTGCCCTCAGCAGTTTACGGTGTATTGATGTTCCCATCTGGCGTTCTTTTGGCGTTATATGGTCGCCGTGGTGCAACGAAAAAACTGGCCTCTGAGACGGAAGGAGCAGGTGAAGTAGGGTAGTAAATGTTGCATTTACCGAAAACTAGACCATACCTTTACTATTGAGGGTGTGGTCGATCTTGGAAAATTGAGCTCGCCTATACCAATTTCTGTTACTGCACTATGAATTTCAATAATTCTAATGTGCGGCCACGGATTACTGAATGTCCTTTTTAGGTATATGTCTAAAACCAGGCATTGAGTTGTCTCAACCCCAGATTGTAAAGTCAATATGTTCAAGGGTTTTACGGCGAAGCGCAGCAAGAAAAATACAATCAACAACAACCTAAAATTAGATGCTCTGGTCTGGAAGAGAATATTGGAGCAGTCGGCCCTCAGTGGTAATGATTCTGGGGTAGGTAATGCGGCTAAACACAGTATTGTTGTTTCTCTGACTAGCTATGGAAAGCGAATCCATGATATCCATTTGTGTATCGAGAGTTTATTTCAGCAGTCGCTAAAAGCGGATTTAATTGTACTTTGGCTGTCGACCAAAGAATTTCCAGATTATATGTTGCCCAATATTTTAATGAGGCAGGTGGATCGTGGGTTGAGAGTTGAATTTGTTGATGAAGATTTAGGACCTTACACAAAGTATTATTACGCGCTTCAAAAATTTCCTGATAGCCTGATAGTCACGGTGGATGACGATATCCTCTACCCGATGGATACCATCGATATGCTGTATCAGTCATATTTAAAGTTCCCGTCACATATTTTCTGTCATCGAGCTCACAGGATAGGTGTTGATAAAAAAGGCAATATATTGCCTTACAATAAATGGAGGACAACGCGGGAAACTTGGAAGTGCAATATGAATATCAAACCTTCTTATCGCGTTTTTCCTACTGGAGTTGGTGGTGTTTTATATTATCCCGGCTCTTTACATCCCGATGTTCTGAATAAAGATAAGTTTTTGGAGTTATGTCCTAGTGCGGATGATATCTGGCTTAAAGCCATGAGTATGAGGCAAGGAGTCCGTTGTGCAAGAGTGCCAGATGTTCGTTTCTGGAGGGATAGGTTTTTAACAATCCCTGGGTGTCAGGCTAGCGGCTTGAAGAAACAAAATTTAAAGGGAAAGTGTGGTAACGATAAGAAAATACACAGAGTATTCTCCGAATATAATTTATCTCAGTTACTGTTAGAGTGAATAGGCACTGCTTTATCTAGAGGTAATGTAGTTGTCGCACTCTAAGGTTGATATTTGGCTTTCAGTTTAATCTCAAACTGCTACCACTTATAACGAAATCCTAATTCCAAGCCTCCGGAAAAACTATTCCCCAGGTTTTCCAAACTGCTGCTGTAATAAATTTCTGAATAGATAGAACAGTGATCACCGCACTCATCGTAGCTCGCGCCCAGGCGCAATTCACCGTACCAGGTATCAGGTTTTTGACTGAGTCGGGTTTCCGATACGAGTAAATTAGTCCTCTGGTCGATATTGTAAATAAGGCTCGGAGTTGCGAACAGAGAGAACCTTTCCAGGGGAATTGAGCCATACATATTGCGACTGCTCTTACGCTGGCTCTTGCGCTTTTCAAAGATGGTTCCCAAGCGTAAGAGGAAGCCATTGTTATTGATATCTGTAGCTTGTACTGCATAGATATCCTGCAAGTTATTGGCTTCCTCCGAGGTGTAAATCAATTGCGCATGGGGTGTCCAGGAATAGTAATCATGCAGTTTAAAACTCTTGCCGCCCTCGATAGACAAGGCGTAACCAAATGCTTCATCGCTATTATTGAGTTCGCGCAGTGATTTGGCATCCATTTCAAAGTCAAACCAATTTAGCTTAAGTTGACTATCAATAAAAATGCCATCCAATCCATACCAGGTGACAAATGCGCTGACGCCGTAGTTACTCGCATCGATTGAGCCATCACCAAAAAATGAACTCACATCGTTATTTGAATCGCCGTAGTGCAAAGCGGCGCTGCCAATAAGTTGGCTTCCAAACACGGAGACTTGTATTGGTAAATCAAAGCCCACTTGTACTTGATAGTAAGTCTGTTTCCAGTTTGCACGGGTACTGGACTCATTGGGATCAAGGGTAATATGTCGGGCAGAGTTCCTGATCCAAAGTCCACGATTATCAATTGCCTGCTCTTGGGCATCGCTATACTCGCTACTGGCCAAGTCCAAATAGCTTGTACCTACCCAATAGCGATTTCCCAGGCGGCTGCGTAGTGAAGAGGGAATATTGAGTGTTCTGAGAATTTGCGGGAGGGCTTCGTAGAGTACTGCAGTAGGTTGCCAGCGGATCATTCCGCCTTCAGGAAATATTGAAGAGTTATCCACAGTTGAACGCAAATACCAGCTGCCATCATCACTTCCTCCTGCGCCGTTCTGGTGCAATGTGTAAGCATAGGCTCCACCTATCACTGCCTGCTGATCATCTTTACTGACAAAGTCCCCTGCCAGAGTGAATTGTGCATTTGATTCGCCTTTGACGGAAACCACCTTAATACCATTGCCCTCAGTCCGCTTTCCTTTACCTGAGCGGTTAAAGACAGAGATAATGGTGGTGCCAGAGCTGTCTCCTTCCACAATTAGTTGATCGCTCTGTGAAAAATCATCTTCAAGGACGGCGTCTACCCATAGGCGCCCATTATTAGAGCGGTATTGCCCATAATTTCCATTATCGTCTTTGGCTATGGTGAGAGTGTTGAACCTATTGTTGGATAGATCAATGGTTCCACTATTGGATACATCTCCTGAAATTACATAACTGTCGCTATCAAAAAATGCCTGCCCACCCCAGCGAATATCCAGGCCGAGGGAATTTCCTTCCGAATCGAGACCTCCTCCGACAGCTAAACTCCCAGTGAATGTCATTTTGGAGCTACCCCAGATAACGACTCTTTCCCAGTTGTTTAGAAGAGTCCCATCAACGGAGTAATCCAATTTAAATATTAAATTGTCGACTTCACCATCATTTGCACTGAGATCATCACCACCATCCAGTATGACATCTCCATCGAAAGAGTGTGAATCTATCAGTAGGGTGTCTGATCCGGAGCCGCCTCGAATTTCGTTACTGATGCCCTCATCCCAATAGATATAGTCATCGCCGTTTCCGCCATCCAGGTAGTTAAAAATGAACCCTCCATCCAAGGTGATGGTATCGTTTCCTTCTCCTCCCCAGACGTGAAAGGACAGCCCATCGAGTAGAATCAGGGTGTCATCTCCATCGCCTCCATGAATGCCTCCTCCCCCGAGATAATTCCCTACATCACTGGATCGCTCGTCGAGAGTTATCGTATCGTTGCCAGCGCCACCGTCGGCAAATAAGGTAACAATTCCTCCCGTGATAGTAATTTCGTCATCTCCCTCTCCCGCAAGTACATTTTCCGCCGTTCCACCGTTAAGAATGATGGTATCGTTGCCGGCATAAGTTTCTATGTCCGCACCATCGGGGTCATTGTCTTCGTCACAGGTGATTTCATCTGCGGCAGAGGTGCCACTATTGCCGGGGTTACATTGTGCTAGAGAGTTGCTGCTAAAAACAAGCAGTGCAGAAAGCGTCATAATGAGTAGGAATATTTTTACGAATCCTACAGAAGAAAGCTGGAAACCAGTTTTTTGGGGGGACACAGTTATTCCTTTTATTGTGCCAGATAGTTGTAATACCGATTAGGTTTTTAGCGGTAAAGTTATAGTTGGGGACAACGCAGCTCGTGTATGAAATAACTTCAAATTTTAAGAGTATTCGCTGTCGCCCAACTGTATGAAATTGCTCCGGTAACTAAAATTTAATACCCACCCCGAAATTTAAGATCCAGGGGTTGTAGTCAAAATGTGCATAGAGGCGATCCCTGCCCAATTCAGTGGGGAAGTCGATAGTGGCATCGGTGTCTGCCAGGTAATAAATCGCGGATGCGTTAAGTAGTAGAGGATATCTCCAGTCGCGGAAATCAAAGATATAATCCAGGCCGGCCTGCAGCCCCCAATCCCACGAGTGCCCCATATTAAATGATCCCGGTGCGACCGAGAGCTCTGAATCTATCAGGTATTCGTTAAACTGGCGGCTGATTTCAACGGTGTGGAAATTGGTGTAATTGATTCCTGCACCGATATAGGGGCGAGCGCGATAGGATGGGTCTAAGAAATACCAGTTGCCGAAGACCATTGTCGTTGTAGTGCTAAAGTCGCCGAGCTGGATTTGGTTTCGCCCAGGGTTGCCGGTGAAATTATCCAGTTTTGTACCATAGCTGGCGCCATTAATATGCATTAATTCTATGCCCCAGCGATCGCTGGGCCGCCACACTCCCGATATTTGCCATGCATGGGTCGAGTCGATTTGCCAACTGCTGTTGTATAAATCCCATTGCTGTAAAACTCTGTATTTAAGCGCTGTGCCCTCATCGTTTGGCTGGACATAAGTCAGGCCAAAACGAACAATAAATTCACCCCATTCGATATCACGCCAATCATCCTGGGCATGGGTCGATAGTGCTGAGAGAGTGAAAAGTAGAGTAATAATTCCTTTATTAATTCCTTTTGCGGTCATCTCGATATCCATCTCTGAAAATCCGGACACAGGCAAAACAGCTTATCTGCCATAGGTGGCTTTGGTTGATAATTATTGGCAGTGCATGGGCCAAGTACCCCAAAAAGTAGCAGGACTGAAAAAGGCCGCAGGGAATTTTTCAAAATTTGAGGCCTAAATTATCTAGCCCGGTTTACAGGGAGAAGGGAATTTATAAGGAGAGAAAGAATAATGCGCTTGGTGCCTTTGGGGGTATAGGTGTCTATTCGGGTTTACAGGGAAATTTCCACTGTGAGTCTTGGGTGGAGTGTATTCTTTCCCTCTTTTCCAATGATAAGGCTGGGCTACGGGAGATTACCCAGGGGCACTTTTTCCAGATTGCGGGCGTACTCCAGGAACTTCTGTGCTGCTGGTGATAGCGGACGTGATTTGCGTCGAGCCAAATACCAGTGGGTGACAATAGGAAGCTCTTCGACATCGAGAATTGACAAGCCTGCGCGTCCGCCAAACGCCAGGGTATGCTCCGACAATATAGAGACCCCCAGACCGGACATAACTGCATGCTTAATGGCTTCATTGCTCTCTATGGTCATACGGAGCTTGAGGTCTACATTGCGTTTGCGCAGGAACTGTTCAATGGCATGGCGTGTACCGGAGCCCTCTTCCCGATGCAGGAACTGACAGCCTGCAAATTCTTGCAGGGAGATTTTCTTGCGGGAGGCCAGTGGGTGCTTCTCAGGCGCTATCGCCAGTAAGCGGTTGGGTAGAAACTCCACCAGCTCCAGGTCCTGGCTCTTTGGGGGATGGCTGAATACGTAGAAGTCATCTTCATCCTCACCGGTGTAATCAATGATCTGTTGGCGGTTGCCCACCCTGAAGTGGATATCCAGTCGCGGATGCTGCTGATAAAACTCCCCGATCAGGTGGGGGATAAAGTATTTGGCGGTGGTCACTACTGCCAGTTGTAAGCTGCCGGTATCCAACCCTCGCAATTGGGCCAGTTTCAGGTCCAGGTACTCGTAACTCTTCAGGATTTCCCGGGCACTTTCTACCAGGGTTTGCCCGGCCTCCGTAAATTGCAGTTGCCTGCCCACCGAGTAATACAGAGGTAAACCCACCGCATCGGAGAGTTTGGCCAGCTGCATCGATACGCTCGGCTGGGTTAGGTGCAGTTTTCTGGCTGCGGCGCTGATATTGCCCAACTCATAGACACAAAGCAGGATCTCCAGTTGTCGAACGGTTCCAATGCGGGCATGAGCACGAGTTAAGGGCACAAAATCACCTATATAGGTTTTGGTTTATAGTTTATATAATAAATATCTATTTTTATCTATCAATAGCAATTCCGATAATGCGTCAATTTCAATAACCAGTGGGGGCATTATCAATGCAGAGATCACAACTCTTCTTTGGCGTGGTTGTCGGCTTGTTAGTTTTAAGCACAGGCTTATCAGTAAATCTTGCCGGTATGAACGGGGTTCCCTTGATGGCTGTAGGCCTAGTGGTGGTTCTGGCCAATGCTGCTTACTGGCTGATGGCGCAGCAAACCCCGAAACGTATACGTATCTCCAATAATCGCTCCAGACAGCGCCGGGGACAGCGATAGAGATGCAGTTGGATATTGTTGTTGGTTTCTTTCTGCTGGGCGCCTTTGCCCAGCTGGTTCGCAGTGACCTGCGTTTACCCAAAGGTCTTTACCAGAGCTGCGTTATCTTCCTGCTAATCGCCATCGGCCTGAAAGGTGGTGCTGCTTTAAGTGCGTATTCCGCTGCCACCCTGGTTCCCCAGTCCCTGGCGGTGGTGGCTTTTGGTGCCCTGTTACCCCTGGTGGCTTTCCCTATCTTGCGCTGGATTGGCAAGTGGTCACGTGTGGATGCGGCGGCAACGGCGGCGCACTATGGGTCTGTCAGTGTTGCCACCTACGCGGTGGCTGTAGCCCTGCTACAGTCACAGAATATTGAATACGAAGCGTATTTCCCTCTGTTTGTAGCGCTTCTTGAAGTCCCGGCAATCATTGTCGGCATGTTGTTGGCACGGCAATCGATGGGCAGTTCGAGCAAGCGCCGGGTGTTTCACGAGGTCACCTGCAACCAGGGAGTACTGTTGCTCCTGGGGGGAATCGTTATCGGAGCCTGGGCTGGAGAGCGCACCGCTTCAGTAATGCCTTTGTTTGGGACCCTGTTTCATGGCATATTGGCGCTCTTTCTGCTGGAAATGGGGCGTGTCGCTGCGGCGCGGTTGGCCGATGTTAGAGGGCAGGGTGCTTTCCTGCTCAGCTTCGGCATTTTTATGCCGCTGATTGGCGGTGCCGCTGGCGGTATCTTGGGGAGTTTGTTGGGTTTGTCGCCTGGTGGTATCTTTCTGCTCGCGGTGCTCGGTAGCAGTGCCTCTTATATCGCTGTGCCTGCGGCTATGTCCGTTGCCCTGCCGCAGGCCAATGCTAGTGTGTCCATCACTTTGTCCCTGGCAGTTACCTTTCCTTTCAATGTGCTGGTGGCGATTCCCGTCTATCTGGCGCTCGTTCAATATTGGAGTTAATCGCAAGTGAAGCCGATTCCTTTTGAAAAAGTCACTATCGTAATGGGTTCCCGCTCGGATTGGGCCACCATGAGCAACGCGACTAAGCCTCTGGAAGAGCTCGAAGTTCCCTTTGCTACTGCTGTGGTTTCGGCCCACAGAACTCCCCAGCGCATGGTTGAATTTGCCAGCCGTGCCCACGAATCCGGTACCGAAGTGATTATTGCTGGCGCCGGCGGCTCCGCCCACCTGCCGGGTATGATCGCTGCTTTGACTCCCCTGCCTGTGATCGCAGTGCCGGTTGAGAGCCGCTTTATGACGGGTATGGACAGCTTATTATCCATTGTGCAGATGCCTCGCGGTGTGGCGGTAGCAACCCAGGCGGTCGGTGCTTCCGGTGCCTACAATGCAGGTTTAATGGCTGCGCAGATGTTGTCTTTGGCTGATGCGGAATTGCAGAAGCGCCTGATCGCCTGGCGTGAGCGCCAGACCGAGCAAGTCCCGATCACGGTTGAGTGATAGGAGATCGTTGTGAGTAAGAGACGAGTTGCCATTATTGGCTGTGGGCAGTTGGCACAGATGATGGCTCAAGAGGGGCAGCCCCTCGGAGTGGAGTTCAGTTTCCTGGCTGAGACCGGTGAAAACACCGACTGTGTGAAGGGACTGGGGACTATCGTGGAGATGGAACCGGGACAGGACCCTGAGGCCTTGTATCAGGCATTGGGACGCCCGGAAGTGATCACCAGTGAGAGAGAGCAAGTGAGTGTGGACTTGCTGCGCTCATTTCAGCCCTTCTGTCCGGTATATCCGGACCCGCATATTACAGAGAAGGCCCAGCACCGCTTGCGTGAGAAGCGAGCACTCACAGACGCTGGACTGCCTGTTGCACCTTTCGCAGCAGCACAGGGTGAAAAAGAGCTGCGGGAAGCGGTCGACCAACTGGGATATCCGGCGTTTATTAAGAGCTGTGAAAATGGCTACGACGGCAAGAACCAATGGTGTGTGAAGAGTGCTGCAGACTTGGATGCTGCCATTCCCCAAGCTGGTGATCAGGAGTGTGTGGTTGAGGCTGGGGTGAATTTCGCCTGTGAAGTCTCCATTATCGGTGCTCGCTCGGCATCCGGTGAAATCAAAGCTTATCCGCTGACGGAAAACCGCCACCGCAACGGCACCTTACTGCTGTCCACCGCTCCCTACGACAACCCGGAGCTGCTCAAGGCCGCAGAGGGTTACCTGGCGACCCTGCTGAAGGACTGGGACTATGTGGGTGTATTGGCCGTTGAATGTTTTGTCAGTGAGAGCGGCCTGATTGTCAACGAAGTGGCACCGCGAGTTCACAACAGCGGTCACTGGACCTTTGTCGGCCCTGAGGCCAGCCAATTTGCCAATCATATCCGCGCGATACTGGATATGCCCCTGGGCGATACTGCCTGCCCGGTGCCAGTTGCGATGGTCAATATGTTGGGGGTTGATGTAGCTCCGAAGCAGGATAACGATGGTGTTTGGCTGTACGGCAAAGCACTTCGCCCTGGGCGCAAAATGGGTCATGTCATTTTACAGGACCCAGATATGGAGCACCTGCGCCAGCGCAGCGAAAGTATGATTGAAGAACTTTACGGCGAAAAGATTTAGTGCTTACTGAATATTGCGCATCGGGTTCTTGAACTTGAGTTTGTAGCCGGTACCCCGCCACATGGGAGTGCCGGCTCGATAAGCCGCCCGGGCAATCATATGGACACCAATTGGCACTGTAAGTAATAAGAATAAAATAGCGGCTATGGCCCTGGCTGTTACCTGAGCGTCACTAAAAAGAATTGCTACGCCCGCCAGCAATAATCCGCAACACACCGTAGCCCCTTTTCCCGATGTACTCATTCGAGTGTAAAAGTCCGGCATTCGCAGCAAGCCCAAAGCGGCGCTGAACCCAAAAAAACTGCCCACCAGAATTATCAAAGCGATAAAAATTTCATCAAATGTCATCATGATCCCTATGGCTGTGGGTGACTGTGCGCGAGCCGCTTTTTTCAATAAAACGGGCAAAGGCCACACTCACTAAAAATGCGACCAGGGCCAGGGCGATGGCAGCGTCCAGATACACGGGTTGTCCCGAGGCGATTGCCAGTAGTGCACAGTAGGCTACCGCCAAAATATTGAGAACATCCAGGGCGACAACCCTGTCTGCTAAGGTGGGGCCCAAAGCGATACGCAGGAAGCACATCACCAGGGCGAGTAACAATAGAAAGGAAGCAATATTGATTGCTACTGTGACCAGTGGCGAATGAATATCGATAATTGTGAGAAACATCAGGAAACAGCCTCCTTAACCCGTTTCTCAAATCCCTCCCTAATCTCCTCGCGAAAGGTTTCTGGATCACTGACAAACATAGTATGTACGATTAAGGCATCATTATTGGGTGTGACATCCAATACCATAGTGCCCGGTGTCAGCGAAATTAAATTAGTGAGAATAAAAATCTGGTTTCTATCGAGCCTCTCCATGGGTAGTCGTACTACCAGGGGCCGGCTTTGCAAGCGAGGCGAAAAGACTTCGTAGGCGGCACGCAGGCTGGATAAAACAAGCTCCTCGATAAAGAAAAAGAATAAATGAGCCAAACGGGGCAAGCGGGTAAAGTAAGTCTGTGCCCCGGGTAATATAGGTGAGACTCGCAGTGCCAGAAATCCGATCAGAAAACCAAAGAAAAAATTTGCCATGGAAGCATTACCGGTCAGGGCCGACCAACTGATCGCGAGCAATAAATTTAATAGAAAAATACGCATTTCTATTTATCCATCCCAAAGTTAATGAGTGGTACCTGGTAACACGGCGTTCAGGTAATCATCAGGCTCCAATAACTCTCCGGCAGCCCCCAGGGAGTATTCGATAAAAGGCTCGGGAACCAATCCCAAAGCCAAAGTGATTAATGCCAATAACGCGACTGGCAACAGCCGCTGGAAGCGCTCTGCGCCGCTGAGGCTATATAAATTTTTGCAGTGCTCCTGGGGGTGTGGCTTCCAGAATGCCTCTGCCCATATTTTACTCATTGAAAACAGGGTAAGCGCCCCGGTAATCAGTGCGACGGCAGCGACGATATAGGCGGCCTGGTCGAGGCTCGCTTTGACTAATAGCAGTTTCGCCCAGAATCCAGATAATGGTGGGAACCCCGCTAAGCTAAATGCGGCGATAAAAAAGAAAGTAGAGAGAAGTGGGCTGGCGCGATATAAACCACCAATTTCATTGAGCTCATAACTGCCAGTAAGGCGCTGGGCAGTACCGCTGATCAGGAATAAATTTGTCTTTGCCACAATATTGTGGACCATGTAGAACACAGATCCGGCCAATGCTAAAGGGCTGTTCAGTGCTAATCCCAATACCAGGAATCCAATCTGGCTGATGATATGGAATGCGAGTATCTTGCGGAATTCGTACTGTGCTGCTGCGCCCAAAACACCCGTCAGCATGGTGAGTAATGCAGCTCCCAATAAAATATCCCGGGTGAACTCCAAATCATTGGGAAATATTAAAGTAAAGGTGCGAATTAGCGCATAGACGCCGACTTTAGTCAGAAGACCGGCAAATACAGCGGTTACAGCGACCGGTGGAACATGGTATGAAGCGGGCAACCAGAAAAATAGTGGAAATATTGCCGCCTTAATTCCAAAAGCGCAGATAAAAATAACTGCCAATGTCGAAATCGCGACGGGGTTTTGTACCTCGGCCAAAGAAATATGCAGCTGCGCCATATTAAGGGTGCCGGTGAGTCCATAAAGCAACCCGATAGAGGTCAGCATCAACAGCGTGGATACAAGGTTTAATGCTACATACTTGATGCCACCGTCCAGCTGTATTTTTTCCCCCCCCAGTACCAGCAGTGCGAAAGAGGCAATCAGCATCACCTCAAACCACACATACAAATTAAATAGGTCGCCGGTGATAAAGCTACCGCTAACACCGGCCAATAACAGTTGAAAGAAACTGTGAAAGCCAAGTTTCACCCGTTTCTCACTGATATCTGAAATGGCAAATAGAGAGACACACAAACCCACGATGGCACTGATCAACAGCATTACCGCACTGAGCCGATCGGCGACCAATGTGATTCCGAAGGGAGCCTGCCAGTCTCCCATTTGCCCAGCTTGAGGGCCCTGGCTTTCTACCAGGACAAGAATATAAAGGTTAATGCAAAGGGCGGTAAGGCACCCCAATATCGAAATACCAGAGCAAAGGTATCTACGGCCTCGAGCGGGAAATGTGATTAACGCCGTGGCGATAGGGATCAGGAATGGCAGGGCCAATAACCAACTCAAGTAGTCTTCTTCCTCTTGGGTTTGACAGGCTCGGCAATACGCATGCTATCCACATCCAATGTACCCAGCTCACGGTAAGCCTGGGCGATCAGGGCCAGGGCAAAGGCCAGCAGGCCGAAGCCAATTACGATCGCAGTTAGGATCAGGGCCTGGGGTAGGGGGTTGGCAACGATAATTTGTGGGGCTTCCTGGCCCTCGGGTACCAGGGGTGGTGAGGCGCGAGTCAACCGCCCGGCGATAAAAATTGCCAGGTTGGCGGCATTGCTAATTAGTACCAAGCCAAATAGATAGTGCAAGAGATGGCGGGCAAGCATCAAATATACGCCGGTAGCAATCAGAATACCGACGACAACGGCGAGGGGAGACTCCATATCAACTGGCCTCTTCCAAAGAAAAAATGAGTGTGAGAACGGCTCCAAGTACTGTCAGGTAAACCCCAATATCAAAAAACAAAAGATTGCTGATAATGATTCCGCCATCTTCCTTGCTGCCTACTATGGCAAACCACTGTCCGGAAAAGGGACCGTCTCCCCAAAATAGAGCCATCAATCCAGATAATCCGGCGATGACAACTCCCCAGGCGGCGAGGGTCCCTGGAGGTATGCGCAGAGCACTTTGTGCCGCCTCCATACCCCAAGCCATGGCAAATAAGGCAAAAGCAGAAGCGGCAATTAATCCAGCAATAAATCCGCCTCCGGGATAATTGTGTCCACGCAACAGCATATAAATGGAGAAGACCAAGATCAGGGCTACCAACACACGGGTCGCTGTCTGTAGGATAATAGAATTCACTGCTTGCCCCGTCTTAAATGATGACCGAGTAAAGTCACCGCAGCGACAGCTGCGGTAAACACCACAATAATCTCCCCGAAAGTATCCAGGGCCCGGAAGTCCACCAGAATGACATTAACGATATTGCGCCCATGAGCCTCGGGTACTGCGGCTTCCTTGTAGAATTCACTCACAGGGCTCTCGAATGGGGTTTGCAGAACCACCAGAATACTAATGGTAAATAAAAGGCCAACTGTGGCACCGAGCAGTGCATCCCTGGGACGAAAGCCTTCCTTCTTGCCGGGAGTAAATACGGGCAGACGTGGAAGAATCGCAGCAATTAATACCAGGTAGAGTGTTTCCACCAGAATCTGTGTAATGGCCACATCCGGTGCACCAAAGAAGAGATAAATTAGAGCGATACCCACACCGAGAGCGCCGAGAGCGCAAATGGCGGTGAGAGGTTTACGCGCAAAACCCGCAGTAAACGTACCTCCTACCGTCAGCAGTATGGCTGCCCACTCTTTTAAATTGAGTCGTGGTGCGGTGTATTCCAGTGAGAAGTGGCCTGTATGAACAAAGGCATAAAAAAGGGCCATCGAGAGCGTAACAAAAATGACTGTGAGATAACGACGCATAATTCCATTTTGCAATATGCGTGTTTGCAGTGCGGCAAAAGCTTTTAATAGTTCTAAGGATTTATCCCATAGTAAATCGGCGCTAGTTGGCGCATGGGTAAAATCCCAGTTTAGCCAGGCGCGCATACGTTTTAGATTGACATACATGAGCACCCCGAGCACAAAAGTAAGAATGCTCATCAGGAGCGGAATGTTAATACCGTGCCAGAGTTTTAGGTCGATGGTTTCTGGAAGTCCGAGTATCGCCGTTAGTGCCGGTTCCACCAGTCCGCCTCCTACTAAGTCCGGGGCTAAGCCAAATGTGAGGCCGAAGGCGCTTAAAACTATTGGGCTTATCCACAAACCGGGAGCTGCCCGGCGAATACGGCTGGAATCTTTTGGGGGAGGGCCAAAGAAAGGTTTGATGGCCACCATGCCGGCTACTGTCACCGTTACCGCATTGGCAAAAATTGCTGCTGTGCCCACCAGTGCGGGCTCTGAAGCTACCGCCAGTGCACCTTCATATTTAAGTTCTTTACCAATAAATCCAAGGAACGGCGGGAATCCGGCCATGGATAGGGCTGAAGCCAGTGCAGCTATAAAAGCAAAGGGCAATAACTTCGCCAGGCCATGAAGCTTGGTTAAATCTCGAGTACCTGTCTGCCGATCGATAATGCCCACCACCATAAACAGTGCGGCTTTATAAAAAGAGTGAACCAGCAAGAAAGTAATTGCAGCGGCGACGGCAGCTGAAGCATCAGAACCCAGAAACATGGTGATAGTGCCCAGAGCGATCACGGTGGTATAAGCGAGGGCCAGTTTCAGGTCTGTTTGACGCAGGGCGGCCAATGCCGCTACTGCGGCAGTGGCAATACCGGTGCAGGTTAAAATCCACTCCCAGTATTCAGTGTGAGCCAGTACCGGATGTAGGCGCGCAAGAAGGTAAATACCGGCTTTGACCATAGTGGCGGAATGTAGATATGCGCTCACCGGTGTTGGCGCCGCCATGGCATTGGGCAACCAAAAATGGAAGGGCAGCTGTGCCGACTTTGAGAATGCTCCGATAAGTACCAGTATCAAGATAGGAAGATACAGTGAACTGGATTTAATCTGTTCCCCTTTAATTAACAATTCTTCAAGATCATAGCTATCGACAATCTCTCCCATTAACAGGAAAGCAGTTAGTAAGCAAAGCCCCCCTAAGGCGGTCACTAGTAAAGCCTGTAAAGCTGAGCGTCGTGCAACAGCACTGGAGTGGTTAAAGCCAATCAGGAGGTAACTTGCGACCGTCGTCACTTCCCAAAACACAAATAAAGTAATGAGATCGGATGCCAATACCAACCCCAGCATTCCGACCATAAAGAGATAGAGATAGAGAAAGAAGCGCCGCAATAGTGGATTGCCGCGTAAATACTCAGCGGCGTAAATGGTGATGAAAAAGCCGATACCGCTGATTAATAAGGCAAATAAAAAGCTGAGGCCATCAATATAGAAGCGTAGGGATACGCCAAGTTCTGGAACCCAGCTAATGCCAAAAGAAAACTCTCTACCAGCGGAAATATCGGGCAGATGAAAAAGCAATGACAAGGCAATAATGGCCGGAGGGATCGAAGAAAGTAGGGAGATCCATCTTCCCGGCGTTTTTTTATCGCCATTGCGACTTTCCATGTCGCCTTCTGATTCCATTATTTTATCCCTGGTGACTCGATGCCTATATACAGTAGTGATTCACTGCCAGGGTAATAGTTTAGGTGTTATTCCTGAGCTAGAGTGCTTAGGATCAAATTACTCTTGATTGTCCGTATCAGGTGAATAATCTGAGAGGTCAAACCGGGATCTCGAAAGAGTATGATGATTAATGCTAAAGGCGGCAGCGGATTTGTATTCTTATAATTTTATCCAATTACTTGGATTAATAATTAAGAAAAATATCCTATAGATAAATACCCCATTCCCCTCACACTGTTCCTGTTATTGAGTCGCAAGTATTTATGCACAATGAAGAAGTGTGGAATATAACATAGGAGAATAGATATGTTGAAATTGGCATGCTTAGCTGCAGTGGGAGCTTCTGCTGTTTTTCTGTCCAGTGGTGTTTCTGCTGTGAGCTGTGGGGATGTTGTAACTGTACCGGAAATTTTGGAAGGGGCGATAGAGTCATGCGCCGTAAGCCCTGCGGTCACTATTACTGATGCTGGAACATTGGATTTAAATGGTTACTCAATTAGCTGTAATGGTTCTGGGGTGGGCGTAAATCTGCAAGGTGCTGGAAGGATTCTGAGTAACTCAGAGGGGGGAGGGTTTATAGAGAATTGTGCAACAGGTGTCTCCGTTGAAGGGGTTGGAGCGCATTTTATTCAAAATGTAAGTGTCATGAGTAATTCTAATTCTGGTGTTGCAATTACAAGTAACAATAATGTTGTTTTGGATTTATTTTCAAGTTTTAATTCCGGTGTGGGTGTCCGGGTTTTGGGTGACTTTAACCAAGTAATAAATGCAGAAATAAGCGCTAATAATTCTTCCGGTATGGAAGTTTCTGGAAGTAGCAATGTAATAAGTTCAAGTGAATATCAACTAAATGATGATAACGGAATTGTGATTTCAGATGCAGATAATAATCTAATTGTTGGGAATTCATTGGATGAAAATGGAACAAATGGAATTCTATTGGAGGCAGATGATCAGCATGGTAATGTTATTACAGGGAATGAGGTGAATGATAGTGGTAATACGGACCTTAGGGACCAAAATAATCCTGCCTGTGTGAATAATGTATGGATTTCAAATACCTTTGGCAGCTCTAATGATTCGTGCATCCAATAGGAGGGTTATGGGGTTGATATTCTTTGCAGATGTATTTGGTTTGGTTGACGCAAGTTTAGGTGTTATTGCAAGACATAAAAATAAGCTAATTTCTATGTCACATTGGGACAGCAGTATCTATATAACTTGTTGGCAAGCTTAACTCGCCAAAATCTATATTTCAAAGACTCCTGTTTATCGAGATCTTTAAAGTTCGGGTAAAAGCTGTAGGTCCGAACTCCGCCTTTTTAAGGGTAGGTGTTAAAGGTTGCAGTTAGGGGGGATCTAGGTATTGGATAATGAGTTGGCCATTTTTAAAGTAATCGATTCCGAGACTTGGAAATGGCACATCATAATAGACCAACTCTTCAAATATTGGCGGGTCTCCTAGTGGTAGTATTCAGAATTCTGAATACTACCACTAGGAATGACCATCTTGTGCGGGGCATATTTTTCATTCACTTTACGAGACATTTAATTCACGTTTAATTGGGAAGGAGATCCCATAGATAAATCCTAGCTCTCTGTCACACTATCAATAGCCTCGAAAATTCCAGGCTTTGTAGTAATTAATTATGATTGGATGAAATGATATGAAAACTGAATGTGCTAACCTCACAAGATTTACGCTTTTAACGATATCTGGTGTTTCAGCTTTTTCACTGGCGGGTGCCGCCTTCGCGGTAAGCTGCGGTGACACGGTTACTACTCCAGAGACTCTGGATGCATCTATTGTTGCATGTGCTACAAGTCCCGCTGTTACTATCACTGATGCAGGATCCTTGGATTTAAATGGTTATACTATTAGCTGCAATGGGGCTGGGATAGGGGTGCAAATACTAGGGTCAGGAAGGACACTTTCAGATAGTTCTCTCGGCGCGGGAAGTGTTGAATCTTGTGATGTTGGCATTTCTGTAGAGGGAGTGGGGGGGCACTATTTGGAATTTATAACAGTAGTTCTTAATAATTTTTCTGGTATTTCCGTTATTTCTGATACTAATTTTATTTACAATGTTATTTCTGGTTCCTCTACTATTGGTAATGGTGGTGTTGGGGTTAGGCTGGCTGGCGCGAATAATCAGATTATACTTTCTGCATTTGAAAAGAATACACAGTCAGGTGTGGAGATTTCTGGAAATAATAATTATATTAAACAAAGTAGCGCTCTATCAAACTCCGGATCGGGTTTCGTAATTACAACCGCTAATAATATTACCTTAGATAGTGTTACGGCCAATGATAATGGTGTTGATGGAATACTAGCTGAAGCCAGTTCTATGTCAGGTGGATTGATTTTTAATAGTACTGCGCGAGATAATTCTGGAGATGATTTGAGTGATCAAAATACTATTCCTTGTGGGCGATTTCAGTGGATAAATAATGATTTTGGTACAGCAAATAATTCTTGTATTGATTAGTTAGTGTTGTCAGGGGGCTACTCTGTGGGCCAGTAGCCTAGTGAGGTTATGAATATTAGACTATAGGCAAATCAAACCATAATGCCGTTGCTCCATCTGTTGTTGCTTTTAGCCTTATTATTTCTTTAAATATGCCTAGACCATCCCCGGCACTTAACTGGCGATTATTTTTAATAATGATGTCTCCATCTATGATATGTAGGTAGCCAGGGCGCTGCAATGTATCCAATTGTAGAATCTCTCCAGGCTCTATTTGAAGACGATATAGGCTGGTATCCTGATGGATTTTTAACGAATTATCTCGACCACTGGGTGTTACCAATGGAGTCAGCATGCTCGTTTGGTTTATTGTCCTTTGCTCATAGACAGGTTGAATACCCCTCTGATTTGGCTGAATCCAGATTTGAAGAAACTTCAATTTTTTTGTTTTCGAGTGATTGAACTCGGAATGGGTAATTCCGGTTCCGGCGCTCATTATCTGAACTTCGCCAGCGGGAACGACAAAGTGATTGCCTTCACTATCCCGATGTTCGATAGCACCTTCAAGAATATAGGAAATAATTTCCATATCCCGATGTCCATGGGTGTCAAATCCGGCCCCTGCTTTTACTGTATCATCGTTGATAACGCGCAGTGCAGAAAAACCCATGTGTTTTGGGTCGTAATAGTGCCCAAATGAAAAGGTGTGCTTGCTGTCCAGCCAGCCAAATCGGGCTTGACCGCGTTCATGTGACGGTCTGAAGTAATACATAGCCAGCTCCTATTAGTGCAGTAAATAGAATGTTAGGGCTATGATAGTCTTTTGCGGTATAAGGGAATATTGGGTAAAAAGAATCTTACCATTCGTATCAATAGAATACTCAGCCTTCCTCAGAAGTGGGCATATCTAAAGTGAGTAATCGAAGCTCGCCAATAAACTCCCTCGCCACGGGGCCTAATTTATCCTGGTCTTTAAAGTTCAGGTAAAAACTGCTGGAGCGCACTCCGCCATTTTTCAAGGGGAGTCGATTTAGAGTGCCATTCTCGAGTAGCTTTGAGACCATTGGCAGTGGCAGCCAGGCGAACCCCAGCCCCTGTACAATTAAATCCACGGATGCCCGTAAACTGCCCACTTTCCAGCGTTGCTCTGCCCCCAGCCAGCCGGAATCCCTATTGGTCTGTAGTGCGGAGTCCCGCACAATAATCTGGCGATAGGACTTCAAGTCTTCATAGCTCAGCTCGTATCCCAGCTGATGCAGTGGATGGTTCTTATGGGCTACAGCCACAAATTCGATGCGACAAATCTCATCGTTGAGGGCATTCTTCATGCGGAAGGCGGAAAGTCCCAGATCTACCAGCCCCTCCTGGATCAACTCATTAGTGCCGGATAGTACGGTATCAACGATATCAATATTCACTTGTGGATAAATTGCGGAAACTCTCTCCAGAGCCTGAAAAACGACACTTTGGGGAAAGGCGCCATCTACGGCAATGCGCAGCTCGGATTCCACTCCCCGGTTAAGGGAGCCGGCAATATCCTCAATACGTGAGACTTCATCCAGCAGGTATTGGCCCCGGCGTAGCATTAAATTACCGGCTTCAGTAATTACTACTTTTCTACCCGAGACTTCAAACAATTTCACGCCGAGAGCAGCTTCCAGATTGCTAACTGCATTGTGAATACTGGACTGGCTTTTGTGAACGTGGGAAGAGGCCTGATTAAAGCCGCCGGCATCTGCGACAGCTTTAAACATTCGCCACTGTTCCAGAGTGGTTTTTTGCATCTGGGTACTCTTTGAAGGCTGCGAAGGGCTGTTCCAAGGTTTAAGGAGCCTGGGGCAGCCCTGAATATCCTGACTGGCCCAGGCTGGATAGGCAAGGGTTTTTAGCTGCGGTTGTGAGAGCTGTTGTAATCGATTTCCGGCCCTACAGGTACAACCTGGGTTGGGTTGATCGATGTATGGCTAAAGTAGTAATGACGTTTAATATGGTGGAAATTTACTGTTTCAGCAACTTTCGGCCACTGGTATAGCTCGCGTACATAGTTACGCAGATTAGGAAAGTCCTCCAGTCTCTGGCGGTTGCACTTGAAGTGTCCATGATAGACAGCATCAAAGCGAATAAGGGTAGTGAACAGTCGCCAATCTGCCTCGGTAATTTCTGTTCCGACCAGATAGCGCTGTTCCCCTAAAATTTTCTCAACCTGGTCTAAAGCAGAGAATAAATTATAGTAAGCATTCTCGTAGGCTTCCTGGGTTGTGGCAAAGCCGCAGCGATAAACTCCGTTGTTTATATTCTCATAGACCAGTTGATTAATGGTATCTATATCCTGCTGCTTCTCTTCGGGGAAAAAGTCCTGTGTATCGCCGGTAATGGTATTAAACGCGCTGTTGAACATGCGGATAATTTCAGAGGACTCATTGCTAACGATACAGTTTTTTTGTTTATCCCAGAGTACTGGTACCGTCACCCGGCCCGAGTAGTCAGACTTGTTACGAGTGTATACTTGGTGCATAAACTGATAGCTAAACAGAGTGTCCCCGCTGCTACCTTCGTCGACGTTAAAGCTCCATCCCTGATCGAGCATATCGGGGCTTACTACCGAAACATCGATATGCTCTTCCAGTTTCTTCAGCTTGCGGAAAATAAGGGTGCGATGGGCCCAAGGGCAGGCCAGTGAAACATATAGGTGATAGCGGCCAGACTCCGCCTTAAAGCCGCTGTCACCACTGGGACCTGCACTGCCATCAGCAGTCACCCAATTGCGCAGTTGCGCCGCTTCGCGCTTAAAGCTCCCACCGGAATTCTCGGTGTCGTACCACTGGTCGTGCCACTGGCCATTGACTAACAGTCCCATTTTTTACTCCACAATCGGTATTTTCTGGTCCAGAGGAATTTATTGCTTGGTGCTTTTGCGGTGATCCAAGCTGAAACGCCCGGCGCCATGGGCTGCCACTACCAAAAAGCCGCCGGCAATCGCCAGGTTTTTGAAGAACATCAAAAACTGCATCTGATCGCCCAGATTGTTATGGAACAAGGCAGCAGTAACTAAGCTAAAGCCAGCAAACGCCAAGGCGGTCAGGCGAACCTGGAAGCCGGCGACTAGTGCGAGCGCACCACCTATTTCAAATAGAATAACAAGCGGCAGCAGAAATTCTGGCAGACCGCCATAGGCTAGGTACTGAGCACTGCCCTCATAATTTTGGATCTTGTTCATTCCCGCCAACAGGAAGATCGCCGCCAAGCTGATACGGCCAGCCAAGTCAGCACTTGCGGAAAACAGGGAGCTGCCGTCGATATTGGCGCTTGTGGATAAAGTGGATGTGCTCATGGTATCGCTCCTAAAACTGTGAATTTTGCGCTACTCAGTAGTCGCTGCTGTGAGTAAGAGGCAGTTTACAGAGGATCGATAGAATGAAAATTGGTTAAATTCGACCAAACCATTCTAAAAAATAGAATGATTGTTGAGCCTATCTTATCATTAGGTGCAATAGGGCCTTAGTTCAGAAATGGTAACCGATGCCCACCGAGTAAACCCAAGGGTCGATATCCACATCGACATTGATGCGGTCGTAGTCGTTATCTTCTGTGCGGAAGCGAATTTTGGCCTTGGTATCGATGCTCAAGTACCAGATGGCCGCATTAAACAGCCAGTTGCTCTCTCGTCCAAAGGCAATATCTATGCCCACTTCCCCTGCCAGGCCCCAGGAATTGCTCAGGTTCAGGGATGCTCTTGAGTCTGCACCCAGGGCTGTATCGAAGTAGTTTTGTGCCGTGCGGCTGATATCTTCATCGAAGAAATGGGTGTAGTTAATTCCCACACCAATATAAGGCTGTACCCAGGACTCGGTGCATACCGGATACCACTGTAAGCTGAGGGTTGGTGGAAGGTGCTTGATGTCACCCAAGGATACCCGCCCCAGTGGATCACCGGTATCCGGGTCCGGTAAACCGCGAACATCAAGATCGTGCCGGAAAGGTACAGCTGCCAGTAATTCCAGTCCCCAATGGTCTGCAAATAACCAGGTACCAGTGATGCTAGCGGAGTATCCTGTATCCACGTAGACCCGGGTGTAGTCCAAGGGGGTGCCATTTAGGCGGAGTCTGCCAGAGTCGTCGTTTGGATCGACCGCAGCAGCGCCAACGCGAACGATAAAATCTCCCTTTTTATAGTCCGCCACGGAATGGCCGGTGAGCAATAGTGCCATGCAAAAAACTATTGTCAGATTGATTCCTTTCATGCCCAACTTTCCAGAAGTACGACTGAAAATATGTAGGAGGGTTGATAGCTACAGGAATACTGTAATCTATCGCTAGATTATTAGTGTAGATGTCTTCGAGGTCTGGGTTTATAGATAGCAAGAGCTGAGGCGCAGTAATTTATTGGTATAACTTTGTAAGCTTCTGCTGGGAATAAATTCCTATTTTCTGAGAAAGATTGCCCAGAAAAGGGTTTGGTTTCCTATTGCGAGGATAATTGTAGAATCGGTTAATTTATTGAGTGAAATTGCCCTGTATTATTTTGTGTTTTTACGTTGATATGTATTTAGCGATTCCTGATCAGTGTATTTTGCTTGATGTGCAGTAAAACTCACTATCAATGATCATATAAGACACCAGGCTAGAGATTTAATAACATGCTTAAGATAATACAGGGAGCAATGCAGCTCACAGGGCGACTATCCCCAAAGTTATCGGCAAATATTGCAATGTATCTGTCTTCACGACCCAGACGCTATGCTGACTCCGAGCGTGAGAGATCGCAGCTGGCCCAAGCCAAGAAGATTACCTACCGGGGTGCTTTAGGTACAGAAAACACCGCCTGGTCCTGGGGTGAGGGCCCTGTGGTGATTCTATGCCACGGCTGGGAGGCCAAAGCTGCAAAAATGGCAACCCTAGCAATGGCAATTGCCGATCAGGGTTTCCAAGCGGTAGCCATCGATGCTACCGCTCATGGCCACTCTGAGGGCAAGGTTTGTAATTTCGATATTATGGCGAAAGATATCTGCTCTCTAGCCAGACAGTTTTCGGAAATATTTGCCATCGTCGGTCACTCGATGGGCGGAATGATGACAATGCGTGCTCGAGAGTTTGGGCTTAAAGCCCAGTGCTACGCAATACTTGGCTCACCGAGTGCTCCCCTGCCCATTATAGAAATTATGAAAAATATGCTGAATGTGAGCCCTGGAACAGCAGAGCTATGCCAAGACAAGATAGCCAATCAAATAGGGTACTCTTGGCAGGAGTTGTTGCAGTGCAAAATGTATACACCGGAAGAGACCCCGCTTCTGATGATTTACGATACCGAAGACGATGAAGTGCCAATTTTTCATGGAGAGAGGATTCATAAAACCTGGTCCGCAGCGGAGATGATTAAAATCAACGATGTTGGTCATCGGAAAATGGTTTGGGATACTGAAGTGATAGAATTTGTGGTGGAGTTTCTGTTATCAAATGCTAGTAATGAAAAAATAGACGGCATTGATATAAATAAAATTGCTTGATTGCTGTAATAAGCTCTCAATCTTTATTTGTCTGGTAAATATATTAAATGTTAACTTTTTAATCTTTGTGATTTTAGGGGATACATTAGTAAATTAATTCGGGGAGGCTTTCGATTTTTAGATGTCTGTAAATATATAAGGGTTTCTAGCTTTAAATGTATATTTTGTGATTAAATTTGGAGGTGACCTTTAGGGGTGGCCTGCTAATTTTTAGATGGGTACATAATGCTTAATTGCGACTTTGTAAAAGCACTAGGTGTTTCTACTAAGTCGCACATTAATTAAAAACTGTTGAGAAGGTCAGTGGTTATAAAATTATTTTGGAGTATCCTGTAGTCATTAATTTATAACCCCCCTTTTGATTTTATAAATCTAATATTCTTATCTTACTCAAGCGGATAGCTGCTCTATAAGATCTTCATCGCTTTCATACCAATATTCGTTACCTCGTCCAAAAGTACTGCTAGCGGTTGCTTGTACCGCTCGGACTTGGCTTGCCCACTTAGTTGCCTGAGTTTTACCAACCACAAAAGCGACACCAGTAGCGAATATGGCAGTCCCAACTCCGGCTGCAGTAGGGTTGCTCATGGCAGCTTCAAACACGTTCGATAACATGCTACCTTGTTTTTGAATACTAATGACACCTGTCTCTTTTAAGGCAACTGCTGTTCCGCCGGTAGTGAACGCTGCCGCGCCGATTCTTTTAATCTCACCCCAGGAGTTTTCTCTTCCTGCGGCGGTTTTAAGATTGCGGGGGTTAGTATTGCTATCTACATAGGTGAGGCCAACGACATTGCAGAGCTTTTCCAACTTGTCGGGACTTGCTCCTACTGGATTAGAGAAGAAAACTTTTTGTCCGGACATTTTATTGCGCAAATTGCGAACTATTTCCTCATCTTTTGCTTCAAAACGGCTCAAAGAAGGGGTGTTCTGCAAAATTTCCAGCGCGCGTTGGAAAGTCTTGGCACCCTCACCGTGTACCAACCAGTTGACGGATTCTTTGGCGCTTGCTGCCTGCTGAATCAAGGAGGTCAGGCCATCTACAGATGGAAGTGCACTATGTTCTTTATTGTTAATCCAATAAAGTGAGTAGAAGTTGTCCATCTGGGGAATGTCTCTGGGCAGTATTTCAGTCCCTCCATAGGATTTCTCAATATGCCTAACTAACAGTTTTCCAGCAGAGTCCTTTGAGCGAAACTTACCGCTTACTGCTGCATAATGAGCACCATTCCATTTATGCTTCAGATTCATTTGCTTGCCGGGAGAGTCACCTGTTCCCCAAGTGCTTCCATCATATTGAACTTTGTAAACTCCTGTTCCTTGACTTCCGGAATCTGTTTGCAGTGAGTTGTCGAAATGGAGTTTATGGATCAACACATCGCCATTGTCGATATAGTACTCAATGGCCATACCATTGCGTACCAGATAGCGAATAGTCCCGGCGCCATTGGCACTCTGACTGCTGCCAGTATCGGCATTCAGGCTTATGAGTGCGCGCAGTAAAGTGGCAGAGTAGTAATTAGTCTGTGCCTCTTGCTTCACTTTTTCATACATAGGGTAGTGAGTATTGTTAACATAGACATCGCGGCCCTGTTTTGTACCCATTGGGGCCATTTCAATAATCTTGGTCCAACCGGCTCTAAATGCTGGCATATTATTTCCTTATAATAAATACAGGTAAAAAATCTATTAAGGTGTAAAGCTAGGCGGCGGCGAGCCCTTTTCAACCACTTCAAGTAAGTCTTCCCCAATTCCGCAATTACCTTCACGCACTTTATGGTAAATCCAGGGTTCTGGGGTACGGGTTTCGCTAAAGTCTGAATTTGGAAATCGTTGGATAACTTTCTCTTTTCGCTGTTGCATGGCTGGGCTCAACTCTAATTGAAGAGTTGAGTAAGTTTCAGACATTAATTTATCCATGGCGGTAATACTATAAATGGCAGGTGCGTAGCCCATAGCATTAAAATAAACATTAATATAGTATTGGTCATCCAACGGGGCATAGAGCTGAGAGTGATAAACGGCTTCACTAAATGGATTTTTCCGTAATTCCTGTTCGCTACATTTTGGGTGCGCCTCACAGTACAGCCAGTCTGTACCGTTAATATCCTTTTTCTGCCATTTCACTGGGGCTGCTCTAGGATTCATATCCAGTTTGGGAGGGCCGTAGCGAAAATACAAATCTCTTAAAATGATTTGCTCTAAATGACTTGGATTAAAGCAGCTCATACTCTCCGGTAAATCATCTACACGGAAGACCCTAACTATCAGTGAAAGGAATCCATATTCCATGGAAATCCAGGGGGGGCCATAAAAGCCCCAATGACGTTTTAAAATGGACTGCCCAGGCATTCTCCCCTCTTGGTACCATTTTCCACGACTTAGATCGTCATAGGCCTCCCGGTTATAGATATCAAGACGGGGACCATAATATTCCTCGTCAATATCGGGCACGCTGTTGGGCGGTATTGAGATGCTAAAGCGGCTACCGGACAAGTTGGCAGTCAGTGTTTCAAGTTTGTCCCGATTTGGTACAAATGGCTTTTTTCTGGAGGCAAAGAGGCGTTCAAACATAGACTTGGTGGTTCCTATCCACAACGCTAGCGCTTACAGGATTTTGGATGCCGCATTATAGTGCTGGCCACATAATGAAATGCAAACTATTTCACGTTTTTATTGTGAGGGGCGTCTTATTTGAGGTACGCTCGTGCAGTAAGCGGGTATGTTATCAGCCAAGTATTATTGTTGGGGAATCTTTTCTATGGAGTTAAGTAGATGGGAGCCATTTATACTTGTTTAAAATCATTATTGACTGATTGTTTCTATAGTGTAACAAATGTGTTAGAAGAGTTAACAAGCCAAATATTAGACCCTTTTGGTCACTAATAAAATAGGTATCTATAATTGATAGAAAAACAACATAAATTAGCATACCTAATTTTTGAGTTAATTTTGACAAGATGTTTTTTTCAACTTTGATATGAAAGGTTTGCTAGCCAGTAGACATCCTGCATGATAAAAAATAAACACTGAATAAGAATTACAAGAAACTGGTTTCGAAGTTGATGTTGGCGTTCATAATATATAAGTTGGGATGTCATCTTTGTTATACCGTTGGTAGATACATAAAATATAGTTATATAGCTAATGTTTAAGTAATATTTTCTAGGTTTTCTCTCTCTGGCTTTGAGGTGAAAAATTGGCTTATTATAGTTTTACAAATTTCTACTGCATTGATCTCATCAGCTTATTGATAGATTGATACATTAATTTTTTAAAATCCAGTAATAATGGCCTTAACGACGGATTACTCACTGCCAGTGGCTTGCCAATCCGAGGGGCGAAGGCCACCGGTTCGGTAGAAGCGGCGGATACTTTTGATATAGGTGAGGAAGTCTTCGTTCTTTTCCGTCAGGCGGTTGGAGATATCCCAATCGATGGCTGCGCGTTCGCGGGTGGGGATCGGGGCTTGGATTTCCGTCGAGTTTTTTGTATCCAGGAGAATTAAGCCAAGAGCGTCGACTGTGTGGAACAGGCGCAGTTCTTTTAGGGGGACGCCGCCTTCAATTTTGTCGACGACCAGATAGCCCAGGTTAGCCCTGGGGGAGTTGGGCTGGGCCGGGAAGAAACATTTGCGGCTGTTGGAGCCGCTGAGCAGGAGTTTGGCCTAAAAAGATCAGAACCTTGCCACTTTGAAACTAATCTTCTTCTGTAACAAGACTATTATTAGGGAGTATCTGAGAAATGCTTTTCACATTACGGGGACATTCATCTATTTTGGAAATTCCTAGTGCTAACCGGTTAGCCACTGGGCCTCTACGAATGTCTTTGTGTAAATGGCCCCCGCTTATAAATGGACAGACAAATAATCGGGAGTCTGTCGATACCAAACTCCCGATGTGGCTTTGATGAACTAGCTGCTATTCGAGCAACTTGTGTCTAGATAAAAACCTCTGATATTGATATGCCGCCCCCAGCATACATAATCCCACTAACATACAAACGACTATCTTCTGTATTAGTGAGAAGTCCTGCATATCCCAGAGCACAATCTTCAGTGCAGCTATGCCGTAGATAATTAGTGACAACTTAAGTAACTTCTGAGTTTCGGGCTTTAATGTCTGGAATAATAGTAGGGTTGCATGGACAACGAGAGCGAAAGAAACTGCCGGTAGCCACATGGCATCAAATAGCTGTGCTAATAGAGCTACGTAAACAATAATCGCGGTAACATGCACCAGCCACATATTTGCCATTCGATGACCAGACCAAACGGCTCTCGTAGGCAGGGTTTTGTGGTAAGCCAGCAGGACAGCGATGCCAAGAGAGACCAGGTTATAGGCTCCAATCCACTCTGCATTGTGCGATTTCACAATGACAGCTCCGACTTGAATCAGTGTTATTAATTCAAAAATACCCAGTGTCAGTATGTAGAAGGGCGTAAGCTGGTTGCGTACTGGTCCCAGCTTGGGTTGGCTGAAAAAGAGGCTTCCAAAATAGAGCTGGGTGAGTAGTAATGACAGGACAAAGTCATGAGTTAAAGTGTAACTGACAGCTATCAGTACTGCCGCAAAATAGTAGAAGGCCATCGGGAATACAGGCTTCAGCGCCCAGTGAATAGCATGCTGCCACTCCCTACCTGCGGGGTATCGCTTTAAGCCCTGGCCAAGCCATATGAGCCCTATGAAGCTGGCGACTCCCAGTAATAACCCCTCCATCGCCTTGCCCTGCCAGCCGACAAACTCTTGTAGGAGACAACCGCCGATAGTGATAAGGCTTGCAGCAGAAATCAAAATGCGAACTTCTTGTTTTAGATGTTCCATCCGCAGCCATGTGTAGAGGAATAAGGCAATACCACACGAGAACCATATAGCAACAGTGAAGTAGTCACTGGCTTTATACAGTATGGTGGGTAAGGCAATAATGGGTAGTAAAGCGTAAAAGAGTTTACGCAGTGCCAATGCCAGCTTCTGCCCTGGTGATTGTATTTTCAGCTGGTGATAAAGCTCCGCAAGCAACCAAAGTCCCAGGAAAGCTTCAATACTGGCGATTTTTCCGTAGGGGATTTGATCGTAGAAATGAAGGTTGCCTACAACCGATGCACTGGCTAACAGTGGGACAAACAACAGAAGGTAATGCCAGAGACCGAGCCACTCGCTAAATGCTGAATTCATGCGCTGGCTACGCCAGATCAGGAAAGTCATTGGCAGTGGTGCCAGCAACCACATCCCTTGCGGCCAGATAATACCCACCGATAGCAGGAAGCTCGCAGATAAAAGCAGTCCGAAGGCATTCTCTGCGATATAAGTGAAACGTTGTTCTGCGGGAGTGATTTTACCGACATTACGGCGTAATAACTGGGTGAGAGCAAAGGCCCCAGCAGTGAGGGTTAGCCAGTTAGTCCAGCCTGCACTCACCTCTAAGGATAATAGTAGTGGAGCAGGAACCAAGCTCTCAGCCACCCATACGAGAGCTTGCAAGAATAAGGTTGCGCCGGCGAGGGCTAGAGCGATATAGCCCTCACTTCGCACGCTGACAAAACCAAAATGTATTCCAAGGTAAATCAGCAGGAGGCCTTCCAGGCACCACACAATGCCCAAAAAGTCAGGGCTGCAAAGTGCCAGAATTGCCAGGCCTGTTAACAAGCCCCCATGGAGTAAAGCCATTGCGAGGATACTACGGGCCGAGGAACTATTAACACTGTATCCGAACAGGTGGCGTGAGTAGATGGCGAGCGCGGCCCAGGGTATTAGATTGAGTAACCAAACCACACCTAGTGCATTAGCAGTGGGTGCTAGAGACCAGCTAATATGAATAAATAGCACCAGGTTTGCTACCAGCAAACCGAGGCGCCTCCTATCGATTTCCTTGCCACTAAGCCCACCCAGTATGTAATGGGCAAACCCGTAGAAGAAACCATGCAGTATCAGTAACAGACCCCAGTTTGAGCTAGACTCGCCCAAGTTTGCGACTGAAAACTCGAACATCCCTGCGCTGAGCACCATGGTGACCACTGCCAGCTGAGGCCATTGAATCAACTTGGACAAACGCAGCATTGCGAGCGCGAGCACCAACAAGTAGCTGAGATAAATAACTGCGGATGGATCAAAATGATTGGCCACCAAGGGCATCGTGGCTCCACCCAGCAGAGTCACCATGGAAACAACCCGGGTCTCGAATAGTAGGGCGAGTAAATAAGCAACTCCGGTAGTTACTACAAGCAGCCCCACAGCGATAGGAATCGGAACCAGCTGATAGTAAGGCCCAGTAAAGTAACCACATAAGTAAAGCAGTATGACCCCGAGAGCGATCAGTCCTGAGCCGTAATCCGCCATGTTGGGCATGCGCCGCCTGAACATTACTCCACCAGTAGTAGTCGCCGCTGCTACCAGGAAGCCTAAAGTCACTTTACCTACAGGCCCCAAATAGGCATTGAAAGAAAACTGCAACAGGTAAGCAAAGCCAAACACCAGCGCCAGGATGCCGGCAGCGGTCATAAAGAAGACAGGAGCCTTCCCTTGGCTTTGGTAGTGCCGGTAGAAACTCATTAGGGAGCCCCATACTCGGCTCATGGGTTCGAGAGCAGGTTCCAATAGGCTCGGTAGCTCCTCAGATAGCCATTTAGCCTGTCTACCAGGCTTCTCGGTTCTGTTAGGAGCATTGGTAATAGTACTTGCTGGCTGGGTTGGGGTTTCAGGAAGAGAGGGATTAGGTTGCTTTGTCGACGGGGATCTGGAGGGATGAGTACCCATTAATTGGGATAGCTCATCTTCAGGCTCATCCACTGCCGGGAGCTGACTTGCTAACTGATCCCTAGTATCTTGCTGTATCTGCGCTTCTAGAGCCGATAACCGCTGTTCGAATATCTCAATGCGACGGCGATTGTCTCGCTCCAGCAGGGCTAGTTCCGCGCGAAGTGATTGCAGTTCACTTTCCATATATCTTTCACTATTGTTTTTAGTGAGATTATCTCTCGTTACGCTCGGCTACAAGTATATGTAATCAAGGTTTTTGAAAGACCTTTTGCCAGAGGTTAATCGCACAGCTATCTAGTTTCAGGGAGTTGTTCACGCAATATGCCCGAATAGCCAAATGAGAACCCTATAATGGGTAACGAAATCGATACCTCAAAGTGATATTGATTGTTAATGATTGATTTGCCTGCGACGATCCTGGGCCTTAAGACTGAGGGAATTGGGATATGAAGAATAGAAACTGACTGTGGGGCCCAAAACCAGTTTCCTTCCTCTATGGAAACGCCAAGTCGGATATTAATTATCCCTGTTTTTTCAATCCAATAACCAGCTTTTTCTCTTGTCCCTATAGGTACAAATTCTGAGGTCATCGAATGGCTATTTGAGAAAGTACGAGACCAGATTAATTTATGCTGTGTGTGCTGAATATTTACTGAAAAAGGAGATTCCCTTGTATTTTGTGGGACACCCAGCTTTCCAGCAATTCGTTTGCCTATAATTCCAGCTAATCCAGAGCCGAACTGAACTTTAACTTCCCCGGAGAGCTTTGCCCCTTTTGTATGTAGGCGTTGTAGTAGCGGGTTTAGCTTGTTGAAGTCGGGGCCAAACCAGTTGGTGACGGCATTTACCATACTATTTTGATTGCATTGCAAATTTCTCAATTAGTATTGGGTCTTAGTTGTGTCGTTTCACGGTAGCGTGCTAATTCGTTCAGAAGCCACCTCTGGGATTCTTCTTTAGGCTTATCGGCACACTGAATATGGTAGAGCTTGCCACTAAAGGTGCTTTTGGTTGCACTTAGCCTAATAAAATCCTCCGCGCTATCAATTTTGTTGGAGAAATACTTATATTTCTTCTCCATATGCTCCACTGCTTCCTGGCTGGTGTGCTCACTATCGTTGCGGATAAAGGTACACTCTGAAGCAGAGACAAACTCCATTAAGTGGTTTATTTCGTTGATAGGGGTATCTGCCTGAGCCAGGATGGAGGATATACTTAGCGAGATAATAGTAAGTAAAGTTGAGAGACTTTTAACCACTTTTCCACTCCTTGGCTATGGAGTATCAGGGGAGTTTATCTGCGGGCCAAGAACTGGCATAGGGTCAAGAGGGGCTCTATACCAGAACTATATATCAAAGTCAGCAGTCTGGTGCTTTAAGCGTTCTTAGTGACTACCACTTTTGCAGCGCACTGTACGCTCTTGCTAGCTTCCTCTCCAGTAATTTCAGAAGATTCAGTCAAAATTTGTGAGACGGTAAGTTCAGAGGCAGAAATCACCTCCATCATTTCCTTCTTGCAGTTGGTGATGTTGATTGCATTAGAGGCAGTCGGATCGTAGCTGATTTTGTGAGAAAAGTCTCTCTCTTCTTCACCATTACGGCTTCTCTTGATGCTTTGGAACGCCTCTTTACCCGCATCTACAGTGTCCCCGATAACGTTGCCGGGCTGAACCTCGAGTTTCATACAAGAAGTGGTAGCAAGGGCTAGTGTAATAATGCTCAAGAGATTCTTCATTTCTTTTTGGGCTCTGGAAATTGTAGTTTTCTTTAAAACAGTACAGTGTACTTGGTTAAGGTATTTTACATGAGGAATAACAACGAGTCCTACAAGTGGCCTTTATAACAATAAGAGTAAGTGGTTGCCTGCCTGTTTAATGGTCTTTTTGGTTGAAAAACAGTCTATCAATTGAATTATTGCCGCTGAAAATACCTCTCTGATTGAGGTTGATAGTTTTCAAAAGTGTTAACTGCAGGATATCAGCTACTTTTTCCATACGCTGGATTTTGAATAATAATACAGGTTAAATTATATCGTGTTGATATATGGGCTAATATTTTGAACTATGTGTTTTTATTAGTATCTGATGATCTCTGAAATATAAATATACTAAAAATAAATGGCACCATTGTTATGTTTCGACTTTTATTCTTAGCTTTAGTAATTTCCGCTCTGTCTTGTTCTGTTCTTGCTGAGATGCCAGTTGTCAATGGAGTGAAAAATTGGCATTCGGTTAAATTTAAAAATGAGCTGTTACTAAATTTACACCTCTATTTATATGAATTAGCGAGAGATAAAGATTTACATAATGATTTAAAAGAGGGGGGAACTCTTTCTGTTGAGGAGCAAGAGATTTTTGACCTTGTAATTGGCGAGTATAGGAAATATGGCGCTGGCAAAAACATACATATCATCAGGTCTAATTCTGAGATTTCAGATTTAACTGCGCTCTTGTTATCACATCACGCCGTTAAGCAAGGTTCTGTGGAAAATATTCTATATACATATATAAATAACCTCACAACTATTTATAAAGCCAAGTTGTGGCCGGTTCATGAAGCGAGAAATCTTAATTGGTACCAGAATTTGAAAAGTAAACTTGATGTTTATGGAGATAGGGTTTCTAGTAGCTTGGAAAAGCTATTTGATGAAAAGCTGGTTCTTGATGAGCATACGGTAAATATTGTTTACAAACCTGGAATGCGCCAGGGCGCTACCACTTCTGGGAGAAGCTTTCAAACGATTATTAATAGTACCTATTCAGAATATACTGACTGGTATGCGTTTGAGATGTTTTTCCATGAAATTTCTCATGCTAATGGAGTAGGTCGAAATAGTAAGTTGCAGCGAGTCATTAATAAAGAATTTAGTCGGTTGGGGCTGGACAATCATAAAGGAATTTGGCATCCGATACAGTTCTATACCGTTGGAGAAATAGTTAAGAAAGTGATATTCGAGGATGACTCTGAGTATGTACCTTATGCCGAAATACGTGGCCTGTATAGCGGGCACTGGGACTACAAAGTACTTCTTGATAAGTATTGGAAGCCTTACTTGGATGGAAAAGTTTCTATGGAGGTTGCGATAAGTAATATTGCGGTAGCTTTATCAAAGAAGGCTGCTTGATCTTATACTAATATAAATAAGTAGTAATATTGATGGTTTCACGGTGCCTCAAGATACTTGTAAACTTGAGGCTTATTAAATTCTCGGGTTTTACCTTTTACCTAAGGGTAGTTCGGTCTACTCATCGTCCTGATGATATAAATCTATTTTTTTAGGGTGATGAGTGTTTGCATAAGATAAAGGTATAGCTTTAAAGCTTAAAAATATTACCCCTTATAAGTAGCCAGGAAAAAGAACCCCAGAGAATAGAGCTCTCTGAGGTTACCTATTCCTAATCAATAAGTGCATTAGCCTTGTGACTAGCGCCCATAGGGCTTTAGAAATACTACTTACAGCTAGCAATTCATAATGAACGAGCCCAACCTACACCAGATCACGGCTGGTAGAGAGGGTAGTCCGTATATCCTACTTCGGTACCGCCATACATAGTGCTTGGATCAACCTGATTGAGTGGCCATTCATTGCGAATACGCGTGGGAAGATCCGGGTTGGCAATAAAAGGTCGGCCAAAGCCAAAGATATCTCCATTACCTGCGTCAAGTACTCGCAAAGCTTTTTCGGGGGAATACTTTCCTGCATACATGATGCGTCCGCCAAAGATTTCACGTACTTCTCGATAGAAATTCTCAGGCAAATCCGGTGCGTTATCCCAATCCGCCTCGGCCAGTGACAGATAGGCAATACCAGCTTCGTTTAGCAGCTTGATAGCCTCGATATAAGTCTTGTGGGGATCACTCTCTACCAACCCAAGGTAGACTCTGTCCTCATCGGTACTTTCGAAAAGCGGTGCAAACCGAACACCGAGCCGTTCGCTGCCGACTTCTTCTGATACCGCTGCAACAATTTCTTTAAGGAAACGCAGACGATTTTTTAAACTACCACCATACTCATCATCGCGATGATTGGTATGTTCTGAAATAAACTGGTTCACAAGGTATCCGTTTGCACAGTGTAGCTCAACACCGTCGAAGCCGGCTTCCATGGCGTTGCGCGCGGCCTGGGCATAAAGTTGAACCAGTTCTTTAACTTCCTCTGTTGTCAGCGCACGAGGCTCACTGGGTTCAGCCAGGGCGCCTTGTCCTGGGCCTGTCTCGATAAAGACCTTAACAGCGTCTGCGCGGATAGCAGATGGCGCGATGGGTGCTGCATTGCCAGGCTGTAGTGAAGTGTGGGATACACGCCCAACATGCCAGAGCTGGGCAAAGATGATACCGCCTTGATCGTGCACGGCTTTGGTCACTTTTTTCCAGCCTTCGATCTGTTCCTTGGAATAGATTCCAGGTGTCCAAGCGTAGCCCTGGCCCCTGGGTTCGATTTGCGTGCCCTCTGTAACCATAAACCCAGCACCAGCACGCTGTGAGTAATAGTTAGCCATCAAGTCATTGGCAATATTTCCAGGCTGGCTACTGCGTGATCGGGTCAGGGGTGGCAGAACAATACGGTTTTTCAGGGTGTAAGGGCCCAGGTTGATCTCACTGAATAGTGACTCGTTTTTCATAATGACCTTCCTGTTAAAAACTGACTGCAGTGAGTGTTTGAAAAGACACAGGTAAAAAGCAGCGGTGATAAGGGCAACTGAATAGCCCCAGCCAGTTTTGGCTGTGCCTTGTGATGGTGGGAATACTAGAGGTGCAAGGATACAATTTGAAACAACTACTCTTTGTCTTGGTTACAAATATGAATGGTATAAGCCGCTTGGACCTAAAACAGCTACGTATACTGGAAGCACTGCTTCAAGAGAGAAACCTATCCCGGGTAGCTGAAAAGGTGGGGTTAACCCAGCAAGCGATAAGCGAACAGTTGCGTAAGCTGAGAGAAGTGTTTGATGACCGGCTGTTTATCCGGCAAGGCAACGGTATGGTGCCCACCCCTGTTGCTGAGCAGCTGGGAGGCAGGATCAGTATTATTTTGAAGGATGTAGAGTCACTGCTAACTCCAATAGCGTTTGATCCGGCAACTTATAAAGGGATTTTTAGTATTAGTGCCACGGATTACGCGATTCAATCGGTACTACCCCAGCTATTAGAGGTTGTCCGTAAATCTGCTCCGGAACTTAAAGTTATCGTCAGGGACTTTGAAACAGATAATCTCAATCAATTAATGGTGGCCGGTGAGATCGACTTAGCGCTCACCTTTCCTGATTTTATTCCGGATGATCTGCCATACAAACTGTTATTTGAGGAGCAGCATGTCTGTATAGCGGGAAAAAAGTCTCCGCTGAAGGGTAGGTCATTAACGTTGGCAGACGTGGCCGAGATTCCGCAATTGATTATTTCACCGTCACGGGCAAACCTCAAAGGATCACACGATGAGTGGTTTGCGATGCAGGGGCTAAAACGCAATATTGTTATGTCGATACCCAGCTTTTCCGCCGCCCCAGATATTATTGCCGCGACAGACACCATTGCATTCTACCCTTCAAGATTACTGCCCAACAAAAAAGTTGTCCCCCTTAAGTTGGACACGCAAACACCAAAATTTGAAGTTATTGCAGCATGGCATAGCCGATCTAACCATAGCCAGCTTCATATGTGGATGGTTGAACAGCTGATGAGATTATTTAAGAGTGAAACCTTTTAATAAGTGGTGATATTCTGGAATCTTCGACTCCAGAAAAAGGTGTCGATTTCTCGGCCCAGTGAGCAGCCCTACGGGGTGGAGAGCTGCTCACTGTGATAGTAGACAAAGCCCTGACTCTCAGTTGGCTCCAGCAGGTCTTCTACAGCTATGCGTAGGACTAGCTACTCTCAAACAGAATTATCTGATTCCTTAAGCTCTGTCTGACTCTTTTGGGTCTTCTTTTTTTGGCCAATCAAGCTGCGGCGTTTGAACCAAAAAATTATTGCACCTAATGGGAATCCTGCGGTAAGAGTTAGTGGAGCATGCTCACTTGCAGATACCGCTCCGCCACCAAAAAGCTGAAAGCTGAAGAGCTTTATATGGTAAGCCCCAGTAGTCCAGTTAAGCTTGATAGCTCCGACACTAAATAGAATGAATAGTATCCATAACCATTTTCGCTTCTGAACCGGTGTTCTAATGCAGGTAACCAGGGTTACAAGGATAAAAACTGGGAAAATGATAGCCATCGTTAGTACTAAATAATGACCAAGCGGTTTATTCGATAACGAGAAACGATTTAGTTCTTTTTGTGAGTCAGGTGTGTTGTAAACACTGAATCCGGCAATAGAAATTTTTCCTTCGGTGCGTATCATGTATGCACTGGCCAGAGCCCAACCATCTTCAAAGTGATATTCGAAGGTGAAGCTCCCCTCCCAATTATCATTGATAACCTTCACCTGTGAACCGATAAGTTCAGTGGAGAGTAGCTTGCCAGAGGGAAGATAACCGTGCATCTCCTCAAGTTTTTCTGGGGAAATAGTACCAGCAACTTCAGTATCTATAAGGCTCATTACATAGTCAAAATCTCTCTGCATAAACCGGTCCAGATAATTCTGGGCAAAATTTGCCTCTTTTTGAGGCGCCAGGCTATTTTCTGAAATGTCAGCGTTAGCTGCGGTGGTAAAAATTAGAGCTGTGAAAGCTAATAAGTTGAAAAGTAGTTTCAAATCTAAATCCAGTCTATTTTCTAGTATCTAGTGCATATTATTTTGTAAATAAAAGCAATGACTTTAAGGTTTTGTGTTGGGTTGTAATTGTACTGTCAGTGCCCTAATTTATCTATGTAGTAATGTTAGAAGCTTTATATCTGTATTTCAATGTGCTCAAAATTAATAAAAGTTAAGGTTAAGAAGGCCCATTAAATTTACTGAATTGAAACGATTCAATCGGTAATAAATCACTTGAGTATGCTAAAAGAGGCTGCTTTTATCTATATATCAAGAGCGTATAAGTAATAGAGCTATTCTCTTAAAAAAAGCTCAGCAACTTCTTTTTTAGCGGCAACAACATAGGTAATCATTAGGTTTTCCTGATTAATATCAGTTATATAATCGATATCTCTATGCACTGCTCTCAAAATAGAAAAGTTACCGGTGTCGAGTTCGTAGGACCATAACTGATCATCTCGATTGATTGAGTAAATCACATTCCCTTTGATTACAAACCTTTTCTCACTGCCTTGATGAACCAGCTCTTCGATTAGCTGATCTTCTGCAGGGCCGGGCTGCCAGAAGCGGTTCATATGATCCATATAGATCAGCTGGCCATCTTCGCTTCGTTGGGCCCAGTTAACTTGGGTATCGTTGATAATGCTTACTTCAAGATTATCCAAGTTTACTTCCGCAAACTTTGTAACGCCTTTAACCGTTAAAGTTAACAGCGCGAGGTTACTCACACTATCCCACTGGAATAGTCGGTCAACTGGATGCGCTAGTGAGAAGTCTCCTCTGCTACCGCCCAGGGAGATTTTAGTAAGTATCTGATTGGCACTCGCTAGTATGCTTTGGCCGTCGGTAGACCAGCTAATGCCGTAGATATTGGTATCCATTGGAAACTGGCTGACTTGCCGTAAATCGCTGCCATCAGTTATCCACACCTGATCTTCACCAGAGCGCCTGGATGTAAATGCAATCAAGTTGCCATTGGGTTGGAAAATGCCATCATCTTCTCCCAAAATCGACCGTGTTGTGCTTGGGTAGAGTTCGCTGACATCTTCGTCCGAAGGTGTATCGATTGACTCAGGTTGGTTAAGCGGTATTGATGCAATGTCACTATCGTATCGGCCCTTAATCAGAAGTGCCCTCTGCCCATTTGGGTGGAATTCCGGCGAGCTGGCAGACTGATCCAGGGGTAAATCAAGCTTACTGACCTTTCCATCATAAGTGAGAGAGAAGAGTCGCCGCCCTGTGCTAAAGATTAACTCATCTGTAAGCGGTGAAAAGTTAGGGGATATGGTCCTGCGCTGGGGGATTTCATCCGGATAGTCTATCGGGTGGCTGGATAAAAGCGCCCCCTTGGAATCCAGTATATCTATATAAAGCTGGCCATCTTGATGATGGCTGGTTACGGCTATTAACCCTTCACTTATTGAGTAATCAAAATAGGCCAGGTTTCCATTCTCCAGGTCATAAAGAACCCGACTGGCATTATCCCTGACTGAATAGTTGATCAACCGCCAACGGTCAGTCTCTTTGTGCAAAATAGCGAGATCATTATTATTTAGCCATACCGGGTTCTTAATCGCGGAATTTCTACAGCGCATTAATACATTTGGCTGCTGTGGGCTGGCTAATGCCTTTTGAAAATCCAGGCTTACCAGGTTGTAACAAGTATTTTGGGTTAGCGGTATGGTGCAGTCTTCTTCAGAAATAAATACCAGTTTCTTGCCATCCGGTGATAGTGTATGGCGGCCATAAGTACCCCATTCTGGAGTTAATTCCGTCTCCTTCTGGGTATGTATATTCCTGGCCCAGATTTTATTAACGCAGAGCTTATCTAAGTAACGATTAAATATAATATATTCACCGTCAGGCGAATAAGAGGGGCTAAACTCTTTACGGTCAGTTGCAGTTACCGCCTGTAATCGATCAAATACAAGCTGAGAGCTTTGCTCGGGCGGAGAGTGTTTAAATATAACAAATACTAATAATACCAACCCGACAAGTGCAAAGATTGGAAATCGATTTGGTTTGATCGTCTGGGTTTGGTGGTTTGGATTAACCGGTGTTATATCTTTTTCATGCTCAGGGGGAGTAGGGGAGGGAGCTTCCTCTTCCGGTGCTGTCTTACCCTGTGGAATAGAATCACCATCTTGCCAAACAATATCGCATTCCAGGCTATAACCCTGTTTCGCATGGGTCCTAATATAAGACTGCTGCTTCCGATCTTCCCCAAAGGCTTTTCTAAGTTGCGCAATACTTCTTTGCAGCGTATTGGGTGTGACTATTGTATCCGGCCAGACCTCAGACAGTAGCTCATCCTGGCTCACGACTTTTCGCTGATGTCTTGCTAAGTGGGTTAAGACAGCAAGGGCTTTAGGGGGGACAGTTTGCGAGTGCTCATGTCGGGTGATCTGGTTTCTGGATAAATCAACAAAGAAGTCACCCACCCAATATTGTGAAGCCATTGATGTATCTACCTGAACAAAATATGAGCTAAATTTTGGCAATGGATACTAGCATAAACCCTGATTACAGCTAAAGCAGACTTTGTAAGCTTTTGATAAATAAGCACTTTATAGTAACAGAACAAAGTCATTCAAAAGTCAGGAGCACTTCAGGTGTTTCATAGGCTCCTTGTTTAGATTGAACGCTTCTTCGATCACATGTAACGGTATAAATACTGATATGAAAAAGCGTTTACTAGTCGCCTTTCTCCTGTTGCTACCTATCGCTGCCCTTGAAGCAGGTGAGCATAAAGCCCTGGAGTTATCCACAATCCAAGTGATACCCATTCAGGACTCCGGCAATAACAGGGAATACGAGCTGTATATCAAGCTGCCTGAGAAATATGAGGAGAGTGACACCAAAAAGCATCCGGTCATTTATTATACAGATGCTTTGTGGGCGGTTGAAATACTATCGGCCACCACAGAGTATGCACTGGAAGATGCAATTTTGGTGGGCATTGGCTGGCGGAAAGGTATGCCAGCTGATGAAAATGAATGGTCGAGTCGATATCGGGACTTTAAACCAGCACTACCCTTAGATGATAAAGCTAACGATAAAGAATCCTTTAAAGGAGAGGCCCATCAGCATCTCGCCTTTATCAGAAATGACGTTATAAAGTATATCGAAAGCAATTACCGCGCGAATCCAGATAATCGGACATATTTCGGTTACTCATTTGGTGGTCTCTTTGGAGTCTATGCCTTAATAAGTCAACCGGATACTTTTCAGAACTACATTATCGGCAGTCCATCAAGATTGATAGGCACTTATGTGGATTCTCGTCTTGAATTAGAGCCTAACAAACCATTGATAGAACTACCAAAACAAACCAATGTATTTATTGCCTACGGCGCTTTAGAAGAGGAGCTGGGTGCGACGGTAGAAAGGTTTGTTAGTGAGTTAAAGAGCCAAAAGCTGGCTAACTTATCCATAGAACCAGTGGTTATTGAATCGGCTAATCACACAACGGCGTTTCCAAAGACTTCAGTACGCAGTATTTATTGGCTTGCGGATAAAGTGAAACACTAATCAATATTATATCGATCCATATTAATAATATCGTTAAAAATTAAATACAGGATATAAAATGTTAATCAAGAAGCTAATCACAATCGGGTTAACGTACGGGATATGTACTACTGTAAGCGCAGGAGACCTACAAGCACCAGAAGTCAATATGGCCGACTATAGTAGCGACCTCACAGGCCTGGAGAGATCAATTCCCAAGCTTAAAAAAGCATTTATTGATACAGCCCCAGCGGATAGAAAAGACGGTATTCCTGTTGGTGAAATCGATACCATCAAAGAGAGCTTGGAAAAACTGGCACAGGAAATAGCAGACAACCAACATACACCCTACGATAGCCTACTAATTGCTCAAAATAACAAACTGGTATTTGAATCCTACTACTCCCTTGGTCGTGTTAATTTTCCGCACCCACAAGCCTCTGCCAGCAAGGCCTATACAGCCCTGGCGATTGGGCGGGCGATACAGTTGGGCTATTTAACCATGGAAGACTTAGACAAGCCCGTCACTTCCCTCCTGAAAGGGCTGGATAGGACGAAGCTTGTTAAAGGCGCAGATCTTGTGACATTGAGCCATGCCATGAGTATGCAATCTGGAATTCGTATTGATGAAAAAAAACGGGATGCCTTACTGGAAAATCCAGAGCATTTGACAGGAAAAAAGCTGGCCCAAATCTATTTAAGCCATAGCAAACCGATAACCTCAGAATCGCAAACCTACTTATACCAAGGCTCAGACCCAATGATTGTAATGTTGGTGCTGGATGCTGTGGTTCCCGGTTCCGCGAGCGACTTTATTAAAGAAGAGCTGCTAGAGAAGATGGGGATCGACAACTATCACTGGAAGGAAGCCGTCAGTGGCGTGCCCCAGGCAGGGTCAAGGGCCATGATGACATCTCGCAGTATGGTTAAGTGGGGCACCTTGGTACTCAATAAAGGCAGATGGAATGGCGATCAGTTAATCCCTGAAGCGTTTATTGCTAAGGCCACTGGAAAAGTGGCTGTTCCCACAGATGATGAGTTTGACTATACCAATTTTTCGTTCGGCTACTTCTTCTGGCGAACGCCTCTGAAGGTTGGCAACAAGAAATATATCGCAAAGTTTGGCTGGGGCGGTGGTGGCCAGTATGTCATGGCTATTGAAGACCTTGATTTGGTAATTGCCGTCACCGGCCACAGAGATGATGACAAAACCCTGGGCTTGATAGAGCAACGTATTTTGCCGGCTTTTGCTTTATCAATTTAACCTCAAGCGGCTTAAGAAAATGATTTACCGAGGATAGTCGAAAAGCAGTTGTGGGCTCATTGCCTGGTTTTTATAGCCACTTCCTTGAGGTGGCTTTATTTCAGATCGATGATCCTGCCCAGCGACAACGGACACACCACTAAGCGACTGCTTGTTGGTATATAGGTACTTCTTAGATTGCCAAGATAAGTTTCTAGAATCCTCAACTACGGCCTTGTAATATTGCTAACCACTGCCTTTAAAGCCACATTCTAGTTTTACTGGGTTAACTTATGAAGTCACTGTCTCCAGCGTTACAGGCCGCTATTGAGAATGCCTACGATACCTTCGCTCGGTACCCGCGTTCCGCACATGTCAGTGGTTGTCCATGCTGTATCTCAGAGGAAGACCATAAAGCGCTAAATAGTGCACCTCTGGGCGAACTTACCAGCAGTGATCTTGAGAGATATACCAATAAAGCTATGACCACCTGGGGTGGGGTCGAAGATTTCAAGCATTTCCTACCCAGGATTCTTGAGCTTATTGCCACTGATACGCCATTAACGAGCTATAGCGAGATCATCGCCGGCAAACTTGTATATGCAGACTGGAATATGTGGCTAGAGCCTGAGCGAAGGGCCGTGACTCTATTTTTAAACGCATGGTGGCAGTCGGAACGCTGGGATGCCGGTAATGTAGAAACCTGCTTGGCCACACTTGCCTGTGCAGGATGCGATATTTCCAAGGAGCTTAGGGAGTGGTGGGAAGATGATTCTCCTGATTCCCGGCAATGCATCATCGAATTTTTAGCAAGCCAGGTAGATGTACTGACCCAGGGTGAGTCACCCTCACCCTTTTGGAGCGAAGAGGGCACCAAGACTTTGAAAACTTGGTTTCACAAAGTTGTACAGGTGCCCGTATTACTTTCGCTCGCCTTGGAGCATCCCACCGACTCTGAGTATGAATTATATGCAATAGCATCCATGCGTCTCGGGAGCAGCGTTGCTGATACTTGGTTTGAAGAGTACCAAGCCCGCTATCTTATTTAGAAATGATGAGAAGTATCCGTTGCTCAATCATTTCCATCGTCCACTTTCTGTTCCTTTCGGATACGCCTATAAACTTCCTCACGGTGAACCGGTAAGGATTTGGGAGCGATTATACCTACCCGCACCTGATTACCTTTAACTTCTAATATCGTGATTGAGACGTTTTCCCCAATCCTGAGGTTCTCGCCAGTACGGCGGTTTAAAATCAACATATTGGTTTCCTAATGAGACGCAAAGCATTGGCAAACCTCCCGCAACGGGAAGGCCAGGAAAGTAAGAACGGTTGCAGGTATTAGGAGGGGCGCGAGAACGGTAGGCGTAAAAGAAGAAAAGGCGGGCGCTAGACTCCCAGTGCTTGGGGAATCGCCTCAGGTTACTGAATTTGCAACCTTTTATTGAAGACGAGCGGGTTTCTAGCGTACCATTCATGGAGCCACTTTGATAACTATGGTATCAATTTGGTTAGCTGGCCCCGGGTGTTGCCGCACCCTGGGTCAGCGCCTTTTACTTACTCTTACGTCACGCTACCGTTCTCCTTTGAGAATGGGTCTTTTATATAACTCTTGATGTTCTTGTTTTATCTTGGGCTGCTGGCTTGTCGAAGCCGGTTTGATCACGGCCCAAAATATTGATAAATATCTTTCGATTCTACGCAGCTTTGACGCTGAAGAAAACTTAATAAAATCCAATAAGATTATTTGTGCGCCTATATTTTATTGGTTGTCTGGTTCTATATCTCACAGGTGATTGGTATATTGGTCTGTAGATTTTTTCTAGTTGATGTGATTTGTATTTTTAACTTGCTAGAATTTCTTGCCTCTTTGATGAGGTGGGGCGGTTTTATCAAAAGAGCTGAAAGGTGGATGATGAAAAGTGGAATTTTAATATTGCTGCTAGCCTCTTTTTCTATGATTGCGCAGGCAGGAGTTCCTGACGTATTAAAAGCGGATAAAGCAGATTTTATGTATTCTCTACCGGAAACATTTGGTGATACGAAACTGTCTTTCCATGTGTCCAGCAACCAGCTTGCAGGTTTGACTGTTGCTTACAAGGACCATAATGTGCGTGCCCAAAAAGAATTACTTAAGGGTATATCTTCGCCTTCATGGGACTCTCTTACTGTGGCTTATGAAGATGTAGACGGTGATGAGGTTATTCAACACTTTTCCTTCTGTTTTTATGAAGAGTCAAAGTTAGGCACTGGTAAGCAGCCGAGATTTATTGTCTATTATGTCTATGAAGAAAAAATAGATAGAAGAATTATTGATGATTTTAGTTCACTGATGGCGGGAAACTGTTGGCCAGTTTTATTGAGCCGCCGAGAATAATAGCGCTAGAGAAACGGATAGATGAAAGGCCGGTAATAGCTGGCATTGGACTCGATGGTGAAAACAACTTTAAGTGCTGTTAGTCTTATTGGATTCTTCAACCCATTGTTGGTTAAAGCCTGCTCTTTTGGTATAGCCGATGAAAATATTCATTAGCTTTTCCATGCAATCCTCAAGGTCGACATCAATATCTGGTTGTCCATCGTTTTGATAATCTTTAGCTGCCTGATCTGCCATTTGCCAGAAAAACTGAGTCAGTAGTTTAGTTTCTTCAGCTGAAGTGATATCTCTCTTGCCAAGTAGAATGTCTTCGGCCAGTTGGTTTTTTAGCTTGTGGGAGTAGTGAATTGCTATATCTTTGATGGCAAGTTCATGTTCGTTAAATTTCATCACTATGTGTAAGCCTCGATATATATTCTACTTTTTAAAGAGTTTTCGAGGTGTAGAGGAAGTTGAGAATTTTCGCTAGGCATTATGTCAGAAGGCTTAGGTAGGGTGATGTTAGTATTTTCAGAGACCATAAAAGTTTTAAAAGCAGCTTTTCATTATTATATGGTTCTAATGTTGAAGTTTAGGCATTATCAATTTCATCATCCCACTGCTGCTCATAACCCTTTTCGAAAAGGTATCCGCCAAAGCTGTTGTACAGCTTTTCTAGCCAAGATTCAGAGCTGGCCTCGCAAGGTAGCTCTGGCTCTTGTGCGGATTTCTCAACCATGGCCCAGAAGAACTTACTGAGATGAGTGGCTTCTTCTGAAGTGGTTACATATCCACGTTCTAAAATATCCATTGCCACTGAATCTTGCAGTAATTCAGCAAAAAACAGGGCAACGGTTTTCTCTTCTGGATAGCGATATTCGATCACGGTACTAGCCCGCCTGTCTTAATCCACCGGCCAGTAAATACGCACCAGAGGCATTAGTGCCCTGCCTTCCAAATCGAAGCTTTCATAATGGCTGACGATAAGATCGGCCAGGTCATCGAGATCCACTAGGGTGAGGGGGAAGGTGGAGCGGTCGGCTTCGTAGCGGGCTTCGCGGGTGAAGCCGCCGGTGCTGACGAACAGGCCAGAATCCCCTTCCCGCAGGGCGCCGATAAAGCCGCGTATGGCGGGGGCGCCCATGGAGCCATCGCGATGTTTCACTTCGGCTTTAATGCGAGGCTGGGTAAGGCCCAGGCCGTCCGGTGAGGCGATCACATCCACACCGCGATCAGGGCCCTTGGGGGATACCTTGGCCTTAAAGCCCATCGCGCGCAGTATCGCCGCAACCAGCTCTTCCATTTCTTCGGGCAGTAGTGCGGCGATCTTGTCTTTGATTAACTCATGGCTCTGGGCCACGGTTTCGTCTTTGAGCTGTGCGCTATCAGTTTCTGCGGCCTCGTCTTCCTGCGGCGCTAGCGTACGGCCTTCGAATATGGTTAGGAAGGCATCAATGGTTTCCTGGCTTAGGGAGAAGAGGGTGAGGGTTGAGCCGAGGGAGTTCTTGGCTTTTTGTGGCAGCTGGTCGCGGCTGACTTTACCGAGCCATTCCACCTTACGCAGGTTGGCGTAGTCGCCGATAATATCCGGTTGGTAGAGATACTCCCCTTTATCGACGCCCAACAGGTAGTTCCGTGTCTCCGGGTTGTAGCTCACAATATAATCGCCAGCGGCAATCTGATCGCGAAACTTCAGGATCATGGCTAGGGCGTTGGCGGTAGCCGAGGGTTTATCATTACCGTAAATCTTGATGTATTCATCCCGCAAGCGCTCGGTGCTTGAATACTGGCTTAGGTCTCCCAGCTGTGACCAACCCACTGCGGCAAAGCCTTTCTCGAAGTCTTCACTGTAAATACCACCGCGCCCGGCGCGGATCATCCATGCGTTGGTCATACTTCGATTTCCCTATTTTCCAGTTCATTTAATCAATTAGTCGATACATTGTAACCCTTACATGGTTTGCGCAAGGAGTGGTGGTCCTGAGTAGCATTCAATGAAACTTGGTGTAGGTGTGTCAAGACCGGAGATCAAAAATAAGTCGCCACAAACCAGGCAACTCTTAAGTTAATGAGTTACCGACCTTTAAATGGCTTATTACCAGAACCAACTCCAGGTAACTTGAAGGTCAATGCAATCTGCTACCTGAATTAAACTTTATTCAATATTCTCTTTTAGTTACTTTCATTCTAATGAGTGACACTAGCCTATAGGAAAGCTAAAGGTTTGAAAACTTGGCGCTAGACAGAAAGCTTGTAACTCTAACTATTTTATAACAATTGGCTTTAAGTAGTGGTTGAAACTCCCGTATACGATAAGTGGATCATCTTGCTGCTCCATCAATAACACATTTGATAACCTCCCCCCTGGTTTGCTCTTGGCCTACTATACCGGCAGGGGGGGGCTTGTAGGTTATATTGATGTTGTGGCATTAGAGCCCCTTATAATAAAGGTGATTATTTTCTACGTGGGTCTTGCGGTTTTTATTTTGTGAACTCAGAAAATAGTGGCACGCATAATCGCTACGGGACAGACTAATTTGTGGTCTTAAGAAATATTGTATGAAAGGCTCGAATACTGGGTTACGAATTCTATCCATACTCATTTATGCCATACTCAAATCTGATCGAACTATTTCAGTACATCCTGATTACCTTTAGGAATCCATTTCTAGATTTTATAGTACCTTTGAAAAAGTACCATCGGTTTCAATATTTCCAAGTTATAGTGCCCTTGGTCAGTAGAATCACATGATAATTCTAAAACGTGTTATTATTAAAATCATAAAATGCTTGAAAAAGCTCTTCCTTTGTATTCATTACGAAAGGGCCGCCCCTAACTACCGGCTCATTTAGAGGTTTCCCCGCAACCAGTATGAAGCGGCTACCTTTACCACCGGCTTCGATTAAAACTTTACTTCCTTTTGTTAAAATGCCTAGTTGACGCTCAACCAGCTTTGACTTCTTTGATCCCGTATTTAGAGAACCTTCAATTACATAAATAAATGCATTATGTGTTTCTTCTAGATTCTGTACAAATTTATGGTCTTGCGCCAAGGTTACATCAATATAGGTGGGGTAAACGTATCTATTTTCCACAACACCTTTTGTGCCAAAATTAGTTGTCCCTGCAATGACTTTGATGTTTTGGCCTTTTGTAGTTGCTTCAGACGAAATTTGACTTTCTTCAAACTCCTGGTAGTCAGGATCAATCATTTTCTTATCTTTAGGCAAATTAACCCATAGTTGAAGGCCCCTTAACAATCCATCTTTTTGCTCAGGCATTTCCGAATGTATGACACCTTTACCTGCAGTCATCCATTGCACGCCATTTGGCTCTATAATGCCCTCATTTCCCATATTGTCTTTATGTCTAATTTTTCCATTTATCATGTAAGTTACAGTTTCAAAACCTCTATGCGGATGGTTGGGAAAGCCTCCAATATATTCATTGGGGTTGTCGCTTTCGAATGAATCCAATAGAAGAAAGGGGTCCAGCATTTCCAGGTTTTGTGTCCCAATCAAGCGAGTTAACTTTACTCCGGCTCCATCAGAACCCTGTTCACCAGATGTTGAGAACTTTAATTCTCTAATACCTTTTAACATAGTAAATTCCTTGAATTAATCGGTTTCGTTGTTGATGGGTAGGATCAAAGGCTTCATCAGATTGATTGTGTCTATTCATGCTCCACTTTTAAATTTCAAAGGGAGACTATTGACGAACATAGTTCAGATAAAGACCCATGTGGGGAAGTTTAAAGCCATATCGGCAGTAGTAAAATATGAATATATAGATGTATTCGTTCGATTTGTTAGAATTGTCAGAGGAAGCTGGCTGGGTTAAGTGGATTCCAGTCATTGTTAGATATGTTGATACAAAAATAATAGAGTGGAATATTATATTTTCAGGTGGTGTTAAAATGAGGTGCCGGGTTACAGTGTCGTATCTGTTTTATTGTTCCAATAAGTGGGCTTATATTAGTTTTTAGTTGTCTTTCTGGGAGGGCTAAATTAGATAACAGTTAGGAAACTAATATGTATTGGACTCAACTATTCTTGTGAAAAATACTATAGCGAGTTGCTTGTCTTTAGGTTTTTTTGCAGTTGTGTATTAGAGTTTAATGGTGTTTATAAGTGTTTTGTCTCGATCGGGATTAAAAGCTTATACCCCTTCCATGGGTGCTTTCTGTACCTTTGAGAATAGCTATTATGGGTTTACTTTTTTCAAGCTTAATGACAGTTGATTTTTCAAGGCTATAGTGGGAGCTCCTTATTGGTATCATAAGTTATTAAAATAAGAGTTTTAGGTCTACTCTGCTAGGGGATATTCAAGGCCTCCTGGTCTGCAGGGCCTACAAGCTGATTTCTTACAAATACTGTTGCGACGAGCAAAAAACATGAAGCAATTAGCAGCGTATTTGATATTCCTGCGTAGGAAGCTATTTTTCCCCAGAGCATACCTCCTATAGCCATAGCGCCCATATATGTTGCCATAAAAAATGACATTCCTCTTGCCCTTATCCAATTTGGTAGCATTTCCTGAGTAGCCAGAATAAGCGGAGATAAAAAGAGTAACCAGCAAAATCCCGCAGTGAACATTGCTACTAATACATGGATATAGCTGGTTAGAAATGACAGTAATAACATGGATGTAGCATAGCCAATAGATGCGATACATAGTAAATTATCTACTTTAAAGATTGTGCGGAGCTTATTGGTGAAAAACACAGCACTTACCGCACCGAGCCCTAAAAATGACATTAATAAACTGTATGCTTTTGGATCGTCTGTATATAATTGAGATGAAAAAGTGGGGAGTAACGCCCATAGAGTACTAGCAAAAATAAAAAACGACAACGCTCGAACCAGTGCGTGTTGAAGTTTTGATTCTCGCTTTATGTATTTCAGGCTATTTTTTATTGCTGATACGAAATTCTCACTATGTTGATTTGTTGCGCCGTTTCTATTCGGTGTCCAATAGCTAAGAGCCATTATTACAAATAAGAAAGAAATAGCGTTTAAAGCGAAAAGTACCTCCAGGTTAAAATAGATCAAAAGTACTCCGCCGAGTATTGGACCAATCACTCTTGCCAGATTAATTCCCATGCTATTTAGGGCTATGGATTGGGGTAAGTCTGCTTTGATTACTATTAGTGGTGTTATAGAAGACCAGACTGGGACCATTAATGCAGTTCCGATACCAATTAAAAAGGTTAACGTCAGTAACGATAAAATAGATGTCGATCCGGTTGCTGTAAGAAGGCATAATATGGAGGTAAGCAGGAACATCCATATTTGTAATATTATTAAATATCTTTTCTTGTCGACAATATCTGCGAAGGCACCAGCTGGAATCGCAAGAAATAGTGTGGGTAAGGATGCTGCAGATTGAACCATAGCGATCCAAAATGGTGATGAGGTTAGTGAAATCATTAGCCAATTTGCACCAATCTCATGAATCCATGTTCCTGTATTTGAGATTAATGTTGCAGTCCAAATGATCAAAAACAGTTTATTTTTGAATGGGGCAAGGGAAGTCAAGGCTTAACTCTCTTTATAAAGGCCACTACTTAAGGTGGCCTTTCTGTGGAAGCTATTTATGGCCAGTAGCTGCCATAGAATTTTACAGGTGACCAACTAGGCAGAAGGGGCTCTAGTTTTGGTGATAAAGACTGATAATCCCCATCTCCATATACAACCTCTCCATCTACAACAGTTAGTACAGATCTGATTGACTTGATTTCTTCCAGGGGGACTTCCATGTAATCTTTCGACAAAATTGCAAAATCTGCTAATTGACCTTTAGACAACCTTCCTTTGATATGCTCTTCTCCTGAGAACCAGGCACTGCCAACTGTATAAAGTCTGAGCGCTTCTTCTCGCGTTAAAAGATTTGATGACTCATAGAGCTTGCGGCCACTGACGGTTTCACCGGTGACTAAATAATGTAGGCCTAGCCAAGGGTTAAAGGTTGAGCCCCGTGTGGCATCAGTACCCATACCAATAGGGATACCTTTATCGACAAGCATTCTCAATGGAGGTGTAGCTTTTGCCTTTTCAGCTCCATACCGTTCAGAAAAGTCATCACCAAGGAATACCATACGACTTTGAATGGCAACGCCGCCACCAAGTGACTTTATACGCTCTATATTATTCAGGCCTATCGTTTCGGCATGTTCAATCGACCATCGAAGTCCGCGAAGCGGTTTATAGCTATTTACGTCTTCAATAACGTCTAAAATCCTGGTAATTGATTCATCATAGGTTGCATGAATCCTAAATGGCCATCTACGCTCTACCAGTAACTCAATAATTGGTGTTAGATCTTTTTCCATATCGGCATCCAACACTGGTCTGTCGGATCTAAAATTTTCAAAGTCTCCAGCTTTCCATAGTAGATACTCACCTCCTCCATCAATTTCAAAGCCGTGCTCTTTAGTACTGTCGGTGTTTGTCCCCGCTTTATTTCCCCTTGTCCAATTGTGGTAGTCTTCCAGCTCTTTCCCTGGATTCTGTGTAAATAAATAGAAGGATGTTCTCAGTGGTAGTTTTCCTTCTGTGGCCAGTTTTTCTGCGACACTATATCCATCGGGATAACCGAACCCGCCACCTCCAGCGTCAATAACAGACGTTAAACCAAATTTTGCCAGTTCGTGAAATAAGTGAATTGTTGAATTTACTTTTACTTCTTCTGAAGTGTCTGGCAGAGCTGCGATCTTGCCGTAAAAAATTCCAGGATGTGGCTGTGCTAGCATTAACCCTGTGGGTGTTCCATGTGAGTCACGTACGAATTTTCCGCCCTTTGGATCTTCCGTATTTCTGTTGATTCCAAGTTTATCCATGCCCACTTGGTTAAGCATTCCAACACTATAGAAATATTGAATATATACTGGGGTGTCGGGAGCTGCCTTATTAATTTCAACAATAGTTGGCAACCGTTTTTCCTTGAATTGCCATGGAGACCAGCCACCTATAATTCTTACCCATTCACCTTTTGGTGTTCTACTTGCTTGCTCAGACAACATGTTTAAAGCTGTCTTTAGATCGGGCACACCGTCCCAACGTAACTCCCTTGTATATGCTAATCCGCTACGCAAGAAGTGTGAATGAGAGTCGATCAAGCCCGGTATAACTCGTCTATTCTTCGCATCAATAACTTCAGTCGTTTCACCTCTGTACTGATGTATTATTTCATCGGTGTCTACATCCAGAATTTTTCCATCTCTAACCGCTATGGCCTGGGCAACTGGCTTATTCTTATCTTGGGTCGTTACCTTTGCATTAATAATGATCATATCCGCATAAACGGCGCTGTCGAAATTTTCTATCATCCCCTCATTTGCGATGGTTGCGTTTTTACATGCAGCCAAAACCGTGGCGGCACCCATTAAGATTAGGCGTTTTCGCCATACATATTTTGAATATGACATACTAGATTTCTTAGATTTGAAAGCGCTCACCTACCTACTCAGGAGGTATAGTAAGCGCTTATGGAGGAATGAGATCAGAGGGTTATTTAACTTTAGAAGAGGAAAGCTCTTTATATGCTGCGGGGACATTCAATCCAGAGTGAACCCACCCGTGAAGGGCATACCCTTGGTATTTTGGCAGTTGAACTTTCTCAACTGTCTCCTCAAGGGATAGTCCTCTTGCAATTGCCTTTTCCACTTTATTTTTAAGTGCAGTCAAGTAATCAATATGCCATTTTATTGCTGAACGGTTTGTAATTGGGCCATGACCAGGGATAACTAGTGTAGATTCATTTATTGCGCCATATACATATTTCATGGTCGCTAATGTTTCTAATAGATGGCCATCAAGCAGCCAAGGTAAGGCAGGTTTGGTAGAGACTACGGGATTACCTGTCCAAAGTATGTTCTCTCCTTTAACGGAGACGAATAGATCGCCGCCAGTTTGAGCAAAACCAAAATCATCTATGTCTACAGTTTTGCCTCCTAAATCAATAGAAATACTTCCGTTTTTGGGGACTAAGATATCGCCGGTTTTGGGTATTACATCCTCAATTCCCCTGCCTTCACCGAAGTTACTAATCATGAACGCAGTATCTTGCTCGAAGTAGTTATCTACATAATCCTTTGCACTTTCATGCTGGATAATAGATACACTGCTTGGAAAAACATAGTTTCCATATGAGTGATCACCGTGATAACTTGTATTAACTAAATACTTGATGGGTTTATCTGTTTCAGCCTTGACCAACGATATCATTTGTTCGGCAAGGCGCTCATTTATCATTGACTCTATCACCAGAACAGAGTTTTCGCCGATAACAAATCCGCCACTTGTTGCAATAGGATAGCCACTGCCAGCTTTTTCAGAGGCATCTGAAGGTATTACAGCATATATGCCATCTGAAACCTTTTGAGATTCAAGGATGATTGTATTGCCATCCCACACGGGCTCTTGGGCAATCGCATTCACAGTAAAAGCTACACCAGCCAGCAGTGTAGTAATGGATTTAAGCATTGTAGACATTTCCGGTAATTATTAAAACGCGAGAAATCCTACATCATGTTTGCTTAGTAGTTACGGCAAAGATAATATGGATCGAATCTATCGATATATGGTGTACTTCCGTGAAAACCACGCTCGAACAGTTAGAAGCTTTGGATGCTTTAAGGAAGGAAGGCTCAGTATCAAAAGCTGCTGATCAACTTGGCAAGAGTCAATCCACAATTAGTTATACGCTACAAGAACTTCAAGATACCCTAGGTTTAACTCTGGTTGAAAAAGATGGAAGGAAAACCAAATTAAATCATGCCGGTTTGCTTTTGAGTGAGCAAGTTGAGGTGTTACTGAGACAACATTATGACATTGAGAATCTAGCTGGCCAGCTAAAACAGGGGGCGGCAGCTACGTTGAGTATTGCAGTAGATACTTCATTTCCAAAGAGTATTCTCGATGCTACTTTAAAATTATTTCACAGCCAGCAAAAAAATGTCCGCTTGTCTATAAAGGAGCAAGCGATGTCTGGAACTAATGCGTTACTTCTTAATAATGCGGTGGATTTATGTATCGGTATGACCCCACCCCCCGGTTTCTTAAGCGATAAATTGCTAGATGTTGAATTTATCTTAGTGTGTAGCCCAGAACATAGCTTATCTAACCAAAAAAATGTTTCTTATTATGAACTGAAGAGAGAGACTCAAGTTCTAGTAGCAGACTCCGGGTCGATGGATGTTTCTTTCGGTTGGCTTTCACCAAATGTGAAATGCTCCGTTTCCAACTTGAACGAGGCCTATCGCCTTGTAAAGGGGGGGCTTGGTTATGGCAGGTTGCCGGTGCACATGGTTGCCGAGGATGTTCAGTCAAATAAGCTATGTAAAATTGATATGATTCATGGATTTTCCTATACAGTGTCTCTTTATTTAACTGTAGGTAATAAAGCACAGAATAATTCAGTCAAGCTATTTTCAAAAATTTTGTTCGACATCGTAAAAAAGTATCAAATTAAAAGTTGCTGATTTTAATTCGATCTTATAGTCGACCAGAAGACCTTTAGTTGTTCGCATTTAAATGTAAAAGCATTATCAATTATTTACCATCCTTAAATTTAGAATGATTAATAAAGAAGCTATAGATAAATGTGGATTGCTTCCGCAATGTCACTGAGGATAGCGATGATCAAAAACTTTATTATGCGGGGGAGCCTAATCAGTTATCCGGTAGAAAGTGGTAAATTATTGTGTAAATTTAGGCTGATACTCCAACCTGAATAGATAGCTGCTACTGATACGAGTAAACCTTCCTCTTGAGAATGTCTAGGGAGCCTCTGAATAACTCTGCAAGCTCCGAAGGGCTGGCCTTGAAGACTCGCAGAGGCATTACGGAGTTATTCAGAGGCTCCCTAGCAGTCGAGTGCTACCAAATACCAGCCTAGCGGTCGCCAGGTATCGCATGGGTTGCCCGGGCGTGCAATGGCCACCCGAGCAACCGCGCGATTTACTCCGGTACTGCGATAATTAGAAACGACACGTGTGATTCGCTGTTTTCTTGAGTGTGCTTGCTGTTCCCCGAGTCGCCGTCGCCGATCAGTGCGTGTGGATTGTGCAGTATGACCTGCGAGCCTGACGTGGAGTAGGTTTCCGAACCTCCGCCGACTTGCCGGATGTCGTGGTCACTGCTGTCGTAGTGGACGCGATAGCCAGACAGGAACACTGCTGCGTCGCTTATAGGCTGGCCCATCTCAACATACGCGTCATCACTCGTTTTTTGGAGGTTTGTCACGTACTTTGCGATCAGAGGGGGGCTCTTGCTCAGCTCAATGAGATTGCCATCAATCGATGCGATGGCATTGTTGCCCGAGTCATCGTGCATCTGTGCAGTCGATTGGATACCCACTTCGTAGTTATTAGGAACCGCGGTGGTTGCATCGAGCTCAATGGTGCGAACATGGTGTGACTTTGGGGGGTCGCTCGGGTCGTTGTCCTTGTGGTACTCGCACGCCCAGCCTCCAAGGGCAGCATAAGCCTCTGGCTCATCGAGGGGGATGTATGGGCTGGTTGATTCATCGGGGATACCGGTGATGGTTCTCGGTAAGATCACACCGTCTTTGGGGCCGTCGACCACTGCGATGCAGGACAATGTCAATTGGGAGGCTGAGGGGCTTAAACCTTTCTTCTGGCCGTACAAAGTGGCGTCAGGAGTGACGGTGAGGACGGCATTCTTGTTGTGAACCTGGGTGAGTGACAGGCCCAGCGTTTGCGTCTGGTGGTCCGTGCTTCCTTCGTACTTGAAGAACCAGTAGGTGGCGGCAACGATAAAGCTCGTCACTTCTGAGCCGTATCTACTGAAGTCAAACCGGAACCTTCCGCCGTTTTCATCCAGCTGCTGATTGATCTGCATCATCTGAATATTCGGAGGCGCGATTGGGGTGGAATGAAGCTTGATTGGCATATAGGCCCAATCACCACCAACCTGGAGATAAGCGGGCGAATTCGTCTTCTTGACCTGGAAGCCGGGAATCGCGATGTCGACACTCCCTTTCTTCGAACTCAGAATCGAGATGATCAATTGAAGGACCCAGCCAAGCGGTACGAACGCCCACCAGAAGGGGAGCTTCGCTTTTGTTTTCACCTGAATGTTGAGCACATCGTCGTAGGCGTTGAAGCTTATCGTCGCAGAGAGCTTTAGGGTCTGGTAGACCCACAGGGTCATGGCCCCACGCTTCACTCTGATGTCGGCACTGATAACAAGATCGCCGTCGTTGTTGAACGCCGTTTGGAGGTTATTTTCCTTGATTTTGATATGCGCACCCTCAATCACATCCTCGACGTCGGTGTTGAGGTACATTTTTTCGGGGTAGGTATCGGTCACCGTCAGCTGCGAAGAGGTCAGTGGCGTTGCTTCAGCAATCGCCGCGGCCACCGAAGTCAAAATGATGTCGTTGGATACGATGAGTGCCGATGTACAGTTGCTAGGGATAGTCTGTGGTAGAAGCGCGTCTATTGGCTGGCGATTCCCACGGCATATCCCAAGTCCGAACAAGTTTGGGTCGGAGCCGCCATCAAAGGCTGTATACATCACTCCGATGTCCAGGTTCCCGGCGGGTAGGGGAGTGTGTTGAGCAACCGTGTATGTGATGGGCCAATCAAAACTTGAGATGAGTTGGTCGACTGCTCCTTTCACCGCGTCGGTAATGTCGAGGCCCTTGATCGACTTTGAGAGTTGAATATCGCTGAGGTCAAGTTCCATCATGTCCCAGTTGGGCTTTTGGATGGTCGCAGTGACTTGCCCATAGTGGTTGATGCTGGCGCTGGCTTGCATTTTGTTGAGGTCAAGAATGAGCCGGGCGTGACCGGGGCTTTGGCCCTGCGCATCTTCGATGTTGCTTGTGATACCTGGGAACTTGATGAACCCTGTGATGGGCAGGTCGAGCGTCGCCTTTTGGTCTTCGGGATCAATGAAGGCGGGAAAATCAAATGCGAATTCGTAGCGAACCTTGGCGGGGCCCTTGCCGACACTTCCGCTGAAGGACCATTGGCCTGAGTCGCCTTCGAAGAGCTCGCCAATCCAATTGTTGACCGCTCCTTGGGTCGAGGCACTGATCAAGTCCCAGCCTTGCGAAAGGTCTGGGTCTGGCGAGGATTCAACTTCTTGCAGACCTTGCTGCTGTTCAATTTCTTCTTCAATTAAGTCGCTTGGCTCTTCTCGGTCAAACAGGCCGCGCAGCTCCTCGACCAGCTCGGGGTTCGGGTCGCATACCCGCTGAAAGGTCGAAATTGGGTCGAGCGCAAATTGGCGTGCATTGCCTTCAGATTCACCGAGCCACTTGAGCATGCGAGCTTCATGTTGCAATAGGTTGCTCAGGACGGGGTCACGTCGCAGTGGGTCTGTTTGAGATGTTGGCGTGAATTCGAAAGAGAGAGAGGTCGAACTATCTAATTGTGAGGCTTGCTTGCCTAGCAGGCGCTGCAGGTCGTCAGGAGAGAGTGTGAGGGACGCGGTTTGCTTTTTGAGGCGGCGCTGCAGGCTGTCGGGAGAGAGTGTGAGAGTCTCTTCCATGATGATGCTCCGTAATCTTCATTAGTTTGATTTTTTTGAAAAGGCGAGTGGCCGGGTAACACCACGAGCCCTCTTTGATGCGGCAATCGAACATCAGGCCTACTAGAAAATTGCCACCCGCCCTAAGTTACTCTTTAAAAAGGCACCAGCCAACAAAGTCGAAGGCATTATCAGGGAAAATGTTGAAGTCTTTTTTTTGATAACATTTTTTGCGCCGTTATTGGGATGTTCTAAATGGAGCCTTTCGGTGAAAAGTTACGGGACTATTGCAGCAGCAAAGGTTTTATCCATTGCTCTTGAGGTTATTGCTACTGGATGAGTATTGTGTGACAGATCAAAAACGTTCCCTTGGATATGAAAAGCGGAGGAAGGAGAGGGCTAAATAACGTGCCAAAAGCTGTTATCAGATTTTGAAGAGCCGGATAAGACTGGGCTTTTTGGTGGGGATGAAAATGCGATGTGGCACGATATTCATGACGGGAAACCCGCACGACTCTGGTCTAAATGATAAAAGAAAAAAGCTAACCCCTATCTGGTAGAAGTTCGCCAATAAACTGAGCTAATGCATGCCGGCTCTGTGTTAGCTGGGTTATCTTTTAATCACGTATTTCTAGCTCGCTCTGTAGCGAGGCTTTGGATAGTGGGGTACTCATAAAATCGAGGGGTTGAATGCTCACTCTCTATGTACAGAAATAATTCTTTTATTGTTTTTGATTTAATTCCACTTTCATTCAATATTTTAATATTTTTTACTCGCCAATATCTTCATGCCAGATATCAGGGTGCTGCTGGATAAATTCATTCATAAGATTAATACAGTCAGAATTATTTAGGATGGTTAGGCTTATGCCTTCAGATCTGAGTAATAGTTCATCTCCCTGAAAGGTTTTGTTTTCACCGATAACAATATTCCTAATGCCGTATAGACGTATGGCTCCGCTGCACATAGGGCAGGGCGAAAGGGTCGTATAAAGCGTGCACTTTTGATACTCGACCGCTCGTAACCTTCCAGTCTTTTCCAATGCGTCCATTTCAGCATGCTTGATAACACTATCCTGTTGGATACGCTGATTGTGGCCTCTGCCGATAATTTCTCCATCACGCACTACTACACAGCCGGTGGGAACACCTCCTGCGGCCAAGCCCTTGCGCGCTTCCTCAATGGCTGCTTGCATAAACGCTTCGTGCTCAGACTTGCTCATGGCAGTCCTTTATTTAAGTTTTTAAGGGTGCTTGAAGTATAGAGTGTAGAGCTTTATTGATATATCACTGACAGCCAAGGTGATGGCAAAGTCTATTATTAATAGATTTGGGTTTTTCACTAGTGCGGCTCTTACCCTAGGTAGTAAATTTAATTCTGGAATTTATCGCTAAGTAGTACCTAAAACGTGAAAGAATTACCCGAAAAGATTTTGCGTGAGGACGTGGGGGGCTTGGAGTCGAGCACTGGCAAGTGATAGAAAAGGCTAACCTAGCGGCTGGCCTTTTTCGCTTTAGAGGAGATGTTAACGGTTGAAAATATTTTTTTATTTTTTGGTAAATATTAATTAAAAATTTCGTGCATTTGATAGCCCGTTAATGAGTCTACCCAATAGAGCAAACTACGGGAGTTGGGGACTATTTTTGTGCAGGTGCGAGTTGTATAGGGTGCTGATTGGCTGATGCTCCTGAGAGCTGGCCTGGCCCAGTAGTTGGGGTATCCAAGCCCCTTCTTTGATAAGGTTTCTACTCAGGTTAACGAAATAATAAGCCTTTGATTGTGGTGTACTAACTACCTGTGGTGAGAAGGCTAAGAAACTCTAAACAGCTAAAGATATCTTTGAGCAAAGTATAAGGGTGGCTTATAGAGTGACTATTGTTGGATTCTGTCGCAAAGTTTGCGACAGAATCCAAAGTGGAATGCTACAGCTGGCGTTTGCTCATAGGTGTCAAAAAGGGTTTTCAGCCCCCTATACCCAAAAGCAATTCATTCGCTTAGCGTAATTTCTGCACCTTCACCAGGTAATTCAGATACTGGCAGCGAATCACCGCTATCTTTTCGGCTAATATTCACGGCGGTAATGCTGCTAGAGAAGGTTTTGGATTCGGAACCACCGGAACCACCGGAACTGCCGCTGCTGTTGGAACTACTGGAACTGCCCCCGCCCCCGCCGCCACAAGCACTCAGGGCTAATAGCAGCAGAGCGGAGACCGCAGATTTGAGTATGAAGCTTTTCCCGTTCATTAGTTTGCGCTCCTTCATTGCACAAAATCATAAGTGACGATGAAATGGCTCACGCCAGACTCCAGCGCCAGCGGTCCCGGCAGGTCGACTTGGAAAGTCAGCTCGCTGTCATCTGCTTCAAACTTGCTGCTGGCAAGCATGGTGTCACTCTCATTCAGGACTCCGTCGCTGTTTTTATCCAGGTAGAGTTTTGCTTGGGCGATCTCCAGTCCGTCATCTCCGCTGCCGGATGCTTGTAAGGTCAGGCTGTTGAGTTCCGATTGCACGTCCGTCTCCAGGCTAAATGCCTGTACCACCACATCCTTCTCGCCGGGACTTGCCTCGAGATCGCTCGCAGTTCCCGAATTAAACTTCACACCGGAACTCGATCCCTGCTGGAAGCGGGGGTTAAAGGGTTGGGCATCTTCGCTGTCTACAGCGCCGTCATTATCGGTATCCACTACCGTTGCCGCATCTAAGCCCAGTACAAAGGCGCCGCGAATCGTGTTCTGAACACTGTTGCCGGCATTGTCTGTGGCGGCAATGCGCAGGTCGACGACGGAGGATTCCGACACTTCGGGCAGCAGGGTAAGGTAGCGACCGTCTTCTGGTGCGGTTTCCAGCGGTAACCAATCACCCCCGTTCAGCGCCATCTCGGTGGTCACAGAGTCGAGCGGCAATTGGCTTTCGAAGGACAAATACAGCTTGGCGTTATGGCGCGCATAGTGCGAAATTACGCCGTCGTCCAGCAGTTCCAGCATGGCGATGCGCGGCGCGGTGGCATTGTCTAGGTTGTTGAGTTGTATCCGGGCGCTGGAAGTGTATTCATCTTCACCGAGAGACGTGGTGTATTCGACATCCATCTGCACCGAGGTGCATTGGCTGTCGGCGAAGAAAAGGTACTCTGGAATAAAGTCGTCGCTACTCAATTCACTTTCACCGGGCAGGCAAAGGGCGCGGTATTTGGACTCTGGTCTATAGCCGTTTCCCCAGCTGTCCATTATCCAGCTTGAAAAAAGGTTGCCATTGTTGCTGGGGAGCAAGCGGTGATTGCCGCCGTTATTGCGCAGACCGCCGGAAAAATACATGGGCCCCTGGCCCATAAGCATGATTCCACTGGACCGCTCCAGTATTACTTCGGGGATAGTGAAGTCTTCATCGCTACGCCGCAGCTTGCGGTAGACCGTGCGGCCAATGGAAATATCGTAGCTGTGGGTCTCCGTAGTCCAATTTTCCCCTAAAGGTACATGCAAATTCAAAAATGTGGGCCAAGCGGTAATATCCTCCTCGCGTCCATGCAAAGTAAGCAGTGATGATTTATGGGTCAGCTCGCTCGGTGTCGTCCACCAGTTTATAAATGCTTTGTACATAGGGAGCCCGTAACCTATGGCATAGCCCTCCTGATTCCAGAGTGGGTTGCCAATTAGCAACTGCACACTACCGGGATTACTGAGATCGAAGTGCAGATCTTCGGACATGCCCTGTTGTCCGTGCTTAACCGTATACAGCTTGCGGTCCTGGGGGGGGGCGCTCCCTTCTTCCGCCAGGCCCATATAGTTAACATGGAAGTTGTCGGATAGGTTGCGTAGGGTTGCCATCGGCACATCCCCACTGTAATTCAGGTGTAAAGCGAATTCGGGAATTTCGGGGTAGGTGAGTTCAAGTGCCTGATCCATAAACAGGAGCGTCTCACCGTTTTCTGTTTGCAGAGGGGGAATACCTGCCCCTTTAACTCTTGCAGGCACTACCAATTCACCATCCGAAGGGGGTCGATTCTCAAATGCGTGCCAGACGTCATACTGCTCTTCATCAGCAAAAACGTACGTACGGAATAGAATATTGATAGGCTCGTCACGCACCGCCATATATAGGACTGGTTCAGCACTTTCGAAATCGGAGAGCTGTCCCCAAGCAGACCAGCTCTCATTGAACAAATGTGCAGAATAGTACCAGAGGTCCCCTGGCGCTTCAGATTCACGCATGGCTAGCACCCCTGCGCGATGAAAGGCCACAGGCAGACGCACTTGCTCATCGCCAGATAAATATTCAAGCGTTGAATCGTAGGCGGCTTCCAGCGGTTCATGGTAGGGCACCTGACCGTGATCGACAATTAGGTCGACGAGCTCGGCTCTGCTCGAACCCACTTCCAAATCGAACTGGTCGGTGGAAAGATCCAAGTCGGCGCCCTCGGGAAAAGTATCCCCGTCGGCAACTGTGAATTCTACAGGAGCGCTTAGGTTTTTAATTGTCACCTGCAGGGATCTCTGGCTGTGAGCGCCCTGTCCAAAGTGCCCTGCATAGAGAGTTGGCGGGCTGACTAGAAAACGAGCGCTTGCAGCCGCGAAGGCATCTAGCTGCCCGTTGCCCACCTCGGCCATTTTGCCGGCCACTTGCGAGGCGCGGTTGACCAGTAGCGCCTTGATCTCGGCGCTGGTTAGTTCAGGATGCAGCTGGCGCAGTAGTGCTGCGGCTCCTGCCACATGGGGCGCGGCAAAAGAAGTACCTGATTCGGTGCGGAGGCCACCGCCCAGGTTGGCACTGGTGATGTCTACACCCGGTGCGAGCATCTCCGGCTTGATGCTATTGCTGCTCAGGTCCAGGCTGGTACCGAACATGCCTCGAGAACTGAAGTCCGCCAAGTTGCCCGCCCCATCCACCGCGCCCACGGTAATTATTTCCTCTGCGGAACCGGGACTGCCAATGGAGTTGAGACGAGGCCCGTCGTTGCCGGCGGCGGCGACCACTACAACACCGGCGCGCATGGCATTGTTGGCAGCGACGGACGCAGCCGAGTTGTTTCCACCGGCGCCGCCCAGGCTCAGATTTATCACGTCCACTGCGTCGTCCGTTTGCGGATCTCCGTCTGGGTCCAGCGCAGCCTCAATGGCGGCGATAATGTCGCTCTCGCTACCAAAGCCATTGCTATTCAGCGCTTTGTAGGCGTAGAGCTTGGCTTCGGGTGCCACCGCCGCAGCCACGCCGGCCACCATGGTGCCATGGAAGTCGTCATCCATCGGATCACTATCACCGTTCACGAAATCGTAGCCACCAGCCACGCGGCAACCGCTGCCGAAACAGCCTCCCAGATCTTCGTGGGTGTAATCGATACCGGTATCGATAATAGCAATGCTGGTTCCATGTCCTTTGATGGCCCTGTCCTGCGCGTCGCGCATAGCCCATACCTCGGGGGCGCGTACCTGCTGTGGACTTTCGGTCTGAAAAGCGCGTACCTGCCGGTCTCGCGTTACGGCGCGCACCTCAGGCATGGCGGCAATAGCGGGCAGCAGATCCACCCTGGCGGTTGCGCTGATAGCGTTGACTGCACGAGTGAAGCGGTGGCGGTGGCTTGAAATCAGTTTGTGTTGTTGAAGTTTGGCGACCATTTGTTGCTGGTGCAGACCTAGCTCCTGTTGCCGGGCGGCGAAAGCGTGCATATCCCGCTGTGTGCCGACAGCGTCCGATGCTTGCAAGCCAGCTTGCTCCGCAGCGGAAGGTCCGTGCAGTTCGATGATAATGCGCACCTCTTCATCTGAACGATATCTGATAACCTCCGGCCTGGTTTGCCTGTTGCTCTCTGCCCTAGGCAGGCCTTCGGGGGAAACGCTCAATTGCAGAGAGTGAGGCTCTGAAGCTTTTTCCCCCGGGTCGGCTGCCGCGGGCTGCAGTAATGCAACCAAAGTGGTCACTGTAAGATACTGCAGAATCGGTTTTACATGCATAGTTAACCTCCTTTTTAAGTAGTCGACCCTAAAGAAACAAACACTCATCTCTATTACGGGGGAGCATGGATTTTCAGCTTTCAAGGCGTATGCAAAAGAGCCATATTGTCAGCGAGCGTGAGTTTAAGGCTTAAAAAACTGTGAAAGTACCTTAATCATTCATTTTCTTAAATGTCAGGTGCATGAGGCCATGAAAAGATTGAACACATCACCGAGGGCGCCTTTAAGGAAGTTTCTTGGTCGCAGAAAGTCAGATTTTAAGAGCCCAATTAACGGATCAGTTGCTTCTCAATACCAACATTTTTCGCCTCTTTTCTCACTGGTAGTGATTATTTTTTCAGTAAAAGTCTGGCCAAAACTATTGCCGCACCTGGGCCATCGCCTTTTTCGATAGTCCTGATCACATATGGCCTATTCAACCTAGGACTCTCTGACGTTGCTAATCACTTAATTTAAGTTCTTGCTGCCTTGAATGTTTTCGTGGTGATTCACAGTAATTAGAGTAATGCTATTTTTCAAGGTAGAGAAAGTAGAAGCTTGCTGTCATATTTATATGCTTTAAGACCCTTGCCCTAGGTGATACAGTACACCTGTGATGTGTGTAAACTATAGGTTTTTTTTATAATTTTTCTGCTTTTTCAAGACACGTTTAGATGGTGAAAACCACCCTGACAGGTATATAAAAGACTCCAGAAATTTTCTTCTCAATATCCGCAAAAGAATGCCTACTATAGTATGCTGGCATTTTATAATTTTTCTGGTTTCAGCGCTTCTTGATGTGAGGAGATAAATTTAGTTTAAGTTATTTTTCCTATGCATAGGTTCGGCGCTGTTGAAAATCATTATTTTTAACTTTTTATAAAAGGTATTTAATAATATTGATCGCGAGTTTATCATCAGATGGGTAAGTCTTAAATAAAATTATCTAGTACTGTGGTATCGCTATTTGCGATTTCAATTTCAATAGGGTTGGTTTGGGTTTACACCGGTATCTTGAAAGTTTTTTTCAATACTGAAACTACCAGTGCGGCTGCGAAAATGTACCAATTCTATGGAGTGGTAGGGGGCTTTACTCTGGAAAAACTATAAATCACAGAAGGCTTGGTAGTGGGGCGTTTCCATTGAAGCATAAAATGCTCGTAACTCACACTTTCCACTTGTTTATGAATAAGTAAACTGATAAGAAGGCGATTGGGGTGCTGACGTATCATTTTTTGTCAGAATAATAGTCTCAGAAAGTGAGATTAAGGCCTATCCGGGGCCGCTTTTGAGCGTAGTAGTGGGTCTGATGGGACAAGTTGATCAAGAGGCTCAGCACCAAAAAGTTAGTTTTCCAGTACCGGTTAATTTCCGTGAGCATGATTATTCCTGAGTGCTTTGACCAGAAATAGCAAAAATTAGTCGAAATGGCTATATCCTATTTTTATCTAGTCTTGGTGCCATGATACCTGGCGGCATTTTTGAGAGCGATTAGTTAGCTTTGTTGTAATGGCAAGTCAGGAAAGGAACTTTTTGCATTCACGAGTCCCTTTTCTAATCATTTGGAGCCCCTATAGAAATTAGGGGCGTTCTTAGTCAAGATTGCCACGACGTTTTCCTCTGTGTTGAAAAGTATATTAAGGTCTGATGGAGCATTTCCTTTTGCGCTCGAACGCCTCTCAGTATTTTTTCTCTCCTATTCCCTACTAGAGGTTGCTTGATGGGGTGCTCCTTTCTATAACCGGTAAGAAACTGTTTGATGTTCTCGATAAGCTGATCATCACCGATGTTTAGGGCAAATTTGATCAAGAAGTCATGTTTAACGGCTCTGGGTAACTCATAAATGCTGGAGTTCCATACTGATTTTCTTATTTTTCTAGTCCCTCTGAATGAATAGGGCTGTCTGAGACAACAATTTGGTGGAGATGACGGGAGTTGAATAGTTGGTTGTAGCTAACGTATTTGCTCGGTTTTTATTTGGATTAATCAAAGTAGCTCAGATAACCTAATCACTAGAGCAAAGTAGCTCCAATTTGGCGCATGATTTATCCAGCTCAACTGTGTCCTAGGCTCTCTCTATGCGTCATGACTCAGTAGGCATTCCGGGGGCTCTTACTGATGTGGAAAAAACCTTTATCGATGTCAACAGGCGAGCGGCCTGCTTGATTGTTGATAAACCTTTCTCTCGTGTATAGGTGCAGCTCGTGAGTATTGTAAGGAGTGCATCACATGATCGATGGGTGAGGCTTTGTTCTTTATGAGGTGAGTGGCTAAGTGGTTTTTTTAAGGTATTGTTTTAACCAGGTTAATGGGTAGAAATATGGGTATTCCTAACACAATCTTGATTTGCCCCGCTTATTTAGAAGGCTCCGACAAGCATTGAGCCTGTCGGATTAAAAATGTCCAGCGCCTAGCGAACTGCGAAAAGAGAAATCGAGATTATCTATTGCTATTCACTCTTATAGAGCCGACGTACATTGCAAATAAACGAAGGCCGATGGAAATTAAGACAAGCATACTTGGCGCTGTATGAGCGGGTATTGCCTTTAATTGCGTGATTTCTCTTTGAAGGGTCATCGTTTGGTGTGGATTGGTCTGGTGCTTTGGAACCTGAATGACGTTTTTCTTAAGTAATTTATCGAACGACTCGATTTCTCCCGCAAGCATATCCAGGAGTTCCAATTCGGTCTTGCCTTCCCATGGTAGCTGTGTCCTATATGCGTCAACTGCTTTACCAAGCTTTTTCCACTCTTCTGCGAGGAAGTCTTCAAGTGATGAAAGGGTTCCAAGCTTCGAGTTCATGGATTGATTGACTCGGTAGGCGTTTTGTCCATGAGCGCCGGCCGTCATCACTCCACCAAAGTGCTGTACGTTATGTTTGGCGGTATTCAGGTTCCGGCTGATTAAGTTGAGTTGATCCAGAGTGCGAACCAGAGTCTGATCAAATCTTGGATCTTTATCCTTAATCGCTGTCAGAGCGGTGTTAACCAGTCGACTCACCTGTATCTTGGTTGCATGTTCGTTGATGGACATATCCTTTTATCCTCGTAAATCCATTGAAGAATGTGTTCCACCTCTCTGACTTGAGATGAATGTGCCACATTCAGGTTTTTGCTTGATGAAAACGCGAATTCTAAATTAAATCTGCCGGGTATCGCGGTCTAATAGAGTACGGGCCATTGCACGGGAGCCGGGACGGTCATGGTTTCATTGTCATAGCCCAGTGACCAGGGCTAGAGCCTGTTCAGCAAGAGGGTTAATGTGTGGCTGGCCCATTTTCATTTTTCGCTGGGCAGTTTTATGTGCTTGGCATCCCAATTGATTTCCGTCCACTCAAGTTTCGCAATTCTCTAGCGGGCAGAGTAAGAGAGGGGGTAGTTTTAGGGCTGCTCTTACTATTGGGGTCGTCTATGGCAGTTAGTAGGCGCCCGATTTCAGTAGGGTCTGCAATGGCTGGATTTGGGTTAGATTAATTGGGATGGCCCAGATAAGCAAAAACCCCGGAAACACTAGGTTTGCGGGGCTTTCGTGGGCTGTCTGAGACAGCAATTTGGTGGAGATGGCGGGAGTCGAAAAATAGCTATAACCCATTGATAAATATAGATTAAATATTTTCTTTTTTCCAAAACCCGTCAATAAACCCGTCCACTAGAGCAAAGTAACCCCAGTTTGGCGCGTAAGTTACCTAGCTCTGCTGTGCCCCTGGTTGGCCCAATGTGGCATGCACTGGCAGGCTTCCCGGAGCCCCGCACTGACGCGAACAAAACCTTCGCTGATGTCAACATTTGTCAACAGGAGAGCGCTGCTCCTCTTTGTCCTGGTGTCCTGTTCCGCATAAACCTTCCTGGCCGTGAGAGAGCCCTCAGATAAGGCGAGGCAACTGATTGTGGAAAAATCTTCCCCTTCCATGGTGCCTAGTTTTTTTAGTCCATAAAAAGAGCCGAGATTCTGGTTTCCCAGCTGTAGTTTCAAGATGAGCTTATTTGTAATAATTGGCGACAGAAAAGGGATTATGAGTCATAGGGTTATGAGTACACTAATACCATTTGCGATAAACAGGGAAAGTGGCGAACTTTGTGGTGTTGAAGATGTGCCACGTGGGCGCAGCTGTAATTGTGTCTGTCCCTCTTGCGGGCAGAGCGTTGTTGCTAGGCGTGGTGAGAAGGTGGAATGGCACTTTGCTCATGATAGCCGCGCTGAAGTAATGGCTGAAAAGGAGTGTGAACTATCTTTCGAGTTGGTCTGTGCGCAAATGCTAAGGCAGATGCTACTTGACGCGAAAAATGAACCTTTAGCGCTTCCAGTATATGAGGAGTTTTTGTGCCTGAATAAGGGTGGATATAAGCGTCGTGACTCAATCACGATAACTGAAGCTTCAACCAATTCAGTGAGTGAGTACAAAGAATTTTCGATTCCGTATACGCTCATAGCAACGATACAAAATCATGAGCTGCTTCTCGATATCACGCATAGAGAGCGTGTGGCAATAAGCCTTGATGATTACCCTGATAAAGTGTCAGGCCACTTGGAGTTTGACGTGTCAGATTATCTATCTTCACTAGAGAGCAAGGTGCCTCGCGGAATTACTTATAAGGCTGCTATGCGTAGATGGGTAACTGAAGAGGTTTTAGCTAAAAGATGGCTTAATCACAAAAGAAAAGAGAAGCAGCTTGATAAGCTAAGAGAGGAGCTAAATGAAAGCCTTGATAATGAGATAGCACATTCGAAAAATATGTTACGCGAACAACGCCGAATATCAAGGAATGCAAATAATTCTATAGGGGCACATAGGCATCAGAGAGTTATCCCCCCTAAATTTCCTAGTGATAAGTATACTCATGAAGCAATGAGAAGAAGGGTTCAAGAAGAAGAAAGGAAAGAAAAAGAATCTAAAAGACGGTTATTAGAAGGTGAATGGCCTAACACTCAAAGCTACTGTCCAGTTTGTAAGCATAAACTTGTTGCTCAAAAGTGCGCCTCTTGTTCTCCAAACGAATATACCAGGACTTCGTGCCAACACTGTGATGGGACACGTTCTGTAAAAACATGCCCGAGCTGTGGAATCTCAGCTAAAAAATGAAGCTCAGGTATTCTCAGGCTAAGGCCCATATCTGGCGGCTGTTGCAGCCTTCACCGATTGGGCCTGCTAGATGGTCACTAGTAGTGAGTAAGGTTGGTGCTGAACAGTAGGCCGTCAAGCTTTTCAGACTCAACAGTGTTCTTAAACGTCTCGGTGCAATAGATACAGATATATGACTCTTTGGTCCTAAATACCGGAACGTCTTTTAACTTTTCCTCATCAAAAGCAATGCTTGCGTGCAAGCCGTCATCTTTCGTGACAGAGCCTGGCACTACAGCGTCGAGGTCCTCAGCGATTGTAAGTGGGTTAAACAGATAGAACTTGGCTCCCTGATAGGTGCAAGGCAGAAACTCCCCGAATGGGCCCAGAATACCTTCAAGGGTCTTGTACGCTGACTCGTGTAGCACGAGATAGTTTAGCCATGTAGAAATCGTGGGAATCAAGGGCGGAGAGTCACAAGCCTTGATGCTCAGTTCCAGTGGCACCCAGTCACTTGCGTAAATTTGAGGGGTTGTGAAGATGGTAAAGTCATCATCCCCGCGCTTATCCTCAACCTCATCGGGGTCGAAGTAGACGGTCATGTAGTTATTATCATCTTCAAGTACTTGGTAGAATTTCACAGTAATAATCTGGTTTGTTCTTCCTTTCTAGTGCACCTACAAAATGGCCAGAGTCCATCCAGACGCTATTAAGCTAGAGGTGAGTTAAATTGCTCGTGAAACTTAAGCCGTCAAGCTTCTCAGATTCAACGAGGTCTTTAAAAGTTTCAGTACAGTAAATACTGATATAAGCCTCTTTGGTTCTGAATACCGGAATATCCTTGAGCTTGTTTTCATCAAACTCAATACCCGAGAGTAAGTTTTCCTTCCGTGTGACAGAGCCTGGTATTACTGCGTCGAGTTCATCAGCGATTGTCAGGGGATTAAAGAGGTAGAACTTAGACTCCTGATGTGTGCAAGGTAGAAACTCACCAAAAGGACCTAGTGCGCCCTCCAGGGCCTGATATGCAGACTCATGCAACACTAAATAATTCTGCCATTTGGAAAGAGTTGGAATTATAGGGGGGGAGTCGCACGATTTGAGGCTTAACTCCATTGGTTTCCAGTTGCTGGCATAAGACTTGGGCGTTGTGTCGAAGGAAAAGCGAATACTCCCCTGTTTACCTATGATTTCTTTAGGCTCGAAGTAGGGGGTCATGTAGTCGCAATCGTTCTTAAATACTTGGTATATTTTCATGCTTTTCTAAAACTTATAAACTCTGAGTTCATCGGCGGTCAACATAACCCAATCTGGGAAGCTGGAGAACTTCAAATCATACTCTATCCCTTTTAGAAGTCTCTCTACACTGTCCGGTGTAAGGTTGGCGAAATCTAAAGTGTTAAATTCGAATTCTAACCATTGATAGTAGCCATTTCTATGGATGCGCGAGTGGGGTACAGCACAGGGCATCTTAGGGTGAGGTGTATCTGCTGTTCTGCTGGGAAGCCATGTCCCATTTCTTATGTCGTCTATTCTGATGTTAACTGCGGCTAAAATACCCCTTTGCGGCACAGCACTTGGGTGTGAACCAGAAACTATGGCGTGAGCATCACAATTGCCGCCAGGGTGTGGTTTCCCATTCTTCTCCATATGTCGGCCTAGCTTAGCGGAGTCATGCTCTTCGGTTACTAGTTTTTCTTCCGACATATTGCCAGCAGCTTTTCGATATTTATCAAGCACCTTCTCAACCTGCTCGACGACCTTTAAAGCCATATAGTCCGCCTTGGTTATATTTTTCTTTGAGGCAAACCTATCGATAGCTACTTCGCGGCGGTCTTTCAAATAGTACGGTTTTGGCTGTTCGTAGTGTCCCATTTGTATCTTTCCTCCCTGATGTTTCTGGCACCGTAGAATACCTAAGCTAGGTGGGATAATAAATATATCGTGAGTTACAAGCCTTTACTTTCGCCATGATGGCAGGAATTTTTCGATTTATTTCTACTGTCTCGCAAGAACCGCCTTTCAGCTTTCCCGTGCGTACTGGTCGCAAAACTCTGAGAAGGTGGCAATGGGGCGCCCCCTCTGCTGAAAGGGCCTCTGTGGCCCTCTGAGCCGCTTTACTGGCCCTGGGGGTGGTTGATGTTGATGCGTTTTAGTGCTGCTTGGGGAGCGCCTCAGTATTTCTCAGTAAGAATTGCGAACAAAGACCATATTGGTACGTTAGTGCACCTCATGACTGTGGCTTGCGAATCGAGCTGCAAAAACCTCCTTTTTAATTGTTTTAATGAGTCAGGTAAATCGACACGGCTCCACATCCGCATTAACCTCTGAGTTTCTGGCACACATGCCACATATCTGTTTTCTTGTGGCAAGTGATGTAAACAAGCCTCAAGACTAGGGGCGTTTATGTCATACATAATCGTACAGCTGAGCCGTAAGGGAGTTCTCAATATGGAAATAGATTCTAATCAAATAGATACGTCTCCAAAATGGAGGTCGCTAATTAGAGATTTTAAGCGGCTAATTGCAGTGTCACTCATCATCGCTATTTGCGCTGGGGCGATGTACGCATCTACGTTTAACGGGGGGTTATCCACTGACAGTGGCGTCTGGGGCGCCTTTGGAGATTTTATGGGTGGGGTTCTGAACCCTATCTTTGCGTTTATGGGGCTGATTGCTCTTTTACTTACAATTTCTATGCAGAGTGAAGAGCTTAATAATTCTACAAAGGAGCTTAGAAATTCAGCAGAAGCTCTAATGGAGCAAAGCAAGTCGTTAGAAAGACAGAATTTTGAGAATACTTTTTTTCAGCTAATAAGTTTGCACAATGAGATTATTGGCGGAATGAACCAAACCGTAGGCTTTTTAAGAGATACTAGAAAATTAGAAGGAAGGTTTTGCTTTTCATATTATTACGCAAGGATGAATGAATGGTATGATGAAATAAATTTAGATAAAAATGACCCGATAACTTCTTCGGAGGAAGCTTATCTAAAATTTATAAAGGTAGGGGTGGATACTTTTGGTCACTATTTTAGGAATTTGCATGAAATATTCCGCTTCATTGATAAAAGTAGGGCTGATTATAAAGAGCAGTATATTAGAATCTTAAGGGCTCAGCTTTCTTTGTATGAAGAAATGTTTCTGTTTTATGATTGTGTTCATAGGCCTGAAACTGGTGATATCAAAGCAGTACTCGAAAAATATTCCTTTTTTTCAAATCTCGATAAGAAGAATCTGCTTGATGATATAGCTCACCTAGAGATGTACAAGCCGCTTGCCTTTGGGGTGAGAGCAGAGACTTTGGGCAAAACATTAGTCGAAGAGACTACTTGAAGGCAATGTTTACCTTTGGTCATACTAGAATTGGTGAAAGCCCTCTCAACTGACGTTCAGAGTATCAGACCCCGAATTAGGGGTTTGAGCTGCCAACTCTCAATATCACCTTAATATTTCTTAATGGTTTGGGTCTGAGTGGTCCCATGCTCGTTTTTATATTCTGACGGCTTGAAATCAAGCTATGAGATAGTCCCGCCCTGCGGCAAGGCTTTACCTTTCGAGGCTTCAAACGTGAAAGGGTCAAAGCGAGAATTCCCGCTCAGGGATAACTTTAAAGGTCCTTTGGCAAGGGCGCCCTGTTTCAAGGCCCCCTTTGCACTATGAGCCAGCTAAAAGCCTCTTACTGTTCACCCTCCAGGCGCTCCAAGTCTTCCCGCTCACAGTCGATTAGGTTTGCCCATTCATCAGCAAGGTGGGCGCCGATAACAGCCAGCTCTTGGCTAGTGGTGTTCTTTTCAGAAACCTGGCTGATGCTGTGAAAGAGGGTGCGCAGCTTGCTCAGTGATTCCAGGCTGAGATTTGCGAGGTCAAGGGAGCGAACAATAAGGTTGTCAGCTTGAGGGATAGATACAGCTGGGGCTTGATTTGCCATGGCTTGGGCTCCTGATATTGGGTGAGCCGCTGCCCTTGAGGTTCCAATCTCAATTGGGCGGCGGGCTGACTGGGTTGGAACTACCGCTATCAGGAACGGCGGGCACAAGGCCCCCCAGAAAGCCCACCATAACAGGGTGAGACCATAGAGGTCTGGGCACAAAAAAACCGCATACAGGGTAGGCGGCTTCGGGGCGCCTGATAGTTTCGGGGTTCCAATCCCGGTTACGGATTTTGCCGCAACGCCTCCAGTATGCTTGCCCAGTGTAAAGCCTTTCAATGCTTGGCGTCGAATGGCCTGCCAATATTTTGGAGAAGCTTGGCTGACCTTTGGAGTGCTAGTTATCAGAAGGCTAAATCCAATTACCTAATCGCTATTCGAAGTTGAATCTGTGATGTGGGGCCCGCGCACTGTAAGGAGTATTAGAATTGGTTAACAATGGGTATGGCTAAGTATAAGACTCTCCAATATGGGACTAGTGAGGCCCAAAAAAGGGCTGTTAGTCCTCCATATTGGTACTGCTGGCACTCGTATCAACTGTTTCCCTCTTTAACTTGTCTCATATTGGAGTAGGTAGAGGTAGTTAGTCCTCCAATATGAGACTGGTAAAATCGAAATTTGCAGGAGCCTTTAGAGTTGGTTTTAGCTTCCAGGTTGAGGGGTGGGTGCACCAATAGCCCAATGACTGACGCCCGGGAATAATCCCTTCCCGAAATTCTGTCCCGCTCTTTGGTTCATCAATCCCAAACCAAGTCGCAGCTAACAGAGTCGGGCAGCCTCGCTTTTTAACCCCTTTTCGGGTGACGACGAATATGCCTGAATGCTCCAGCTCCGCAAGTGCCCGATAAAGTGTTCCTTTGGCCCACCCATAGTCCTTCATAATCGAAAAGCAGGCTGACAGATGGCCATTGTTATTCCCTTTGTACTGAACCATGACGTTATTCAGCAGCTTATGGGCTTGGGCGCCTAGCCCCCGGAAGCGGGGGCTATCGTAAACACGGTGCGGGCATTGGATGTAGCTGCCGTTTTCAGGCCTCTGTCTCCGTCTTGCCATTAGTCCCCCAGTAAATGGAGGGAGTTGATGCGCTGGCGCTCGCTATCAGGTAGCCAATAAACCCCGTGACTGCCTGATAAGCCGTCGCGGTCGATATGGGCCACTCTACGACATTGAACTTGAATTCCTCGCTTCCTGAGTTGAGAAATAATTTCGGGACCATTACTAGCACCTGCAACCCGGTCAAGCCTTTCACGGCTGCAAGGACCATTAAGTAAGGTTTTCAGTGCTCTTTCCTGGCGAGCGGTAAAGGGGCGTTGTTTAATACTAATATTACGACTTGATTGACTAGGGTTATTTTTATTCATGGCTGCTCTCCTTAACCCTGTGAATCTGCAATTAGTTGATTTTTGAGCTGGATTAGGGAGTCTCCTGGCCATGCTGTTGTCCTTGGTCCGAGTTTCACTCCTCTTTGCACTTTGCCGGTGTTGCTCCAGTTCCACCATGTACTCAAACCGATACCAAAAAGTCGAGCGCATTCATGCGCTCTATACATAGCATCAGGGTTAATGGTTTGTGGATGAATACGCATTTAGAAAGTCCTCGTTGGTTAACGGGGACGAACTATGGGTTAATCTGGGCTAACTGTATGTGGAAGGAACTTGGGGGTATTTTCCCTATTCAGGAACCTTAGAAAGTACGCGCTCTAGTTCAGCATCTATTGCTTGAGCAGACCGAATTTCGTTGTGGTTTTTAGGGTAGAGAATTTTTAAAAGGTTATCCCTAGTTGGCGGGTTGCCCTCCCAATATTCGGGAGGGTTTTCAATGACTTCATTGATGAATGCTTCTTTGCTGTTCCCTTTCTCTTTAGGTTTATTCAGATGTGCGGCATATTCTTGGTTAAGCAAGCGGTCACGTCGCTCGCGGCCTGGATTGCCTTCTTGGCGGTAAGTATTCATGCACTCAGGCCAGTATTTATTATCGCCATTGAGATTCAGGAACTTTGAGAAGCAATCCGCGAAATATTGTAAGAGAATAGGTTCTACTTCCAGCCCATCACGCACCGCTTCGATAAACCGCTTCATCAGTCCAAAAGCGGCTTCTCTGTTGTCGGCCTCAATGAACTTCGCTCGTTCCTCTGGCCTCCAGCTCCGGGCATTTTCAATTTCATGTTTAATCGCGCGGAGGTCGCTTTCTCGCCACATTTTTTCTCGTGCTTTATCCATGCCGTTGTTTTCCCTCCTTGGGTGAATATTGAGCCTTATTTAGTGCGTGGTGAATTTTGCTGTTATGACGTTGGTCGAGCTTGTTTGAAGCTTGAGGTTATCCAGATAATCTGCCCACCTCTGCATCATTGCAGCTCTCTGCTCAAGGTGCTTGGTGCGGTTATAGGCACGCCCTAGTGTGTCTTTCACTTCATGGGCCAGCTGGTGCTCTATGTAATCCACACGGAAGCCCAGAACCTCATCCAAGAGAGTGCGGGCCATAGCGCGGAAGCCGTGGGCGGTCATGGTTTCATTGTCATAGCCCAGTGACCTGAGTGCAGTCCTCACCGCGTTATCAGACAATGGGCGGCTCTGGCCTCGGGCTGAAGGGAATACATATTTGCCACGGCCTGTTAGTGGCTCCACCTCCCGCAGTATTGCCAGCGACTGTTCTGCTAGCGGGATAATGTGTGGCTGGCCCATTTTCATTTTTTTGCTGGGAAACTCTATTTGCTTGGCTTCCCAATTAATTTCGGTCCACTCTAGTTTGCGTAGCTCTCCAGGGCGGCAGAATAGGAGCGGCGACAGCTTTAGGGCTGCTCTCACTGCTGGAGTGCCTTGGTATTCCTCTATGGCAGTTAGCAGGCACCCAACTTCAGCGGGGTCGGTTATTGCTGCCAAGTGTCTCTTCTTAGTGGGGGTGAGTGCGCCACTCAGGTCTGTGGTGGGGTCACGGTCGGCCCTTCCGGTGGCCACGGCAAAGCGGAATACTTGGCTGGCTACTCGCTTTACCCGGTGGGCTGTCTCCAGGGTGCCTCGGCTTTCAATGCGGCGCAGACAGCGCAGCACTTCCGGCGGGTCTATCTCGGAGATAGGGCGCCTACCAAGATAGGGTTTTAAGTCACGCTCGAGTGCCAGGGTGGCGCGGTCCTTGGACGACTTGGAAAGGTGGGTCATCTTGGCTAAGAACCACTCTTCACTTACTGCGGCAAAGCTGTTGCGATTGGTTTCCAGGGCGGATTCTTTGCGGGCGCGTTTTATATCGCGAGGGTCGACACCTTCGGCAACATGCTGCCGGGCTTCATCGCGGAGTTCGCGGGCTCGCTTCAGGCTTACATCTGGGTAGAGCCCAAGTGCCATCTCTGGGCGTTTGCCATGCAGGCGGAAACGGAATACCCAGCGCTTGGTCCCGGTCGGGGTCACTTCGATTGAGAGCCCTTTATCGTCGGACTCGATGTACTTCTTGTCGCGTGGCTTGAGGGCGCGGACCTTGGTGTCAGACAGCGGCATAGCTCACCTTCCATGGATTTTGGACGGGTTGGACGGTGGCACTGCTATCAACCCGTCCAATAACCCGTCCACTTGAGGCTGGATTTGGACGAGTTAGCTTAGATTAACTGGGATGGTCCAGATAAGCAAAAACCCCGGAAACACTAGGTTTGCGGGGCTTTCGTGGGCTGTCTGAGACAGCAATTTGGTGGAGATGGCGGGAGTCGAACCCGCGTCCGTCAGCACTCTGCCAGAGGCTCTACATGCTTAGCTCCGTCTATTGATTTAACCCATTACAGCCCGGCGGTCAGGACGTATAGGGCGATCCCGTAAGTTGTTTAACCGCTTACCCACGAGTATGGCTTGCGGCGATCCAGTTCTGTATAACAGTCTACAGCGCGATACTGGAACCTTGCTGAAGACTGCTAAGGGACGAACCCTTAGTTAGCGCTTCACAAGCTGCTTACGCAGCGAGTTGGGCACCGTAGTTGTCGTCGTTGGCAACTAATAAAATACAGCTTTGGATTAACGAGATTCGCTGCCATCTCGGCATGCACCCAAGGTTTCGTCACCGGCGTCGAATCCAAGTCATCCCCGATAAGAAACACTTTCGTGTGTCATCTAAGTATACCTCAAAATTCACGTTAGCAATAAATTTTATGTATTCGCCATTTGTGCGATCAGAGTCGCTTTAGTCAGGCGCTTTGAGGGAGTGCTTGGGAAGGCGGGGAGTTCCCGGCGGTGGGGTACCGCCGGGAGAGAGATCAGTTTAGCGAATGGACTGTACGAAAGCGGTCAGGATTAGCAGTGGGCAGACGATGCGCACATACCAGGGCCAGATCTTCCAGAACAGGGTGTTTTCGATATCTTCATGGCCTTTCTTGAGTTCGCTCAGCAGCTGGTCGCGGCGCCAAATCCAGCCGGCAAAGATACACAAGGCAATGCCGAGCAGGGGCTGGCCGTATTCAGTGCTGATGCTGACTGCCAGTCCGAAGAGGGCGTCGAAGTTGTAGATGATGCCGCAGCTCACGCCGAAGATGATCAGGCCAACGATCGGGGTGGCGATGCGGCGGGGGATATTCAGGTTCTCGATAGAGAATGCCACTGGCACTTCCAGCATGGAAATGGAGGAGGTGAGGGAGGCGATAACCATCAGTGCAAAAAAGGCGATGGCGACGAATATCCCGGCTTCACCCATGGTGTCGAATAGCGCGGGCAGCACTTGCAGGATCAGGCTCGGGCCGGCGATCAGGGAACCGTCGGCAGAGAAGATCTGGGTACCGGCTTCCTGGGCTACGTACATGGCGGGCAGGATCAACAGGCCTGCAGTAAATGCGATGCCCACATCAATCAGGGTTACCAGGGCACCAAGGCGCGGCAGGCTCTCCTGCTGGCTCAGGTAGGAGCCGTAGATCAGCATGGTGCCTACACCCAGGGATAGGGAGAAAAAGGCCTGACCCATGGCGGAGATCAGCAGATCCGGGGTGAAGTGGTCGAAGTTGGGCATCAGGTACACTTCCAGGCCGGTCAGGGCGCCGGGCTGGGTGAGTACGTAGCAGATCAATAGCAATAACAGGATGATCAGCGATGGCATCAACAGGGTGGACCAGCGCTCGATCCCCTTCTCAACACCACTGGCGATAATCAGCATGGTGAGACCACTGAAGATAGCGGTCATGATCATATTGCGATCGGTGCTGTTGCCGGCCAACCACTGGGCTGCCTCTTGGGCGCCGAACAGGCCGGCGAAAGGTTCGGCCAGGTGCGCGACCATCCAGCCCGCCACAATGGCGTAGAAGCTCAGGATAAGTGAGGCCACCAGGATACCGCCGAAGCCGGTCAGGCCTCCGAAAAAGCGGCTGATGGGCCCGTTGGAAATGGAGCGCAGCGCTTGCACCATATTGCGGCGCGCGTGGCGGCCGATGGTGAGTTCCGCCATCAGGGCTGGGTAGGCGAGCGCAAAGGCTAGAAATAAGTAGGCGACTACAAAGGCGGCGCCGCCGTTACTGGCGGCCTTGGTTGGAAAGCCCCAAATATTGCCGAGACCAACGGCGGAACCCGCCGCGGCCATCAAAAAGCCAATATTCGAGCTGAACTGTCCTCGCGGTGCACTCATGGTAAATCCCGTAATTATTCTTCTAATGGTTCACTGTGCACTATTTGTGCGTCGAGCGCATTAGGCGCTGCTTTTCGCGGTTCCAATCGCGTTTCTTCTCAGTTTCGCGCTTGTCATGGCTCGCCTTACCCTTGGCCAGGCAGACTTCGCACTTCACCAAATGCCCTTTCCAGTACATAGCGGTGGCAACCACTGTGTGACCTTTCTGCTCAACGGCGACGATCAGCTTGGCTAATTCGCGCTTGGTGAGCAGTAGGCGACGGGTGCGGTCGGGCTCGGTGACAAAGTGGGTGGAGGCGCTGGGCAGGGGCTGGATGTTGGCACCCAGCAACCAGGCTTCCCCGTTTTTAAAAATGACATAGCTGTCGGTCAGTTGGGCTTTGCCCTCCCGACAGCTTTTGACTTCCCAGCCTTTCATCTCAACGCCCGCTTCAAACTTTTCTTCAATGAAATAGTCGTGGCGGGCCTTCTTGTTGAGGGCGATGGTATTGGATGTTTGTGCTTTCTTTTTCTTGGCCATGAAAACTACGAGTGACTATATAAAACTGTGTCCAAAAAACTTCAGGGCCACGGTATTGATAAAGATAAGCAGCAGTATCAATGGGATAAAAGTGCCCAGGGAGAAGTTAACGTATTTTTGCGAAAACGAGCCTGCAAAGTCGCTGTCACCTTCTTGCAGCTCTTTATCAAAATTGGATTTCTTCCATTTGTAGATCACGAACAGACATACCAGCAGGCCGTTTAAAGGCAGGATGGTGTCGTAGAAGATGATCTCCACCAAATCGAAGAACGACTTGTTTGCGCCGGCCAGTTGTACAAACTCTGTAAACCAAGTGGCCATACCGAATGATACGGCGCAAGCGATGGCCAGCACAAATTGAACTGCCGCAACGATGTAGATGGCCTTCTTACGTTCCATGTTGCGCTCGTCGCGGAGGGTGGCAATGGGCACCTCGATAATGGAAACCAGCGAGGTGATTGCGGCAACCAGTACCAGGAAGAAGAAGGTGGCCGCTACTGCGCTAGCGCCTATGTAGCCGATTCCGTCCTGTAAAGCGAGGAATATCTTCGGCAGGAACAGGAAGATCATACCGGCGGAGGAGTCGCTCAGTTCTGCCGGATCGATTTGTGGATTGAAGTGGAAAATACTCGGCAAAATCAGCAGACCGGCTGTAAAGGCTACCAAGGTGTCAGTAATCGCTACGGCACGGGAAGAACCGGGGATGGAGTCCTTCTTCTTCATATAGGAGCCGTAGGTAATCATGATGCCCATTCCCAGAGACAGGGAGAAGAAGGCCTGGGCCATGGCTTTGCTGATTACGTTGCCGTCAATTTTGCTGAAGTCGGGTACCAGGTAGTACTGCAAGCCCAGGGCGGCGTTATCCAGGGTCAGTACAAAGAACACCAGCCCTAATAACATTACAAACAGCATGGGCATCAGGGTTTTTGCGGCCCGTTCGATACCGTCTTTAACGCCCATAGCGAGAATGGCATTGATGATTAACATCAGCACTACCAGGTAAATAAATACCGTGGGTGTATTGATAAAGTGGATAAAGAAATCTGGGGTGGCGAGCTTATCCAGGTTGCCGGAGAAGATTTCTACCAGGTATCCCATTACCCAAACGGTGACTACCAGATAAAAAACCGCGATCATAAATGGGGTGATCAGGGCCAGCCAGCCGGGAATACTCCACAGCTTGGAACCTTTGGAAATTTCTCGGTAAGCGCCGACAGGGTCTTTATCCGAGCGGCGTCCCATAGCGAGTTCCGCCATCATCACCGGCAGGCAGATCACGAATACGAAGAGAGCATAGACCAGTAAGAAGGCACCGCCTCCGCTCTTGGTGGCTGCTACAGGGAATGCAACCAGGTTGCCAATACCGACGGCGGAACCTGCGGCGGCCAGGATAAAGCCCAGCCTTGACCCAAAATGCTCTCTCTCTGCGGTCATAAGTACTCTCGCTATTATTTTTTATGAATGCTTGTTGTTTTTTGTTACTGCGGTTGGGGCTAAATGTGGCCCACCGGTAAAAAATGCGATTGTTACAGGAATTGTCTTGCTTGAGTAGCGTCGGCTGGCAAAATTAGCCGTTCAACGGTAATCCCAGGTGATTTTGCCTGATGGACTGGATTAGACAGTAGGAATGACTGAAATAGAACGCAGTGCGCTGGTCATGTACAGCGCGGAACAAATGTTTGATCTGGTCAATGATGTGGCCAGTTACCCACAGTTTTTACCCGGCTGTCGCGCTGCGGAGATTATCCACAGCGATGACACCACTTTAGAGGCGCGCCTGGATTTGTCGCGCGCGGGTATAAAGCAGAGCTTTGTGACCCGCAATCAGCTGGTGCGTCCCAAGTCGATGACGCTCAAGCTGGTGGATGGTCCTTTCGAGCAGTTCGAGGGACTGTGGGAATTTACTCCACTGGCTGAAAATGCCTGTAAAGTGAGTTTTACCCTTTCGTTTTCGATGAAAAATCGATTGATCGCGGCGGCTGCAGGAAAAATTTTCAGTGACCTGGCCAACCAGATGGTCGCGGTTATGTGTGAGCGCGCGGAAGAAGTTTACGGGAAACCCCAATGACAGAAGAGAAAACAATCTCGGTGGAGGTGGTGTACGCACTGCCCCACGAACAGCGATTAATGCGTTTGTTGGTGTCTGAGGGTACCACTGCGCGGGAGGCGCTAATTCGCTCGGGAATTCCCAAGGAGTATCCCGAAGTTGATCCGGATACGGCAAAGATGGGTATTTTTGCCCAGGTGCTGGGGAGTAAGGGGCTACCGCCGGCGGAAAGTTATGTCCTGCAACCCGGGGACCGGGTTGAGGTATATCGTCCCTTGATCGCCGATCCCAAAGAGGCGCGCAAGCAGCGCGCCGAGAAAGCCAAGCGTATGGCTGAGAAGAAGAAAGGCGCCGAGGGGACTTCCGCTTAGGGCCAGCCTGTGGGCTGCCAGTCGCCGCTGGTGGCTACCAGGGAGTCTTCATCAAAGTAAACGCTAAAGGTCTTTTGGGTGATATTGCCTTTCTTGTCGCGAAGGCGATTGACGTAATCCCAGCGGTTGGGGTTGTACGTATCTTCCAGCAGCGGAGTGCCCAGAACAAACTGTACCTGGCGTCGCGTCATCCCTGGCTTTAGCTGATCCACCATCTCCTGGGTAATGATATTGCCCTGCTGCACCTCAATACGGTGTACACCGGGGAATTTTACGAGTGTGCAAGCTCCCAGCAAGCTGCACAGGAAGGCGATAGTGAGAAATCTCAGACTAGGCGGCATTCATTGCTCCATTATTCGGTTTCAAACGGCAGCGCTCACGCTGATTTCTTACAAACAGTCAGTTTAGTCTCAAGTGGAGAAAAAAAGTTCCTCCACTTACCAGTTCTGCCCTAAGTGAGCAGTACGGGGTTTCTCTGACTCCGTAGGGCATGGGATAATACCTGAAGAGTTGGCTCGCTGACAGACGGGACTCCAGGGTCGGAATCCTTTATAAATGGCCGCTGTGGGTTTGGGCAACTTCGGATAACTTTTAAAATCCTGCCGGGAAATATTGATACATGTCGAACGAAAACCAGGAATTGCGCAAGGCTGGCCTCAAGGTCACTCTGCCGCGGGTGAAGATTCTGCAATTGCTCGAAAGCACTAGTGAGCAGCATTTGAGTGCTGAGGATGTCTATAAGCTGTTGCTGGAGGCGGGAGAGGATGTCGGCCTAGCTACTGTGTACCGGGTATTGACCCAGTTTGAGAGCGCGGGCCTGGTAGTGCGCCACAACTTCGATGGCGGCCACTCCGTATTCGAGCTGGACCGTGGCGATCACCACGATCACATGGTGTGCACTGATACCGGTAAGGTTATCGAGTTCCACAATGAAGAGATTGAGGAGCTACAGCGCCAGATCGCTGAAGAGCACGGCTATGAGCTGACTGGCCACAGCCTGGTTCTGTATGTGACAGAAAAAGAGAAGTGATTCTTCCGGGTGCGGTATTCACCGCACCCTTCAAATGCTTACGCTGAGTGTTACGACTGGCAGGGTGGGGTGTAAAGCTCTGGGAACTTGCCAATTTTATCCGCGTAAAATTCCTTGAGCTTCAACAGCTCGGCTTCCAGGTTTTCACTGAATTGCGCTATCGGGCCTATGCCCACTTCTTTTTTGGGGAAGCTGATATAGCCGAGTACTACCGGAACCCTGGCGTTGCGGGCGATATGGTAAAAGCCGGTCTTCCAGCGTTCCGCCAAACCGCGAGTGCCCTCGGGGGGAATAGCGATAACCAGTTCTTTGCGCAGTTTGAACTGCCTGGCGGTGGCATCCACCAGGTTGTTGGCTTTGCTGCGGTCTACGGCGATACCGCCGAACCAGCGCATGGGGCCACCCAGGGGGAAGGTAAACAGCTTGTCTTTGCCCATCCACTGCGGGGTCATCTTCAGTTTGAGTGCGGCGAGAATAAAGTAATAGCCGTCCCAGTTAGTGGTATGGGGGGCGCCGATCAATACGTACTGCTTTAGTTTGAGAGACTGCTCGTCAGCTTTGACACGCCAGCCGTGCAACTTCAGTAGCACCCGTGCAACCAAGCGGAGGATTGGGGTGACAATAGGGGTGTTGAAAATCGTTCTCTGCATAACCTCGGCCGGGACTACTCATACATCGAAAAATAAGCCGCCAAGTATATGGTGACTTTAGCCGCCGCTCCCAGTCATATTTGTGCGTTTGTCCTAAATCGGCATATATATCCGACGAAAGGGGTGGTATACCGGATTGTGTGGCGGTCATTTATTGATCTACGGTATAAGATTGCTTACCAAAATGCATCATTTTTGCCCTTTGGTGACATTTGGCGCCGGAATCGTATGGAGGAGGTAGGGCTGACTCCATAGCCAGCCTGATAGAAGGGTTGGAAAGTTAAATTCTCTCCAGCATTTCCTCGGCATGAGCCAGGGATTGGGCGGTGGGGGCGCCGCCGAGCATGCGCGCCACTTCTTCGCGGCGCTCGCCGTTGGTGAGTTCGCGCAGTGCCACAAAAACACTTTCGCCATCGCTGTGCTTCTCCACCAGGTATTGGCGGTGGGCTCGCGCCGCTACCTGGGCCAGGTGGGTCACACAGATCACCTGGCCGCTGCGGCCATTGCGGGTTTCCCCCAGTTGGCGCAGCAGGCGGCCCACCACATCACCGGTGGCACCGCCGATACCCACATCCACCTCGTCGAATACCAGGGTGGGGGTGCGGGAGGTTTGCGCAGTTACCACCTGGATTGCGAGGCTGACCCTGGAGAGTTCACCGCCGGAGGCAATCTTGCCCAGGGGGCGAGGCGGTTGGCCCGGGTTGGTGGAAATTAAAATTTCTGCTTCTTCCAGTCCCTGGCTATTGGGCGTATCCAGCTCTTGTAGTGATAGCTCTACTCGAGCGTGAGGCATGGCCAGATCGGCCAGCTGGCCGTTCACGGCCTCCGCCAGCGAAGCTGCCGCTTTACTGCGCAGTTTGCTGAGCTTGCCGGCCACTTTTCTGTACTGTTTTTCCAGTTGTTCACAATCTGCGGCAAGGCGCTCCAGGGCATCTGGGCTGCCGATATCGTCCAGCTCTGCCTGTAACTGTTGCTGTAGTGCCGGCAGCTCCTGCGGTTGGACTCGGTGTTTGCGCGCCGCCTGGTAGATGGCGCTGAGCCTGTCTTCAACTTCGGAGAGCCGTTCAGGGTCCATCTCGAAGCGATCGATGTGTCGGGAGAGGGTGGCTGCGGCCTCATCCACCTGGATGCGCGCGCTGTCGAGCATCTGCGCCACCTCTACTAAGGCCGGAGCCTGTCCGGGCATGGAGGACAGCAGTTGCAGGGCGCGGTGCAGCTGTTCGGCGATATCGCCTTCACCGCCGGAAAGGAAAGCGGCCAACTGGTAGCTGCCACTGAGGATTTCCCCGGCATTGGCCAGCTGTTGCTGTTCGCTCTCGAGGGACTCTATTTCCCCTTCGCTCAAGCCAAGTTGATCCAGTTCCTTAAGCTGGTATTCCAGCAAGTGGCGGCGGGCTTCGGCTTCCTCGGCGCTGTCGGCCAGGGTGCGATAACGGCGATAGTGATCCCGCCAGGTTTTGAAGCGGCTGCGGGTCTCTGCGGCGAGATCCTGGGCCTGGGCGTATTCATCCAGCAGGCGCAGGTGCGTTTCTTTCTTCAGCAGGGATTGGTGTTCGTGCTGGCTGTGGATATCGATTAGCTGCTCGCCTAGGGCGCGTAGCTGCAACAGCGTGACTGGTTGGCCGTTGATATAGGCGCGTGAGCGGCCATCGGCGCCAATAGTGCGGCGCAGAATGACCTCCTGCCCGGCGTCCAGCTCCTGGGACTCGAGCCAGCTGGCGGCGCTGGAGTGCTCGGCGATATCAAAGGTGGCGCTGATATCGGCGCGATTGGCGCCGGTGCGCACAAGTTCAGCGCTGCCGCGACCGCCCAGCGCCAGGCCGAGGGCATCCAGGGTGATTGACTTACCCGCGCCGGTCTCGCCGGTCAGGGTGCTGGTACCAGGACCAAACTCCAACTCCAGTTGGTCCACCAGGGTGAATTGGCTGATAGACAGATGCAGCAGCATAGAGATCGCTTGTGTCCTTGCTAATCGGCGGGCGCCCGGCCCAATTAGTGGTTATTTATACAGTATTCGTTCCCGGTTAGCTATAGGGGCGGGGCCACATTACTCTGAGGATGTGCGCTAGCGCGAAAAACCACTTGAACTGTGCGGGGATGTCCCCATATAGGCTCCAGTGCCCGAGAGACGGGCTCAACTCACATTACTGACAGAGTCGACGCGACGGAGAAAGCAGTGGCCAGAGAGCGCAGCGAAGAAGATCAGATTAAAGAGGGGGCGGAGCACGCACCAGCTACAGACGAGGGCGTTTCAGCAGAGATTGAAGACCCTTCCTCTATAGAAAGCGAACTTGCCGAGGAAGCCCTGCGGGAAGAGGCCGAAGGTGCCGATGCCCTGCACGAGGAAATTATCAAGTTGCAGGAGCAGCTGGCAGCGCACAAGGATATGGCCCTGCGCGCCCAGGCGGAAGAGCAGAACGCCCGCCGCCGCGCGCAACAGGATATCGAGCGCGCGCGCAAATTTGCGGTAGAGAAGTTGCTGCAGGATTTGCTACCTGTAGTGGACAACCTCGAGCGTGCACTGGCGACGATCGATACGGCCGACGAAGCCAACAAGGCCTTGGTAGAAGGTATCGAGCTGACCCACAAATCTTTCGTTGAAACCCTGACGAAAAATGCTGTGGAAGTTGTCGATCCGGCCGGTGAGCCCTTCGACCCAGAACTGCACCAGGCTATGACCCAGGTGCCCAACGGCGAGGTGGAGCCGAACACGGTTCTGGATGTGTTTCAAAAAGGTTATCGCCTCAATGGCCGCCTGGTTCGCCCGGCCATGGTGGTGGTCAGCAAAGCGCCGTAACGGCAGAAGTGTAAAGCGGCCTTGAAATTTAGCGGCCGGCACCAATATAGCTGACATCAAGAATTATTCGCGCGGTGTAAACAGAACATAGCTGGCAGCGCGCATCAAAAGAGGATTTTACAGATGGGAAAAATTATCGGCATCGACCTGGGTACCACTAACAGCTGTGTAGCGGTACTGGATGGTGACAAAGCGCGTGTAATCGAAAACGCCGAAGGCGATCGCACTACACCTTCTATTGTTGCCTTCACTGACGACAACGAAATTCTGGTAGGTCAGTCTGCCAAGCGTCAGGCGGTGACCAATCCCCAAAATACTCTGTTTGCGGTTAAGCGTTTGATCGGCCGTAAATTCAAAGACGACGTTGTCCAGAAAGATATCAAGATGGTTCCTTACACCATCACTGAAGCTGACAACGGCGACGCTTGGGTAGAAGTGAAAGGCGATAAAAAAGCTCCGCCGCAGATCTCTGCCGAAGTCCTGAAGAAAATGAAAAAGACTGCGGAAGACTTCCTCGGCGAGAAAGTAGAAGCTGCAGTAATTACCGTACCGGCTTACTTCAACGACTCCCAGCGTCAGGCTACTAAAGACGCCGGCCGCATTGCGGGCCTGGACGTTAAGCGTATTATCAACGAGCCGACTGCCGCTGCACTGGCATACGGCCTGGACAAGCAGGGCGGTGACCGCACTGTAGCGGTATACGACCTGGGTGGTGGTACCTTCGATATCTCCATCATCGAAATTGCCGACGTAGACGGCGAGAAGCAGTTCGAAGTACTGTCCACCAACGGTGACACTTTCCTCGGTGGTGAAGACTTCGACCTGCGCCTGATCGAATACCTCGCAGACGAGTTCAAGAAAGACCAGGGCATCGACCTGAAAGGTGACCCCCTGGCAATGCAGCGCCTGAAAGAAGCTGCAGAAAAAGCCAAGATCGAGCTGTCCTCCAGCCAGCAGACCGAAGTCAACCTGCCGTACATCACTGCAGACGCTACTGGTCCCAAGCACTTGGTGGTTAAACTGACCCGCGCCAAGCTGGAAAGCCTGGTAGAAGAGCTGGTTACCCGTTCCCTGGAGCCGGTAAAAATCGCTCTGCAAGACGCCGACCTGTCCGCTTCCGGTGTAGACGAAGTGATCCTGGTAGGCGGTCAGACCCGTATGCCAATGGTTCAGCAGAAAGTAACCGAGTTCTTCGGCAAAGAGCCGCGCAAAGACGTTAACCCCGACGAAGCCGTTGCCATGGGTGCTGCTATCCAGGGTGCCGTACTGTCCGGTGACGTTAAAGACGTACTGCTGCTGGACGTAACCCCGCTGACCCTGGGTATCGAAACCATGGGTGGCGTTGCGACTCCGCTGATCGACAAGAACACCACTATCCCCACCAAGAAGTCCCAGGTTTTCTCCACTGCGGATGACAACCAGACTGCGGTAACCATTCACGTGGTTCAGGGTGAGCGCAAGCAGGCTGCACAGAACAAATCCCTGGGGCGTTTCGACCTGGCCGATATCCCACCGGCACCGCGCGGCATGCCGCAGATCGAAGTAACCTTCGACATCGATGCCAACGGTATCCTGCACGTACACGCGAAGGACAAGGCCACTGGTAAAGAGCAGTCCATCGTGATCCAGGCTTCCTCCGGTCTGTCCGAGGACGAGATCGATAAGATGGTTCAGGACGCTGAGGCCAATGCCGAAGCGGACAAGCAGTTCGAAGAGCTGGTGCAGACTCGCAACACTCTCGATGGCCTGATTTCTGCGACCAAGAAGACTCTGGAAGAAGCTGGCGACAAAGCCACCGCTGAAGAGAAAGCAGCTATTGAAGCGGCTGTTACCGAAGCGGAAGAAGCCGTTAAAGGCAATGACAAGGCCGCTATGGAAGCTGCAACTACCAAGCTGACTGAAGCTTCCGGTCCGGTTGCCCAGAAGATGTACGCCGAGCAGGCTCAAGCCGCTGGTGCTGAAGGTGCCGCTGGCGCTGGTGCCCAGGGCGAGCAGCAGTCCTCCGCTGGCGACGACGCGGTAGACGCAGAGTTCGAAGAAGTTAAGGACGACAAAAAAGAAGGTAAGTAAGCGTTCGCTTGCAATTCCGGTGGCAGCTTTTAAAGTGGCCGCCGGAGAACTTCAGGGGCGCGGCGCCTTACTTTCAGAGGCCCGCGCCCTGTGTTGTTTCAGGTATCTGCCAATATTTGCCGAGTTTTCGCAGTTTTGGTGGTGCTCCGTTCGCGGAGCTTAGTTAGAAACCGAGAAGTAGAAAGAGAGTTTGGCCGTTCTTGATGCCGGACCAGAGAACATAGTTTTATGTCGAAACGCGATTATTACGAAGTCCTCGGCGTCGAGCGCGGCGCTTCGGATGCAGAGCTGAAAAAAGCCTACCGCCGGGTGGCAATGAAGTTTCACCCGGACCGTAACCCCGATGACAAGGAATCTGAGAACAAATTCAAGGAGGCCAATGAGGCCTACGAGGTTTTGTCGGATTCCGAGAAGCGCGCAGCTTATGACCAGTTTGGCCACGCCGGTGTGGAAGGCCAGATGGGCGGTGGCGGCGCTGGTGGATTCGGTGGCTTCTCCGATATTTTTGGCGATGTGTTCGGCGATATCTTCGGTGGTGGCGGCGGTGGCCGTCGCGGCGGCCCTGCTCGCGGTTCCGATCTGCGCTATGACCTGGAATTGGACCTGGAAGACGCGGTGCGTGGCACCACGGTCAAGATTCGCGTTCCAACTCTGGCAGCCTGTGGTACCTGTAGCGGTTCCGGGGCCAAGCCCGGTTCCTCTCCGCAAACCTGTGGTACCTGTGGTGGTGCTGGCCAGGTGCGTATGCAGCAGGGTTTCTTCTCTGTTCAGCAAACCTGCCCCAACTGTCGCGGTCGCGGTACCACTATCTCCGATCCCTGTGGCAGCTGTCACGGTCGCGGTCGCGTAGAGGAAACCAAAACCCTGTCTGTTAAGGTACCGCCCGGTGTGGATACTGGCGATCGCATTCGCCTGTCCGGTGAAGGTGAAGCCGGGCCCGATGGCGGCCCCGCTGGTGATCTCTATGTACAGGTAGTGGTGAAAGAGCACGATCTGTTCCAGCGCGATGGCAAGAACCTCTACTGCGAAGTGCCGATTAGCTTTGTTTCCGCTGCCCTCGGTGGCGAGCTGGAAGTGCCGACTCTCGACGGTAAAGTGAAGCTGAAGATTCCTGCGGAAAGCCAGACCGGCAAACTGTTCCGCCTGCGCGGTAAAGGTGTTTCCCCGGTTCGCGGTGGTGCAACCGGCGACCTGCTGTGTCGCGTTGTGGTAGAAACTCCAGTGAACCTGTCCGGCAAGCAAAAAGACTTGCTGCAAGAGTTCTCTAATACCCTCAGCGAAAAGAAAAATTCACCGCGTCAGACCGGTTGGTTTGAAGGGGTGAAAAACTTCTTTGGTGATATGAAGCTTTAATCGCTGTTAGCACCGGCAAAACCTTAAATTGTTTTTCGGGTTGCCTATTTAAAAAGGCTCGAGAGCATTAGCTTTCGGGCCTTTTTTATTTCCGGGTGAGTTTTATCCCCCCAATGGAATGCCTTCTATTGGGAAGTTTTGGTTCTCAAACGGGCTGCGAATTCACTCAGGAATTCCTGTTGGATTTTTTGCGCTTTGCGCAGTTGCTCCTTATTTAAAATACCTTCCAATTCTTTGTGTGTTTCCAGGCTGATAGCTGCGAATTGAGCGCCAATTTCGCCGCGTTGCTTGGGGGTTAGGGCGACCTTTTTACCACTGAGTAAACCGTATTTTTCCAGCACCGCTTTTTTCTCTGCGAAGCTCTTTTGCATAATGGGTAATACGGTTTTTTCCTGTCCCGGGGTGAGCTGCAAACGCAGCGTCACCCAATCGGTAATATCATCATACTTCTCCCAAAAGTCTGGATTGGCATTTTGCTGCTGGGCAGATGCCGGCGTGCTGCCAAAAGCCAGGCTCAGAGAGATCACTACCACCATGATGTGTGGTAGATGGTTGGACAGGATCATCAGTCGCATATTGGCGCTCCATTTACCCCTCACAGTAAAGCGTAGCAGTGGCCGCTGATATCGCGTTTTGCGCAAGTATCCTCTTGGCAATTTTAAAATATGTGGATATTTCTTTTTGTTTTACTTTTGCGGAGTGACTAGCCATTTTTAGACTCGCTAATACTGGCTTACTGGTATCTATGCGCTCTACCGGGTGCGTTGTAGAATCCAGAACCTTATAGATTTGGACTGGAGTACTGTGATGGCGGTAAAAGTGGCGGTGACGGGATTTGGTGGTCGAATGGGGCGAGCGTTGGCGGAGGCTTTGTCCCTGTCTGATAAGGCCGAACTGTCAGCGGCTATAGTGCGGCCTGGCTCCAGCTTGGTCGGCGCTGATGCCGGTGAAGTTGCCGGTCTGGGCCGCAGCGGCCTCGCTATTGTGGACAGCCTTGATAAGGCAGACTTTGACGTACTTATTGATTTCACTGCCCCTAAAGCGACCGTGGAAAATACTGCCTATTGTGCGGAGAAGAATCTCCCCATTGTAATCGGCACCACGGGCTTTGATAGCGAGCAAAAAAATAAAGTATTGGCTTATGCGGATCAGGTGCCGCTGTGCCTTGCCAGTAATTTTTCCACCGGGGTAAACCTGTGCTTTAAATTGTTGGAAACTGCTGCGCGGGTAATGGCGGAAGAGGCCGATATCGAGATTGTCGAAGCCCATCATCGCCATAAAGTGGATGCACCTTCCGGCACGGCACTGAGTATGGGAGAAGTGATTGCGGAAACTCTGGGGCGCGACCTGGATAAAGTGGCAGTTTACGGCCGCGAAGGTCAAACCGGAGCCCGCGATAGGGACACTATCGGTTTTGCCACAGTGCGCGGTGGTGATGTGGTAGGTGAGCATTCGGTGATGTTTCTGGCGGAAGGTGAGCGGGTCGAAATTAGCCACCGCGCCAGCAGCAGGCTCTCTTTTGCTCGCGGTGCTGTGCGCGCGGCACTGTGGATGATGGGAGAGGAAGGGAGTGCGCGGGCGCCTGGGCATTACGATATGCGCGATGTGCTCGGCCTTAACTAATCTTACAAAGAGTAAATAAATTCAGCGCCTGCAGGGGCGCTGTGAAAGAAATTTTCGATTTTCATTTGCCCGCCATTTTTGCGGGTAAAACTAAAAGGCCGGCGACATTCGTTCGACCGGTCACCCTGTAACCTTCCTTTGAGGAACCTCGATTGGAAAGAAAGCTGATTGTCGGCAGCGAAGAGTGGTGCGGGCTTCCCGCACTCGGCGTCCCGGCGATTAAGGTGCGTGTGGACTCCGGGGCTAAAACTTCCTGTTTGCACGCTTACAACATCCATACCTTCAAGCGCGATGGCGAACCCTGGGTGAGTTTTGAGGCGCATCCACTGCAGCACCAGCGCCGCCCTTCAGTGCGCTGTGAGGCGAGGCTTTTGGATAAAAGGCTGGTGCGCAGCTCCTCCGGTGAAAGTGAAAAGCGCCCGGTAATTCGTACCTCTATTTCCATTGGTGGCAGTGTCTGGGATATCGAACTGACCCTGACCAATCGGGACAGCATGGGCTATCGCATGTTGTTGGGGCGCGAAGCCATGATTGGGCGAATGCTGGTAGATCCGGCTGAGAGCTTCTGTATTGGCGATATCCCGAAAAGCCAGCTGGATGAATATTATCGGGATGAGCACCATATTGCCGGTACCGGCCTGCGCATCGGGCTGCTGGCATCGAACCCGGATCTCTACAGTAACCGGCGCATTATGGAAGCGGGAGCCGAACGCGGACATCGCATGAGTTTTCTCGATATCCGCCAGTGCTACATGAAGCTCGACCCTGATGAGCCGGAAGTGCACTACCGGGATGGCCGCATACTCAATAGCCTGGATGCAGTTATTCCCCGCATTCGCCCCAGCCAGACCTTTTACGGTTGTGCGCTGACGCGGCACTTTGAGAGCCTGGATATTTTTGCCCTGAATGGCTCTGCCGCTATCAGTCAGTCCCGGGATAAATTATTTTCCCTGCAGTTGCTGCAACAAAGTGGATTAAATATCCCCACCTCCGGGTTTGCCAATTCCCCAGTGGATACCAACGAGCTGATCGAAATGGTGGGCGGTGCGCCACTGGTGGTGAAGTTGCTAGAGGGAACCCAGGGGCGCGGTGTGGTCCTGGCAGAAACCCGCAAGGCCGGGGAATCGGTGATTAATGCGTTTAAGTCCCTCAAGGCCAATCTCCTGGTGCAGGAGTTTATTCGCGAAGCGGAGGGAAAGGATCTTCGTTTGTTTGTTATCGATGGTCGTGTGGTGGCCTCGATTCAGCGCGAGGCGGCACCGGGGGAGTTTCGTGCCAATATTCACCAGGGCGGTACGGCTTCGGTAGTTAAGGTCACCGCAGAGGAGAAGCGCCTGGCGGTCAAGGCTGCCAAGGTGTTGGGGCTGAAGGTGGCGGGTGTGGATATTATTCGCTCCCGCAAGGGGCCGCTGCTATTGGAGGTCAATTCCTCACCGGGACTTGAGGGCATCGAGAGCGCTACGCGCAAGGATGTTGCTGGGGCCATGATCATATCTATCGAAAAGGCGTTGAAGTGGCGCCCGATTTTGCCGGGGGAGGATCTTTAGGCGCTGTAACTCTGGTCCCGGCGGGGGCCTTTGCGTTGGGCTAACCTGAGTAGGTGGCCGGGCTTTTCGCTGGCGCGCAAATAGAGCCGCAGCGAGCTTTGGCCGCTGCGGGTAACAGCCCACCGCAGCTTCCTTTCGGGAGATGCAAACCACAGGGTTTGAGCTTCTATGACGATATCCAGCCCAGGTTCACTCCGCACTATTCCCGCCCTGATACTTTTCCTGACAGTACTTTTCACCGGTGTGGGTGCCCAGGCTGCGGTGCAGCTCTCCGATACGCCTTTGGGGCGGCGGGTAATGGTGGATTACATAGTGCACTTCGCCTACCACCTACAGTGGCCGGTCAATGCCTTTGCCAACAGTAGTGCCCCGTTCAAGGTGTGCCTAATGGGTGGGGATTCTCTCGGTGAGCCACTGGCGGCCCGATTCAAGAATCAGCGTATTGATGGGCGGGATGTGGAGCTTGAGAAAATTGAGGTCAAGGAGATGCTGCGGGCGCGCAAGTGCCAGATTGTGGTGCTGAGTACCCTGGATCGCCCCACACTGCTCAAGGCGTTGGTGGCACTGGAGTTTTTCCCGGTACTGACGGTTAGCGATGCCGAGCGCTTTGCCGCCACTGGCGGTATGATCGAGTTTGCCGACAGCGGCCGGGAGGTGGCCCTGCGTATGAATAAGACCATGCTGGAGAAGGCGGAGCTGAAAATGGGCAGCAGTCTTTTCCGGTTGGGACGCAAGCCGGAGTGAGATTTTCAGGGAAAGTAGCCTGGCGTATTTTTGCACTAGCGTCCAGAGGTGAATTCGCGTAGAATCTGCGCCCGATTTGGGCCGGTGCCGCGAAGCTGAATCGCGCAGCGTGAGCCTACTAAAAAGCTGGCGGCAACCGTCGGCCACTTTGTGAGAATCACGCGTGAACAGATTTTTAAAGCGAGATGAAGCTGCGATGTTTCATCTCGCTTTTTTATGCGCGCACCAGTCAGGAGCCCGCGTGCTCCGAAGCCCGCAAACCCCGCCCGGAAGCAGTTCTGAAGATTGGAGTTCAATTTGACTAAAGCTGTCCCTACGTCGGAGGCTTTCATGCCCCACAACTTTATGCAGAGTACAACTCCCGCGCTGCTGGTGCTCGCAGATGGTAGTGTCTTTGAAGGACGCGCAATCGGTGCCCATGGCAGTTCTGTTGGCGAGGTCGTGTTCAACACATCCATGACCGGCTACCAGGAGATCCTCACCGATCCCTCCTACGCCCGCCAGATTGTGACTCTGACCTACCCGCACATCGGCAATACTGGCACCAACCAGGAAGACGAAGAGTGCGCTGATATCTGGGCCGCCGGCCTGGTAATCCGCGACCTGCCGCTGCTGGCCAGCAGCTTCCGCAACGAGCAGTCCCTGGAGGACTACCTGCGCGAGCGCAATATCGTTGGTATCGCCGATATCGACACCCGTCGCCTGACGCGCCTGCTGCGCGACAAAGGTGCGCAGAGCGGTTGCATCGTTGCCGGTGATAATATCGACCGCGAAGAAGCTCTGGCCAAGGCCAAGGAATTTGCCGGTCTGAAAGGGATGGACCTGGCCAAGGTAGTGAGCACCAAGGAAGCCTACCCCTTTAGCGAAGGTACCTGGGAACTGGGCGAAGGCCACAAGGCCGCGCCGGAACAGCCCTTCAAAGTGGTGGCTTACGACTTCGGTGTGAAGCGCAATATCCTGCGTATGCTGGTGGATCGCGGCTGTGACATCACCGTAGTACCGGCGGAGACTCCGGCTTCCGAAGTACTGGCGATGAATCCCAACGGTGTATTCCTGTCCAATGGCCCCGGCGACCCCGAGCCCTGTGAATACGCGATCACCGCTATTCGCGAAATCCTGGACGCTGGCATCCCCACCTACGGCATCTGCCTGGGCCACCAGTTGTTGGGCCTGGCGGTGGGCGGTAAAACTGCCAAGATGAAGTTCGGTCACCACGGTGGTAACCACCCGGTACAAGACCTGAACAGCACCAAGGTGATGATCACCGCGCAGAACCACGGTTTCGAAGTGGACGCCGATAGCCTGCCGGACAATGTGGAAGTTACCCACAAGTCCCTGTTCGACGGTACCTTGCAGGGTATTCACCTGAAGGACAAGCCGGCCTTCAGCTTTCAGGGACACCCGGAAGCGAGCCCGGGCCCACACGATGTGGCGCCGTTGTTCGACCACTTTATCAATTTGATGAAAGAGCGCGCCTAAGGGCGTAGCCGCCCAGGGTAGGGCAATTAACCGCCGCTTTTGCGGCGGTTTTAACAAGAAACGAATGAAATTTAGCGCAGCCGGCCTTTGCCGGTAGTAGAACGGAAGAAAGATGCCAAAACGCACAGATATCCAAAGCATTCTGATTATCGGCGCAGGCCCCATCGTGATCGGCCAGGCGTGCGAATTTGACTACTCCGGCGCCCAGGCCTGTAAGGCGCTGCGCGAAGAGGGTTACCGGGTGATCCTGGTGAACTCCAACCCGGCCACCATCATGACCGACCCGGCCATGGCCGATGCCACCTACATCGAGCCGGTGGAGTGGCGCACCGTTGCCAAGATTATTGAGCAGGAGCGCCCCGACGCCATCCTGCCCACCATGGGCGGCCAGACGGCACTGAACTGCGCCCTTGACCTGGACAAGCACGGTGTCCTGAAGGAGTTCAATGTCGAGCTGATCGGTGCGGACAAAGACGCTATCGAGAAAGCGGAAGACCGCGACCTGTTCGACAAGGCGATGAAGGCCATCGGCCTGGAAACTCCGCGCGCCAAGATCGTCCACTCCATGGAAGAGGCGAAGAAAGTACCGGAAGAGTTCGGTTTCCCGGTAATTATCCGTCCGTCCTTCACCATGGGTGGTTCCGGTGGCGGTGTGGCCTACAACTGGCCGGAGTTTGAAGAGATCTGTAAGCGTGGTCTCGACCTCTCCCCCACCAACGAACTGTTGATCGACGAATCCCTGCTCGGCTGGAAAGAGTACGAGATGGAAGTGGTTCGCGATAAGAACGACAACTGCATCATCGTATGTTCCATCGAGAACTTCGACCCGATGGGCGTACACACCGGTGACTCCATCACCGTTGCCCCGGCGCAGACGCTGACCGACAAGGAATACCAGCTGATGCGCAACGCCTCTATCGCGGTACTGCGCGAGATCGGCGTTGAGACTGGCGGCTCCAACGTACAGTTCGGCGTCTGCCCGAAGACTGGTCGCGTGGTTGTGATCGAGATGAACCCCCGCGTATCCCGCTCCTCCGCACTGGCCTCCAAGGCCACCGGCTTCCCGATCGCCAAGGTCGCGGCCAAGCTGGCAGTGGGTTACACCCTGGACGAGTTGCAGAACGATATCACCGGTGGTGCTACTCCGGCGTCCTTCGAGCCGTCTATCGATTATGTTGTCACCAAGATCCCGCGCTTCACCTTTGAGAAATTCGGTGAAGCTGATGCACGCCTGACCACCCAGATGAAGTCTGTGGGTGAAGTGATGGCAATCGGCCGTACCTTCCAGGAGTCCATGCAGAAAGCTCTGCGCGGCCTGGAAGTGGGCAGCTTCGGCCTGGAAAGCAAGATTGACCCGAGCAAAGACGGCGCCGAGAACCGCCTGCGCAGCGAACTCTCCGTTCCGGGTGCCGAGCGCATCTGGTACGTGGGCGACGCCTTCCGTATGGGCATGAGCGTCGGCGAAGTTTACGACTTGTCGGGTATCGATCCCTGGTTCCTGGTTCAGATCGAAGAGCTGATCAAAATCGAAGAGCCGCTCAAGTCACTGCCTACCTCGGCGCTGACTACTGAGCAAATGCGCTTCCTCAAGCGCAAAGGCTTCTCCGATCGCCGCTTGGCGGACCTGCTGGGGGTGAGCCAGAAGACTGTGCGCGAGTTCCGCCACAAGCTGGGTGTATTCCCTTCTTACAAGCGCGTGGACACCTGTGCTGCTGAGTTCAGCACCTCTACTGCGTACATGTACTCCACCTACGATGAGGAGTGCGAAGCGCAGCCGTCCGACAAGAAGAAAATCATGGTACTCGGCGGTGGCCCCAACCGTATCGGCCAGGGCATCGAGTTCGACTACTGCTGTGTACACGCCGCTCTGGCGATGCGCGAAGACGGTTACGAGACCATCATGGTCAACTGTAACCCGGAGACTGTTTCCACCGACTACGACACTTCTGACCGCCTCTACTTCGAGCCGGTAACCCTGGAAGACGTGCTGGAAATTGTTGCCAAAGAGAAGCCGGAAGGCGTGATCGTACAGTTCGGCGGCCAGACTCCGCTGAACCTGGCGCGCTACCTGGCCAACGAAGGTGTGCCGATTATCGGTACCACACCAGAGCAGATCGACCGCGCCGAAGACCGCGAGCGCTTCCAGCAGATGATCATGCGTCTCGGCCTCAAGCAGCCGAAGAACGCTATCGTGCGCTCTGTCTCCGAAGCCATTCAGGCGGCGAAAGACGTGGGCTACCCGCTGGTTGTGCGCCCATCTTACGTACTGGGCGGCCGCGCCATGGAGATCGTCTACAAAGAAGACGAGCTGCTCACTTATATGAAAGAAGCGGTACAGGTTTCCGACGAAGCGCCGGTACTGCTGGACCACTTCCTCAACGCCGCTATTGAGGTGGATATCGATGCGGTATCCGATGGCAAGGACGTTGTGATCGGCGCCATCATGCAGCATATCGAACAGTGTGGTGTTCACTCCGGTGACTCCGCTTGCTCCCTGCCGCCTTATAGCCTGCCGGCGGATGTGCAGGACCGTATGCGCGAAGAAGTGAAAGCCATGGCTCGCGAGCTGGGCGTAGTTGGCTTGATGAATACCCAGCTGGCCTACCAGGACGGCGAGATCTACGTGATCGAGGTGAACCCGCGCGCTTCCCGTACTGTACCTTTCGTCTCCAAGTGCATCGGCACTTCACTGGCGAAAGTGGCTGCGCGCTGTCAGGCGGGTATCAGCCTGCAGGAGCAGGGCTTTACCGAAGAAATCGTGCCGGACTACTACTCCGTTAAAGAGTCTGTATTCCCGTTCAACAAGTTCCCGAAAGTGGACCCGATTCTCGGCCCCGAGATGAAATCCACCGGCGAAGTAATGGGCGTAGGCGCTACCTTCGCAGAGGCCTTCGACAAGGGCCTGGTTGCCGCTGGCGACCGCCTGCCGGAGTCCGGACGCGCATTTATCTCTGTGCGTGACTTCGACAAGGCCGACGCAGTGGGCGTAGCTCGCGATCTGGTGGAGCTTGGCTTCGAAGTAATTGCCAGCCGTGGCACCGCCAAGGTCTTGCAAGAAAACAATATTCCCGTTACAACCGTCAACAAGATGAGTGAAGGTCGCCCGCATATCGTCGATATGATTAAGAACGACGAGATTGCATTGGTAGTGAACACTACCGAAGGGCGCCAGGCGATTCGCGACTCTGCGGATATCCGTCGCAGTGCCGAGAACCACCAGGTGTGTTACACCACCACCCTGGCAGCGGCCCAGGCCATGGCGATGGCCATGCGTCAGGAGCAGCCGCTGCAGGTTCGCCGCCTGCAAGACCTTCACCAGCGTGTCGTAAAGCTGTCCTAATAGCTTTAAAACCAACTTGTGAAATCCAACCGGGCCCTGTGATCTCACTGGGCCCGGTTTCGTCGTAACAATAATGGAGGTCCCACATTGAACCGGGTACCAATGACCGTTGAAGGCGCAGAGGCGCTGCGCTCAGAGCTGGACAATCTGAAGAAAGTTGAACGCCCTACTGTTGTACAGGCGATTGCTGAAGCGCGCGAACACGGTGATTTGAAGGAAAATGCCGAATACCACGCAGCGCGGGAAAAGCAGGGCTTTATCGAAGGCCGTATCCAGGAAATCGAGAGCAAGCTATCCCACTCGCTGGTCATTGATGTGAAAAGCATCGAGCCCAGTGACAAGGTAATTTTCGGTACTACGGTAACGATTATTCACCTGGATGACGATAAGGAAGTCACATACAAAATTGTGGGTGACGACGAGGCCGATGTTAAAAAGCACAAGATTTCGGTGAACTCTCCGATTGCCCGTGCGCTGATTGGCAAGGAAGTGGGTGATGTGGTGGTAGTCCAAACACCTTCCGGTGCGGTGGAGTACGAAATCGATGCGGTTGAGCACCTGTAAATTACAGGTGATAAAAAAAGGGCGGCCATGGGCCGCCCTTTTTTGTTGTTGCCAGTTCTACTGGAATACGAGGCTTTGGTTAGCGTGGCCAGACTGCATTACCGTCGCAGTTTCGTAGAGGCCAAACTGTCCCACCAGGCTATTGTTGTTGTGCCCTGATTGGCGTGCTGTAGCGGTGTGTCCGGAACCGATTTGTCCCAGGTACACGTCATTGTGGTGGCCTCTCTGGCGGGCGCTCGCACTGTGGTCATATCCAGCCTGGGAAATATCGGCTTCATGATTGTGGCCGCGCTGACGCATACGGGCGTAGTGATCACCACCCACCTGGCGGATATCACCATCGTTGGATTCACCGGACTGGCGCATGCCTGCATCGTGACCGAATCCGCTCTGGAAGGTATCTGCGTTGTGCAATTCCCCTCTCTGACGGATAACGGTCTCAGAACCAACGCTCACAACCTGGGTGGCGGTTGCCGTGTTGTGGCTGTCCATTTGGCTAATCATCACCATGTTGCCAGCACCAGCAAACTGATAGGTGAGGGCGTAGTGGTTGTCACCAGATTGCTGATGGGCGGAGTAACTGCCCAGCTGTCCAATCTGGTAGGTCTCAGATACGTTGGTGTTGCCGGACTGGAAGCTGAACGACTCATTGCCGGCACCGCCGCTTTGCAGCAACTCCGCCGAATGATGATCACCTTCCTGATACTGGTAGCCATAGCTGCCGAGTTCAATGCTGTGAGTGATCTCCGCATCATTGCTGTGGCCGTGTTGCTCCTGCATAGCGTTGTTATCCCAGGTCAGCGGCCCGGTCTGAGTGATGGTGGCATTGTTGTGGCCGCCATTCTGGTCCTGAGTGGCTGTGTTACCGCCCGCATAAGCGGTTCCACTGATGGCCAGGGTTAGGGCTACAGCGATAGGGGTTAAAGTCTTCATGAGTGTCTCCATTACTACAAACTTCAATGAATATCACACGGTGAATTACCAGCCTAAATGGCTGAAAAGGGGGTGGCACGTCATCCTGCGCCAAGGGTTTTACAGCAGGTGCACCTAGCCGGAGGGGCAGGTATCACTGTAAAGAGGGGGAGCAGCGTTGCCGCAAAGGCATTGCCGCCAGTCAAACAGGTTAGCGGAAGGGTAGGACTGATACATTTTGATGGCTTCCCTGATACTGCTTAGGAGTCCAAAATTTCGTTCCGTCCCCAATATTCTTGCTGGGAATTGAGGCAGTCGCTATAGGAGAGAAGTTGTAAATCCTTGAGAAGAAAGTGCTATTGCACAGTACCGAATTTACTTTTTCCCCCTCTATAGCTTTTGCCTGTTGCTATGAACAGCGTAGGAATTTAGGTGGACTTATTCTATTGGGAAACATGACTGCTGTTGGAAGTGCCGATCTGTAGGGTACTACTCGATACTCCCGCTCTCATCTGGCTGGCTTGGACCTGGTTAGAGAGGCCAATCTGGGTACTGCTGGCCATTTGATTCAGGCCTAGTTGAGAAAATGAAACGGTATTTTCCAGCCCAATTTGGTTTGATTGGTTGCTATTGCCAACACCAGCTTGCAGAGAATTTGCTGAATTTAATAAACCCTCCTGTGAAGCTGACGATAAATTTCCTGCGCCCAATTGCTCCATTTCGGAAAAGTTAAGTGCACCTGTCTGGGTAATTGAAGATTCGTGAGCGATGCCAGTTTGCTCGCTGACACCTAAATTAAGCAAGCCCGCCTGTGAGATTGAAGCATTACCCGTAAAACTGAATACTTGTGCCACGGCGGCGACATTGGCTCTATCTGTCTGCTCAATATTGACGCTGTTATTGGCCCCAGAAATTTGTACCGTGGTGGCAACCTGTCCCTGGCCATCCTGAGTGTGCAGGGAGAAACCGTTTATTTGGTTAACCTGTCGGGTGAGCGATCTGCTATTAGAGCCAATTTGTACGCTCTGTCCCGCATTGTCGCTCCCAGTAGATTGAGAGACTCTGGAAAAATGATTGCGGCCAGTTTGGAATTGGGAAATCGTGCTGTTAATTTCTATGGATTGAATGCCAGTGGCGTCATTGAAAAAGCCAATTTGCTCTTGCAGGATCAAGTTGCTCTCATTAAGCGGAAACCTTTGGTTGGCAACGGCATTATTGCCAATACCAATTTGTATCTGCTCTATGGTTTGGTCATTTCCAAAGGCGGAATTGACGGACAGAAAAGCGATAAATGTGACTACCGGTGAGTAAATAAATTTTTTCACGAATACCTCCACGACTACATAACAAGGAGCATGAAAATTACGGCTTTGAAGTGCGGTGTCGGTAAGTAAACATAGGAAAATTACTGCCGGATATTAAATTCCGGACAGTAATTATTAAGAGCGCCAAAAGCGAACTGAACCAACTACCGCTATTTTCATTGTTGATGGCGGTATAGTAAGTCTCTATAGGGCTTTAGTCTCAATTTAATGAGAAATAAGTATCAAGAAATGAATGCTTTTACCTCAGGAATCCAGTCGGAATAAGTTGACCTTACTCCGACTGGTAATAACTTCGTTACTGTAAAACCACTGCCGTATTACCGGTACCGGTTTGGGTAATATTGGCAGATTGGGAGAAACCATTTTGAATCACAGTTGCATCATTCATACTGCCAGACTGATTGACGATCACCATATGGCCACCGCCTAATCCACCATTGCCGGCCTGCATAATATTGGCGGAATTCAAGAAGCCGTCCTGAGTGACATAGGCACTGTTATACCAGGACACTTGCACGATGGTGGCCATGTTGCCCTCGCCGTCCTGATAGAGGTCCAGTTCGTTGTACATATCGGACTGGGCGACATCTGCGCTGTTGGCGGCGCCGATCTGTTGGATACTGGCGTAGTGCCCGGTGCCTTCCTGGCTGATTATGGCTTCATGACTTGAGCCTTGCTGGAAAATCATCGCATCGGAATTAAAGCTTGCATATTGTCCAATTAATGCGCCGTGGAGTTCGCCCATTTGCTCAATAACAGAGACATTATCGCTACCGAGGTGTTGTTGGATCTCTGCCTCATTACCGGACCCCACCTGGCGTATTGTCGATTGCCCATGCTGTGTGGCTAATTGATAGCTACTGGCACGATTATTAGAGCCCGACTGGAATATTTCTACGCTATTTGCGATCCCATCCATTTGCAGGCTATAGGCGTCGTTAAGACTGCCTTCTTGTATTTGGATAATTGAGCTTTCAATTTCGTTTTGCTGTACGGCCTCTGCAATATGAGCAGAGCCGTCCTGACTGATCTCCAGGTGATTATCGATAGCGCTTGGGTCAGTTTGATCCGCTACAGCTGAGTTACTGGAGCCACTTTGGGTGATTAATGTAGTATTTTCTGCAGCATAACCCAAGCTGGTGGCAGATATCGCCAGTACCAGTGGAATTACGGTAATCTTCTGCACGGCTAACTCCTGTGTATTACCGTCTAGTGGTAAATCCGGTCGTTAAAACTTTTGCCTGTGTTACCTGTGAAGTGAGTAACGTCAAAATGTGAGAAATCGTTTACATGGAAAACTGTAGACGAAGAATTTTGAAACCACTGCTACGTAAGAAAATATTGATGCAGTATTTTTATCAGGTAAGGAAAGAATGCCATTCTTTGGGTAGCTTTGTAAGTGACTCATAAATTAAAGCTGGCATTAAAAAATGCATTCTTTCCTCTATGTATATTGAAAATATAATAACTTTCAGCCGGAACGAATATGCCGCTACTGCATGATAAATCCTTGGTTTAACATACCATTCTGAATGCCAATAGCCGTTTGATTGTCGACGCTTTGGGTAATAGTATGAAGGTTAGTTGTTCCTATCTGGGTACTGCTTGCAGTTTGCATTGCTCCAGCTTGATCCACGATGGACATATTGCCAGTACCATCTTGTAGCGTAGAAACCAACAAAATATCTCCCGTCTGGGTCTGGGTACTAATGTTACCATCTCCTATCTGGGTACTTGTTGCTACCAGGATGTCACCCGTTTGTATAGAAAAGTAAGTATTCAGATTGCCCGTTTGCGAGGAGGTCAACAGATTATCAAACCCTGTTTGTTCGGCATCTGCGCTATTTTGATCACCCGTTTGAGACACATTTAGGCTGTTAAACGTGGTGGTAGTTTGAGTCACTAACATCTGGTTATCAAAGCCAGACTGATAGAGGTTGACTGTATCGAAACTACTATCTGTTTGGGAGAAAATGATGTCATTTGCAGAATTGAACTGAGAAATGTCAACAAAGCTAGAAGATGTACTGTCCTGTAAAGTAGAGGCGAAATTTCCAGCGCCCTCCTGATAGATATTTACCTCTGCATCATCTGAAAAATTAGTTTGAGTCGAGTCAGCTTCATTCCCCAGCGTTACCTGTTCATGCCTGATGATACTCAAGTTGGTTGAAGTGTCTTGCCGGCTTTTGCTAACCTGTGCTTCATCTGCCTGAATAACCTCAATAAGGTTGTTAGTTGTTGTTGGGTCTACTTGGTTTGCAGTCACCTGGTGATTGTTACCCGTTTGTTCCACGGTAGTTGTATTTCCATCCGCATAAGTAATTGACCCGACAAGGCATAGACTGATGCCCACGGAAATTGGTGTATGGATTCGCATCGATATCTCCGATTGAAGGTAAGGTGGATTTTTCTTATCCCCATGATTTCAGTTGCGGTGAAGCATCAAGCCTAGGAAGGACAAAAGACTCCATAGATAGGGTATGGCATTTATTGCGCAAGGAGTTTGGCACACCTTGTTTTATTGCTATCCCTAATAGGTATTATCTCTGGAGTACCTGACAATACCCTGATGCTGGTATGAGTTTTATCGTAAGCCTCAAATATTGCTATGGGAAGTTAGTGCCTAAAAAATAGGAATATTTTCTTTGTTGTTGTTTTTTACGCTAGAGCACTAAGGTTGCTGGATAAGTGGACTTAAATGAAATTCAGTTAGGGGCTCGATAGGGCGACCCTTGTTTAAAGCCCTAATCAGGGTTGCTTAAAAATAAATCCCATATTATTACTGTTTTGGGTAGTATTAAATGTGTAGGGGTCTCCAATTTTAATTTTGGCAGCTGGATTTTTCGCAGCAATGAGATCGCCCTGGTCTACTGTAGCGTGCCATTTTTGGTAAGCTGAGTCGGGAGAGGTTTGGATTTTGTGGGGCTGATTCTACGTGTATATAGGGGTTAATACTTGTTTAGCACAATATAAACCGATAAATTTTTTCAGATAAAAAGGCCGGCTTTAAAAGTCGGCCTTAATTTTGGCTACTGAATAATAATTGCCATGTTGAAATCACCTACTTGAGCAGGCGCTGCTGCATTAAGATCCGTAGACTGAGTAACGGTAATTGTATTGAAGTTGCCAAGTTGTGATGCCGTAGTGGTGTTAAAGTCACCAGGCTGCGTCACAGTTAAGTTATTGAACGTGCCGTCCTGGGCTGCTGATGAAAAGTTATCGAAACCTACCTGCGTAACAACAGCTACGTTAGACGTCCCTACCTGTGCGGTGACAGCCCAGTGATCACCACCACTTTGATTGTGTACCAAAGTCTGGCCAGTACCGCTCTGGAAACCTTCACTATAATTGCCGTCGTCAGATTGGCTGAAGAAGATGGTGTTGAAAGAGCCATCCTGGAAGGAGAGTGTTGTACTGTTACTGGCCAAGACTTGCTGATGGGCGACTACATTGGTGTCTCCCGCTTGAATCATCGTCATGCTACTTGATGTGGTGCCACTTTGTGTCGCTGAAGCAGTGCCATTAGTACCTGTTTGACTAATAACCGCTGAGTTTAATGATGTAGCGGTTTGTATGCCTGCAGCAACATTACCATCACCGGACTGATTAATGACTAGAGTATCATTTGCACTAGTGGTCTGAGCGGTAGTTGCAAGTTGTGATCCACCACTTTGGGTAATAGTTGCAACACTGGTGTCTACAAAACTCTGGACCGTTGTAGCAATCTGTCCATCATCTATTTGCGTGATAGTAGCGACAGGAACATTAGAATCATTTTGAAAAGACTCCGCAAAGTTCAAGTCTCCTACTTGAGTTTGAGTAATTACTCCTAAGTTATTACTACTGGTTTGCTCTGCGTAAACCTCATTGTTGTCACCAGTTTGAGTCTGGGTGATCAGGTTATTAGTTACCGTCGGATCACTCTGATCAGCGGTTGCCATGTTACCAGTACCGTTCTGATTGAGAATGGCGGTATTGTTCGATGCGAAGGCTCCGGTGCTGGCGATCGCCAGAAGAACACTGGCGGCAATAGGTGTGTACTTGGTCATCTGTAACTCCATATAGATGTCAAATATCGCTGTACAGCTTTTACAAACAAAAAGAAAACAGCATCATTTGATATTGGAAGAGTCTCATCCTCAGGCATATTACAACCGTGCCAGAAGTATGTGAGGAAACTGGGATGAACCCGACTGCTTAATAACCTTCACATTCCTTGTGAAACCTAGCAATACCATTTAAACAGCAGCTTGATGCTGATTAGAGTTTTGTCGTCTTCTGGAGTTACAGCCATAGGACGGAAGTGCCGAAACCTTAGGAATAAAGTTCTTTTTTGAACTAGCTATGGCAAATAATGCCAGCTGATTTGGGGGGTGGCATTAAATGCATGAAATGGTTGTTTCATGGGAATTTAGGGCTAGTAATAATAATTGAAGCTTGCACTTAGCCCACCAAGTTGAAAATAGGCCGGCCAATTAAGCCGGCCTACCCCCTTTACTATTGAATGATAATTGCCATGTTGAAATCACCTACCTGTGTAGGTGTAGCCATGTTGGTATCGGTTGCCTGAGTTACGGCAATAACGTTGTTATTACCGGTCTGCGAGGCGACAGTGGTATTGAAATCTCCTGGCTGGGTAACGGTCAAGCTATTGAACGTTCCATCCTGGTAGCCTTCAGAATAGTTATCAAAGCCTGTCTGGGAGATCACGCCAATATTGGTGGTGCCCACTTGCTCAGTATAAGCCCAGTGATCATCTCCAACTTGAATGTGAGTCAAGCCCTGAGTAGTACCATTTTGGAAGCCCTCGCTGTAGTTCCCATCACCTGCTGTCTGTGATGTAGTGAATGTGTTGGAAGTGCCATCCTGGAAGGAAACAGAGGTACTGTTGGTGGCCAAAGTTTGAATGTGTATTACAGAGTTTGTGGTACCTGCCTGGGTAGCGTTAACAGTGCTCGAGGTACTGGAAGTTTGAGTAGAAGTTGCAGTATTGGTGGTTCCTGTTTGGGTTAAGAGTGCGGTGTTAAATGAACCGTTAGTTTGGATAACATTACCTACATTGCCGTCGCCAGACTGAGTCACTACAGCATTATCATTTGTACTGGAAACTTGAGTTACTGCTGCTACTTGCGGACTACCACTTTGGGTGACAGTAGCAACGCTGGTATCTACAAAACTTTGTGTAGTTGTTGCAAAGTGACCGTCGTTGATTTGGGTGATAGTAACAATCGCAGTGCTGGAATCATTCTGGAAGGACTCTGCGTCATTCATATCTCCGACTTGAGTTTGGGTAATTACACCGGAATCATTAAAGCTGGTTTGCTCTGCATAAACTACGTTGTTGTCACCAGTTTGGTTTTGTGTGATCAGGTTGTTGGATACAGTGGCATCACTCTGATCAGCCGTGGCCATATTGCCAGTGCCATTTTGGTTGAGAATGGCGGTATTGTTGGTAGCTAAGGCTCCGGTACTGGCGATCGCCAGAAGAACACTGGCGGCAATAGGTGTGTACTTAGTCATCAGTAACTCCATAGGGATGTCAAATATAGCTGTACAGCTTTTTACAAATAAAAGAATTCAGCACCATTAGATATTGGGAGTGTTTTGTCTCAGGACACGATACGGCTGTGTCAGGCGTATGTGAGTTATCTGGAGTGAAACCGACTGCTTCTAACCTTCACATTCCTTGTGAAACATCTAGCAATATCATTTTTAACAGCAGCTTGATGCTGAATAGAGTTTTGTCGTCTTTGGAGGTTGTGGCTATAGGGCAGAAGTCTTGAAACTTTAGGAAGAAAGTTCTTTTTTTAAGGTGGGGTGATAAAGCTTGTCAGAAAATTCTTTTATACGGCGCGAGGTTCAAATAATCACATTTCTGATAAATTTTCTAAGTTGCTGTAATCATTATTGTCACTTAATAAGCTTACATGAATTGAAGTAAAGAAGTCCAATCAGATGAAGGGAAACCAGAGAAGTATTATTAGTTATTAGTCATATTGGCTAATATACGTTGTTGTAGCGGTTCCGGTAACAGTGACCGAGGTGTGAAGGCCATTCCCACTTTGGTAAATATTGACGTTATGAAAGCTGCCAATCTCTTCCACATGGGCACTATTTTGTATTCCAAATTGGGATATGCCCGCAGTATTGCCAACTCCATACTGGTCGATATCTATAAAATTCTCAAAACCTATTTGTATCAACATTGAATAGTTGTAATTCCCGACCTGACTCGATGTGACAATATTATCCTCACCAGATTGGGTGACCGATAAACTATTTCTATTGCCGTCCTGGTGAGCAGAAGTGTAGTTGTTACTACCTGATTGGCGGGTATGTATGTTGTTGTTTCCACCTTCCTGGTTGATAACGGTTAAATTTGTGACGGAGTAAAGGTTGGCTGCGCTTAATTCGCTCGCAACAGCCAATTCACTACTGGAATCCAAGTCTGAGCAATGGCCTAAACCCGGAAGGTTAACAACAGCCATTGCTAGGGTGGCAGAAAAAATAATTCTGAATTTATGGTACATCTTTCCAAGTATCCCAATTTTAAGCCGGGCTTAAAAATCTAATTTGTCAGTCATTGATTCTACATAATGACAGTGCTGTCATTGAGGTAGTACTGCAATATCGGATTTTCAATCTCATCCGGATTGGCAAGTGCCCAAGAGTTGTGCACGATGCCTTCACTGATCAAATGAATCACAGCAGATTCCATCGCTGAAAGCATAGCAAGCTGTGCGGGTTCGTTATAAGTAGTACCAGCTTCTAATTCCAACAGGCGCCGATATTTTACATAGCGAAAAACATCGGCACTGATTGCCTTGGAGTAGACCGTTTTTGAAGTTAAAACGGAGTGCAATACCCGCCCAGAGCGAATATCTATGGCCCGCAAGTTTACTGTTACCTGATCCACGCGATACTGCTCGTCTGCGCCAATACCAAAATAGCGAGCACCTGCGCCACCGGTTTGAATATTTTGATCGTAGGCAACGATACCGCCTTCTAATAAGACATTTGCAGCCACAAGTGTGGGAAGTGGCACACTGTTATTGACGGGAATATCCGGCTTGGTTAATCCTGCACGGATAATCTTCCGCTCTGTCAGCAGATTTTGCAGCCCTTCACGTTCCAACGGGATAAACCAGCCGGACTCATTGAGTACGTCCATCAGCATGGCCGCGCCACCTTGGGTGACTGCGGTAGAGAAACTGCTGTTTGGTGCGGGTTTGTACTGGCCAGTCTGATCGCGGAAACCGTATACCGCCACCAATATTTTACCCTTCGGTTGCGGAAGGTTGATCAGGTCCCGATAGGTGTTTTTCCTCGGGGTGAGCATTGCATCTGTGATGCCCGGACCAAAAAGTGCATCGCCCACATCTTTGACCGCGGAACAACTACTTAGCGTCATTAATGTCGCTACGATGGGCAAAGCTATCACTTTTTTTATTGCATTACGCATTGCCAAAGAATCCTTTGAAATTTAAACGTTCGTTAGTTTGTCGGGTTTAGCCCGCTTACAACGATTTCGCTTTTATCTCCGGTACTGCGGTCGGTGATAAGTACTGTCAGGACACCATCGTTATCAACGATTTGTACGATAAAGTCGTCTGTAATCAGTTCTCCACTATTACCATCACCAACATCGGTTAGAAGTTGGTTTAGCAGGCGGGTTTCCAGCGAGTCGCTGAACCTATCCAGAGCACTGGGTTGTTCATAGAGGCTGTCTGGTTTATCCGGATCTTCGTGAGTATCTTGTGACTGCGCATTTTGCAGAAGGTAAGTACCATTGAGTGGGTTGCCACCAAAATTGGGGTTTACCGGTTCATAGATTAATTCGGTGGCCGAGACGTGATGATATGAGAACGCCGCCAGAGAAAAAAAAGCGGTACCCAGTAATGATTTGATCTTCATTAGAATTCATCCTTACCCAAATCAAAGGTGTCTGTGAGTGAGCTGCGAACACGCGCTTGCAGTACTTCCTGGTGAATATATTGCGCGGCCTCATCGGCCAAGCGATGAATATTATTGGTGCTTGGACTGATAAAACGCCTGAAAACAATTTTGTCGTTATAGGTAACCCAGATGAGATTTCCCCAACGTGCTGAGGGTCTTTCGTAAATAGTTAAGTTGTAAGTGGCATCTGGATAATTAAGGTTTCTGTATTCGCTCATATAGCGGGCAAAATCGTGCCCGGTACGGGTTATTGTTCGATCAATATTGAATCCACTGATTTCGTCTTCGAGTTTTCCAGAATCGGTATCTGCTGGAGGGACCTCTGTGTCATCCTGGCCAAAGGCCAAGGATGCACACAGTGTCAACATCAACAGGGTTAGTCTCATATCCTCTCTTCCTGGAGATTGAGCTTGGCCCAATTACTGGCCTGCAGCCGGTTTTTAACTCCAATTTTTCGGAAAATGTTATACATGTGATTTTTCACAGTGTGTTCGCTAAGGTGCAATTTTGTTGCGATCACACTGTTGGGTTCACCGGTAGTGAGTTGTCCGAGTATTTCCTGTTCCCTGCGGGTAAGAGGGAGGGAGTTTTGTGGGCTGATATGTTGTCGCCCCTCGGCACTGTGAATCGCGGTATCCAATTTGTGAATAAGGTTTTCCTGACTGGTATTGCTATCACAAAGTAGGTGAAAACCTTTCTGGCGTAACTTTTCCGATATATGAATGGGTAGGTTGGCTGGGAGATTAATCAGTAAAGCTTTTGCATGACTAATCTTCTTTAGGTCTGAAAGAAACTGCTTTGAGTCAGAACTCACACCAATTTGCCAACAATCTATCACGATAGCCTGATAATGCTGCAGGCAGTTTTTTTGTTTTCCAATGCTAGATTTTTCCCAGGGTATGGGAATAGCTTGCGAAAACAGTGAAAATAATAGATCGCCTTGAAGGCCGGAGTTGCTAAAAAAAAGAACCGGCATATACCTCGTACCTCTCCTTGATACAGATAGATCTCTCTTAAAATAAGAGTTTGACCTTCCATCGACTCCTGTCGTTTAGGTTCCCAAAATTACCCCACGTTATCTGCCATGACGACGTGGGAGTCAGCGTAAAATTGTTTCTGCCGTGTTAGGGAAAAACACTCACTCAATGAGAATTTAGTTTGGAGTGTAGACGTAGGAGGGGTAAGGCTTAGGAAAAAATGTGCCTTATTTATGGAGGTTGAATATTTTTGGTTTGGTTTGGATGTGGTTTTTAAGTTTGGAAATGTATTGTTTTTCTCAGTCAAAGTTTTGAAAGGTATGCGTGCAATTTATTTTTTTGGCATTTTGTGTCTCGCATATGGTGCTGTTTTTTTCTTTGGCAACTATTGTGCTTTATTGTTGATTTTCTCTACTAGATGTAGACGTTTATTTTTTTAATTTCTAACGGGATAAACTTAAATTGATGTAAAAGAACAACTGTTTTCAGGTAACTTAATGATGTCACCTGTATGGTTCCGTATTGTTGGGTCGCCTTAACGGCCCTGCGTCTATATCAGCTTTCCCAGTGTTTCCAATATTAGGGCCTGATCCTAGTGGCAAAGCTGTCGTCATACTCCTGTACAAATTGTGAACTTTTGGGCGAATGTGCTGTCCGCAGCTGTTAGGATAGAGGCCAATTGGGCTGATAATGAAGGGGGGAGAGATGAGTCAACTAATGCAAAGTTTACCACTTTGGCTTTGGGGCATCCTGGGATTGATTGTTTTGTTCCTGGCCCGTGAGCCTGTGCATCGCGCCGTATATGCAATAGCGCGTCTGGGCCATCGGGCGTTGCGCTTTATCGCGGGTAATATTGATTCCGCAGAACAAAGACTGGTAGAGCGCAATCGAGAAGTACTTTTTGCCGAAGGCAGGGACACGGCAGAGCGCCAGATTGAAAGAGAATTTGAACGTATTGAGCAAACCGTACATCGGGATTTGGCACTGTATCCAACCTTACATAGAAAGCTCTGTGAACAACTCAGCAGCTTGGATGAAGACTATGTACGCAGTGCTGAAATAGCACCGGAACCGTCAAACTGGGCCAGGGCTATTCGAGCTGTTTCGGAAATTCCTGGCAAAGAGGACCCTGTGGTAGCAGATGTTCTCGATACTATTAATCAGTCTATGCGCAAGGCCGAGTCCAAAGCTCTGGAGTCCTATCGTGAGTCCACCCGAGAGAGGCATCAATTACTAAAACGTATGCTGCCCAGTTGGCGTGCAATGCTTTCGACATTGGGACGTATTAACAAAAATGTAGAATCGGTTATTCGGCGGGCCAAAGCGCTGGATGGCCATATGGAGCGCTACGAAGAGATTTTACAGGAAACGGATAAAAGCCTTCACTTGCTGTCTTCATCCTCTTTCAGCCGCTTTCTGACAGCTTCTCTGGTATTAGTGGTTGCTTTAGCTGGCGCTATGGTGAATTTTCAGTTACTGGCACAGCCTATGGCGGCAGTACTGGGCGCTGAAGCTTCACTTGGCAGTTATAGTCTCGCCAGTATTTCAGCCGCAGTGGTTATCTTTTTGCAGATCACTGTCGGATTGTTGATTATGGAATGCTTGCAGGTTACTCGAATGTTTCCTGCGGTAGGTTCCCTCGGTGAGAGTACGCGCAGGTTATTGCTGGGAGTGGCTTTGGCACTCTTATTGGTTTTGGCTGTAGTCGGTGGAAACCTGGCTTTCTCACGTGAGTTGATTCTGCAACAGCAGTTATTAGGTTCTGAGCAGCTTTGGCCAATTCCTCTGGCACAGATGGGACTTGGGTTTGTGCTTCCCTTGATTCTGGCTTTTCTGGCAATTCCTTTGGAGCAGTTTATCCGTTCAGCGCGAACGGTAATTGGTATTGGTGTGGGCTTATCCCTGCGGGGAATGACCATAATACTGCGGTTTTTGGCGATGGCTTCACTGCACTTAGGTGTTTTGGTTAATCGTTTTTACGACATCGTTATTTTTGTTCCCCTCTGGTTACAGGCTTTATATGTCCGTCAGAAACAGGGAACTGGCAGTGAGGCTAAAGAACCGGCGGAGAAAGAAGAGTCCAAAAAGAATACCGTGTTTGCTGACACTGATTCTGTTGCCAAATTAGTGGAAGAGGCGTAATCGAAGCTAACACTATCCAGCTTGAAAACTGACAAAATAATAAGTGTGGTGAGCATGTTTTGGTTGTCGTTCTTTTTAATTGCCCTAGTCGTCCTTTTTCTTTATGCCCTGTCTGCACCGGGCAAACCTTGCCCCCTGTGGTTTCCTCAGGGGGAGGGGCCGATGGTGATCGCACATGGTAATGACTGCGGCAACGGCCTCTACCCAGGAAACACGGCGATTTACCTTGAAAAAATGGTGCAACTGGGCGTGGATGCTATTGAAGTGGATCTGTGGCTCACTGCCGACGGTCATTTAGTGTTGGTTCACGACAGGGAGCTGGAAATGTTTTCTGATGGTGCGGGGTTTGTAGAAGATAAGACTCTAGAGCAGTTGCGACAGTTAAATGTTGCCTATCTCTGGACCCGAGATGGAGAGCATTACCCCTATAGAGAAAATCCCCTGCGAGTGCAGACTCTGCAAGAGGCGCTGGCAATGGTGGGGGATATGCCAATGATACTGGAGATTAAAAGCCGCCAGTATCGCACGGCAAAAGTGTTGAAGGATGTGCTGGCAAAGTGTGGAAAAGGCGAGCAGGTCGTTGTTTCCTCATTTCACCAAGGGGTGATTAATGAGTTTCGTCGACTCTGTCCGCAAGTGGCAACAGGCACGCCTACCGTAGAGGCAGTGGTATTTTATATTGCACAGTTACTCCGAGCAGAAAAACTGCTGCGCCCAAGCTATAGCGCGATGCAGCTACCGATGGAGCAAAAAGGTATTCCCGTAGTTACTGAAAGTATGGTGCGAGCCGCTGATAAGAAGAGCGTCCACTTGGCGGTATGGACAGTGAATGGTATGGAGAATTACCGGCGCTATATTGATCTGGGCGTACACGGCATTGTGACTGACCGACCGGATCTGCTGTTGGAGATGTTGGCGCAGCAGCGAGAAACTTTATTGAAGCAGGCAGCCTGAGCTAAATAATCAGTTGCCAAAGATATTGGAAAGAAATAATAACAACTGGGAGTTCTTATGAAGAACGTAGTAGGTTTCGTCGCCCTGGCGGTTTCTGTATTGGCTGCATCTTTTACCTCTGCGCAGGATCGGTTTGCCAATGTGGAAATTAGTAGTGAAGCCGTGTCTGGCAATGTTTATATGCTCAAAGGGGCTGGGGGCAATATTGCAGTACTGGTGGGAGAGGACGGCACCTTTATGGTGGATGACCAATACGCGCCTTTGACCGCAAAAATTCAACAGGCAGTAGCTGAGTTAGCCAAGCAACCTTTGCGTTTTGTCATTAATACCCACTGGCATGGAGATCATACCGGCGGCAATGAAAACCTGGGTAAAAGCGGCGCCCTGATTGTGGCTCACGAGAATGTGCGCAAACGGGTAAGTACCGAGCAGTTTATTGAGGCGTTCAAGCGGAAGGTTGAGCCGTCTCCCCCAGAAGCATTACCGGTGATAACCTTTACCGATGCCACTACCTTTTACTGGAATGGCGATAGGGTAAAGGTCCAACATGTGGGGCCGGCGCACACGGATGGTGACTCCATCGTGCATTTTGCCGAAGCCGATGTGATTCATATGGGGGATATTTATTTTAACGGCAACTATCCCTTTATAGACCTCTCTTCCGGCGGCTCGGTGGATGGCATGATCGCAGCTATGGACACCGCTCTGGCAATGGCGGGGGAAGATACAAAAATTATTCCCGGTCACGGTCCTCTCAGTAATCGGGCAGAACTGCAACAGCAGCGCAATATACTGGCAGGGCTTAGGGACAAAGTGAAAGCGATGGTGGATGAGGGTAAAACCCGGCAGGAAGTGATTTCTGCAAAGCCCACAGCGGAATTTGATGCGCAGTATGGCCAGGGTTTTATGACACCGGATATTTGGACCGGGATTGTTTACGACTCCCTGACACAATCTTAGGAAATAAAAAAGGCGGCGCAGTGAAAGCCTGCGCCGCCTTTTTTGTTGGATTACCCGGTGATTTTAATCTGTAGTGGCATTTGGGGTCATGGGCCCGCCAAATTCAGGGCTATTTTCCACCGCCTCTTCATTGTGTTCTTCCCGCACTCGGAACCAAGCGGCATAGAGTGCTGGCAGGAACAGTAGGGTGAGTCCGGTTGCGACAATCAATCCGCCCATAATGGCGACCGCCATAGGGCCAAAGAAGTCACTGCGGGACAGTGGAATCATCGCCAATACCGCAGTCAGCGCTGTCAAAACAATCGGCCTGAAGCGTCTTACCGTCGACTCGACAATTGCATCCCAGGGGCTGAGGCCCTGGCTGATATCCTGCTGTATCTGGTCCACCAAAATCACCGAGTTACGCATAATCATTCCCGCCAGGGCGATGGTGCCCAGCATGGCGACAAAACCAAAGGGCTTGCCAAACAACAGCAGGAACAGGGTAACGCCGATCAGGCCCAGGGGAGCCGTGAGGAATACCATGGTGGATAGGGACATACTGCGCAATTGCAGCATTAGTAGGGTAAAGACCACCAGCACAAATAGCGGCATACCGGCATTGACCGATTTTTGCCCCCGTGCAGATTCTTCCACGGTACCACCCACTTCCAGCAAGTAGCCCGGCGGTAATTTATCGCGAATGGATTGAAGCTGAGGCCACACGGCATTGACGACGGTCGCCGGTAACTCTTCCCCATAAATATCAGCGCGCACGGTAACGGTGGGCAGGCGGTCCCGGTGCCAGATAATACCTTCCTCAAAACCGTATTCCAGGGTGGCAATCTGGTTCAACGGTACACTGCGGCCGCTGTCGGTTTGTACCGCGAGGTTACCCAACTGGCGCAGGGCATAGCGATCGTCTTCATTACCGCGCACACGCACGTCGATCAGCTCGTTATCCTCCCGGTATTGGCTCACAGTGATACCCGTTAAGGAGCTTTGCAGAGCCTGGGACAAGGTTGCACTGTTGACGCCCATGGCGCGAGCGCGGTCCTGGTCGATATTGAGGTTGATAGATTTACTGGGTTCTTCCCAATCCAGGTGCACGTTGGTCACTTGTGGATTGTCCCGCAGGCGCTCGGCCACTTCCCGGGCCAATCCGCGCACTTCGCGAATATGTTCGCCGGACAAGCGGAATTGCACCGGGTAACCCACGGGCGGGCCGTTCTCGAGGCGGGACACACGGCTGCGCAGGGTGGGGAACTCCTCATTCATCGTATTGATCAACCAGCTGCGCACTTGCTCGCGTTCTTCGACACTGCGGGTCATCACAACAAACTGGGCGAAACTGGCAGCGGGCAGCTGCTGGTCCAAAGGCAGGTAGAAGCGCGGGGAGCCGGTGCCCACATAGGCCACGTAATTTTCTACCTGATCGTTTTGCGCCAGCAGGGTTTCCAACCTTTTGGCCTGGTGCTCGGTGGATTTCAGCGAGGCACCTTCGGCCAGCTTCAGGTCCACCATCAATTCGAGGCGTCCGGAAGAGGGGAAGAACTGTTGCGGAACCAGTTTGAACAGAGCGAGCGAGCCGACAAAAATTGCCAGGGTGGCTGCGATCACTGTTTTGCGATTGCGCAGGCACCAGGTAATAAAGCGGCGGAAGCGCTGGTAAAAGGGTTTCTGGTAGGGGTCTGCCACTTCACCGCCGTGGCCGTGTCGCGCCAGGTTTGGCAGCAGGTAGTGGCCCAGATAGGGTACAAAGACCACGGCGGCAATCCAGGAAACGATTAGCGACAGGGTGACCACCTGGAAAATAGATCGGGTGTATTCACCGGTGCCGGATTGGGCGGTGGCAATCGGTAAAAAACCGGCGGCGGTAATCAGTGTACCGGTGAGCATGGGAAAAGCGGTACTGGTCCAGGCGAAGCCGGCGGCTTTTAGCCGGCTGAGCCCCTGCTCCATTTTTATCGCCATCATCTCCACCGCGATAATGGCATCGTCCACCATCAAGCCCAGGGCGAGTACCAGTGCCCCCAGCGAGATCTTGTGCAGTCCGATATTGAAGTAGTGCATCAGCGCGAAGGTCATCGCCAATACCAATGGGATCGACAGCGCCACAATTAATCCCGGGCGGCTGCCGAGGGAGAAAAAACTCACCAGCAGTACGATACCCAGGGCTTCGGCCAGCACTTGCAGGAATTCGCCGACGCCGCGTTTTACTGCCGCCGGTTGGTCGGAGACCTTGCGCAGTTCCATACCTATGGGCAGATCTTCCTGTAGTCGGGCAAAGGTTTCGTCGAGGGCTTTACCCAACTTTAAAATATCTCCCCCTTCCTTCATGGACACGGCGAGGCCGATGGCATCCTCTCCCATAAAGCGCATGCGGGGCTGGGCCGGATCGCTAAAGCCGCGGTGGACCTGGGCGATATCTCCCAGGCGCTGGGTGCGGCCATCTGCGGTAATAGGAAACTGGCGTATTTCATTGACGGAGGTGAATTGTCCGCTCACACGGATGCGCACCCGGTCGCTGACGGTATCCACAAAGCCGCCATCGGTGACCTGGTTTTGCGCTTGCAGGGCGTTTTGAACCGCAGACAGTGGAATGCCCATGGAAGCTAATTTGGTATTGGATATCTCCACCCAAATTTTTTCGTCCTGCAATCCCAGTAACTCGACCTTGCCTACATCCTTAACTCGCTGAAGGGCCAGTTGCAGTCGCTCAGCGTAGTCCTTCATCAGTGCGTAATCGAAGCCACTGCCGGTGAGGGCATAAATATTGCCGAAGGTGGTGCCAAACTCGTCGTTAAAAAATGGGCCCTGGATATCCGGCGGCAGGGTGTGGCGAATATCCCCCACCTTTTTGCGCACTTCATACCAGAGATCGGGAATGTCACGGGAGTGCATATCGTCCCGGGCAACAAACAATACCTGGGATTGCCCCGGACGCGAAAAAGAGGAGATACGCTGGTAATCGCCGGTCTCCAGTAATTTCTTTTCTACCCGTTCGGTAATCTGGCGGGACACATCTTCGGCACTGGCGCCGGGCCAGACGGTGTTGATCACCATCACCTTAAAGGTAAAGGGTGGATCTTCACTTTGCCCCAATTGGGTATAGGAAAAGGTTCCCAGCAGTCCCAGGACGATCATTGCGTAAAGCACCAGCGGGCGGTTTTTTAAGGCCCACTCGGAGAGGTTAAAACCCATGGCAGTTTCTCTGTTTCAAGGGCGGCTCTGCTTTTCGCGGCCGCACTTTGGAAATTGTTATCGAGGCTTTATTGGGAATTAATTTTCGCGGGCAGGCGTTATTGTTCCCGCGTCTTTAATTTATTCCTGATGGGCGAGAGACGGCCCCTGTTCGATGGGGCGGTTCATACGGTCCACAGGGCGCACCACCATACCTTCCTGCAACAAATGGGTACCTGCGGCCACGACCCAGTCATTGCGTTCCAACCCGGAAAATACCGAGACAAATTCCTCACCGTAGGGGCCCAGGCTGACCGGGGTTTTATGCAGCGTTTTTGTCTCTGGATTTAATACCCATACAAATGCGGCGCCATCGTCAGCACTGACTGCTGACATCGGAACTTGCAGTACATCAGTTTTTTCCGCCCTGGGGACAAATGCCCGTGCACTCTGGCCGATTTCTACACCGCTCACTTTATTTTCGAAAGCGACCCTGGCTTCAAAGGTGCGGGATATGGGATCGGCTGCCGGCGATAGTTCGCGGATGCGTGCGGGGAAAGATTGGCCCGGTTGGGACCAGAGTTCGACAGTTAGCGGTTGGCCCACTTTAAAGCGGCTGATGGATTGTTCCGGCAGGTCGATACGCACTTCCCGTTCACCATCGGCTGCCAGCTCAAAAATGCCTTGTCCTGCGGCAACGACCTGGCCGGCCTCGGCCATGCGGCGGGCGATCACGCCACTTTCCGGCGCCTTGAGTACGGCGTAGGCAGCCTGGTTGCGGGCAACATCCAGCTGTGCCTTGGCCTGCTGTAGTCGCGCTTCGCTGGCTTCGAATTGGGTTTCTACGGTATCGAACTGGGATAGGCTCACCAGCTGCTTTTCCAATAGCTTGCGGTGGCGCGAGAGTTCACTGCTAGCCAGGCGCTGGTCTGCCTCGGCGGAAGTATGGCTGGCGCGGGCTGAATCCAGTTGTAGCAGCAGGTCTTCAGTATCCAGTTCTGCCAGGGGCTGGCCCTGCTCCACACGGTCGCCGACATTTACCAGGCGCCGCTGGATTTTCCCGCCGATACGGAAGGCCAGTGCCGGCTCGAAGCGGGCTCTTACCTCACCGGGATAGACATCGGTTTGGGCGCTGGCCAGGGTGGGGCGCACCATAACAGCGGGCCGCGGTTTGGTTTCTTGTTCCTGAGATTCAGAGGGGGCACAAGCGCTCAGCAAAAGGCTGAGTGAGAGCGCAGCGAGGATTAGCATTCGGTACATATTGGCTTCCTTCCCCGGCGCTGGCGCGTCGAGGCAGATCCGTGACTGGGTCAAGCATGGCCGGGCGGCCATCAATGTTATACTGGCGAGTATAGTATATTTAATGAACTAACGAGTCTAGTATATGGAGAGCTATGTCTGAGCAGACCCAGACGGCCGCCCAGCGCGGTCGCCCCAAGGATCCGGTGAAACGCCAAGCCATTCTGGATGCCGCCCGGGACCTGTTTTTATCCCACGGTTTTGCCGCTACCAGCGTGGATGCGGTGGCCTCGGCTGCGGGAGTATCCAAACTTACGGTCTACAGCCACTTCTCCGATAAGGAGACGCTCTTTAGCGCCGCGATTGCCTCTCGCTGCGAAATGATGATGCCCCTGCCCATCTTTGCTTTAGAAGAGGGGGAATCGGTAGAGCAGGTCCTGGAGCGTATTGGCGACGCTTTTATGGGGATGGTGGAGAGCGAGGATAGCGTACGTCTGTTACGCCTTTTGTGTGCCCTGGCATCCCAGGAGTCGGAAATGGCCCAGCTATTTTTTGACGCAGGTCCCCAGCGGATTTTGGGGGAGATAGAGCAGCTACTGCGCAGAGCCAATCAGTTACAGATGTTGAAGGTGGATAATCCCGCCGTAGCGGCGGAAGATTTTATCGGCTTGTTGCTGGGTTGCCACCATATGCAGGTCTTGATCGGTTGCCGACAAATGTCGACACAGGAAGAGCGCCGTGAACGCGTACAAAAGGCGGTGAGAACCTTTATGTGTGCCCACCACTAGCGCCGGGATTATTGCCTGTATTCTTGGGCTGCTCCGCCATCGCGGGGCACAGGACAATATCAGTGGCTACCTGGAGCCACTCAGGTTTGTTGCGGCTGTAAACATAGCGCTCGGGATAAATAAACTCCGGTGCATCAAAGGCGCCGCCGCCGAAGCCCCGATATTCGGGTAGGAATTCCAGTGTCCAGGTGAGCGTGCTGCCGCAATCGGGGCAGAACTGGCTCTTTATCCAGCGACAGGCATCGGAGTAAAGAATGTGGGTTTGCAAATGGCCCTGAAGAAAGGCTATTTGTTTCTTTTTGAAGTAGACCGATAAGCCGATGGGGCTACCGCTGCGCTTTCTGCACCACTGACAAGAGCACAGGCTGACCCGGCGAGGGGAGCCGTGGGCGCGAAAGCGCAGTTGCCCGCAAACGCAGCCCCCTTCGTGATATTCCTCCATCATGCCAAGTCCACCGCTGTACCGCCTTTACTAAGGTTGGCACAGCGGCGTAGGGGAGGAATCAGGTTTTGATGCGGTATCCGGTGCGGAAAATCCACCAGACGGTGGTGAGGCACAGCACCAGAAAGAGCAAAGTCATGCCGATACTCAGCCCCAGGTTAACATCGGCTACGCCGTAAAAAGCCCAGCGGAAGCCGCTGATCAAATAAACTACTGGGTTGAACAAGGTAATTTTTTGCCACATTTCCGGCAGCATACTGATCGAATAAAATGCACCGCCGAGAAAAGTGAGCGGCGTAATAATCATCAGCGGAATAACTTGCAGCTTCTGAAAGTCATCGGCCCAAACTCCGATAATAAATCCGAACAGGCTAAAAGTGACGGCAGTCAGCGCCAGGAATGTCAGCATCCACCAGGGGTGGACAATTTCGTAATCCACAAAAAAGCGAGCGGTCAGCAATATCAACAGCCCCAATAAAATGGACTTTGTCGCTGCGGCACCCACATATCCGGTGACGATTTCGAAGGAGGATATGGGAGCGGACAGTACTTCATAAATGGTGCCGGAAAACTTAGGGAAAAATATTCCGAAAGAGGCGTTGGAAATACTCTCGCTGAGCAGCGCCAGCATTACCAATCCTGGAATAATAAAGGCCCCATAACTGACTCCGTCGATATCCCCCATACGCGATCCAATCGCCGCACCAAACACAATAAAATAGAGAGATGTGGAGAGCACCGGTGAGGCGATGCTCTGCATCAGGGTACGCCAGGTGCGGGCCATCTCAAACTTATAGATGGCGCCAATTCCATACCAATTCATGCCTGTGCCTCCTTGCTGAGCTGCTCTTCCCGTTCAAGGCGGGCACCGTGAACCAAGTTGACGAAAATTTCCTCCAGGGAGCTTTCCCGGGTGTGTAAATCGCGGAATTCAATATTGGCGGCATTTAAACGGCGCAGAAATTCCGCAAGACCAGTGTCTTCGCTTTTGATATCAAAGCGATAAACCAGCTGGCTGCCATCGCTGCTGAGACTGAGTGGCAGGTCAGCGAGACTCTCTGGAATTTGTTGCAGTGGTGTGGGCAGTTGCAGGCTGAGTTCTTTCTCCCCCATTTTCTTCATCAGTGCATTTTTCTCCTCAACCAGAACCAGTTGGCCGTGATTGATAACACCGACACGATCGGCCATTTCCTCGGCCTCTTCGATATAGTGGGTGGTGAGGATAACGGTTACTCCCGACTCTTTCAGTTCGCGCACCATTTGCCACATATCCTGGCGTAGCTCCACATCGACCCCGGCGGTGGGTTCGTCGAGGAAGAGCACATTGGGCTCGTGGGATAGCGCTTTGGCGATCATCAGTCGGCGCTTCATTCCTCCTGAAAGTGTAATAATTTTGTTATCTTTTTTCTCCCATAGGGATAGCTGCCGTAGAATTTTCTCCAGATAGGCGGGATTGGGAGCCTTGCCGAATAGACCGCGGCTGAATTTCACTGCCGCCCAAACGGTTTCAAAGGCATCGGTGGATATCTCCTGGGGCACCAGACCAATCTCATTGCGGGCATTGCGATAGTCCCGCTGAATATTGTAACCATTGACAGTGACCTCACCGCAGCTTGGATTTACGATGCCGCAGATAATACTGATCATGGTTGTCTTGCCCGCGCCATTGGGGCCGAGCAAGGCAAAGAGTTCTCCCCGCTGAATTTCCAGGTCGATATTCTTCAGGGCGGTAAACCCCTCGGCATAGGTTTTTCCCAAGCCTTTGATGGAAATAATCGATTCCACTTTTTCTCCTTGCCAAAATTACCGTACGGCTTTGGCTGTGTGTTGTCAGGTGGATTTATCGGGCAGAAAGGAGGAATACCTTTCCTGTCGGATCAGTTTCCCGATCCCAGCCCGGAAGTATATGCCAATGAGAATTCTTTTTTAATTTTAATGATGTATATCAAAGCTGCGCTGGAGGCGGCGAACATCAAAATTAAAGCCATGGATGAGAATGCACTGGAATATCCCATTTTATCAATCCAGGGCTGGCTGATGAAAGGCGAAATAAATTGCCCAAGAAAAATTCCAGTCGTCAGAAATCCCGCAGTTTTCCCTCTTTTTGACTCCGGAGCAGATTCGAGAGCCGTAGAAAAGATATGTGGTATCAGGGTACCCATTCCAAGTCCGTAGAGGGCAATAAAAGCAACTATTTCCGTCAGGTTTTCAGCGCCGGCGAGCAGCCCAAAGCTGGCGGCCATAATAGTAAAGCTTGCGACAAAAACGCCGAGCACTCCCAGTCGATTCCGGGCTCGCCGGTAAATCAATAATGAGGCGATGGCTCCCATAACATTACTGGAGGCGATAGCCATAGCAATAAGGCTGGGTGAGGAGATTTCTATCTCGCGCAAGTAAAAAGGGATCTGAGTTGGAATCAGGGTAAAAGCCAGGCTATTTAAAGTTGCCGCCGCCAGTAGTGCATAAAATGCAAGCGGGTTATCCTGCTTTTCTTTTTTGGGGTCTCTGTGCTTGAAAGGCCTTACTCGCATGGGCTCCCAAAGGAAAATTTTAACTGCTGGAACTAGTAGTAAGGCCAACAAGTAAATTGCGAAGGGGGCGCGCCAATGTAAGCTGGCCAGTAGTCCGCCCAGGGTTAGAAATACGACCCCACCGATACTGATAAAAGTACTCTGCTGGCTCAAATAAGTTAGGCGTTGCTCCCGGCTGAAATAATCCCCCACCAGGGCTGTTACCGAGGTCATTGTTCCGGCCACGGCAACTCCCAATAGTAAGCGGCTAGTCAGGATACCTGCGAGACTATCCTGAAATAGGGCTAGTAGACCGGATAGTCCATAGAGTACCAGGGCTGCTTTCAATAATTGCAGGCGGCCATGGCGATCAGCAATCCAGCCTGCTAATGGAGCGCAGAGGGCGATGCTCAAAGCGGGCAGGGTCACTACCAGTCGGCTCCACAAATCACTATTGGGTGTCCCTGAGAAATACTGCTGCAGTGCAGGTAGTGACGGGGCTACAGTGGCCCCCGACATGATAGTGAGTGCTGCCAAGCACAGTAATGTGATACGGCTCTGAGACGGTATCCCGCTGGTCGTGTGCTTCATGATTATTAGTCGCTGCTTCTAGGTCCCTGGGTTTCTCTTCGCGGTATCTCCAGACTCGCGTATTTCAGTAGCAAATTTGGGGTTCAGGCTTGCAGCTGCCACTAGTAGTAAGAACAGGTTTGGGTTGGCTTGACCGACTGGTTGCGCAACGCCGTTTGCTTGGTGCTTTTCCATCACTTTTCTCCCTCGCTTGCATTAGGTTGCGCAGCAGTGTAAAACCTCAACTAATGTTTAGGTCAATGGTTGGTGGGCATTTTTATGGCAGCTGAAGAATCGGCCGAAAAAGGAGCGGTAAAGTCAAAGCAAATCAAGCGGGAGCTGACTGTTGGCGAGGTGGCCGAGCGCAGCGGCGTGGCAGTCAGCGCCCTGCATTTCTATGAAAGCAAAGGCCTGATTGCCAGCTGGCGGACCTCGGGAAATCAAAGGCGTTACTCGCGGGATGTGTTGCGCCGAGTGGCCATTATCAAGGTGGCCCAGAGCACCGGGATTCCACTGTCGGAAATACGCGAGGCTTTCGGGGAGCTTCCCAATAAACGCACGCCCAATGCGGGGGATTGGTCATCACTCTCTTCTCACTGGCGTGAAGAGTTGGATCAGCGTATCCAGCAGTTAACCAAGTTGCGCGATGATCTTGAGGGATGTATTGGCTGTGGTTGTTTGTCTATGCAGAAATGCCCTTTACGGAATCCCGGGGATGAAGCTGCGGAGCAGGGAGGGGGAGCTCGCTATTTGGATTTGACCGAGTAGGAAAGTAGTAGCAATACACGAGTACTGCTACCAACTCCCAAGGCGTACTTTTATCGCGCTAAAAGGTTGCTAGCAGTTTTCCGGCGTTCACTTCAGGAGAAAATCTTCTCGTAAAATGCCAGTGTTCCCCGCCAAGCGTCCTCAGCGGCTTCACGGTTATAGGCCAGCGGCAGGCCGAACTTTTCTCCCCGGTCTGTTGCACAGGGGTTGGTAAATCCATGTAGAACCCCCGGGTAACTGACCAGAGTTAATTTGGCTTTGGATTCCTGCATCTCAGTAACAAACTGGCCGACCTGGTCCGGTGGAACCATCACATCGGCGCCGCCGGTGTAGACCTGTATTTCAGCATTAATAGGTTTGTTTTGTGCGGGCGTACTTCTTGCCAGTGCCCCGTGGTAACTGACTACGCCGCGCAAGTCCACGCCGACTCGAGCCATAGCGAGTACGACTCCGCCGCCAAAACAATAGCCCTGTGCTGCGACCTGGTCCGAGTCTGCCTGGGGCCGCTGCTGGAGCAGTGATAATGCTGTGCGGAAGCGCGCTTCAAGGACCACCGGGTCCTTCAGGGCTTCATCCCTGAACTGTTGTGCCTCTTGTGGATCATCGGTCTGTTTGCCTGCGCCAAACATATCCACTGCAAAAGCGAGGTAGCCGCAGTTGGCCAGTTTCTCCGCCTGCTCGCGAACAAAGGCATTGTGCCCCCACCATTCGTGTACCAGTAAAACCCCCGGCCGTTTGTCACTGATATTTTCATCCCATGCGAGATATCCGCAAAAAGTATCCCCGTTTACGGTGTAGTCAATTACTTCCGCTTCCATAGTGAGTCGCCTGGCTGATCGAGAAAGAGTCGTTGGGAAACCGGTAAGGGCCCGGCTACTCCGCAAGCGTGGCACAAACTTCAGTTGTTGTCAGTGGGTGGCCCTTTCAGCTCAATCACATTGTCTTCGGGATCTGAGATGTAAATTGACAGGCCAATTCCATCGGCGCCAAAGCGCTCTTCTGCTGGCGAAAACTTTACCTGTTCCTGCGCTAAAAAGGCCTGGATGCTCTCCGGATTAAAGGGTTCAACCCGGAAGCAAAAATGATCCAGGTTCCGCCCTTCCTTTCCTGGTGCTGCTCCCCCTCTCTGGCCTATAGTTTTATCAACTGGCACTAAATCTATCATGCAAGTGCCTGCGCGGAGTTGGTAGAGGCCAATATCGTCCCGTTGGCGCACAATGCTGCATCCAAGAATATTTTGGTAAAAGTCGAGCATGGGTTTTAGGGATTGGACACGCAATACAATATGGTCAATATGGTGGAGCTTAATCATAGGCTGCCCAAGCTTAGTTTTTACTAAGACTAGGTGGACCCCAAGGTAGTTGTCGAGTGAATTAAATGTTAGAGATTTTTTAGTTAATCTGTAAAAGCCTGGCTATAGAGAAGGTAGGTAGCGCAAATAATCAGAAGGCTCCCCATGGATCTGTTAAATATTTTGCGCCGGTATTGACTCTCTAATAATAGGCGAGCCCGATCTCCGGCAATAGCCCAAATACTTAATGAGATGTAGCAAACCAGAAAGTAAATCAGGGTGAATGAGAGTAAATTGCTGTGGTTATCGCTGCTGGAGAAAATAGCCACTCCAGAAAGGCAGGCGATCCAGGCCTTCGGATTGAGCCATTGCAATAAAAACCCCTGGTAAAAGCGTGGTTTCTGTAACTGCTCAATATCCGCATGATTAGTAGGTGCAGCCGCTGTTTGGTAGCCGATAAAGGCCACATAAATTGATCCTGATATCGCAACATATCGTAGTAACTGGGGATAAATTTCTATTGCCTGATAGAGCCCAAGGCCTATAGCTGCAAGTAACAGTGTAAAGCCTATTGTGGCTCCTGATACAAAGGGCAAGGTGCGGATAAATCCATAATTCACCCCAGAGGAAATGATAACCATATTCACCGGCCCCGGTGTAATGGACATAGCCAGGGAAAACCCAAACATAGCAAGAAGTAGTGACATTCGCTGCTCCTAGCAGTTATCAATTGTTTGGAGACTTTAATGGCCTGGTAGGAAAATGATTAGATACTTAAAACTGAAATATATTGTTTATAAAAATTTACTTACTAAAAATGGAGAAGGAAAGAATACACTGCACTTGGGACCCTATGAGGCATGGATGCCGATTAGGAGCTTACAGGGATGTATTCACTGCGTGTCTCGAGTGCAGTGTATTCTTTCCTTCCACCCCAGTAGTAAGTATGGAAGAGTGTGCTGCATGAGACTGGGTGCCGATTACGTGCTAACAGCAATATATTCACAGATCTTCGCAAGAGCGGTGTATTCTTTCCTGCTGACCCAGAAGTATCTTTAGAGAATTCATAGGGAGTTGCTATTGTGCTAAAGGATATTCGCTATTTACTGGTGTTTGCCAAGGTTGTGGAAAGCGGCTCTTTTAGAGGCGCTTCTTCGGAACTGGATATTTCTGTCGCCAGCGTTAGTTCCTATGTGGCGAGGTTGGAGGAAAGTCTTGGCGTTGCGCTCTTGTATCGCAATACCCGCAAGTTGTCCCTGACCGAAGATGGGGAAAAGATTTATAAAACGGCACAGAATATATTGGATTTGTACGCCGATGGTCTCGGAGAATACAAAGCGCGAGAGGAATGCAGTATCAGTCGGCTTAAAATTGCAATCCCCGCCGTTTTGATCCACAGCCGCTTGCTGAGCAAAATAGTGGGCTTTGTCCGGCGGGATCTGGGTATTCATTTACAACTTCAATGCAGCGACCAGCACGAGGATGTAATTGGCGGTGGTTTTGACTTGGCAATTCGCCTGGGTAATATGCCTGACAGCAATTTGAAAGCGCGTAAGATATTTGAATTAGAGCGGGTGTTAATTGCCAGTGGCGATATGCTGGATCGCTATGGTTTTCCGGGTCATCCTCGCGACCTTGCAGTCTGGCCCTGGATTGGGCTGACAATGCGGCCCAATCACAGGCAATTTCTACATCGGCAGCAGGGCGAATATGAAGTTAGCTACACCCCGGTAGCGACTGTCGACAGCGTTGAAGCGGCTTATCGACTGACGAGCTGCGGCCTGGGACTATCGGCACCACCTCGATTTTTAATAAGCGCACAGGATGATGTACAAGAGTTATTGCCAGACTGGCCGCTTCCGAATTTACCCGCCTATGCAGTTAGGCCTTCAAACGGAGTCTCCGAAGGTCCTATACAGAAACTGATTGATTATTTGGCCGATAGTGATACCCAGCTTGCTGCTTGCCATCCTCGCGATTTAACGCAAAAGCTAGCTGCAGAAGCGGTTGATTGTCCCGGAAGGTTCTCAATAGCTCGGTAGAGGCCTCTGCCGTCAAGGTTGGTCACTTGCGGGCAGAGGTTCTTTTATTCATGGGGGAATTTAAAACCTTACTGCGGAATAAATTCCTGAACCATATTTATTCGGGCATTACTGCTTATTTCTACCGGATCTTGCTTTACCGGAGTTGACTCCATGGATGTGTCTTCAGAGGCGTTAACTGTGCGAATAATGCTGGAAATTTCTGGTTTGCAGGAACCGCAGCTGGTACCGCAGCCAAGGGTTTCTCCCAGTGCTTCGACGGTGTTAATGCCTTGGGCGATGGCCTCCTCTATCTGTGGCCGGGAAACCTGGAGGCAGGTACAAATCATCTTCACACCGGGCTTTATGGGATGAAGCAGTTGCCCTGGTGATTCAGGCAGGGGAGTGGCCAGGTAGTTTTCCAGGTGCTGTCGGCTGGGTAATTGGTGCCAGTTTCTACCAGAGAAAATCAGCAGCTTTAAGCTATTATCGTAGGCGATCCAGCGCTGACTTTTAGAGGTAACCAATTCCTGCCAGAACAATTGGGGCTGGTCGTTCATTATCTTGGATGCCAGATCCCGCCCGTGGATAAGTTGGTTCGCGGCAATTTCATAGCGAAAGCCATTTTCCAAGGGGACTCGATACCAGTGCAGGATACTGCTGTCGTTGGACTGCTGTAACCAATCCCATACTCTATCGGCAGTCTCTTCGGCACAGATCATTGTGGCAAAGTATTCAGCTGCCAGGGGACTGACATTGACGGGAACCTGTTTGAATTCAGGTTGACCGGAATAGGGATCAATACTGGAGTCCGCCAGGGCACTGGGCTTGGAATCCTGTGAGAAGGTTTCACTCCAGTGAATGGGGGCAAAGATCTCCCCTCTTTTTTGCCCGCCGTTGAGAGCGGCGCGGCCGACCATTTTAGATGAGGCGCTGTTTAACCGAACTAATTCCCCATCTTTAACCTGGAAGCGAGCGGCATCCTTGGGGTTTATTTGTATTTCCGGCAGTTCGCTGTGATCGAGTAATTTTCTTACCCGCCCGGTTCGGGTCATGGTATGCCACTGGTCGCGCATACGGCCGGTATTGAGCCATATAGGATACTCGCCACTGATCTGCTGTTCCGGAGGCTGCGGCGCTATGGGGATAAAGCGAGCACGTTTGTCCGGGGTAAAAAACTGTCCACTGGTGAATAAGCGTTTGCACCCGGCTGGATGCTCCTGGTTGACCGGCCACTGTACCGGGGCCAGTGCATCGTATTCACTGCGATTGATATTGGCGAGTGCGGAGATATCAAAAGCCCTGGAGCCGTGGTTTTCGAAGCCGGAAAGCTGGGCGTGCTCACGAAAAATATCGGCGGGGTGTGAATAATTAAACTGATCTCCATAACCCAGATGTTGGGCCAGTCCGCACAGGGCTTGCCAGTCGTGGCGAGCTTCTCCCGCTGGGGATAAAAATCCACGTTGCCGAGAGATACGTCGTTCTGCATTGGTGACAGTGCCGTTTTTTTCTCCCCAGCCCGTTGCGGGAAGTAGCAAATCGGCACAGCGAGCGGTATCGGTATTGGCAATGCAGTCGGAGACAATAACCAACGGGCATTTCTGTAGTGCGGCTTTGACTCTATCGGCTTCGGGCATACTGACGGCGGGGTTGGTAGCCATAATCCAAATGGCTTTAATTTTTCCGCTTTCTACCGCGCGGAACATATCCACAGCCTTCATTCCCGGCTTGGTAGCAATTTGATCGGAATTCCAGAATCGTGATACCCGGTCAATATCCTGCTCGTTAAACTCCATATGCGCGGCGAGGGTATTGGCAAGTCCGCCCACCTCGCGTCCACCCATCGCGTTGGGTTGGCCGGTAATAGAAAATGGTCCTGCACCAATTTTGCCCACGCGTCCGGTGGCTAAATGGCAGTTTATGATTGCGTTGTTTTTATCAGTGCCGCTGCTGGACTGATTGATTCCCATGGAATAAAAACTAATGGTCTTTTCTGTTGCTGCAAATGCCTGAAAAAATTCCAATAGTTTTTCGATAGATATGCCACAGGTGGCCGCAGTTAATTCTGGTGACCAGTCTTGAGCCGCAGCTAAGGTATCGGCAAATCCCTGTGTATGATTTTTTATGTAGCCGGTATCTAGATAATAGTGCCGGCTGAGAAAACGCAGTAGTCCATTGAATAGTGCCGCATCAGTGCCGGGTTTAATTGCCAGGTGAAGATCTGCCATTTCACTGGTAGCGCTGCCACGGGGGTCGATAACGACAAGCTTTGCAGCACCTGCCTGCATTCGCTGGAATAAGATCGGATGTGTCCAGGCTGCATTGGAACCGATAAGCACGATAAGTTCAGCCTGTTCCAGATCCTCATAGGAACAGGGTACCGCATCGGCACCAAATGCGCGTTTATATCCCACCACCGCAGAGGCCATACAAAGTCGGGAATTGGTATCAATATTGGCAGAGCCAATAAATCCCTTCATTAACTTGTTGGCCACATAGTAGTCTTCGGTGAGAAGCTGACCGGACAGATAAAAAGCTACAGAGTCAGGGCCATGGTCGCGAATTGTCTGCTTAAAGGCATCGGCCATATAAGAGAGCGCAGTATCCCAGTCACAATCTTTTCCGCGCAGGCGAGGGTGCAGGAGACGGCCGTGTTCGCCCAGCGTTTCGCCGAGCGCAGAACCTTTAACGCACAATTTGCCGAAATTTGAAGGGTGCTGGGAATCGCCACTAACAGTAATCGCTGTAGTATTTGCGCGCTCTTCCCTGTTAACCGAAACCCCACAACCGACACCACAATAGGGGCAGGTAGTGCAGGAGCGGTGCGCGCTCAGAAATTCCTGTACTGCCATTACTGTAGCTTATTGTTGCCGATGTAAACCGTGTTCCCACTAAATGCCAGCGGGTAGGTGGCAAGCTTGATATCGCTGTCTTCCATGCAGACTCCATCGCTAAGGCGGAAATGGTTTTTATACATTGGGGAAGCAATGGTTAATTCCCCTTCCAATTCCGCAATAATTCCTCTTGCAATCACACCAGCTTGTGCGATTGGGTCCCAGTTGTCAACGGCATAAAGCTGTTGTTCCTGGTCGGGTAAAAAAAACAGGGCGATGCTTCTTTGATAGACAGTTTTAGTCACTGTATTCAAAGCCTTCGTTGGGTATACGGAGGTATCGCCCCAAAGCGCACATACCCCAGAGTTGGTGACCAAATCTGATCGCTGACAGATTGGAGACCATTGGGGGTGGGTTATGGCAACTGAATTTGAGGGAGTTTCTTGCAGGGCAGCCAGGCTCATAATAATTTCCTCACAATGGATGGAAAGGATTCAAAAGCAATTTATTAATAAAGGTATAACTGGCGGCTTGCGCCGCCGGGAGAAGCTTTAGGCGGATTCGGCTGTTTCCACTAGCTCGTCAGTGGTCGCCGGACGCGGTTGCCCGCGCTCTTTAACGAAAACAATCTTTTCGTCGGTTTCGTTGCTATTAACGAATTGACGGAAGCGCTTGAGTTTTTCCGGATCGTTAATGGCTGTTTTCCATTCGCATTGGTAGGTGTCTACTACCCGGGCCATCTGGGCTTCCAGCTCGGCACAAATCCCCAGCTTGTCATCGATAATGACTTCGCGCAGGTAATCCAGGCCGCCGTCAAGATTTTCCAGCCACACAGATGTGCGCTGTAATTTATCGGCGGTGCGCACATAGAACATCAGGAAACGGTCGATATAGCGGATAAGGGTTTCGTCATCCAGGTCAGTGGCGAACAAATCTGCATGGCGGGGGCGCATGCCGCCGTTGCCACAAACAAATAGATTCCAACCTTTTTCAGTGGCGATAACCCCGACATCTTTGCTTTGAGCCTCAGCGCATTCACGGGTACAGCCGGAGACAGCCATTTTTATTTTGTGTGGAGAGCGCAATCCCTTGTAGCGGTTCTCTACTTGAAGGGCCATTGAAACGCTGTCCTGAACCCCAAAGCGACACCAGGTGCTACCAACACAGGACTTAACCGTGCGCAGGGATTTGCCGTAGGCATGGCCGGTTTCAAATCCGGCATCAATCAGCTCTCGCCAAATTTCCGGTAGCTGCTCCAGGCGCGCGCCAAACAAGTCGATACGCTGGCCGCCAGTAATTTTTGTATAAAGGTCGTAGCGTTTGGCCACTTCGCCGATCACTATTAATTTTTCCGGTGTGATCTCGCCGCCGGGAATACGCGGAACTACAGAATAGCTGCCGTTTTTCTGCATATTCGCCATAAAAGTATCGTTGGTGTCCTGTAAGCCGACATGAGTCTGCTCCAGAATATGTTCATTCCACAGGGAGGCAAATATGGATGCGGCTGCAGGTTTACAAATTTCACAGCCGCGCCCTGAACCGTGTTTGCTTAATAATTCACTAAAGGTTTTTATTTCTTCCACCTGGATAATGTGGAATAACTCCTGGCGGGAGAAGGGGAAGTGCACGCATAAGTGATTGTTCACTTCCATGCCGAGCGCCGCTAGCTCTTCATCGACAATATTTTTCAGTAGCCCAGCACAACCACCGCAGCCTGTAGATGCTTTTGTTGCATCCTTGACATCAGCCAGTGAGTGGCAGCCACCGGCAACGGCGTCGATAATCTGGCCTTTACTTACATTGTGGCAGGAACACACGGTAGCCGACGCGGGAAGTGTAGCAGCACCCAGCCCGGGAGTGGCGCCATCGGTTGCCGGTAAAATTAATTGTTCCGGGTGTTCGGGCAGATCAATATCGTTGAGGTGATATTGCAGCAGGGTATCGTAGTCATCCGTATCTCCTACCATTACCGCGCCCAGGAGCTTTTTTCCCTCGCTATCGGTGATCATACGTTTGTAAACACCGCTCTGCTCGTCTACAAAAGTAATAGCGGCAGCGCCGTTGGTGCGACCATGGGCATCGCCAATAGAACCGACCTGTACGCCCAGGAGTTTCAGCTTGGTGCTCATGTCAGCACCGTTAAAACTTTCCTCTCCACCGGTCAGTTGAGCGACAGCAGTACGCGCCATGCTGTAACCGGGAGCGACCAGGCCAAAAATTTTCTGATCGTAAAGCGCGCATTCGCCGATAGCGAAAATATTCGGGTCTGAAGTACGGCAGTTGCTGTCAATTACGATCCCGCCGCGTTCGCCAATTTCCAGCCCGCTGGATTTTGCCAGTTCATCCTGGGGGCGAATGCCTGCGGAGAAAACAATCATATCGGTAAGCAGTTCTTTATCTCCCTTGAACTGCATACGCAGGCGGCCGTCTACTTCTTCAATCAATTCAGTGGCAGTACTGGTGTGTACCTGAACCCCGAGTGCTTCAATTTTTGATCTTAATAGGGCTGAACCACCTTCATCCAACTGAGTGGCCATAAGGCCTGGGGCGAACTCGACAACGTGGGCTTCAAGTCCCAGGGCTTTAAGGGCATTGGCAGCTTCCAGGCCCAGTAGGCCACCGCCGACAACTACACCACTTTTTGCACTGGCGGCAATCGAGCGAATGGAATCGAGATCTTCCAGGGTTCGATATACAAAGCAGTGCTGGTGTTGGTGTCCGGGTATTGGTGGGACAAATGGGTAGGAGCCAGTGGCGAGTATTAATTGATCGTAAGAGTGGCAGGCTCCACTTGCCGCAGTAATTGTTTTATTGTCCCGATCAATTTGCACCACCTTGTCATTGAGCAGGATATTAAAACCCCACTGCTGATACTGCTCCAGGTCTCCCATGGACAGGTCTTCAGCTGTGCGCCCGGCAAAGTATTCGGAAAGGTGGACCCGGTCATAAGCGGGACGGGGCTCTGCACAGAATATGGTGATATCAAACTGGTTGGCGTATTGATGGTTGGCGAGCTGTTCCAGGAAATGGTGCCCGACCATACCGTTGCCAATCACAATCAGCTTTTGAGGTTTAACATTTGCCTTCATTTACAATCCTGCCGTCTCAATTCGTTTTATCCGGCAGGAAGAGGGCCCGTCTGAAATGGCAAGGGCGTCTCCTCTTCTGCCGAAGAGTACAGGCGCCGTTGCCTCGTAATGGGGGAATAATTTGTTGGTAATTAAATACATTCAATCTCTATGCCAATTTTATTTTTAGTAATAAAGGGGTTTTGGCCTGATTGTCCACAATTTTTGCGACAAAGTGGTGCATTTAATTAATTTTCTGCGCTGTAAATGTGCTTATTCAAATCTTATGTATTAGCGCCAAAAGAAGTAGAGCAGATGAGAGAGCAGTAGAATTAAAGTTAGTAGCTGCCAGACAAGAACCGGATTTCTTTCTAGCAGGGGGCGGCTTTGGGGGGCTTTAAATTCCGGGCTGGGAGATTGCAGATCCTGGATAAATTCTGACAATGCGTTGTAGCGCTTTTTAGGATCAGGAGCACAAGCCTTTTGTAGAGCGCTATCAATCCAGTAGGGAATATCTTTGCGGTGTGCGGATGCGCGAGTAAAGCGCATTTGGTTATAGCTCTTTAAACGGTAGTGGTAGCTACCAAAGCGCTCGGGATAGGGATATTTGCCCGTGAGCAATTCATAAGCAATGATTCCCAGGGAAAAGATGTCTGATCGATGGCTGGCGCTATCCCCAAAAAAGAATTCCGGAGCTGCATAATTCTTACTGCCGGGTGCTGTTTCACCAGATAGATGTAATTGCTCTCTGAGCCCTGGGCCATCGGCACCACCGAGATCAATGATTACCAGGCGCCCGTCGTTGCGCATCATAATATTCTCTGGCTTGAGATCGCCGTGAACGATCTCCAACCGCTGTAAACTTCGCAACGCACTAACCAGTTGTGCCATTAGCTCCCGCACTTGGGGAATTTGAGGTTGTGGATGTAATTGCATCCACTGACGCAAAGTCTGTCCTTCGATATATTCGAGAATATGATAGAGACAGTGCCTTTCAGAAGTCGGAGCAAAAACTTTAATAATTCCTGGGTGGGAGATTCGTCGCCCGGTCCATTCCTCAGCAATAAATCGTTCGATGTAGTGGGGGTCATCGCAGAAATTAACCGAGGGAGTTTTTATCACCCGCAATACTTCGGTATTGAGGTCTCGGGCCAGATAGAGATGGCTGCGGCTGCTGGCATGTAATTCCTGTAAAACAAGAAAGTTGTCGAGCTTTTGGCCTGGGCGCAGGTCAGGTGCGAACGGGAGTTCGCGATTGCGCATAGCCAATTCATCGCACTGGGGCAGCCCTACATAATTTATCCGGCAAGTGACAGCAGTCAGGTTATCGGTAGAGCCCGCTTCCAGAGCAGCATCAATAAGCCCTTGTGGTGTTGAGCTGGAAAAGTTAAGCAATCGCTCAATCATCTCCGTCTCAGGCAGAAAATCGTGAATACCATCGCTACTCACCAGGAAAATATCCCCGGACTGTAATTCCTCACAGCGGTAGTCCACCTCAATATGGGCATCCATTCCCAGGGCGCGACTCAAAAACGTGCGTCCAGGTCCAAGGCTGTGGCTGTGATCGCTACTCAGGCACTCTAATTTCCTGTCGCGGAGCCGGTATATCCGGGAATCGCCGATGTGAACCAGATGTGCGCTGGTGCCTTTGAAAATAACGGCAGAAAAAGTGGTCAACCAACCCCGTTTAATTTCTGCACTGCCGCCACTCTGTCGAAATAGCCAGCTATTGAGCGAGTGCAAAACCCGCGCAACAGCGTGCTTTGTCGACCAGGTTTGCGGGGTGCTGTAATAATCGGAAAAGAATCCATTGATGGCAGCGCGGGCTGCTTCACCGCCGGCTTCTGCATTGGCAACACCGTCGGCTACTGCGGCAAGGCTGCCGTGGCGCTGTAATTCAGCGCCTTCGGGAAGCCTCACTGCGCAGGCGTCGTCATTGTGTTGGCGAAGTCCGGCGCAGGAGGCAGTGAACAGTTGCAGGGCATCTTCTTTATCGCCCTGCGAACTGTCACTGGCAGCGAGCCCGGATTCTTCTGTGCTCGCTGCAGTGGGTAGATCGTTATTAGGCAACATCGATCATGGATACGCTGCCATCGGGGTGTACTTCTGCCATTTGTCCCTCCGGTTCTTCCAGTAGAAGCAGGGCGGCAAAGCCGAGCAATGCGGTAGCGCAGATTACCAGGAAAAAGGCCTGGTAAGACACCATGCTGAGAACGGTGAGATAGAAAACGGCTCCGACATTGCCGTAGGCGCCAGTCATGCCGGCAATCTGCCCGGTTAGGCGGCGTTTGATCAAGGGCACCACTGCGAATACAGCGCCCTCGCCAGCTTGCACAAAGAAGGAACAGGCCATGGCAGCGGCGACCGCCAGGTACAGGGGCCACTCGGCATCGATCATGCTCATAGTGAAGTAACCCAGAGCCAGGCCAGCGGTGAGGATCAGCAGGGTAGGTTTGCGCCCCCAGCGGTCACTAATCAATCCGCCGGCAGGGCGTGACATGAGGTTCATAAAGGCATAGGCGGAGGCCAGCAAGCCAGCTTTTACCGGGTCCAGTGTAAAGGTCTCGGAGAAGAACAGGGGCAGCATGGAAACCACAGCCAATTCGGAACCGAAAGTCGCGAAGTAGAGCAGATTCAAAACTGCTACTTGCTTAAACTTATAGCGGTGTACCGGTGCTGGTGGGTTGCTGAGTACTTCACGGTTAATACTGTAGGTTTTATACGCGTCCAGAAGATACAGTAATACCAGGCCTGCATAGATCAGGTTGGCGGTAAGGTTGGATATTAATGCAACGCCGCTGGATAATTTCCAGGTTAGCAGAGCCAGTGCCGCATACATGGGCACTTTCATCACCAGAAGCAGGAAAAAATCCCCGGGACTGGTGACTTCCATAGCACCAATTTTTTTGGGCTTGAAATAGGTTGACCCCTTGGGCGTATCAGTCACAGAGAAGTAATAAACTACGCTGTAAACCAGTGCGATTGCGCCAGTGAGGCCAATGGCATAGCGCCAGCCGTCGTCACCGCCAAAAAACAGGGCGATGGTGGGTAGGGACATGGCCGCTGCGGCTGAGCCAAAATTTCCCCATCCCCCGTAAATACCCTCTGCGGTACCCAGCTGTCGAGCCGGGAACCATTCGGATACCATGCGGATACCTACAACAAAACCTGCACCAATAAAGCCCAAAAGGAATCGGCCAATGGCTGCCTGCACAAAATTGTCTGCCAGGGCAAAAATAAAGCAAGGCACACTGCCGATTGCCAGTAATAGCGAATAGGTGAGTCTGGGGCCATATTTATCAGTGAGCATCCCGATTACAATGCGTGCGGGTATTGTCAGGGCCACGTTTAAAATAAGTAGGGTTTTGACCTGGTCCGGAGTTAATGAAAGGCTTTTCGCAATTGCCATTAGCAATGGTGCGTGGTTAAACCAGGCAAAGAAAGTGATAAAGAAGGCCACCCAAGTTAGGTGGAGCACTTTTATCTTCCCGCGGAACGAGAATAGATTGAGTGAGTCACTGGACATGCGCATTTCCTTTGTTTGCTAATTCCGCAGGCACAAAAAAAGCCCAAAGCTGCAGCCGCTTGACTGCAGACGATGGACTTCGTTGCCCGTTATATTCGGCGAACAACCGCTTCACCGCGCTGATGCGCCTGAGGGAAGGCAATTGCATCATCGAATTATTTCCATTCAATTAATGTGCCACTATTTTTTTGCGAGCAGGAAATCTACTGTCTGTCGATAGAGGTCTGGACGATAGGCTTCTGCTGCACGGAGCGTCGAACTCCCCAGGTCTGAATACATCTCCAGCAGCTGCCGTGCTTTTTCCTGAGTTGGACGCCCGCAGTCGTTATCAATATGGGCAAACAGGTGCCAGCCGGGATTGGCGAGAATTTCCCGGTCCCGGTGGTAGAGAATCTGGTCATTGAGGGAGCGTTGAATCAGCTCCTCAGGCAGGTTGAGGTATTGCCCCTGGGATAAGAGCTTGGCAGCTTCGGCTCTGTTTGTGCGTGCGGCAAGCCAAGAGCAGGCTTTGAGAAGAGCGGCCCTTAGGGCCAGGTGGGTCGCAGGGTTGGCTTGGTGCCAGCTCTCAGTGACGGTCAGCACTTTTTCCGGCATAGCTGGCAGCAGTGTATTACAAGCCGCAATAACCACGCCGGACCCTTTGTGGGCGGCCAGGGAGTTCCAGGGTTCGCCTACACAATAGCCATCGATAACGCCACTGTGGAGGTTTTCCAGCATTTGTTCAGGCGGTAATACCACCAGTTTTATATCCCGGTCCGGGTCGATATCGGCAGAGCGCAACCAGTATCTTAATTGCAAGCTATGACTGGAGAATGGATAAACCGTAGCGAGTCTGACTGTAGGTGGGTATTTATTGTCGTGCAGGTAGCGCTTTAGCGCCAAGGCGATATCACTTTGTGAGTCACCTTCACAGTAATTTTGCAGACGTTCGAACAATTCTGCGGAAAGGGTAATAGCGTTACCATTGCAGCTGAGAATTAATCCACTTAACAAGCGTTCGTGGCAATTGGGTAGTGCTTGTTCAAGTGTCAGGGGCATAGGAGCGAGCATTGCTGCAGCATCTGCTTTGCGCGCAATTAACTTGTCTCGCAGGGTGGCCCAGCTTGTTTCTTTTTGCAGCTGTACCTTTAATCCATATTCTTGGAAGTAGCCTAGCTCCTTGGCGACAATCAGCGGTGCGCTGTCGGTCAGGCGCAGGTAAAGCAGTTTGATGGTCTTTTTTTCCGGGCACAGAAGGGCTGACATCGGTACTCTAATGCTCTTTCTGAAAATATTGGATTACTTGCTCGGCAACTGTATGGATGGTCGAGTTGCTGTTCATTGCGAGATTGCGCAAGGTCTTATGGGCATCCTCTTCACTGAGGTTCTTCTTGGCCATTAATAGCCCTTTGGCCCGCTCGATCGCTTTTCGCTCTGTGAGTTGCTGCTGGGTGCGCTCGAGAGACTGGCGCAATTGCTGGAAATGTTTAAATTGTGCCATAGCGATTTCTATCGCCGGTGCCACGCGCTCAGGAGTCATTCCCTCGGCCATATAAGCGCTTACTCCGGAGTCGACCGCGCGACTAATAAAGTCTGCGTTTCCGCTACCTGAAAACATAGCCACTGGGGTTGGCGCCTCACGATTGACTATGGCCAGGCTTTCCAGGATATCCCTGTCCGGGGATTCGATGTCTATCAGCACAATATCTGGACGGTATTTTTCCACCTGGAAGAGGAGGCCTTCGGCACTGTTGATCTGGGCGAGAATGCTGTAGCCAGCAGCACGTAATCGCTCACAAACCAATTGGGCGCGCTCGGGATTGTCATCGACCAGCATGATTCCAGGGCTTGGATTAGTCACAATTTACTGCGGCACTCATCTAATAATTTTTATTGGGCTTTACCAACTTTTAATCAATAGTTGTGCCAAATACGCAGAGGTGGGGGAGTGGATGTATGTCTCTAATTCCATGAGGTAAATCTGATGTTACTGCTTTTTCCTGGTGCGACATTCTGCGGATATTGTTTTTTTTGCACAAGTAGGGGGCTAGTACATATTTTTCAGGCAGAAAAGTGTGACTTGGTACTATGGAAGCAAAACCATCTGCACATTTGTGGTTTGCGTGAGTAGACTGTCACATGGCGCGTTATTTTTTATTATACGTGTAATGTGATAGTCGTCTTTATCGACAATATTTAACTAACACGGTGTGTTTGGTGATCTATTTGCGGTTATTAAAAATAGTCAGTTACCCCTAAATTTTTGTTGTTTTTTGTTTGTTTGTAGGTGGTCACTCCACTGTGGGGATTTTCTTGGGTTGAAAATTCATAGTGAATTGAGCGGTAAGGCCATTTAAAAAGGACAACTCCTTATATTTTGGATAAACAAATAGCAATTTAACTTCAGGGAAAAAGGTTTCGAGCGAGACTAATTTTGGCTGATTTCTCTCAGGTCTATATAGCCAATTCAGGATATATAGTCTTATTAATTTCACCAATTACGGCTATCAGGTTATCCCTCTTTTCATCCCCTTTGACGACGTTTACACTCGATCTGTTTATAAATTGGGCAATCCAATACTTTTTGAGGTAGATGTAGCTGTAAGTTCATAAAATCAACTAAGAGGGGCACGGCGGTGATTATAGCCATACCTAGAGAGACCGCAGAGGGAGAAGCACGTGTTGCAGCGACTCCCGATAGCGTAAGACGATTACGCGATTTGGGTTTTTCCGTAGCGGTGGAGAAGGGGGCTGGTAACAGGGCCAGTTTTACTGATGAAGCTTATGCTGAAGCCGGTGCAGAAGTCCGTGAGGATATGCAACAGTGCCTGGCTGATGCGGGCATAGTATTAAAAGTACAAGCACCAACTGATCAAGAGTTGGCCCTGATTCCCAAAGGGGCTACGCTGATCGCCTTTCTGAAGCCGGCACAAAATGCCGAGTTCCTACAGAAGCTTGCCGAGCGCGATATCAATGCGCTAGCGGTCGAGTCGATTCCAAGAATTTCCCGCGCGCAAAAAATGGATGCGCTCAGCTCCATGGCAAATATTGCCGGCTATCGTGCGGTTGTGGAGGCTGCCCACAATTTCGGTCGCTTCTTTACCGGGCAGATCACGGCAGCAGGAAAAATTCCCCCGGCAAAAGTACTTGTTATTGGTGCTGGTGTAGCGGGGCTCTCTGCAATAGGTACGGCAAAAAGCATGGGAGCTATAGTGAGGGCCTTCGATACCCGCGCTGAAGTACGTGAGCAAGTGGAGTCCATGGGGGCTGAATTCCTCACCGTAGAAATTGAGGAGGAAGGCTCGGGCTCCGGTGGTTACGCCAAGGTGATGTCGAAGGAATTTATTGATGCTGAAATGGCACTGTTCCGCGAGCAGGCCAAAGAAGTGGATATTGTGATCACCACAGCCTTAATTCCGGGGAAACCCGCTCCGAAATTATGGCTTGCAGATATGGTCGACAGTATGCCTAAGGGTTCTGTCGTCGTGGATTTAGCAGCAGAAATGGGCGGTAACTGTGACTATACAGTGGCTCATGAAAAAGTGGTGCAGAACGGCGTCACTATTCTTGGTTATACCAATCTGCCCAGTCGAGCAGCAGCACAATCCTCGCGCCTGTATTCAACCAATCTTGCTCACCTGCTTGGGGAGCTAACTCCAGAAAAAGATGGTGAGATTAATCTCAATTTTGATGATGAAGTGATTCGTGGTGCCACAGTGGTTAAATCCGGTGAGATTACCTGGCCTCCACCCGCACCAAAAATTTCTGCTCAGCCCAAGCCATCGGCGAAAGCTACTGAAGAAGTGAAAATTGTTGAGGAGAAAGCTGAGAAACGAAAATCTCCCGTATCTATTTTTGCATTTTGGGCGATCGCGGCAATCTTATTGCTGTGGTTGGGGCGTGTGGCACCTCCTGATTTCGTCTCGCACTTTACCGTATTTGTCCTGGCAATATTTGTTGGCTGGCAAGTGATTTGGAATGTTACCCATGCGCTACACACTCCGCTAATGAGTGTTACTAATGCAATTTCCGGCATTGTGGTTGTTGGTGCATTAGTACAGCTTGGGATTGCCAATTCGGGTTTGGTGAGCCTGCTTGCTTTCATCGGCGTGTTGGTGGCCAGTATTAATATATTCGGTGGTTTCTTTGTGACCTACCGTATGTTGAAAATGTTTCGCCGGTAACGGGAGGAGAGAGTGATGAACGGTATGATTGCAATGGCTTATCTCTTCTCGGCAGTGATGTTTATCTTGAGCCTGGGAGGTTTATCCAGTCACGAAACTGCGCGCAGGGGAAATATTTACGGCATGGTGGGAATGGCAGTTGCCATTATTGCCACTATTGCTGGAGTGGCCGCCGGGGCTTACTGGATGGTCGCCATCGCCATGATCGTCGGTGCGGTGATTGGTTTGGCACTAGCCAAGCGTGTGGCTATGACTCAAATGCCACAAATGGTGGCTTTGCTACACAGCTTCGTCGGCCTGGCTGCGGTATTAATTGGTTGGGGCGGTTTCCTCGACCCGGTTGTGGAGTTACACGGGGCTGCTCATGTTGTCCACAGCACTGAGATATACCTGGGTGTATTTATTGGGGCAATTACCCTGACCGGTTCTTTGGTTGCTTTTTGTAAGTTGCAGGGATTGGTTTCCGGGAAACCATTAATGCTACCGGCCCGGCACTGGCTTAACTTGATTGCCATTTTGGCCTGTATTGTTCTAGGTGTGTTGTTTGTACCGGCAGATGTGCATGCGGGTACGGTTATTAACTTGCTGTTAATGACCTCAATTGCATTGCTGTTAGGTATTCACCTTGTGGCGGCTATTGGCGGCGCTGATATGCCGGTGGTTATATCCATGCTAAACAGCTACTCCGGTTGGGCCGCTGCCGCTACCGGATTTATGCTGGGCAATGACCTGTTAATTGTAGTGGGCGCCTTGGTGGGTTCTTCCGGTGCCATCCTGAGTTACATCATGTGCCGGGGAATGAATCGCTCTTTTATCAGCGTTATTCTCGGTGGATTTGGCTCTGATGGTGGTGAAGTTTCCGATGAGGAAGTCGATGGTGAAGTAATTGCCATTGATCAACAGGAGCTTGCGGATGAACTGGATGCGGCGGACAGTATCATTATTGTTCCCGGATTCGGAATGGCGGTAGCCCATGCACAGCAGGCGGTTAGTGACTTGACCGATCGTCTGAGAAAAGCGGGCAAAACAGTGCGCTTTGGTATTCACCCGGTAGCTGGACGTCTTCCCGGACATATGAATGTGCTTTTGGCTGAGGCTAATGTGCCCTACGATATCGTTCTGGAAATGGATGAGATTAATCCAGATTTTCCCGCTACAGATTTGGTTTTGGTGATCGGTGCTAACGACACGGTAAACCCGGATGCAGTGGAAAAACCGGGCTCGCCTATCGCCGGTATGCCGGTGTTGGAAGTTTGGAAGGCCGGTAAGGTTGTTATTCTCAAACGCTCTATGGCTTCAGGGTATGCGGGAGTTGCTAACCCACTGTTTTACAAAGAAAACTCACGCATGCTGTTCGGTGATGCAAAAGATAGTTTGCAGGGGGTTTTGGGTAAAGTCGGCAATTAGTTGCTGACTCGGGTTAATAATAGTAATTAACCTATTTTGTACTGAAAGGCCTGGTGGGGTACAAATTGTGATGTGCCTCTTCAGGCCTTTCTGTATTTTGGTTTAGCAATTTCTTTTGATGAAAAACTTGGTTATCGAACCCTTTTTCAAATAGTGGTAGGCTCCACCGCTTTACATATCTTTACTAATAAAAAGGTTAATAGGAGTTTGGGGATGGAAATCCGTCTACGTAAGCTAGCTTTAGCAGGGGTTGTTACTCTGGGAGCTTTAGGCTTGGCAGCCTGTGGGGGAGGCGGAGGTGGCTCTGACTCTGATAGTGGAGATGGTTCTGAGACGCCAACTGCCGTTGGCGGCACTTGGGAAAAGGATAACTTCCTGCCTGTCTCAACATATGCGAGCCGGTGTGTTGCTCCCCGCAGTGGCACAGACCCAGCAACGGGTTCAGCTTATGCTGATGTAGCGGGCACCCGCGAGGATGAAAATAACTGGTTGCGCTCAATGAGTAATGAGCTCTACCTATGGTACGACGAGATTGAAGACCAGGATCCAGCGAGCTTCGATGATTCTTTAGCTTATTTCGAAGAGCTAAGAACTTTCGCTCTAACGCCCTCCGGTCGAGAGAAGGACCGCTTCCATTATACGGTTCCGTCAGATGAGTGGTATTCACAAACTGAATCTGGTGTGTACGTAGGTTATGGTGTCCAGTGGGCTCTACTTTCCGATAAGCCGCCACGTAAAGCGGTAGTCGCTTATCTGGATGAGGAAAACGGTGGTAATCTGCCGGATATTATCACCCGCGGTGCAGAAGTTATCAGTGTGGACGGCGTTGACCTGGCTTATGGTGATGATGTCGATACCTTAAATTACGGTATGTGGCCGGAAAACGATGGTGAGTCCCATGTATTTGAAATAAGACCTTTGGGTTCTTCAACGATTGAGACTGTCACTTTGGTTGCATCACCAGTGCAATCAGATCCTGTTCAATATGTTAAAACGGTGGACACAAATTCGGGCCGCAAAGTCGGATATATGTTGTTCAATGATCATATTGCGACAGCCGAAGCGGAATTGATTGATGCTGTCAGCGAGCTTGAGTCTGAGTCTGTTGACGATTTAGTACTAGACCTTCGTTATAACGGTGGTGGTTACCTCGATATCGCTGCAGAGTTAGCTTATATGATCGCAGGTGATAATACTGCGGGGCAGGTATTTGAAATTGCCCAGTTTAACGACCAGCACCCGGAAACTAATCCAATTACCGGAGCGCCATTGGATGGGACTCCATTCTACTCGACCGGTCTGGGCTTTGTTGATGAGTCTTTATACGGGGAAGAATTGCCGACTTTAAACCTGTCGCGACTGTTTGTCTTAACCAGTGAAAATACCTGCTCAGCCAGTGAGGCCATTATCAATGGCTTGCGCGGAATTGATGTAGAAGTTATTCAGATCGGTGAGACTACTTGCGGTAAGCCTTACGGTTTTTACCCCCTGGATAACTGTGGCACTACTTACTTCACAATTCAGTTCTCCGGTGTGAATGCAAAAGGCTTTGGCGATTACTCCGATGGTTTTGTACCCAATGGTAATTATGGAACTGATGCCGATTTGCCCGGGTGTGTGATTGGGGATGACTTTGACAATCTCCTGGGTGATGCTGATGAAGCGCGGTTTGCCACTGCGTTGAATTACATTGAGACTGGCGAATGTGGAGATATTGCGGTTAGCGCATTCTCCATTTCCGGTGAAAGCGAGGGTGCCCCCGCTTTCAATGCACGAGTGACCAAGGAAGTCTCTCGCAGTAACCGCATAATGGTGAAATAAAATGAAAAAGGCAGCTTTGGCTAAACTTTGTGGTTTTGCATTGGTGTGTCTTGGCTGCTCCTCCCAGCAAAATATTGAAACTGCACAACCGGCACTGTTACAGGAAACGAGCCCGGAGATTCAGGGCAAGTTGCAGGTGGCAGTTTCGCAAGCGCTGGGCGGGGTTAATGTGACCCTAGGCCCGAGGGTGTTTGTGGACGATACTATTTTGGTGATTGAGAATGATCCCAAAAAGATGGCTCTGATTGGCCGGGATATGGGGCGGCCGATCAAGTTTCAATTAGTCGGCAATGGTGAGAAGTGCTGGTTGAGGCGACTGTCCAATGGAGAATCCTGGGAGTTGCCTGTGATGTGTAAGCCTGTTTCCACTGGTTGAGAAAAGAAAGGGGAGCATTAGCTCCCCTTTTTGTTTAACGCAGCAGGTTGGACTTGCGAATATCCGGCTTCTGCGCCGCACGGAAAATCAGGGCAATCTTGCCGATTTCCTGTACCAGCTCGGATGAGGATTTTTCGCAAAGCTCACCAACGATTTGGTGGCGTACTTCCCGGTCGGCGATCATCAGTTTGACCTTGATCAGCTCGTGGTCTTCGAGTGCACGGTTCAGTTCTTCCATCACCCCCTCGCTCAGCCCATTGCCGGCTACGGTCACGACAGGTTTCAGGTTGTGACCTAGAGAGCGAAGAGCTTTTTTGCGGTCGGCGGTTAAAGGCATACAATACTCCATTACCACTTTGTGGAATTCGATGTGGGAGCGGCCACAGACCGCGATCGTCGCCAGCGTTTGTTCGGCGGACCCGATCGCGGCCAGTGGCCGCTCTTACAATTAAGCTGTAGTGATTGTAGGCATTGTACCCGATGGGCCGATCTAAGAGCAGCCACCGTTGGCTGCGTGAACATTTTAATGACCATTACGTCAAACAGTCCCAAAAAGAGGGCTATCGCTCCCGTGCCAGCTACAAGCTGCAGGAGCTACAAAATAAGGACCGCTTATTCAAGCCAGGAATGACTGTTGTCGACCTGGGTGCGGCTCCAGGGGGCTGGTCCCAGGTAGCGATGGAGTTGGTAGGGCACAAAGGCAAGGTTTTGGCGTCAGATATATTGCCGATGGACCCGCTGGCCGGTGTGGACTTTGTCCAGGGGGACTTTACAGAGGAGTCGGTGCTCAGTGAACTGTTACAGCGCATGGGCGATGAACTGGCAGACCTTGTGATTTCCGATATGGCCCCCAATATGAGTGGGATACGCGATGTTGATCAGCCCGCCTCCATGTATTTGGTGGAACTGGCGGTCGATATGGCCCGGCAGGTACTTAAGCCCGGTGGTGCATTTGTTGCAAAGGTATTCCAGGGAGAGGGTTTCGACGAGTTGATCCGCGACTTGCGTGGGAGCTACAACAGTGTCGTAACTCGCAAACCTGGTGCTTCCCGCCCCCGTTCACGTGAAGTATACGTGGTGGCGCGAGGATTTAAGGGCTGAGAGCGACTGAGAACATCGGCGTATTTCTAGTCTGACTCCCCATATGGTATAAGCGATACCTGTATCGGGGGCGAAGGCTGTTGACCCCCCGCACCTATACTGGTTTTATCCGGTATTGATGTGGCCGGCATTGCCGGAATGAACGGATTTTGATTGCGAAAGCGAGAGGGCTATCCCTTTGAATGATATGGCAAAGAACCTGGTACTGTGGTTGATCATCGCAGCGGTACTGCTGATGGTTTTTCAAAACTTTAAACCGCAGTCACGGGATGAGGCTCTCAGTTACTCCGACTTTGTTCAGGATGTGCAGTCGGGCCAAGTTAAGAACGTGATCGTAGACGGTCTGGTGATCACCGGCGAAAAAGCCGATGGCAGCCGCTTCAAGACTATCCAGCCACAGATTATCGACGATGAACTCACCAATGAGCTGGTTCGCAGCAATGTGCAATTCGTTGGTCGTGAGCCTGAGTCACCGAGTATCTGGCAGCAGCTCCTGGTAGCCAGCTTCCCGATCCTGATTATTATCGCTGTATTTATGTTCTTTATGCGCCAAATGCAGGGTGGAGCCGGCGGTCGCTCAGGTCCTATGGCATTTGGTAAGAGCAAGGCGCGCCTGCTGGGCGAAGACCAGATCAAGACAACTTTTTCCGATGTTGCCGGTGTAGATGAAGCTAAGGAAGAGGTGCAGGAACTGGTTGAGTTTCTGCGCGATCCCACCAAGTTCCAGCGCCTGGGTGGCAATATTCCCCGTGGCGTATTGATGTGTGGCCCTCCCGGTACCGGTAAGACCCTGCTTGCCAAAGCAATTGCCGGCGAAGCAAAAGTACCTTTCTTCTCCATCTCCGGTTCTGACTTTGTTGAGATGTTCGTTGGTGTGGGCGCTTCCCGGGTGCGGGATATGTTTGACCAAGCCAAGAAGCAGGCTCCCTGCATCATCTTTATCGACGAGATTGATGCTGTTGGCCGTCACCGTGGAGCCGGCGTTGGCGGTGGTCACGATGAGCGCGAGCAGACCCTGAACCAGTTGCTGGTTGAGATGGATGGTTTCGAAGGTAATGAGGGTGTGATCGTAATTGCAGCGACCAACCGCCCGGATGTACTGGACCACGCCCTGCTGCGCCCAGGTCGCTTTGACCGCCAGGTATTTGTTGGGCTGCCGGATATTCGCGGCCGCGAACAAATTCTCAAAGTTCATATGCGCAAGGTGCCTATGGACGACAAGGTGAACCCGCAGACGATTGCCCGTGGGACCCCTGGTTTCTCCGGTGCGGATCTGGCCAATTTGGTCAACGAAGCTGCGCTGTTTGCTGCGCGGGCCAATAGACGCACGGTAACCATGGAAGAGTTTGAGCGCGCCCGTGACAAGATCATGATGGGTGCCGAGCGCAAGTCCATGGTGATGAATGAAAAGGAAAAGGTGAATACCGCCTATCACGAGGCCGGTCACGCCATTATTGGTCGACTGGTACCCGAGCATGATCCGGTACACAAAGTAACCATTATCCCCCGTGGCCGCGCCCTGGGTGTCACCCAGTTCCTGCCTGAGGAAGACAAGTACAGCCTGTCCAAGCGTGCGATTGAATCGCAACTGTGCTCCCTGTTTGGCGGCCGTATTGCCGAGGAAATGACCCTGGGTATCGACGGTGTTACTACCGGCGCTTCCAACGACATTGAACGGGCCACTGACTTGGCACGCAATATGGTGACCAAGTGGGGCCTGTCTGAAAAACTCGGCCCATTGCATTACGGCGAAGATGAAAGCGGTCAGCCCGGCCAGGGTAATCCGGTTTCTGGTAAGACCTCTTATGAGATCGAAGCAGAGGTACGCCGAATTATTGATGGCTGTTACGACCGTGCTCAGAAACTGCTGGAAGACAACCGAGATATTCTTGAAGCGATGAAAGATGCGCTGATGGAATACGAAACCCTGGATGCGGAGCAGGTGGACGACCTGATGGCTCGTCGTAAAGTACGCGCACCAAGGGACTGGGAAGACAATAACTTCGGCTCTGGTGGAAACAGCCCGACCCAGGATACTGAAACCACAGAGGCCTCAACTGAGGCGGATAAGAGCAATACCGTCGGCGGCCCATTAAACGGCCACTGATTCTCCGAAGCGACTAACTGGACAAAACCAAATGCCGGGTTGGGGATAGGGCGATAGCCTGTTCCGATCCGGCATTTTTTTATTTCAGCCAATGAAAATTATCTGTGGTAACCACACCTTAGACCTCTCCCAACCGGTGGTTATGGGGGTTCTGAATACAACGCCAGACTCCTTTTCCGACGGTGGCAATTACTATGCCTCCGGTAGCCTGGACTTGACCCTGGCTCTGCAGAGAGCGGAACAGATGCTCTCTGAGGGAGCGACAATCCTGGATATTGGCGGAGAATCGACACGCCCTGGCGCATCGCCGGTCACCGAGCAGCAGGAGCTGGATCGGGTAGTGCCGGTGGTGGAGGCAATCAAAGCGAACTTTGACGCGATTATCTCTGTCGATACCAGTACCCCGGCAGTGATGCGTGAGTCAGCTGCGGTAGGGGCGGGACTGATCAATGATGTTCGCGCCCTGGAGCGCCCGGGTGCACTGGAAGCAGCCGTCGAAAGTGGCTTGGCGATCTGCCTGATGCATATGCAGGGTCAGCCCGGCACTATGCAGGATGATCCGTCTTACACTGATGTTGTAGAGGATGTCGCCAGGTATCTGCAGAAACGGGTCGATCTCTGTATCGATCTGGGGGTGACACGGGACCGGCTCATTCTCGACCCGGGTTTTGGCTTTGGCAAAACCGATGAGCACAATTTAGCGTTGTTGCGTAATTTGTCGCAGCTGGCGCCGGCGGATATGCCCATACTGGCAGGCTTGTCGCGTAAGTCGATGATCGGCCGCCTGCTCGATCGAGATGTAGATGGCCGACTCCCCGGTAGCTTGGCCCTGGCCATGTTGGCTGCGCAAAAAGGCGCAAGAATTTTACGTGTCCACGATGTTGCGGAAACCGTGGATGTGTTGCGCATGCAGCAATTGGTTTGCAGCGAAATTTGATGAGTGATGTCTTACAGAGACCTTAAGCCGCAGGGTCCTGTTGTGGTTTTCCGACAGAATAGAAAAGCGGCGAAGTACACAATTGAGAAGCGTTATGGAAAGAAAGTATTTTGGCACTGATGGTATTCGTGGTCGCGTTGGCGAGGGAGCAATTACTCCCGATTTTATGCTGCGCCTGGGATATGCAGCGGGCAAGGTACTGGGAAGAATTTCCAAAGCTAAACACCACCGACGTCCCCGCATCCTTATCGGTAAGGACACTCGGGTCTCCGGCTACATGTTTGAGGCAGCGCTGCAGGCGGGCCTGATTAATGCTGGCGTGGATGTCGCCCTGTTGGGGCCAATGCCGACTCCGGCGATCGCCTACCTGACCCGGACTTTCCATGCCGGTGCAGGCATTGTTATCAGCGCCTCCCATAATCCTTACCACGACAATGGCATTAAGTTTTTCAGCGCTGAAGGCTCCAAGTTACCGGATGAGGTTGAATTGGAGATTGAAGCCGCTCTCGAGCTGCCGATGGAAACTTCCGACGATCTCGGTCGCGCCTATCGTGTTGATGATGCAGCCGCGCGTTACATTGAGTTTTGCAAGGCTTCTACGCCCTGGGGTTTCTCCCTTGAGGGTTTGAAAATTGTTCTCGACTGCGCCAATGGTGCCACTTATCACGTAGCGCCAATGGTGTTTCGCGAGCAGGGAGCAGAAGTCAGCGTAATTGGAGCGGGCCCTGATGGACTCAATATCAATCTAGATTGCGGCTCCACTAAACCTCAGCAGTTGCAACGGGCCGTGGTTAAGCGCGGTGCGGACCTGGGTATAGCCTTTGATGGTGACGGGGACAGGGTGTTGTTCGTCGATGCCAATGGGGAATTGGTCGATGGCGATCAGCTGTTGTATATCATCGCTATGCACCAGCATAAATTCCTGGGCGGTTGTAGTGGTGTTGTCGGCACCTTGATGAGCAATTACGGTTTTGAGCTTGCATTGCGCGAAAACAAAATCCCGTTTGAGAGAGCCAAAGTGGGCGACCGCCATGTGCTTGAAAAAATGTCAGCTAATCAGTGGAAGCTGGGAGGCGAGTCGTCAGGCCACATTATCTGTGCCGATGCATCTACCACCGGCGATGGTATCATTGCCGCACTGCAGGTACTGCGTGGCCTGTGTGAATTTGATGAGCCCTTGCATCAGCTTAAATCCCGTATGACAATGTTCCCCCAGCACATGATTAATGTGCAACTGGCTCATCGCGATGGTGTTCTCGATCACACAGACGTTAAGGCCATTGTTGTCGATGCAGAACGTCAGCTCGCAGACAGCGGACGTGTGCTGCTGCGGCCATCTGGCACAGAGCCTCTGATCCGGGTAATGGTTGAAGGCCGCGACAGCGCCTTGGTGGAACAGCTGGCCAAAGATATTTCCTCCGTGGTGGAGCGAATTGGAAATAACTGATCTGCTGCGATTTAACCCGTAGTAAATCGGTCCTCTTGGGGCGCAGAAGAAACTCGTATAATTTTGGTTGTATGTTGGCGTCAATGTCGCTAAGATTTGCGCCCCTTGAAGGAGCACACATGCGAACACCGCTAGTAGCAGCAAACTGGAAAATGAACGGCAGCCGCGAGTTTGCCGAACGTTTTTTCACCGAACTCAACCTCGAAGGTGTGAAGTCCGGTGTTGTTGTTTGCCCATCTTTTCCATATCTCGGCCTAGTGGCTGATGCGGCGGAAAAGAGCGGAGGTTTCAGCTTGGGTGCCCAGGACCTTAGCCAGGAGCCCAAAGGGGCGTTTACTGGTGAGGTTTCCGCTAGCATGTTACTGGATTGGAATACCCGTTACGTTATTGTCGGGCATTCTGAGCGCCGTAGTCTCTATGGAGAAACCAGTGAGTTAGTGGCGAAAAAATTTGTTGCGGCCCAAGAGGCGGGATTGACTCCAATACTTTGCGTCGGGGAAACCCTTGAAGAACGCGAGCAGGAGCGCACTCTCGAAGTGGTTGCAAAACAACTTCAAGCGGTTGCCGATATCATTGATTCGGCTGGCTGGAAGCAGTCCGTGATTGCCTATGAGCCGGTATGGGCCATTGGCACCGGAAAAACTGCTACTCCTGATGAAGCCCAAGCTGTACATGCATTTATTCGCTCGCAGTTGGGAGATTTGGGCGCTGAAGTACAGATTTTATATGGCGGTAGTGTAAAATCCGCAAATGCCAGGGAGCTTTTTGCCCAGGCAGATATTGATGGTGCCCTGGTGGGTGGAGCCTCGCTGGATGCCGGCGAGTTTGCTGAGATTTGTCGCGCTGCTGTTTAAATTGACAGCACGCGGGTTGGCGAATACTGAATAACGGGTTGTTTAGACCCCGGTAGAGAGTTTCCAGAAAATGGAAAAATTGGTATTAGTTGTACACGTTTTGACCGCATTAGGCATTATTGGCCTGATTTTGTTGCAGCAAGGTAAAGGTGCCGAAGCCGGTGCATCCTTTGGTGCGGGCGCGTCCCAGACAGTTTTTGGCAGTCAAGGTAGCGGAAATTTCTTTTCCCGCTTGACAGCAATTTTTGCGACGGTATTCTTCGTCACCAGTTTCGGCCTGGCCATCCTGGCTAAGCAAGGTGCAGGCACCAATGTTGATGCGGACCTTCCGCAAATTCCAGCAGAGGTACAGCAAATTGGCCCAGCTGAAGAACTGCCGGCTATCGACAGCGATATCCCGCAGCTCGAAACAGATTTGGAAACTGGCGATATCCCGCAGATTCCTGCAGACAGCACCGGTTCAGAAGAGCCAGCTGCTAACCAGGAAAGTGAGGAACAGCAGTAAAAGATTTTTGCCCAGGTGGTGGAATTGGTAGACACGCTATCTTGAGGGGGTAGTGAGCTATGCTCGTGCGGGTTCAAGTCCCGCCCTGGGCACCACATCAAGATCCGAAGAAGTTCGGAATCATCCAAAAAGCCCGGTAAATCCGGGCTTTTTGCTATCTGGAGGGTACACAGCCCTCCGCTCTCGTTCGTTGTCATCCGGTGCTATCTGATTCAATTTGGAAGCTGCTACCCCCTAAATAGCTCTTATAAATACTCAAAAGGTTAAGTTAAAAGGCAAAGATCAGAGGCCTATAGTTGGGTAGGGGCTCCCCGGAATCGCTGGGGCGCGCTTGTTGCTGTGAGTAGGGTATGGGTGACAGCAGCATGTATCACTTCTGTCTGGTTCTGACTAGCAACCAAAAGCGCTTACCCAAAACATATCGTAGCGGCAACCATATAATGGGAAGAATTGGTTTTTGTTGGCTTTAAATTATGCTGGTGTAGTTGAAATAATCCTGACTCCTCACATGGCCTCAAAGCTCCCACAGGCCCTCACGGTGAAACCCTAAAATCATTAGAAATACTGGCTGGATGGCGTGAACTTGGTCATGCTCTCGGATAAACTCGTAAGAAATTCCTGTCTACATGTCTGCTCTGGCGTGTGGGTGGCAACGGGCAAACTCTGCTGACTAAGTACTTTTGCCCGGTACACTGGCCGGTTGTATCTAAAGCCTGATATTCGATATGTATAACTTTCATTACGATAGTGATCTCACTGCTGGTTCTCTGCAAGTGCGCGAGTGCCGGGTGGTCGCAGAATTACTACTGCAGGGCGTCGATACGGAAAGGTGGCAGCTCGAGATCCAGGTGAATAACCGACTACAGAAGCGCAGTCCGGCAACGGCCAAGCGCCAATCCCGCGCATTGCGCCAGCGGTTGGAGCGTCTTGATCGACCATTCTGGCGAGTGTTGCGAGACGGTGACGAGCAGCTGGCCACCCAGGTCGCATTTGTTGCAGCCCTAGCGCGGAATCTGTTATTAGTGGAGTTTGTTGAAGCTGTCGTTAGCGATGCATTCGCCGTTAAAGCTGAGAAGTTAGAACCCTATTTGTGGAGCAGCTTTCTTGAGGAAAGGGTAGAGCGCGATAGTAAGATCGGGAACTGGACCGAGTCATCCAAAAAGAAAATGGGGCAGGTGGTACTTCGAATGTTGGCAGAGGTGGGGTTTGTGAAAAGTACCCGCAATCCTCAGTTGCAGCATATTTTGGTGAGGCCTGAGGTAAACGGACTCCTGGATGGCAGTTGTTGCCAGCGTATTAAAAAGTGTCTCAATATTTCCAGTGCTCTCTGACATAGATCAAAAATAATGAAGTAAAGGTCGCGATATGATTCAGCCGCTAGAAGAACGGCTAAACCAGATTCCAGACAAAATCCTCTCTCATGAGTTTCTCCAGGGGAAAGGTCTCGGAAATGAAATTGGATTTTGGATTTTTGATTACGCGCCGGAAGAGGAACTGAAAGTCCGAGAGTACCTTGGTTTTCTTACCAGTTTTCTAGAAAAGAAACAGCCTCATTTGAAGGTAGCCACTATTAACCTGCTGCAGATTATGCGGGACTACCTATCCAAGCGTCGCTTTCTCGACAAAGCCTATCAGATGCAGTTAGCAAAAGGTGATCAGGCGCTGTTAAAAGCCCTGGCGGGCCCTATGCACATGGATAATTTTGGCCCCTTTCTAATGGATCAGATTGTGGGGGGCGAGCAGGATGTGATACTGATTCATGGTGTCGGCTCAGTCTGGCCTGTTTTGCGGGCGCACAATTTACTCAACAAACTCCACGCCCTGCTCGGGCACAAGCCCGTAGTGTTGTTCTACCCAGGCGAATATAGCGGCCAGAGCCTCACCCTTTTTAACCAGATTCCCAGCAATAACTACTACCGGGCATTCCCGCTCGTTCCCCGCACATAATCGGTGGTACAAGGATTCTTGTGATGATCATTAAAGACCTGTTTTCCAAATCCCTGGATAGATCCATCAATGGCGTGGTTAAGGCTGATCAAGCCGACGATGCCACGATTTGGCAGGAGCTGGATGAGTACGTCGTCACCAATGAGCTGGAAAATCACTTCCGTGCTTTTTTTGAAAGCTACAGCACAGACCTGCGCGATCCATCTATCGCAAACCGAGTGGGAGTATGGATCTCCGGCTTTTTCGGCTCTGGTAAATCGCATTTTTTGAAAACCCTGTCTTACCTGCTGGCCAATATCGAAGCTCAGGCTACCAATGGCAATAGGCGTCAGGCAGTGGAATTTTTTGATGAGCAAAAGCTGCGCGATGCCATGATCCGCGCAGACTTGGACAAGGCCGTTACCCACCCTGCAGATGTCATCCTGTTCAATATCGACAGCAAGGCCAGTTCCAATGACGCTGGTAATCCGATTTTAAATGTATTTCTGCGCGTATTTAATGAGCATCAGGGATTCAGCGGTGACCACCCGCATATCGCGCATATGGAACGCCATCTGGCGCAGAAGGGCGCCTACCAACGCTTCAAGGATGCATTTGCAGATAGCACAGGCTCGACTTGGGAAAGAGAGCGCGATGGCTACCAGTTTTATCAAGACGATATAGAAAAGGCTATTGCAACTGCCTTGAACCTCTCGCCCGAGGCCGCCAATAAGTGGTTTGAAGCATCGGAAGAGACATTCTCTGTTTCTGTGGAAAACTTCTGCCGCTGGGTCAAAGAGTACCTGGACGGAAAGGGGCCAGAACAGCGCATAGTCTTTATGGTGGATGAGGTAGGCCAGTTTATCGGTTCCAATACTAGGCTGATGCTCACCTTGCAGACCATTACCGAGAACCTGGGCACCATCTGTGGTGGTCGAGCCTGGATCATTGTGACCTCCCAGGCGGATATGGAGGCGGTAATCGGTGAACTCACCGCCAGTAAGGCAAACGACTTCTCCAAGATTGCAGGCCGTTTCAAAACCCGCCTATCCCTGTCCAGCTCAAATACGGATGAGGTGATTCAAAAGCGACTGTTGCGTAAGACTCCCAAAGCGGAAAGTGAGCTGCGCAGTGCCTGGGAAAAGAGCGGCGATATTTTACGTAACCAAATCACCTTCGATCGCACTGGCCCCACTCTGCGCAATTTCGATGGTGCCGAAAGTTTCGTCGTTAACTATCCGTTCGCCCCCTATCATTTCCAGCTGGTCCAAAAGGTCTTTGAAGAAATTCGCAAGGTGGGCGCTACGGGTGCGCACCTCGCCTACGGCGAGCGCTCCATGCTCGACGCATTTCAAATGGCCGCACAGAGTATCTCTGACCAGGGGGTTGGTGCACTGGTACCTATGCACAGTTTTTATCGCGCTGTAGAGGGCTTTCTCGATACCGCCGTAAAACGAACTATTGATCAAGCCAATCAGAACGCCTCTCTGGATGTATTTGATGTGCAGATATTGCGCACTTTGTTTATGATCCGCTATGTAGAGTTGGTCAAAGGCACTTTGGATAATCTGGTCACGCTATCCATTGAAAAGATCGATGAAGATAAGCTTGCACTGCGCAAACGCATTGAAGAAACGCTTCAACGGCTGGAAAAAGAAAGCCTAATTACTCGTAACGGTGATGAGTTCCTGTTCCTTACCAATGAAGAGCGGGATATTACCCGTAAGATCAAAGCGGTTGAAATTGCGAGTAGCGATGAAAATAAAGCGCTCTCCGAGCTGATTTTCAAGGACCTGTTTAAAGACAAAAATAAATACCGCTATCCATTAAATAAAACCGATTACAGTATTGGCCGCTACTTGGACGGCCACACCCTGGATGGCCGCTACGAAGCTGATCTGCGACTTGAAATCGTCTCTCCGCAGGACCTCGATTATGCTCAATACAACGAGGCAGGCTGCATCAACAAATCTACCGAAGGCAGTGGCTTGGCCCTGTGGAAACTAGCCGATGACAAGCAATTCTTTACCGAACTGCGCACCTGGCTGAAAACCGATAAATTCATTCGCCTGAATGACGATGGCAGCAATGCCGATATTACTCGTATCCTTGCCGATCGGGGCCGCGAAAACCAGGACCGTCGCAAGCGCTTGCGCATAGCATTAGAAGATCTACTTTTGCGCGCAGAGAGCTATGCCCTGGGCCAGCGTCTCAAACTGCCCACTAATAGCCTTGCTAGCCGTTATGATGAAGCCTGCAAGTACTTGCTGGAAAACACTTATAACAAGCTTTCTCAGCTTAAAGTCCTGCAAAAGGAGCCTTTGCGGGAATTAAAGGCGGTATTGACCATCGATGACCTGGGTCAAATGAAACTCGCCCTGGATGGTGAAGAGGGCAATCCCCAGGCGGTCAAGGAAGTGGAGCAGTTTATTGCTCTGCGCGCCGAGAGAGACCGGCTGCTTGTCAGCGATATAATCGGGCGTTTTTCCTCTCGGCCCTACGGTTGGCCCGATGGTGAAATTCTTCTTATTCTTGGGCGTCTTGCTGTTGCAGGGCGTATCTCCTTCCATGCCGGAGGTCCATCGCTGCCGGTTAAGGAGATCTTCGAAGATCTTAACAACAGCCGTCGCCGCCGTGAGATATCGGTACAGAAAAAGCGGCAGACCGATAATACCGTGCTTAAAAAGGCGCGCGACTTAACCCGGGATTTGTTCAACGCCCTCGGCCCAGACGCAGAAAAAGAGCTGTTTGATTTTTACCGCACGCACTTCAATGCGTGGCTCGCTCATCTGAAGAGCTACAAAAGCAAGACCGATGTCGGTCATTTTCCAGGTGCCGCGCAGATAGAAGATTGCCTGCTTACCCTCGAGCGATTGCTGGCCAACCGGGAGAGCTTTGACTTTTTCAAAGCACTGGTAGACAAGAAAAATGATTACTTGGACTTGGAGGAAGACTACCGGGATATCCATGACTTCTTTACCAAGCAGTTACACACCTGGCAGCAGCTCCAAAATGCCCTGCAGCACTTCGGTAAAAACCGTGTAGAGCTGGAAAAGAATACTGCTGCGGCCAAAGCACTGGCCGAACTGGAGCATATTAATAAGGCCAAATCTCCCTACGGCCAACTGAACAAAGTTGCCGAGTTGGTAGAAACCTTGGATCAGGTCAATAAAGCGCTGTTGCAACAGCGCCGTGAACACGCCTGTGAACGTGTTGAGTTTAAAGTCCAGCAGCTTCTGGCTGAAATCGCGAAAAGCGGTATTGGAACCCCGGAACTCAGTAACTCGTTGCTGCATCCCTTGCAGCAGGTCAAAAAGGATATAGAGGCCGAGACCGGTATTGCCCAGATCTATATGTTGCAACAGCAAACCGCTGAAGAGCGTTTGGAGGACAGTCTTTACGAGCTAGAGCGGCAGCTGGCGGCTAAAGCGCGCCTCGAACAAGACGCGATTGCTAAGGAAGCTACCAAGGAAGCGGCTAAGAAAAGTGCCCCGGCCGCCGGCGGCAAGATAAAAGAGCTGGCTCCCCAGTCCGCTGGCATTCAGCCTGTCCCGGCATCTGCTGCAGCAGCCGGGCTTAACCCCGCCGTCGTGATTAATGCGAGTAGTGTGCTGAACAAAGTCCACAGCGGTGCCTATCTGGAGTCCCGGGAGGATATCGATCGGTTCCTCACCGCCCTGAGAGAGGAGCTGGAAACCGCGATTGAGGGCAAAAAGCGCATTCGATTGAGCTAAAAAGCCAAATAATGACGCTCGGCACTGCAAATTTCCCCCCATAGCGCTTGCTTTCTTAAAAGTATAAGATCAACCTTGTCCTTTGTCCCGGGACTTGGGACAGACAAGGGTGGGGAGATATGAAAAGTCAAGATATTGGTTTGCTGCTCAAACTGGTCTCTTTGCAGAAGCGGGAGGCGCAGCGAGGCTGTGACCGAGCGAGAAAGGCCTGGCCTGACGACTGGCAAGGCTGGGAGCCAGAAGATCCGCCGGCTGCTGGCGATGTGCTTGCACCGCTGGGTACTCTGCCGGCTTTTGAATATTCGGCACGGGGCCTGGCGGCGGAGACCGGTATTAGCAAAAGCCAGATCAGCCTGTCCCTGAATCGCTGTATCGAGGTTGGCCTGGCCATTAAAGATCGCAAGCTCGGCGTGCCCAGAGCGAATACCAAAGCACTGTACGAATTTATCCTGTACGGCCTTCGCTATGTCTTCCCGGCAAGGCCCGGGCGAATCACTCGCGGTATTGCCACGGCCTTTGCCGCTCCGGTTTTACAGGAAAAGCTGATGAGTGCAGGCGAGTTACAGCCAGTTTGGGCGGATGCCCGAGGCAATACCAAAGGTATGGAAGTCGCTCCCTTATTTAAAAGCGCTCCCCAAGCGGTAAAGAGAGACCCGGAGATGTATGCCTTACTGGCGTTGGTCGATGCCATACGCATAGGCCAGCCCCGCGAGCGCAATCTCGCCGCCAAACTATTAAAGCAGCATCTGGAGCTTCCCGAATGACCGCGTTTAATCGGCATATCGACATGTTGAAATTGGTCGCGCGGGCGCTGGGTCCCGTGCTGCGCCGGCAAATGACGTTCGTGGGCGGCTGCACCACCGGGCTGCTGCTCACCGATACTTACACGCAGGAACAAGTGCGCCATACCGATGACGTGGACCTTATCGTCCACGTGATGGGCTACGTGGGTTTCCATCAGTTGCAAGAGCAATTGCGGGGGCGGGGATTTAAGCAGTACAGCGCTGCCTCTGACGAAGACTTCCCGGTATGCGCAATGCGGCTAGGTGATCTGCGCGTTGATTTTATGCCCGATGATGAAACAATCCTCGGCTTTGGCAATCGCTGGTACCGCGATGCCGTGGAAACCGCCACCACTTACGCCCTCAGCGATGAGCTGGACATTAACCTTATCAATCCCGTTTATTTTATCGCCACCAAACTGGAGGCCTATAAAGGGCGGGGCAACAGTGACCCCATGTCCAGTCGTGATATTGAGGATATCCTCAACCTCATTGACGGCCGTGAGGAGCTTCAGGCAGAAGTAGAGGCTGCGGAAAAAGGCGTCAGGCACTACATCGCCACAGAGGTGGCCAAGCTGCTAGGGCATAGCAATCTCCCCTATGCCATTCAGAGCCAGGCCGAGGGCGCCACCGAGCGTGAAGAGCTCCTGTTCCAACGCCTGGAACAGCTCGCCGTTCTCTCAGCAACCCACTGAATATAAATAGTAAAGCGCTCGCTGCGGTTGAGTGCCCAGGAATTGATATTGCAATGAATACCCATAATATCGCCCGCTACGCGCCCAAAGCCCGTATTGATTTTATCGATGCCGTTACCCGCCAGGCGGCTCGTTATGGCATCACGGCTGAGTGTATTGAGCCGATGGTGCAAAAGGGTGACCTTGTACTGATTGGCGAGCGCCCGTTTCCGAAAAGTATTGCCCGTGCCCGCAATGCCCTTCAGCAGCTGGTGCAAGCGCAAGGCTTCCACGCCACCATGGATCAGGCCGCCTACAGTTGGTTTAACCGTCTCTGTGCTATCCGTTTTATGGAGCTCAAAGGCTATCTCGACCATGGCCGCCGCGTACTCTCACACCCCAGCGACCCGCAAGGTTTCCAGATTTTGGATGACTGTCTGGATATCGAATTGCCCGGGCTGGATAGGGAAACCCTAGTCGAGTTGAAACTGGACGGCAGCAAAGATGAGGCGCTGTACCGCGAGCTGTTACTGGCCCAGTGTCACGCCCTGCACAGCGCCATGCCATTTTTGTTTGAGGCGCTCGACGATGCCACCGAACTGCTGCTGCCGCAAAACCTCACTAAAACCGACTCACTGATTCGCGACTTAATCGCCGGGATTCCGGAACAGGACTGGCAGGATATCGAGATTATCGGCTGGCTGTACCAGTTCTATATCTCCGATAAGAAAGATCAGGTGATCGGCAAGGTGGTTAAGTCAGAAGATATTCCGGCGGCCACCCAGCTATTCACACCCAATTGGATTGTGAAGTACATGGTGCAGAACTCGTTGGGAGCTCAATGGCTGGCGACCTATCCCGAGTCACCCCTCAAGGCGCAGATGGCGTACTACATCGAACCCGCCGAGCAGACCGATGAAGTCAATGCGGAACTCGCCGCCATGACACCGGATAGCCTAAACCCCGAAGCGCTGACCCTGATCGACCCGGCCAGTGGCTCCGGGCACATTCTGGTGGAGGCCTATGAGCTGTTTAAGGCCATCTATTTAGAGCGCGGCTATCGGCAGCGGGATCTACCGCAACTGATTCTTGAGAAGAACCTATTCGGCCTCGATATCGATGAGCGCGCCGCGCAGCTGACGGGCTTTGCGCTGATGATGAAGGGCCGCGCCGATGACCGGCGGCTGTTTGAGCGCGGTGTAAAGCTCAATGTGATGGCACTGCAAGACAGCGCAGGCTTTGATGCAGAGGGGCTGGCGCAAAACCCCGAAGTGCAAATGGCGCTCGCGAACTATGGGCTGGAGATTGGCGATCTTATCGAGCTAAAACGCCTGTTCGAGCACGCGACAACCTTTGGGTCGTTGATTCAGGTACCCGAGGAACTGGCGGCAAAGCTGCCGGCGCTAAAGCAGCTGAGCGAGACTACGACTCAGGATCTGTTTGTGGCGGAGGCGCTCAAGCGCTTGGGGCCACAGGTAGCACAGGCCGAATTGCTGGCGGCGCAGTACGATGCGGTGGTGGCGAATCCGCCGTATATGGGGAGTAAAGGAATGAACTCCCTCATCAAGAAGTTTGCCAAGGGTCACTTTCCCGATACCAAGGCCGACCTCTTTGCTTGCTTTATTGAGCGTGGCTTTTCTCTGGCGAAGGAAGCTGGCCACAGTGCCATGGTTACGATGCAGAGTTGGATGTCGTTGTCGTCATTCGAAAAAATGCGGAAGGAGATCCTCGAAACAAAGACCATCACTACAATGGCTCACCTTGGGGCGCGGGCCTTCGGAAGCATTTCGGGAGAGGTCGTTCAGACAGCTGCTTCCGCCCTAAGAAACACCCCATCACCTGGCTACAAACCGACATTTTTAAAGCTTCTGGAAGGGGGCGAGGAGGAAAAAAAAGCTGCCTTGGTGAGCGGCGAGCAACGATTCGGCGCAACGGCCCAGCAAGAATTCAAGAAGATTCCTGGCAGCCCGTTGTCTTATTGGGTACCTCGAGCTATTCGAGAGTTATTTACAGGAACAAACTGCGCTGAGAAGGTTGTTGCTAAGCAAGGACTGGCTACCTGCAAGAATGAGCTATTCTTGCGAAACTGGTCGGAAGTTGCCTTAGGCAACGTCGGATTCACATTCGCCGATGGTCAGGCTGCGGCCGAGTCGGGCCTAAAGTGGTTTCCATATAACAAGGGTGGAGAGTACCGAAGTTGGTATGGAAACAGTGAGTACGTAGTGAACTGGCAAGACTATGGTCGAGAGATTCACCGGTACTCAGATCTGCCTATGGATTATGCAGGCGCGCCAGTTAGGGCAAAACAATTCTACTTCCGTTCCAGCGTCTCTTGGACTGACCTAACCTCGAAGGGGCTTGCAGCTAGGTACTATCCAACTGGGCACATCTTTGATGTCTCGGGGCACAGTGCGTTCTCGGAGACTAAAGAAGAAGAAAGTTTCATCCTCTGTTTTTTGAATACTCGACTTGCAGAGCGATTGGGATCGATCCTAAATGCTAGTTTTCATTTTCAAGTTGGCGACTTTAGGCGTCTTCCCTATCCAGAAAAAGTGACACCGCCAGAGACCCAGCGACTGGCAATTGAGGCGGTCGCAGCGGCGCGACAAGACTGGGATAGCTTCGAAACCTCCTGGGATTTCCAATCCCTCCCCCTTCTAACGGCCTCTTCCGATACTGTGCCCACGCTGGAATCCAGCTACACCGCCTGGATCACCCAAAACCGCGCCACCATCGCCGAAATGCAGCGCTTGGAGGAGGAGAATAACCGCCTCTTTATCGACGCCTATGGCCTGGCCGACGAGCTCACTCCTGACGTCCCTATCGAGCAGATTACCCTCACGGTAAATCCCGCCTACCGCTACGGCGGCAAGCTGACAACCGAGGAGCAGTGGACCCGCTTCCGCCAGGACACTATGCAGGAGCTGGTCTCCTACGCCATCGGCTGCATCATGGGGCGCTATTCATTAGATCGGCCCGGCCTGATTTATGCCCACAGCGGTAACGAGGGCTTCGATGCGCTTTTAGCAGAGGGTTACTACACCCGCTTTCCCGCCGACGAAGACGGCATTATCCCGCTGACGGATATCGAGTGGTTTACAGATGACGCCTGCAATCGCGTGATCGAATTTATCGGCACAGCGTGGGATGCGGCACAGCTGGAGCAAAACCTGGCCTTTTTGGCCGACAACCTCTCACCCAAAAAGAACGAGTCCAGCCGCGACACCCTGCGCCGCTACATCAGCGCTAAGTTTTTCAAAGATCACCTGCAAACCTATAAAAAGCGCCCCATTTATTGGTTGTTCAGCTCTGGCAAGCAAAAGGCCTTTGAATGCCTGGTCTATCTACATCGCTATAACGAAGGCACACTGGCGCGTATGCGCACGGAATATGTGATTCCTTTAAGCGCAAAAATGAGTACCTACGAGCAAAAACTGGAGCAGGACAAGGCGGCCAGCAGCTCAGCGGCGGAAACCAAGCGCCTGGAAAAGGAAATCGCCAAGCTGCACAAACAACAGGCGGAGCTAGCCCAGTTCGACGAAAAACTGCGCCACTTCGCGGATCAGCGCATTCCACTGGATCTGGATGATGGGGTAAAAGTGAACTACGGCAAGTTCGGCGATTTGTTGGCAGAGGTTAAAGCGATTACCGGGAAAAAACCGGAGGCGGCATGAATATACAGCAGTTACAGCAAGGCTTAGAGCAGGCGTTTTCCCAGAAAAACGGTCGCATCGTATTTTGGTACGATCCTGAGCAAAGTTTTACTGAGGTGCTAGCCGAGTTATCTCTAGCGGAGGTAACAACACTCAATATGTCAGCCGAGTCTTCACTCGCGGTTAAATTGCGCTTGGAGCTTGAGGATAGTGCCGGAAAATATCTGCTGTATTTCCCTTATGCGGAGCCCGTCGCACAAGACGATTGGTTGCTGGATATTAAGCTCTATGCCCGGTGCTTCCATGCCGATCGAATCTCCATCCTCTTTAACGATCTGCGGCTGCAGCAGCAATCCCTGCGTGCACACCTGGCCAAGCGCGAAAAGTTCCTTAGTAGCAAAGAGCGTCTGGCGGGGCTAAAGCGGTTTAAATCGTCGGACATGGATGAAACGGCACTGGATCTTGCCATGATTGCGGTGGTGACTACTGCCGAGAGTGCCGATATCGCCTCTATTCTGTTTACCTTGGGCGCTGAGCTCACCGATAAACAGCGCGGCTTGGAAGAAAATCCCGCTTCGATGGGCGCGCTGGAGAAGTACGCCCTGGTACCGCCACTGGTAAAGGCATTGCAGGCGGAAGTGGGCTACCCGGCCACCCCAGAAGAACTGAAGGGTGAGGAGCCGTTCAAACTTGGCCTGTGCCTGCTGCGGTTACTGGCCACCGGTTTCTGCGAGAGCATCTCAGAGGTGCCTGACTGGGCGCGCTCTTTAGTGATTTCCAGCGCCGACGCCCGCGCCACTGCGCGCACTTTGCTTTCCCGCTGGAGAGACAGTTCCCGCTACTACGGGGCTTACGATGTTATTGCGGACTGGGTTGCGACCGCGCTCAATATAGAACAGCGTATCCAGAGTCTACCCATGGATACGCTGGTCAATGTAGCCACTTTCCGACAAGCCGAGTTGAGAATCATTGCCGACCTGGCCGAGCATATTCCAGCGGCGCAGCCTGCGGATCTGAAGCGCTTCCTGCGGGTGATCTCGGAGCGGCTGGATGGCTACTGGGCTTCGCGCCATAAAGATGACCCTTTGCGGCGCAAGTTCCGCAGGGTATACACAGCCTTGACTGCGGCTATTGAGCTGTTTGAGTTGCGCTACGAGCATCACAGCGGTTTCCATTTCTCTTCCGCAGAGGCGCTCTACAAGGCCTATGAATCTGAGCTATACCGCTTCGACAGCGCCTACCGCCACTACTGGGCGGCCTCTCACAATGCGCAGGTGGAGCTTCTCAAACCGCTGGATAGCGAAATAGAGCAGTGTTATGCCAACTGGTTTATGGGCCAATTGGCGCGGAACTGGGGCGAGTTGCTGGAGGCTGAGGATAAGTTGGCACACTGGCAGATTTCAGGCGTGCCCAATCAACACAACTTTTATCAGCACTGGGTGCGCAGCCGGTTTGATAAAGCACCCAAGCGCCGTTTGGTGGTTATCATCAGCGATGCCTTTAGGTACGAGGCAGCTGTAGAATTGCGGGAGCGCATCAATAAGAAACGCTATAGCGAAGCGACGCTGGCCAGCCAGTTGGGCGTATTGCCGAGCTATACCACGCTGGGAATGGCCTCCCTGTTGCCCCATCAAACGTTGGAATACCGCGAGGACAGCGGTGACGATGTCTTTGTGGATGGCAAATCCAGCAAGGGCACCGAGGCCCGCAACAAGATTCTCAGCGCTTACAGCGGTATGGCGGTGCAGGCGGAGACGGTACAACGGTGGACCCGAGACGAAGGCCGCGAGGCATTAAAAAACCAACAGTTGGTCTACGTATACCACAATGTGGTCGATGCCCGGGGTGATAGCGCCTCCACCGAGTCGGAGACTTTCAATGCGGTGGAGCACGCCATTGAGGAGCTGACAGAGCTTACCCGCAAGATCATGATGGCGCTTAATACGAGTACGGTACTCATAACGGCGGACCATGGTTTTCTATTCCAACACAGTCAATTGGAAGCCGCTGATCGAACATCCTTGGCGGATAAGCCGAGCAACACACTAAAGAGCAAAAAGCGCTACGTTATTGGCCACAATATGCCGAGCACCGGCGCGGCCTGGTGTGGTTCCAGCCGAAATACTGCGGGTACCCAGTCGGATACCCATTTCTGGATACCAAAGGGCGCAAACCGTTTTCACTTTGTCGGTGGTGCCCGCTTTGTACACGGCGGTGCCATGCCCCAGGAAATTGTGGTGCCAGTACTCACGGTGCAGCAATTGCGCGGCGATAAAGCAGAGCGCCGCAGCAAACGCAAAGTGTCTGTGATCTCGCCCAAACCCAGCTTGAAAATGGTGAACAACATTCAATCGTTTGACCTGATGCAGACAGAACAGGTCAGCGAGCAGGTGTTGCCAGTCACCATCGCCGTGGGTATTTATGGGGGTGAGGTTTTGGTATCCAGTGAAGAGACCGTGACATTTGACAGTACTTCCACTGAGGTTTCACAGCTTATAAAGAAAGTGCGCCTATCTCTCTCAGGTACTGACTTTGAGCGCAAAAAGGAGTATTTCCTGCTGTTGCGAGATAAGGATTTAGGCACAGAGATTGCGCGCTACCGAGTAGTGATTGACCTTGCGATCACCGATGATTTTTTCTGAGCTGCCGCATCAACAGGCTGCTTGCAAAACGATTAATAAATAGAATACGCAATGAACAGTGAAGTTAACAGGGATCTAGACCAGCTTTTGAATGAACACTTTGCCGGCCGTGTGGTACGCAAAGATTTAACCAAGCTGATCAAAGAGGGTGCCAACGTTCCCGTATACGTGCTGGAATATCTACTGGGTATGTACTGCGCCTCGGATGACCCGGAAGTGATTGAAAAGGGTCTAAATAACGTCAAAACCGTATTGGCTGAAAACTATGTACGCCCGGATGAAGCCGAGAAGGTGAAATCCCTGGTACGTGAGCGCGGAAGTTACAAAGTTATTGACCGTGTCAGTGTGCGCTTAAACGAGCGCAAAGATGTCTATGAGGCGACTTTTAGTAATCTGGGGATCAAGGATGCAGAGATTTCTGCCGGCATCGTTAAGGATAATGAAAAACTTCTCGTTGGTGGAATCTGGGTGATTGCTACCCTGAGCTACTACCACGAGGAGGGGCAAAAAGGTTCACCATTTGGAGTAACGGTGCTCAAACCCATCCAGATGCCGCATATGCATATGGATGAGTTGTACGCGGGCCGGCAGGCTCTGAGTGTGCAGGATTGGCGAGAAACATTAATTCGCTCTATCGGCATGGAGCCCTCTAACCTGGATGATTCGGTGCAGTGGCACCTGCTAGCGCGGATGATCCCGTTTGTAGAGAACAACTACAACGTGTGTGAACTCGGGCCCCGGGGTACCGGTAAGAGCCACATTTATAAAGAGTGCTCGCCAAACAGTATTTTGGTATCCGGGGGGCAAACCACCGTTGCCAATTTGTTTTACAACATGAGCTCGCGCCGCATTGGCTTGGTGGGCTTATGGGACTTAGTTGCATTTGACGAAGTAGCCGGCATTAATTTCAAAGATAAAGATGGTGTCCAGATTATGAAAGACTACATGGCCTCGGGTTCATTTGCCCGTGGTCGTGAACAGATGGAGGCCTCTGCTTCCATGGTCTTCGTGGGCAATATCAACCAGTCTGTCGAGTCCCTGGTCAAAACGAGCCATCTATTGGCGCCTTTTCCAGAGCCGATGATTGACTCCGCCTTCTTCGATCGCTTTCACGCCTATATTCCAGGTTGGGAAATTCCCAAAATGCGCCCGGAGTTTTTCACCAATCGCTACGGTTTAATTGTTGATTACCTGGCGGAGTTCTTTCGTGAAATGCGTAAACGCAGCTTTGCCGACGCTATCGATAAGTACTTCAAACTCGGCAGTAACCTAAACCAGCGGGACACTATTGCTGTGCGCAAAACCGTCTCGGGCCTGCTTAAGCTGTTATATCCTCATGGCCAGTTCGATAAAGAAGCCGTTCGCCAGTGTCTGGAGTACGCTTTGCAGGTGCGTCGGCGAGTGAAAGAGCAGCTAAAGAAAATCGGTGGAATGGAGTTCTATGATGTGCACTTTAGCTATATCGATGCTGAATCCCTGGAAGAGCACTTTGTCTCCGTAAAAGAGCAGGGCGGCGGCGCTTTGATTGCCGAGGGTCCTGGGAAACCGGGCTTTATCCATACCATTGGCATTAGTAATAAGGGTGTTCCGGGACTCTATCGCTTGGAGTTACAGGTTACCAAGGGCAGTGGCAAGCTGGCGACTTCAGGGCTGTGGAACTCCAATACGGCGAAAGAGCAGGTTAAAATTGCCTTCAACTACTTCAAGGCCAATGCCTCCCGGATCTCCGCCTCGGCTAAGGTACTGGAGTACGACTTTCATCTACATATCGTTGAACTCCAGAATAACGGCCCACTGGCTTCCCTGGCGTTGCCGAGCTTGGTGGCATTCGCATCCGGCATTATGGGTAAACCCGCTCAGGCCCAATTAGTTGTGCTAGGGGATATGAGTCTGGGGGGGAGCGTTACTCCTGCCGAAAGTATCGCGGAGAGTCTGCAAGTCGCTTTTGATGGAGGAGGTAAGCGTGTTGCACTACCGATTACCAGTGCCGCAGATATCCCCACAATTCCCGCAGAACTGTTTACCAAGTTTCAAACTAGCTTCTATGCAGATCCGGTCGATGCAGTTTTTAAAGCGCTGGGGGTAGATTGAGGCTTAATGCTAGTGAGTAAGGATGCCCATTAATTCCAGAAGTAAACCTAACCTGATGATTTTGCTTTTTATGAAGCTGTATTTCAGTCAAGCCAAAATTTGAGTGTAAATCACAGTGGATATAAATGTCGAACTGATAAGTTGGGATGGATGGGCTGTCTGACACAGACCTTGCGGACTAGGGGGATATCATCAAAGTGTTAGATGTGGAAGGTATACCCCGGCAGATATTGAGAGGGCATTACTGAATTGCTCCTGGGCCTCTATTCATGACGGAGTGGGGAATCTATTCGGATGTACTTACTTCTCCTCTAGAGAACGCAGATTGTGCGTACCCTGGACGGTAAAGGTGTGAGTTTAATTCACGCCCATGCATGGTGGCTCAGGCTGTGAATATCTAGCAGGCGTAACGTCGTAGCTCCAGTTTATGGCTGAGTCTTTGGCGGGGCGGGCATTCGGTATTTCGACTTCTGGGACAACATATAGATTAACTGCCCACTAGTTAGTGATGGCTATAGCTGAACTCTAAACCAAGCCTAGAGTTTAACGGATCCTCCTGAGGGAGCCAACACACGAGTGATTTGGGCGTGTGTTTTTAACAGATATTTGATTTTTCCTAGGGGGTTATCCCCTCCTTAGAGACAATTAGGGGCACCCCCCTAATTCGGGGTTTGGTGTTCTGACCAGCTGAACCTATGGGGAGAGGTTGCTAATCCGGTAACTCATTACAGAACTACCGCCGACCTAAGTTATTTTTTATGTGATCTGAATTGAATACAAAAATCACACTGGAGGTGGGAGGGGTGGTTTTAATCTCTATGATTGATCCAGCAGTCACCGCCGCGCTAGTCGTGCGTAGCCCAAAAGTAGAATTTTTGTGGAGGGATTACAGGTGGGGAGCAGGTATTCTTCGTCTTTGATAGTTTTGTATCAAGCACTTTGGTTGTAGTGTTCAATACGGAAAGTGATGTAACCAATATAACTTGAACCTTAGTTTCAACTTTAGACCTTAACTTTGGCCAAGTAGATAGCTAGTCATTTCAGAAATAACTATATGGTTACTAGCCATTCGACTAAGTAAGGGAATAATTATGAATGTCTTACGTCGCTGCTTATTTATAAGTTCTAGTACTTTACTCCTAATTTATGTCCTTCGCTGGCTGTTTGCCTATTCATGGCTGTGGGTGATTGGCTATCTTGTAGTTGGTGCAATGTTCGTCGCTTTTTCAACATGGCTTTACTCTGGTATGTATAGCGAAGACGAATGAAAATTTTTACAGGCGCGCATATGCATAGCTGCATAGTGTCGTCTTGGCGGTCTATGAGGTTTAAGTTTCTGTACATTACCAACCATCAAGGGTTTTAGGGGACCGTGATTCCGGGCGCCCTTTGGGATGTTTTGGAAATCACTTCGCCTAAAGCGAGTTTCCTGCTCAGCATTGAGTAAACCGATACTTTGTCGATTGGAGTAGGTGAAACCACGCTTAAATTTCAGCATTACGCTCAGCCGTTGAGACTCCTTAGTAGGGGGCGGGAATTACATGTGGTGCTTTTTTTCTGCGCTTCCCTATGCACGCCGTAAGCACCGCTCTAGAGGTTGTTTTTCTGCCACCACACATGAAACCGAGAGAAAGTCTCAGTCCATTCAAAGAGTTCAAAGGAGGTTTCGCCCCCCTTTTTTATGTCTGGTACTTCGCTCGCATACAATTCATACACACTCATGTACCTTTTGACGCGCCCGGATAGCCGCCACCTTTCACTTAATTTTTACTTCATAAAAGCCCAGTACCTTACCAATTTGTTGAATGCCAGTAGCCAATGCGAAATATTCAGATCTGTATATAGGCTGTGCGGATAATAAAGAGCCAAGACTATAGAGAACCTGGGGGTAGTGCATTTTGTGGTTAAAAAACTTCTTGTTGGAATTGGGCGGTATTAACGATTACTGGACGTATCCAGTCAGACAGCTGACGGTGAACACAATGGCACGGCCAGCACTTATCGTGCTTTAACAAGTTGATAGCTTTATGATTGGCTAAGAAGGCCTCTACAGCTTTCGATACATGTTTAGCCCGTGGGCAATATTCCCTTATTGTTCTTTTCACTTCTCCAAGACTCTCCCAGTTAAGACAGTACCGGGCAATTGTCTTTAATCGCTCTCTGTGGCCTCCATAACCTGGAATACAGCAAGGATCTTCCTCCTGATCTTGTTTTCTCTTTAGGTGGTAGGTCACCAGATTTCAACTCTGAAGGGTATCAGCTGATCATAAGGAAAAGAGTGGATAGTTGGAGTCAATATCTGCTACTTCTTCACCAGTAGATCAAGTAATGACAGAAAACTGATTGAGGAGTATTTATGCTAGATTCAGTAATAAAGAAAAGTGGTTGGAGCGAGTGAAATAAACATAACCCGCTTGAGATAACCCAGGATCTAGCTTGTAATCGAGGTAGTGTATTTTAGGTAAACTAAAAGAGCAGCTTAAGCTGTAATGCGATCGGGAACAAGCTTTAGGTTGCTGAATTAACAATTTATTACACTGCTCATTTTGGTTGTTAATTATCAGAAAATTCTTAAGCATGTTGTCGATGTCTGCGATGTGGTTGATGTTTCTTATACTTCGTTAATTGTCGCTTTTTAATCACAGGGTAAGGCTTAAATGAAAGTCAGGCTTTTCTGTGAATGGCTTCCTGTTATTTGATGGGGTGTTGTAATTTGCCATTTTGTAGCGGAAAAAGATAAGTGGGTAATTTAAATGGCCGGTTGATTTAAGTTTGGATTTATATTTTTCTGACGTTTTTGAGGGGCACATTGAGTGTGAATGCAGCCTGAATATGTAAGTTTTTTTGTAGTAATTACTGAAATATTTATAATTTTAATTTCTGGGTGGGTTTTCTTGATAGTTAATAATTGGGTATTTATACTGCCTGCTCGATTATTTTTTCAAGGATGAAAAATGAAGTTTTTGAAGTCTGTGTTGCCGGTGTTTGCCTTGATGTTAGCGAGTCAGTCGTTTGCAGAAATGGCTTTTATTAGTGGCGTTAAGCACAATGTTACTGAGTACTCTTTTACTTCGGATACTCGGCGAGTTGCTGGAATTGATGTCTTAGGTGATAGTGCGCAAGAAATTCGCTTTGATATTACTGCGGTTGTATCTGGTTTAGGGCGGTTGAGGCCAGACGTCGTTTGTCGTTATTCGTATGGGGGAGAACATTGCTATACTAGAAATCATCCTAGAATTTTTGACTATGTGTATGACGTTTCGATCACGGCAAGTTGTGTTGCCAAAGATGGTACTCAAACTGCAATAGGGGTTGATAGGGACGATAAAAATATTTATACGAATGTGCCCATTTCAGATTTTCGCAATGAAGTAGTCTTAACGATAGATAATGGTTCAATTGCCGCGGATATGTGCGATACCTTGACAGTTGATATTCAGGGTGGTTTAGAGGCTATTGAAGATGTAAATTTAAAAGTTTTCACCTACGAAATTTTCTAGTTAATAGTATGAAAGTGTCGGTAATAATTGCCGGCACTTTCACAGTCGAACTCCAATCGAGTATATCCATACAATCAAAAGTAGTGGATCACCGCACATCTAATAGAAATGATGTCAGCTCTGTAGCAGAGTCAGAAGTAGTTAATAAAGTCTTTTCTTTTATCTGAAGTCGGTAAGGGTTGAGCGAATTAGTAGTGGCGATTCAGTGCCGATAGCTACCGGCCGGTTAAAAGTGATGAACTTAGTATTGAGCTGGATACCGATTCGTTAAATTTCCTTCACAATAGAATCTGTTGCTAGTTTTGAGCCCCATCAAGGGGCTTTTTTGTATCTGTTGATTGACAATTGATATCAATAGCTGATGCAGGCTAAGGGGTGGGGGAATTGTCTGTACAGGAATATTCTCATATAGAGAGGCGAATGGGATTAATACCCTTATCTTGTGTGTGGTCTATGCGATAACTGAGCACTTTTCTTTGTGTGAGGTAGTAGGCGCTACCCTGATTTCCGGTGCGGAAAGTGAGAAAGATGCCCAGACTTGAGCCAGATCATTTTTCCCCAGTCAGAGTGGCATAAGGTAACGGAATTAGTGTCCCGGCAGTGACGCTGAGAGATTGAGCACTCAAAAATGAGGCAGAGGCGCTCGCACTGCTCTGAGTGTAACTGTTCCCTCTAGCTCTTGAAAAAAGTATGGCTATAACGGAGTAAGAGGGCGGAGACTGGATCAGGGAGGATCGTGGTGAATTTGGTTGAAGATTCCTGGCTGCCAATTATCCGGCGATGCGGTATGCAGGAAAGAATTGCTCCTTGGCAAATTGCCGAGGTGGATAATCCTGTCGTAGACATTTGCACGGTACGACCGGATTTTCGCGGGGCGCTGTTCCAGTTTTTAATTGGCCTGTTGCAAACAGCTTTTGCACCTGAAAGTGTCGATGATTGGGGAGTCTACTGGAAAAAGGCGCCTACTGAGGAAACACTGAAATCACGGCTGCAAAACTACGCTTCCAATTTTGAATTGTTTCAAGAGTCCGGGCCTGCATTTATGCAGGACTTGGAATTGAGCGAGGGAGAATCAAAGTCGATTGCTGCCCTATTGATTGAGGCGCCGGGCAGTAAAACCTGTAGAGATAATCAGGATCTATTTATTAAGGGCGGTAGGGTGCAGGGTGTATGTCCCAGCTGTGCCGCTAGTGCCTTGTTTACTTTGCAAATTAACGCCCCCTCTGGAGGTGTGGGACATAGAACCAGTTTGCGTGGTGGTGGTCCCCTGACCACATTGATAATACCAGAGGCTGAAAATGCCAACCTATGGCAGAAACTGTGGCTCAATATCTTGCCACAAAAGGAGTTTGGGGCGAGGTCTGAAAGCTCTGATAGTTGTATCTTCCCCTGGCTCGCTCCCTCCCGCCTCTCTGACAAACAAGGTTCCTCTACGTCTCCCAATGATACCCATCCTCTGCAAATGTACTGGGGTATGCCGCGCAGGATACGTTTCCAAATCCCGAGAGAAGGCAAGGATTACTGCGACCTTTGTGGAGAGCAGACGAATCAACTAATCCGGGAATATACCACTAAGAATTATGGCATTAATTACGAGGGGCCCTGGATTCATCCCCTTACGCCCTATCGATGTGACCCCAAGAAAAAAGCCCCACCCTTGAGTTTGAAGGGGCAACAGAGTGGTCTCGGTTATCGACACTGGTTAGGGCTTATGTGGAATGACCATTCAAATGGTGATGAAGCGAGCCGGGCGGTGCGCTTGTTCCATGAGGAATATGCGGAAATTCTCGAAGAGCTGGACTCGAATGTCGATGCACGCCTGTGGGGATTTGGCTATGACATGGACAATATGAAAGCGCGTTGCTGGTATGAACAGGAACTGCCAGTACTGCCTATTTCCCCTGAGCATCAGTCGCTGTTTATTCAGCTGGCAGGGCAGCTTTTAACGGCTGCAAAAGATACTTTGAAAGAGCTGCGATTTAGGGTAAAGGCTGCCTGGTTTAATAACCCTAATGAAGCCAAAGGGGATTTTTCATTTGTCGATCAGGCGTTTTGGCAGGCGACGGAAAGCCAGTTTTATCGCTTGCTCAAGCAATTATCCCTCGAATCCAAGAAATCCCTATTTACACCTGCACCGGTGGCTATTGCCTGGGCACACACACTGAGAAAAACGGCTTTAGCGCAGTTTGACCATTGGTCAATGGAGGGCTCTGCGGAAGACCTGAAATTGCAGCGAGTGACTCGGGCGCGACGTCTTTTAAGGAGTAAGCTCGCCAGCCTGGCAAGTTTAAAGACTCTGGATAATACAGCCAAAGTTGAGCAACAACAGGAGGAATTGTGATGGCCGGATATCAATATCTTAGCGATACAGATGTGAGCCGACTGCGCGAGTGGCACCGCTGGCTCAATGACAGAGCTGGCCGGGCCGACCGAGCGCGTTTGCGCCGTGCGGTAGAGCCTATGGATGTAATGCCTACTCCCGCCTTTATCCGTTTTTTAAAGGATATGCCCGAGCGCTGGCAGAAAGATGAGCAAATTCGTATCGAAGATGCGGCTCTGGTAGCCACCGTAATTGCACACGTAAAAACTGATAACACCAGCAAAACAATTGATGTTGATAGCAGCGAGGCTATGGATGTCAGTTTTGCCCGGTCCCTGGCTATGCCCCGGGAGAGAGGCGGGCGCCCCCCTTTAAGTGAGCTACGTTTTTTTCAGTTGCAAAAAAGTCGCGATACGGCTGAGTTTTACCGCCGCATAGTACGGGCCCTGGCCCTGCTGGATGGCAGAGCAAATATAGCTTCTCTTGCCAATGATTTGCTGCACTGGCAAAGAGAGATGCGCACGATTCCAGCACGGCATCCACAGGAACGCCTGGCTGTGCGTTGGGCAACTGATTACTACGCCGTATTACCAGACTGAGAAGTATTTAGAGAATTACAAATTAAAGGGGTCTTAGGGGCCTAAAAATATTTTAAATGCTATTCCCATAATAACACTAAGCACAGAGCAAAGCCAGACCGATTGACAGTGACTGTTGATCAGATACTTGAGAAATGAATCGAAGTAATGTGATGGCCTGACGGTCGCAACAAGGAGAGATTTATGAGCCGCTTTATTCAATTGCATGTATTGACCGCCTATCCCCCTGCGAACCTGAACCGGGATGACTTGGGGCGGCCAAAAACAGCGAAGATGGGAGGTTGTGATCGCCTGCGAATCTCTTCCCAGAGCCTTAAGCGTCACTGGCGAACGTCAGAGTTGTTTCAGCAGGTATTGGCAACAGAGCAGGGGGATAGCCTAATTGGCACCAGAACCAAGCGTCAGGGGGTACTGGCCTATGAGATTTTATTGGAACTGGGCGTCTCTGAGAAAAAGGCCAAATTGTGGGCACAGAAAATTGCCGAGCAATTCGGTAAGTTAAAAAAGCCGGAAAAAGATAACCCTCTGGCCGATTTGGAAATCGAGCAGTTAGTTCACCTTAGTAGTGCTGAGCAAAATGGGATCAATGCACTACTGAAAACCTTGGCAGAAGAGGGGAGGGAGCCGGAGAAGACAGAGTTGGATTTATTGCGCAAGGAAAACATGGCGGTGGATATCGCCTTGTTTGGCCGTATGCTCGCTTCCAAGCCCACCTATAACGTGGAAGCGGCGTGCCAGGTGGCTCATGCACTCTCGGCTCACTCTGTAGTGATTGAAGATGATTACTTTACTGCGGTAGACGATTTGAATGATCGCAGCGAGGATGCCGGTGCCGCTCACTTGGGGGAGGCGGGTTTTGCTGCGGGACTATTTTATTCCTATATCTGCATTAACAAAGAGCTGCTAATTGAAAACCTGGGCGGGGATAAACCCCTGGCCGATCGAGCTGTAGCTGCGCTAACTGAGACAATCCTTAAAGTTTCTCCCAGCGGTAAACAAAACAGCTATGCCAGCCGTGCCTATGCCTCTTATGTCGTGGCCGAAGCCGGTGACCAGCAACCGCGCTCTCTCTCTGCGGCCTACCTGAAGCCGGTTGATCGCTATAGCGAGGATTACGCCCATGACGCTATTGATGCACTGCAAAAGCAATTGCAGAGTTTCGATAAGGTGTACGGGGATTGTGCCGATAGTCGCTACGTTCTCAATGCCGTAACTGGCGAAGGTAATATCGAGGAACTTTTGGCCTTTGTCAGCGAATAGGTGGCGCTATGGAATACCTAGTATTTCGTCTTTACGGTGCCATGGCTTCCTGGGGGGAAGTGGCTGTGGGGGAATCCCGCCACAGCGCAATATATCCGGGTAAATCCGCTATCGCGGGACTATTTGGTGCGGCACTGGGAATACCCCGGGAGCGAGAGGACTTACACCAGAACCTGGCCCGGCAATATCGCCAGGCGGTAAAGGTACTGAATGTCGGTACTTTGCTAAAGGATTTCCACACGGTGCAGGTCCCAGATTCCGCCGGCAAGCGCCGCTATCATACGCGCCGGGATGAGCTGGTTGTAGGGAAAGCGCGTCTGGGAACCCTGTTATCTCGCAGGGAGTATCTGGTGGATGCGCAGGCGATAGTGGCCCTGAGATCCTGTGAAGAGGCTAACTGGACTCTGGCGGAGCTGTGTGAAGCCCTGGCCCGGCCAAAGTATCACCTCTACCTGGGGCGCAAGGCATTTCCCCTTTCAGCCCCCACTGCCGCACGGGTGATCGGTGCGGATAATTTCCGCAGCGCCCTGGATCATTATGAATCCCCGGAGTTGCTGGATTACCAACCGGAATGGGCCCGGCAGGAGCGCTGGTTGCCCACTGAAGAGAGTTGTCGTTACTACTGGGAGGGTAGCTTGGATGATTTCTCTGCGGAAGATGGAGTGTTTTCAGCAGGATCTGTACAGCGGCTTAGCCGTCTCGATCAGCCCCTATCTCGCAAGCGCTGGCAGTTCCAGCCGCGTATTGAAAATCTCTGGCAGTCATAAGGGAGCGGCTATGTATTTATCCAGAGTTCAACTATCTCCCTCGCTGGCGGTGCAGAAGCAGCTGGCACGGTTGCTCAGCGAAAACAGCTACGGTATTCATCAAATCTTGTGGGATCTTTTTGATGGTGATGAGCGTTTTTTATTTCGTGAGGAATCCTCGCGGGAACAGCTGCTTAGTAAACGCAATCTACCGGTGTATTACCTGCTGTCTAAAGTCCGGCCTGCGCAGGACAATCCGATATTTTTGGTAGAGACTAAAATCTTCGAGCCCCGTTTAAACCCCGGCGATCGGCTGGCCTTCCGCCTGCGGGCGAACCCTACAGTTGCTCGTAAAACTGAAGGGCAAAAGCGCGGCAAGCGGCACGATGTGCTGATGGATGCCCAATACCATTGGTTGAGGGAGCAGTGCGAATTGCATGGTTTACCTGTTGAAGGTGGCAAAGGGCAGCTGAAGCAGAGCTTGGTGCAGGAAAAGCCGGAGCAGTTTGACCAGGGGCAGATTGAAGCCCGGTTACAGGATGTCAGCCAAACTGCCGCCCGCAGCTGGTTAATTCACCGGGGGACGCGCCTCGGATTTGATATTTACCCACCAAAGCTTCACTGCAATGGGTATCGTTGGAATTTGTTACATAAAAAGCAGCGCGGTGCTGGTTTCAGTTCTGTGGATTACCGGGGAGAGCTTTTGGTTACTGAACCCGAATTATTTATAAAAAATATTTTTGCGGGTATGGGGCCGGCCAAAGCATTTGGTTGTGGATTGATGTTAATCCGTCGAATCTGATTGGGATAAATAGAATTGTTATACAGCTGGAAGTGTTTGAGAGCGAGGGCTGGGATTCAAAAGTATCGGCAACGATACTAAGACTTTAGTGGATAGCAAATAGGCAGATTTAGAGAGTTCCCCGCATCAGCGGAGATAAATCTACCGGTGAGATGATGGTCAAACCAGCTTGATACTGTTCCCCGTATATACGGGGCTAAACCGGAGGGTATCCTGTTATACACTCCTTTCCGAATAGGTTCTCCGCATAAGCGGAGTTGCACCGGTAATTGCGCAATAAGGCGATCTTAACCGAGTCTGTTCCCCGCCCAGGCGGGGTTAAACCGTGGAAAATCGTCAAAGCTGCACGGTAATGATTCGGGCTATTCCCCGCTGCTGCGGGGGTAAACCGAGTGTGGGGTTGGGTTGTGCCGACACCTGAGTTTGTTCCCCCGCTGGGCGGGGTTGGACCGTAGCCGATAGCGCACGGACATTAGTTCTGAAAATGTTTCCCCGAAGGCTCGGGGATGTAATGAGGGTGTGCTATGATCGCGCTCCATTTGCGCGACTGTTCCCTGTTTGTACAGGGGTAAACCGGATAAGGCATAGCCTTTGTGCTCTGCGCAAGGTGTTCCCTGAATGCTCGGGGATAAACCGACGATGGAGAAGTTGTCGGAGTGCATCCTAGTTGTTCCCCGCTTTCGCGGGGCTGCACAACGACTTTTCCCTTCTTCTTTTTCCTGTAGATTTCGCAATCGAAAGCCCCGCAGTGTATTACCGGGGGCTTCTGAATTTTGGCTGAAATTATTGGATGATTACGCCGGTATTACTCTCGCCGCCGATCTGGAAGTTAAAAGCGCGGCCATTAGAACCTGTCTGAGTAATTTCCTTGGTGTGATTGTTACCAATTTGCAGGCTAAAGGCTGAGTTGGAGTCACCGCTCTGGGTGATGGTGATGTTATTACTATCGCCAAACTGGCGGGAGCTTATTGAAAGAGACTCACCAGCCTGTTCGAACGTTGCCCGGTTATCGAAACCCAATTGACGGGTGAATATATCTACCTCTGTTCCAGCCTGCTCGATATTGGCAACATTCTGCAACCCGGTTTGTTCATTGGTCGCGCTGATCAGGAAGCCGCCTTGATTAATAACAACCACATTATCAATCAGGAACTGTTCGCTGTTCATGGTGTTGAATTCGGCACCCAGCTGGGAACCCGTAATCTGGTTGGTGGTACCGGTCTGGCGTATATTGATACTGCTACTCAGTGCGGATTGTTCTAAAGCCGCGTTGTTGCCCCCACCATTTTGGCGCAACTCAAGGGTATTAAAGGCACCGGTTTGGGTAATCGAGGTGATATTGGCATCGCCGAGCCTTTGGATAATCAGAAGGTCATTGAACAGACTGTCTACTTGGGTTGCAAAGGCGAAGTGGCGATTGTTTGTTTGCCGTAAGGTCATACTGCTGCTGACACTGGCAAATTGTGCGAGCCCGCCATAGATATCGCTGCCATCCTGCAGTATGTCCAAGGTGCCATCGATTGTGGCAACCAGGCTGGCGGTGGCGAAGTTGTCCCGATCAAACTGGAAGATTAAAACGGAACTGCCTATATTGCCTGCGGTTTCCTCTACCACGGCACTTTGCCGTTCGCCGTCCTGGAATACAAAAATGCTGCCGTTAGCACTGGCTTCCTGGCGACCAATAAAAAAGTGACTGTCTCCATCCTGGATATTGGTAATGGTATTACCGCTGCCAAAGCGCTGTTCGATAGTGGAAGCATTGGAGGTACCGAGTTGCAGAATAGATACCTGGCTATCGAGAGAGAGTTCTTGGGTGATCTCGGAAGTATTTTGCGATCCGATTTGTGTATTGGTTGCGCTTAGAGAAGCACCACCGGATTGAGATATCGTGGTCTCGTTTTGACTGCCGATCTGGGAACTCTGAATACTACTGTTAATAACACCGCCACTTTGAGTGGCGGTAGCGGTATTAGTATCACCTATTTGGCGTTTGATAATAGTATTGCCGAAACCCGCTTCAGTTTGATCGGAATTTGCTGAGTTACCTGAACCGATTTGTTCCAAGTCAGTAGAGTTGGTGCCCAGCGCATTGCCGCTAAAGGCAACCAGTGCGAGTGTCGCAATACTGGCGCATAATTTCATGAGTAACTCCTTTACTACAAAACTTCTAAGGAGCCCATTCGGGGCTGCTAATGAACATCGCCCACTCGCGCTTCACAAGTAGACATCAAAAACTACGAGCCGAATACATCAGTATGGGATCTTAGCTACTGCTAGCCGTCTATCTAAGCGCCAAATTAACCCTATGGGATAAACGGATGCCAGGTAGCTTTTACTTTCAGTAGCTATTTCCCGCCGAATAGAAAAATTATTGCTGGCATCGAAGGGGTAGGATATGAGAAATAAGTATTGAAAATGTAGGAAGAAAGTCCCAGGGATGTGACTGGGAAATGGCGGCGATAACTGCCTTTCATTCTCTCGGGAATTATCGTGGGGACTTTCGACACTCGCGGTCCACGCGTTTTAATAAAGTGGGGATACGGTGGTTTCCATGCATCTTTTTCACCAAATTTTTGGCTTCCGGCAAAGGGAGACCGAGGCTGCTGATATACAGCGGTTTTACACTTTTTCCCCGCAGCAGCTCCGCCTCAACAGGGGTGTCCTTAAACGGTTTCTTGGCGACACCGATGATGGGAACTTCCTGCTGGAGAGCGGAGTAGAGATGGGCACCCAGACCCGGTTTTTGTTCCCCTCCGAGAAATACATAACCATCGATAACAATCAGTTCTGCTTCTATCTTGTGCTCCTCGATTAGGGTGAGGATACAGGGGAGTTCTCGCTTGTAGAAAGCACCGGGCTCATAGGCCAAGGTACTCTCTATTTTACTGAGATAGAGTTGCTCGGGCTCAGGAGCTGACCAATTCTCAAAGCCGACCCCGGCCACTATTGCTCCGGGGTCCCGGTAATCTACATCTACCGCCAAAATCATATTGGGAGCCTTTTACCATTGAGCCGAATGTTGCGATTGGTTCAGGATACTTCCAGTTTTGCTTGCTTTAACAGCTGCTTATGAGTCGCTTTGTAGTGCTTGCCCAGTGTTTTGGATTTATCAAGGATTTCATTGAACAAGACATTGGCCTTTTCCACCTGGGATTGATCTTTCAAGAATAAGGCAAAGTAAAAAGTCGCTTCTGGTCCGCTGTAGTATTGGTACAGCGTTTCATACTCGTGGTAGGCCTCTTTTACTTGCTTCAATGCCGCTAGCGTACGAGCGTAAAGTAAGTGAGCATCCTGATTTTTAAAATCGGGGTTCTTTTCGATTAATTGGTCCAGTGTTTCCTTGGTCAGTTCAAACAGATTGAGAGCAAACTGACAGCGTGCCAACCCTAACATCAGCTCAGGGTCATCCTGATGAACCCCCTGGAGGCACTTTTCATAGAGAGTTTTTGCCTCGTGATAAAGGCCACGCTTCACGCATTCATCGGCCATGCGCATAGAGTTTTCCACATTATTGGAACGGGACAACTCTTGTGCCGCCTGATGGATATCCCGGTTGGGATTTAGTGTTTCCCGCACCGTCCTGCGTGCATTTTTAGCACTGCGTGACTGGTTTAATTCCGGCAGGATTTCCAGGACCAGGTAAGCAATAACTCCGGCCATGGGCAGCATCACCAGAACCCAAATCCAAGTGGTGTTGCGCCCGGTTTTGAGCACGTGAATTACAAAAGCTGCCTGAATAAGGATGGATAGAATAAGAAACGGCATAGGGATTACTCTTCTTATTTTCGCTACTAACTTTTCGTGGGCAAGGTTAACCGAGTTCGCTTAGAACACAAGAGCTGTGGATCACGGAGTTGTGCACCAGGGTACCACTCTGTATTGAGTGCACAGTTGTCGCAATATACTACTGGGCCATTGGAATAAGCCGTCTAAGATTTCTGGGGATAAAAATGACCAGTGCCTTAGACACTTGGAGCTATGGCGCATAGGGAGGTGGACCCATGGCTCAATTGTCGCGACGGGATTTTTGTTTTGCCACTGGCGCATTGGGGGCGGCCTTGCTAACAGGGGTGTCGACATCCAAAGCTGCCCAGGCACAGAAGGGTCGCCGTCAGGCTTTACCGATTCCCCCGGAGTTGCGTGCAGACGGGCAAGGCCGGATTAAATTGGCAGCGCGCCCGGGCAAGCAGTCTTTCCTACCGGGGGTGACTACGCGTACTTATGGGTTCAATGGTCCGTTTTTAGGTCCGGCGATACGGGTGCGCAAGGGCGAGAAAGTAACCGTCAGCGTGGTCAATCATCTGCCGCAAAATGTAACTGCGCATTGGCATGGACTGATCGTACCCGGCAATGCCGATGGTGGCCCCTATATGCCATTGAAGCCTGGAGAAACCTGGACCGTAGATTGGAACATAATCCAGCCCGCCGCCACTCTGTGGTTTCATCCCCACCTCTACCCGACAACCGCCGAGTTGGTACTCAAAGGCTTGGCGGGATTGATTATTATCGATGATGAAGAAGGCGATGCACTGCCGATACCTTCGCGGTGGGGTGTGGATGACATTCCGTTAGTGATTCAGGATCGCCGCTTTACCGATGATGGTCAGTTCTTCCATCGCTTTAACGAAGTGACGGTTGCGGCGGGCTATTGTGGGGATCGACTTCTGGTTAATGGCGTTATTAATCCGGTGGTCAGGCCACCTAAAGGCTGGGTGCGCTTTCGTATTTTGGATGGCTCCAACGGGCGCAACTATCGGCTTGCCACCAGTGACAAGCGACCACTCTACGTGATCGCCAGCGATGGCGGTTTTCTCTCGGAACCAGTGAAAGTGGATGTACTGCCTATTGCTGCGGGAGAGCGCTACGAAGTAATGATCGACACCCGCGATGGCAAGCCTTTCGACTTCCAAACACTGCCAGTGCCCCAGCCAATAATGCGCCTGCCGCCATTTGATCAGGCCCACAGTTTTCTCAGTGTGGTGCCTGGAACATCTGAGGGGAAAGGAAAATTGCCGGAGCGCCTGGTATCCCTGCCGACAATTCCCCAAAACCTGCCACCAATCAGTCAGAAGCTGGTGATGCAAATGAACCGACAGAAGCAGGCGCAAGCAGTGATTGGTGCAACGGGGCTACCACAGATGGTTGCCGCCGGTACGACCAACCCCGATGTGGTGGCCAAAGTATTGAAGCTGATTACTGAGGGGCCGGCATTGCCGTTAAAAGAGCAGCTAACTGCGAATGCGATTAATGGGGTTTCCTTTGCATTTACCGAGCCTGGATTTAAGGTTGCGAGGAATAAGGACCTGCGCTGGGAGATCTCTGAAGGACAGGACCGAATGCTACACCCGGTACATATCCATGGCTGCCAGTTTCGAGTCACGAAATACAATAATGCAGAACCGCCACTCTATATGCGTGGCTGGAAAGATACGATGCCCATATCCGATGGCGGCAAAGCGGAAATATTTGTTCGTTTCCCGCTGCCGGCGATGCCGGATATGCCCTATATGGTGCACTGCCATGTCTTGGAGCATGAGGACTCGGGAATGATGACAGAGTTTAGTGTCTCCTGACTTTATTCGCTGCTATTCTGTCAGCGTCGCTTCTGTTTCCTGTCTTCCTTATGCTGTAACTTGGTAGCTTTCCTAATCAGGTTTTGGAAGTTGGGGCACTCCAGCTGATTGACCTCGGGACAGTTGGCTACATGGCGTAGCCCATCGCGCATAGCTTCGAGTCGGCGGATATTCTTTTCCAGATCGTCGGCCCTGGCGAGGAGCTGTTCCCTGTCGATAGCGGGGTTGCCATTAGAGGAAAACATCTCGCCAATTTCATCCAGGGAAAAACCGGCGTAGCGGCCAAGGGAGATAAGGGACAACTCTTCTATCACTGTGGCTTTAAAAATCCGGGTAATTCCCCGACGACCACATGACTTTATCAGGCCTTTTTCCTCATAATACCGAAGTGTGGAAGAGGGGAGTCCCGACAGTTTGGAGACTTCGCGTATATCCAGTTCTTCCCTGTTATTCATCGCTTATTGACCTCAAGCTCACTTGAAGTTGTATGCTAGTTTCACGCGTCATTACTGGCAAGTCAAAGTTCAGCTTATGCACACCGCGAAAAGTTATTCCGAAGACCCAATTTCCCAAGAGGCTGCTCAGGTTTCCAAAAGAGGAGTCCTGATCACCTTGTGCTTGGCGACCTTGCTCGCAGCCTTGGGAGTCAGCGCAATTAATATGGCGCTGCCTGTATTAATCGAAAGTCTAGGGGCTTCTTTTAGTAATACTCAGTGGATTACCGTGGCCTACATGATGTGTATGACTGCGACCCTGCCTATTGCTGGAAGCCTCAGTGATAAGCTGGGTCGCAGAAAATTGTTCCTAAGTGGTGGATTGATATTCACCTTATCGACATTACTTTGTGCACTGTCTTTTAATGTTTGGACTCTGGTTTTTTTCCGCGCAATACAAGGGGTCGGTGCCGCGATGTTCGTGGCTGTGTCTATGGCTATTGCCAGCGACGTTTTCGATAAAAGTGAAACGGGAAAGATAATTGGATTACTGGGCAGCCTGTCTGCGGTTGGGACTGGTATGGGTCCTATTGTGGGCGGCTTGATTGTCGAAAACCTGAATTGGCAGGCTATCTTTTGGTTGGTAGTTCCGGTGGGATTGGGGGTGTTTTTCCTGGCATATCGAACTCTGCCGGAAAACATAGTCGGCGAAGTTGTTGATGGCAGAAGTCGATTCAAACGCTACCTGGCCGCAGCATTCCTGTTCTTTAGCATTGTTTTTTATACCCTGGCGATTAAACCATTGGGAGAGGGATATTCCGCGGTTAATGGAATTGCTATCGCTCTATCGGTGATATTTGGTGTGGGGTTGTTTTATGTCAGGCAGAAAGTACAACCCCTGCGTGAAGGATTTACGGAATCTTCTGGAAAGCAGACATTCTTGGCGAATGTGGCTGGAAACTTTTTGGTGGCTTCATCGGTAATGAGTAGCCTGATTGTAGGGCCTTTTTATTTGACTCTGGCACTGGATCTGGACCTTTTTATCGCAGGGCTGGTGATGACAACCGGATCATTTATGGTGGCTGCTTGTTCAAATCTTGCCGGTCGAGCCGTGGATCGATTCAATAGTCGGGGTATCGTATTACTGGGTCTGTTAATTTTGCTTTGTGGAGCCATGGGAATGGGACTGCTCAGGGTGGAGCAGGGCTTGGTAGGCTATCTGGTTTTTTCCGTCACTATGGCAATGGGTTACGGAACCTACCTTTCGACAGTTAATACTATGACCATGAATAGCGCCCGGGCCGAAGTTCGTGGGCGTATTTCCGGGTTTCTCAGCCTTTCACGAGGATTGGGTTTATTGACCGGAGCTTCAGTGATGAGTGTGATTTTTGTAGGGCTTGTACCCAGCCAGCCCCTGCAAGACATGAGTCCGTCGCAGATAGCGGATGGTCTCAATGCCGTTTATCGCCTGGCATCAGTGTTCTTGTTAACCGCATTAACAATACAGATCGTGTCTATTCTTGCCAGCAAGCTTGCTTCCCGAGAGCAAAATTAACGATTACCTCCAGAGCTATAAAGTAAACCCATTAGCGAGTGCTTCGTTTTAGTGAGCACTTGCGGGTATTAATAGCTGCTGGAGCTATTAATACCCATCTCTATTTCCTGATTTATTCCTATTTTCCAGGCCAACGCTTTTACACTTCACCCACGACTTAAATAGCTAAAAATACAGGCACAGATCTGGTTGACTTAAAGCTGGCTTCAAGTTGTATCTTGAATTTGTGGATTCGCAGTAATTTTCAACAAGATATCGAGAGAGCTTTAGGAGGACCAATCAGTGACGAATTCTTTGAGACAGTGTGTTGAAGCACTTAAAGCGAATTGGCAGGGACTTGATACTTCATCAATTGTGAGATGTCGAGAAGCCCTGGGAAAATTGGCGGTATCAAATTCTGATGAAGCATGGTTGGCTGATCTACATAGTCGCCAAGAACCCAGTGTAGAGTTATACCGGGATGAAGATAAGGGTTTTATCTTACTGGCTCATGTGGAGCCGCGTGGGCTCTATCGCCCACCACATAATCATGGCAATGGCTGGGTATTTTACGCAGTGCAACATGGTGAAGTGGAGATGTCTACCTATGGTTTGCTCAATCAAGACGATGGTGAACAACTGGTGAGCCGGGGCTGTTATCAAATGAAGCCCGGTGACTGTAGTGCGTTCTTACCAGGGGATATTCACGATACTCGCTGCCTTTCCGAGTATGTGTTGATGTTTAGATTGACCAGCTGTGACTTTAGCGAGGAGAAGCGTGAGGGACGTCTTAGGGTGTTTTCATCTTAAGCAAGAGTTTAACAATTGCCCGCTGGCCAGTTGCTAACGGGCAATTATCGATTGGACGGTTCCTAAGCCCAGTACAATCAAAACTCTCGATTAAAAATCTTAATCTCTATTATTGGGATATCATCCCGATATTACCATTGCCCACTTGACTGGCTGAGATATTTCCATTGACTTCACTCTGTGAAATATCAATAAAATTATCCAGCCCATTTTGTTGAGATAAGGCGAAACTCGAAGTACCCTCCTGAAATGCAACAGCCTCATTAAACATACCTTCCTGTGTGGTGGTGATGCTCATGAGTTCACCTTCTTGTCGAGAGGAAGAGATATTGTCCGACCCGATCTGACTTGTTTGGGCGTAGCTGTTTTCATTGAATATTTGCCAGAGAATGGCATTGTTGCCATCACCTAATTGGGTGACTTCACTAGTAAGGGACTCGCCAAAGTTCTGCAAGCTGGTCGCCTCATTTCCTGTTCCGTTTTGTGTCACGGTAGAGGTATAGAAGGTACCGCGTAGTTGAATTAGGACACCATCATTCAAGGTTCCTGTTTGGAGAAGTGAGCCTGAGTGGAAATCACCACTGGTGGCGCGAACAAACCCCATATTACTTTGTCCAGATTGGAACAAGTAGCCTGTATTGCCAATGGAGTCACTTTGGAAGAGTCTACCGTTATTCAATAGCCCCTCCTGATAGATTTCCCCATTAGTCGTAGTGGTAAGTATCTGGGTACTGAGTGCGGTCTGATTATCACCCAATTGCACAATTTGCACCGTGGTTGAAGTGCTTTCTTCTTGGCTGGCGATGGCGCTGTTACTGTCTCCAGTTTGCATTTGAAGTATGTAGCCCAAGGATGAATTCACAGATTGCATCGCTTCGGCAGAGTTCGAGCTACCCGTTTGCCTTTGTTCTATTAAGTTATTTTCAATGGTTGAGTCAGCTTGCTCGGCTGTTGCCAGATTGCTATCGCCGTATTGCTCTACAGTGGTAGTACTTGTGTCCGCGTGGCTAATAGTACCTAACAACAGAATTGTGGATGAAAAAAGGATGAGGTAAGGCTTCACAAAGATCTCCCTTTGTTGAACTAATCTGAGCTCTTTCCTGTTTGGGGCACGGGGTGCTAGCCAAAGGATAAGTGACTGTCAGTTACGGCTTATTACTGCTGATATTGCCGATCTAAAGTGTCGCCATGGAGTGAGGGAAATACTATGGGCCAGAAGTACTTTTATTTTGAGAGAAAAGTCACTGACGAAAGATACAGGAATTGTGACAAACTGTATTTATCAGTTGTGGTTCCTGATTAGATTGGGAACTTTTTCTCACTTAGACGATGTAAAGCGCCATGAACTTGTCTATCGGTGTCTGTTGGCTAGGTAATTATCCTTACATTTTGATCCTGTATTGTTATTGGTAAAACTTTTCTCTTTTATGGTTTTATGTAGATTTAAAAACCTATAATTTCCGCTTTTTACGTGACTTTGATCTTGAAATTAGATATTTGCTCACTGGCGCACGTGACCTGTGTCGATGTGGTCACGAAATATTCTGTTTAAATCTGGAACCATTCCGTTTGCTATTTATCGAAACTGCTGAGTACGTATGGGGCTATTTGAACAGCGTACAGAAATAAAGTAAGTGTTTGTGATAATTATTAAAGGTGCAGGGGCAGTTGCACCCAGTTGAGTAAATAAAGACGGGGAAGGGAAGTGGGCTCCTTTCAATTTAGAGCATCCTGGCAGTGTATAAATATTTATGCCAAGAATGTCTGCTCTATTTATTAATGCCTTCCGTTATACGTTATTCACACAAGCTCTCGATCTCTATTTTTGCAAATAATACCTGGCAGTTTGGTATTTGCCTCATCGCGTAAAACTTTAAATAGAACCCTAAAAACGACAATTGGAGATTCTATGAGCCATATTTTTATTCGCACAGCCATAGCATCGGCGCTGATGCTGGGCACTCAAGGTTTGAGTGCGGCACAACCCGCCGACGACTACGTTGCGGGGCAGAGTTATTCCGGTGGCAGCCAGGTTTGCTACGGGGGAAACTTATATAAAGCTCAATGGTGGGCAACAGCTTCTCAAATCCCCTCGGATGCCCTGACAGCAGAAAACCGCTGGGACTCCCCCTGGATTTTGGAGGAGTCAGGTGCGTGCGATACCAGTGGTGGCGATGACTCCAATTCTGGTGATGGTGATAACACCGATTCTGATGATGATACTGATACCGGAAATAACGGAGATACGGATTCTGGTAACAATGATGATACAGATTCCGGCAGCGGTGGTGGCACTGGTGGTTCCGATGATTCCGATACTTATATTTCCGGTCAAAACTATCGCAAAGGCGAAGAAGTTTGTTACGACGGCGACTTATTTGTTGCCCAGTGGTGGGCTAATGGTGACGACCACCCCACCGATGCATTAACGGCTGAAAATACCTGGGGTTCCCCTTGGCTTCTTAAGGAAGCGGATGGTTGCTCCAGTGATGGCGGCTCCGATGATGACACCGGCACCGGTGGCAATGATGGCGGCAGTGATAACGACAATAACGACAACAGTGACGATGGCAACGATAATTCTGACAGCACTCCCATTACGATCAGTGCCTCAGTGTCGCAGACACAAATTACCGGTGGTGGCACTGTAACACTTGATGCCAGTGCCTCCGGTGGCGACGGCAACTTATCTTACAGCTGGGCCCAATTATCCCCGGCCTCTCCTAAAGCAGATATTGCTTCTGCGACCAGCGCATCCACCACTGTTACCCTACCATCAAGCACTTTTGATGTGAGCTATGTCTTTAGCCTAATCGTCAGTGATGGTGACACTACTGAAGAAGCACAGATAACCGTGCAAAACCTCGCGGTGGACGATACCGATGAAGACGACGATGATGATAATACCGATGGTTCTGAAAGCTCAGTAACCGCAAATATCTCGGCCTCAAGTATCAATGTAGGCTGTAGTGGAACGGTTAATCTGGATGGCTCAGGCAGTACCGGCGGCAGCGATATCTCTTACATCTGGAGCCAAACCAGTGGCCCGGTTGTAAAGATGACCAACTATACCGGCAGCGCTACCTCAGTGACCCTGTCTGAGGTATACAGCGATGTAACCTACACCTTCCAGCTGACGGCTTCTGACTCCACTCAAGCCAGTGATGTGGACGAGGTCTCCATTAGCCAGGATGGCTGTGCCGCAGCTGATGGCTATGTGATGGGCATCAGCGAACTGGAAGCTGCGGAAGAGTCGATTACCAGCAGTGATTCCCTGCTTCAGGAAGTAAAGAATACCGTCGAAACCCGGGACAATGCCGTGGTTGAGGCGGTGCAACCTGGCCGCAGTGCAAACCCTGAAAATGTCCTCCGCGTTGAAAGCATCCTGTCTGAAGAAGATTGGGATTACCTTTTCGCCCTCAGAGCGGAAGAGTACACCTACACCAATTTCCTCCGAGCCGTAGCCAAGTTCCCAGCTTTCTGTGGTGACTATACCGATGGTCGCGATGCCGAAGCGATCTGTCGCAAGTCGATGGCTGTCATGTTTGCACACTACGCCCAGGAAACCGGTGCCCACGCGACAGGTTGGGAAGTGCCGGAATGGCGCCAAGGCCTGTACTGGTTGCGGGAAATTGGCTGGACTGAAGATACTTCCGGCGGCTACGGCGCCTGTGATGCCAGCAGCAGCTGGGCAGCAGAAGCATGGCCCTGTGCGATCAATAGTGATGGTGGCTACAAGAGTTACTTCGGCCGCGGCGCTAAGCAGTTGAGCTGGAACTATAACTACGGTCCCTTCTCCCAGGCAATGTACGGTGATATTTACACCCTGCTGGAAGCACCGGAGTTGGTAGCGGATACCTGGTTGAACCTGGCAAGCTCCATCTTCTTCTTCGTCTATCCACAGCCACCCAAGCCAAGCATATTGCATGTAATCGATGGCACCTGGGAACCGAACAGTGTGGATCTGGCCAATAACCTGACTTCTGGATTCGGCGTTACCACCAATATTATTAATGGTGCGATCGAATGTAGTTCTGGTACTGAAGACTACCGCTCACAGTATCGGATCGAGTACTACCAGAGCACAGCGGAATACTTCGGTGTAGAAATTCCGGCAGATGAAGAACTCGGTTGTGCCAATATGGGGCAGTTCCAGACTGGTGGTGCAGCATCCCTGGATATTTACTGGGATAAAGATTGGGGATGGTCTGCAGATACCCCAAATAATGAGAGCTACGCATGTCAGTTGGTGAATTACCAGACTGCCTACTCAGCACTGAATGAGGGCGACTATGCCAAGTGTGTTGAGGGCAACTTTGATATGACCATCGATTACCAAGACTAAAAACCAGGGGGCCGAATAGCCCCCACCCAAACCGTTTCAGTGACCTGGTTCTCCCCCGCAGCCAGGTCACTTTTTTATTAGTACCAGAGTTAATACTGCCCCTGTTTGAAGCCTCTCAGTGTTAAAACTATTGCATAACACTGACAAAGTTTGAGCTGCCTATTTGAACAGTAAAGGATGACTGGTCTACTCCGGTTTGTGATATTTCCTTATAGTGCCCATCGCCGATTTGTAACAATGTTAGTGTGTTACCTAAACCACTCTGAGCAATTACGGCTTCATTGGTTGTGCCAAATTGTGCTGTTGTCGCATCAAGGAGAGCGCCGTCCTGCTGGAGAGTGACTGAATTGCTAGAGCCGAACTGGGTAACTGTCAGATTTACATCAGCCCCCACCTGATCTGTAGCTGTTGAGTTTTGGTCTCCGGCTTGAATAATAATTGCGCTGCTAAGATCGGTATTCTGATCTGCTTCGACACTATTTGCCGAACCCGCCTGGGTTACAATTAAAGTACCATTCTCTGAAGTATTCTGGTTGGTTGTAGCTGTATTCAGTGTGCCGACCTGAGCGATAAAAACAGTATTAAAATTGCTGATATCTTGTGTCGCTTCTGCTGAGTTTTCTGCGCCAGCCTGAACTATCAGGGCGTTATCTGCTGCGGCATCTATTTGATTGATTTGAGCATCATTATTTTCTCCAATCTGGCTAATGAAGGTAAAAGAATCGGTGACACTCAGTTGGTCAACCCTGGCCGTATTTTGAAGACCTATTTGCAGTAGGGCTGCGTTGGGGTTACCACTAGCAAGCTGGAGTATATTCCCAGTATTTAAGCTTCCGAATTGCTGTAAAGTACCAGATCCTGAATTTAGGTTTTCCTGGTAGATCTCAGCAGAGTTCTGCATACCTACCTGTGTAGCCAGTGAAAAAATTGCGTCAGCTACCACCTGCTGTGAATTGGCAGTGTTCGATGTGCCAAACTGGTTAACGGCGAGTATGCTGTCGGTAACAGTCCCTTGACCGGCATTAACGCTGTTACTGGCCCCTAGCTGTCGAGAATTTATCTCGCTGCTGGTCGTATTCTCTTGGGCCGTTTCACTTTCATTGGTATCCCCAATTTGGAGTTGAATAATAGTACTAAGGAATGTACCGTCAATTTGTAAGGCGTCTGCACTATTATTGAAACCGATTTGGGTTTGAATAATTGTGCTGTTGTTAACATCTGTTTGAGCATTATTGGCTGTGGCAGTATTGCCAATTCCAATCTGATCCTGGATTACAAAATTATTGTCAGCAACTGCAGTACAGCTAATAGCTAATGCAAGGTGAGTTAGCGCTAAACTTGAGATTTTCATAAATACTCCTTAACTGCAAAATCTCTAATGAAGGCACTTCTGGAAGTTATTTGAAGTAGCTCCTTACATAAAAACATAAGGGCACTTGAAAAGGCTTGGTGTAGCCTTTATCCATTGGGAGGAAACTATTGGATAAAGGTTGCACTATTCCCGTCACCTAGTTGGGTAACACTAATTGTGTCATTAAAGCCGGTTTGAGTAACAGAAAGAAAATTACTGCTGCCATCCTGTGATAGGGTGGCGTTATTTTGCATACCACTCTGGGCTAGCTCAACAGTATTTAAATCGCCTGCCTGTAGGACTGACGCAGTTTCCATATCGCCATCTTGAGTGGAAATAATATCGTTCTCGTCACCATCTTGAATGATATCTAGGGAGCCACTAAAGGCTGTTTGGCTGGCTGAAACCATATTCATATTTCCAATTTGTTCAACAGAGGATGTATCCGATGAACCACTTTGTGTGACAGTAGCATCGTTTTGTGTACCGTCCTGGGAAATAATATTGGAGCTATTGTCAGTCGACGCCTGTAAGGCTGTAGCCATATTGGATGAGCCTGACTGATAAACTTCAATGTTGTCACTGGCTCCTGATTGTGTTGCCAAAGCCATATTATTGTCATCACTTTGGCTAATATAAATGTTATTTTCAAAAGCACTACTTTGTGTGGCAACCGCTGATTGATTATCACCATATTGATAGATGGATAATGTATTGTCTGCCGTATCAAAACTAGTAGCACTGACAAAATTGGAGTCTCCGGACTGTACTACGATAGCACTATCGGAACTTGAGGTGTTTCTGTTAATTGAGGCATTGTTGAAATCACCAACCTGACTTATCAAGTCCGAATTGGTAAAGGAGTTAAGGTGAGATATCCCAGCAGCATTTTGTTGCCCGAATTGAATTGTGGTAGCGCTGTTACCAGAGCTTGCTGTGTTTTGCAATGTAGTTGAAATATTTAAGTCACCGGATTGGGTAATGACTACAACATTGCTGGAACTCGTGTCCTGAGTACTAGTAGCCAGGTTTTGATCGCCATACTGGCTGATTGAAATAGAATCAGAATCTGAGGAGGTTTGTTCAGAGCTGGCAAAGTTAGTGTCACCATTCTGGAGGATTTCACTGTTACCGTTTGAAGCGGTTTCCTGACTGGTTAAAACGATATTGTTATCCCCGACCTGGAGTGCTGATGCCGTAGTGCTGGTTGTGGCATCTTGTGTCGAGGTGACACTATTATTATCCCCCTGCTGTGTTTGATAAATGGCGCCGCTGACATTGCCATTAGTTTGACTGGCATCAGCGTCGTTGTTATCACCAATTTGTGTTTGCACAATAAGGTTATCAAATACGGTCGGATCACTTTGATCTGCTGTCGCGTTATTATCTGTACCCATCTGGTTCTGGATGACAGTATTTTCCGCATAGGAAATCCCGCTGATCATAAGGGATAAGGCCGTGGCTATAAGCGAATAGGTCTTCATTGGATAACTCCTTTACCAATTTGGACTTTGGGTGGTAAGCATATACTCTGCCTTTAACATCCATATAAAGGCATAGTACTTTCCGTGTTTCTACGAAAAAATATGTGCGGTCAATAATGATTGGAAATCTTAAGTGGAGGCTAATACATAAAAAATATCACTCTACTACACGATGATATGGTTTAAAGCCATAGGTTGGGTTGTTAGCCATTTGATTTATAGCGTCAGCTCAATCAAAGGCTACTTTAATTTTTGTCGATGAATTGGTATGTGGCTATGAGAATTTAGTTTGGCAAAGTTAGGAATAAAGTCGAGTTTGCGCCCTGATGATCACGTCAGCTCACCGGTCAACACATCTATCGAGACAACCTTGAAAGGGCTAAATTATTGCTGCTAGTTCGTGCTATTGTCACCACCTATTTGTAGTATGTCGGCACTGCTACTAACCCCAGTTTGGATCATGTGTATAAATTTATTGTTAACAACTGGAGAGAATTTGACAGTATTTTGTCTTCTACTCTGGGTTGGACTGAGCCCATTAAGGTTACCTATTTGGTGAGTGTAGAGATGAGTCTCTTCTCCACTCTGAGTGACGTTTACACTATTAATATATCCCTCCTTGAGTAGTTGCAGTTCGCTACTTGTGCCGCCTAAATTCACTGTTCCAATATTACTACTGCCGAGTTAATTAATAATGACCTCATTATTAGCTGTAGAGAAAAAACTAATATCGATAGTGTGCCTGGCCCCAGCTTGTATAATCTCTACTTTGTCATTATCATTGTGAGTTAGAAAAACTGGTTGTCCGCACCAACTTACTTGATATAGTCTATTGTAGAGTTTGTCGCGCTAATAAATACATAATTTTGATTGATATCACCGCTTTGGACAGAAATTGTATTATTATTAGAGCCACTGTTTAAATCTATTATTGTTGGTTTGTTATTAAGTTCTATCTGATGAACTTGCATTTCTCCATTGATAATATTATCTTGTGAACTGGTGTCTGAATTTTCTGTCCTTTTTTAATAGACAGAAATAGAAGCATTTTCAGAGTCGGTTTGAACACTTTAGGCGTTATTTTGATGGCCTAACTGGATATAGTTAAGATCGCTGTTCGTAATGGAGTCTTGTAGTGAACTTCCCTGGTTGCTATCGTCAATCTGGTAGTGAATACTAGTAATATCGCTTTGGTCAGTAGTGGCACTGTTAGCGCTACCCTGCTGATACAGTGATGTACTATTTGCTTCAGCCAAAGAATTTGTGGCAACAAATAAAGATAGAGCGACGTAAATACCAGCCTTGGTGTACATGATAACTCCTTTTTATGACCGAACATTAAGTAACAGTTTCCCGGAGTTAGTACTTCTATCATGAGTAAATTTTATATAAACAACCTAAGTTTTTCATAATTAAGCTGCATACATTAGCTGGCGAATAAAATCGTACTTTCCAAAGTTGGATCAGAGTATGGTGTTTAGGGTTAAATGCTAGTAATCATCAGAAAGTAATTGCGCCAGCTTAATTTTCTGTATTTAATCATTGCTATCGATATAGCTGCACTAGTTTCTTCAAAAGAATGACGTAGTTTTTTATACATTCGGACGTCAATTATTTTGGGCAATTTTTCTTATGGTGGAAGCTATTATTGCATCCAAACTTAGGGGACTCAGTATCTCTGTGCTGAGATGTATTCTTTATTCTGAACTGATAGGAGTTGGATGTGAAAATTAAGCAGTCTGTAGATAAGGTGGCACTATTAGCGATAATGGCTTTATCGGCGTCTTCATATTCATCAATTGCCTTGGCTGAAGTGGCTTGTGGCGATGTGATTACAACTGCAGAAGTGCTCACTGAGGACTTATCTTGTGATCTAACAACCGATGAACCTGATGCACTTACTATTGTCGGCCCAAGTGGCAGCTTAAATATGGGCGACTATTCCCTGACCTGTACTACAGGAGGAGACCTAGGTGGTGCAGGAATTCGAATGGAAGGTAATGGCGCCACCCTCACTGGAGGCGTTATTGATGGCTGTTTTGATGGAATTTTCTTAGAGGGAGAGGGGTATCACAAAGTACTTGGTACCGAAGTTGTTAATAGCGTTAATGATGGAATAGATATAGATAGTATTTACAATACTATAAATGACTGTGTTATTACTGATAGTGGTAGAGTCGGAGTCGATATGGATGATGACTACAATACTTTTTCTGGCTGTACCGTAATAGGTAGTGTTGCCGATGGAATCCAGGTGGATGATAGTTTTTCACGAGTTTTTAACAACACTTCAAGCAGAAATGGAGGGGCTGGTATTCTAATAGAAGGATCGTCAAATAATGTGATATCACAGAACACAACTACTGATAATGGCAACGGTGATAGCCAAGATGGTGGTATAGTTCTTATTTTTACTAATTCCAACTTCAATATTATTTCTGCGAACTCTTCTTTTGATAATGATCCTTTTGATCTGAGGGATACAGTTGACCCTGATTGCAGTGGTACTAATATTTGGGTAAACAATGAATATCTCACTAAAGATCCAGATTGTTTGGATTAACAAGTTTTTATTAGACAATTTCTTTTCCATGGCCTGTTAAATTTGGTGGTAACGTTTTGTGGAATTTTATAGCCCGATTTAATTAATTTTTTATAAAATTTATCAATCAGTAATCTATTAGGGGCTCGTATGTGAAATATATGAGCTTCCTTTATATAGCATAATATAAATATATCTATTATAGTGGAATGTGGTAGGGGTTTAATTAAAATAAAAATATCTCCAAGGTGAGTATCTTGTAAAGGGCTCTCAGGCGTGTATTTTTCACATTAAATGTTATTGTATGAATTCAATAATATTTGCATCTAAATGTTGATATGTTTCCATGTATAAGATTTTGATGTGGAAGATTAGTTGAGTATTTTAAATATTAGGCATTAATAGGATGTTGAGTTGGACAGCAGGTATGCGGTTAGTAAGCATGATCTAAATGTTAAATATATATTCCTAAGTTCACCACTTAAAATACGATGGATGTCTGATGGCGTGTATGTAGCCAGGTATTTGAAATTTTCAAGAGGGGACTTTTTTTGGAGAGTACTATGTGAGTGCAGCGATGCTGTAGTGTTTCGGTAATTTGGGGGGGCGCAAACAAACCGAAGAGTGTGAGTAAGTGTGGGTGTAATTTTAAATTGCCTCTTTTTGTGGTATTACCACGATATTCAATGTGCTGATGGTTGGTTCTATAAGAAATAGTAGTTTTGGGGATGCACTGAGACGATAGATATGATAACAAAACAGAATAATATATATTCAATAATTGTATCAGTTCAGTGAATCCCCAATTTATGATCACTAAATATTTTTCTATGAAATTAAAGTGAGCTTGAAGCCAGGCATATTATTGCATTATGTTTCCGCTATTGTTGTCTCCAAACTGTGTCACGGTAGTTGAGGCAGATGGGTTCGCCTGCATGGCCTGTAGAAAATTATTATTTCCACTTTGTGAGAGTGTGGCCCAGCTACTCATACCTGTCTGGTTAAGATCGATTTCGTTGAGCGTACCATTTTGGTCTGTATCAGCAGAAATCAAATCACCATCCTGAAAAATAGAGAGGACATTTTGTGTACCTGTTTGCGTACTTAGAAGGCTATTTGATGATCCAGTTTGGCTAGCCAAGGCCATATTTTGTTCGCCATTTTGTGAAAGGGTTAATATTGATGAATCACTCATAATTTGGAAAGCAATTGCATCATTGGCAATGCCTATCTGAGTGACTTCTACAATACCGTTGCTACTGGAAAAATGGCCCATACCTCCAATGATATTTTGATCGCCGATTTGGGTTGCAGAGGCGATTACATTGGAACTTGAAAGTGCCTGCACACCACCTACTAAATTATCATTCCCTATTTGCTGGGAAAACGAGTGGCTTTGTGTACTGTCAAGTTGGCTTGAGCCCCCAAGGTTTGAGTTCCCGACCTGATTAGTAAAAGTACTACCAAAACTACTGTTTGAATTACTGCTCCCCCCCAAGTTATCAGTGCCATTTTGAATAACAGTGCTTGTCATAAAGTCAGAATTGTCGAACTGTGAAATTCCACCGTTGTTAAGTGATCCAGTTTGTAAAACTACGGAGGTGGTGTTGTCTGTATTAAGGCTTGCAGATGCAGAACCAATATTTTCAGATCCATCCTGGCTAATAAATATGGAGTTGTTATTTGAATTATTGAAATGAGAAGCTGCTGCTTGGTTGTCAGTACCAACCTGAACAATATTTGTACTGTTTAAGCTGGAGTTAAAGTTTACGGTTTCAGCAAAATTGATTTCACCGGTTTGGGAGACAAAGTTGGTGTTATTGGAGTCACCAAGCATACTGGATGTAACTTCGTTAGTATTACCTACCTGTAAGGTTGTCAGCGTTGTGCCTGTACTATCCTCCTGGCTCGCGTTGGCTAAGTTTCCATCTCCAATCTGGGTCTGAATAATCACGCCATCACTGCTATTAATGATCTGTTCCGCCTCTGCTGTATTATTATCCCCATTCTGGGTTTGTACAATCAAATTATTGGTAACGGTGGGATCGCTTTGGTCTCCCATAGCCATATTGTTATTGCCGGTTTGGTTTACAATATATATATTACTAGCCTGTGCCGCAGCGCTGATACTAATTGCTAAAATGCATGGGATTGCTGGAATATACGAAGACATTCTCATTGATAAAACCTCGACTTCTCTAGTGTAGTCATTTTCCTAAAACAAAATTTTAAAAAGGCTTGTTACATATTTAAATTGAGTAGGTACAAGCTTAAATGAATATCATTAATGTCCATTTCTATCTGGAGCTGATAGCAGGTTGGCGCTATAGAGATCAATATTTGCTTGGGGAAGTTTCAGAGCTGCCAAAAGAAATTTTCCGAAACTGACTAATCGGCATTAATACTTAGCTATGCCTGTTATTGATCAAAGCTGAAAATGCTTAAGATTTCATCAAGTATGGACTAAAAATTTTGCGATTAATAAATGCATGCTTACTGTCTAATTCTCCTTTAAACCTCCTGAAATCTATTAATGCCGGGTAGAGCTATTTAATCTTCTACCCTACCTATATATGATTACTGCCTTTGGTTTCCCTGAGTATGTTGAAAGTTTGGTAAAAGTATTGATGAAGCATGAGTCTTTTCAATGAGAGATAAGTGTGTAACTGCTAGTAATAAAGTTTACTTCCAGTGAGTTAGGCCAACTGATATTTTTTGCACTATAATTTTTCTCTTCTAGAATGGATCAAAATTTATCTGGTTGTGAATAATTTTAAATCTAGATAGAGGTTGCAGTCCTAGCTTATGAAAGCTTTAGGCTAACCCTGTTGCCTTGATTTATCCAGGAAGATTATCCGGGGATAAACTTACACCCTTTTTTAACAGAAAAAATGACACCAAACAGAAGCATTTGGTATCATCGACTACATATAAAGAAATTCACGTCTTAAGTGGAGTAAATGATATGAGCATTTCTCCTAATGCATGTCCTTTATGAATGGTCATGTATTCCGCTACTTTGTGTACTTTGAGCTAATAGTGGGTGAGTTACTGCATGATATTACCACTATTGTTTTCGCCAAACTGCGTCACAGTGGATGAGGCAGATGGATTTGCCTGCATAGCCTGTAGAAAATTATTGTTACCATTTTGTGTAAGTGTGGCAACACTACTCATGCCGGTCTGATCAAGGTCAATTTCATTAAGTGTGCCACTCTGATTGGTATCGGCAGAAATTGAATCACCATCCTGAATAATAGAAAGTACGTTCTGTATTCCTGTTTGCACGCCAAGAAGGATGTTAGATATCCCTGTTTGCCCCGCCAGGGCCATATTTTGTTCACCATTTTGAAAAAGAGTTAATACTCCCAAGTCGCTCATAATTTGGAAGGCAATTGCTTCATTCGCAATACCTATTTGAGTGACCTCTACAGTACCATTACTACTAGAGGAATGGCCTGCGCCACCAACTATATTTTGGTCGCCTATTTGTGTGAAGGAGGCGCTAACATTATCGCTGGAGTTTATCGATATGCTACCTAAATTGTCAGTACCGGTTTGCTGGATAAATGTATGGCTCTGTGTGCTATCAATTTGGCTTGAACTTCCTAAATTTAAACTTCCCACTTGATTAGAAAAGGTACTGCCGAAGCTACTATTTAAATTACTGGCTCCCCCTAGATTATCATCGCCACTTTGAATGACCGTGCTCGTCATAAATTGAGAGCCACTAACTTGCCCAACTCCCCCATTGTTCAGCGATCCATCCTGTAAGATGACAATACTGTTGTTCTCCGCATCGAAACTTGCGCCTGGAGAACTCGTATTTTGAGATCCGCTTTGGTTTACCAATATGGAATTGTTACTTGAATTGAAGGCATGAGCAGTAAAAGTTTCATTGTCTGTTCCTATCTGTATAACATTGGTAATATTAGACATGGAATTAAAATTATTGGTAGAGGTGAAATTCAATTCACCACTTTGAAAAATGAAATTGGTGCTCGCGGTGTCATTTAACATAGAGGAATCAACTTCGTTATTGTTACCTATCTGTATGACTGAGTAGGTTGTGTTGGTGCTATTTTCCTGGCTCGCTATGGCTAAGTTTCCATCTCCAATCTGGGTATGACTGATCACTGAATTATTGCTATTTATGATTTGTTCCGCCTCAGCAGTATTGTTATCACCATTTTGGGTTTGCATAATTAGGTTGTTGGTAACGGTGGGGTCACTTTGATCCCCCATGGCGGTGTTATTGTTACCATTTTGATTGACTATGTAGGTGTTGCTCGCTTGTGCTAGCTGTATCACAGCAAGGGTGGATAATCCGGCAATTGTGGCTTTGAATTTCATTGTTGAATTCCTTTTCAAGTCAGGTTCTGGTTGAGATTTGGTTTAGTAAGTGACTTAGGTGTGAGTATCATCGTTGAGGCTGCTTACTTTACAGATTTCAGTACGTTTTCATTGGCAATGAAAGTTTGAAGTGCCAGAGTGCAGCCATTACAGTTGAGTCCGGTTACTAACAATTGTAGTGATGTAATCATTTCCCATGCTTAATTGAAGCTCTCCCTATGTAGAATTTCTGATTTGAACGGAAATTAATAAGCCCTATGAAGCTGCCTTCGTTGAGGGCCTATTATAGTATTGTCAATGTCACTGCTATCGAATATGGGAGTAAAGCACTGAAATTCTGGGAAGAAAATATTGAAAATGCAGATGTTAATAGTGAAAGGTGTATCCGTATAAATTTTGGATATCTTGATTCTGGGCCGTGATAAGTTTTGCAAGCAATATGTATCAATGAAGAAGGTTGTATTTATCTTCTAGATGTAAAGGCTGTCAAGAGAATTTATAGAGTAGAAGTATGAGTTGTTGTGTTAATGATCTGCTCCTGTTAATGCCCTTGATGAATTTCTAGCTTGCAGAAGTATAGATATTTCGAGAGAGTGGGCTAATCGCTGGATCAGCCCAAAATCTAATTTTACTGCAAAATAGTGCTGCTATTATTGTCACCGGTTTGTGAAACTGTAGCAATTGATGAAGTGTTCAGTTGCATCGAATCCAGCAAGTTACTATTGCCATTCTGGGAGAAAAAAGCGTCGTTATCCTGTCCCATTTGTATTGAGTTAATCGTGTTTAACATACCATCTTGATTTATATCGGCTATCAATAAATCGCCGTCCTGATCTAAATCTATTGTATTTTGATTGCCAGTTTGCTCTGCATCCACAGTATTGGTTGATCCTGTCTGGAAACTAGAGATAAAATTTTGGTCTCCAATCTGGTGGAGATTTACATCACTGTCGTTACTAAAAAAATGAAAACCGGTTGCCTCATTGCTAGCGCCAAGCTGAACTAGCATGGCGGAATCATTGACGCTATTAACTTGCACAAAACTTCCAGTGTTTTGATTGCCCATCTGAGTTATATTAATAAAGCCATTGGTGGTTGCGTCCTGAATAAGTGCACCAACAATATTATCATTGCCTATTTGATTACTAATACCTTGGCTAAGTGTGCTATCGGTATGCACTGGGGAGGATAAATTGGCGTTGCCAGACTGAATCATTGTCACGCTACCAGAAGTACTTCCTCCACTAAAGATATTTCCAAGATTATCGTCACCAGTTTGAATGATTGTACTACTCATAAATTGTGATGAGTCTGTCTGTGAGGCGCCGACTGAATTGAAGTTACCTGTTTGCTGAATAGCTATAGATGTATTTGCTGCACTATTAAAACTGGCTACGCTGGCCGAATTTTGAATGCCGTTTTGGGTCACTGTAATGCTATTATTTGCTCCTCCTGAATTTTGGACGACCGAGCTGAAATTATCGGTTCCTTGCTGAAATACAATGCTGGTATTAAAGCTTGAAGTGTTATTGATTATATTAGTGGAATTTAATATCCCAAACTGTGAGATAATATTGCCATTAAAGTTGTCATTAATTTGGCTTGTGACAACTTCGTTGTTGTCCCCTACCTGCGTGGCGTTAACAGTACCATTGGTACTATTATCTTGAGTACTGAGTGTATTGTTTAAGTTACCTTGCTGACTATGAATAATGACCCCATTAGCATTGCTGTTGATTTGTTCTGCTTCAGCGGTATTATTGTCTCCAATTTGAGTCTGGGAAATTAAATTGTTGCTGATTGTTGGATCGCTCTGGTCGCCAATGGCGGTATTGCCTGCACCAACCTGATTAACGATATATGTATTGTTGGCATAGGCGCTAATACAAATGCTGAAGAGGGTTGGGATTAATAGTATATTCTTCATGATAATTCCATATTTAGATCGATTTAGGTTGCTATCAAGTAGCCGTGTAAAAAGTATGCCTACTTGAATAACTACTGCAGATATGTCGCACTGTTGTTATCTCCCAGCTGGGTGACACTAATGGTATCGCTAAAGCCGGTCTGCGTTACCATTAGGAAATTGCTATTGCCATCTTGGGATAATGTAGCAATATCTGACGATCCACTTTGAGTCAGATCTATTTCGTTGAGATTGCCGCTCTGGTTAAGCGTGGCTGAAATACTGTCACCATCTTGGAGGGAATTAATCAGGTTGTCCTCACCATCTTGTGAGGCGTAAAGATCGGCGTTTAAGTTGGTTTGCTCCGCATTTATAGTGTTTAATTCACTCATTTGAATTATCTCAGCCGAGTGGTTGGAACCGGTCTGTGTCAATTCCGCATCATTGCCATTACCAATTTGGCTGATGGAGTAGTTATTATCAGATACAGATTGCAGGTTAACAAAAATGTCATTGTTATCACCTTGCTGTAGGTTGGAGCCGACACTGTTATTGGCATTGTCATCTGAGGAGCTAAAGGAATTGTCATTTCCATATTGCTCAACTGTAGTAAATTGATCAGAACTTTGGCTTCGTACGGTAAATCCTACATTAAAATTTCCCACTTGTGTTACTTGAACTGTAGTGTTTGAGCTGCCGTCATCATCTCCTCCTCCACCGCTATTATCGTCACCCATTTGAAAAACACTGATACTGCTATTGAAGCTATCCGTTTGACCCGATGTGCCGACGTTTCTATCGCCAATAGAAACTACATTCAGAAATGCCGAATCCATATTAGTCTGTCCCGATGAACCAATATTATCGGTGCCAATCATGGTAAATTGCATCGAGCTATTGGTAGAGTCTCTTTGCAGTGAACTGCCAACACTACTTGTGCCGCTAATAGTGTAAATCATTGAAGTATTAGAAGTATTTTCCTGTAAGGAACTACCTATATTGTCTGTTCCCGTAATGGTAAAACTCATTAAGGTACTCGTTGTATTTTCCTGAATAGAGCCACTACCATTATTGGTTCCCGTCATGGTATATATCATGGTGGTATTGGAAGTAGCTTCTTGTCTTGATCCGCCAAAATTATCAGTACCAATAAAGGTTTTCTGCATTACACTGTTGCTGGTTGATATTTGGTCCGTCCCTGCGTTGTTATTGTCACCTATCAAAGTAATGACGGCTGAAGAACTGCTGCTTCCATCTTGCTCACTATCTGCGGAATTGTTGTTGCCCTGCTGGGTTTGGATAATGGTTCCATTGCTGGTGGCATTGAATTGTATTGCCTCGGCATCGTTATTGTCTCCAATCTGTGTCTGCGAGATTAGACTGTCAGTGGCACCAGTTTGGTCCCCCATGGCCATATTTCCGGTTCCCTCTTGATTGACAATATAAGTATTGTCACCGTATGCAATACCGGAAATGGCTAACGCTAAGGCAGTGATTGCAAAGGCTGATGTTTTCATAAATGATTCCTTTCATTTAATGAGTTATGGATGGCGTTAAGAGCGGTAGATCTCTTGCTTCTATAAAGGTAATTAACGCATGAAACTTCTGTAGCCCAGTTAAATTTTAATGAGCGCTAGGTAAGAAGTTTAAAGGCTCAAAATAGTGAGGGAAGTAGTGAGAATGCTTGCTTGCACTGATCCCAAGCCATTTTTTGGCATTAATGCTTGGAGATGCCGAGGCCATGTTCATTTTTGCTTCGGTTAAAGTAAAATATTTATTCCTGTTTTTTTACCTGTATTGGGTGATTTTACTATTCATTTAATTTGCTCCTGTTTGGTTTGTCGGTTGATCAACCTATGGTGAAGTGATGAATGATCCCTACTTACGGTATCGCTTTTAGTATTGTTAATAAATAAGATAATTGGTATGAGATAAAAGCACTGAGATACTAGTAAAAAAGTCTGATTTATATAGTAATTTCATTACAGATTTATATTTATGTTTGGTAGTGGATAGAATATGGATGGTAAGAAGAAGCCCATATATGAGTATATGGGCTTCCATTAACTAGTTATTGTGTAAAAGTGGCACTATTGTTGTCACCCAACTGGGTAACATTGATGCTATCGCTAAATCCGGTTTGGGTAACACTTAGAAAGTTGTTGTTACCGTCCTGAGATAGAGTGGCAGTGTCCTGTTGTCCACTTTGGGTGAGATCTATTTCATTCAGGGTGCCTGCCTGACTTAGTGTTGCCATTTCACTGTCCCCATCCTGCAGTGAATTGATCAGGTTGTCCTCACCGTTTTGTAGAGCGTACAGATCGTTATCAAAGCTTTGTTGATCTGCATTTATCTCATTTAAATCACTCATCTGAATGATCTCAGCAGTGTGACTTGATCCAGACTGGGTAAGAAATACCATATTTCCATCACCGATCTGTGATATGTAATAGGCGTTATCAGATACCGTCTGTAATAGGGCAAGACTAGTATTGCCATTTCCTTGCTGTAGGACCGTTCCAATACTATTGCTTGAGTCAATGGTTGCATTATCAAATAGGTTACCGTCTCCAAACTGCTCATACGTAGTGCTTTGACTAAAGCTATTAAAACGACCAAGTCCACCTATATTTGAGCTCCCAATTTGAGTAATTGTGGCTGTATTATTCGCACTGCCAATCTGCTCTCCAGCGGCCGCAAGATTACTATCCCCGGTTTGAAAGATCATTATCGTAGTGCTTGAGCTGACATTCTGGGTGGTGCTAACAAGATTATCGTCACCATAACTTTCAGCTACTAAAGTTGCGGAATCGGAGTCTTGTTGTACAGAGGAGCCAAGATTATCGTCACCTACAAAGGTAAAGCTCATTGAACTGTTGGAAACATTATTCTGAACTGAAAAGCCAAGATTGTCATTGCCTTCCATGATGTATATTAATGAGGTATCAGAAGTGGCATCCTGTGAGCCGCCTCCAGAATTATTATTCCCTGTTACATCCAATTGCATGAAGGAATTGCTGGTTGATGTTTGCGTGGGATCCATATCATTGCCGTCACCAAAGATAATGACCTCAATGATGGAGTCAGTGGTGGCATCTTGAGTGGCATCTGAAGTGTTATTATCCCCTTCTTGAAATTGAATAATAGTGCCGTTGGTATTGCCATTAGACTGGATGGCCTCAACATCATTATTATCCCCAATTTGAGTCTGTTCGATGAGGTTGTTAAATATAGAGGGATCACTTTGATCCCCTGAGGCTGTATTTCCCGTACCTTCTTGATAGAGAATATATTCATTGTCATCTGCATGAACCAGGCCACTTATGGCAAGGGATAGAGCGGTAACGGCTATAGGTAAGATCTTCACAAGTAACTCCTTTACTTCAACTCGCTATGGCGCTTTGATGGCGTCCACAGTACTTCCTGTACAACACAGGTGAAATCCATATCCAATCCCGTGTAATCGAACGTCGACCTACCATCCGTCGGGCATTGGAGGTTATTTGATCGGCCCTAAATGGTGAGAGAAGTAGTGAGACGGCTGACTTGCACTGGCTCCAAGCCATCGGCATTAATACCTGGCTATGCCGGGGCGGTGATCATTGGCGGCTTTATCTAAAAGGCTCAATGATTCCAAATTCTGGTGGGCATAAGTGCTCACCGTTTGTCATAGATATTTCTCCTCTGTAATCCGTTTGATTGGGCTCTCCAAAAGTCGAAATCCAGCTCGTTTCAGATATTGGAGCCTTGGAAAAAGTATTGACCATGAGACTCCTCAGGGGAATGAGATAAAAACACTGAGATACTGGGACTAAAGTCGGAAAATATCTGATATTTTCAGTGTGTTAGGATGTGGCTGCTGGGAGGAGGGTTGGATGATAGATTCTGGGAGATAGCTGTCTGAACATACAAATTTCTAGAGATAGGCACATGGCTTTACTGCAGAGAAATCGCGGTATTATTACCAATTTAAGTAGTGGTGATGCTATCGTTCATTCCTACCTGCGTGGGCATTATTTAATTGTTGTTGCCGTTAAATTGTGTTGCTTCAACGTTATTATTATCACCAATCTGAGCTTGATTTATTAAGTTGTTAGTGGTTGTTTGTTCAATTTGATATTCAGTAGCAGTGTTGCCAGTTCTTACTTGGTTGATGAGTAAGTACTGTTCGCCAGGGCCTGATGGCCATGATTGATCGAGAGAATGGTAATGGCTAAAGATAGCACCTTGATGGGAAAATCCTGTCAGTCTTTGATTTTTGATTTATAAGAATTGGAGAAGGGGCCCCGCTCAAGCCTGTCGATCAATCCTGATTGATCATCGGCTGATAGCTTTAAATACTTCTGCTACCGGATACTGCTTTTTGGGTTGATCGATCTGCTTAACATGGAATGAGGATTAGTGAGACTGCGGACTTACACTGACATCAAGCCATTGTTGTTGGCATTAATGCTTGTCTATGCCTGAGCTGGGACCTAATCAGAGTATTGCGGAAGAAAGTAATTCTGGATATAGGAGAAAAGCACCGAGATTCTAGTAATAAAGTTTATGAGAACCCCATTGGTTCTAGGCTGTTACTTGGTGTTGCCTGATAATTTGCGCTGCAGTTGGTCCTTCATTGGTCCAAGCTTATATATCCATTGCATAACTTGCAAAGTGTGAAGTTTGGCATTTATGGCAGCCTCAAAGACCCCGCTATCGCGATCACAGATTATTGGCTTAACAGCATTGTCGTTGGCAGTCTTTTTGGTGGCCAATGATTTTACGGCCTTCTCCGTCGCTATCCCTGCAATGGAAAAACACTTTAACGCAGATATCTCCACCCTTCAGTGGGTGATTAACGGTTATGCATTGGTGTTCGGGATTTTTATAGTTACTGGCGGGCGCTTGGCGGATATGTTTGGTCGGCGCCGGCTATTTTTTGTTGGAACCTCAATCTTCGTCTTTTTCTCAGTTTTGGGTGGTCTGGCCGTCAATGAATGGATGCTGCTGGGAAGCCGGGCATTAATGGGTGTTGGTGGTGCTCTGATGTGGCCCGCTGTGCTCGGCATGACCTATCAGATCATGCCTGATGACCGCGCCGGTCAGGCAGGCGGTTTGATAATGACGGTGTGTGGCTTTGCGAACTCTGTAGGGCCACTGTTGGGTGGTTTCTTTACAGATTTTCTTAGCTGGCGCTGGATTTTTTTTATTAACTTACCCATCGCTTTGGCGGCAATGTTGGTGGGCTGGAAAGTAATTGAGGATGATAAGCCCGATGAGAGCAATGAAAAGGTTGACTATTGGGGGATGGCCTCATTATCAATTAGCCTTTTGGCTTTAATGTTATCTCTGGATTTTGTTATCGATGTAGGATTTAGAAGTCCTTTAGTGATTGGACTTTTAGTAACATCGGTGATTTTCTTTTTGGTATTTGCCTGGGTTGAGCCTCATACTCGCTCTGACCCACTTATTCCCCCGGATGTAGCTACTAATTGGCGCTTTTTTTCTATCTGTCTGGTGACTTTGCTTCTATCGGTCACTTTTGTATCTATGTTGCTTTATATTCCTCAATTTTTAATTAAGGAGTTGAGCTATTCTGCAGTTTGGTCTGGTGCGGGTTTATTGCCGGTGATGATTACCTATGCGGTAGTCTCATATATAGCAGGGTGGTTATATGAATTTTTGGGGGCTCGCCTAATTTTAGCGGGAGCGGCACTCTTTTTAGGTTTGGGAATGTTTTTACTTTCTGGCCTAGTGGTTCGCGATCACTATCTGCACTTGGTACCGGGAATGCTCACTCTCGGTATAGGATTAGGCTTATATTTTCCTACGATAACGACTACTGCGGTTACGGTATTGGGGCCTGCCAGGGCAAGCTTGGCGGCGGCCTTAATTTATATGTTCCAAATTATCGGCGGTGCTATTGGTCTGGCGATGAATACAACGGTTGTTGCGATGGCTCCGGAATTATCTGAAGGTATTGATCGGGCATTTACTGTTAATGCGTGTTTGGCTGCTGCAGCACTGATTGTAAGTTTGCTGTTTGTGAAAGGGGATGTTTCCCAGAAAGAAAAAATCTGAGCAATAAATAATATGGTTTTTCTTAGCCTCTTTCTCTACTGTATGTATATCGCAGAATTGTTACTGCCAATCTGTGAAATGGAGATAGTAGCACCAAAACTCAATTGAATTACCTGGAGAAAGTTGTCTGTACCTAGTTGTAGTAGCTCTGCACTATTAAAGCTGCCGGTTTGAGTGAGATTGATAGTGTTTAGCTCACCCAGTTGAATGATGTCCGCATCATCAATATAACCAGACTGCGTTGAACTTACTTGATTCTGTAGGCCTTGTTGCAGCAACTGTAGTCTTGCACTAAAGCCATCTTGAATGGCTATTAATGTATTTTGATCAAATTCCTGGTCTATAGCTGCCTCAGAGGCTGATCCACTTTGACTAATATCAGCACTATTATCCGATCCACTTTGTGTGACAACACTACTGGCCCCTTCAATAGCGAGTTGTATTGACGTGGCGCTATTACTTGTTCCTGTTTGTGTTATCTCGGAAAAATTATTGATGTTTATCTGGTTGATTGTGGACCCGTTGTTTGTTCCACTTTGAGATGTAAAGGCCTGGTTGTTTTGAGCAAGATTAACAATTATAGAAGCGCGATTACTCTGTCCTTGCTGGATGGAACTGTTAAATCCCTGAATAGAGTTGCTTGTTTGGATGCTAGTAGCACTGGAATCTGTAAGTTGTACTATTGAGTTGGTATTAAAGGCGCCGTTAGTATTTGTTATCCGGGCAGTGTTGTTATTGCCAAATTGTTGAATTTGATTATTGGTTCCCAGAGACTGTATCAGGATAATTCTAGTATCAATATTCTGGCTTCCACTTTGGATAATACTGGCAGAGTTTGCTATGCCACTTTCTTTATCGATAATCTCAGCTCTATTAAAATTACCTAACTGGCTAATAGAGACATCACTAAGAGCAACATCATCTTGGATAGATTCCGAAAAATTTAGGGTTCCTATCTGCGAGATGTTAGCAGTTGTACCAGTGGAAAGGTTTTGTATGCTCGTAATTTGATTTAGGGATTGTTCCTGACTGATGCTTATAGTGCTAAACAGTGTACTTGTCTGTGAGGTTTCGGCCTTGTTGAGAACATTAAGCTGGGAGACTGATGTCGTGCTACCCAGGCTGCTGGATTGGACTGACATTAGCTCGTTTGATACGCCTCTCTGCAACTGGATAATAGATCCTTCAGTATTGCCGTTGGATTGCTGAGCCACCACATTATTAAATTCACCATCTTGTGTTTGCATGATGAGATTGTTAATGATGGTTGGGTCGCTTTGGTCCCCTATAGCCCGATTGCCAATACCCTGTTGTGACAGGATATAAGTGTTGGTTGCGAGGGCCTGGCAGCAGAATAGTAAGGTTGATGCCGCGATAAGATAGCCTGGTATGAGCATAATTCCTCCACTGCACAGGCTGGCGTAAATCTTTAACTTAGGCTGTATCTTGCCGGCACTGGGCACCGTGTAATGATTGCCATATAAAATTATGGTGAAAATATAATGGTTTGTATATGAGAGATAAGTACTGAATTACTAGGGAAATAGGTTCAAGCTTTATTCCTGGTTGAGTGTTTGTTTATTGGTGGCTCCGTGTATGTTTCTGTAAATGGAAGTGCTTCCCAATTTGAGTAAACTTGTGAGATACTTCAAGTCCACTTCACCTTTGCCCAGTTTTTCCTGAAAATAGAAATAACCCTATAAAACGTGTGGTTTTTTCAGGTTATCTACACAGAAAAAGATTCTTCACCCCAGTTAGAATAATTCACAGACTACTCATTTTTTTGTTAACTATTTTTGTTAATTGAGTGAGAATAGGGCTCTTTCCCAATCCCTGGAAATGGAATCTCGGGCGATATCCCGCACTGATGCGGATGACTGAAAAGTCGGCGCTTTTGCCTAGGTTGCGGCGCCGCCGGACAGATAAACCCCTGTGTCCTGCTTTTTTTAGGACGCCTTTGATTCTCCAAGCAAAGCAGGCCTGTCGGGGTGGTCTTGTACTGCGAATTATTTGTGTAGGGAGCCTGGTGTTCCCGTAGTTGGTAAGGAGAATGGATTTTGATACCTATCGTTGACCGCGCGCGCGCGGAGTCTATTGCACCTATTTGGCGTATGCCGTTTCGCCCTTTTTTCTGGGGAGCTGCTCTGTGGAGTATGGTTGCCCTGGTTATCTGGCAGGGGCAGTTATTCGGTTGGCAGATGCCGGCTTTTCGAATGGGGGTAGTCTGGCACTCCCATGAGATGCTGTTTGGGTTCGCGGCTACCGTTGTTGTGGGTTTTCTCGGCACGGCCATGCAAACCTGGACTGGTATCCCCTCGCCAAAGGGAACCCAACTTATTGCTTTGGTCGGCCTGTGGCTTTTGGCCCGTTTGGGTTACCTGTTGGCGGCGGTCCCTATTTGGATGCCGGTGATTGCTGAAGTCTCCTTTTTCCTGTTCTCAGCGTTTTTGCTCGGAGCCAGGGTGTTGCGAACCAAGCAGTGGCGAAATATGTTTGTATTGCCTGCGATGCTGATGTTTGCTGCATTGTCCGCTAGCCACTGGTTGCTGCCAGGGGCACAGAGCCGAATCGCCTTGCTGGCTTTGCTGTTGGTGACGGCGATTATTCTGATAATCGGCGGGCGGGTTATACCCTTCTTTACGGCGCGCCGCTTTCACTTGAGCCCAAGAGATAAGATACCGGCTGTAGAGTGGGGTACCCATATTGCTGCGGTGGGCTTGTTGCTATCGGTGGCTGTTGGTTTGCCGCAAATGGTTTGGGCCTTTTTTGCGGTCTCTCTGGGTATTTTGCAGGTGATCCGGGTGGTGCGCTGGCACCCTACAAAAATATGGGCAGAACCGATGGTTTGGTCTCTGCATGTGAGCTACTGGTTGGTTATTTTGGGGTGTTTTCTCGCGGCTCTGGCCTGGAGCCAAATTGCCCCTTCCTGGCAGAGTCCCGCCTTGCACGCATTTGCCGTTGGCGGTATCGGCGGATTGATCTTGTCTATGACCAGTCGCGTCAGTCTCGGCCACACAGGTCGGATATTGAAGGCGCCGCGCTTGATGCCCCTGGCTTTTATGGCCCTGGCGTTATCTGCTCTCGCACGTGTGTTTTGGGCACCCGCCCCGAGTGGTTTGCTCGCAGCAATTATTGCCTGGGTAGTCGGTTACACGCTTTTCTTACTGTATTACACCCCGGTGCTTTTCCAGCCGCGCGTTGACGGTCATCCCGGCTAATTCTCTCTATGTGATCTTCAGTTGCTGCGAGAAACCTTATCATCGCAGCAACTGTGGTCGAGTAAAGCCATCATTAACTGGTCTATTCAGAGTCCGCACTAGCTACCTGGGGTAGTTTGTCTACTTTAGGTACTGTTTCCAGTTCCCGGTCCCACTCGGCTTTACTGGCCATAAAGATATGGGCATTAGGCCTTACATCTATTGGGCGATCCAGACTGCCAGCGGGAACCGCTAAGAGGCCAATTTCAGGATCTTCTCGTGGCACTGCGGAACCGCATTGATTGCAAAAGCTTTTGCTGTGCCTCGTCCCTGCCAGCTTAAAGGTTTTGACTTGTTCTGCACCGGATAGCCATTCAAGTTTCGCTGATGCGAAGAATAGGTTTGCTGCATGGGCTGAACCGGTATCTTTGCGGCAGTAACTACAGTGGCAGAGAAAGAAGCCGCCAAAGTCACCTTCAATTTCGAAGTTAATAGTGCCACATAGGCACGATCCTTTTTGTTCCATTGCTTAATGCTCCTCTGTTTAGCTGTACTTATCGTAATTAGGGGAAACTGTGATTTATTTTGGAAATCCCGGCGTTGGGGTATCAAACCCGTATGGTCCCGCTCAAATAGGGTACTGCTTTGCCTGAGATAATGACCCTGTCCCCGGCGATGGTGCAATTCAGCAGGCCGCCGCGCTTGGAGGCTTGATAGGCGATCAGCTCTTTCTTATCCAGAATTTGTGACCAGTAAGGGGTGAGCCCTGTGTGAATAGAACCGGTCACCGGATCTTCGGCACCACCATTGGATGGCCAGAAATATCGGGAGATAAAATCGTACTTATCGGATTTTGCCGTGACGACCACATCGTAGGGGGCGAGCTTTCGCAGGCTGCTCGCATCCTGCTGTACATCCAATACTTCTCGCTCACTATTGTAGATGGCAAAGTAAGCTTGGTTGTTAAGTAACACCTGACTTGGTGTTATTGAAAGCCCCTCCAGTAATTCTGGCGGTATGCGATCTACGGGTTGTGGCTCCCTTCGTGGGAAGTCCATGGAAATAATTCCATTTTCCCCTCGGCTTATTGTCATTTTGCCCACAGCGGCAGCATGGAGCTGGAGTTGCTCACATTGAGGGTTTTGAGAAAAAAGAACATGGGCTGACGCCAGGGTGGCATGACCACAAAAATCAATTTCCGTTAACGGTGAAAACCAGCGAATTCCATAACTGGTATCCGGGCGTTTTACCAGAAACGCGGTTTCGGAAAGATTATTTTCTGCAGCGATGGACTGCATTAAATTTTCATCCAGCCAATCCTCAGTAACAACAACTCCGGCTGAATTTCCGTGAAAGACTTTGTCGGTAAAGGCGTTAATGAAATGAATTTCAAGTTCCATATTTGAACTCCATGGTGCTCCAGTTTTTCAGAAGCGCTGGTGGCGGGCGTGATATTTTATACCCCTAAAGTTCACCAATTTATACCTCTGTAGAGCGGCTTGGGATTGGCTTTAACCTGATCTGGATCAGTTTATCCCGGATGTGAGTCACTAGAGTGACTTGTATTTGTTGCGTGCAAATCAGGGGTGTGAAAATGACGGAGTCCGATGTAGCTATCGTAGGTGCTGGACCGGCGGGACTTTCCTTGGCGGTGATGCTCGCCCGCAAAGGGTGTCAGGTGGCAATTATTGAGCGCCAGGATAAGTCGGCGCTGTCCGCTCCCGTTGATGATGGCCGCGAGATTGCTCTGACACATAAATCCTACAAGCTGCTGCAAGAACTGGGGGCTTGGCAGAGATTATCCCCGGAAGAGATTAGCCCGCTAAATGCTGCCGAAGTAGTCGACGGCAATTCCCCTTCGACACTCCACTTTAGCCCGGGAGAGAGGGGGCCTCTGGGTTTTATTGTCTCCAACTCTGCAATCCGGCGAATCTTATATGAGACAGTTTTGGAGACTGAGAATATAACGCTGCTCGATAACTCGACCGTTACCGGGATGACATTGAGTGGCGCCATGCGTCATCTTGAGTTGGCAGAGGGGGAGGGCGTGCGCGCTTCCCTGGTGGTTGCAGCCGACAGCCGTTTTTCTGAAGTGCGACGCATGGCGGGAATTGGCGCCGATATGCGCGACTTTGGCCGAGTGGCAATTGTCGGCCCTGTACGCACCGAATTACCCCACGATGGTATTGCCCGGGAGTGTTTCCGCTACGGCTCGACACTGGCGCTGTTGCCTTTGCCCAAGGCAAATATTTCATCGGCCGTGGTTACTGTTCCCGCCAGTCTCTCTGCCCAGATTATGGCGATGGGTAATGAAGAGTTTGCCGGGCACGTATCCCGCGAAAGCGCGTCCCAGCTCGGCGGTGTCGAAGCTTTTGGTGAGCGCCACTGTTATCCATTGGTTGCGGTATACGCACATCACTTTTTCACTGAGCGCTTTGCCTTGGTGGGAGATGCCGCTGTGGGGATGCATCCAGTGACCGCACATGGATTTAATTTGGGCTTGGCCGGTGCGGATACTTTGGCCCGTCAACTGGATAGTGTTAGCCGTCTATATAACCCGGCCAAGCTGACTCGGGCCCTGGCCCGTTACCAGATGCTGCACCGGGTTGAATCCAAGCCGATTTACTCTGGAACTAATAGGGTGGTGGATTTGTTTACCGACGATCGCCTGCCGGCCAAGTTGCTGCGCAAAATGGTGTTGCGGGTCAGTGATCGCTTTCCCCCAATTCGAAAAGCAATAGTGCACCAGTTAACTCGCTAGCTTATTCAGAGACTTGTTAAGAGAGTTTTACTCTTCGTTCTTTTTATAAAAAGTACATGTGCAAGAAAGAAGACGGTATATGGAAGTGGCCTGCTTGCGGGATTTTCTTCCTTTTCTATACTGATTTGCGAGATGGTAGAGACGGCTTTAACCCCCCGGTGAAAACAAATGCCAATTACGGCTTGACTCACCGGGTCAGCACCAATAGAATGCGCAGCCTCTTGAGTGGTTGGGCAGGTCCCACCGCAGGGAAACAAAGATCAACCAGGCTTTGTTTCTTGGAGTTGTTGCGGGGTGGAGCAGCCTGGTAGCTCGTCGGGCTCATAACCCGAAGGTCGTAGGTTCAAATCCTGCCCCCGCTACCAATTTTACCTTCGGGTAAAATATTTGATTGCGCATTTGTTGTTGCGGGGTGGAGCAGCCTGGTAGCTCGTCGGGCTCATAACCCGAAGGTCGTAGGTTCAAATCCTGCCCCCGCTACCAACTTTCCTTAGGGAAACTTTGATTGCGCTTTCGTTGTTGCGGGGTGGAGCAGCCTGGTAGCTCGTCGGGCTCATAACCCGAAGGTCGTAGGTTCAAATCCTGCCCCCGCTACCAAATTTTGCATTCGTGCACACTGACTGCACGAATGTGCGGTCAAAGCCCCGTCAGGGGCTTTTTCGTATCTGCAAGAAAAGTTGCAGATATTTTTCGAAGTGGGCCGTAGGCCCATTTTTTGTATGTGGTGACGAGAATGGCGAGCAAACGCGAATTGCTGGAAGAGCTTCTGGCGCCGGTGGTGGCATCGCTGGGGTGTGAGTTGTGGGGTATTGAGTATCAAACCCACGGTCGCAACGCGCTGCTGCGCATTTATATCGACTCCGAAAACGGTATTTCCGTTGAGGATTGCGAGAAAGTGAGCCGCCAATCCAGTGCTGTACTGGATGTGGAAGATCCCATCAGTAGTAAGTACACACTTGAAGTCTCTTCCCCAGGGCTCGACCGCCCTCTTTATAAGCTGGCCCAGTACGAGCGCTTTATCGGCGCCCAAATTGAAGTTCGCCTGCGTATGCCTCTGGATGGGCAGCGTAAGTGGCGCGGACTGCTGGCCGGTGTAGAGGGTGATGAAGTGGTTCTGCGTGTAGATAGTGAAAACGAATACCTTTTGCCGATCGACAGTATCGAAAAAGCAAATATCATTCCCCAATTTACCAAATAACCTGTAGGAGCCTGAGCTCAGGCGATTTTGAGGCACAGTTGCATGAACAAAGAGATCTTGCTGGTAGCCGAGGCGGTATCCAACGAGAAGGGCGTTGACCAGGAGATTATTTTCCAGGCCATCGAAGCGGCATTGGCAACGGCCACGAAGAAGCGCTACGACGAAGATTCAACCATTGAGGTTATCATTGATCGTCGTTCAGGCGATTACGAGACTTTCCGCAGCTGGGAAGTGGTCGGTGATGAAGTCTTGGCTGAGTTGGGTACCCAGTTCACCCTGGAAGAAGCCCACGAAAAAGATGCTGACCTGAAAGCAGGTGACGTTTTCCGCGAGCAGGTGGAAAATGTAGAATTTGGACGCATCGCCGCACAGACCGCAAAGCAGGTCATCGTACAAAAGGTACGTGAAGCCGAGCGCGCCAAAGTTGTAGACGAGTACCGCGATCGCGTTGGCGAAATGGTTAGCGGCACTGTGAAGAAGGTGACCCGCGACTTTATCGCTGTAGACCTGGGTAATAATGCCGAAGCGCGCTTGCCCCGCGATCAGCTGGTTGGTCGCGAAATTTTCCGACTCGGTGATCGCGTGCGCGCAATCCTGTTGGAAATCCAACCGGAAGCCCGCGGCCCCCAGCTGATGCTGAGCCGCTCCTGCCCGGAAATGATTGTCGAATTGTTCCGCATTGAAGTGCCGGAAATTTCCGAGCAGGTAATCGAAATTAAAGGCGCGGCCCGCGATCCCGGGCTGCGTGCAAAAATCGCTGTAAATACCAACGACGGTCGCATCGACCCGGTGGGTGCTTGTGTGGGCATGCGCGGCGCGCGTGTTCAGGCGGTATCCAACGAGCTGTCTGGTGAGCGTGTAGATATCGTTCTGTGGGACGAAAACCCCGCTCAGTTCGTTATCAATGCGATGGCGCCAGCAGAAATTGAATCCATCGTGGTCGACGAAGACACCGGTTCTATGGACGTAGCCGTGGCAGAGGAAAACCTCGCAATGGCTATCGGCCGCAGCGGCCAGAATGTGCGCTTGGCCTCCGAGCTGACCCAGTGGCAGATCAATGTCATGAGCAGTGACGAGTGGCAGAGCAAGCAGGAAGCCGAGTCCAGCTCCATCATGCAGGTGTTTATGGATCGCCTGGATATCGATGAAGACGTTGCTGGTGTGCTGGTTGAAGAGGGCTTTGCCTCTCTTGAAGAAGTAGCTTATGTACCCATCGAAGAGATGCTCGCAATTGAGGGCTTCGATGAGGATATCGCTGAGGAGCTGCGCGCCCGCGCCAAGGACACCCTGTTGACCCAAGCGCTGGCATCTGAAGAGAAGCTGGATGCATCTGAGCCCCAGGAAGACCTTTTGAATATGGACGGTATGGAGCGCCAGCTGGCATTCCAACTGGCCAGCTGTGGTATTTCCACGATGGAAGACCTGGCAGAGCAGGCTGTCGATGACCTGCTGGATATCGAAGGTCTCGACCAGGAGCGCGCTGCAGCGCTGATTATGAAGGCGCGTGAGCCCTGGTTTGCCGATGACAGCGGCGAAGAAGCTTAAATGCAGCGAAAAATAACTTACGTATAAGTAACCCCCTCCGACCAAGTGACTTTTAGGAGAGAGAATGGCCGAAGTAACAGTTAGTGAACTCGCCAAATCGGTTGGTGCCACCGAAGACCGTCTGCTCAAGCAGATGAAAGAAGCGGGTTTGCCTCACACCTCTGTGGATGCAGTGGTGTCAGACGAGGAAAAGCAGGTCTTGCTCAGTTTCCTGAAAAGCAGTCACGGGGAGCAGGGCGCCGCGCCGCGCAAGATCACCTTGAAGCGCAAAACCACAAGCACGCTGAAGACTGGCTCTGGCACCGGCCGCAAGACTGTGAATGTGGAAGTGCGCAAGAAGCGCACTTATGTGAAGCGCCCTCAAGCTGAGCTTGAAACCGTAGCGGCAGGCGAAGAATCGAGCAGCCCCGAGCAGGAAGCGGCAGTCGATGCCCTGCAAAATGAGCAGGAAAGACTGGAGGCCGAAGCCGAACGCGCTCGCGTAGAAGCCGAGGCAGAAGCTGCACGCCTAGCGGCGGAAGAAGAGGCGCTAGCCAAAGCCGAAGCCGAGGCGAAAGCCAAGGCTGAAGCCGAAGCGAAAGCCAAGGCCGAAGCAGAAGCAAAAGCCAAGGCTGAAGCCGAAGCGAAAGCAAGCAATGAAGTAAAAGCCGATCAAGATGCGGCTAAATCAGAGGATAAGACCGCGGAAAACGTAGTGAAAAAGGCAGAGCCCGCCGCACCAATCCGCTCAAGCTACTCAGACGATATCGAGGCAATGCGAATTGCCGCGATGGAGCGTCGCAAGCAGCAGGCTGAGCAGGAAAAGCGTGAACTTGAAGAGAAGAAAGCTAAAGTAGAAGCTGACCGACGCGCAGCCCAGGAAAAGAAAGAGAAAGCTGCACAAGCTGCACAGACAGCCAAGGCTAAGCCAGCACCGGCAAAAAGTGCTGAGAAGACCACTGAGGTCAAGCCAGCTCTGCGTCGCAAGCTGGAGGCAGCATCCACTGCCCCCGCTGAAGCTGATCGCTCTGAGGACGAGCCGCGTAAGCGTCGCGGTCGCCGCTCCAAGTCCGGCCCGAAAAAATCCAGCAAAACCGCTCTGTACGAACAGGCGCTGGAAGTATTTGAGGAAGACGAAGCATCCAAGCGCAGCACGCGCTCCCTGTCTCGTCCGACCTTGAAGGTTAAACCTACGCACGGCTTTAAAAGGCCCACGGAGAAACAGGTGTACGAAGTACAGTTGGGCGAAACCATCACTGTTGGCGAGCTGGCCAAACAGATGAATGTGAAAGCCGGTGACCTGATCAAGCGCCTGATGAAAATGGGCGAGATGGTTACTATCAACCAGAGCCTGGACCGTGAAACTGCACAGCTGATCATCGAGGAGATGGGCCACAAGGTGGTATTCCGCTCTGAGAGCGAGCTGGAGGAAGCGCTGGTTGCCGAGACCCAGGCCAGTGAAGGCACTGAGGTGTCCCGCGCACCAGTAGTTACCGTTATGGGTCACGTTGACCACGGTAAAACCTCCCTGCTGGACTACATCCGTAAGACCAAGGTGGCTTCCGGTGAGGCCGGTGGTATTACCCAGCACATCGGTGCCTACCGTGTGAAAACCAGCCAGGGCGAGATCGCTTTCCTGGATACCCCCGGACACGCCGCCTTTACTGCGATGCGCGCCCGTGGCGCCCAGGCGACTGACGTGGTTATCCTGGTGGTGGCTGCTGACGACGGTGTGATGCCGCAGACTGAAGAAGCTGTGAACCACGCCCGCGCTGCCGGTGTACCGCTGGTTGTTGCAATCAACAAGTGCGACAAAGAAGCTGCCGATCCCGATCGTGTTAAAAACGAGCTGGCTGCGAAAGATGTAATTCCTGAAGACTGGGGCGGTGATACCCAGTTTATCAATGTGTCTGCACACACTGGTGAAGGCATCGACGACCTGCTGGAAGCGATTTCCCTGCAAGCAGAGATGCTGGAGCTGAAGGCCAAGGTCAAGGTACCGGCAACAGGTGTTGTGATCGAATCCCGCCTGGAAAAAGGTCGCGGTGTTGTGGCCACCCTGCTGGTACAGAACGGCGAGCTGAAGCGCGGCGATATCGTACTGGCAGGCCAGAGCTACGGCCGTGTTCGCGCCATGACCAACGAGCTGGGCAAGCAGGTTAAAGAAGCTGGCCCTTCAACTCCGGTTGAGCTGCTGGGTCTGGACACCACACCCAACGCCGGTGACGAGTTCATGGTGGTTGCGGATGAGCGCAGAGCTCGTGAAGTAGCCGAACAGCGCGGTGATAAAGAGCGTCGTGAGCGCATGCAGCGCCAGCAGGCGGCCAAGCTGGAAAATATGTTTGCGAACATGGAAGCCGGCGAGCGCAAAGTTCTGCCGGTTGTTATCAAAGCGGACGTTCGCGGCTCCCTGGAAGCTATCCTGGGCGCACTGGCGGATATCGGCAACGAAGAAGTTTCTGTCAACGTCGTGTCCAGCGGTGTAGGTGGTATCGCCGAGAACGATATCAACCTGGCCCTGACCTCCGGCGCTATCGTACTGGGCTTCAACACCCGTGCTGATGTGGCTGCCCGAAAGGTTGCTGAGACAGAAGGCGTAGAGATTCGTTACTACAGCGTGATCTACAACCTGCTGGACGAAGTGAAGCAGGCGCTGTCCGGTATGCTTGATCCGGAAATACGCGAAGAAATCGTGGGTATTGCCCAGGTTCGCGATGTATTCCGCTCACCGAAGTTTGGCGCCATTGCCGGTTGTATGGTTACTGAAGGTACCGTCTACCGCAACAAGCCGATCCGCGTACTGCGCGACAACGTTGTGATCTACCAGGGCGAACTGGAATCCCTGCGTCGCTTCAAAGACGATGTGCAAGATGTGCGCAACGGCATGGAGTGTGGTATCGGGGTTAAGGACTACAACGACGTTAAGTCCGGTGACCAGATCGAAGTTTACGATATCGTTAAGGTTGCTCGCGAACTCTAAGGAGTTCCGCAGCGGATCGAGGATAAACCCGCGCGGCCTAGCCGTGCGGGTTTTCCTGTCTTTAAACCGCCATTCTCAATAGGTAAACAATGGCAAGAGAATTTCATCGCGCAGACCGCGTCGCCGACGCCATGCGCCGCGAGCTGGCCCAGCTGATCCAACACGAGATTCGCGATCCTCGCCTGGGTATGATCAACGTCAATGATGTTGAAGTCAGCCGCGACTTAACCGTTGCTAAAGTTTTTGTCACCCTGGTGGGTGAGGATGATCGCAGCAAAATTAATACCTCTATCGAAGTGCTGAATAAAGCCGCCGGCTTTTTGCGCACGCAGCTCGCGCGCGCGATCCAGATTCGCACTATTCCCCGTTTGCACTTCCGCTACGACGAGACCTCGGTGCGCGGCCAGGCGCTGTCTGCCCTGATCGACAAGGCGGTTAAAGAAGATCGCAAACACCAAGACGACGATAGCGACTCCAACGAAGATTAATCCATGGGCCGCAGACCAAAATGGGGCCGGCCGGTTCACGGCGTGCTGTTATTGAATAAGCCCGCCGGGATTACCGCCAACGACGCCCTGCAAAAAGCCAAACGACTCTTTTTCGCCAATCGCGCCGGTCACACCGGAGCGCTGGACCCCCTGGCAACCGGCGTATTGCCGATCTGTTTCGGCGAAGCGACCAAGTTTTCCCAGTACCTGCTCGATGCGGACAAGCGCTATCGCAGTACTTTTGTTTTCGGCATGACCACTGCTAGTGGCGATGCCGATGGCGATGTACTGGAAACTAAAGATGCTTCCGGTTTGACCGAAGAAGCTGTGCTGAAAGCGATGGAAGCCTTTCGCGGTCCCATCAAGCAAGTGCCGTCCATGTACTCGGCCCTCAAGCACAAGGGGCAGCCGCTGTATAAGTTGGCGCGCCAGGGCTTGGAAGTGGAGCGCGAGGCGCGGGAAGTAGAGATTTTTGAATTTGAACTGCTGAGCTTTACACCGGGCGCCCAGCCCCGTGCAGAAGTTGAGGTTCACTGCTCCAAGGGCACTTATATTCGCAGTATTGCCGAAGACCTGGGCCAGGCTCTGGGTGTCGGTGCCTATGTGGAAGAGTTGCACCGCAGCGCAGCCGGTCCCTACGTCGAAGCCGATTCAGTGACTCTGGATGAGCTCACCGCAGAGCGCGGTGAGGGAATGGCGGAGGAGTTGGATCACCACCTGTTATCGGTGGATTCTCCTGCCTCCTCGCTGCCCAAACTCACCCTTCCGGACGAGTCTGGTTACTATGTGCGTCAGGGGCAGCCGGTAATGGATTTGCAGGTCTACCGTATCGGTGAAGAAGGTGATATGGTGCGCCTCTTCCTGGAAAATGGCGATTTTCTGGGCGTAGGAGAAATTACTGACGACGGGTGTGTAGCGCCTCGGCGTCTGGTAAGTAGTACTTAAGCAGAAAACGCTATATTGGTGAGAGCCGATAGCGGTTGATGTGAGAGTATTGCAGTGGGCAAAGGAGCCTCTGAATAACTCCGTAATGCCTCTGCGGGCCTTGAAGGCTGCAGATGTTAGGCGCAGCTCGCCGCGAATGGCCTTAGCCCTTTGCAAGAGCTGTAACGCAGCAGCTGTGGCCTTCAAGGCCCGCCCTTCGGGGCTTGCAGAGCGATTCACACTCCGCGTTGCGACTTCTTGAAAGGTCTAGACATTCCTGCGAAGCCGCGCCTTGATTGTGAACCGCTCTGCATGCCAGAGGTATCACGGAGTTGTTTAGAGGCTCCTTAAGTCCACAACAGTGAGTAGCTGGTCTGTAAATATGCACGGGCCAGCCGAATCTTTTAAAGCATATTACGACGAGGTTAATCGTTATGGCACTGTCTGCAGTAGAAAAAGCAGCAATCCTGAAAGAGCACGGCCAATCTGAAGGCGACACCGGTTCTCCGGAAGTCCAGGTAGCCCTGCTGACTGCCAACATCAACAAACTGCAGGGTCACTTCTCTGCGCACAAGCAGGATCACCACTCTCGCCGTGGTCTGATCCGCATGGTAAACCAGCGTCGCAAGCTGCTGGACTACCTGAAGCGCAAGGATCTGAACCGTTACGCACAGCTGATCGCTAAGCTCGGCCTGCGTCGCTAAGACCCTGGAATGCCCGCCTCTGGCGGGCTTTCTTCTTTAATGCTTGCTGAAAAGTGGCGCTGTTGTCACTTTTCGGCAGTTTCGCAACACAACCCCAGGGACAAATATCCCGGCGGATGTGCTGCGTTTGCACCGGCCACCCGGGTCGGTAGCGGTACATCCCCGTATCGCTCTGGATTGAAGGTTTGGAACTTCTATCCAGGCAACCACTGTAGGGGTTACTGGAATGGGCCAGTAACCGTAAGGAAATAGGAAAAAAACTAGTGAATCCAGTAAGCAAAACTTTCCAATACGGACAACACCAAGTCACCATCGAGACCGGCCGTATCGCGCGCCAGGCTACCGGTGCTGCCCTGGTTAGCATGGGAGAGACTGTTGTCCTGTGTACTGTTGTCGGCGCTAAAGAAGCCAAGCCAGATCAGGGCTTCTTCCCGTTGTCCGTGCACTATCAAGAAAAAGCCTACGCGGCTGGCAAAATTCCCGGTGGTTTCTTCAAGCGTGAAGGCCGCCCGTCTGAAAAAGAAACCCTGACTTCCCGTCTGATCGATCGCCCGATCCGCCCGCTGTTCCCGAACGGCTTTATGAACGAAGTTCAGGTGATGTGTACTGTTCTCTCTGCTGAGAAGGACATGGACCCGGATATCGCTGCCATGATCGGCACTTCCGCAGCGCTGTCTGTTTCCGGTATTCCTTTCGCAGGCCCAATCGGTGCTGCGCGTGTGGGTTACACCCAGCAAGACGGCTACCTGCTGAACCCGGGCTACGAAGCTCTGAAGACCTCCGAGCTGGACATGGTCGTTGCCGGTACCAAAGACGCCGTACTGATGGTGGAGTCCGAAGCCCAGGAGCTGCCGGAAGACATCATGCTGGGTGCGGTACTCTACGCACACCAGGAAATGCAGGCCATTATCAAGGTTTGTGAAGAGTTGAAAGCGGAAGCGGGCAAGCCCCAGTGGGACTGGCAGGCTCCGGCGGAAAACACCGAGCTGAAAGCTGCCCTGGACGCTCAGTTTGGCGAAAAGGTTGCCGAAGCCTACCGCATCACCAACAAGCAAGAGCGCAGCACCCGCCTGGCGGAACTGCGCAGCGAAGCCGCTGAAGCCCTGGCTACTGAAGAAATTAGCGCCGATCTGGTAAAAAGCTACTTCGGCAAGCTGGAGAAGAAGCTGGTGCGCGGCGCTGTAGTGCGCGGCGAGCCCCGTATCGACGGTCGCGACAGCAAAACTGTACGTTCGATCGCTGTGGAAGTTGGCGCTCTGCCCAAGTCCCACGGCTCTGCGCTGTTCACCCGTGGTGAGACCCAGGCTCTGGTAGTGGCTACCCTCGGTTCCACTGGCGATGCACAGATCATCGACGCCCTGGAAGGTGAGCGCAAAGACTACTTTATGCTGCACTACAACTTCCCTCCCTACTCTGTAGGTGAAGCGGGTCGTGTAGGTGCTACCGGTCGTCGCGAAATCGGCCACGGCCGCCTCGCTCGTCGCGGTATCGCTGCAGTTCTGCCGAGCCCGGACAGCTTCCCCTACACCGTGCGTGTAGTTTCCGAGATCACTGAATCCAACGGTTCCAGCTCCATGGCTTCCGTATGTGGTTCCAGCCTGGCGCTGATGGATGCGGGTGTTCCGCTGAAGGCACCGGTAGCCGGTATCGCTATGGGTCTGGTGAAGGAAGACGAAGGCTACGCGGTTCTGACCGATATCCTCGGTGACGAGGACCACCTCGGCGATATGGACTTCAAAGTAGCGGGTACCGCCTCTGGTGTAACCGCGCTGCAGATGGACATCAAGATCGAAGGTATTACCGAAGAGATCATGGAAACCGCTCTGGAGCAGGCTCTGCACGCGCGTCTGCACATCCTCGCGGAAATGAACAAGGTGATCGACTCTTCCCGTACCACCGTGAATGAGAACGCACCGCGCTACGCGACCCTGAAGATCCATCCGGACAAGATCCGCGACGTGATTGGTAAAGGCGGTGCGACTATCCGCTCCATCACTGAAGAGACCGGCGCCTCCATCGATATCGAAGATGACGGCACTATCAAAGTCTTCGGTGAAGACGGTGAGAGCCTGGAAGCGGCGGTAACCCGCATCGAGGAGATCACTGCGGAAGCTGAGATTGGCGCTATCTACGAAGGTACCGTGGTACGTATCGTAGACTTCGGTGCGTTCGTTAACTTCCTGCCGGGCAAAGACGGTCTGGTGCATATCTCCCAGATCGCTGAAGAGCGCGTAAATGCCGTAACTGATTACCTGAGTGAAGGTGAGAAGATTAAGGTTAAGGTACTCGACGTTGACCAGCGTGGACGTATCAAGCTTTCTATCAAGGAAGCCAAGGCCGATGCAGCTGCCGCTGAAGAAGCCAAGCAAGCTTCCGACGAAGCTTAAGTCTACGGACTGAAAAAACCCGGCTTTTAAGCCGGGTTTTTTTGTATCTGCCGAAGCGGAATTGTCGCTTATTACCGGTTTTCTATTAGAATTCTGGAAAAAAAGGGCAAAACATTGGACAACTTCTGGCTGATCGACATTCTCCTCACCCTCGCCGCACTGCTGATTGCCAATCAGTACTGGCGTCTTACCAATGCTCGCTTCCAATCAGCTGCACTCTTGGTGATGGCGGGTCTTCTATTTATCGCTGTCTCCGCGATTGTCGGTGCCTATCGCTACGGTATTGATCCCGGGGCAACCCAATTACACCGGGCTTTACTGCAGCTATCCGGGTTTAGTTCGCTGTTGCTAATTGGAATAGGGTTGGTTTGGGCACGTTTCGAGATAGGTATTGGACAGAGTGCCCGGGGACCCGCTTATGTAGTGCTGGTGCTGGTATTGGCCTCGTCTATTGGCGTCTCGGAAAGTGGCAGGTTATCGCCGCAGGAAGTGACAGAGGTATTTTCCGCCCTGGGGCTTCTATTGTGGTTGTGGGTTGCAATGATGGAATTGATGTCACCGCGACGATTATCGCCACCAGGCCCTTTGTTACTGGGGGCAGGGGCAGTAGTCATTGCAATGGATGGATTGTTTGTGGGTACCGGCGCTCCTCGGGTGCTGGGTTTGGCGCGTACAAACTGGTTCCACCTGCTGCTGGGCCTTTCGCTGTTTTCACTGTTGGCTGCCCGCCCGTTATTTGAAAAGGACAATAATTCAAATGAGTAAAGTTACTACTGAACTTCGCGGAGGTTGCCACTGTGGCGCTATTCGCTATCGGGCGCGGCACGAGCGCGACTCAGAGGAGAAACTGGTAGCCCATGCGTGCAATTGCTCGATGTGTGAAAAAGTGGGTTTTCTGCACGTCATTATTCCCGCTGAAAACTTTAAGCTGGAGTCTGGGGAAAAAGACCTGGATTGTTATACGTTTAATACGGGAGTGGCCAAGCACCTGTTTTGTCGCCATTGCGGCGTTAAGTCTTTTTATGTGCCGCGCTCCAACCCGGATGGCTATAGTCTTAATGCGCGCTGTTTTGATGAGAGGCCCGGAGACTTGGAGGTCGAACCTTTCGATGGTCAAAACTGGGAGCAGAACGCCGCAGAGCTGGCCCATCTCAGTAAATAAGTCGCGCAAAGAAAGTGATGCTCCAATCAATATCAGGTGATATGAGAGCTTATGGAAACTGGTCTGGTCTACGCTGTCTTACTCGATCGCAAAGGCTCGGGCCGAGAGCTTTCCTGGGCAGAGGTGAAATCCTGGCAACCTGATCAGGGAATTCTCTGGTTGCATTTTGACTACGACAGCACCAACACCGTCGAGTGGCTGCAACAGGATAGTGGACTCACAGCTACGGCGATAGAGACCCTGTCTGCGAAGACAACGCGCCCCTGTGTAATGACTGTGGATCAGGGGCTGATGTTGGCTATGTACGGCATTGAGCGAAAATCCAAACCGCGTGCAAAGGATATGATCGCCATTCGCATTTGGGCCGAGGAAAACCGTATTATCAGTACCGGCCGACGGAAGTTGCTTTCAGAGGATGACTTGCTTTCTCGCTTGCGCAGTGGCTTTGGTCCCCGTGGAACTGCGGCTCTTTTGATGTCCCTGGCAGATCTGTTGGTCTTGCGTATGTGTGATCGGGCCGAAGACTTCGAAGAAAAAATCGATGACCTGGAAAACCTGTTATTAGATAAGGGAGGTTCGGAGCTCTCTTCCCTACTGGTTCGGCTGCGCAAGAGAACTATCGTATTGCGACGCTACTTATGCCTGCAGCGGGAGGTGCTCGGGCGTTTGCAGCAGGAATCCCTATCCTGGTTTGATGAGCACAGCCACGCCCTCTTGGGAGAGGTAAATGATCGGTTACAGCGCCATGTTGACGATATCGATGCGGTAAGGGAGCGCGCGGCAATCGCTCAGGAGGAATTGTTGAGTCGCACTTCGGATCAGTTGAATAGTCGTATGTATGTACTATCAGTGGTGGCAGCAGTTTTTCTGCCGCTGAGCTTTCTCACTGGATTGTTTGGGATTAATGTCGGCGGTATTCCCTGGGGGCAGTCGTCATTGGGCTTTATTGCTTTTTGCATCTTGCTGGTGGTGGCATTGGCTGGGCAGATCGCTTTGTTTTACTGGAAAAAGTGGTTGTAGTTATCTTTTGAAGTATCCTAGCTAAATAGGTTATTTCAGTTATCTGGGCTGCCAATCAGCCACGAAACCCTATAGACCTTACGATTCGATCAGCATTCGCCATAATGGTAAAGGTGATGGTTGAGCCTGCAATATTGGGAAAGTTGGCAGAATCCACAATATGGACATTTTTAAAGTGTGCCGGCCTTCCTAAGAGGTCTGAGCGGAATATCTCATGTTTTCCTCCCATCGGGAAACTGCCACCAAGGTGGAAGCTTTTGCCTGGTGGTAGTACGGTGAGAAAGAAGGGGGGGACCATACCAAGCCTTATCAGTGAACGCCTTATTAAAGACTGTGTTCTTTGGGCGATTTCTCGGGCTCTCGTATTTTCAATTCCTCTTATTTCTATTGAAGAGCTATCTGCTTGTTTGTCGGTTAAAGTTAGTTCCAATGAGTCAGAATCCTCAGAGGACATAAAACCCTGAATTACGTATAAGCGATCCAAGGCGACTTGCTTTGGGAAAAGGGGGGGGAGTAGAGATATTAATTGCTCTTCAATAATTTGGCTTCGACCGTAAAGTTGAAGGTGTATTTGTTCAGGGCTTATGTTTGGATTGTCAATCTCTAAAAAGATTTCTGCGAGGGTAAACTCAATCTCATAACGATACCCTTTGTAGAGAAAGAGGGGGAAGAAAAAATACTGGCTGTTTTTGATTTTGATTGGAGTATTTAATAGATTGAGGGATCTTGCCAGTATTGTAGTGGTGGCAAACTGGCCGGTTGCGAGAAAAACTTTCTGTGCGGTAATTTTTTTTATTTTGCTATTGGTTATATCAACTGCAATCACGTTTACGCCTTGACTTGTTTCATGAATCTCCAGGACAAGAAGACCTTTATGTATGGTGAGTTTGTCTTTTTGTAGTTTTTCAAACAAGTATTTAGGGTTGAAAATAGATTGGTATGGGCATCCGTCAAAGCAGTGGCCGCAATATCTACATCCATGCTCCCCCTTGCTTGCATCTACCGCTAAGCGGGCTCGACCAAATTCAATGCCATTCCTCTGGAGATTACTTTCAATAGCCTTCAATTTTTTCAATAAGAAATCTGTCGGCGCATTTCTTTTGATGGCAGTAAAGTTGTTAGGGAATAGTGGATACTTGTTATTGAGATTGTCTATCTCCGCACTTATAGGCATATAGCGGAGTACATTTTTGTAGGATGGCGTTAGTTCATTTAAGGAGATAGGCCAATTTGCTAGCTGACTTTCACTGTAGGGCATGATAGCTGCACCCCATACGTTCCCAAGCCCACCAAAGCCATGGGAAAATTCTGTATTACAGTTTTTTGTCGTAATGCTGAGAGGTTTTGGTACTCTGTATGGAAAGTCAGACCCAAATAGATATCTTCTTTCCAGGCCTTTTCGGGAGGCTACTGGAGCTGGAAACAGTTTATCTTTGTCCTCCTGAGTCCATGCATCAATGTTTTTTTTGGATAAGATATTAACTTGGTATTTGATATCGTCTTCAAGGTCATATGAAACATCAACGACTTCAACTTCTTGCCCAATATCTTGCAATGCCTTGACTGTAGCGATACTCGCAGGACCACTCCCGACAACTAGGTTCTTAATCCTGTCCACTGAAAGCCCTTCCCGCCAAGCATGCGGTTTATGCGTGGGTTAAAGTTCTCCTCAATAAGCAAAATTGTAGCTGGATTGGGTTTTCAGTCCGGTGTCGTTCACTTTGTCGGTAAATTGGTTAAGCCCCTACCGATCCCCTGCGGAAGAGGCTGTGTGCCGCTCGTTTAGTGTTTAACCCATGAGAAGTCTACAAATACTGGGTCGTGGTCGCTCAGCCCGGTGTACTCCGCGGAGCCAATGTAGTAATTGGTTACGTCCAGCGTGTAATTGGGGTTGTTATTAATAACGACGACATGATCGGTATCGTCCTGAAGTTCATCAGCACAGGCTTCCAAGCTGGTGTCGCTGCCAGATAGCATATATTGGCAGGCATGCTTGCCGCCGGTTTTGGCAAAAAATGCTTTCCAAGTTTGGTAGTTTGTACCGCGCCAGCCGTCGTCATTTTCATCAAACGCCATATTGAAATCACCAGCCAAAATGACTGTGGCATTACTTGAGTGGGCGACGATCATATCGGCAATCTGGTCGAGTTGCTTGGCTTTGGCATTTAGATCATCGTCTTGGTGTCCTGCATCCATATGGGTGTTGTACACATGAACATGGAAGTTTTTGGTCACTTCAACTTTTGCTACGGTAAAGCCTTTTTCGGTATCACAGTCATTACCTGCGCACTTATCAAAAGTTTCCTCCTCATAAGTGGCGAAGGTGTAGTCGTCGTCATCGCGATTATCTCGGTCAAACGGAAACTTGGAAAAGGTCAGCAGGCCATTGCCAAAGCTGGTACCAGTGCCTTTCCAGTGTTTGGAGCGATAGGGGACTGTGTCGTTATCGAGCTTGTCGTCGTCGTCCAGATAATTGGCTTTGGTTTTGCTCCAAGCCTCCTGCATCAACCAGAGGTCTTTGGGGTTATTATCAAAAGTGTTAATAATTTGTTTGAAGTCAGACTTGCTGTTGCCGCCTATACACTCCAAAAATCCATCCATGTTGTAGACGATCATGTCAAAGCTGCCTGAATTGGCATCGGCAAATTCAGTGTCACCGTATTCATAGCCGTCCAGGTCTTTTGAGCCGGTATCGTCGACATCATCAATAAATTCAAACCAGTTACAAGAAGTAATTGCATCCCAAACGTCTTCAAAATCTACTGCTGCGGCGGAATGGCTGAATAGAAGTGTGAGTGAAAAAAATATTCTTTTTATCATTATTGCTCTCCAACTTTGTTGTTACCGACGGTTTTGTAGTGGGGTCGAAAATTGGGGCGTTTCTCTGGCGGCCCCTTTGTTTTCGATGGGGGGGATGATGGATAGCGTAGATTACAAATTGGAGTAAAGGAGGTTTTTTTTATTTTATTTTTCTGTAAGGGCGGCGCGATTTATTTTTTTCATAAGAAAATAATAAAAATCACGAAAGTTGTATATTTTTATGCAGGTAATAATTGATTCGTTAGGCGGGTTAAGCAGGATCGGGAAGTATTATTTAGAGTGGTCTGAAGGCCGTAGAAAAGTTACAAAATTCTTTAGGACCACTTAAATGGTTCCATCCGTGGAGCCAAGGCACTCAATGAGTGGCGGTAAAGGGATAGTTGATCGACGAGTGCTGGTTAACCAAAGATAGTGACCATTTGGCGGGAGAGGGCGGTTAAACGTCCATCGGCATCCCACAAGCGGGCCTGTATTACTGCGTAGCCATCCTCGGCCTGTTCCACTTCGGCCTCGTATTGCCACCAGTCAGAAGCGGTGCGCTCTGGGAGTGGCTCCATAAACTCCACTGTCCATGTTAATGAGCTGGCGGGAGCCGGCTCTTTCATCATCGGGAGTGTCGCCGGTGGCCAGGCATCGATCAGTGCGAGTAAGTGGCTGATACCAGTACGGCTCTCACTGCCATCCTTAAATCGTACCCAGCCACCTAAAACTCTCTCTTTCGCGCCGCTGAAAGGCAGGCCCCCACATGCGATACGGTAATCGAACTTCTGTGTAAATTCCGGCACTACACCTTCGATATAGGGCAGGGGCAGGCATTTATCCGGGGTGGGGTACTCCGGTGCTGAGGGACCTTTGGCGAGAACGGATGACTCCCTGCCGCGGCCAAAACTGGCGAGGCCCGCCAGCATAACGGCATCATCCTGATCGAGGTGCCCCTGTACCTGAGTGACAGAGCGGCCTGCGCGAAGGACATCCGCGCGGGTGTTAATCGCCCCTGGGGCAACCGGGCCTACGAATGAGGTGGAAAAGAGCGCAAGCTGCTGTCAGAAGGCAGCTCTGAAGCCATCTGCTCATACAACATTGCGGCTACAAGGCCGCCAAATGTAGCCCGCCCCTGGGTCCAGCCTTCGGGCACAGAAGTGGCGCCATTGGTCGAGAGCCAATCCTGGATTAGTTGGTCGAAAGTCATAGTGTTACCGCTTGAGAGCGGCAGGTGGGACCTGCCGCAGAAAAATACCGGGTGAGAAGCACCCGGATGAGGGGAGTATTATTTAAATATGTGTTCCTCGCCGGGGAAAACGCCTTGCTTGACGTCCTCGGCGTATTTGCGCAGGGCCCCGGGAATATCCTCAGCCTCTACCAGGAAGTTTTTGGAAAACTTGGGGGGCTGTTGGGTGAGGCCCAGGATGTCATTGATTACCAGTACCTGGGCATCGCAGTCGCGGCCCGCGCCTATGCCGATGGTGGGCATGGATACGGCTTCGGTAATACGCTTTGCCAGGTCGGCGGGTACACATTCCAACACCAGCAGATCAGCTCCGGCTTCGTCGAGTTGTAGGGCGTCTTCGAGGATTTGCTTGGCGTGTTCTTCGTCGCGCCCCTGAACGCGATAGCCTCCCAGTTTGTGTACTGATTGAGGGGTGAGGCCCAGGTGGGCGCAAACGGGAATACCGCGATCAGTAAGAATCTTCACGGTGTCGGCGAGCCAGGCGCCTCCCTCGATCTTCACCATATGTGCACCGGCCTGCATGATCCGGGTTGCATTCTGGAGTGCCTGCTCTGGGGTGGCGTAGGTCATAAACGGCATATCCCCCATAATCAGGGACTTCTTATTGCCGCGCGCGACCGCCTCGACGTGGTAAATCATTTGCTCCATCGTCACTGGCACGGTGCTGTCGTAACCCAGCACGGTCATGCCCAGGGAATCTCCGACGAGCAGTGTCTCAACCCCGGACTTTTGTGCCATCGCAGCCATAGGGGCATCGTAGAGAGCAACGGTAATAAACTTCTCACCATTCGCTTTCATTTTTCGCAGGGTTTGAACGGTTACGAGCTTTTCTAATTCAGAGGGTGCATACATAACGATTAACTTCCTGGGTTGTAATAGTGCCGGCCACTGGTGATCGTGAACAGATATTCGACCAGCTGTTGGTAGTCCTCTGGGCTATCGACAATGTCGATCTCCTCGGTATTGACGATGAGTAGAGGCGCCTCATCGTAAAAATGGAAAAAGCGGGTGTAGGCGTTGTTGAGGGTGGCGAGGTACTCATTGCTTATCGCCTGCTCAGCCGGGATTCCCCGATTGCGGATTCGGGCTTGCAGCACATCGAGGGGGGCTTGCAAATAGATCACCAGGTCCGGCTTGGGTGCTTCCAGGGTGAGGTGTTTGTACACCTGTTGGTATAGGTGCAGCTCATCCTTATCCAGGGTGACTTCAGCAAACAGCTGGTCCTTTTCGATCAAAAAGTCCGACACCCGCACCGGCTCAAAGATATCGTCCTGCCGCAGTGCCTGGATTTGCTGTGATCGCTGGAGGAGAAAGTGCAGCTGGGTGGGCAGTGCGGCGTTTTGGGGGTCCCGGTAGAAACGCTCCAAAAAGGGGTTCTCCTCGGGTAATTCCAACAGCGTGTCGTAATTGAATGTGGAGGCCAGCTTCTTTGCCAGTGTGGTTTTTCCCACACCAATATTGCCTTCCACCGCGATAAATTTAGGCGGTGTTTTATTGGACAGGTTGAGTTCAGCTGTGCTGGTCTCGGGTTTTTCGATAACCACTTGAGCGACTCCTCTTTGTCTGGGGTCTTCCCTGATGAGTTGCAAACGCAAAAGTACTATTGAGAGGGCCGCCCGTCGAGTAGTTGGGGAGCCTCAGTCGATCAAACCTTTTCCAGGCGGTTTTCCGGGCAGCCCTGTAAGAGTGCTGGAAGGGCTCCCAATCCGGGCAGTTCCATCGCGGGAGCCAGTTCAGAAAGGGGTAGCAGTACGAAGTTGCGCTCGGCCATGCGCGGGTGTGGGACCTGTAGGCGGGGCTCATCGATTTGAGATTCCCCAAACAACAGGATATCCAGGTCCAGGGTGCGGGCGCCCCAGCGGATGGAGCGCTCGCGCCCGTGGGACAGCTCGATAGATTGGAGCTGGTCCAGTAGTGCTAGCGGGGACAGTGCTGTTTTCAATGCTGCGACGGCATTGATGTAATCGGGTTGATCGCCGGGGCCGACCGGGGCGCTTCGGTAAAAGCTCGAACACTCCAATAATTCTGTACTGGGGATTCGTTCCATGGCCGATAGGGCGCTGCGCAGTTGTTTGCCGGGCTCTGCCAGGTTACTGCCCAGGCCGATGTATACCGTTTCCATTACTGTTCTGCTCTCGGCTTGCGACGGCGGCCGCGAGAGTTGCGGTTGCGGCGCCCACCGCTGCCTGTGCGCTGTAGCTTGCGCACCATTTGCTGGCGCTGCTCATCGTCAGCCTGTTGGAAGTCGGTCCACCATTTGCCCAGGCCCGCTTCAATCTCGCCACTTTCTTCCCGCAGCAACAGGAAGTCGTAGGCGGCGCGGAAACGAGGGTGTTCCTGTAAGCGCTGGGCCCGACTGCCACCGCGCTGGGGCAGGCGCTGTTGCAGGTCCCAGATTTCCCGCATGGGGATTGAGAAGCGCTTGGGAATAGCGGTGTGGGCTAGCTGTGAACTGGTAACTTTTTGTGCTGCTTGGGCCAGCGCTGGCGCTGGTGGGGTGCCCTTGGCAATCAGCTTTTGTTGCTCGGTGCTCACCGCAGGCCAGAGTAGGGCGGCGTAGAGGAACGCTGGGGTAACACGCATATCGGCGCGGATACGTTGGTCCGTGTTGCGCAGGGCTTGCTGGGATAGTTTCAGGGCCGCGTTGTTGGCCTCAATTTGTGCGGCGTTGTCCGGGAACAGGTGTTGCCAGAGCTGGTACTGGCGCAGCAGCTCAAAGGTGCGCTCTCCGTGGCCACTCATCAGCAGCTTGAGAATCTCATCGAACAGGCGAGCCGGGGCAATATTACGTAACAGTGGCGCCAGCTCGTGCAGGGGAGCTTCCGTCTTGCCTTCAATAGTGAAATCCAACTTGGCGGCGAAGCGCACTGCGCGCAGCATGCGCACCGGGTCTTCCTTGTAGCGGACCTCCGGGGAGCCGATCATTCGAATCAGGCGCTTTTCAATATCCTCGACACCGCCGGTGTAGTCGTGGATTTCGAACCCTTTGGTGGTGTAGTAGAGCGCATTGACCGTGAAATCCCGACGCATGGCATCACTTTCCAGGTCGCCATAGACATTGTCACGCAGCAGCATACCGTGTTCGGACTGCTTGGCTTCGTGAGTCTCGCCATCGCTGTGGTGACCGCGGAAGGTAGTCACTTCGATAACTTCACGGCCTATACGGGCGTGCAGGATGCGAAAGCGGCGGCCGACAATGCGGGCGCCGCGAAACAGCACCTTGGCCTGCTCTGGAGTGGCGTCGGTGGCCACATCGAAATCCTTGGGGTGGCCGCCGAGCATCAGGTCGCGCACACCTCCACCTACGATATACGCCTGGTATCCGGCATCCTGAAGGCGCTTCATAACTGTTAAGGCCGCGCGGCTGATTTCTCGGCGCGAGATGCTGTGGTCGTTGCGGGCGATAACCCTGGGGCCTTTACTGGCCGGCTTGCGCCAGCGTTTGATACTACTAATCAGGTTGTTGAGCATACGGCTGTCTATGTTGACTGCTGCCATTTAGGGATGGCCGGGAAAGCCCCGCTGTGCTTGGCCACGCATTGGTTGGCGGCCTGTATAAGTGGTGGTCCCTCTGGGGAGATTCACGATGGCACTGCTGGAGCCTCTATACCTGGGCTACCCCAGGAGCGAGTCCGGAAAGGAGCCTCAGTGGCTGTTTATCCTCAGAGATCGGGACTCGCGGGCGCGATTCTAACACACGCAAAGGAATGCGCCCGCAATATGCGGGTGCCTGTAAGTTCGGGGGAAAAGAAATATGGGAATTATTATTACCAGTATGAAGGCAGCGGCTTCCTTGCGCTCTCAATTTGCTTTCAAGCAAACACCCTCTCCCAGGTACAGTTCAGTCAGTTTGCAACGCGCTTGTTGTTATTCTTATTCTTCTTGAGTTTTATTGTTATTGTTTATTGTTGTTCTTGCGGTTTTGGCCACTCATTGCTTTTATTGTCGGCCGCCCCATTATTTTTATTATGTTTCGCCCCGCTTATTGTTAGTTGTTATAGGGCATTTAACAGTCATTTATTTTTATTGTTGGCTGTTTTCAATTTTTGTACTAAGAGTAAAGCACTTAGTATGCCAACTTTTAAAAATCCTTATAAATCAATAATTTACGATCTTTACGAAATTTGACGGAACTTTTCTGAGAGCCATTGCGTTACGGAAGGTGCGAGAGTTGTTACTTCTGGGTGGGTGTGGGTAACACTCTGGTTGGTAACCCCTGTGGGGGTGGGGTAACAAAGTGGTCGAAGGAGTTTGACAGGTGAGGACGGATTGGGAGCAGGGGGCGAAGCCCCCTGGGGATAACGTTAGTTTTAAGCTTCTGCGGCGGCGCTGCGGCGGCTCTTCTTGCGGGGGATGCCCAGCTTTTGGCGTCGTTCCCACAGGCATTTGCGGCTGACGCCGAGCTTCTTGGCCAGGTCTGTCTCACTCATGGTGTCCTGGTGCTCAATAACGAAGCGGGCGAAGTAGTCTTCCAGGGACAGGTCCTCACGGGGGTCGGTGTGCAGGCTGCGGGGGCGCGGGATGCCGTCGGCCTCTTCGATCGGCACCAGGTCCAGATCGATATCCAGGGTTTTGTGGTCGATCTCGCGGCTGTTCTTATCCGTCAGGATTACAGCGCGCTGGATGGCGTTCTCCAATTCGCGCACGTTACCGGGCCAGGTGTAGGTGGTAACAGCCTGGATGGCCTCCGGTGACAGGCGCAATAAGGGGCGCTCGATCTTGGTGCAGAACTTTTCCAACAGGTGCTCTGCCAGTGCTAGGACGTCTCTGCCTCGCTCGCGCAAGGGGGCAAGCGTCATTTGCACCACATTGATGCGGTAGTAGAGGTCTTCCCGGAATTTACGCTCCGCTGACAGCTGGCGCAGGTTGCGGTGGGTGGCTGTTACCAGGCGCACATCCACTTTGCGGGATTCGATCGAGCCGATTGGCCGCACTTCGCCCTCTTGCAATACACGCAGCAGGCGGGCCTGAGCCTCCAGGGGCAGCTCACCGATTTCGTCGAGGAACAGGGTTCCTCCATCGGCTGCCGCTACCAGTCCCTCGCGGGAACTCTGGGCACCGGTAAATGCACCTTTCTCGTAGCCGAACAGCTCAGATTCAATCAGTGTGTCGGGAATCGCGGCACAGTTGACGGAGATCAGCGGTTTGTTGGCCCGGCGGCTCTCCTCGTGAATAGCCCGGGCGACCAGTTCCTTACCGGTGCCGGTTTCACCGTGCACCAGGACGGTGGCGTCTGTGGGGGCAACTTTATGGATGCGACCGTAGAGCTCCCTCATCACTGGGCTGCTGCCAATCATGCCGGCGATAGTGCCGGTATTCTCTTTCTCGTTGATGGGCTGGGCGCGATTCTGCTCCGCTTTGCCTATGACCCGGCGGACGGTTGCGAGCATTTCGTCGTGATCAAAGGGCTTGGCGATATAGTCGGCGGCCCCCATACGCATGGAGTCCACCGCAGAGCGGAGGCTGGCGTAACTGGTCATAATCAGTACCGGAATATCACCGGCGTGCTTGAGCAGGTCGGTGCCCGGTGCGCCGGGCAGGCGCAAATCGGAAATAACCAGGTCAACTTCATTGAGGCGGTACTTGGTGAGCGCCTCCTTTACCGAACCCGCTTCACTGATTTTGTAGCGGTGCCGCTCTAAAAGCTTGCGCAGCGCCGTTCGGATAATGGCTTCATCTTCGACGATGAGGATGTGGCTCATATGTTACGCCTGGTTACAAAATGCTCAGTAAGCGCCTAGTTTTACCCGGGCGCCGTTTCGATGCAACTCAAAAACGGTTAATCGGGTTATTTTTGCACAAATAATGATCGATATGGGTGTCCAGCCATCTCAGTCGCCCAGGGGGAGTTGCACAATAAAGCGGGCGCCAGTCCCGGTTTCCGGGTTGGCGGGACTGACCAATTCCAGCTGGCCGCCGTGCTCCTCGACAATGCTGTAAACCATTGCCAGGCCCAGTCCTGTACCCTCGCCGGGCTCTTTCGTTGTGAAGAAGGGCTCCAGAATCCGTTCACGATGCTGAGCTGAAATTCCCGGTCCGCTGTCGGTGACAGAGACACAGGCGCTGCCGCTCTTGCGATAGCCCTCAATTAGAATCTGGCCGCCATCGGGGCTGGCATCGCGGGCATTGCTGAGCAGGTTGATAAACACCTGGATCAGGCGCTGGTTGTCTCCCGGGGCGATCAGGTCTTCGGGTACCCGATTCTCAAACTGGACCTCGGTCTTATCCCGTTGCAGGGACAGCAGGTTGACCGCCTCCTGCACACAGGCATAGAGATCTACCGGGGCCCGCTCGCTGTCTTCTTGGTTGCCGCTGTGAGAGAAGTTGACCAGGGAGTGGACGATACGGCTGATGCGCTGGGTCTGGCTCAAGATCTGGTCGGCGGTTTCCAGGACCTCCGGGTTGTCACAGTCGTACTGGAGGTTTTGTGCCAGGCAGGCGATTCCCGTTACCGGGTTACCCACTTCATGGGCTACGCCGGCGGCCAGGCGACCCACAGAGGCCAGGCGCTCGCTGTGGATAAGTTCCTGTTCCAAGACCTGTGTTTCGGTAATGTCCTCCAGCAACAACATTTGTGCATCGCCGCGCTCGTCGCGGGAGCGGTCGCTGCGGCTGCGTTTTTGCCGTGCCTTGTGCAGGTTGAGCCAGTGGCTATTGCCGTCGAGGCTCACCTGTTGCTTAAAGCGGCTGGCATCAGTGGATAGGGCGAATTCGCCCAGCAGGCTGCGCCAGGGTTCCGCCAAGTATTCCAGTTTCGAGCCGATTACCTCGCTGGCACTGATACCGGTGAGGTCCTGCATGGCGTAGTTCCACAGCAGGACTTCTCCGTCGCGCCCCAGGGAGCAAGCGGCCATCGGCAGCTCTTCCAGCATTTGGCGGTGATACAGACGCAGGTTATTGAGTTCTGCGGCCAGGCCAGTGAGCTGGTGCTTGTAACGGCCCAACCGGGTCTCGATCAGGTGAATGTCCTTGTTTGCCGGCTGATCGCTGTTCTGGAACGGGAAGTGTCGATCAATAATTTGCACCGCCAGAACACGCCCCAGCAGGCCGGAGAGATTGGACTCCAGCTTGTTGCGCAGTTGACGCAGGGCGTAGGGGCGGCGCTCGTTGTCCGGCAGATTGAGAGCGGCGAGAGCGCGTTTAACTTCTTTATTCGCAGTAGCGGCTCCGAGGCTTTCAGCCAAGCGCAGGCGAAAATCTGCGGCGGATTCCACATCCAGTCCCAAGCGCAGAGCCTGGGCGATGGTGTCGTCGCTACACAGGTCAGCGGCGTACTGCTCCAGGCTGCTGGTGCGGGTGAACAGAGACAGGCCGACAAATAACAGGACATTGACCCCCAGTGACAGGGTGGTGATCTGTGTCCAGATAGACATTCCCAGGGGAATTTGGAGGGAAGTGCCGGGCAGGGTGATGCCGGTAATCCCAAAAATTGACGGAATTAACAGGCCGCCCCCCCAAAGTAACATGCCTGCCAGCAGACCACCGACAAATCCGCGTCGATTGCCTCGCGGCCAGTGGATTACAGCAAAAATCCCCGGCAGGAACTGAAGTGATCCGATAAATGCCAGCAGGGCCAGGTCCGACAGGGAGAGTCGGTTGTTGAGCAACAGGTAAAAGGCAAAGCCGGCAATAAATAGAGCGGCGATCAGCGCGCGGCGCAGCCACACCAGCTGCCGGTACATATTGTCCTCAGAGTGCCAGCGGGTGCCGGGTAGCAGCCAGTGGTTCATCACCATGGTGGCGAGGGCCAGGGTGATCATAATCAGTGCGCCAGTGGCTGCCGATAGGCCGCCGATAAAGGCAAGGGTGGTGAGCAGCGCCGAGCCACTGGCGCGGGGAACCGCCAGGGAGAAGTACTGCACCGGGCCGGCCACATCCAGGGCAAAGCCCGCCCACATGATGGGGAAGATGGGCAGGGCCATCAGCAGCAGGAACAGGGGGAAGCCCCAGCTGGCGGTGCGCATTGCCTGTCCGGTGGGGCGCTCGGCAATACTCAGGTAAAAAATATGTGGCATAGCCACGGCAGTGGCGATAAACACCAGCAGCAGGGTGTGGGATGAGCCCTGCTTGATGGGGGTGTAGAGCAGCTGGTGCATATCGGGGTTCTCCAGCAGCCACTCATCCAGGCCGGAAAACCCACCGAAGACGCCGTAAATGGCATAGCCGCCCACAGCGGTGAGAGCCACCAGTTTTACCAGGGACTCCAGGGCCATGGCACTGGCCAGGCCCTCGCCACGCTCGCGGGTAGCTCCGTACATACTGGTGAATACCGCCAGCAGCACGCAGTAGAAAAATGCGATTAAATTTTTGCTCGATACACCGCTGTCCGGCAGCGCCAGGGCTGCCACACTATCCCGCGACAGCAGCGCCAGGGTCTCAGATACCGCCTGGATTTGCAGGGCGATCAGGGGGAGCAGCGCCAACAGCATAAACAGGGTGGCGAGAGTCCCCGCCTGGCGGCTGTGATAGCGGAACACCAGAAGATCTGCCGGGGAGTACAGCTGGTAGCGCTGTGCCAGGCGCGCCAGTGGCTCAAGGGCTACTGGCGCAAACAGGAACATGGCGCCGGTGCCCAGATAGTAGGCGAGCACCCCGTAACCATATTGCCAGGCCAGGTCGACGATACCGTAGAAAGTCCAGGCCGATAACGATACGCCCAGGGAGAGCACATAAACCAGCGGGTGGCGCACCCAGCGGGAAGGCAGCCAGCCCTTGGAGGTGGCGAAGGCGACAAAAAACAGGGTGGCGATGTAGGCCACTCCCACCAGGGCAATGTGGGCAATATCAAAGCTCATTCGATTTGCGCCTCCACTGGATAAAAATCGCCAGTAGGATCAGCACGAACCAGAGGATAAAAGGCCGGTACCAGGCGCCGACGGGATTGATCATCCAGGTAAAGATGGTGGGGGAGAATACATAACCCACCAGCACCAGCAGAATTAATAGTGTGCGGTTACTCATAGATCGCCTTGAAAACCCGCTAGAGAAATTTGTTGCCCGCGCACTGTACCGGTGAGAAGTCATCCCTGTGTAATCGTCAACGCGGGTTATCAGCCGGAGCCCTAAGGGCGGCTGGCGCGGAAATGGTAAGTGCAGCTTGGAATCAGTGCAATTGGCGGTTGCGCATATCTATCTGATGGCGGCGCCAGCGCGCGGTAGCCCACTTGAGAATATGCTCGGGGGATTCTGTTAGGGCAGTGTTTGGCAGTTTGAAGCCGAGGAACTGTAAGGCCTTACACAGGTTATCGGAAGCCATGTTGTCGTCGATAGCCGGCGCGTGATTTTGTTTGCTGAGTTTTTGCCTGTCGTCAGGGCCCATCACCAGCGGCAGATGGCCGAACTGGGGGGGAGTAGCGCCGAGGATTTTAAACAGGCGCTGTTGTGCACCGGTGGTATCCAATAGATCTGAGCCGCGCACCACCTGGTTGATTTGTTGGTCGATATCGTCGACAACGACTGCCAGTTGGTAGGCATAGAGGCCGTCGCGGCGCTTGAGAATGGTGTCTTCGCGGATGAGCTGCCGTTGCTCTCCGTGCCAAATATCCACAAAGCTTTCCTCGCCGCCTGCGCATTGCAATCGCAGCGCTGAGGGTTCGCTCACATCGTATTTAAGGCGACAGAAGTCGTTCGCATGTCCACCATTTTTCTTAATCTGGCTGCGTGAGCAGTCGCAGGGGTAAATCAGTTGCCGTTGGCGCAGTGTGGACAGGGTTTCCTCGTAGAGTGCGTAGCGCTTGCTCTGCCATTCGACGGGGCCGTGCCAGTGCAGTCCGTGGGCTTCCAGGGATTTCAGAATGCGGGTTGCCGCGCCGGGCTCTTCCCGGGGAGGGTCGAGGTCTTCCATGCGCAGGAGCCAGTGTCCGCCATGGGCGAGGGCGTCAAGGTAGCTGCCGACGGCGCACACCAGTGAGCCGAAGTGGAGCGGTCCACTCGGGGAGGGTGCGAAGCGACCAATATAGGGAGTTGTGCTGTTCAAAATGAATAGGGGCGATACATTGATCGCCCCCTCCGAGCAGGGCGATCGCAAGCGAACGCCGTGCCGCTATCGGTTGTGGATCAGCCGGAGATCTGCCGTTCCTTGATTTCCGCGAGGGTTTTGCAGTCCACGCACAGAGTGGCGGTTGGACGGGCCTCCAGGCGGCGAATGCCGATATCAACACCACAGGCTTCGCAGAAACCGTAGTCATCCTGGTCGATAAGCTCCAGGGTGGCATCGATCTTCTTGATCAGCTTGCGCTCGCGATCGCGGGTGCGTAATTCCAGGCTAAATTCTTCTTCCTGGCTGGCGCGGTCTGCGGGATCGGGGAAGTTTGCGGCCTCGTCTTTCATGTGGGAAACGGTGCGGTCCACTTCCGCCATCAGCTCGGCCTTCCAGGCCAACAGCAAGTTGCGGAAATGCTCCTGCTGCTTCTCATTCATGTACTCTTCGCCCTGCGTCTCCTTGTAGGGCTCAAAGCCGTGCAGAGATTCGGTGCTCGCAGCAGTTTTGGGCATAGTCGTTGCCTCTCTTTCTATACGGGCCCCCCTTTATGGGGGCGATACCACCAAATTCAATCTAGCCTAGACCGGAATCTTTCTAAGTGATGCTTTTTTCACCTATCAAATTCGCTGCGGTGTCAGGCTAATCCTGTTCTCGGTACCGATACCCCTGGCGACCGAGAGCGAGGAAGCTATCAAATCTGCGCGATTCGCGCCACAAATAGTTGTCTGCTATTTTGTGGCGCCTGAAATTACAGCCAAGTGGTCCAGCCCGTGAAATTTACCCCTCAGTTGCAAAAGGCAACACTTTTGCGCCGATACAAGCGCTTTCTCGCCGATGTGGAATCTGCCAGTGGCGACGTGTTTACCATCCACTGCCCAAATACGGGGTCTATGAAGAATTGTTGGGTGGAGGGGGGAGACTGCTGGTACTCCGATTCTGGCAACCCCAAGCGCAAGTATCGCCACACTCTGGAAATCTGTACGACCCCGGATGGAGCCCTGGCGGGGGTTAATACAGGCCGCGCCAATGCTCTGGTTGAAGAGGCCATTCTGTCCGGGGTAGTCAGCGAGTTGCAGGGCTATGAATCCCTACGCAGGGAAGTGCGCTATGGCGAGGAAAATAGCCGTATCGATCTGTTGTTGTCCGGTGCCGATGGGGACTGCTACGTAGAAGTGAAAAATGTGACCCTGGCAGATGGGGCGCAGGGTTACTTTCCCGATGCGGTAAGTGCCCGGGGCGCCAAGCACCTGCGCGAGCTGCAAAAACTGGCTGAGAGCGGTGTGCGGGCGGTACTTTTTTACTGCGTCCAACACAGCGGTATCGAGACTGTGCAGGCGGCGCGGGAAATTGATCCCGCTTATGCTAAGGCCCTGGATTCCGCTGTCGATGCTGGTGTGCAAGTGCTTGCATACCGCGCGAAGCTCGGTGCTGAAGGCGTCGAGCTGGTGGAGGCCCTGCCTTTTCTCCCGTAAGGGAAAGGCAGGGGGCTGTCAGTCGGCTAGTAATGCGTAGAGACCGTCCTGTGCATATTCCACCGGTACTGGGGTCAGGGCATCACCAGTACAGGGCCCGGCGATACACTCCCCAGATTCAATCAGGAATAGCGCGCCGTGGGAGGCGCACTGAATAAGTGCGCCATCGGGATCGAGGAACTGGTCTTCCTGCCAGTCCAGGTTGATACCCCGGTGAGGGCAGGTGTTTTTGTAGGCGTAGACCTCGCCATCTTTCATCACAGCAAACACATTGTCAGTGCCGGCGGCAGTGTCTCCGAGGGAGAACCCTTTGGATTGACCTTCGCTTATTTCGTCATAGCGACACAGGAAGTACTTCTGCATAGATTATCGGCTCCCGGCCTAATTCTTGTTCAGGGCGCAAGCGCCTGCTTATTCGGGTGCCGCGAGTCTAATGGACGTGTAGCGAATTGTCCCGTCACGCAGTATGCCGATAGTGATTTCGTCACCGGCACTGTGCTTTTCCAGGGCATTGAGCAGATCGTCGTAGCTGCGAATCGGCTGCTGTTCTATTTCTACAATCACATCGCCCAATTCCCAGCCTCCACCCCGGGTGCGGTGGATACCGCGCAAGCCGGCTTTCTCTGCGGGAAGCCCGGGAGCGGTACGCAATACAGCCACCCCCTCAAAGCCGTAGCGGCTACTCCACTGGTCCGGGGCGGATTCGATACCAATAATCGGGCGCACCAGGCGGCCATGATTGATCAGTTCCGGCACAATTTTTTTGACCGTATCCACTGGAATTGCAAAGCCAATACCGACACTGGCGCCACTAGGGCTGTAAATTGCGGTATTGACTCCGATTAAACGCGCCTGGGAATCCAGCAACGGGCCGCCGGAGTTACCTGGATTAATAGCCGCATCTGTTTGGATAACATTGCGAATGGTGCGGTTGTTGGCGGCTTCAATTTCCCGCCCTAGGGCGCTGACCACCCCGGTGGTGAGAGTGGTATCCAGGCCGAACGGGTTGCCGATAGCCAGTACTTTACGGCCTACCGCGAGATTGCTGGAGGTGCCCACAACCAGCGGTTTTAGCAACTCCCTGGGAGCGTTAATTTTCAGAACTGCCAGATCTTTTTCCGGCGCAGATCCCACCAGTTCGGCCGGCCACTCGCTGCGATCCTGCAAAGTAATAGTGATTTGCCGCGCACCCTCAATAACGTGAAAATTGGTGACAATATGGCCCTGAGTGTCCCAGATAAATCCGCTGCCGGCGCCTTTGGGCACTGAGTGGAGGCGCAGGGTCCTGCGATCCCGCACCAGGGTTTCATTGGTGACATAGACCACTGACGGACTGGCAAAATTGAACACCTGCATGGTGTTGCGCTCGTCGTCGGTGGCAAAGGTTTCCGCCTGCGCAGATATTGCCGGGGTAAGCAGTAAAAAGACTGAGATTAAGCTGGCGCGTAGAGTTTTAAGTAGAGTCATTAATACAATCCTCCCTTTGAACTACCGGATTGGAAGAGACGTCTGTAACTGTCGTCTTCCTTTTTGTTTGTTGCTGTTTTGAAAGTGTATCTTGTTTGCAATCGTTATGCGGTGTTGGCTGTTTATTGGGGGCTGCTGGCGAGATTTAAAGTTGGGGGCTATGGATCGGAACTCACTTTAGCTGAGCGTCGCCGACTGCTGCTGGAGCAATGAAATTTCTGCGGTGGGATTAATGGTGACATCTGCGCTAGTTTTGTCGAACAGTACAAAACCTGTTACGGCCTGTCAGGTTGACTCGCAACGGGCCTGGTGATTAAAAAACAGTACCAGGTTCCGGACCGTTGTTACCTTGCCAAAATAGGGATTGCTTTGATAGTCCTCAAGGGTTCGCCCGGTTCTTTGTGCGATCTCTTCAAATAAGTCCAGATAGAGATCATCTTCATCCAGTTTTAGGGTATTAAAGAAATCATCTGATGTTTGAATTGGGACCAGTTGTTTGGTGGGAAGTGTCGCTTGTAGTTGCTCATACACCGCTCTAATAATCCATGTATCTACAATTTTGCAATCAAACTCCCGGGCAAATTCACAAATGGATAAACCTTTGCGGTTGTCACGTAGATGTTGGAAATGCCTATCAATTTTGGGTTGTTCGAGATAGCCCCAAATTATGGCCAATAATACTAAGCCAACTAAAGCTAAAAGGTATATTGGATGGTAAATAAGGAGAGCTAACACTGCTGTTAGAAAAGCAAATAGTGTAAATTTACTTGCCCTTTTAGGCTTGTATTTAGGCATAAATCTTGATGCTTTTCTCATGTTTTTATTATTGCTCCAATGTTGGTAGTTTTAGCTTTTGTTCCAGTTGAACAAAGGTTTTTTCTGTGTAGGGGCCAAAAACAAACTTGGAAGAATCTGCAAATTTGTGGTCTTTAAGTCGATCTATGTAATAGTAAACGCAGGCACCCTCAGGGCAAGCGTAGACTGAGACGAACATCTCGTTTGCACTGATATGATGTGGCTTATCGATACGGCGGATGTAGGCATCGTCACCCAAATTAAAACCAAGGGCTTTTTCGCCATCTATCCAATAAATCTCGTAAGGGCCGTCACTCCATGAAGGAGAACACCCAATTAAAAATATTGCGACGAGTAGTGGGATGTACTTCAGGACACTTCTTTGCATAAATGCTTTTACTTTGCATCTGTCCACATAGAAAATAATTACGTTTTAGTGGCAGCTCTGTGAGAAATTGAAACTACAGCTCTGATCACTTATCTATCCAGTTAGGCACTAATTACGGAAGTTTTGCAGGGCGAGAATACGATCATCCAGTGGTGGGTGCGTGGCCATAAGCGCTCCCATGCTACCGAATATACCGAAGGCTTTCATATTGCCGGGTAGGGGTTCCTCGTGGCCGCGATCGGACTCCACCTTGAGCCGTTGCAGCGCGGCAATCATGGATTGGGGGCTGGCCAGTGTGGCGCCGGCATGGTCGGCCCGATATTCACGGCGGCGACTGAACCAGGCGACAATCATCATGGCGAAGAAGCCGAATATGATATCCATAACAATGGATGTGACAAAATAGCCGATGCCCAATCCCTCTTCGTTGCGCAAGATAACCCGGTCTACGAAGAATCCAACCAAGCGGGCGAGGAACATCACAAAGGTATTTACCACGCCCTGGATCAGTGCCAGCGTCACCATATCGCCATTGGCCACGTGACCAATTTCATGGCCAATTACGGCGCGGGCTTCCTCTCGGCTAAAGCGCTGCAGCAGACCGGCACTGACAGAGATCAGGGCGCTGTTGCGATTCCAACCGGTGGCGAAGGCATTCGCCTGGGGCATTGGGAATATCCCCACATCTGGCATACCGATGCCCGCTTTGCGGGAGAGTTCCCGTACGGTTTCTACCAACCACTGTTCATCGGCACTGCGGGGCTGCTCGATAATTTGTGTGCGGGTACTGACCCGTGCGATGGTTTTCGATAAGAGCAGGGAAATAAAAGACCCGCCAAAACCAAAAATTGCGCACATCAGCAACAAGGCGCCGAGGTTGAGATCGACACCGTTTGCCTGAAGAATTCCCCCAATTCCAAAAATATTGAAAATAATGCCAACCAATACAAGGACAGCAAGGTTGGTCAGCAGGAATAGCCCAATGCGCAACATCGGATCTCTCCTTTGAGTGAGTGTCTTTACGGAATTATTCCGCGGCTCCACCGGTAAGTTTAGATAGGGTTGGCGCAACTTGCCTTACTGTAGATCGGCACAGCTTGGCTTGCTGTGCCGAGTCCGTCGAGTGCGTGTGTCTGCGACTCTTTCCGGGGTGTTTGAGGGGAATTGCTAGTCAGAGTTTTGGGTGGCAAGGAGGCGGTCGACCTCGCTGGTAAGGTGTTGTTTCAGCTCCGGCTCCAGGTCGTTCCAGTGCACGTCCATCAGCGCGCCCTGAAGAGCGTAGAGCATTACTTTGGAGGCGTTAATCCCCCGATTGCGAATGCTGATAAAGGCCTCGACAGGCCCAACCCTGCGCAGATCATCGTGGGAACGAATGCCAATAGAGTGGAGAATATTGACCGAGGCCAGGCCCAGGTTTTTTAGTTTTAATAGTTCTGATTGACTCGGGTGCATTCGGTTTTCCCTACCAGTTTGAGCGTCCGTTGTCGCAGCCAACCCCTCGACTGCGGCTTTGAACTTAACATAAATTAACAGGTGGCTAACAAACATTACCGCCAGATTATTGTGCGGCGCGCCTGCTTTTGGTGCCCCTGCTTTGGTGCCATAGTTAAGGGCGACTGTCTGCGCTCTGTTAAAGTAGGCATAGCCTGTTGAATAATTTAGCCTGCCCTTTGGAGTTCGCCTAATAATGAGATGCAAATGTTATCGACACCGCTGAAGCGTATGTTATTTGGACTCGGCGATGAGCATGTCATTGTCGACCCAGCTTCTGACCAGCTTTTACATCCCGAAGCACTGATCGCCTTCCAGCGCTTGAGTCGGGATGCCCGTGAAGAGGGGTTTGCCCCTAAAATCGTTTCCGGTTTTCGCGCCTTTGATCGACAACTGTTGATTTGGAATGCCAAAGCGCAGGGTCACCGCCCGGTTCTCGATAGTCACGGTACTCCCCTGGATATTGAACAGTTAAGCGAGCGGGAGCTGATCTTCGCCATTCTGCGCTGGTCCGCATTGCCGGGAGCATCCCGTCACCACTGGGGTACCGATTTCGATATTATTGATGCGGCGGCGGTCCCCGCTGACTATGCAGTCCAGCTTACCCCCCAGGAGGTGGCGGACGACGGAGCTTTTGGCGCCTTCCACCGTTGGCTGGATAACCAAATCAGCACGGGTAATAGTTATGGGCTGTTCCGACCCTATGCAGAGGATCGCGGCGGAGTCGCACCGGAACGCTGGCACCTGAGCTATGCCCCCAGGGCCCGAGAGCTTCAGGAACTTCTCAGCGTGGAACGCCTGTCCGAGCTGCTGCAAGAGTCAGAACTATCCCTGGGCACTGCGGTTTGCGAGCACCTTCAGGACATTTATACGCGCTATATCTGGGTTCCGGATCACTGCTATCCCCCATTTAATGGGCAACTATAGCGGCCTGTTGAGATAGGTTGGTTACAGTTCATTACCACCTCATTGGGGGTGGCAAGAAAGCTACTTTGCGATGGAGGCTTCCTCTTGAAAGGGGCTAGTGATCCTGCCAAGCTGCGCCGCAGTGAGTGCCCTGGGGAATATAAGGGAGATGAATTATGGGTGAGGAAGCGGCCGTTCAAGGCCAGCGGGATATCTGGCAGGCGATGCGGGCTGAAGCCTCAGAGGCAGCTGCCGGTGAGCCTATCCTGGCAAGTTATTTCCACAATACCATTTTGCGCCACAAGTCCTTGGATGATGCTATAGCTGATCACCTGGCTTCGGTGCTTGAGCACAATGCCCTCACGGCAACCGCGCTTCAGGAAGTGATTGCCCTGGCTCTGGCCAATGACCCGAGTATTTCCCGCTGTATGGGCGAGGATATTTGCGCTTGGTATGACCGTGACCCGGCATGTGACCAGTACCTGACGCCTTTCCTGTACTTTAAGGGTTTTCACGCCCTGCAATCCCACCGGATAGCGCACTGGTTGTGGAATCAAGGTCGCCATACCCTGGCGCTCTATTTCCAGAGCCAGGTATCAGAGCAGTTTTCGGTGGATATTCACCCAGCAGCGCGATTTGGCTGCGGCATTATGATTGACCACGCTACTGGATTGGTGGTGGGGGAGACCTGTGTGGTAGAGGACAATGTATCGATTCTCCACTCGGTGACATTGGGTGGCAGTGGCTGCGGCAGTGGCGATCGCCATCCGAAAATTGGCCCCGGAGTGATGATTGGCGCCGGGGCCAAAGTACTGGGTCCGGTTAAGGTGGGAGAGGACGTCAAAATTGCCGCCGGTAGCTTGGTCTTGCACGATGTGCCCGCTCATACAACCGTCGCAGGTGTTCCCGCCCGCCAGGTAGGAGGGCGTGTTGAAGGGGCCCCGGCTTATACCATGGACCAGACTCTGGATTCGGAAGAGTAACTCAGGGAAATATTATTGATGTCGCAATCCACCTACAGCTTGGTTTTTCGCGGTGATTTGGTGGCGGGTTTTACCGCTGGTGATGTAAAAGCCAGTATGGTGCGCCTGTTTAAAAGTAATCCCCAGGCGATAGAGAAATTGTTCAGTGGGCGCCCGCTGGTACTGAAGAAAGGGTTATCTCTGCCCCAGGCACAGCAGTTTCGTGCAAACCTGGCCAAAATAGGCGCACAGGTCAGTATTAAGGATGAGAGCAGCGGAGCAGCTGTTGCCGAGCAAACCAAGCCCAAGGCGGAAACTGCGGCTAGCCCACAATGGACCTTGGCACCCATGGAGGGAAACCTCGTAAAGGAGCACGAACGCAAGTCGGTGGAACCGGTCAGCGTTGAGGTAGAGCACCTCAGTTTGCGTGCAGCGGAAGGCCAGCTTCTGGATGAGAGTGAGCGCAAGGGGGAGGAGCCGTCTCCTGTCCCTGTTCCCAATTGGGAAGTTAACTGACAGGGTCTCTCCTAACAGGCAATAAAAAAACCGGCACTAGGCCGGTTTTTTTATTGCTCAGAGTCTTCTGAAAGAAGTGAGGCTTAGCCTTCTTCTTTCAGGTAGCGCTCGCGGGAAGCCATAACTTCTTTGCGTGCAGCTTCGGCGTCAGCCCAGCCTTCTACTTTAACCCACTTGCCCGCTTCCAGGGCTTTGTAGTTTTCGAAGTAGTGCTCGATCTGCTTGATCAGCAGCTCGGGCAGGTCGCTGATTTCTTCAACGTGATCGTACAACTTGGTCAGCTTGGTGTGCGGTACGGCCAGCAGTTTGGCATCAACACCGGATTCGTCGGTCATGTTCAGAACGCCAACAACACGAGAGCGGATTACAGAACCAACCATTACCGGGTAAGGCGCTACAACCAGCACGTCCAGGGGGTCACCGTCTTCAGACAGAGTCTGGGGCACGTAGCCGTAGTTTGCTGGGTAGAACATCGGGGTGGCAACGAAACGATCCACAAATACTGCGTCAGAGTCCTTGTCCACTTCGTATTTGATCGGGTCGTGGTTGGCAGGGATCTCGATGATTACGTTGATATCGTTGGGCAGTTCTTTACCTGCCGGGATCTTTTCGAAGCTCATTGCTGGTCCTGAATGAATAGATAACTGAAAATCTGGAGCGCGGATTATATATGCTGAGGGGCTCGGCTGAAAGTCACGCCTGCGCCGGGTTTATGGCGTCGAAGCTCGTCTGGCGGGTCTATCCTGTAACTCGGAGATAACAACAACGGGGCAGGACCAGTCATGGTAAAGGCACGGGAGGTAAAAACCGCTCAGGAGGCCCGCGCAATTGTCGAAGAACGAGGCCTCAGTCATGTCAAAGTGGGTTTATTCGATACCGATGGTGTAATGCGTGGTAAATATATGAGCCGCGCCAAATTCCTCTCATCCCTGGAAAAGGGCTTCTCGTTTTGTGATGTGGTCCTGGGCTGGGATGTTAAGGATCAGCTCTACGACAACACTCGTTATACCGGTTGGCATACCGGATATCCAGACGCCCCGGTACGTATACTCCCCGATAGCTGCCGTGATGTGCCTTTTGAAGGCGATATGTTGTTGTTTCTCGCGGAGTTTGATGGTCGAGCCCAGGCGCTGTGCCCCCGCGCAGTTCTGCGCAGGGTGATTGAACGCTGTCGCTCATTGGGATTTGATCCCTGTGCCGCCCTGGAATACGAATTTTTCCTGTTTGACGAAACGCCCGATTCAGTGCGGAACAAGGGTTTCCGTAATTTAAAGCCTTTTACCCCCGATGTGTTTGGCTATTCCATACTGCGAAATTCCGTACACGGAGAGCTGTATCGGGAAATCCTGGAGCTGAGCGAGCGCATGGATTTCCCCTTGGAGGGCTTACACACGGAAACAGGCCCGGGAGTTTTAGAGGCGGCTATTGCAGTGGATGGTGCTGAGGCTGCTGGAGACAAAGCTGCCCTGTTTAAAACCTTTATAAAAGTGCTGGCACAGCGGATGGGTTTGATGGCTACTTTTATGTCCCGCTGGTCCAGTGAGTACCCGGGGCAAAGCGGGCATATTCATTTGTCACTGCGCAATAGTGGCAGCGGTGATTCCGCCTTTCTCGATTCGAGCCAGCCAGATGGTATCAGCCAGATAATGCGTCAGTTCATAGCTGGGCAGCAAAGGCTGATGCCGCAATTCCTTGCCCTGATGGCACCGACCGTTAACAGTTATCGCCGCCTGGTACCAGGTTTTTGGGCGCCGACGGGAGCCAATTGGGGGGTGGAAAACCGCACAACGGCACTGCGTGCTATCCCCGGCGGCGATACTTCCCAGCGCGTCGAATACCGCTTGGGGGCCGCCGATGCCAACCCCTATTTAGCATTGGCAGCAGCTTTGGGCTCGGGTCTTTACGGTGTTATGCAGCAATGGCAGCCCAGTGAGCCTGTCGCCGGTAATGCTTACTCGCTGGAGTTGGAAAACGAACAAGTGCTGCCGGGCACACTGTGGGAATCCACGCAGCAATTTAAGGCGTCAGAAGCGGCACAGGAATTATTTGGCAGCGACTTTGTTGAACACTTTTCTGCCAGTCGCGAGTGGGAGGAGCGGGAATATCGCCGCCATGTGAGTGACTGGGAGTTGGAGCGGTACTTCGAAATTATTTAATTGGGAGTATCGACGCCGATGAAGACTACAAAAATCATGCACCATCTTCAGTGTATTTCCCCTATTGATAACAGTGTTTATGTAGAGCGCGCTCTGGCGGGAGAGGTGGAAATCCGTGTAGTGCTGGATCGGGCCAGTAAAGCACAAAAAGCATGGAGGAGAACTCCCCTCAATGAGCGCATCGCCATTGTCGAGCGGGCTGTGGAAATATTTGCCGTTAAAAAAGAGCGTTTGGGGCGGGAGCTGTGTTGGATGATGGGGCGTCCAATCCGTTATGCAGGAGGGGAAATTAGCGGGTTTATGGATCGTGCGCAGACCATGGCACAGCTTGCTACTGAAGCCCTTGCTGACATTCAGTTACCTGAGAAGCCGGGTTTTACCCGGTTTATCCGCCGCGAGCCCTTAGGGGTCTCCCTGGTAATTGCCCCGTGGAATTACCCTTACCTGACGGCGGTTAATGCAGTGGTACCGGCACTGCTATCGGGCAATGCAGTTATTTTAAAACACTCGGCACAGACACCGCTTTGTGCTGAGCGAATGGTGGAGATTTTTCGCGAGGCGGGACTGCCCTACGGTGTTTTTCAGTTTCTTCATTTAAATCATGCTTATACCCAGCGATTAGCCTGTGCAGGGGAAATCCAGCATGTTGCCTTCACCGGCTCGGTTGGCGCTGGCGCGAATCTAGAACGCACAGTTGCCGGTCGATTTATTCAAGTGGGACTTGAACTGGGGGGAAAAGATCCAGCCTATGTTCGCGCCGACGCCGATATTAGCCAAGCTGTGGCAGCGGTAGTCGACGGCGCCTATTTTAATTCCGGGCAGTCCTGTTGCGGTATTGAGCGGGCCTATGTGCATGAAGATATTTTTTCTGAGTTTATTTCCCAAACGGTCGACTTACTGCGTGACTATCGACTGGGGCGCCCGGATCAAGTGGAGACCACTTTGGGGCCTTTGGTGCGTGCGGAAGCTGCCGATCGGGTTCGCGCGCAGGTGGATGAAGCGATAGCGGAGGGCGCGAAGGTCCACTTGGATGTGAGTGAATTCCCAATGGACAAGCGGGGCACCCAATATATGGCACCGCAACTGTTAACCCGGGTGCGACACCATATGCGAGTGATGCGCGAGGAGACTTTTGGGCCGGTGCTGGGGGTGCAGAAAGTGCACGATGATGGCGAAGCTCTAGAATTTATGAATAACAGCCCATTTGGTCTTACTGCGGCTATTTTTACCCGCGATGAAGATGTAGCAATGGAGATGGGAGGGTATTTAGAGGCCGGCACTGTTTTTTTAAATCGTTGTGATTACCTGGATCCGGAATTGGCCTGGACGGGTGTTAAGCAATCTGGTCGTGGATGTACGCTTTCTAAAATTGGATTTGAGAATTTAACCCGCCCCAAGTCATTTCATTTTAAACATGATGGTTAGCGGGAACGGTTGCCGGATGCAGAAAGTGAAATTGTCTGTCTGTTTTCCGAAAGGTCACAGCCTATTTTGAATATGCAAAAGTGACAGAACGTCAGAGAGGAAATTGTGGATAAATACCATGTCAATTGGAATTATCCCACGACCGTTTGGGTTGGCCCCGGTCGCATTACTGAATTGGCTGAAGCTTGCCTGGAGCTGAATATTCACAAGCCTCTATTAGTTACTGATCCTACAGTCGCCGCATTGCCACTGGTCGATAGTGCGATTAACCCATGCCAACAGGTGGGTCTGGAAGTTAGCGTTTTTTCCAAAATCAAAGGTAATCCCAATGAGATAAATATCGCCGATGGGGTGGCCAGGCTGCGTGAGCAGAAGTGCGATGGGGTCATTGCCTTGGGCGGGGGCTCGGCCCTGGATGCGGGCAAAGCCATTGCCCTTATGGCGGGACAGCAGCACAGTATTTGGGATTTTGAGGATATAGGCGATAACTACAGGCGTGTGGACCCAGAGGGTATTTTACCGTTGATTGCCATTCCCACGACGGCTGGCACAGGTTCTGAAGTTGGCCGGGTTGCGGTAATTACCGATGAGAAAGCACAGGTTAAGAGGCTGATTTTCCATCCGCGCATGATGCCGGATATCGTTATTCTCGATGCTCAATTGACTATGGGGTTGCCGCCAGACCTCACCGCAGCGACGGGAATGGATGCGCTGTCACACAATCTGGAATCTTTTTACTCCCCTCAATACCATCCTATGGCCGAGGGAATTGCCCTGGAGGGGATGCGCCTGATCAAGGAGTATTTGCCTCGAGCTTATGCTATAGGCGCAGAACTCGAGGCGCGCCAGCAAATGTTGGTAGCGTCCTGTATGGGGGCTACAGCTTTCCAGCGGGGCTTAGGCGCTATCCACGCCCTGGCACATCCACTGGGAGCCCTGTACGACAAGCACCACGGTTTGTTAAATGCGATATTGATGCCCTACGTTCTGATCGCCAACCGTCCAGCCATCCAGGTGCCCATGGGGCATCTGGCACTTTATCTACAACTGGCCGGTAATGAAATGTTTGACAGTGGGTTTGATGCGGTACTCAACTGGTTGCTCGGATTGCGCAAGCAGCTGGGGATTCCCCACAGCCTGTCGGAGATTGGAATTGATGACACTGATGCCGACAGAGTTGGGAAAATGGCATCGGTGGAACCTTCCGCTAGTACTAACCCGATGCGTTTTAACGGGATAGAGTATCGGGATATTTTCTTGCGCGCCTGTGAAGGTACCGTCTCCCTGTAATAAATTCCTGCGAATAGACGACAGAAGAGAATGTGTTCCATCGACAATCGGTAAAGGACTGAATGATGCGCAGTATTATTGCTCTCTTGTTCCTCTCATTGGCCAGTATTTCCCTGGCTCAGGATTCATCGAATATTCGCACGGCTATTTTTGCAGGAGGGTGTTTCTGGTGCATGGAGCCGCCATTCGACAAGGTCGATGGCGTCCTGGAAACCACCTCAGGATACAGCGGTGGCCATGTCAAAAACCCCACCTATGAACAGGTATCTTCCGGTGGTACGGGGCATGCGGAAGTTGTTCAGGTAAAGTACGATGCGAATAAAGTCAGCTATTCCGACTTACTGAATATTTTTTGGCACAACGTTGACCCTTTTGATTCCGGTGGTCAATTTTGCGATCGCGGTGACCAGTACCGAGCCGAGATTTTTTACGGCAATCAAGAAGAAAAGGTGTTAGCAGAGGAGAGCAAGAAAAAGGTAGAAGCGGAGTTGGGTAAAAAGGTGGTGACACAAATAAAACCCGCTGCAACCATTTATCCCGCAGAGGCCTACCATCAGGACTATTACCAACGTAATCCCCTGCGTTACAAGTACTATCGCTACCGCTGTGGGCGTGATAAGCGCTTAGAGGAGGTCTGGGGGAAAGCGCCAAGTTAACGGATTGCCTCTCCGCAGGGTGAATATGGCACCGAGTCCCACTTTGTTTGACGGGGAAGTCCTGGAAACAATCAATGATTTTCCAGTGCTTTACCGTTATATTTCGGCGGTTAGTACCAATCCGCTAATGGTATTTATTCCAGGCACAGCACATCTAGCGCGTATTTTCTACGGCTATCCCGGTGGCCGCTCAGATGATTTTATAAGTCACTGGGTCAATCGAGCGGGTTTTCCCTTCCTTGCTATTTCTTACCCTATGGAAAATGCGGTTTTTTGCAGTACTCACCCGGAGTTTACAATTCAAGATTGGGGAGATCAGGCTGCAGAAATTATTGCCAAGATTTTGTCTGAATATAACCTTCCAAATTCGGTAGTGGTGTGCGGCTGGAGTATGGGAGGGAAAATCGCTGGGGCTCTAGCGAGGGCGGCGAAAACCTTGAATTTTTCGATTGAATGCTTTGTGGCTATGGCCGCAGAACCCGCGTTGCCGGGTTTTCTTCCTGAGGCTAATGCCAAGGCCATCGAAATGACAGTTGATGGAATGGCCAGTCGAAAGGGCATATATCCTGCCTTTTTGGCCGCGCTTGATGAGCAGAATGCCTTAAACCAACACACAATTATCCCCAAAGATATCTATCGGGAGGCGTTCCTTGGAGCAATTCCCATCGCGCTTATTGGCACTGGATTAATGTATGATGGACAAGGGTTTAAGGAAGATCTTTCCAGGGCATTGAAAACGGCAAACACCTTTGATTTCTTGGACTATCCAATTCCCGTTGTTATTCAGAGTGATTCAATGGGGGATTTGGAAAACGTGCTGTGCAATATTGATGATTGGGCATTTATTCGCAATCGAGTTCTTGCCAGTAAACTTTTAGGAGGTGCATCTCCAGAGCAGATTCCAAGGGAAAGGTGGGAGCTAGTACAGCTTATTATCCGCTCGTCTTCCGCTTATTTTTCACAGACCGTTACAGGTAACCATTTCTTCTTTGTTGGCGCTATTGGGGCGCGCACTACTGTTAAAAGTATCGAAAAGCTTTTGGCCAGGGTGAGAAGTATCCAGTCCTAATAAAGCACTTCTTAATAGCCTCATGGTGCTCTGGTTAAGTTGTCAGAGATTTTTAAATTAACATTTTGGTTATTTTACGATCCGCTCTACTTGTTTAAGGCTTACTACTGGGGTGGAAGAAAAGAATCACCATAGGGTCCAAGCACGGTGTATTCTTCCCTTCTCCCTTTTTAGTAGGCTATGCGGGTTGTAAGGCTTGTTCATGCTGATATTGGGTGAAATAGAGTTTCTCAGAAAGCTCGGTAATAAAATCGATGTTTTCGACCTTGTCGGCCATACTTTCCATTCGGTCTTCTCCATTTAATGCCCCCCAGATGCTAGCAGCCATGGCACCCAAGGTATCTGTGTCACCACCTAGAGAAAAAATATTAGCTAATACAGACGTTAAAGGAGAGTTTCGATACTTAAGTCCAAAGTAAATGGCGGTGATACAGGACTCTGGCGCGGTAATGCCATTACCCAGCCATTGCTTGATTTGCTGCGGATGTGGGATCTTCTGGTTAAACAGTAGAGTCGCACACTTTTCCAGTTTGCAGCGATATATTTCGGACTTACAGCTTACTTCCAGTTTGTTCAAAATCTCTCTGTTTGAGCGATCTTGCAGGGATTCACAGATGGCGATAGCGATCAAGTATGCTCCCTCGACAGCAACTGGATGGGCGTGGGTGATTTCAGACACCGATTGTACATATTGCTTGAGGCGGTAGTCATTTTGGGGATGGCAGAGGGCAATAATAGGTGCCCTCATGGCGGCCCCATTGCCGATAGAACCGTGCTTAAATTTTTTTCGGTTTAAATCTTGCCAGCGTTTACCATCCCTGACGCCTTTGAGTAGTTTCGCTGCACTGGGACCATACCCTCTGCTCCAGCGATAACTTTGGGAAAATTTTTTGGCTATGTGGTCTTGATCAAGGTAATTATGTTCAAGAAAGGAGGTCGCAATATCAATAGACATTTGCGTGTCATCGGTGTAGCGCTTTTTGCCCTGTTCGGTTTTCCCAATAATTTTCCAGAGTTGTCTTTCTAGAACACCACCCTCGTATGGGGCGCCAAATGAATCGCCGATGGCTATTCCTTTAAAGCAACCTCTGTATTTACTGAGCATTATCATTTTTTAATTTCTATACCTTATTCTCAGGGGAAGTCGCTACTAGCTATAAGGACCACTATTAATTGCTGTTATAAGTAATAATTTTATTCTAGAAAAACATCTGTTGGTAGTTAATGGCTCGCGAGTGGAAGGGTTTTGTTTTAGGTGAGAGCGAGCCGATATTTAAAACTAATCGGCTCGCCACTAAAGTCGCTATATCATTTAATTAATACAGGCATCGTTAGCACTGCCAAAAGTGTTTCTAATCCATACATTGCCAGTGCAAGCAGGGTGGTTGTGGTCAGCAAGATCTGCACCGGTATTATTTTCTGCTTTATTGCCTATAATTAGATATCCAACTTGACCCAGTCCCAACATCATAATGCCGTTAACGCCGTTATTATCTGATAGATTATTGGCAACAATGCCGCCATCTCCACTATCAATTACAATCCCACTCGACATATTGAGAATCGTTTCATTGAATCTGATGAGAGTATTGTCACCAACGATTTTTATTCCTTGGAGACCGTTACTTGATGCATAAGAGTATCTCACACGATTACCGTCACCCATAACGCGTATGCCCATACCCCCATTGCCGCTAGCATCGGAGGCTTCCACTGTATTACCTGAACTCCAAAGTGCGATTCCTGCAATAGAGTTTGATGAAGCAGTGATATCAAAGATTTGATGGCTGCCATCGCCTTCGGCAGATACGCCATTGTTACAGTTTGTGATAGTGCTTCCACCAACAGTATCCTCAAGGACTCTATCACTGTCTTTCAATTGAATGCCGATTCCGCTGCCATCGCAACTGAGGTGGTAACCCGCCATATCGAGTGATCCGCCAGCATCTATCACGAGTGCAGGATGGCTTGCGCAGCCAAGAATATCGCCGGTAAGTGATTCTGCGGTTGTAATGGTATCTCCACAGCTGACCGCTGAAGCGACGGCGGAGAGCGATAGTGCGGCAATACCGGATACAGCGAGCAAAGATGCTTTTATAGAATTCATATTTCTATTTTTCATATCAAATTTCCCTAATTATCTGAGTAATTAAAAAAGAGAGTGAACACCCAAAGCCATGGAGATTGTGACCTAGGTTTGAGAAAGAGCCATAGGAAATTTTTCCTAATTTATTGGGTTTTATTTGATATTTTGGTGATAATAGATTGTTTTTATTCTATTAAAATATTTACTTTTTTATTTTAGGTGGAGGTGCTTAATGCTGATGCGAAAAATGAAGAAACCTGCATTATAAAAATAAGTTTTGTTTGGGTGTGTTGTGGCTACTTTTTCAGGATTTTTGCGAGAATCTTTGCGCAACCTGCTCTCTGTTCGAAAGTTGTGTTGGCAAACCCGAGTACCAATCCTGGATCTTCAGTTTTATTGGAATAGAAGAGCGATAGTGGTGTGCTGCCAAATCCGTATTCGCGTATTTTTTTTGAAAGGGTGATGTCGTCGTGTCCCGGTGTAGATATTACCAAGTGCATACCGGCGCTACTGGCAATTAGTCCGGCTGGAGGTGGTATTTCTTCTCGAATAAGCTGACAGAAATGTTCCCATTTCTTCATGTAGTTAGCACGCATTTTGCGAAGATGTCGCACAAAATGCCCCTCATCGAGAAAGTCTGCCACGACAGCTTGTATGGCTAAGGGGGAGTGGCCAGATAACATTTCTTTGGCTTGGGTAAATGCCTCTACTGTGGAACTAGGCACCACTAAATAGCCCAATCGTAGGCTGGGTAGTAAGGTCTTACTAAAGCTCCCCATGTAGAGTACAGGTGTATTTTCTCCCATCCCCTGGAGCGCCGCGACGGGTTTATGTTGGAATGAAAATTCACTGTCGTAATCATCTTCAATTATCCAGCAGCTTGCCTCTGTCGCCCAATCCAATAATTTGATTCGTTCACCAGCAGGCATAACACCACCCATCGGGTACTGATGTGTTGGAGTGGTAAAAAGTAACTTGGCTTGGGTTGCACTATTGACCAGCTTATCAACATCCAAGTGCTTATCTTTCAGGTTCGCTGGTACGAGCTTTGCTCCAACAGATTGGAAAGCTGCTCGAGCACGGCGATATCCCGGATTTTCTATATAAACCTTGTCTCCCTGGTTAATCGCGACTAGTGCACATAGATTCAGGGCCTCCTGAGCTCCATTGGTAATAATAATTTGTTCAGCGTTACAGCGAACTCCCCGGGAGTTGCGCAAGTATTCAGTAAGTGCCATACGCAAAGGTAAATAACCTTGGCTTTGCCCGTAACCTGTGAGAGCTAACCTGGATTGGTGGCGGCGGTATAATTTGTTCCAAATAGTGAATGGAAATGCGCTTAGATCCGGTAGGCCGGGGGTGAAGGGGAGAGATTGATCTTCACTTTTCTCACCCCAAGATAATGTCTGTGCAAAATCACCATAGTGAGAAAGTGATGGCAGGTACCTATTCCTCTGTGCTTGCCAACCTTGCCTGTGTGTTTTCTTTGTGTAGGCCGGTAATTCGGGAGATACAAATACGCCTTTCCCTGGATGGCTGGTAAGGAAGCCCTCCGCTTTCAGCTGGTCCAGAACTAATGTCACTGTATTGCGGCTGATAGAGAGGGATTCTGCCAACCGGCGCGAGGAGGGGAGCTTGGTACCAGCAACCAGCCGGCCGTTGCAGATCCAATCTACTAATTGCCGATACAATTGTTCCTGTAGCGGCTGGCCTGATTTGAGAGTTAGGTCTGTAAGCTCGGCGCTACTCAAAACTGGCACCATAAAATAGTTAATACTGGCGCTTATCAGCGTACCAGCAAGATCCTACATTGGCGATATATATTTCATACCAGAGTGAATTAAAGGAGGTTTTATGAATTTGCATTCGCCAATCTCTGATGAATTGCCAACCTCAGCGAAGAGTCGTGTACGTCGTGCCCCGAAACGTGCCAGTTATCGGCGAGAGGATGTTTATAAGCTTGTCGACGAGCTAAAACTGGGCCATGTCGGTTTTATTGAAGACGGTGAAGTCATCATTATTCCCTTAACCATTTGGCGCCTGGGGGAGTTTTTGTATTTTCACCTGGCTAACAAGAGCCGGCTACAAAAACTGTTGGAGGCTGGAGAACAGGTCTGTATTTCATTTGCCCGCTGCGATGAGTGGGTACTGGCCAAGTCAGCTTATCATCACAGTGCTAATTATCGCTCTGCGGTATTGTTTTGCCGAGGTGAGAGAGTCAAAGAGCAGCGGGAATTTGATGCAGTTTTTAAAGCGATTATTGACGATATAGAGCCGGGGCGCTGGGATCAGGTGCGTCTCCCCAGCCTACAGGAGCGGAAGGGAACAGCTTTGATGCGCCTGACCATCGAGGAAGGGGCTTTCAAAAGCCGAACTGGCGCACCATCAGATAATAAAGAGGACTTGGCTCTGCCTGTATGGAGTGGGGTCAAGCCTGTGTGTCCGTTTCGTTAATGCTTGATGTAGCAGCGTAAAGGAACACTTATAGGGCCTCTGTCATCACTTTTAATGCGATTTGAATGACCTCCTGTTCACTGGCTTCGATATCGGGGATCACACCCTGTCCTTCCCAGTTGGGGCGGCTGCCGGCAATCGTAGAAACCGGGCGTTTATCTGGGATACCGATTTCAAAGCCATAGGGGAGGGTTTGGGGTGACTCCATCATATGTGCCCCACCGGCGCTGGCATTACCGACAATCGTGGCTCGGCCCAGCTGTTGTAGTGCGAAGGCGGTACTCTCAGATGCAGAGAAGGATCTCCCATCAATCAGAATGACCATTGGTCTGTCACTCCCATAGCTGGGCCAGGGTTGAGGTGAAATACGTTTCGGTATTTCTCTCCCCTTGCGGCTTTCAATAACAAAGGGAAAGGGAGAATGGGGATCAATAAATGACTGCAGAACAGCATTGGCGGTTTCTTCGTCTCCGCCGCCATTACTGCGTAAATCGAGTATTAGGCCCTCGCTGTGGCGAAGCAGGGTGAAAGCCGCAGCGAGGGTTTGGCGGGCATTTTTATAGGTGTGGAAAGAAGAGAGGGAAAGGTAGCCAATGTTACCGGGAAGAATCTCAATTTTCTTAACGCCGTAGTTATTGATGGGCGCTTCAGCCTGCCACTGTTCAATCCAATTGTGGGCTTCTTTTTGGTTATCTATATGCTCTATATAGAAATGCTTATCACCGGAAAGGGTGCGAATTTCTTTGGTAAGTGCGCTGGCGAATTGTTGGTAGTCACTACAAAGATGATTAAAGTGTTTGGATTCTGCCAGTCTATTGAGTTGAGCGGATAGCGCCTGTCCTTTTTCCTCCAATATATAGTGCTTCTGAATAGCTACTGCAGCAGCTTTAATAACCGGGCCTGTCTCAAACTGGCAGGAACTCATTGCGCCGGAACTTGCCGCGAGAGACATGGAAAAAAAACTGATTAATACCGCTAAACTCATCTTGAGTTGGCGTTTCATATTTATGTAGCCTCTATTGATAGATTTTCTTGTATCCGCTCTAAATAAGGACGTTTCTCTAAAGCTTGAATTGTTTGATTGAGCAGCTCTGATAGTTCTGTCGGTAATTCGCTATTGAGGGACTGCTCAGCTTCCCGAGTTGCTATCCACTGCTGTTTTAGCTTGGGTATCAACGCACTGCCTTTGCGGGTCAAGCGTATTTTGCGCTGGCGAGCATCTTCTCCAAAAGAGGTCTGTACCAGCCCTTGTTTAATCATGTCTTTTACAGTTTGACTCACTGCGGGCTGGGAAATATGGGTGCTCGCTACCACCTCACTAATGGTTATATCTCTCTTGTGGATAAGTGCACGCATTATCGGGGTGTAGCGGGGTTTGTAATTCTCCAGGCCACAGGCCCTATAGCTCTCTGCTACATCGCCATCCAGTAATTCCAGAATGTGACGAAGCTGAGTCCCCAGTTGGCTGTATTTCATAAAAGCTGTTCCATAAGCACTTATATAAGTGACTATATAATTTTTGGCGAACTTTTCAAGCTTCTTTGCCGCTATTCATCACCCCGCACAAATTCTTTGGCGCTTTTTTTGCATTGTGTGGCGAGTTTGGCGGGTTTTGTGTGAAATGGATTTTTGAACAAAGAGCTGAAATTTAAATTTCATATTTCATTCATCGAACTTTAGGAATTAACCGCCAATCTTTGCGCCGCGTGATCTGTGTCAGGTACGAGTGAAGAGAACATTATGAAAGAGATTGGCTTGGCTGCCCTTGCAGCCCTGGGGTTACCATTTTTGGCTGAAGAGGTCCAAGCCAGCGACCTCATTATTTCTGAATATATCGAGGGCAGTAGCAATAATAAGGCCCTTGAAATTTACAATGGCACGGGTGCAGCGGTTGACCTCAGTAGCTACAGCATTGAACTTTACTTCAATGGCTCCTCTGCGGCGGCTTCAACCATCGCCCTAAGTGGCAGCTTGGCAGACGGCGATGTTTACGTATTCGCCCACGCCAGTGCTGATTCCTCAATCCTGTCAGTAGCCGATCAGATTTATACCAGCGGCCTGTTTAACGGGGATGATGCGGTTGCCCTGAGTGGCCCCAATGGATATGTGGATGTTATCGGCCAGATCGGTGTTGATCCCGGTAGCCAATGGGGCGACAACAGTCTGGGGACCCAAAATCAAACCTTAATTCGCAACTGGAGTGTGAGCGAAGGCCGTGTTGATGGCAGCATGGATTTTAACCCAGCTTCAGAGTGGTCCAGCTTGGGCCAGGACGACTTTTCCAACCTCGGCTGGCACAGCGAAGACGGCACTGGTGGTGGAGATGACGGCGGTGATGACGATGTTGTTCTCGGCGATTGCGGAGATATTTCTACGTTAATCAGCCAGGTTCAGGGTGATGAGTTTGAAAGCGCTCTGGAGAATGAGCGCCACGAAATTGAAGCGGTTGTTGTTGGTGATTTCCAAGATACCAGCACCGGCCTTTCCGGCTTCTTCCTGCAAGAGGAAGACAGTGATCAGGATGGCCAGATAAATACCTCTGAGGGGTTGTTTGTACACGACAAAGGCTTCGGTGTAGATGTGCAAGTCGGGGATTTGGTTCGCGTCGGTGGTGTGGTTACTGAATACTATGACTTTACCGAGTTAGATGAGGTAGATGGCGTTACGGTTTGCGGTAGCGGCTACAGTGTGACTGCCGAGGAAGTCTCCCTGCCGTTTAGTTCTGCCGAAGAGCAGGAGCAATACGAGGGGATGTTGGTTGAGTTCCCGCAAGCCCTGATGGTGAATGACCACTATAACCTGGGGCGCTATGGTGAAGTCACCCTGGCCAATGGCCGTCTCTATATTCCCACCCACAACAATGAGCCTGGGGTTGCAGCCGTAGCACAGGAAAGTGCAAACGATCTGAATAGGATTGTGCTGGACGATGGTTCCAGTGTGCAGAACCCGGAAGCTGTGCCTTATCCCGTCTCCGGCCTCAGTGCCAGCAATACCTTACGCAATGGCGATACGGTAGAGGGGTTGCGCGGAGTAATGGGGTATAGCTACAGCGCCTACCGAGTACATCCCGTGGAGGCGCCAGAATTTGTTGCTGCCAACCTGCGTGATAGCGCTCCACAATTACCGGGTAAGGGCAGTTTAAAGATCGCCAGCTTTAATGTTCTGAATTATTTTAATGGCGATGGTTATGGCGGCGGTTTCCCTACCTCCCGTGGGGCTGATACTGAAGAAGAATTCCTGCGCCAGAGAAATAAAATTATCTCCGCTATTTTAGGCCTGGATGCCGATGTAGTTGGCTTAATGGAAATTGAGAACGATGGCTACGGTTCGGAAAGTGCTATTCAGGATTTAATTAATGGTCTTAACGCGGCTACTGGCAGTGAAAACTATCAATTTATTAATCCAGACCTGGCTCAACTGGGCACCGATGAAATTACTGTGGGGCTGATTTATCGCAGCGATCGGGTAATGCCTATAGGCGCTGCTGCGACAACTGATAGCTATCCCTTTGATGACGGTAACCGCCAACCACTGCTGCAGGCTTTTGCCGAACTATCAAGTGGTGAAGAGCTGGCCGTGGTGGTCAATCACTTTAAATCAAAGGGAAGTTGTCCTGACGATGGCAGTTTGAACGATGATCTGGGTGATGGACAGGGCTGCTGGAACTCGCTGCGCACCGAAGCCGCAGATGCCCTGGTTTCATGGATTGATTCTGACCCGACAGGTAGCGGCACCGATCGTGTTCTGGTGCTCGGTGACCTCAATAGCTACGCCCGTGAAAACCCAATTAGCACTCTAAAGGACGCTGGTTACGCTGATTTGTTGGAGGTTTTCGGTGAAGGAGAAGCTTACTCCTATGTCTACAGCGGTGAGTCCGGCTACTTGGATCACGCCCTCGCCAGTGAATCACTGGCTCCTTTGGTAACAGGTGCGGCCGATTGGCATATCAATGCCGACGAGCCTCGGGTGCTGGATTACAACATCGAGAATAAAACCGATGAGCAGGTGGAGAGTTTCTACTCGACTGATGCATTCCGCGCTTCAGATCACGATCCGCTTGTGGTTGAGTTGGACCTGGGGGCAGATAACCAGGAGCCGGTTGCCGGGTTTGAGTGGGGTGTTGAAGGCTTCGAAGTGAACTACTTCGACAGCAGCGTCGATACCGATGGCACTATCGTTAGCTGGGCCTGGGATTTTGGTGATGGCACTACCAGTACTGAGCAAAACCCCAGTCATAGCTACGATGCAGCAGGCACTTATTCTGTAATTCTCCAGGTTGAGGACGACCGGGGAGCGATCTCCACCGTTGAGCAGCTTGTACAGGTTGATGAAGTTGTTGAGCTTCAGGCTGACTTTAAAGTGCACAGTTTCCTGCGCTGGGTGTGGGTTGAAGAGCGCAGTAGTTACGATGGTGACGGTAACCTGAGCTATGAGTGGGACTTTGGTGATGGCACCAGCCGCTCCGGCCCCATGGCACTGCATCGCTATGCCACCGGTGGTAGTTATGAAATTACCCTGACTGTGAAAGACGATTTCGGTAATGAAGATAAAGCCTACCGTGAAATTGAGATTCGCAAGCCGTTTTGGCACTGAGATGGATATCAACAACAATAAATAATTAACTCCACATATTGAACGGTCGGATATTAAGGCAAGAGATATTCGGCCGTTTTCTTTCCTCCCCGCGTTAATTGCGTATTTTTCTTCTTTACCTTCGTGGGTATATGCCCGAGTGTTTCACTTCCTCGTTTTCATATTGGTAGCCCGGCAAGGCTCCATTGCGAGTCATTAAAATCTTTTTTATATGGACCATTGGAGGGGAAAGTGTTTGTGCGTGCCCGATCCCTGAATTGGAAAAAGACTTGAGCAAAGTGCCTAAGATGTCTTTCTGGAGTATTGAGGTATCATTGGGGACTATCGGAGACGTATCAAAATAGATAAATATTTAATGCAAGGAGTGTCGTTTTCAGTCAGCGTGTGTTTTATTGCTTCAGGTAAATCAGTTACTAGTGATCGGCGAAGCTATTAAACCACTGGGGGAGACATAGTTTGCAGGCATTTAAGACATTGGAAGGTTTAAGCCTGGAATGGACCGGCACACACTATTCAAAACAAGGTGATTTCCCCGACCTTTCTACCCACACGGTAACCTATGAAACCGCGACACATTGTTATGTTACGGCGTCGGGAGAGTTAGTTGGGGAGGCTTCATATACCTATGAAGCCATGGACGATAGGATGGCGGCGTTGATTTATCGGCCTGATATATATCAGGGGCGAAAAGGTGTGATCCTTTATGCGATGCTCGATTTTGTACAGATGATGGATCGCGCCATTATTCTCTATCAGGATCGGCCACTAGCGCTGGCAAATGGCAGTTTTCAGGTGGTGAATACCCCTGTGCGACCTACAGCCTGAAAATTGAAAAATAAGGAAAATGGTGAGCTTATGAGAGAGTGCGAGAAAATTAATTATATTGAGTTGCCCTCCAGGGATTTGGGTAAGACAAAAGCATTCTTTACCGAGGCTTTTAATTGGACTTTTACCGATTACGGTCCGGAGTACACCGCTTTTTCAAATGCTGGATTGGACGGTGGCTTTTTCAAGGCAGAGTTGCAGAGCACTACTGAAAATGGATCTGCATTAGTGGTGTTATACAGCCGCGACCTGGAGGGTACCCTGGAAAAAGTCACGCAATGCGGAGCCGAAATAGCCAAGCCAATTTTCCCGTTTCCCGGTGGCAGGCGCTTCCATTTTAGGGAACCTTGCGGCAATGAATTTGCGGTTTGGTCTGATGTGGAGTCTGCGTAGAGGCGTTTACAGAAAAAGCCCCTGATTTTACTCGGAGGCTTTTGGGAGACTGGCAACCGTTTCTATTAAGCTTCGAAATCAGTACCCAGCTTCTTTTCCACCAGCTGCTTTTTCAGGGTGGCGTACTGGGGAATGCCATTTTTGTAGGGAGGGTAATCCTCGCCTTGAATTAATGGCAGCAGGTACTTGCGTCCCTCTTCAGTAATTCCAAAGCCATCTTCGCTGATATATTCGCGCGGCATAAATTTTTCTACGTTGGCGACTTCAGACAGCGGCGCCTCTGCGATGGACCAGCTGTACTCTTCACCTTCTGCGCGAATAATGGCTGGCATAATGGCATTTTTGCCTGCTACAGCCATTTCCACTGCGGCGCGACCTACGGCGTAGGCTTGCTCAACGTCGGTAGCAGAAGCGATATGGCGGGCGGCGCGCTGGAGGTAATCTGCCAGGGCCCAGTGGTACTTCAGGCCGAGTTCGCTTTTGACCATGTTGGCCAGGGTCGGTGCAACACCGCCCAACTGCTTGTGACCAAAGGCGTCGGTGGTGCCGGCATCGGCAAGGAAGGTGCCGTCGCCGTACTGGGCGCCTTCGGAGGCGACGATAACGCAGTAGCCTTTCTCGTCTACGGTCTTTTGTACCTTGGCGAGAAACTTCTCTTTATCGAAAGCGATTTCCGGGAACAGGATAATGTGGGGTGCATCGCCTTCCTGTTCTTGGGCCAGAGCGCCGGCAGCGGCAATCCAGCCCGCGTGACGGCCCATCACCTCGAGAATAAATACCTTGGTGGAAGTAGCGCACATGGAGGCCACGTCCATGGCCGCTTCCTTGGTGGAAACGGCAACATATTTGGCAACGGAGCCAAAGCCCGGGCAGTTGTCGGTCAGGGGCAGGTCGTTATCCACAGTTTTGGGAATATGGATGGCCTGGATTGGATAACCCATGGTCTCGGACAGTTGGGATACTTTCAGGCAGGTGTCTGCGGAGTCGCCACCACCGTTGTAAAAGAAGTAGCCAATATTGTGCGCTTTGAAGACTTCGATCAGGCGCTCGTATTCTGCGCGGTTCTCTTCCAGGCTCTTCAGTTTATAGCGGCAGGAACCAAAGGCACCGGAGGGGGTGTGGCGCAGTGCAGCAATATCCTCTGCGCTCTCTTGGCTCACGTCGATCAGCTCCTCGCGCAGCGCGCCGAGAATACCGTTTAGCCCTGCGTAGACATTGCCAATCTGGTCCGGGTTTTCACGCGCAGCTTCAATTACGCCGCAGGCGGATGCGTTGATCACGGCGGTAACGCCACCGGACTGCGCATAAAAGGCGTTCTTTTTCGACATGGTTATCCTGTGCTTATAGAGATATAGAGAAGTATCCCGATCCGGTAATCCGCCTCGCATCTAGTTTTAAACATTTGTGCCAGTGGGGATAACCGGGAGCTCGTATCGGGTGTCGACCCTTTCGGGAAAATTCCTACCACCGTACCGGGGATGAGGCCGACCAATGCGGGGGCGGAGTCTAATGGAATAGCGAGTAAATTGCATGGTAATTGGGGTATTTGGCAATTACTGGCCCGATTTGCCGTGTTAAGCTTGCGCCGCAACCCGTAGGAGTACATTTTTCCGCTATGCATATTCATATTCTAGGTATTTGCGGCACATTTATGGGCAGTTTGGCCCAACTGGCGGTGGCGGAAGGGCACCGCGTAACCGGCAGTGACGCCAATGTTTATCCACCTATGAGCACCCAGTTGCAACAAGCGGGTATCCAAATTACCGAGGGCTATGATCCCGCACAGCTGGAGCCCGCCCCGGACCTGGTGATTATTGGCAATGCTATGTCCCGGGGAAATCCGGCAGTAGAGGCGGTGTTGGAAAAAGGGTTGGCTTACACCTCTGGCGCCCAGTGGTTGTGCGATCACTTCCTGGGTGGCCGCTGGGTATTGGCGGTTTCCGGAACTCACGGTAAAACCACCACCGCCAGTATGCTGGCCTGGATTTTGGAAGCGGCAGATATGCAGCCCGGCTTCCTGATTGGTGGGGTCCCGGCTAATTTTGGTGTCTCTGCTCGTTTGGGAGAGTCTCCCTTCTTTATTGTTGAGGCGGATGAGTATGACACTGCCTTTTTCGACAAGCGTTCCAAGTTTGTGCACTACCGCCCGCGCACGGTGATTATCAACAATCTCGAATTTGACCACGCAGATATCTTTGAGGACCTGGCGGCAATCCAGAAACAATTCCATCACCTGGTACGAACTGTGCCTGCTAGCGGCTTGATAGTGGCCTCTGCCGAAGAGAATGTAGAGCAGGTGCTTGATAAAGGCTGCTGGAGTGAAGTACAGCGGGTTGGCAGCGAGTCTGCCGATGGTGTGCGAGTGGGTGATTGGTGCGCAGTGGATATTGCCGCTGATGGCAGCAGCTTTACGGTTCAGTTTAAAGGCGAAGCTGTGGCGCGGGTCGAGTGGGACCTGACCGGGCAGCACAATGTGCAAAATGGCCTCGCGGCTATGGCTGCGGCGCGGCATGTGGGTGTCACCCCAGATTTGAGTGCGGCAGCTCTGGCACGCTTCCAGGGGGTTAAACGCCGTATGGAGTGCTTGGGAGAAGTGGCCGGCATCCGTGTTTACGATGATTTTGCCCATCACCCCACCGCGATTGAATCCACCCTCAATGGCCTGCGGGCGAAGGTTGGGGAGGATAAAATCATTGCCCTGATTGAACCGCGTTCCAATACCATGCGTATGGGAGTGCACCAGGGCAAGCTGGCCGACTCCTGCTCCGGGGCCGATATGGTGCTCTGGTATCAGCCTGAGGGAGTTAACTGGTCCCTGGAAGACGTCGCCCACCACTCATCGGTGCCGGCCAAAACTTTTGATTCGATTGAAGATGGTGTGGAATCTGTGTTGCAGCTAGCCGATTCCGGTAGCCATATCGTAGTGATGAGCAACGGCGGCTTTGGCGGTATCCACCAGCGCCTTATCGGTGCCCTGGAACAGAAATACGATCTCTAAGTCAGAAGACTAATGTTTCCTGCGCAGCCCTATGCTCGCAGGGCTGAATAAGGTATCGACTTTGCATCAATCCCCTTTCGAGAAGACCGTGACCCTGGCTATGACCGGGGCTTCCGGTGCCCAGTATGGTTTGCGCCTGCTTCAGTGCCTGCTGGCTTCGAATGTGCGCGTATGGCTGCTGCTGTCCGAGGCGGCTCAGGTGGTCATCAACACCGAAACTAATATGCAGTTGCCGGAGGGCGATGAACGCGAGTTGCAGAATTTCCTCGCTGATCGTTTTGCCGCGCAGGAAGGTCAGCTAACTCTGTTCAGCAAGCGCGATTGGTTTTCCCCGGTGGCTTCTGGAACCGGGGCGCCAGCCAGTATGGTGATCTGCCCGGCAAGTGGTGGCACCCTGTCCGCGGTGGCCTGCGGAGCATCGAACAACCTGATTGAGCGGGCTGCGGATGTAGCCCTGAAAGAGCGCCGCCAGCTCATTCTGGTTCCCCGCGAGGCGCCTTACTCAGAGATTCACCTGGAAAATATGCTGAAACTCACCCGCATGGGGGCCATGATCCTGCCGGCCAGCCCTGGCTTTTACCAGAGGCCCAGTTCGGTAGAAGATATTGTGGACTTCGTGGTGGCGCGGTTGCTCGACCAGTTGGGCATCGAGCAGAAGCTGTTGCCCAGCTGGGGAGAGCAGGATGGGCAATGAGATAAAACCGAGTATTACGATTCACTACTGTGTGCAGTGCAACTGGATGTTGCGAGCCACCTGGATGGCCCAGGAATTGCTGCACACTTTCGCCGATGACCTTAATCAGGTTGCATTGCAACCGGGTACTGGGGGAGTATTCGAGATTCGGATTGGCGAAATTTTGATCTGGGAGCGCAAGCGTGACGGCGGCTTTCCCGGTGCTAAGGAGCTCAAACGTCGCGTCAGGGATACCCTGTTTCCCGAACGCGACCTGGGGCATATCGACAATCCCTGAAAAAAGTTCCAATAAAACGGTGCGGTGGCAAATTTTAGGTTTGCTAATTCATCGCATAGGCGAACAATATGCGCGCCGCAATGCGGCCAGTTTTTAGTTTGGAAAGAAGCGGAAATTTATGCTGTCAGCTTTACAGAAGTCTTATGAATACTTGGTGACCAAGCGGCCCGCTGCGGTGTTGGTGGTTATCGGCCTGTTAACCCTGCTGGCAGCCCTCGGATTGTCCCGCCTGAAGATCGACGCCTCTGCCGATTCCCTCACTCTGGAAGCTGATAAATCCCTGGATTATTTCCGCGAGATTTCCGAGCGCTATGCCAGTGGCGACTTCCTGGTCGTCACTTACCGCTCCAAGACTGGGGACCTGTTCAGTGATGAGTCCCTGGAAACCCTGGGCAAGTTGCGGGATGAATTGGCCAAGGTAGATGGTGTGTCCAGTGTGCAGAGCATTCTCGATGTCCCACTGCTATACAGCCCCAAGCTGGTTCTCACCGATATCAGCGATGAGGTGCGCACGCTCTCCAGGCCCGATGTCGACCGGGATATGGCCCGGCAAGAGTTCCTTTCCAGTCCGATTTATCGGGAGTTGATCCTGAGTCCGGACGGGCAGACGACGGCCATACTGGCGAACCTGAAACTGGATAGCCGTGGCATCGAGATGGTGCGCGAGCGGGATGCTTTGCGCAGCAAGCGCAATACAGAGGGACTGACTCCGGAAGAGGCCGTTCGCCTGGAGGAGATCAGCGCGGTCTATCTGGCCCACCGTACTGAGCAAGAGAAAATTGCCCACCAGCGCGTCGATACCGTGCGCGCAATTCTGGCTGGCTACAACGGCGAAGCGGAGCTGTTCCTCGGTGGTGTCACTATGATCACCGCCGATATGATTTCGTTTATTAAAAGCGACCTACTGGTATTCGGTGTGGGGATCCTCGCTTTTATCGTGATTACTCTGTTGCTGATTTTCCGCCAGCCGCGCTGGGTGCTGTTGCCGCTGATGACTTGTGTTACCACTGCGGTGGTGATGCTGGGGCTACTCGGCTGGCTGGACTGGCGACTGACAGTGATCTCGGCCAACTTTGTCGCACTGCTGTTAATTATTACCTTGGCAATTACCATCCACCTGGCGGTGCGCTACCGGGAATATATTGCCCAGAACCCGGATTGGGATCTTGAAAAGCTGGTATTGCAGACAGTGCGCTTTATGGCCAAGCCCTGCCTGTATACCGCACTGACCACCATCGTGGCTTTTGTGTCCCTGGTGGTGAGCGGCATTCGCCCGGTTATCGATTTTGGCTGGATGATGACGATGGGTGTGACTGTGGCTCTGCTGCTGTCGTTCCTGATTATTCCCAGTTTCCTGATGGTGCTGCCGAAGCGTGTGGGCAGTGTAAGTGCAGATAACTCCCACGCATTTACCCTGCAGTTTTCCCGCTTTGCTGAGCGCCACAAGTTTGTGGTGCTAGGTATTTCACTGCTGGCAGCCGTCGTGAGTGTGGTGGGTATATCCCAGCTGAAAGTGGAAAACCGCTTTATCGATTACTTCGATGATTCCACGGAAATTTATCAGGGCATGCTGGTGATTGACCGCCGCCTGGGTGGCACTGTGACCTTGGATATTATTCTGGATCAGCCCGAGGAGCAGGAGGCAGCTTTCGAGGGAGAAGAAGATCCCTTTGCGATGGAAGCAGAGGAAGATCCCTTCGCTGTAGAAGAGGACCCCTTTGCCTCCGATGATCCATTTGGCGGTGAAGATGAGTCAGTGGAGCAGAGCTACTGGTTTACGGTTGCCGGTTTGGCAAAGCTGGAGCAGCTGCATGATTACCTGGAGGAGCAGCCGGAGATAGGTAAGGTTCAATCTCTGGCGACCCTGTATAAAGTTGCCGTGGATCTGAATGGCGGTCCCCTCAATGACTTTGAGCTGGCGGTGGCCAATACCAGCCTGCCGGCCGAAATTCGCTCCGTTCTGGTAGACCCCTATTTATCTGTGGAGAACAACCAGGCTCGTATCACCCTGCGAGTGATGGAGACAGACCCCACCCTGCGTCGCGATGAGCTGATCCAGCGTATCTACAACTACGCTCACAATGAGATGGGCATAGCTCCAGAGAATGTTCATCAGACCGGCCTGTTGGTTCTGTACAACAATATGTTACAGAGCCTGTTTAAATCCCAGATCCTGACCCTGGGTGCTGTTTTTGTCGGAATCCTGCTGATGTTCCTGGTGCTATTCCGCTCTCTGTGGATTGCTCTGATTGCACTGGTGCCAAATATGCTGGCGGCCTGTGTGGTACTTGGTGGTATGGGGCTGGCGGGTATCCCGCTGGATATGATGACCATCACTATCGCCGCGATTACCGTGGGTATCGGGGTGGACCACGCGATTCACTACCTGTATCGCTTCCGCGCGGAGTTTGCCAAAGATGGCAATTACCTGGCGACCATGCATCGCAGCCATGCGACGATTGGCCGTGCCATGTTCTACACAGCGATCACGATTATTGTCGGTTTCTCAATTTTGGCGCTGTCGAAGTTTGTTCCGTCGATCTATTTCGGCCTCCTCACCGCGCTGGCGATGTCCGCCGCACTGTTGGGTTCCCTGACACTTCTGCCCCTGTTGCTGGTGATGTTCAAGCCCCTCGGTCGTCAGAGGCAAGCTGATAAAGTTGAGCCCGAGGCACCGATGCAGGAGGCGCCCAGCGCCTGAAGCGAAGGAATTTGAAATATAAAAAAAGCCGGGATAACCCCGGCTTTTTTATGTCTGCTTAACAGTCGGGACTCAGTCTTGGCGGCTGGTAATTTCCAGCAAGTGGTAGCCAAACTGGGTTTTGACTGGGCCATGTACCTTATGCAGCTCTTCGGAAAATACGACCTTGTCAAATTCGGGAACCATCATTCCCTTGCTGAAAGAGCCCAGGTCACCGCCGGAACGGCTAGAGGGGCACTGGGAGTACTGCTCGGCAATTTTACCGAAGTCAGCGCCGTTCTCGATTTGCTGTTTCAGGTCCTGGCACTGCTGTTCATTTTCAACCAGGATATGGCGAGCGGTTGCTGTAGGCATGAAAAATCTCCGTTTGGTCAATTTACCGCAGCAGCTTAAAGGCTGGGTGTTGGGCTTGCCAGCGACAATTACCGCAAAGTGGAAAAACTTGCTTGCAATCCAACCGGTTGGCGGTAAAAAGTCTCTTAACCTGCCGCAGAGTTCCCTAGGGCGATGTTATCTTTAGGGCACACAAAAAATAATGAGTGATGACTTTGCAACAGATACCCCTTTTTCCCCTGAGTGTCCCTCTATACCCCGGCGTGACTTTGCCCCTGCGGATTTTTGAGCAGCGCTATATTCACCTTGTCAGTGAGTCCATGAAAACCAATAGTGGCTTCGGCATTGTTTTGATTCGCTCCGGGGGCGAAGTGGGGCGCGCTTCAGTATGGCCTCTCGGTGTTTATGTCGACATCGTGGATTGGGGGCAGGGCGAGGGAGGGCTGCTAAATGTGGAGGTGAAAGGTCGGCGTCGCTTTCGCATTGTCCACACCCGTCGCGCAGAAGATGACTTGCTTCTGGGGGACGTGGAATGGATACCAGATGAAGATGAAAAGCCGATTCCAGCGGATTGCGATGGTCTTCTGTCGGTGTTGGAGGAGTTGAAGGAGCGGGCACAGACGCTATCACTTAAATTTGAGCCGGTGGAGTCTGCGGACTCACTATCCTGGCAATTGGCTCAGCTTCTGCCATTGGAAGATAAGGTTCGCACCGACTTGCTAGCGGTAGAAGATCCTCTTATTCGGCTTGCAACCATTGCCGAGAACCTGGACCGTTGGGCGCGGGAATAGCTAGATATAAAGCTGTGGGGCCCGGTAATCGGCACTTTCAACCGGGTCTCGCTGGGTTATACTGCGCGGCCGACCGGATTTTGCACGGAGAGCCAAGTGACCGCCACAGACACCGCTGATCAGCAATCCACTCGCGCCAAGCTCGAACAAATGGGGCGCGCAGCCCGTACCGCCGCCAAACAGATAGCTGCTGCGGATACCTCCACCAAAAATAATGCTCTTAAAGCCATCGCTGCCCAACTGGAGACACAGCGAGTATCTTTACTGAAGGCCAATGCATTGGATATGCAGGCCGGTCGCGAGCGCGGCCTGGATGCGGCTCTTCTGGATCGTCTGGAGCTTAACGATGCCCGCATCGATGGCATGATCGAGGGCTTGGTGCAGGTGGCAGAGCTGCCCGACCCGGTGGGAGAAGTTGAAGATTTACGCTATCGCCCCAGCGGTATTCAAGTGGGCAAAATGCGTGTGCCCCTAGGGGTGGTGGGCATTATTTATGAGTCCAGGCCCAATGTGACCATTGATGCAGCGAGCCTGTGCTTAAAATCCGGCAATGCCACAATTTTGCGTGGAGGCAGTGAAGCGCTGCACTCGAACAAGGCAATTGCCACCTGTATTACCGCCGGCTTGCGCGAAGCGGGTTTGCCGGAAACGGCGGTGCAGGTTGTCGATACCACCGATCGAGCGGCGGTGGGTGCCCTGATCACTATGCCGGAATATGTGGATGTGATTGTACCCAGGGGCGGAACCGGCTTGATTGAAAGGGTCAGTCGCGAAGCCCGGGTGCCGGTAATCAAACACCTGCACGGTGTTTGTCATGTGTATATCGATGATCGGGCTGACCTGGACAAAGCTTTCGATATCGCCCTCAATGCCAAGACCCATCGCTATGGTGTTTGTAACGCCATGGAAACACTTTTAGTTGCCGAGATGGTTGCGGCGGATATACTGCCGCGCTTGGCTGGTGCCTACGAAGACAAAGGGGTTGAATTGCGCGGTTGTGACCGGACCCGTGAAATCATTGCTCACTGTGTAGCGGCGACAGAAGATGACTGGAGTGAGGAATACCTTGCCCCGGTTCTGGCTGTGCGTGTTGTTGCGGATATGGAAGCGGCTATGGACCATATTGCCTGTTACGGATCCGGCCACACCGAGGCAATTGTCACCCAGGATTACAGTCGCAGCCGCCGTTTTATGAGTGCTGTGGATGCCAGCTCAGTGATGATTAATGCCTCAACCCGCTTTGCTGACGGTTTCGAGTACGGCTTGGGGGCGGAAATTGGTATCAGTACTGATAAAATCCACGCCCGCGGCCCGGTTGGCCTGGAAGGGCTCACTTCGCAAAAATGGATTGTGTTCGGAGATGGCCATATCCGGCAATAAGCACTTTTCCCTTTGGGGCAGCGAGTGCGGGGGGTACGAGAAATAATTGTGGCGAGCAAAAGGCATAAGTTGGCCCTGTTTGGCGGAACCTTTGATCCGATTCATCTCGGTCATTTGCGCATGGCGCTGGAGCTGCGCCAGGTGCTCGAATTTGATGAAATGCGCCTGCTACCCAGCCACCAGCCTGCCCACCGGCAGACGCCAGGTGTATCGTCCCGCCAGCGTAGCGAAATGCTGGCTCTGGCGCTTGAGGGGTGTGATGAGCTCACCCTGGATGAGCGAGAACTCCATCGTGGCGGAGCTACTTATACGGTAGATACCCTGGAGGAGCTGCGCAGTGAACTGGGAGGTGAAACCTCCATCAGTTTCTGCATGGGATTGGACTCCCTATTGAGTCTGCACCGCTGGCACCGCTGGGAGCGCCTCTTGGAGCTGGCACATCTGGTGGTGGTAACAAGGCCGGGCTGGCACCTGCCAGATCGCGATAGCGAAGAGCATGGCCCTCTGGCAGAACTGCTGGAGAATCATCGGGGCACGGTTGCAGGCTTGCATACACGAGCATGTGGTTGCCTGCTGTTGCGGGAGCAGACCATGTTGCCAATTTCCGCGACGCAAATTCGCGAATTAATTAAAAGTGGCCAGTCGCCACGCTATTTACTGCCCGCAACTGTGTTGCAGTACATAGAAGATCATCGACTTTATACAGAGGTTGCTTCAGGCGACCCGCAATGAATCAAGGTGTTATGACAAATATTAAAGATATCGCTCTCAATGCGCTGGAAGATTTGAAAGGTAAGGATATTGTTTCCCTGGATGTTTCCGGGCTTTCAGATGTAATGGACAATCTGCTGATCTGTACTGGTACTTCCAGCCGCCAGGTTAAGTCCCTGGCAGAGAACGTTGTAGACGAGCTGAAAAAAGAAGGTATTCGCCCCATTGGTGTTGAAGGTGTTGACCAGGGCGAGTGGGTATTAGTCGACTACGGTGACTTGGTTGTTCACGTGATGCTCGCAGATGTTCGCGGTTTCTACGATCTGGAAAAACTCTGGTCTATGACTCCGAATACCCGTGACGATGCCGATGGCAGTGATCCGCACCAGGGTTAATTGCTGTGAAAATCCGCATTCTTGCCGCCGGTGGAAAAATGCCGGCTTGGGTGCAGGAGGGCTACGCCGAGTACGCTAAGCGCCTGCCCCGGGAAATTGCTCTGGAAATGGTGGAAATTCCACTCGGCCAACGAGGCCAAAAGAGCTCTGCAGCCCTGATTGAAAAAGCGCGAAAAAAAGAGGGCGAGGCGATGCTCGCCGCTTTGGGACCGCGGGACCACGTGGTAGCGCTCGATGTGAAAGGCAAGCCCTGGAGTACCGAGCAGTTGTCGGCGCAATTAAGTGATTGGCAAATGCTTGGGGAAAATATCAGCCTGTTAATTGGCGGGCCCGACGGTTTATCCGAAGACTGCCTCGCCCGTGCTCGCCAGCGCTGGTCTCTGTCCCCACTGACCTTGCCGCACCCGCTGGTGAGGGTGGTTCTGGCTGAACAAATTTATCGCGCCTGGACATTATTGGCCGGCCATCCCTATCACAAATAAAATATTTGCGATAAGTCGCGAAGAGATTTGCCGACTCGGTTCTCTCTCCTGACTCGCCCTGTGTTAATGTAGGGAATTAGATTTTTTGCACGCCAGTCAAAAACCATCGAATAAATTCTGATGCCGCACGATTACCATCTCAAGGACCCCCATACCGAGCAGCGATTGTTTCGCAATCGTATGTTGGTGGCGCTTGTGGGGGTTATCTTTTTACTGGGTGTTCTCGTAGCGCGTTTCTACAACCTCCAGGTGGTTAATTACGAAGACTACCGCACTCAATCTGATGAGAACCGTATCCAGGTGCGCCCGGTCGCGCCGACCCGCGGATTGATCTACGACCGCAACGGCATTTTGCTAGCCGATAACCGCGCCAGTTATAACTTGTCGATTGTTCGCGAGCGCGTTCGCGATATGGATGTCACGCTAGAGCTGATCGGTAACCTGGTGCGACTCGATGAAAACGATGTCACCAAATTCCAGAAACGCCTCAAGCGCCGGCGCCCCTATGAGCCAGTGCCTCTCCGGTTTCGTTTGAACGAAGATGAAATCGCACGGATCAGTGTTAATCAATTCCGTATGCCTGGGGTGTCAGTGGAGGCGGAGTTGGTGCGTTACTACTCCCTCGGGGATTTATTTGCCCACAGTGTGGGCTATGTGGGGCGAATCAGTGACCGGGACCTGAGTAACTTTACCGAGGATGATGTGCGCCGCTATCGCGGTACCCGTAGCATCGGTAAGGTTGGGTTGGAACGCTCCTACGAGGACCTCCTGCTTGGTGAGGTCGGTTATGAAAATGTTGAAATTAATGCTCGTGGCCGGGTTTTACGAGTACTGGAGCGCCAGGACCCCAAACCGGGCTCGGATCTGGTGCTCAACCTGGATGCTCAACTGCAACAAGTCGCCTCTGATGCCCTGGGAGATCGTCGCGGTGCAGTAGTTGCGATCGATGTAAATAGCGGTGGCGTGTTGGCGTTTGTCAGCAAGCCGTCCTTCGACCCCAATTTGTTTGTGACCGGCATCAGCTTTGCCGACTATCGCGCCCTCAGCGATTCCCTCGATGTGCCCCTGTTTAATCGGGCGGTGCAGGGTCAGTATCCACCGGGTTCCACTTTAAAGCCGTTGATGGGGCTGGGTGGACTCCAGGCGGGCATTATTACTCGAGAGAGTACAGTCAAGGACCCCGGCTTTTACAAGCTGCCCAACGATCCGCGCATCTACCGCGACCACGTGCGCTGGGGGCACGGTGAGAAAGTGGATCTGATACAGGCCATGGCGCAGAGCTGTGACGTCTACTTTTGGGATATGGCGCACCGCTGGGATATCGATGATATGCACAGCATCGCCTCCCATTTTGGCCTGGGGACAAAGACCGGAGTCGACTTGCCCATGGAGCGCTCCGGGTTGTTTCCCTCTAGAGATTGGAAGCGCGGTGCCCGCGGTATGCCCTGGTTTCCCGGTGACAGTTTGAATGCGGTGCTGGGGCAGGGTTTTGTGTTGGCGACGCCACTGCAGCTTGCAGTAATGACTGCCACGATTGCCAATCGCGGTACCCACTACCGCCCGCAGATGGTCAAGTCGATCAACGGGGTGGAACAACCTCCCGAGATACTGCACAACCTCGAGGCCCGCCCTGATCACTGGGATTTGGTATTCGAGGGAATGGAGGCTGTAGTCAACCACCGTACCGGTACCGGGAAACGGGCAGGTAAAGATCTGGACTTCCGCGTGGCGGGTAAGTCCGGTACCGCTCAGGTGGTCGGTATTGCCCAGGGGGAGCGCTATGACTCAGAGGCCCTGCAAGAGCGCCACCGAGACCACGCCCTGTTTGTGGCCTTCGCGCCTGTGGATAACCCCCGTATCGCTGTTTCGGTATTAGTCGAAAATGGTGAGGGCGGCGGCAAGGTCGCTGCCCCGGTGGCAAGAGAGCTATTTGCGGAGTGGATGTCACGCCCGCAGTTGGAACCGCAGAAGACGGCGGATACCACTTATTTGAGCGAGGGGGCTGGCAATGGCTAGTCGCGATTTCTCCCACCGTTTGTCAGATGCCCACGGCAGTCTGCGCAAGCCGGTCAGTCTTTCCCGCCGCCTGCATATTGATATACCGCTACTGGTGCTGTTGTTGGTGTTGGCAGCCGTAGGACTTGGAGTGCTGTACAGCGCTTCTGGCGGTGATATGAACTATGTGCGGCGCCAGTCGATTTTTATGTGCGTGGCCTTCGTGGGCATGTTTATCGTTGCGCAAATTCCCCTGGATTTTTATCGGCGCTGGTCTCCCTGGGCCTATTTGGCCGGTTGTGCGCTATTGGTTGGGGTATTGTTTTTTGGCACCAAGGCGATGGGGGCGCAGCGCTGGTTGGAGATAGGCGGATTTCGCTTCCAGCCGTCGGAAGTGATGAAGCTCGGTGTTCCCATGGCAGTGGCAGCTTACCTGCATCAACGCCGCTTGCCGCCATCACTGACCACGGTGATTGGAGCTTTGGCAATTGTGGCGATTCCCGCAGCTCTTATCGTACGGCAACCGGATTTGGGGACCTCGATCCTGATTGCGGCGTCCGGTCTTTTTGCCCTGTATCTAGCTGGGTTGAGTTGGAAGATGATCAGTGCGGCGGCAATGGCGCTGTTGGTTGCTGCCTATCCAATTTGGCACTGGGGGCTCCACGATTACCAACGGCAGCGAATTTTGACCCTGCTCAACCCAGATGATGACCGTTTTGGTGCTGGTTGGAATATATTTAACTCCAAAGCGGCTATCGGCTCCGGTGGTGTTTACGGCAAAGGCTACCTGCAGGGAACCCAGTCACAGCTCGATTTCCTGCCGGAGAGCCATACCGATTTTATTATCGCGGTACTGTCGGAGGAGTGGGGCATGCGCGGCGCCCTGTTGCTGCTTTTGCTATATGTATTGATTATCGCCCGTGGCATTTACATCAGCTTTATGGCCCAGCACGTATTTGGCCGATTGTTGGCGGGGAGTATTACCCTCACTTTTTTTGTCTATGTATTTGTAAACATTGGTATGGTTACAGGATTGTTGCCGGTAGTTGGGGTGCCTTTGCCTGTGATTAGTTACGGCGGGACATCCTTGATTACATTGATGGCCGGATTTGGCTTGTTGATGGCTGTTGGCACTGAGCGGCGCAGAGTTCACTTTTGAGGAACACTGCATAGGGACAATAACCGGATTTAGAGACGCGAGATGAAGACAGGAGCGGTCGTTTTGAAGTGGACCTCGGGATTATTAATCGGGATGGGACTGGCCCTCGCCGCCTGTGCGCAGGAACCGGGTCACGGAAATAATAAACAAGCGCAAGAATTCGTAGATTATATGGTGGAAGAGCACGATTTTAATCGCGAAGAAATGCAGACTCTGATGCGTGAGGCCAAGCGCAAAGATTCCATCCTAAAGGCGATCAAACGGCCAGCTGAGAAAGCCAAGCCCTGGCACGAATATCGCAAAATGTTTCTTACCCCGCAGAGCATTGCCGGTGGGGTAGACTTTTGGGATCAAAATGCCGAGGCCCTGGCTGAGGCTGAAAAGAAATACGGTGTACCGGCAGAGATGATTGTTGCCATCATCGGAATTGAAACCCGATACGGCGGTAATATGGGCGGCTACCGGGTTTTGGATGCACTTTCCACGCTGGCATTTAACTACCCCCGTCGCTCTGCGTTTTTTACCAAAGAGTTAGAAAACTACCTTCTGCTGACTCGTGAGCAGGATATGGACCCCTTGGCTCTCAAGGGCTCTTATGCTGGGGCTATGGGCTACGGTCAATTCATGCCTTCAAGCTACCGCTCTTATGCGGTGGACTTCAGCGACGATGGCAAGGCGGATATATGGAACAACCCTACCGATGCGATCGGCAGTGTGGCTAACTATTTCGTTAAACATGGATGGAAGCCCGGTGAACCGGTCGCGGTACTGGCCAGCCCCCGCCCGAATGCGGACATGACAATCGTCAACGATACTCTGCAGCCGCAGTGGACCGTTGGAGAATTGGCGGACAAAGGCTTTAACGCTACTAGCCAGGTGGCTCCGGAAATGCCGGCCAACGTATTCTCCCTGCAAACTGAGCAGGGAAAACAGTATTGGCTCGGTTTGAATAATTTCGCGACTATCACCCGCTATAACCGCAGTCGCCTTTACGCTATGGCCGTCAATGACCTGGCCCAAGAGATTGTTAAAGCGAGAGGCGGCAAGTCTTAAGGCGGCTTCAGTCCCGCAGCTAAATTTAACCCAAATGGAGGGAACCATTTGGGTTTTTAGTGTTCATATTTTTCTATTTTATTTAGCAGTTCCAGATAATAGCGGCTTGGAGACGGCAGCAATAAGTTGTCGCGCGCCGGGGGGATTATGTTTCAGTGCAAAGCGCGTTGGGGAGTGGCCCTGGCGGTCCTGATATTAGCGGCCTGTAGTGGCCCGCAGCCAAAACCACAGAAAACCGAAAACACCAAGCAACCGGACTTTAATAGCATCAAGGATAGTGGCCCTGCTGCTCCGGTAAATATGCAAGCAGCCCCTGAGCCGATCCCTGTCCGCGAGCCGATCGGCGACGCCGGCAATAAATCCCCTTATAAGGTCAACGGTGTCACGTATCGTGTACGCAATGACGTCAAGGGCTATAAAGAGGTGGGGCAGGCTTCCTGGTATGGAACAAAATTCCACGGCCGACGCACTGCAAATGGCGAGGTCTACAATATGTATGCCATGTCTGCTGCCCATAAAACGCTACCACTGCCCAGCTATGCCAAGGTCACCAATCTCGACAATGGCCGCAGTATTATCGTGCGGGTAAACGATCGGGGGCCCTTTGTGCACGGGCGCATCATCGACCTCAGTTATACTGCTGCGCAAAAGCTTGGATACATTGATAAAGGCATTGCTCGGGTTGAGGTAGAGGCTCTGGACCCGGCCGCGTTGCCGGCGGCCAATGAAGTGCTGGCCAATAGTGATGGCACCGCTGGTTTGGCGGAAGATACGACTATCAAGTTGCCCGACAATACCTATCTGCAAGTTGGTGCTTATAGCAGTTCCGCGCAGGCCCAGGAAATTCGCACCCAATTGGCAGCGGCCATTGACTATCCTGTTGCTGTTAGTTCTGTTCAGAGTGGCGGCAAGACTTATTATCGAGTTCGAATTGGTCCACTCACCCAGCAGAGAGCTTTGGCAACAGCGCGGGAAACTGTTGAGCAGAAGCAATTTGGACAGCCACAAGTAGTTTACGAATAGTGTTGTGGGCTAATAGGGATGGGTGATAACCGCCTTAAATGATTGTGACTGATGATATCGGTGGCAGTCATTTGAATACCCGTTCACAAAATAGTGCGCATTGACGCGTTTTTTCTTGTATTTTGTAATTTTGTAATGATAGGCGGCGTTTGGTGACAAGCTCTAGTGCCGCTGATTAACCTTGTAGATTTCGTTGCAGGTTAAGCCAACGAAAACGAGGAATGACGAGACATATACCTATGATCACACGGATTATCGCCTGTTCTTTCCTGTTGTTATGTGCGGGCCTGGCCCAGGCGCAATCTCTTATCCCTGCACCGCCCCAATTGGCGGCGAAGTCTTACCTGCTCTTAGATGCCAATACCGGTCAGGTCCTGGTTGAGCACGAGGCGGATACTCCGGTACCGCCGGCAAGCCTTACCAAGATGATGACGGCCTATATCGTTTCTGAGGAGATCCTTAAGGGGAGCATCAAAGAAAACGATATGGTTCGTATCTCTGAAAAGGCCTGGCGTAAGGGTGGCTCCAAGATGTTTGTCAAAGTGGGTGACCAGGTGCCGGTTATCGACTTGATGCGCGGTGTGATTATTCAGTCCGGTAACGATGCGAGTATCGCTCTGGCAGAACACGTCTCCGGTAGCGAAGAGGTCTTTGCCGAAGTTATGAACCAGCAGGCAGAGCTGCTGGGAATGGAAGATACTAACTTCGTCAACGCCACTGGCTGGCCTGCAGAGGGGCATGTAACGACTGCCCATGACCTGGGTGTACTGGCGCGCGCGCTGATAATGGACCACCCAGAGCATTACGATATTTATTCCGAGAAGTATTTCAGCTATTCCGGAATTAACCAGCCTAACCGCAACCGTTTGCTATGGCGCGATTCCTCTGTAGATGGAATTAAGACCGGTCATACGGAAGAAGCAGGGTACTGCCTGGTAGCTTCTGCAATGAAGCGCGGCATGCGCCTGGTTGCTATTGTTGTCGGCACCGACAGTGATGAGAAGCGCGCCTCTGAGACCCAAAAACTGCTCGCCTACGGCTTCCGCTACTACCAAACCCACAAGGTCTATGGTCAGGGTGAAGAGTTGCAGACGGAGCGTGTCTGGGGTGGTAAAGAGCCCAGCGTGGGTATTGCCGTAGCTAAAGATGTATTCGTTACTATCCCCCGTGGCGGTGAGGAAGGCATTAAGGCCGACCTGATTGTGGATGGTGAGCTGGAAGCGCCTGTGCAGAAGGGCCAGCCAGTGGGTAAAGTTGTTGTGACCCTGGATGGTGAGACTGTCGCCGATGTTAAAGCAGTTGCTGCCGAAGATGTGGAGCGTGCCGGTTTCTTCAAGCGCATGTGGGACTCCATCAAGCGCTTTGTAATGGGCTTTTTTAGCTAATTGCTGATTTAGGGATGGGAATGATTCCCATCCCTGTCCATCCCTCCCCAGTCTCTGTCCACTTCCCCTTTTGCTCACTGTCCACTACTGTTTAGCCGCTGTATAATCGCCGCCCGGCTGTGCCTAAGCTTTTCTCAATATCTAACAGCCCGGCCCCGGAGAGTGGTATGAGTCAAGATCCCAATCAAAAAGCCCCGAAAATTGAATTTCCCTGCGAAGACTACATGGTCAAGGTCGTGCGTGATGCCAATGATGAGGCGCACGAATTTGTACTGGATGTGATGCGTCGCCATGCCCCCGGCCTGGACGAAGAGCGCGTTACCTTACGTGACAGTAGTACTGGTAAATTCACCTCAATGACTTTCTTTATCCTCGCCACTGGTGAGGAGCAGCTCAAAGCATTATTTGAAGAACTGAAACAGCACCCCGCTGTGCATATGGTGCTCTGATGACCATTGTTCGCGATCTTGCGCGGCGAGATTACAAGAGTGTCTGGCAGGCGATGTCGCGCTATACCGATAGTCGCGATGGCGAAAGTGTCGACGAGATCTGGTGTGTAGAGCACGAGCCGGTTTTCACCCAGGGGCAGGCAGGCAAAGCCGAGCACCTGCTGAATACCGGTGATATACCCGTGGTTCAGGTGGATCGTGGGGGACAGGTGACTTATCACGGCCCCGGCCAGTTGGTGGTGTACCCATTGCTGGACCTGCGCAGAGCAAAAATCGGCGTGCGTGATCTGGTCACTGCCCTGGAAACTGCCACGGTGGCAATGCTGGAAACCTTTGGTGTTGCAGCGGCACCCAGGGCCGATGCGCCTGGGGTCTACCTCACTAAAGGCCCAGGTGCGGGGAGTAAAATTGCCTCTATCGGATTGCGAGTTCGGCGGGGGTGCAGTTTCCACGGTATCGCCATCAATATCGATATGGATCTGGCTCCATTCCTGCGGATCAACCCCTGTGGCTATGCGGGGATGCAGATGGTGCAGATGGCAGAAATATTGGAACCAACCCCGAGTTGGAGCCAGGTCGCCGAGATTTTTGTACGCGAGCTGCTCCACACTCTTCAGTTGCCCGACGCCCAGTGGCAACCCATTGATGAAAAAGTATTTGCGCAGCTGAGCGCAGAACAGCAGGAATTAAGTAATGGCTGATAAACCCAACCTGGTGCCCGTTAAGCGCACTCGCCGCCTCCAGCAGGGGGAGAAACTTCGCGATGGCGATAAGGTAGAGCGTATCCCGGTGAAGGTAATTGCCAGCGATAACCTGCTGCGTAAGCCTGACTGGATTCGCGTAAAGGTTCCCGCTTCAAAAGAAGTGGATCGCATCAAAAATATTCTCCGCTCACAAAAACTGTCAACGGTTTGTGAAGAGGCGAGCTGCCCTAATTTGGGAGAGTGCTTTAGTGGCGGTACCGCGACATTTATGATCATGGGTGAAATCTGTACCCGTCGCTGTCCTTTCTGCGACGTAGGCCACGGTAAGCCCAATCCACTGGACCCGGAAGAGCCCAAGAACCTGGCGGATGCCATTGCTGCAATGAGTTTGCGCTATGTGGTAATCACCTCTGTTGACCGGGATGACTTGCGCGATGGTGGCGCCGAGCATTTTGCCAATTGTATTCGTGAATCGAGAGCGCAATCCCCGAACCTGCAAGTGGAAATTCTCACTCCGGATTTCCGCGGCCGTATGGATGTAGCGCTGGACATTCTGGAGAAAGAAGCTCCGGATGTGTTTAACCACAATTTGGAAACTGTGCCACGCCTGTATAAAGAGTCTCGTCCCGGTGCCAATTACAAGTGGTCTTTAAAGCTGCTGCAGGAATACAAAAAGCGTCGCCCTGACGTACTGACCAAGTCCGGGTTGATGGTTGGCCTGGGTGAGGAGAAAGAGGAAATTTTCCAGGTAATGGACGATATGCGCGAGCATGATATCGATATGCTTACGATCGGCCAGTATCTGCAACCGAGTAAAGAACATTTACCGGTACAACGCTACGTCCATCCGGATGAGTTTGAAGAGTATCGCCGCTACGCCGAGCAAATCGGCTTTAAGCACGCGGCCTGTGGTCCCTTGGTACGTTCTTCTTACCATGCTGATAAGCAGGCTCACGGAGAAAAGGTAGGTTAATACAATTTGTAGGAGAGGGGGGTGTTTTTCACATCCCTCTCCCCATTTCTCCCTCCTCAATCTCGCTTTTAACGCCCAGTTAAACACATCTATTTTTAAACAAAACTGACAGTGCTTTCGCTGTTGCGAGCTCTGAAAGTATATTCTTGATTGAGAAATTAAAGTTATTTTCTCTGAAGTATTGAGGCGGCTATTTTCAATGTTTAAGAGCTGTTAATGCTCTTAATTAAATTAAGGTTAATGTATTAATTGCCTTAAATAGATTTTAAGTCTCCGTGGATTTTTGTCGTTTTTCTGTAAGCCTGATATCAAATTAGAAATTAGTGCGGATTAAATTTTTAAGAAATCAAAAGTCATTTCGAATTACATTCATGTGACACTGTGTACCACAATGCACTAGTTTTTAGTTCTATTAGTAAGTAGCGTCCTGATAAATGGGATACTTTTGTTAGACCTGATGTCCCAATTAAGCAGCAAAGAGCCTGCTCCTTTGTGACCAGCCATTCGCATTTTATGGTTGATAACAATAATTGCACTAATAGCTGATCTTCAGTAACTTAAGGTAAAACAATAACTGTCAGAGATTCTGCCTTTTTAGGTGTTTCATCTGCCATATTCATTCGGCGGATCTAGCCAAGCCGGGTAAAAGTCGTTATTTAATGGCTTTACTGCTTAGTTATCTTGGTAACTCCGCTCAGGGTGTGCTGCATATTGGTGCAATCTGCCCGGACAAATGATACTGCTCATAATTAAAAAAAACACAATAATCAGAGAGGACTAGCGATGACCCCGGAAGAAAAGTACGAGAAGGTGAAGGGCCTGCAACCTTTAGAGCTTCTTTATCAGAGGGAGGCGCAGCAGGCTGATACGGTCTTTCTTCGCCAAATGCAGCAGCGGCAATGGAGAGACTATACCTGGGGTGAGGTAATGGATCGGGCTCGCAGGATTGCTGGCTACTTGCGCGCTCAGTACGAGCCCGGTGATCGCATCGCTATTCACGGCAAAAATTGTGCGGACTGGATTATTGCGGATGTGGGTATCATGCTGGCGGGAATGATCAGCGTGCCGCTTTACCCAGGTCAATCTGTCTCCTCGATGACTTATGTTTTACAGCACTCTGAATCGAAGATGCTTTTCTGTGGGGCCACCGACAATAATGCGGCTCTACAGGAAGTTGCTGATATGCTGCCCTCGGTTGCTATCCAACGCTGTGAGATCCGTTGTGACCAGGATCTGGAAACCCTAATCAAAGAGAGTGAGCGTTTTGAGGAAAAGCCGACCTTTGATCTGGATGATATCTTTACGATCATGTACACCTCTGGAACTACAGGTAATCCAAAAGGGGTTATGCATAGCTGGTCTTCGGTGGTTTTTGTCTCCCCAAATATGATTCGCGGTTATGGAATGGATGAGAATGACCGTGTTCTTTCTTATTTGCCCTTAGCTCATGCCGCAGAGCGGATATTGGTTGAATTCCATTGTTTGTATTCTGGTACCCCAATTCATTTCCCCGAATCTCTGGATACTTTCCTGGAAGATTTAAAGCGAACGCGTCCGACGATGTTCTTCTCGGTTCCTCGCCTTTGGACCAAGTTTAAAGAGGGAATTGATGAAAAAATCCCGCCGTCGCTGCAAGAAGTACTGCTACGTATTCCTGGAATCAATACCTGGTTAAGAAAGAAAGTTCGCAATGGTCTGGGGTTGGATGATGCAGAAATATTGGTTAGCGGTGCGTCCCCTATTTCCATTGAACTACTGCGCTGGTACCACCGTATGGGAATGAAGGTGGCCGATGGCTACGGTATGACCGAGAATTTTATTTATGGTTGCTTTGCTCCGCCGGGGGAAGATCCTGTGCCGGGGACGGTTGGTAAGCCTTATCACGGCTGTGAAGTTAAGATTTCTGAGGAAGGGGAGATACTCTTTAAGAGCGGTTCCTTGATGAAGGGATACTATCTTGAACCGGAAAAAACTGCGGAGGTAATACGGGACGGTTATTACCACACGGGTGATTCTGGATTTATTGATAAGGACGGTCTGGTACATATCACTGGGCGTATTTCAGAAACCTTCAAAACCAGTAAAGGCAAGTTTATTCAGCCCAGCCGACTCGAAGGATTTTTTGGTAATGAGACAATGCTGGCCCAGCTCTGTGTTCTGGGGCACGGTATGGATCAGCCGGTAATGCTGGTGACTATCTCCGAGTCCGCTGAGAAATTACCACGGGGAGAAGTTAATGAGCATTTGCAGAAGCTACTGACTTCAGTGAATGATAAGTTACCGCAACATGAGCGGATTAAGACCATCTTTATTACCAAAGAAGAGTGGACTCCCCTCAATGAATTCCTAACGCCGACACTAAAGATTAAGCGAAAGGTACTTGAAGCTCATTATCAGCCTTTATTTAAACAACACGTGGATACCAAGGGGATTGTATGGGAGCCTCGCACTGCGGTGAGTGAGGGCTCAAAAGAGGCTTCACTTGAACCTGTGAGTTAATCGCCCCCGATTAATAGAAAAGCCCGGTGAGTATTGATCCGGGCTTTTTTATTGGGTTGTTGGTTGCCTAGTCAGTGAGTGTAGCTCTGACAGTGCTGGGATTTTCCTGTCAGCCCAATTTGAATACTTTCTGCTGAGCACTCGAAGTCATCATTAAATTTACAGTCTTCCATTTTGCAGGCACCAACGCCGGCGGTACGGGAGCTGCTTGTATGACGGGAGTTGGTGAAGAAAGTATCACAGTCGGGATCGGCACCGTCACCAATGGTAATTGCTCTGGCGTGGCAAGCATCATTGGCGTTATAAGCACATTGGCTGGCGGCACATCGACTGACTTCTGGCATATCGGTTGCGATAATCATGGCAGTCCTCTCCTTAATAGTAAGTTGGAGACTAGACCAGCATGGTTGCATGTCAATGAAAAACCACAGGGTCTGTGTGGTATTTTTATTATCAAGGTGCAGTGACGCTGTATATCAGAATTACTTTCTTAAGAAATAGTTTTTATTCTAGTTTGTTATTTCAGCTGCGTCTTTGTCCCAGGCCATTAAAGCCAGTTTCTCAGTCTCGCCTGGCAATACAATTTGCTTCTCGTGGGCTAGGCCGAGTTTTTCCAGTAATCGGATAGAGGGTTTATTTTCTGGTTGTGCAATCGCAAGGATTCGCGTTAATCCCAGTATATCCCTGGCGTACATCATTACAGCTTTGGCAGCTTCTAAAGCAAAACCCTGGCCACGATAATCAGGTAAAAAGGCAAAACCAATATCGGCTCCATTGAGCCCCTCTCGCTTAACCAGTCCGCAGATGCCTATTGCAGTGCCATTGTTCAAGGACACTTTGTACATACCAAAGCCGTGCTCACGATACATGGCAATGGGACCATTTAGGATATAGTTGCGAGCCTCACTTTTTGTGCGAACTCCGCGATCGCCAATATTCTTTAGAAAATCGGCATCATTGAGTAGTGCCAGCATTAAACCGTTATCCCGGTCTTCATTAAGCTCTTGAATAACCAGATTGTCAGTTTCTAATCGGAGCATTTGGACGGACCCTATTTTTTCAGTTTCACTGATGAGGGAAGGCTCTGAGGTGAGAAGAATCGTAGTTAAATTAAATAGAAGGGGAGGCTGTGCCCCCTGGCAGGGGGCACAGTTACCACTTAGAAGCGGTAAGTCAAATTGACAGAGGCAGATTCAGTCGTTGGGCGGGAAGCGACAGTTGCGCTAACAGCGATAGCGTCAGCTGCTTGCCAGCGGATACCGGCAATCATACCCATACCACCGTTGAAGATACCTTCGTCGACACTGGCATAGCTAGGCATGGCATTCATATTTCCTTCCATGGATTTTATACCCACTTCAATAGTGTCTTCTTCGGTACCGTTAGTGTCTTCGTACCAAATTTCTGCATAGGCATTAATGGTGTCCCAGCTCTTATTGGCGAAGGCACCAAAACGCATATTTCTCAGGCGGCGCTCTTGATCACCGTAGTGCATACCCAGCGGGTCGAGCTCATTGCCACTCAGGTCGGTGTAGGTAAAGCCTTCGATGGCATCTTCGGTGTAGCCATCTACATCCGTAGTTACCTTGGTAAAGCTTACAAATGGACCGAACTGGAAGGTTTCGCTGTTGAGCAGGTTGGCACCAGCAGTAATACCCAGGGACAAGTTCTCGCCAGAGGTATTCCCGGTCAGGTTGCCGTTATAAGTGTCGCCCAGAGAGATAGAGCGGCTGACGTCATCGTAATCTACATCGGTCAGGGTCGCGTTACTTTCGACAAAGAAAATGTCGTAGTGCATGCGGCCAAAAACGCTGTAGTTGGTCGAGGTGGAATCAATAGCAAGCTGTGAATTATCCACATCAATATTGGAACGGCTTACTGCAAAACCGATTTCCGCATTGTCGCGCACGGCGAAAGTCATGCCGAGAATATTGGAGTAGCCGTCTCCCCTGACATTGGCGGTGTAATCGGTATCGTAGTCGACGTTACCCAGGGAGCTGCCGGCGAAAACGCCAGTCTGAGCGGAACGGTAACGAACACTGGCCAGGCTCTCGTCAAGGCTGTTGGTGTGGGTGCGAGTAGCCTGGATTGCGATATCCGGCAGCTGACCGGCAACCTGAGCAGCATTCACGATTGCTGTGTAGTAGTCACCGAGGATTTCCTGACCAATTTGAGTGGGGTGAACACTGTCGTTGAAGATCAGTTTGTCTGCATCGGGGTCGGTGCCGTTAATGCCGTAAACGGAGTGCTCAATACAGTCGTTGCCACTGCCGTCGTAACAGAACAGTTGGTTCTCTGAGGAGGATAAACCAAAGATGGTCGGGTTATTAAGGGCGACTTTCAGGATACCTGCCTGGTCAACCATCAGAACGCCATCGATATCCTTGGCCTTAGCTAACAGTGCTGAGTTGAAGGTTTCAGACGTGGCACTTGCTTCCAGAAGTACTTCTTCGAAGGCGGCGGCCAATTGAGCATCCGCATCCTCCTGGCTCATCAGTCCAGCCTCAACTGCGGCTTGCAGTGCGTCTGCATCATCGCTGGAATAAACGGCTTCATATGCTGCAGCGTAAACGCCAGGAGTTTTGCTGACATCCGGTACATTGGATACGAGGATGTAATTGGCACCTGCATCGGATAGGGCGCCAGCTGCGCTTGCCAGCATCGTTGATGCAACGTCCAGGTCCGCAGTGACTTCTTCGATGGTTGAGGTGCCAGCGACGACATCTTCGAAACCGCTGAGCAAGTCGTTACCACCGCCGTTTACCCAATAGAGAGCGTTGTGATCAGCACTTCCCAGAGTACTTTCCAGGTAGCCCATTCCCAGTGGGTGTGGGTTACCGGAAGTTCCAGTAGTGGCTATAAGATCAGCAAAGGTGCCCTCAATGGCGTCGCCCATAGCAGAGGCTTGGGTCATCAGGTCAGCATAAGTTGCGGTATCACCTTCTGCCAGAGCAGCTTCGGCTTGGGCTACTAATTGGGCCGCAGTGGCCTGTTGTACCAGCAATTGGGTCAGGAGTTCGGAGTCCGGGTAGCTGGGAGTTAAGCCTTCGTCACCAGTGGTTGGCATCAGGGCGCTTAACAGGTTATGACGGCTCGGATCAGCCTCCAGGCCATATGCCTGCAGGTAGGCCGCATAGTTGTCGGGACCGATGATATTCATCAGAACATCAGCTGCTTTATGCCCGCCTACGGCCCAGCCTGTACCGGCATTGCTCAAGCCAGCAGCAATCTGAGCAGTAACGGAAGCTTCAAGTTCCTCTGCACTCAGTGAGGGGTCTACGGTGGGTAGGCAAAAGGAAGATTCCATACCTGCACAAGACGGAGTTACGGCACCCAGGCCCAGATTCTGGGATAAAAGACTAATGGCTACTTCTCGATCGTCGCCCCCATTAGTGAATACATCGTAGTTGCCGACATCGGTTAGGCTGTCACCAAAGGCGATAACCTGGGAAAAGGCTGCCTCTTTGGCAAAAGCCGCAGAGCTTGTCATTGTTGCGAGTGCTATGGCCGCTGCGAGGCTACGCTTGGCGTTATGCATGGTTTTCTCCTTGTCGCGGTAATCTCACACCCGCGGAGACATCGGGAGCAGTCCAGAGGAAACTACAGGGCGCGAGTCTTTATTGTTCTTTGCTCCAGTACTTCTAGGAAGCCGGGCAATCTTAGCGGATTTGACTATGACTTGAAAATAAGTCACAAATCATTCCGCAAATCTTGGTTGGCCTTTAAGGCCCCTTTAATAGCTTTTATTCGGCTGGCGCAATATTACTTAATGAGGGTTTCCCGGTAAATGAGGTTTACCCCTAGATACGCTCATTTTATAGGAAGCATTTTTTTATAATTTGATTTCTGTCAATGGCGAATTGTATCTGTGTGGTGGGGCTGGTTAATAGCTGCACTATTTGGGCAGAATGGTCATTAGATTTTGTATTTTTAGTAAAATGATGTAACTCGGGCATTGGGTGTTTATGGTTTATGGAAAAGGGAAGGTGTCTGTCCCTCAAGAAGAAATCGAAATGAGTGCGATACGCGCACAAGGCGCCGGTGGCCAAAATGTAAATAAAGTTTCCAGTGCAATTCATCTGCGGTTTGATATTCGGGCTTCTTCACTTCCACAGTTGATTAAGGGTGGTCTTTTAAAGTTAAAAGATCGTCGAATCTCCTCTGATGGCGTGGTGGTTATCAAGGCTCAGAGGTTCCGAACCCAGGAGAAAAACCGCCTGGATGCCCTGGAGCGACTGCAAGAACTGGTGGATAAAGCTGCATTTAAGCCAAAATTCCGCGTGGCCACAAAACCCAGTCGTGGTGCTAAGGAGCGTCGCCTGCAAGCAAAAAGTCGTCGCTCTCAAGTGAAATCAATGCGGGGTAGGATAAAAGACCAGCACTGATCCGGTTGTCCGAAATATAGAGAATAATTTTTCTTGAAGCTGTCTTTTTACTTGGTTCTTTGGTGCAAATTTTCTAGTGGTCTATAAGTTGCAAAGGGGGGGGGCAACCGCTGCAAGCCTGCCTTTTGTAGGAGGCCTACTTTTCTATTTATCATATGGTGTCAGTTTGGTAGTGATGGAGACCGGGATTAGAAATGGTTGATTCACGACCATAGATAGAGACAGGAATTAACCTCTGCAGATTAGGGCCCACAGAGGTAATCTTGGCTCTTATGGGATTTTAGAGCAGGGTTACAAGTAGGGAGAACGGGCCAATACTTCCTGATACTCGGCTTCTCGCTGCATTAGTTCGAACTGCAAGCCAGTAATTTCCATCCCCAGTTCTGAATGCCTGACCTTTAGGCGAGCAATATCAGCGAGCAATGTCACCCGCTCAGAGTTGTCGACTGTCTCATCTACCAATAAAGCACCGATCTCTGTCATATCATCGAGAATATGCTCTCTTGCCAGTTCCAGGTCATGAATTGTCGATACCAGTTCCTCGACAGCAGATTTGGCAAGAAAAATATCCTGGCCTGAATTGTATCCCCGCAAGAATAACCCTTCGAGGTCTGCGGGGCAGACCCCGTTATAGCTGTTGCCAGAGCGACCCTGATCAAAGCCGCGCAGCTCGGTGCAAAAAAGCTCCAGCCCTTCAGTTCGCCCATTGCGATAAGCCGTTGTATTGACTGACACACCGTACTTTGCACAAGCCTCACGACGCCCCCCTAAATAAGAAATGTCTCGACCTGCTGCACCGTCTTCATACCCGATTGCCTGCCAGTCTGCGACATAGCATTCATCTTCGCTCATGGTGGCACATCCCGAGATCAATGAAACTAAAAGAAAGAGGAGTGCAATTTGAGAGGGAAATTTCACAGCGGTTATCCGTGTCGGTGATTTCACCAAAGCTTACTGTGAATTTCCTGACTGGAAGCTGAACTTTCTGTATTGCGTGAAATTATTCCATCGGATCTTTTTAAGAGAAGGTGGAGCAAGTAGTTAGCTACCGACGACTAGTCTGATGAAGTTAGCGGATCAGTAATTGGAAGGCTTACTCGATGGGCGATTTCGTTGGGATGACAGCTCTTGAGCTGTTGCATGGATACAGGAAGAAGTCTTTCTCACCGGTTGAGGTTGCTGCAGAGTTACTCAACAAAATTGAGCGACTTAATAGGCATGTTAAGGCTTTTTGTTTGATTGACAGAGATACGAGCCTCGCCTATGCGCGGGAAGCTGAACACCGCTATATGTCTGGTAATGCGCGGGGATTACTTGATGGGGTGCCAGTGGCAATAAAGGATGTCTTCTATACACCGATGTGGCCAACGGTTTTCGGCTCCCAAATAATTGATCCAGAGACGACGCTGGGATGTGCGGCCCCTTGCATTGCGGCATTACAGCGCAACGGGTACACGCCAATAGGGAAAACTACGACACCGGAGTTTGGTTGGAAGGCGGTGACGGATAATGCCATAGACGGTATTACGAGAAACCCCTGGGATAGGGATAAGACATCGGGTGGTTCGAGTGGCGGGGCCGCGGTTGCAGTATCACTGGGGTTGAGCCCTCTGGCTGTGGGGGCTGATGGCGGTGGATCTATCCGGATTCCTGCCAGCTTTTGTGGCACGGTTGGGTTCAAACCGAGTTTTGGGCAGGTTCCCCATTGGCCATTAGGTACCTTCTCCTCCCTGGTGCATGTGGGGCCCTTAGCATCGACGGTGGAAGACTGTGCACTGATGATGAATGTAATCAGTGAACCGGATCATCGGGATATCCGCGCAATACCACGTCGGAACATTGATTTCCTTGCAGCTACAGAGGGAAGGTTGATTGAAAGAACAGGAAAGTTGCGTATTGCTTACAGCCCCAGTCTTGGTTACGTAGAACCTGATCCCATGGTGGTGAGCAACGTTTCTGCTAGTGTAATGCACTTCCAGGAATTGGGTGCTGAAGTTGTAGAGGTTGACCCAGGTATTGATGATGCTAGTGCAGCTTTTGGCTGTCTATTTTGCGCGGGAATAGCGAGTATCTTTAGGGCGATGGATAGTACCAGGCGCCAACTGGTGGAGCCCCAATTGTTAGAGGTCGCAGAACAAGCGGACAAGTTATCCTTACCTGATTATCTCGACGCGCTGAAGTGGCGAGATAACTTTGTCGAGCGATTACAGGAATTTTTTCTGAAATATGATCTGTTAGTGACCCCAACTTTACCCATTACCGCATTTAGTGCTGGGGCCAATGTGCCGGATAATAATCCAGGCTCTCTATGGTATTCCTGGACACCTTATACCTACCCCTTCAATTTATCAGGCCATCCGGCAATATCAATTAATTGCGGTTTTTCAGGGAATGGTCTGCCAGTAGGTCTGCAAATAGTAGGCAGAAAATATGCTGATGAGACAGTTTTATGTGCAGCCGCTGCTTTACAAAACCAGCAGGGATTAAAAAGGAGGCTTCCTGGTTGGGTAGATTCTGTGTGAGTTGCAATCTTAAAATTCTTCTTGTAGATCTAATTAAAATAAAGGGCTGAAAAACCCTTTAGTTCAGAAATTATTCCTAGTTCTATTTGCTATTAATAGTGTTTTTATATTCTATGTTTTTTGTGTATTTGTGATCCACTTAAAGTTTATTGCGGCTCTTACGCTGAAAGATGCCAAATTGTTTTAGTATTTATTTGAATGTGCTAGCTTTTCCTTGCCGGATTGGTCAATCCGGTTTTGTTTGTTCTCTCTGCGCTTTTCGAAATTCGAATAATAAAAATATTTCTGGATTGTCTGCGATTGTTTATAGGTATGGCCTGTAGTTCCATCCTCATTGATTTTTGTATTATTTGAATATTATTGAGATTCAAAACTGCTGTTTGTGCAGGCTTCTTGCATGTGTGTTTATTGCCTGCCTGTGTTTTTGAAATATCAGGGATTCGCAGGGGGCTAACTTAATGTGGAGAAGATAATGAAAAAAATTATTAGTAGGTCTTTAGTTGGGGTTCTTGCACTCCCCGGCGCTGTTATGGCAGAAGAGCTGTGGATAACTATAGGTAGTGATGGTTATAAAACCTTAAAGCAAAACAGTAGCCTGGTTGCCAAGCAACCACTCGCGATTCAAGGTGAGGAACGTAACGGAGTTACTATTCTAAAAGTTAATGAAAAGAATCTTTCCGAAATATCGACTCTGATGCATATCAACCATAACCGTTGTGGCGGCTTTATGGTACATGACTCATTGGAGGAAGCAGAAGCTGCCCAGATTTCATCGCTGACGACAACAGTGAATAACGTGATCGCTTACTCTATTGATAATGCAGATGTGGTTAACGCCCTGCAAGCAGAGATCTCAGAGTCTAATATACGGTCAACTATTCAAAGTTTGTCGAATTTTACTAATCGCTATTACACCACTTCAACCGGCGTGGATGGTGCTGAGTGGATAAGGGATGAGTGGCAGGCATTAACGAATTCACGAAGTGATGCCTCTGTCGAACTTTATAGCCATAGTTGGGCGCAACCCTCTGTAATTTTGACGATTCAGGGGCAAACTGACCCGGATGAAATTATCGTGCTGGGGGCGCACCTGGATTCTACGGTCGGTTTTGGCACTGGTGAAGGTACGAGAGCGCCGGGGGCTGACGATGATGCGTCTGGCATAGCAACATTGACTGATGTCATTAATGCAATTGTCGCTACAGACTATAAGCCGGATAAAACGCTGGCTTTTATGGGGTACGCTGCTGAGGAAGTGGGGCTGCGGGGGTCAGATGATATTGCTAGCGATTACAAATCACAGAATAAAAATGTGATAGGTGCCTTGCAGTTGGATATGACTAATTACTATGGCTCAAATAGTGATATCTATATTATTGGAGATTACACCAATAGTGCCCAGAATAGCTTTCTTGAGGATCTGGCCCAGACCTACCTGAGCGGCCTCACTGTTGGAACAACTTATTGTGGTTATGCGTGTTCTGATCACGCATCTTGGTATAACCAGGGTTATCCGGTTTCCTTTCCTTTTGAGGCGACTTTTAATGGCTCAAACCCTTATATCCACACTTCAAGTGATACCCTCGCTAATAGTGGTGGAGATGCCAGTCATGCGGTGAAGTTTGGAAAGCTTGCTGCTGCCTATGTCGCTGAATTGGCCAAGGGTTATATAGGGGATGATCCGGGCCCAGACCCCGATCCGGACCCCGATCCCGATCCAGACCCCGGTGAGGAACAAACAGAAACCTTTAGTGATGATGTGGGGCGAGGTTCGGAGGATCACTATGGACCTCTCAGTGTAACGCCCGGTACAGATTTTATCGCGGATATGACCGGTACTAATGATGCCGATCTATATGTCCGTTTTGGTGCGGCACCTACTTGGCGCTATTACGATTGCCGTCCCTATGAGGGAGATAGCTCTGAGAACTGTTCCTTAACCGTGCCAAGTGGTGAGAGTGAAGCCTATTTTATGGTGCGGGGCTACAGTCGCCTGGGATCGGATTATGAGGTTGATGTTACTTATACACCTCAATAGACGGTGTTGATTTTACCTATTTATTTTTTTAAGTGAACTCATTGCTGTCACTTTTGCTTCAGCCTTTCTAAAAGTCACGTTTGGCAGTTTTTGGCATTTGCTAAACGTGTACCCCCTCCTTTTAAAATAAATATCGCGACATTAATTTTTTGATTTGTTGGAAGTTGACATTTAATCGCGTAAAAGATCTACCCTAGGCGTGCACTAATTTCTGGCATGGATGCAATTAGACGGAACGTCAGTATGCCGCTTTTTTTGTTTAACCCCTGCACGGATCTAATTTGATGTGCATTGCTTTGATGAATTATCCGGTGATGTTCTGTTTGATGTTAATAATGAGAAGAGAGGGTGGTGAATATGAAGCGTTACTTGTTGAGACCTTTGTCATTGGCGGTGGCAGTTGCGATTTTTAACTCTGGTGGGTATGCGATTGCTGAGGAAAAGGAAGAGGGTGCCTCTAATACTGCTGATCGGGCAATGGAGGAAGTGATAACCACAGGTACACGCAAAGAGGGTGTATCTCCCACCGAGACTCTTTCTCCGGTAGATGTGCTTGGCGGAGAGGATATTGCGGATCAAGCGAGCTTTGATCTTACTGAGTCCCTGGCAAAAATTGCCCCTTCATTTAATACGCAGAGATTTCCAATTGCTGATGGTACCGCTTTTATCCGCCCGGTAACTTTACGTAATTTATCCCCAGATCAAACTTTGGTACTGGTCAATGGAACTCGCCGCCATCGCTCTGCGCTGGTTAATTTGCAGCTTGCCCCCCTGGGTACAGTTAACCAGGGTGCCCAAGCCGTCGACTTTTCGGCGCTACCCTCTATGGCTATAGAGCGAGTTGAGGTTTTACGTGATGGCGCTTCAGCACAATATGGCTCCGATGCGATTGCCGGTGTCGTTAACATTATCCTGAAGGATGATGCAGAGGGATTTAGCTTATCAGCTCAGACAGGGGAGTATTTTGAAGGGGATGGAACCCGGATGAGTATTGCCGCAAATACGGGATTTGCGCTGGGTAATGCAGGATTTATTAATGGCACCGTTGAATTCTCCCGCGCAGATAAAACCTGGCGCAGCGAAGCGCGGCCAGATGCGCAACAGGTAGGATCAGTTGTGGGAAATAATTTAGTACCACTGGATGGCTTGGGTCAGAGATGGGGTGATCCCGATGTTGAGTCCCTGAAGTTTTTTATTAACAGCGGCCTGGATATCTCTGATTCGGTAGAGCTCTATGGAAACTTCGGTTATTCACAAAATGAAACAATTTCTGACTTTTTCTATCGTGGACCGGTGCTCGACCCAGAACACCAGTTTACTGCGAGAGGTACCCTGCAAGTAGACAGCCCCAATGACCCCCTTGATCCGAATAGTATCGATTACATGCCCGACCCAGCTCCCCAGTCTTTAGTGGATTCTATTTTGGCGCAGGGCCTAAACCCCTCGGATTACCTGGTAGCAGATACTTCCAGCGACAGTGGGTACGTGTTGCGAAACCCAATTTATACTCAGTTCCCCGGCGGCTACAACCCTGAATTTGGTGCAGATATTTATGATATCGCTGCTGTATTCGGGGCGCGTGGAGAGCTTGCCAATGGTCTCTCCTGGGATCTACGCGGACGTTTGGCTGAAAATGAAGTGGACTATGTCCTGAAAAATTCAATCAATCCAAGTTTGGGTATTTTGTCTCCTACTTCCTTCAAGCCGGGAACCCTCACGCAGGAAGAGTCCAGCCTCAATGCGGATTTTGTCTACCCCATTGATGTCATGGCTTTTGCTTCGCCATTGAACCTTGCATTCGGCGCTGAGTGGCGTGAAGAGACTTACTCAATTGGTAGGGGGGATGCAGCGTCCACTGCGGTAGGCCCAACTGCTGCGTACTTTGGTGTGGGTTCAGATGGTTTTCAGGGTTTCCCGATTGAAGCGCTGGGCAGTTTCAGTAGCGAGAGTATTGCGGCTTATATTGACCTTGAAGCCGATGTGACTGAGGCTCTGACTTTGGGAGCGGCTTTACGGTTAGAGGAATATGATGAGTTTGGCTCGACATCGGATTGGAAATTGTCAGCACGGTATGATGTGAATGAACAACTGGCATTTCGAGCGACGGTAAATACTGGTTTCAGGGCGCCAACACCCGGACAGGTGAATACCTTAAATGTTACTACTACGACAGACTCCAGTGGCAACCTGATACCCAATGGAACCTATCCTGTGGCTCATCCGGTAGCGTCAGCGCTCGGAGCCGTTGAGCTGGAGCCGGAGGAATCCACCAGTTTCACCTTGGGTGCGGTTTTTGCCCCACTGGACAATACCAGTGTGACAATAGATTACTACAACATCGACATCGAGGATCGCCTGGCTCTGCGCAACAATGCCATCGGAGATGACGAAGTGATTCTGTTGCAAAATGCCGGTATAGAAAATGCAGCACTACTCAACGGCAGCAATGCAAACTATTTCGTCAATGCTTATGACTCGGAAGTGTCTGGTATAGATCTGGCAGTTACCAGTGATTTCGAGATTTTTGAAAGTTTATTGGTGGTGGATTTACGCCACAATCACAATCGCCAGGAAGTTACCAGTGTTACGCCAAATACCATCAATGCCTCACGGGTATTTGACCTGGAAAACCAAGTTCCCAGTGATCGAACGACTTTAACTTTTGACCTCGATACGGGTGATTTATTTGCAGGGTACCTGCGTTTTAATCGCTATGGCAGTTGGGAATCAACAGGCGGGTTGTTTGGTGCTGGGGATGCCAGTGATACCTATAGTTATGGCAGTGAAATTCTCGTTGATATCGAAGCGACGTTTACGCTGTATGAAAATTATAAATTGTCGTTGGGGGGCGAGAATATCTTTGACGTAATGCCTGATGATGAGCAGGAGCCCACGTTGCGATATCTCGGGGTACGTCATGCCCTCACATCACCATTTGGCTTTAATGGTGGTTATTGGTATTTACGTGCTAGCGCAGAGTTTTAAGCTGTATAAATAGGGGAGACTATTTAGCCTCGAGTCTTTTCCTGCTTTAACTCACAGCAGTAGCCCGGTAATTGTCCCGGGTTACTGTCTGTTCTCTTAATTGGTGAAGGGGATCTTCTCCAACGTCTAAGTGCCAGTTTTTGTGAATTCAACACGGGCATTAAAATCGGATACGATTTGAGGTTCATCAGTGAAAACCCCATCAATACCTTGAGCTGCCAACAGTATCAAATCGTTGGGGTCGTTGACGGTAAATACGTAGTTCTTAAGCCCGCGCTGTTTTGCATCGGCTATTAAATCTGCATTTATAAAATCTACGTTCGTATGTAATGAATAGGCCTTTAATGGAGCAGAGCAGGCTGCAAGATCGAGGGGAACACCGGAAACCAGAACTCCCCGCCGAACCTCAGGAGCTAATTGCAGGCACTGGTACAACTGGCGGTGATCAAAAGAGGAGACGATGTATTGCTCGTAGCTTGCACCAGTATCCTGCGTAAAGGTGTGGATTTCATCCGCGAAAAGGGCTGCACAGTTAGGCCCTTTCAGCTCGATATTGAGTTGGGCACTATTTCCCACAAGTTCCAGGACTTCCCTTAATGTAGGGACCTTATTCCCGCAAGGGAGAGGTCTCTCTTTCAGGGCATCGGGATGCATTTCAGTGATGAGTTCAGAGCCCGCGATTAGGCGTCCGAGTCGCCGGTCATGCTTGACGAGAAGCTGCCCACCAATATTCCACACATCAATTTCGATACCCCCGACGTTGAGTTCCAACGCATGCCCGATTGCTTGGAGAGTGTTTTCACTGGCTCGCTGTTGATAGCCCCGGTGGGCGAAACAGAAGAGCGTAGTTGAAGTCATGGCTTATCAGTCCATTTTCATGGTTTGCTTCAGACTGCCCTTAAATTATTACGAGGTCACTAATGCAACACCAAAGTTTCTGCCAAATACTGGTTAATTGGCATTAAAAAATTATTTTTATAGCCTTTGGGTAGTGATTAGGCTCCAAAAAGTGAGCTGCTACTCTCCAGCCAATGCACGATAACAGCCTTGATGAAAGACCAGGGGTTCACCACCAAAAGCGGCAAATTCCAGCACCTCTCCAAGCAATATTGTGTGATCTCCACCATCAATGCACTGCGCGCGGCGGCAATGGAAATAGGCTGCACACTCCTCTAGGCGGGGTATACCATTGGGGCCTTCATACCAGTTGACCTGTCCAAACTTGTCTGCCCCTCGACCAGCAAATAGGTTTGAGACATGTTGTTGGTCTGCTCGCAGGATATGCACGGCAAAGTGCTCCCGGGTGGTAAATGCTTTATAGCCCATGGACTGCTTATCGATACTCCATAGAACCAGGGCGGGGTCCAGGGAAACGGAATTAAAGCTGTTAGCCGTCATGCCGGCAGGTTGGTCATTGGTATCCTGAGTGGTAATGACAGTTACACCGGTAGCAAAGTGGCCGAGGGTGTCCCGCAGTAGCCGGCTTTGCTCGGGTGACGGGGAAATCGTACGGCTTTTCTCTGTCGTCATACTAAGGCTACTTGTACCAAAACTTTGAAGGGCCGCCATTTTAAGGCAAAAGTTAACGGTTTGCGCGCTTTACCTCGAATAGCTATTAAAATAAGTACGATTATCAGTTATTTTTTGACTGTTCGTTCATAATTGGCTGGCACTCTTGGCTGAGCCGTTCCCGGAGGGCGATCGCACCACCGGTAAGGGCAAAACCGAGTAGATTGCCCTTTTCGTCGCGAAATTCGGCGCAAACCCCTGAATCTTCTATGTTGATTTGCCAAGTCCCCTTGGAGTCAGGGCTTGGCGGGCAAACGGTAGTTGGGTGCAGGGTTGTCTTTACGGCCACAGGAATAACGCCAAAGCAAACGGGAGTCAGATTTCCTGACAAAGTTTGTGCCAGACTCTTCGCACAGCTGATTAGGGGGGCGACAAAGAGTAGCTGATGGCCGTCTATTTCTGCGCAATCCCCCAGGGCGTAGATATCGGGATCGCTTGTTTGCAGATATCGATCTACAGCAATACCTCTTTGCACGGCTATACCGGCCATGGAGGCTAAGCCGGTGTTAGCCTCAAGTCCGAGTGCGGCGAGAACAACATCCGCTTCTATTTGCTCTCCACTACTCAGCTGGGCCCGGAAACCGGTGCTCAATTTCTCGATACCCTTTAATGATGAGCCCCCATGGAAGCGAACGCCATAGTCTTCCAGGGCCGTCTGCAGATCGCGCCCGGCGACTTCCGGCAGCAGTGTCGCCAGTGGCCATTGCTCCATGTCAACCAGATCCACTGCGAAGCCGGTCTGTACCAGATCGTTGGCAAATTCACAGCCAATCAAACCAGCGCCCAGGAGTAGTATGCGCTTGCGCCCCACCACGGCAGTGCGAAAACGGTGGTAGTCTCTGAGATTATTTATGCGAAAGATATGTGATTGGGCATCCCCCTCATAGTGGGGAAGTTTGCGGCACTTGGCCCCGGTTGCCAGAACTAGCTTTCCATAGGGAATCTTGGATACATGCTCTGCACCATCCTGCTGAATCGTCAGAGTTTTGTTTTGGCGATCTATATGTATTACCCGCGTGTGAACCAGAATTTGTGCATTGAGTTCGCTAGCCATATCTTCGGCACTGGAAGTGCTGAGTTGCTGTGCAGTCTTGCCGTGAGAGAAAGAGGCTGACAGCAAAGGCTTGGAGTAAAAAGCTCCATCATCGGCAGTGATTAACAGGAGAGGAGACTGGGGGGTAAGCTTGCGAAACTCTCGCGCCAGATTATACCCGGCCAGCCCTGTGCCAATAATAACTAAAAGTGCTGAGGTTGTAGTGGTTGTTTTTTGGTTGGCTGAAGGGGACGGGGCGATGGGGGCTTGGCCTACAAGAACCATATCAAATTCTTGTTTACTAACGCCGCATTGAGGGCAATTCCATTCGTCGGGAATATCCTCCCACCGAGTACCAGGAGCAATGCCATCTTGTGGACATCCCTCGGCCTCATTGTATGTCCAGCCACATACCATACACTCCCAGATCCGGAAGCCATCATTGCTAGCTAAGCTGGCTTGAGTGGTATCGGCGCCAATCTCCAGCATGGAGAAATCTTGTTTGGCTGCACCACACTCCGGGCAGTACCAGTCTCCAGGTATATCTTCCCAGCGAGTACCGGGAAGAATTCCATCCTCGGGCCAACCTTTGGACTCATCGTATATCCAGCCGCAGTTCTGGCACTGCCACTTTCTGTATGCCGACATGTTTCTCCACCAAGCAGGGTCGAGCCCGATAAATAAATACCGGGGCTTTCCCATTTATAGCGGTAAAAACGAAAGGAGTTGTGGTTGGGCGGTATTATTCCGTGCTGCGCTGGGCGATTTTACTGAGAGCACTTTGATAAATATCAGCAATTTCCCCCGGGTGCTTGATTGAAATACCCAAATCGTGCACCAGGCCATCCTTGAGTCCATATACCCACCCATTGACGGTCAGTTCCTGGCCCCTACGCCAGGCATCGCGGACAATGGTGGTCTGGCAAACGTGTATTACCTGTTCCAGAACATTGAGTTCGCACAGTAAGTCTGTGCATTGCTGTTGCTGGAAAAGATCTATCAAGGTGTGATGCTTATCCCTGACATCCTGAATGTGTCTCAGCCAGTTATCGATCAGGCCAAGTTGCTCGTTATTAAGTGCGGCCTGGACACCGCCGCAGCCGTAATGACCACAGACAATAATATGTTTTACTTTTAGGATTTCTACAGCGTACTGCAGTACTGAAAGGCAGTTCAGGTCTGAGTGGACTACTACATTGGCAACATTTCTGTGGACAAAAAGCTCCCCGGGTAATAGGCCGACAATTTCATTCGCGGGAACGCGACTATCAGCGCAGCCAATCCAGAGGTATTCAGGGCTCTGCTGCTCAGACAGTTTAAGGAAAAAGTCAGGCTTATCTTCGCGAGTTGCCTCTGACCAATGTTGGTTGTTCTCTATTAAATGATTAAGCGGGTGCAATGAATCTATCCTGATGTGACCGTTTGGACAATTAGTCAGCAGGATAGCGACTTTGTTCGTGCGCGCCAAGTGTATCTGGTCTAATCTAAAAAGATGACTATTGCCTAAAACCTGGTCTAAAAAGGAATCTAAGATCATGGGAAGAAAGAAAAGCGCCATTCCCAGAAGGCGGCAGAGGGTTTCCAGGCACTCGAATTCAGTGGGGCGGCATCGCTTGAGAGTGCGTCAATTGCTTGCAAGACGGACGCGTTTGCGTAGCTATTTACAGCATTTCCCAGTGGATGAAAAAGCCAATATCGAGGCGGTACTGGAAAAGAAGGGTGCTGAAGTTACGGAGTAAATCCGATATTGTACCCTCTGTTGTCCACGCTGCATCAGAGATCTATAAGTGAGGTGGATAAGTTGGCTGTATAAGTGGTTAATAAATTACATTCAATAAAGCAGTTGAGCTAATGGAAAAGTAAAAAGAGAATCATATGGTGTTGTCAGGTTGTAATGTAGATATTGATTTAAAAATTAGTTTGGCGAATTATGATGACTTGCATGATGCAAAAAGCATAATTGCTTTAATGGAAGAGTATGCACTTCATCCATTTGGTGGTGGTGAAGCTCTTTCTGATCATTGTCGAACAGGGTTGGTGTCGGCACTAAATGAATTTCCTGGAGCTTTTAGTATTTTAGCATATCGAGATGGTAGAGCTGTTGGTCTTATTAATTGCTTTACTGGTTTTTCCACTTTTTTATGTAAACCTCTTATTAATATTCACGATGTTGTTGTTAGTGAATCTGCACGAGGTTTGGGCGTTTGTACGGCTATGCTGGGTTTTCTTGAGAAAGAAGCAAAAGACAGAGGTTGTTGTAAGTTAACCTTGGAAGTTCTACAAAAAAATTACACTGCGCAGGCTGCTTACCGTAAGACTGGGTTTAAACCGTACGCCATGGATGAGGAGTTCGGTCAGGCCGAATTTTGGCAGCGATATCTTTAATATTCACCTTTTCAAATTTGTAGTCATTGTATGGGGCTATATTCCGATAAGCCGTGGCTGTGATCTGAAAGCTACGGCTGACCAATACTGTTAGATATTTTATTGGTAGCTGCTGAAGTGCGATGTACCCCAATTATTAGTTCCATAGATTAGGTCTGTAGCCCTGAGACTTTACTGATTGATAATATTAAAAATAATGTCCATACAAACGGTGGTAGCAGTAGATACGCAGAAGCTTTTTGTAAGGGGATGTTTCTTGGGGTTTTGGGTGTTTTAAGGATCCTCTGATCAACGAAGCATTTTTCCAGAATTAAGCTGAGCTGCTTGAAAAATTCACTTTATTACGCACAAACGCGTAATTTTCGCGTAATAGTCCCCTAATTTTTCATCTGAAACCCTCAATAGGTGGGTTTCAGGCGAACCACCCCTAGGCAGCCAAGTATTTTCTCCCTATTAATAAGTTGGTAAAGCCTGCCAGTAAGCACAGCCTCTCAGTATTTTTTACCAGTCCCCGATAGCGGACCTTGTCATAACCAAATACCCGTTTGATGTAGCGGAAGGGGTGCTCGACCTTCGCTCTTATCTGCGCCTTGATCTTTTCCGCTTTACGGAGTGCATCACGCCCTGGAAGAGTTTTTAGCTTGCTCGGCTTCATTGCTATATACCAATCCGCCTCCCGCTCTTTCAACTCTTCACGTTTCTCCGCACCAATGTACCCAGAGTCTCCCCAGATTCTTTTCTCCTCCCCGTGGAGAACTCGCTCTGTGGTTGTGACATCATGCGAATTCGCTGCTGTTGTATCTATGCTATGTATTACTCCGAGCACATCATCAACCCCGATATGCATTTTCATCCCAAAATGCCACTGATTGCCTTTCTTTGTTTGATGCATTTCCGGGTCACGTTCTTTCTTTTCATTCTTAGTTGAAGTTGGCGCAGAGATAATAGTGGCATCTACAATCGTGCCTTCACGCAGTACCATCCCATTCTCAGCAAGGTGTTTGTTGATTTCATCAAAAAGAGCTGCACCTAGCTGATTGAGCTCCAGTAAGTGGCGAAAGTTAAGAATCGTTGTTTCATCGGGAATTGGGCTACTCAAAGTCAATCCAGCAAAACTACGCATGGATTCAATTTCATACAGTGCATCTTCCATAGCGGGATCACTGAGATTGTAAAATAGCTGCATGCAATGAATACGAAGCATGACACTCAATGGATATGGCTGTCGGCCACGTTTACCTTGTGGGTAACAAGGAGTGATCTGAGCTTCTAGTCGCTGCCATGGGACGAGGGTTTCCATTTGAGAAAGAAACTTCTCTCGGCGAGTTATACGACGCTTTAGCTTATATTCTGCTTCGGCAAAGGTGACTTGGTGCATGATTCATCGTAGTCTTGATGGGTAGGTGAATATTACCAAATTGACTCAGAATTATTCAGAGGTTCCTTAAGAGTCCTAAATACCAATATCATATTTCTTGACTTCGGTGACGCTAGTACGTGAAAGCTGGTAGGAGAAAGCGATATTTATAGGGATCTAATGGTTGTATTCCAGCAACATCATGGATACCTAAAGATATTGTCTCCGTAGCTCTTCTAAGAGAATTAGTAGTTGAATTAGCGATCCTCTATTCAAACAAATTTCTGACATGCTGTTGCGTCTAATTTTACTCGCCATGAAAGCCATTCACTTTGCTGTACCAGCAAGTTACTGGTTTCGATGAGTGATATGGATAATGATAAAATTCGAGAGTTTTCTCTTTGGTCATGCTCAAGAATTAAAGGCTACCAAATATATTTGGATCATTCCCCCGGAAATCCTGTGCTGCTAGCTGGAATTTTGTGCTTATGTGATGTGGGAAAAGTTATTTGATGTTTATTGCGCCAGCTTGACGTTATTCCGCTTAAATAGCTTAAGTTTCTTTTGGGTGAATGAGAATAAAAGAAGAGGCTGTAAGTACTTTTGTAGATATAGGTTTTCCAATGATTGATAGTTGGTTCTAGGTCAGGAGTTACCTGGAATTTTGGCGAGCCTAATTTCTGGATACCTTAAATGAACCTCAGTAGTGCTTTATATAAAACGTTCACTCTATTGGTGCATCCGGCTGGAAAATTCTTCAACTACTTCAGGTTAAGTCATTCACTTTGGAGGTATTTCAGCTGTTTCATAGTTTTCCCCTATTTTTAAATCCTTGTGTTGGTCACTGTCTCCATAGTGTTTGGCTAAAGGAGGCGTAAAAAACGAGGTTAGCCTCCCTCCATGTGCAATACTTTTTGGGTACTGGACCGCCGGTCTGATGTACAGCGAGCAAGGAGGGAACCTGCGATGCGTTTAAATTCAACTTTGGCTCAGGGTCGCTATCACTATAGTTGTGATGGCAGGGAAATGCCTGTGCAAGATAGTTGGCAGTTAGGGAATGATGAGCAGGGGCGACGCTCGCTTGTCAGTCGGCGCTTAGTCGGGGACCAGGGGTTTGGTATCGAAGTATTTGCTCTTTTGGAAGGGGGGCTAGTGAGTGAGTGTGTTGTGCATTGGCGAGATGAAGTTGATGAGGTGAGCGCCCACTACAAGTTAATTCCAGAAGAGGGAAAGAGTCCTGCGATAGGTGATGATATTCAAGCCAGCTGGACAGGCCCCAATGGCCCTCAGCAACTCAACATTGAAGGGGAAGAGCGGCTATTGTTTCCACTGATGCGGGTTTTTATGGGGCCTGTCTTGTCGAGGTTGGTACAACATGAAAATGGCCTGGAAGTTGTATCCCCTGATATCGTCGATCCATCTCAGCGGGGTAAGTTGCTCTCTCCTAGGGTGAGCCATCGCACGGCAAGATCAATGGCGGGGGATGTTTCGAGCCAGAAGGCTCAGGAACTGGGTTCCGATATTATTGCTTACATTTACCAGGGTGATGAAGCTGAAAGAGATGCCCATTGCTATGTTGATAGTCGGAGCCTGTTAGTAGGGTACGATTGGCCATCTAGTACTGGTCGCCTGTGGCAGGTTCGGCTGAGGGACTTGGAGTGGTCGTCGAGCTTAAAAGGACTACTTTAGCCCAGCTTGAGGAAACTTTATAACCACTATTGGTCACACAAATAGGCTCAAATGGAGATTCCTGTTTCTATACCTGTCACTATTTAGTTTTCTGTTCTATCTAAGCTGAAATTAGAGCTTATCTAGCCTGATTGGCTGTCTTGTCACGATAATCGCAAAATTATGTAGTGGGACTTGTAATCCTCTCCAGTGTAAGCTTGCATCACGATTGCAATAAATGACTGGGGGAAAGCGTTTTGTCCTACTATCGAAGAAGGGTTTTTGCCGGGCTCACATTACTTTCTTCTGTTGGGTTAGTTGCACAGTTGCCAACAGCTTTAGCTGAAGAGGCGCCAGAATCAACTTTTTCTATGGATGCGGGAGAAAACCTGCAGACCCACCATAAGCGCTGCTTGAACGAGCAAATTCTTGTTTCGGATGCCGATGTCACGATAAGGGAAATTCGACGTATCTGCGCTGAAAGAGTCAGAGCTGAACTGACTCTTGAAGAGGATCCGGTGATAGCGGACTTTATTGTCGACGAGTATGAGGAAGACCTTCCGACAGATGAAGTATTGTTAGGGGGGAGGGCTCAGGCTATCAGGGATGCTGCCAATAACCCTTTTACTTTAGCTTCCCATAAAACTAACTACGTGCTGCCAATGGTCTACAATCCAGCCCCGGAAGAGGGAGGGCTGGCAGACATTGAAGGCCTTGCTGAGGCAGAAGAGTTGGATAACGTCGAAGTTCAATTCCAGCTTTCTGTGCAGGTGCCTATTTGGCGGGGTTTTTTGGGGCAGGCTTCTGTACTGAGTGTCGCCTATACAAATCGCAGCTTTTGGCAGGCGTACAACTCCGATGACTCCGCTCCCTTCCGTGAAACAAACCACGAGCCGGAATTGATTCTGAGTTGGCTCAATGACTGGAGTCTATTTGGTTGGAATAATGTAGCTAACCAGGTAGCGATTAACCACCAGTCAAATGGGCGTAGTGAACCCTATTCCCGTAGCTGGAATAGAATATATGCGAATTTCATTTTTGAGCGGGATAATTATTCAATCAGCCTAAAGCCCTGGTACAGGGTTCCTGAAGATAAGGATGATGATGATAATCCGGATATTGAGCACTACCTGGGGCATTTTGAACTAGGTGGGCGATACCGCGATGGAGATCACACGGTTTCACTGATGTTACGTAACAATTTGCGCTCAGATAATCGTGGTGCAGTGGAGCTGACCTGGGGCTTCCCTCTCGGGAAACGCGTTGATGGATATATCCGCTATTTCAATGGTTACGGAGAGAGCCTCCTTGATTATGATGAATCAGTGCAAACTTTAGGATTTGGATTTGTATTAGCCCAGGGGTTTTAACCTTAACGACGAGGGCGTACTCGCAATGAATAGGCTCTCGTTTTTCCCTTCTTAACCTGACTTGTTATCAGGGTTTGTTCATGGCCTTTGATGATAGTTACCGCTTGAGTGCCCATGCGGTAATCACGAATACTGGTGGAGAAGTACTGCAGCTGAAAGCGACTTATGCTGAGCGTAGCTGGGGCTTGCCTGGCGGAGCATTAGACCCGGGTGAAACTGCCCATGAGGCATTGGTGCGGGAGTGCCATGAGGAACTTGGACGAGAAGTTCGAATAGAGTATCTCAGTGGCATCTACTACCACAACGCATTCAATTCACATGTTTTTATTTTTCGAGCCCATTTCATTAAAGAGGGTGACTATATTCTCTCTGATGAACATTCCCAATGGGCTTACTTTCCGCTTCACCAATTATCCCAGGTACAGCGTCACAGGGTCGAGGATTGCCTCACGTTTAATGGTATTGTGCGTAGCGCAAAGTTCTAACTTTATTATCTTCCTTGGCAATAGATCTGGTATGCCTGGGTACATTTGGCGAAAATCGCCAAATGCAATGTAGTCGCAGAATTCCCCTCCCTCCTACATTAGTATTTGCCCCCTGGTGTTTATTGCCCTGGAATTCCAGAGCCACCGCAACTCGCGGGGGCCTTATAAAAGTTAATAAAATCAAATAGTTGAATAATTGATACAGCAAGTTGTACTCACCTACAAGCTATGCTGATGGATAAGAATTATGGGTTTGGAATTGAAGATGCCTGAGTTGGGCAACCTAAACGAAAATAGCCTTGAATTAGAGTGTCGGGTCGCTCTGGTCAGTTCTGATAGCAAATTGGCCAATGAGTGGATTACCGCTCTCAATAATACGGCAGCAGTACACGACAATCCTTTTGGTCTTCATTTTGAAGCCGTAATGCCCGCAGATGCTGAGAGGTTGGCAAAAGAAGAGGATTCCCTGCAAGCGGTCATTGTCGATGGTGGCAGTGATGGGCAGAGGCTGGATGCTGCAGATGAACTCGCTGACCGAGTTCACGCTTTGCGTTCCCAGCTTAACATCTTCCTCGTAGCCCACAGTGGTTTTGCTGGAACAACTTCCAAGCCGGGCAAATCCGGTTCAAAATCCCTGTCAAATTTGCGTCGCCGCTTCGATGAGTTGTTCGACCGCCGTGAGGGCAATTTCAACCATATGTTCCGCTTGGTGCAGGCGTTTATTGCTCGAAGAGCTTCGACTCCTTTTGCCGACACTCTGAAAGAATACGTATTCTCAGCTCGGGATGCGTGGCATACACCCGGCCATTCTGGTGGTGACAGTCTGCGCAATAGTCCCTGGGTGGGGGATTTTTATCGCTTTATGGGTGAACATATCTTCAATACAGACTTGTCTGTATCTGTTCAAGTTTTAGATAGTTTACTCGAGCCCCACTCGGTTATTCAGGAGGCGCAGGATCTAGCGGCTCAGGCTTTTGGAGCTCGCCATACCTTTTTCCTGACCAACGGCACCTCTACCGCGAATAAAGTGGTTATTCAGCAAATTCTTGGTGGTGGCGGAAAAATTATCGTTGACCAAGCGTGTCACAAATCAGTTCACCATGCGATTGTGATGAATCGCTGTGAGCCGGTTTACCTGAAGTCTGTACTGCATCCAGAATTTGGAATTTACGGGCCGGTAAAGCGTTCGGATATTGAAGCTGCCCTGGATGAGCACAGTGATGCGCGCCTATTGGTAATTACCTCCTGCACCTATGATGGATTACGTTACGACCTTAAGCCAATTATCGACTACGCCCATGAGCGTGGAGTGAAAGTGCTGGTGGATGAAGCCTGGTTTGCCCATGGTTTCTTCCATCCCGAGTTGCGGCCTACAGCACTGGAGTGTGGGGCAGATTATGTGACCCAAAGCACCCACAAAATGCTGTCGGCCTTTTCCCAGGCCAGTATGATCCACGTGCAAGACCCGGACTTTGATGAATTCCGTTTTCGCGAAAACCTGAATATGCACGCCTCTACCAGTCCTCAGTACGCAATGATTGCGAGCCTAGATGTGGCGCGGAAACAAATGGCGATGGAGGGGTATGGTCGTTTGAAGCAATGTCTAAAGATGGTGGAAATTTTACGTAATGCCGTTAATGAGACAGGTGTGTTCCGCGCGCTAACACGTGATGACTTGATTGCTGACCCACTTGCCAGTGATAACATTCGCCTTGATCCCACCAAGGTGACTATTGATATTTCCAAGAGTGGTTACTCTGGCAATGAAATGCAGATTAAATTGTTTGATCAGTATGGCATCCAGGTGGAAAAGACCACCTACAATACCATTACTGTGCTTGTAACCCTCGGTAGTACAGAGAGCAAATTACTTCGCTTGATTCATGCTCTTAAGCAATTGGCAGGAAATACTCACAAGCGTATTCATATCGGGTCGCCGAGGCGTTTGCCAGAATTTACCCGTTTTACATGTTTACCGGCAGATGCTTATTTTTCGGAAGCAGAAGAATTGCCGCTGATGGACAACGGCACAGAAGCTATTGAGAACCTGGTTGGCCGGACCAGTGCAGATGAAATTGTTCCTTATCCGCCAGGTATTCCGGTCCTTGTGCCGGGACAGGAAATTTCAGCCCAAATAGTACAGTTTTTACAGCAGCTACTTCAGGGGCAGAATACGACAGAAATTCACGGTCTTATTTTCCGCTCTGATGAGCCGATGCTAAGGGTCGTTAAGGAAGCCTCCAAGGGCAAAGCTGAGAAAGTGCAGTCTTCTGGAGAGAAAAAGAAAGGAAAATAGTAAAACTCCATAATCCGGCATGGAGGCCGGTATGCTCAAAAGTCCACAATCTGTGTTGATAGCCGGTGCTTCCGGTGGCATAGCGCAGGCCATTGGCGCCGAAATTATTCGGCGCTATCCTCAAGTTACATTATTGACCTTGAGTCGAATCACAGTTGATATGATTCCTGGCCATGTCGGTGAGCGACACCATTTATCCGTTTGTTTAGAGCAAGCCGAGTCCATCGATATTGTTGAAAATTTTTTGGCCGAACACTCTGAGCCTCCAGGTTGGATAATCAACTGCTGTGGCATTTTACATGATGAGTTCCATGGACCGGAGAAGTCTCTATCGCAATGTGATGATCACTGGTTATTGCAGTCGATTCAGGTCAACGTACTTTCCCATTTACATTTAGCGCGCGCACTGGATGGATTCTTGAAGCGCAGACGCCCTTTGTTGTGGGCGTCGCTTTCGGCAAAGGTGGGAAGTATCACGGATAACCAGCTCGGTGGCTGGTACAGCTACCGGTGTAGTAAGGCCGCATTAAATATGCTGGTTAAGAACCTGTCTATTGAGTGGGCGCGGAAACTGGAGGAAAGTTGTGTGGTGGCGATTCATCCAGGTACGACAGATACTTCACTATCCAAGCCTTTCCAGTCTAATTTGCCCCCAGATAAACTCTACACCCCTGAATTAAGTGCGAATCGTATTGTAGATGTCTTGAGTCAACTGGCATCGTCAGATACCGGAAAATTACTATCATGGGATGGAAGTCTTATACCCTGGTAGCGATCAGCGTGAAATAGGCGCGATAGTAGCTGTTATCGTATCTTAAGTTATAAGAGGGTTTCCCCGCTCCAGAATAGTGGCGATGTCAATCCCGGTGGGTAGGCTTCCAGTATTGTGTGTGCCGTTAATCCCTATTCTTGATTTGATAAAGGCATCAGTTACACAAGGGCTACTCCCCTGTAGCAGAAGGTGCGCCTGCATGGTCAGGGCCATTTGATCAATAATATGACGTGCACGGTATTCAAATTGATTTAGGTCGGAAAGGTCGTTTCTTAACTTGTCGACTGCCGTATCAAATTGTGTGTTTATGCCTCGACTAATGTTTAATTCATCAAACCAGTGGCTAATTACTGCAGGGGTTTTAGTGATGGCACGTAACACGTCCATCGCTTGAATATTCCCTGAGCCCTCCCAGATTGCATTTATCGGAGCATCTCGGTACAGCCGTGCCGTAATAAAATTTTCAATAGCTCCATTACCTCCCAGGCACTCCATAGCCTCATAGGCGTGATGAGGACTGCGTTTGCATATCCAGTATTTTCCCACCGCGGCCCCGAGTCTGAGTAGCATCTTTTCGTGTTCGTTGCCCTCTTGATCCATTGCTCTGGCTATGCGCATGGTAAAGGCAATTGAGCCTTCCACCTCCAATTGCAGGTCGGCAAGCACATTTTGCATCAGTGGTTGATCAATCAGCTTTTTGCCAAATGCTTTACGCTCACTAGCATTGTATATTGCCTGGATAACAGCTTGCCGCTGCCCTGCAGATGAGCCCATCATGCAATCAAACCGTGTAATCGCTACCATCTTGATGATGGCGCTGACCCCACGCCCTTCTGCACCGATTAGCCAGCCCAATGCGCCGCGTATTTCAACTTCTGAAGAAGCATTGGAAACATTGCCACACTTTGTCTTCAGGCGTTGAATCTCCAGCTGGTTCTTCGATCCATCCGGCCTCCATCTTGGAACCAAGAAGCAGGATAAGCCGCCGGGCGCCTGGGCAAGAATTAAAAAGGCATCGCACATAGGGGCGGACATAAACCATTTGTGCCCTAATAATTCATAGGTTCCATCGACGAGGGGAATTGCAGCGGTGGTATTTGCCCTGACATCTGAGCCCCCTTGTTTTTCGGTCATGCCCATACCGATCGTCAATGAGTTTTTCTCAAAATATGGGCGATTACTTCCATCGTAAGTGCGGCTGGTTATTTTGGGTATCCATTCAGTGGCGATTTCAGGGTTTAGCTCGATAGTGGGTACTGAGGCGAAGGTCATAGTGATAGGACACCCATGACCGGCTTCAAGCTGAGTGTGCAAGTAATTTTTTGCAGCTCTGGCCACATGGGCAGCAGCCCGTGGGTCGGTCCAGGGAGAGCTGTGTAAACCTTCTGAAAGTGCCAGCTGCATTAGCTGGTGATAAGAGGGATGGTATCGAACCAAATCAATGCGGTGGCCGGAACGATCGTGACTTTCGAAGATAGGTTTAAATTCATTGGCAGCATAGCCCCGCTCAATCATTTCTGGCCTACCACACACCTCCCCATACCGCTCCAGGTCATCTTCAGCCCAATGGGCCCCATTAATATGTACGGCTTCCTTTAACGCCTGATCAGCAATATAGAGGTTATGACCAGAAAGCGGGCAGGGCTGGTTGGCAACCTGATAATTGGTTTTGCAATCTGATGTGTGGATCTCACTGTTCATAACTTCACCCTGGAGGATGTAGATTTCTATTTGATGCTGTAATTTAACTTGTACGGTTTTGCCAATTCCCCTAGGGGGAATAATTCAGGCATAGCCGAATATGAGCATAAAACAAGCTTTTCCTGATTACTATTTAAGCTGTTTAATTTTAAGTCGTGATTTTGCCGTTTTTATTTGCAGGGCCTGATCCTATGAATTCTCAGGTGATTTTACTCGATCAAATATGGCTTAAAAGTAATGAGGTGAAATTTATATTTTATTGCTATCGAATACCATTTTGTCAGTCTGTCTCCGATGAGGCTCGAATCATCTTGTGTTTGTCGTCTTATTGTTGGTAGCAATTTTTTTTACCTTAAATTATTCAAAATAAATTTATTAATAATGTGGACCAGTACAAAAAAATTGATATTTATAGAGTTCTATTGTCGATAGAAAATCTATACCAAAGCATGTTGATTTTTCTTTTTAGTTTACTGATCCATGATACCTTTGTATTACAAAATGGTATTAGAGAACCAAGTTGGCACACTTAAGATTGAATTTTTGATATCTAGATCACTACCGGTTGCAGTTAATGAGTTGATCGAATAGATTTAGCTCACAGCGTAAGATGAGCGCGGAAAATTGATAAAAAATAGTTAGGCTGGTAACAGGCTGAAACATAAAAGGACTGCACATTGGGGGAACCCAGATGAATTTGCATAAGGATTATGCACCGCTAAAGGTTGTTAGCCCTAAGTTAGAAAAAACAGGGGTTACAGTTGCCTTTTTAACCGCATGCATCAATCTTCAATCCTCAATATTTGCAGGGCGAATTGAAGATGAGTTTAAGACTACCTGCGCTATCCTTCAGCGCTCGACACTTTCATCCCTAAGTGGTATTAAGGCCGAATACCTTCTTCTTGATTGTGCCGATGTATCCTCTTCAGATCTCGAGAATCTTTTGAGGGAGATACACTCCCTGCCCACACCTCCCAACTTAGTATTAATCAATGTCGATCAGAAGGCCGATATTGATTTTGTTCTGCATTGGGAAAAAGTTCTGGGGTTAATACCCTCCGAGTGCGAAGCAAAAGTCATTATGGAGAGGTTGGGTAGGATATTCTCGGGAGAATACTGGTTTCCAAGAGATGTTCTCCATAATTTTCTCAGGCAACACAGAAAGCCTAAAAAGTGGTGCGATAAGGCTTCAAACCTCACGCAGCGAGAACGGCAAATTTTACAGTTGATCTGTGACTGTAATACCAATGCAAATATAGCCGAAACCTTATGTGTTAGTGAGCACACCGTTAAAAGTCATTTATATAAGATCTATAGAAAAATAGGCTGTAAGAATCGGTTAGAAGCAAGCAGTTGGGCCAGTCAAAACTTGTAATATTATGAAATCACTATTTTTGTGCGCAACTGTGTTAACAGTTGCGCTTTCGTGTATCGTTCACAAAAGTTACGCTCAAGAAACAAGTGATCAAAGCTCTGAGGAATCCCTGCTTACTGGATTGGTAATTGATAATACGGTAAGCGGTATAGGTCATGAGTTTGCTAGATCGCTATCAATTTATATAACAACTAATTTGACAGGATTCGACTACAACCTGACCGTGCATGAAAGGCCTTCGGCAAGGTGGGGCAGTGTTGTTTGGGTAACCTTTGAGAGCAAGCAAGTCTTTAAGACTGTCATTTATCCTGGGCGGAGAAAGTTTGGTGCAATTGTCGAGCAGGCTGCTTCGCAAATAAATAATAATGTGAGGCAGCAGAGGTTGCAGGATCTTTTGTCTCAAAATGTTGATTTGGCGGGGGATGAAATATAATGAGATTTTTATTTACAACGGCTTTTTTATTATTTTCTGGCTCGGTGTTTGCAACAGAGCTGGTGTACACACCTGTGAATCCATCGTTTGGAGGTAATCCTCTTAATGGTAATTATTTGCTGAATAATGCTAGTGCACAGAACAGTAAAAAAGATCCTGATGCTAAGGATTCGCCGTACTCTGATTCATCTTCCTTGGATAGATTTACTGACACACTAGAATCTCGTCTGCTCTCACAGCTGCTGACAGATGTGGGAAATGGTAATGATGGTACTTTGGTAACTGATGACTATATCGTAAATATTGTTGATATTGATGGTGAATTGACGATAACCATCACCGACGCTGTTACGGGTGAAATATCTGAAATTGTAGTTGTAGGTCTCAATCCAAGCAACTAATAAAATTATATTTGCAAGCTTAGGTTTTGTGGGGTGGTGCGATGTTATCGAGAATATTTATTCTAATTATTGTTTTTAGTATTAGTGGGTGTAGTTCTGTTAAGGAGGCGTTGTTCGGCCCTGGACAACAAAAGGCAACTTTAACGGATAGAATGAGCACTTATTCTGACTTAGTCAGTTTGCCTGCCCCTAGAGGGAAAATAGTTGCAGCAGTGTACGGTTTTAGTGATCAAACTGGACAATATCGGCCAGCGCCCTCCAGCTCATTCTCGACCGCAGTGACTCAAGGGGCTGCAGCTATGCTGGTTCAGGTTCTGAATGAATCTGGGTGGTTTGTGACTCTTGAGCGGGAGGGTTTACAAAACCTCTTAACCGAAAGGAAAATAATTAGAGCTGCACTGAAAGAACAGGACAATCCTGCCAGTCCTGTATTCGATCTGCCTTCTCTTATGTCAGCCAATATTATGTTAGAGGGTGGAATAGTCGGTTACGATACAAACATCAAAACAGGGGGTGCGGGGGCACGTTACTTCGGTATCGGTATTTCTGAACAATATCGTGTAGATGAGGTTACTGTAAACCTGCGTGCGGTAGATGTCCGAAGTGGACGAGTTCTAAGTAGTGTTTTAACGAGCAAGAAAATCTTGTCGAGGCAAGTTCAAGGCGATGTTTACACTTTTGTGGAATATAAGCGCTTACTTGAAATAGAGGCTGGGATGACCACTAACGATCCAGCTCAATTATGTGTTCTTTCTGCGATAGAGTCGGCGGTAATTCATCTTATATCCCAGGGGGTTAATGCTAATTTGTGGGCATTGGAAGATAATAGCCAATACCCTATGTCTGTCCTCAGTGAATATTCTGCGACACCAGTAAAAATATTATAAATCTTTAGCGGATATTTAAATTTATTGGTATGTTCATTTAGGGGTATATGTAATTTAGTGAAATGGAATTTTATTAAATTATATCTATGTGTTTTCATGTTTGTGTGTGTAATTTGGTGGGATTGAACTGTTTTATTTTTTGTGTGTTTTGATTTAAATCACCACCTTAATACAAAAGTTTTACATTCTTCTTACTCTTTCCGGTTAAATGTAATCTTTCTTCTGATTTAAGATATATTTTTTTTTACCTATAGTGTCCATGTTGTTTCTTATAGTTGTTAACCGTTCTTATTGGAGAGGTGGTTGGTGATTGCTACAGCTAAACGAGTAACGGCAATTTTATTTCTGTTTCTGGTTTTACCGCTTTCGGTGTGCTGGGCTTCTGATTTAGATGACCACAATGAATTGTCTGCTGGGCAGGGTGCTCTGGATCTTCTTTTGTTAAGAAAAGATTCAATTACGGGTAACTTGGCCCAGGTTTCACAAGTAGGTGATTACAACCTTGCTGAAGTTACCCAGTCTGGTCTTTACAACCAGGCTGTCCTGATCCAGGAGGGTGGCTCCAATGCAGCGTTGGTGCAACAAACAGGCGATTCTAATTATGCTGCGATATCGCAGTCAGGAGCCTACAACCAAGCTACAGCGATACAGAATGGCGTAGATAATGTGGCTTTAATTAGCCAGGTTGGTTACGGAAATTCTGCAAACATTATTCAAAATGGTGATGGATTGTTTGGTTATGTCGCGCAGTTCGGTGACGACCATGCGGTGCAACTGGTGCAGTACGATTAAGGCATTGCACTATTTTACTTGTATTTATAATTTTATTCCGAGGGAGATTGATAAATGAAAAAGATTACACTTGCTGCTGCTATTGCTTTGATTGCTAGCGCAGGCCAGGCTGTAGCCGACAATAACTACGGTGATCAGGTACAGGTCGGTGACAATAACTATGCTGATGTTACCCAGGTATCTGCCGCTAATAATAATGCTGCTTATCAGTGGCAAGAGGGTAACGATAACGTAGCTAGTGCATATCAAGCATCTGCTGATGATAACTACATTGACCAGACCCAGCTTGGCGATCGCAACGCAGCATACACTAGTCAAACAGATCAAATGGGCAGTGAAGCTTTGACCTACCAGGATGGGGAAGGCAACAATGGAACTATCCACCAGTGGACCGGTTCCTACAATAGCGCCTATGCCGCTCAGTTTGGTAGTGAGAATATGATCCACTTGGATCAATATACTAATTCTAACTTTAACTATGCCGATATGTATCAAGACGGCAATGACAACATGGGTGTTCTGCAACAGGAAGGTGATGGCAACTACTTCGTTAGTACCCAGGTAGGAGACAACAATGGTGTTTGGAACAGCACCTGGTACTCCTCATTTGACGGTTTTGTAGGTGGTCAGGTAGGTGACTTCAACGTAGGTACTGTTTATCAGTCAGGTGCCGAGAACACTGCGAATCTGATGCAGAGCGGTGATATTAACCTGCTCGACCTGTCTCAATCCGGCATTAGCAACACCGCTACTATCCTGCAGCAAGGTGATGCTAACGCTGCTTTTGGTTACCAATCAGGTGCTAACAACGTTGCCAATATCACCCAGAATGAGACCAATAACTTGGGTTATATGGCTCAATCCGGCTTTGATAACACTGCTAATCTTGTTCAAACCGGTGACATGAATAGTGCTGACTTCGGTCAGTATGGCGATGCAAACCTGGCAAATATTGATCAGACAGGCAACAGCAACTATGCCTATGGTTACAGTGCTGGTGTTGCAAATACTGTAGATATTGATCAGGCGGGAGATTTGAACCTGGCAGATGTTCACCAAGACTTTGGTGGCGATAACCTGATTACTGTGGCTCAAACTGGTTATGAGCATTCCGCTCATGTTGGACAGGGAGGCTATGAGAATGTTGCTACTGTTAGCCAGAGCAGTGCATACAATATGGCGAGCATTGAGCAGGTTGGTGCGAGCAACGTTGCCACCATCACTCAGAACTGATTCTGAAAAGACTCAGGCATGAAGAAACCGCCCTATTGGGCGGTTTTTTTGTGTATAAAATAGCTGCAGAGACTTCTCTAAGATTAGATTGATTAAATGGTTCTCTGCCCGCAAAAATTGAGAGTCAGCTCTAATAGCCCTGTCCATGGAGATTGCTGCCCACTACCACCTTTGATAGAGACATCTATAGCCCGAGCGCGAATTAATAAGCTTTCCAGTTGCTTCCTATTAAGTCTGTGTAGGGCTCCTTGGACCAATGGCTGTCGCTTTTGCAGCCGAACCAATCTCGCTAGAGGTTGGCCTTGATCCAGTTTTTCCATGATGTCGAGAAGAGTGCGAATTTCTCTTGCTATTGCCCAAAGTACAATGGGTGGTTCAATACCTTCGACCCTCAATCCGTCGAGTGTTTTGACTGCTTTGGCTGAGTTGCCAGAGAGTGCTGTGTCAATTAGGTCAAAAACACTGTAACGGGCGGAGCTGGTAACACTATACTCCATCATTTCCCGGGTGATTTCTTGCCCGGGGCTGGAAAGCTTAAGTTTTTCTATCTCCTGGCTTGCGGCAAGTAAGTTGCCCTCTACTCTTTCTGCCAGGATTTGTATTGCTTCTGGTTCGGCTGAGAGGCCTGCAGATGCAAGGCGCTGGTTGATCCAGCGGGGCATTTCCTGAATCGTCACAGGCCATACCTGAACCAGTACTCCTGATTGTTCTAGGACTTTGACCCATTTGCTGTTGAGTTGCGATTTATCAAGTTTCGGTAATACCAGTAAAAGCAAAAGATCTTCACTCGCCAATGAAGCAAACTCTTGCAGGGCTTTACTGCCCTTATCCCCCGGTTTACCTCCGGGTAAACGCAGCTCGACGAGTTTTTTTTCTGCGAAAAGAGACATATTTCCGGCTGAAGCAACCAGCGTGCTCCAGTCAAAATTATGTTCTGCGTGGATAAGTTCTCTCTCGGTAAAACCGTGCTTTTTCGCTGTTGAGCGGACTAAATCGCAGCACTCTTGTACTATTAAGGGCTCATCACCAGTGATAATAAAAATTGGCGATAGGCCCTTTTTTAGATTTTGCGATAATTGATGGGGGTTAACGCGCATTAATAAAACTAACCTAGTAGCTCTTTTCTTCTAATGAAGCATTCACATCGATACGCCGTAAGCGGTCGATAATGCGCCCAATAAGCTCCCGCTGCATCTCCGCGCGTAAGGTATTTTCCTCTTCACTTTTACTGACAATTTCATCGACATCCCACTCCAAGGTGCGGTAAACGTCTGCCTGTGCTTTATTTAGGAGGACTTGGCCTGAAGCTGTGCGTACGCTATAGATTGCACTGGTAATTAATTCGTATTCAGATGCTCGCCCTTCAGAGTCTACAGCTACGGTTAGTTTTCTCTCGGTTTCCTGGTGAATGATGAGTGTATAGTCAGCTTCTGCAGGTGATTCCGCCATAGGCACCCCCGCATTATTGAGCAGTCGAGTTAATTGATCTGCGATATCACTGCGAGGGTCTACTGTGGATATATAGAGTGTACTACCGGGAGGAAAATTCTTAGGGGCGCCTCTTAGATGCCAGCCGCAACCGGCAATAGTGATAGCGAGAAGAAAAATAAAGGCTCGAATTGCGATTGTTTTCATAAACTACTTGCCTTGGTCTTGTCGGCTACAGCGAGCTGACTTAAGTGAGCCGGGAGTGAAACTCCCGGCATCATATTGCGGGTCTCTACTTGGCGACAATATTAACCAGCTTGCCAGGAACGACGATTACTTTGCGCACCGTAGCTTCACCGATAAATTTCTGAACGTTCTCATCGGCGAGGGCGAGTTTTTCCAGGCTCTCTTTGTCTGCATCAGCAGGCGCATCCAGTTTTGCGCGTACCTTGCCATTGACCTGGACGACCAAAGTAATCGAGGTGCGCACCAGTGCTTTTTCATCTGCCATTGGCCAAGGAGAATCGATTAGGGCACTGGTATTCCCTAGCACCTGCCACAGTTGGTGACAGATATGAGGAGTAACCGGAGCCAACAGCAAGACGGCGGTCTGTAGGGCTTCTCTCTCTACAGCCAGTCCTTGATCACTGTTGCGATCTGCCAGCTTGCCGACTTCATTGAGCAATTCCATTACTGCTGCGATAGCGGTATTAAAGGTCTGGCGGCGGCCATAGTCATCCCCCACTTTTTGGATGGTCTCGTGGGTTTTGCGGCGCAGCTGCTGTTGCTTGTCATTGAGGGACTGCTGGTCGATCTGTGCTTCACTGGAGCCCGCTGCAATATGGGCGTGAACGGTCTTCCAGAGTTTGCGCAGGAAGCGGCTGGCACCTTCCACACCGGCATCGTGCCACTCCAGAGTCTGCTCCGGAGGGGCGGCAAACATGGTGAACAGGCGAACGGTATCGGCACCGTACTCCTCAACCGCAGCGTGAGGGTCTATGCCATTGTTCTTGGACTTGGACATCTTTACCACGCCGCCGGCAATAATCTCTTCGCCGGTGGCTCGCTCAATCGCTTTGGTCGGCTTGCCCTTGTCATCGCGCTCGACGTCCACATCGGCGGGGTTGATCCAGGTCTTGTGGCCGTGTTCTTCCTTGTAGAAGGATTCGGCTAACACCATGCCCTGACACAGCAGCTTCTTGAAGGGTTCATCGCTATTGACCAGGCCCTCATCCCGCATCAGCTTGTGGAAGAAGCGCGCGTAGAGAAGGTGCAAGATGGCATGTTCAATACCGCCGACATACTGGTCCACTGGCAGCCAGTAGTTGGCGCGGTCCGGGTCCAGCATGCCCTCTTCAAAATCGGGACAGGTATAACGGGCGTAGTACCAGCTGGACTCCATAAAGGTGTCGAAGGTATCGGTTTCACGTTCTACGGGAGTGCCGTTGAGTTCGTCTTTACGCCATTCGGGGTCGGCTTTAATAGGTGATTGAACGCCGTCGAGCTCGACATCTTCCGGCAACAGGATCGGCAGCTTGTCTGCGGGTACTGGTATTTCTCCGCCGTCGGCCAGGTTGAACATGGGGATGGGCGCACCCCAGTAGCGCTGGCGGGAGACACCCCAGTCGCGCAGGCGATAGTTGATCTTAACCCGACCCTTACCTGCAGCAATCAGCGCTTCGGAGATCGCAGTAAAGGCGCCATCAAAATCCAGGCCGTCAAAACTGCCGGAATTCACCAGTTTGCCTTTCTCCGTATAGGCCTCTTTCTCCAAGTTGATGGACTCGCCGTCGGCAGCCTCGATAACCTGGATAACGGGCAGCTGGTATTTTTGCGCAAATTCCCAATCGCGCTGGTCGTGTGCCGGTACTGCCATCACCGCGCCTGAGCCGTAATCCATCAGAACATAGTTAGCCACCCATACGGAGACTTCTTCACCACTGATGGGGTGAATCGCCTTGAGCCCAGTATCCATGCCTTTCTTGTCCATCGTGGCCATATCGGCTTCGGATAGGGACTGCTTTTTGCACTCGGCGATAAAAGTTTTGAGTTCGGGGTTGGACTCGGCAAGTTCCAGAGCGATGGGGTGCTCGGCGGCGAGGGAAACATAGGTAACGCCCATCAGTGTATCCGGACGGGTGGTATACACATCGAAGTGGTCCATGCCCGCAATAGGCTTGGGCAGGGCAAAGCTCAGCTCTACTCCCCGGCTCTTGCCGATCCAGTTGCGCTGCATGGTGCGCACCTGCTCGGGCCACTCGGGCAGTTTGTCCAGGTCTTCGAGCAGCTCTTCGGCATAATCGGTGATCTTGATAAACCACTGGGCCAGCTCGCGGCGCTCAACGGTAGTGCCACAGCGCCAGCAGGCGCCATCTTCTACCTGCTCATTGGCCAGTACTGTCTGGTCGTGGGGGCACCAGTTCACTGCAGAGTTTTTCTTGTAGACCAGGCCTTTTTCGTAGAGGCGGGTGAAGAACCACTGCTCCCAGCGATAGTAGGAGGGTTGGCAGGTGGCCAGTTCGCGGGACCAGTCAAAGCCAAAACCCAGAGCCTTGAGCTGGCCTTTCATGTACTCGATATTGGCATAGGTCCATTTGGCTGGAGCGGTCTTGTTCTGGATGGCCGCATTCTCTGCCGGCAGACCGAAAGCATCCCAGCCCATCGGGTGCAACACGTTTCTGCCCTGCATGCGCTGATAGCGAGTAATTACATCGGTAATGGTGTAATTGCGCACATGCCCCATGTGTAGCTTGCCGCTGGGGTAGGGGAACATGGATAGGCAGTAGAACTTTTCCCTGCCGGCGTCTTCCTTTACTTCAAAGCTCTTCTCGGCCTCCCAGAATTCCTGGGCGGAAGCTTCGACTGCGGAGGGGTTGTACTGCTCTTCCATCGATTCGGGACCTATACTCTGTGATCAAAATTTGCGGGAAACTGTTCAGTGTTTATTGGGGGATGTGAACGCTTGTCAATCGGTAAAGATTGATCGCGATCAAGTTTCGCTCCCAGTGCATCTTTTACGATGCGTAAACGCGGGATTATAGGAGGGATACCGTGACGAAGGAACCAAAGTTGCCGCCGAAGGACGATCTGATTAATGAGTTTCGCGAAGACTTTGAAGATTTGGTCGAAGGTGAGCTGGCTGTTGAGAATCTCACCGCCAATAAGATGGCATTTTTGCGGGCTTGGCTGAAAGATGACCTGCATCGGGCTGCTGACTATATCCGGGGACTAGGTGGGGAATTGAAGACCCTGGAGGAGCGCAGCGGTGATTGGCTGCTGGATGCGGCGGACCCCACAGAAACCGCCTGGCCAAACTTAATGCGATGCATCAAAGAGGGCAAGCCCTGGGCTTTGGCCGGCGAGTTTGTAGGGCCGGATGAGGAGTTGCAGTGTTTGGGCTGTGGATACCGAGCTATGCCGCCGGCAAATACCCAGATTACCCCCTGCCACCGGTGTGGTTATGGATGCTTTCGACAGATTGAGGGTGGTCTCGAGTATTGAATGGGCTCTATACGGCGGCGGCCACGCTTCTGATGCAACCAGCAGCCCCATTGTTGGGGCTGCTGGTTGCATTCCTTTTGCGATTCTCTTCATCCGGGTCCCTGCTTGAGAGATGCTCTCTACCCTTGGCTGTGATTTCCTTTTGTGTGCTTTGGTTAGGGGCGACCCCGGCATTCTCATCCTGGCTTGGGGATCGATTGGGCAAGGTACCTTATCAACCCCATATAAGGCCTGAGGCCGTTGTGATCCTTGGTGCAGGGCGTTATCGCGACAGGTATTCGAATAGGGAGAGACTCTCTGCGGCGAGTCTCGAAAGAGTTGCCGGTGCTGTCGAGCAAGCACCAGAAGACTTACCGATTCTGGTATCTGGCGGTCGGGTTCACAGCGGAGAGCGGCTGGCAGAGTCTGATTTAATGGCTGCGTTGTTGGAGGAGGAGTTTTCCACTCCGGTCACTTGGCGTGAAGATTGCAGTCGTACTACTGCAGAGAATGCAGTAAATAGTGCTGATATTTTGCACAGTGCTAACGTGAGGTCGGTTTTTTTGGCCACTCACTGGTGGCATATGCCTCGCGCAGCGGAAATTTTTTCCCGCGCTGGCTTAGAGGTACAGCCCCTGCCGGTTGGGAGTGCCGGAGAGTTGATGCCCCGCGCTCAAACAGGTGTGGGGCGCTGGCTGCCCAATGCTGTCTCCCTGCTAAGGACCCAGGTCTACTGGCGGGAAATACTGGCACGGATCTGGTATCGGTGGAGTTCGCTACCGTCCATCAGAAAATGTTGAGGATGGATAAGGAACTTTTTGATAAATGTAATCTCAGAGGCCTACAGGGTTTGAGGGATCAGGCGTCGAGCCCAAATGTTTGAGAGCTCTTGATTGCTAGTTGTACCGGGCTTAGGATGACTGGCGCCACAGGACATACCCATTGATTATCTTTTTATATGGAGTAGCGGCTGTGGATAAGAAACATAACAATAATCGAGATAACCTTATGATGAAGGGCATCCCACTTTCTTTCTCTCCGATACAGTTACATAACCGGTTAAACCGGGCTGTTTGGATTGGCTTCAAGCGGGTTGAGCAAGATGGCCGCACACTGGTTTTTCTGTGTGCTGGTGGCGATAGCGGCGCCCAACTCAGTAAAAATTTTGAGACCTTTGCTGGGCAGATTGTTCGGGAGTTCGGTTTTGCTCCCGCCGAAGTGGAGTTTATCGAGCTGCGTTCAAAAGCCGAGGAGTCCCATTGGTATCGCTGGCATGCCCAATGGGTGGGTTCTGCGCCAATGGAGTGCCATGGCGACCTGGTGACCAGTGAATCTAGCCGACGCTACTTAGCCCAGGCACTCGAAAGCGATATGGCCGCCGCTTAAATTCATTTGTTCAGGCGCTGGCTTTAGTGGCAGCGCCGTCACCCTTGAGCAGGTCTGAGAGGGCCTGCTCCAGAGTTGGAAATTGGAAGGTATAGCCGGTTTCCAATGCTGTACAGGGCTCGACCCTATCACTGGCTAGCAGTAATTCATCAGCCATCTCTCCAAAAGCTATCTTTAAAGCCCAGGCCGGTGAGCGTAAAAACGCCGGGCGATGCAGCTCTTTGGCCAGGATCCGGGCAAAGCTGTTGTTGGTGACAGGTTCTGGTGCACTTCCGTTAAATGGACGGCAAAGTTGATTGTCGATGGCGTGTAATATCAGCCCGACTTCGTCTTCTTCGTGAATCCAGCTCATCCAGTGCTCGCCCGAGCCCATGGGGCCGCCAAGCCCGAGCCGAAATGGTGGCAGCATTTGGGGAAGGGCGCCACCGCGCATGGAGAGAACGATAGCTGTGCGGATAATGCCTACCTTAACGCCAGAGTGCTGCAGCGGGAGCGTGGCGGCCTCCCAGTCCCGACACAGCTGTGCGGCAAAGCCCCCCCCTGGAGCGCTGTCTTCTTTCAGTAACTCCCCTCCGCGATTGCCGTAATAGCCGATTGCGGAGCCGGACAAGAAGTAGGATGGCTTGTCTCTTTGGCCCAGGGTCCAGCGAACCAGCTTCTCTGTTGTGTCCAGGCGTGAACCGCGAATTTCAGTGCGATATTTTTCTGTCCAGCGACGGGAGATGGGGGCCCCGGCAAGGTTCACAATAACATCTACGGGCTGGTTTACCTCTGCGGGATCGCGGCAGGCGTTGGCTGATTCGCCACATAAGTTTCGAACCCTGTCCGGATGTCGGCTTAATACCGTAATAGTATTGCCTCGCTCCAGCCAGCGCCGACAAAAGAGTCTGCCTATAAGCCCGGTGCCACCGCTAATCAAGCAATGCATGGGGAATCACCTTGCCTTATATTCGCTAGAAAATTGAATGGAGCATAGCAGTGATATTCAGTGGCGGTAGCTTACCGATGGCCACCCCGGCAGGGAGTGGCCACAGGGCTTGTTTTAATCGGGTAGCTCGCCACTGAGAGGGGAGTTGGATTGGGGTTCCACCCTACGGCGTAAAAACAGGGCCAGGGCCAGCATTGGGAGCGCCAAGGCAAATACCAATGAGATGCCGGCTAGCATAAACGGAGTGGCGCCACTCATCGCTCTGATATCTCCGGTCATATTCGCGCGCTCGAATTGGGGGAGTTTTTTAATAACCCTCCCCTTGGGGTCCGCAATTGCCGTCACACCAGTATTTGTCCCTCTCACCAGGTAGCGACCAGTTTCCAAAGCGCGCATCTGCGCCATTTGCATATGTTGTAGGGGGCCAATAGAGGTCCCGAACCATGCATCATTGCTAATGGTCAGCAAAACCTGGGAAGACAGTGCTGAGTCGGCAACCAGCCTGGGATAGACAATCTCATAGCAGATAAGCGGCGCCCAGCTTGCACCAGCAGCATTGAGTGGTGATTGTTCGTCCGGGCCTGAGCGGATAAAGGAAGTGGGGAGATTAAAAAACTCGATAGTGCCCCGAATAAAATCCTCCAGAGGTACATACTCACCAAAGGGAACCAGGTGGCGCTTGTGATACACGCTGGGGCTCTGGCCAAAAACTGCGGCGGAGTTGTGAATACTCAGCGCCTTCTGTGTCGAACCCCGGGTGTCATAGAGAATACCGGTGATCAAATCGATGTTGGTAGTCTCAGCATTGCGTTGCAGCGCCTGCATAAGGTTGGGGGCTTGCCCGTAGAGCATGGGCAGAGCGGCTTCGGGCCAGATAATAACATCTACATCCTGATCGCTAAGGGCGCGAGTACCCTCCTGGTAGCGACTGATAGTTTCCCCGCGAAATTCTGGCAACCACTTCTTTTCCTGAGGAATATTAGCCTGCACCAGCCCAACGCTGATAAGAGGACCTTTTGCGGAGGTCCACTCTACTTGGGAGAGGGCAGCTCCTATTGGCCAGGGGGCCAGTGCCGCAGTGAGTAGAATGATATGGCTGTGCCGCTTGAGCGGGGATAGGCGGCCACTGACAACCAGGGCCAGCACTGCGCCGGTAAATGCCAATAGCAGGCCTATGCCGTAGACACTCAAAATCGGCGCCCAGCCCGCTAGCCAGGTTTCTGTATGGCCATAGCCGGCGAAGAGCCAGGGGAAACCGGTAAAGGCCCAGCTGCGCAGCCATTCACTGATAAACCACAATGCGGCAAAAGCCAGAGCGAAGCTGAATTTATTATCTGTGAAGCGGCCCAGAATGTAGAAGGGCGCGGCTAACAGCAGCGCCATAATAGCGACGAAGCTTCCGGTGAGGGCCAGTCCTAATGGCACCGATGAGTTGCCAAAATTTGTAATCGAAACGTAGACCCAGGAAGCCCCGCTGGCGAAGAGGCCCAATCCATAGCAGAGGGCGAGCCAGAAGCTTTTGCGACCCGGTAGCACCTGCCCTTTGGCTGCAGAGAGCAGAATCCAGGCGAATAGTGTCAGGGACAGCAGGCCACATACCCAATAGTTAAATGGGGCAAATGAAAGTGTCATCAACCCGCCAGCTACAACGCTGGCGAGAGGAGAAAATAATCTGCGCATAAAGTTGTTGTCAGGATACCCCGTTCTCTAAGGGTATCAGTGTGTTAAAGCTTGCAGTGCTCAGCTGTCTTCTTCTGGCGGTTTGCGCATATGGGCAACCCGCAAAAGGTGTATCTGGCGGCTGTCTGCATAGAGTACCCGGAACATAAAGTCACCCAGTCGGGTGACTTCGTCACGGCCCGGCAAATGGCCGAATGATTGCATAATAAGACCGCCGACAGTGTCGAATTCTTCATCACTAAAGGCGCTCTCGAAAAATTCATTGAACTCTTCAATGGGAGTCAGAGCTTTAACGATAAAATCGTTTTCCCCAACTTTACGGATATAACTATCCGCTTCTTCCTCGTCGGTCTCGTCTTCGATTTCACCGACAATTTCCTCGAGGATATCTTCAATAGTCACAACACCGGATACACCGCCGTATTCGTCTATCACGACCGCCATATGGTAGCGGTTCTCACGGAACTCGCGCAGCAGGATATTGAGGCGCTTGCTCTCGGGAATAATATTGGCTGGGCGGATCAGGTCTTCGAGCTGAAATCCGTCGAAACCTTTCAACAGGAGAGGGAGCAGGTCTTTGGCGAGCAATATCCCGCGTATATCATCGACACTTTCGCCGACGACAGGGAATCGGGAGTGCCCCGAATCAATAATTTTGGGGAGGAACTCTTCCGGCTTATCGTGAAGGCCTACCACAACCATTTGCGAGCGTGGAATCATAATCTCGCGGACTTGCTGGCTGGAAACGTCCAGTGCGCCTTCGATAATAGAGAGCGCTTCAGCATCTACCAGCTGATTTTCAGCGGCGTCCTTAATGATGTCCAATAATTCGTCGCGAGACTTGGGTTCAGCTGAAAAGGCGCTGAACAGCTTTTCCAGCCAACTTTTTTCACTCGCGCGGGATTTGCTCGCTGAGTGACTACTTGGGGGCTCGTCTGTGGTCATGGAAGTGGCCATGCTCCGGGGTTCTCTCGTTTGTAGATAAAATTCAGTAGCAGTTTGCCATCACTTCGGTGGTACAGCGGCTATCATCCCACTTCATCCTGTGGGGCGTAGGGGTCTGCAATGCCGAGGTTGGCGAGCAACTTCGTTTCCAGGCTTTCCATAACCTGAGCGTCTGCATCTTCGATATGGTCATAACCTAGAAGGTGCAGTGTGCCATGGACCACCATATGTGCCCAGTGCGCCGATAGTGATTTGCTCTGTTGCTCCGCTTCCAGTTCAACTACTGGGGCACAGATCACAAGATCTCCAAGCATCGGGAGATCCAGCTCCGCAGGGAAATCGGTAGGGAAGGATAAAACGTTAGTGGGTTTATCCTTACCCCGATACTGGTGATTAAGTTCCTGGCTCTCACTTTCGTCCACGATTCGCACCGACAGTTCCGCTTCGTTGCGGTGGCCGGTCAAAGCCTTGGATACCCAGTTGCTGATAGCCTCATCGGAAGGGATGTCGTGGCAGCGGCTGACCCGCTGCACATCGAGTGTTAAATCAGTCATAACTCAGGTGCGGACTCTAAGCGGCATTCTCATCGGCTTTATTGGAAATTCGATCTGCCGAGGCCATTTCCAGCTCAGCTTCATGAATATCGTAGGCCTCCACAATGCGCTGCACGAGGGGGTGGCGAACCACATCCTTGGCTCCAAAGTGGGTAAAGCTGATTCCATTAACCCGTCCCAGTACTCCAACAGCATGGCGCAAACCGGAAGCTTGGCCACGGGGCAGGTCGACCTGGCTGGGGTCACCGGTAATTACGGCGGTTGAGCCAAAGCCAATCCGCGTGAGGAACATTTTCATCTGCTCGCGGGTGGTATTTTGACTCTCATCGAGAATAACAAAGGCGTTATTCAGGGTGCGCCCGCGCATATAGGCAAGGGGAGCCACTTCGATAACGTTGCGCTCGATCAGCTTGCCAACAGTTTCAAAACCGAGCATTTCGTAGAGGGCGTCGTAGAGTGGGCGGAGGTAAGGATCTACCTTTTGGCTTAAGTCACCGGGCAGGAAGCCCAATTTCTCGCCGGCTTCAACGGCGGGGCGGACCAGGAGGATTCGCTCAACTTCATCCTTGAGCAGAGACTCCACAGCACAGGCTACCGCCAGGTAGGTTTTACCGGTACCGGCGGGTCCGATACCGAAATTGATATCATTGGTCTGCACAGCGCGAACGTATTTACGCTGATTGAGCCCTCTGGGGCGTACCGAGCACTTCTTAGTGCGAATCAGTACTACTTGGTCAGCTTCGCTGGAGTCACCGCTACCATCTTGGCCGGTGAGTTCTTCGACCCCCGCTTGCTGCAGAGCCAGGTGAATCTCATCTGGAGTGAGATAGTCCTTGGTACCGGTTTCCTTGTAGAGCCTACTGAGTAGTTCGCCAGCGGCACGCGCCGATTTGGCATCGCCGAAAAATGAAAACTGGTTGCCGCGATTTCGAATTTCGATATCCAGGCGCTGTTCTATTTGGCGTAGGTGTTGGTCGAACTGACCGCAGAGATTGGCGAGACGGCGTGCGTCGTTGGGCTCGAGAGTGATGCTGTGAGCGAGGGTTTGTGTTTCCAAATTGGTTTCCGGCACCTTTAATCCAGGGGTTATATTGCTAGGGTATACCCATTTTCCCTAAAGGGGAAAGAGGTGATTCCTACAAATAGGTTCTAACTTTACCTGATTTTAATTACGGGGCGTAATTTGGGGGGTAAGTTGAGCCTAATTTGGCGGCAGGATGTGCTTTCGAAGTACATCTTGCCGCTATTTGAGGTAATCACAAAGTCTTAGAACAGGTCTTCTTCCAGCTCAGATGTGACTAAAGTACCGCGCAGGGAGTTTGGCAGGGCCTCTTCAATCACAACATCGGCAAATTTGCCGATCAGGGCGAGATCGTCCGCACGGAAGTTGACTACCCGGTTGTTCTCGGTGCGGCCTTGCAGCTGTCCGGGGTCCTTTTTGGAAACACCGGTTACCAGTACACGCTCGGTGTTGCCAACCATGCGGCGTGCAATAGCTGCCGCCTGCTGGTTAATCCGCGCTTGAAGCAGCTGTAGGCGCTGCTTTTTCACTTCTTCCGGCGTGTCATCGGCCAGGTCGGCAGCTGGGGTGCCTGGGCGAGGGGAATATATAAAGCTGAAGGAGATATCGAAGCCCACGTCCTGGATCAGGTTCATGGTCGCTTCAAAGTCCCTGTCAGTTTCGCCGGGGAAGCCGATAATAAAGTCTGAAGACAGGCAGATATCCGGGCGAATTTTCTTCAGGCGGCGGATCTTGGATTTGTACTCCAGGGCGGTGTGGCCGCGTTTCATTGCCATCAGAATGCGGTCGGAGCCACTCTGTACGGGCAGATGAAGATGACTAACCAGTTCTGGTACCTGTCCGTAGACATCGATCAGCGCATCGGAGAACTCTACCGGGTGAGAGGTGGTATAGCGGATACGGTCGATGCCATCAATCGCTGCCACATAAGTGATCAGCTCGGCGAAATCCACTTCGTGGCCATCTTCTCCCGTAGCGCGGTAGGCGTTTACGTTTTGCCCAAGCAGGTTCACTTCGCGGACACCCTGGTCTGCAAGGTGGGCGATCTCTTCGAGTACATCGGCCACAGGGCGGCTGACTTCTTCGCCACGGGTGTAGGGAACCACGCAGAAAGTGCAGTACTTGGAGCAGCCTTCCATAATAGAGACAAATGCGGTGGCGCCGTCGGCCTCTGGCTGGGGCAGGCGATCAAACTTCTCGATCTCCGGGAAGCTCACATCGACGATAACTGCGCCGCTTTTTTGCTCCTTGGTCTCCATCATCTCCGGCAGGCGATGCAGGGTCTGGGGGCCAAAGATCAAGTCTACATGGGGCGCGCGCTTGGCAATCGCCTCGCCTTCCTGACTTGCTACACAGCCGCCAACACCAATCACCAGGTCGGGATTTTTTTCCTTCAGGTGCTTCCAACGGCCCAGCTGGTGGAACAGCTTTTCCTGGGCTTTCTCGCGGATAGAACAGGTGTTGACCAATAGTACATCCGCCTCGTCGGGATCGTCGGTAGGTACCATGTCGTGGGACTCGCCGAGCAGATCGCGCATCCTCGCGGAATCGTACTCATTCATTTGGCAGCCGTGGGTCTTAATATATAGCTTTTTCACCGATGTTTCGGACATATCGCGCCTGGTTAAAAACTGGTCAACAATTAGGGTGGGGCATTATAGCGATACGACCCGGCACTGCATAGATGGCTATATTAGCTGTTGCGAACCTGTGCTATTCTTGCGCGCTTTTTCGGGCTTTGCCCGTTCTTTGATCAATTTGAGCTTCGGGGTCATCCCCATCCTGAGAGACTTATGGCCAACCCGATTTATAAAGTTATTTTCCACAATCAAAACCAAGTGTACGAACTCTACGCTCGGGCCATCTATCAAAGTGATATGTACGGCTTTATCGAGGTGGAGGAGTTTGTATTTGGGGAAAAGGCTCAGCTTGTGGTCGATCCCAGTGAGGAAAAGCTGAAAACCGAATTTGCTTCGGTAACCCGTTCCTATATTCCGATGCACAGCATCGTGCGTATTGATGAAGTGGAAAAAGAGGGCACCGGCAAGATTGTTGAAGTAAAGGGTGACAAAGTTGCCAAGTTTCCTTTTGCCCCGCCTATCCGTCATCCCCAGGACACAGAGTGAGCTTTATTTTTACTCTGAATCAGGCCGGGCTCTATGCCCGGTTTTTAGCGCCAAAATCATCCGCTGCACCTTTTTTTCCTCTGCAATATAAGCTTCAATAAAAATCCTCCTGACTGTCATCAAATCGCTGCAAAGTGGTTGCGCTGACGATCAACGCCGTTCTGTATTTAGTTGATCTCAATTTGCTAGCAAGAGAGCAAATACGGATTTATCGATTTTTCTCAAGTTAGCTCAAGCGACGACCTATATTTTTGCCGCGTATCTGTCCTGATTTTTATGGGCTGATAACTGGTACAGACTGGAACTTTGCTATGAGCAATCGCTATCGCGCACTGTGGATTTCCGATGTCCATTTGGGCAGCAGAGACAGTGAGCCCCATCGACTTGCAGATTTTCTGGCTCAGAATCGCGCCGATACGGTCTATCTGGTTGGGGATATTTTTGATATGCAGGCACTCGCTCAAGGACGAGGTACATGGTGTCAGGCCTCTTCGCTGCTACTGGAAATGCTTTCCGAATTAAGTAGCCTGACGCCTGAAGTCATTTATATTCCTGGAAATCACGACGCGCCAATGCGCAGCTGGGCCGGAAAGCGGCTCGGCAATATCCGAATTGAAAAAGACTATATCCACACTGCTTCTAATGGGCGCCGCTTTTGGGTAACCCACGGCGATCAGTTTGAACACCGAATTAAAATAAATCCAATCAGTTACCATATCGGCGATCGCAGTTATTACCTGATGCTGCGCTTTAATCGCTGGATCAATTATTGGCGCAATCGGTTTAACAAGCCTTGGTGGTCGCTGGCCAGCCAAATAAAAAATCGTGTGGGTGCCGCTCGACAAATGATGAGTGATTTTGAGGATGTCGCCACCCGTGAAGCGATATCGCGGGGGTTCGATGGTGTTATTTGTGGCCATATCCATAGGCCTGCCCTTAGAAATAAAACAGTGTGTGGGGATGCTGTGACCTATGCGAATTGTGGTGATTGGGTCGACTCTATGAGTGCGGTTGTAGAACAACAGGATGGCAATTTAGATCTTTTACATTGGTATCGGACTCCAAAAATTGCCAGCATAATGACAGAGGTGGTTGCGGCATGATTCATCTTGAGACTCTTTTGCAGAAAAACGCCTGGTACAGCGCGGCACCACAAAAAACCACGCGAAAATTGGTTTCTGCCACAGTAAAGAAAATCTGTTGTGAGGAGCAGCTACAGGAATTTACCAGCAGTTACCCCCATCTTGGCGGCCTGGATTTTATTCGCCAAGTATTCGATGACTTGAATTTTCGCTACGAATTAAATCCATCAGAGTTGGCTCGGGTTCCCACTAGTGGGCCGCTGGTGATTGTGTCTAATCACCCCTTAGGAAGCCTGGATGGTCTCGCTCTGATTGATATGGTGGCGCGGGTACGGAAAGATGTTCGAGCTGTCGCGAGCCAACTATTATGGAACATAAAATCCCTGCGCCCCTGTTTATTGCCCGTAGATAACTTTAATGGGCGTACCCGTCGAGCCGATATTGAAGGTATTTATAGCCATTTAGGTGACGGGGGAGCGATCATCATTTTCCCGGCGGGCGAAGTATCCAGGCTCACCCCCCATGGGGTTCGGGATGGACGCTGGAATTCAGGCTTTGCCCGTTTTGCGGAAAAAACCAATGCGCCGATATTGCCGGTGCAGGTTTTAGGGAGGAATTCTTGGTGGTTCTATGGCCTCTCAATGTTGAACAAGCCTCTCTCGACTTTATGGTTGATCAGGGAGATGTTTAAACAGGCCAGCCGCAGTATCGATATTCGTATAGGTCGTCCATTGGAAGCTGAACACTTTCGTAGCTGGCCGCTAACACCCCGCGCCAAGGCTGCCCTGTGGCGTAAACATGTCTACCAATTACATCGTTCACCGGCCCCTCTGGGACCGGAATTAATTGTTGAAGCTGAGCCAAAAGCCGATGTAGCGCGAGTGGTTGAGTCCTGTGTATCACTCTCTGAACTGGGTAATTTTTCTGTGCGTTTATATCGGCAGAAAGCAGATTGCCCCGTCATGAGGGAATTGGCCAGAGTGAGGGAGATTGCTTTTCGCTCAGTGGGGGAAGGGACCGGGCAGAGCCGGGATTGGGATGCGTTTGATGCTCATTACGACCATCTATTGTTGTGGGATGCAGAAAATCGACAGATTGCAGGAGCTTACCGCATAGCAGCGACCGAGGCGCTCTCGGATGATCAGATATACAGCAGTACGCTATTTAATTACCCGCAGCCTCCTCGGCAGTGCCTGCCAGATTCTGCTGAGCTAGGGCGTAGCTTCCTACTGCCGGAATATTGGAGAGGACGCGGGTTAGACCTGCTCTGGTGTGCTATTGGACAGTGGGTATTGCGCAATAAGGTACGCTACCTATTTGGCCCAGTGTCTATGCCCGGTACATTTTCCGTGAGAGCGAAGTCCGTCATTGTGCGCTATTTTTCCCATTATTTTGCTCCTGAAAACTCCTTGGGGGATGCTCGACTGCCATTTCCGGAAGCACAATCTGAACTGCCTGAATTACTCGGGGATTCGGTGTCAGATATGCGTCAATTGAAGCATATTTTGCGTGAGGAGGGCGTTATGCTACCTCCCCTATTTAAAAAGTATGCCTCTGTTACTAAAACGGGAGGGACCAGTTTCCACGCCTTTAATATTGACCCGGATTTTTGCGATGCTGTGGATGGGCTGGTCGTTGTTGATTTATCAAAAGTGGACGAGAAGTTTGCTAAACGTTATTTATCCAGCTGACTTAGAAGCGACTCTTTATGAAAAAGGCAGCGTAAAGCTGCCTTTTTTGATGATTCAGGAAATCTCACCTGGCATTTTGGATGGTTAAATTTTGCCAAGCTTTTTACGTAGACTCACCAGTTTGACACAGAGGACGAAAACAGACATTGCGGTATCCAGTTCTTCCAGCGGTGGGAAACTGGGTGCAATACGAATATTGCTGTCCTCAGGGTCCTTACCATAAGGGAAGGTAGCGCCGGCAGGTGTTAATTTTACTCCGGCATCCGCAGCCATTTTAACCACTGCTTTTGCGCAACCGGGAAGGGTATTAAAGGAAACAAAATAACCCCCTTCGGGTTTTTCCCAAGTACCCATATCTGCATCGGTGAGGGCATTATGTAAATGCTCCAGAACACACTCGAACTTCGGGCGAAGAATATCTGCATGTTTATGCATGTGTTCTGTCAGGCTGGTGTATTCGGTAAAAAATCTCGAGTGACGCAATTGGTTGACTTTGTCAGGACCAATGGTCATTGCCTGCATTTGGCCTTTGAGGGAATCGAGATTTGCCTGGCTGGCGCTCACAAACGCAACGCCTGCGCCAGCGTGGGTGACTTTTGAAGTTGAGGCAAACTGTATTACGGAGTCTGCAGTATCATTTTCCAGGGTTGCTGTGCGAATATTTGGCAGACTTACATAGTTGCCAATGTCGTGCACCGAATAGGCATTGTCCCAAAATATCCGGAAGCCGGCGCCGGCAAGTTGTCCCAGCTGCGCCAATCTTTCTACAGTTTCCTTGCTGTAAGTGGCTCCTGTTGGATTTGAAAACTTGGGCACACACCAGATACCAACAATCTCTGCGTCGTCGCGCACGAGCTTTTCCACAAGCTCCATGTCGGGCCCCTGTTCTCCCATGGGCACGTTAATCATTTGGATACCCAGCTGCTCACAGATCGTAAAATGGCGGTCATAGCCGGGAACAGGGCAGAGAAATTTGGGAGCTTTTAATTCGCGCCAGGGGGTAGTGCCCGCAAAGCCGAACAGGTAACCGGTGACTAGGGCGTGATACATCAGTGTGAGAGAGCTGTTGCCTCCGGCAATCACTTCGCTGACAGGCACTTGAAGCATTTCGGCTCCCAGCTCCCTTGCGCAGGTCAGACCGATTAGGCCACCGTAGTTGCGAGTGTCGGTACCGTCTGCCGCTCGATAGTCACCGGAGAGAATTCCATCAAGTTTATCGGAAAGTTTTAATTGCTCCGCCGAGGGCTTTCCACGTGTGATATCCAGGCTTAACTCGTGTTGACAGATCTTGTTGTAGTGAGCGCTTAATTCTTTTTCCCACTCAATCAATTGTTCCTGTGTGGCGGATTCGATATGCACTTGAATTCCCCTGGCTGGTAATGTGAGTTGGCGAGCTTATCAGCCTTAGGTCGCTTTCGTCAGCAGGAAATCACACATGATTATTAGTTTCTCTTGAATCTATTGGGTGGAATTTATCCTGGATACGCTAGCTTTTTGAGCTCTCATGTCGTTCATTAGCTTGGCGGTGGTGTTGGGATCTGGGCGGCTGATTATTGGCTGGCTAGAGAGCGGAAGTCTTGGGCATAGTCGCGCAGAGTTTTGCTTAGGTGACGACGTTGTGTGGGGCTGGTACTGGATAGAATTTGTTCTCCCAGTTCGCGAGCTTGGGTTTTGCGCTGCTCTTGCGCCTTGCGATATTCGTCGGACCAAAGTTGGTCTGGGTTTTCCAACAGACCGCGCAACTGTTGTTGGTATCCATCAGGCTTCTGTCGGAGAAGCTCAATGGCATGTTGCTGCCAAATCATATGTTGTTCGTTACGTAATACAGGGTTGTACTCTACCTGCTTTACCCAGGCTGCGATCAGCTGCTTTTGCTGCTCGGTTAAACTTCCCAGCCATCGCCTGCTCTCCCGGCGAATTTGCCGATCGCGGTGTCGTTGTATTTTCCACGGCGAGCGCTGCCATTTTTCCAGTGTTTTCTGCTGCTTTTTGGCCAGGTTGTGTTGCAGGTGATCAATCTGTTGTGGTGTTAACTGCGCCACAATAGGAAGCATTAAGTTGAAGGCGTTGTTACTGGCGCTTTCGATGAAGTGGTACACCTCGTTTTCAACTGGGGCCAGCTGAGGATTCTCAAGTTGGCCTTGATCTACTTTATCTGCCAGTTGGCTCAGGAAATCGGCATATTTTGGTAGTTGTGTTTGGCGGTGCCAGTGAAAAAAGCTGTTAAGAGCCCCTTGAAACTCCAGCTCTTGCTGGGAATTTAAGTCGACATAGTCACGAAGCTTCCAGCGTATCCAATAATCAATGTTGTTATAGGCGAATTGAATGCTGGAGCAGCTGCTCAGTAAGCTCGCAACAACAAGGAGAATGATTAAACGCCATTTTTGTGTGGTGCAACTGCCCGGGGTTTGGGGCATTGATCCTTCCTGTAGATATGATCGGCAGCGACTGATAGGGGTGCCTTAAGCATAGATTAAAAAGGTATACCCAATTCCAGTTTTATTGTGACAGTAATGGGGTATCGGGTTGGCGAGCTAGTGGGTGTTTGAAAACAAAGCAGGACGATTAATGGCGTCAATTAACCGAGGTGAAGTACAGCTGGGCATAGACTGATTGATGGAACTCGGTATTAATGTGAGAGCTGGGTTCATATTTTGAGTGAGTCAGGTAGGAAGTATTATGGTTACCACGGTCATGGAGGCTGAGGCTCGTGAGGCGCCGGATAGGATTGCTGAACAGCTGCATTCCAATGCCAATATAATGTCTCATCTGGGAGAGCGGCTGCGCCAGAAGCCTCCTCGTTTTGTGATGATTGTGGGGAGGGGTTCTTCTGATCATGCGGGCGTCTTTGCCAAGTATCTGATAGAGATTGAAACTGGTACCCCTACTTTTGCTGCCGCACCGTCGGTCTCCAGTGTTTATGGTCGCAAATTAAAGCTCGATGAGGCCCTGGTTATCGTCATTTCCCAGTCTGGGAGAAGCCCAGATATTCTGACCCAGGCCCGCATGGCGAGAGAGCAGGGGGCTTATACCGTCGCTTTGCTTAACGATGAAGATGCGCCGATTAAAGATGTGGTTGACCTGGTAATTCCCTTAAAGGCTGGCCCGGAAAAAGCGGTTGCAGCTACGAAAAGTTATCTGGCGACCCTATCTGCGATACTGCAGATGGTCGCCAATTGGACGCAGGATCCCGCTCTTTGCAGTGCTCTGGAAAAGTTGCCGGAAACTTTGAGATCTGCGGTGCGGGCAGAAATTCAATTGCGTCCGGAAAACCTGGCCTCGGTACAAAATCTGGTAGTTTTGGGGCGGGGTCCCGGTTATGGGATCACTCGGGAACTGGCGCTGAAGTTAAAAGAAGTCTGCAATATCCATGCGGAGTCCTATTCCAGTGCGGAATTCTTGCACGGCCCCGTTACGCTGGTGGAAGGGAAATTGACAGTGGTGAATGTTCCAATCGAGGATGAGTCATTCCCCACACACAGCCAGCAGATTGATGAAATTCGACGGCGTGGGGCGGCTCTGATTAATTTGCATGTGCCGAGTAAGGGGGTTCACCCGAGAGTGGCTCCACTGGCGCTGTTGCAGCGTTTTTATATCGATGTGGCCCACGTGGCGGTAAGTCGGGGGATTAATCCCGATGAGCCGGCGGGTTTAAAGAAAGTTACTCAGACAGTCTGAATAAAACAGAAAATAATATTTGGGAGGGGGAAGTGGGGGTTATCCTGATTGCTGAAAAGCTATTTGATGGCGAGCGCATACTTGCAGATGTTGCTATCACCATTGGAGATAGCGGACTGATTTCCGCAGTGGGTGGGGGAGTGAGTTCCGATGCTGAGCGCTTACCGGGTTTGTTGGTGCCGGGCTTTATTGATATCCAGGTCAATGGTGGTGGTGGTGTACTGTTTAATCAGGAGCCCTCAGTTAATGCGCTTCAGCAAATAAGCGAAGCCCATAGTCAGTTTGGTACCAGTGCTTTCCTGCCCACCTTGATTACGGATAGCTTTGCAGTGATGCAGCGGGCAGCCGATGCGGTAAGTGGGGCCTTGTCCAGCGGTGTTCCGGGTGTGATTGGAGTACATTTTGAGGGGCCGCATTTAAGTGAGGCCAAAAAGGGTACCCATGAAGGAGGGTTTATCCGCTCTTTGAGTCATGAGGAGCTCTCCCTCTACGCCCGGGAAGACCTGGGAATCCGCTTGGTCACTCTGGCGCCAGATTGTGTATCGGTATCCGCTATCCGAAAGTTGGTTTCCCTGGGGGTTCATGTTTGTCTCGGCCATTCGAATGCGAGTGCTGAAATTGTTGAAGCTGCGTTGGATGCTGGAGCGACAGGATTTACCCACTTATACAATGCAATGTCCCCGCTTCATTCGCGTGAGCCGGGTATGGTGGGGGCAGCCTTGATCCGGGATGACGCCTGGTGTGGATTAATTGCCGATGGCCACCATGTCAGTACCGGCGCTATGGCGTTAGCTTTGAAAGCAAAACCTCGCGGTAAGTTGTTACTGGTAACCGATGCAATGTCGCTAGTGGGCAGTGATGCCACCAGTTTTCCCCTATTTGATCGAGTGGTTACACGAGAAGGGGATAAACTGACCTCCAGTACCGGAGAGTTAGCGGGTTCTCACTTGGATATGATCGGCGCGGTTAAAAATATCCGCGACTGGTGTGGGATTGAATTGCCGGAAGCGCTGCGCATGGCAAGTTTGTATCCGGCGCAGTTCCTTGGTCTGGGAGCAGGTGTAATCACTGAAGGGGCCCGAGCGGATATGGTTTTATTAGGTGAGGATCTGCAAGTGAATAGGACCTGGAGCCTGGGGCGTGAAATTTATCGACGAAATTAACCTTCCAGATCTCTCTTAAGCTGAAGGGGTTATTTGGGCACGGGGCCAGTGGATTGTCGAATAATTAACTCGGGGGTGAAGCTGCGGTACGTTTCTCCCTCTTGCCCGGAACCATTGAGTTCTTTTGAACTTTTACACTGAATTTTCTCAAGCAGTAATTCGGCTGCCGAGCGGGCGATTTCCTGGTTGGGTTGGTGTGCGGTTGTAAGTTTGGGCCAGGTTTGTCGAGAAAATGGGCTGTCTTCAAATCCTGCGATAGAGACTTGCCCGGGAACATCAATCTTTAACATACGGGCGGCAAATATAGCGCCCGCTGCGATTTCGTCATTAGCGGCAAATATTGCTGAGGGAGGTTTGTCGCTGTCGAGGATCTTTCTCGCATTGATCTCGCCCGATTCAAATGAATATTTCCCTTCAACAATCAAATGTTGGTCTACTGCTATTCCTGCATCTTCGAGTGCCTGGCGGTATCCATTTTGGCGCCCCAAGGTGGAAAGATGCTCCTCGCCTCCGCTTAAATAAGCGATACGCTTGTGCCCGAGTGAAAGTAGGTGCTGGGTAATATTGTAGGCGGCCTGGCGGTCGTCAATCTGTATAGACTTTCCCTTTGCTTTCTCTGTATTGGTGGAGGAAATAATTCGCACAAATTCCACATTCATGGATTGGAGCGTATCGATAAAAGAAGGTGACTCTGAAAAAGGGGGGGTCAGGACCAATCCGGCTACTTTGCCGTGCTCGACAAGTTTATTTAGGTCGCTGTGGATAACTGGAGATTTCGAATTGCAAGGATGGATAAGTAGCTCATACCCTTTTGCTCTGCAGGCTTCCAATATGCCGTTTTGCATATCGATAACGTAGTGGGCATTAGGGTTGTCATAAATAAATGCGATGGAATAGGAGTGTGTCCCCGCCAGATTCCGCGCTGCCAGACTGGGTGTGTAGTTCAGGCTTTTGACTGCGTCGAGTACTTTTTGCCGAGTGGCTGCGCGTACAGAGGGCTCATTATTGATCACCCTGGACACTGTTTTGATAGATACGCCGGCGCGCTCGGCAACATCGTTAATTGTGACTTTCATGCATCAACTAGTTCTATCTGAGCCTTGGCCTTGCTGGCATCGACAAGTAAGTATTGCTGGAAGGTGGGATTTTAACAGTTATGAGTCTGCAATTAGCTTATGGGGTGCGCCTCCTTTCTTAATTTGTGGGTAATTTGTAGTTTTTTATCCCAATTCTTTGAGATTCCCAGACCTTATCATTTGTCTGTAAAAATCCTACACCTAAGTAAGGCCAATCTTTCTCTTTGTGACCAAGTAAAAGCAGTTAGTTTTCTATTATTAAAGAAAATGATGGCTTTTACGCCAAATACTTCCTATATGCCTGTCTCCCCTGGTCAACATCTTCAATCACTATTTGAAGCCTCTTGAAAATTTTTGTAGTTTTACTACATAATGCGCATCAATAAGATTGAGTGGCTACAGATTGGGTGAATTACTCAAGCCGGGCGTCCAAAGTCTCTACCACCTCAGTGGGGAGGAGGTTCCGGCATTGTTGGATCACTAACATTCAGCTCTAAGAGCGGGAAGAGGCTCGGAAGTGAGATTTCTACCCGATAACAGGATTTCCTATGAGTCTCCATAAGCAGTCTTGCCGTGGGCTGAAAGGTTGTCCGCTGGAATGATTGGGTTTCCAGCGATCTGATAAAAGCAACTTTGTTCCTTCTGCTTCAGGTTTACGATTGGGTAATAGGACATCGATGGCACTACAACCAAAGGGTTGCAGTGGGAGCCATTCCGCCGAAAGGCGCTCCACGGAAAGATAATCACAGGTGGCTGATGCCACTGAAATGTGACCCTGGTGGTTTTTGTAACTAGAGATCACCTCAACAGAGTTATTACGGAATAGTCATGGTTCACAGCAAGCTTCAGACCGTTACCGAACGCATCATTAAGCGCAGCGAAGAAACTCGTGCAGAGTATCTGGCGCAGGTTGAGAAAGCGCATATTGAAGGGCGGGCAGCGGCACATGTGTCTTGCGGAAACTTGGCCCACGCAATAGCCGCATCTCCGGAAGGTGATAAGCAGTTGATCGCCTCTGGGCGGGGGCCGAACCTGGGTATCGTCAACGCCTATAACGATATGTTGTCCGCTCACCAGCCCTATGGTGCCTACCCTGCTCAATTGAAAGAGGCAGCTGCGCGCAATGGCGCAACGGCCCAGGTTGCCGGTGGCGTACCGGCAATGTGCGATGGGGTGACTCAAGGGCGTGCAGGGATGGAACTCAGCCTGTTTTCGCGAGATGTGATTGCCATGTCCACAGCAATCGCGCTTTCGCATGATGTTTTCGAAGGAGCCATATTCCTGGGTATCTGCGACAAAATTGTCCCCGGCCTGGTTATTGGTGCTCTCTCTTTTGGCCACTTGCCTTCAATTTTTGTACCTGCGGGTCCAATGCCCACTGGCCTGTCCAATGCGGAAAAAGTCCGGGTTCGCCAGCTGTATGCTGAAGGCAAAGTAGGGCGCTCTGAACTATTGGAAGCCGAGAGTGCTTCCTACCACAGTGCCGGCACCTGCACCTTTTACGGCACTGCCAACAGTAACCAGATGCTGGTAGAAATTATGGGGCTGCAATTGCCCGGCAGTTCCTTCGTAAACCCCGGTACTGATTTGCGCTCGGCATTAAATGAAGCTGCCGTGGCGCAATTGGTAAAAATTACTGAACCTAGCCAGCACACTTCGGTAGCTAAAATTCTCACCGAAAAAGCATTCGTCAACGGAGTGGTGGGATTGCTCGCTACCGGCGGATCCACAAACCACACATTGCACCTTATTGCGATGGCGCGTGCAGCAGGTATTCAGTTGACTTGGCAGGATATGGCAGACCTCTCTGAAGTGGTGCCGTTGCTTTGTCATGTGTACCCGAACGGCACTGCGGATATTAACCACTTTGCCGCAGCCGGCGGTATGCAGTTCCTGATTCGCGAACTCCGCTCCGCTGGCCTTTTACACGATGATGTGCACACGGTACTCGGTAATTCCGGTCTTGAACCCTACTGTGAAGACCCCTTCCTCAACAGTGATGCTGGCGGCGGTGTGGTTTGGAAACCTACTCCAGAAGAGAGCGGTGATACGACGGTCATTCGTCCAGCCACTGACCCTTTCTCCCAGCATGGTGGTTTGCAGTTGCTCGAAGGAAACCTTGGGCGCAGTGTAATCAAAGTCTCTGCGGTTAAATCTGAGCATCTCAAGGTGAAGGCGCCTGCCATTGTCCTGGATAACCAGGACGACCTGCTCAAGCGATTCAAAGCTGGTGAGTTAGAGCGCGACTTTGTCGCTGTAGTGAGATTCCAGGGGCCTCGCGCCAATGGTATGCCGGAACTGCACAAGCTGACACCGACGTTGGGGGTGCTGCAGGATCGTGGCTTTAAAGTGGCATTAGTCACCGATGGGCGTATGTCCGGCGCTTCCGGGAAAGTACCGGCTGCTATTCATATGTCACCGGAAGCCGTAGAGGGCGGCGCGATTGCCAAGGTGCAAGAGGGTGACATGATTGAGCTGGATTCAGAGGCTGGCGTCCTGCGCGTACTGGTAGACGAAGCTGAATTTAATGCCCGCCAACCGGCTCAGTGTGATCTGTCGGCAAGTGCCCGTGGAACCGGCCGTGAACTATTCGCTAATATGCGCGGGCTTGCCAGCGGTGCAGAGACCGGTGCAAGTATTCTTTATTGATTATTGCGGAGCCAGTAAGGCTCCGAGACAAGAACGATCTCAGAGCAAAATTTATGATTAACCCTTTTGATATGGTGTTATTTGGTGGAGGCGGAGACCTTGCACTGCGCAAGTTGCTACCGGCGCTTTACCGAGCATTTAGAGAGGGCAGCTTGATTGAGGGCTGTCGCATCCTTCCGGTGTGTCGCCGCCAGTCAGATATTGATCAATATATCGAAACAGCCCACCAGGCACTGCAAAAGTATCTTCGTGAAGGCGAGTACTGCGCTTCGAGCTGGGACCAATTTAGCCAATTGCTTTGCCCCGTCACATTGGATATTGCCGTACCGGATGCCCAGTGGGACCACTTGGCAGAAACTCTCGGCTCCGACCCGGAGCGGGTTCGCATCTTCTACCTGGCAATTCCGCCGGCAGTATTTGGTCCCTGCTGTGAAAACCTCTCCTTAAAAGGCCTGATTACTGAAAATTCCAGAGTTGTGGTGGAAAAACCGTTGGGCTATAACGCCCAAACCTCTGATGAAATTAACAGTAAAATTGCCAGTTACTTCCCGGAAGATAGCATCTTCCGTATCGATCACTATCTCGGTAAAGAAACTGTCCAAAACCTTCTTGCACTGCGTTTTAGCAATGTATTGTTTGAGCATCTTTGGGATGCAAAAACCATTGATCATATCCAGATCAGTATTTCAGAAACCGTAGGGCTGGAAGGGCGTGCGGGTTTTTATGATGAAACTGGTGCTATGCGGGATATGGTGCAAAACCATCTGCTGCAACTGCTGTGCCTTATCGCCATGGAATCTCCCAACAGTATGTCGGCGAAGAATATCCGTGCAGAAAAAATTAAGGTGCTTGAGGCTTTGCGCCCGCTTACCGGTAATTTGGTCGATAAAAACGTTGTGCGTGGCCAGTATATAGCTGGGCAAATCAATGGCAGTGATGTTCCTGGTTATCTCGATGAACTCGACGGAGGAACCAGTTCAACCGAAACCTTCGTTGCCATTCGAGCGCATATCGATAGTTGGCGTTGGGCAGGGGTGCCGTTTTACTTGCGTACTGGCAAACGCATGGAAAAGCGTTGTGCCGAAATTGTAGTGCAATACAAAAATGTTTCTCATCATGTATACGATAAGTCAGCCGGAAAGATTGTTCCCAACCGTTTGGTTATTCGCTTACAGCCAGAAGAAAGTATCAAACTGGTTTTGATGGCGAAGAAAATGGACAGCCTCACCACCGAGTTGCAACCGGCCGAATTGAATTTAACCCTTTCTGATACTTACGACAGCTTCCGCAGCGACGCTTATAAGCGCCTGATGTTGGATGCTGCAGCAAATAATTCCGCGCTCTTTATCCACCGTGACGAAGTTGCCGCTGCCTGGGCGTGGGTGGATCCAATTATTGAGCATTGGCGCGAAACGGCTAATCAGCCGCAGCCCTATCCTGCAGGTAGCTGGGGGCCAGAAGAGGCAGAAAAACTGCTGTCACGCAGTGATCGTCATTGGTTTAACGCGCAGTAATAATCTGGAAAGCCGGCGCAGCTATTAATTTTACCGCGCCGGTTTCCACTAAGAGAAATGGAAGAATCCATGGCTGAAGAAAAATTTTTCCAAGATCGCGAGCGCCTGGTGCAGGCTCTAGCCCACGATTGTGCTTGCGAACTGCAAAAAGGCATTAAAGAAAATAATCACGCAAGTTTCCTGGTATCTGGCGGCAGTACGCCGGAACCAGTATATCGCGAGCTATCCAAACGCCCACTTCCGTGGTCGCAAATTACAGCGGCTCTCGTTGATGAACGCTGGGTAGAAAAAACCGAAAGCGGTAGTAACGCAGCTTTTATTGAGAAGTCGCTTTTACAGAATTTTGGCGATGAAGCCAATTTTCTGGGTATGAAAAATTCACATGCATCAGCCGCTGAAGGTGAAGAGGCCTGTGAGCGCGCATATAGCGAGTTGCAGAAACCGTTTGATGTTTGTTTGCTGGGTATGGGCAGTGACGGCCACACCGCATCACTATTCCCCCATGCACAGGGCTTACAGGATGCACTAAATCCTGAATCACAAAAGTTGTGCAAGGCAATTACTGCTAATCAAAGTGAAGTTACCGGCTCCAATACCGAGCGTATGACTTTGACTCTGAGTGCAATTTTGCAAGCGCGCAATATTAAGTTATTGATCACTGGCGAAGAGAAGCTAAAAGTTTATCGCGAGGCGTTGCTCGGCAGTGATGAGTTAGAAATGCCGGTGCGCAGTATTCTTAAGCAGGGGCTGAAACCAGTCACTGTTTACTGGGCGCCTTAACGAAAGATTTGGAATTATCTGATGCAGAAAAATATCGCCGAGATTTTGCAGGTAGCTGGCGTTGTCCCAGTACTGGTTGTAGATAAAGTTGAAGATGCCCTCCCTCTTGCCGGCGCTTTGATTGAAGGTGGCCTGAAAGTACTTGAGGTAACCCTGCGCACTGAGGCAGCCCTGGAAGTTGTTGAACAAATTGCAAAACACCTGCCGGAAGCCCATGTGGGAACTGGCACGGTGCTCAATGGTGATGATCTGCGTCGCTCTATCGAAGCCGGCGCCAGCTTTATGGTGAGCCCCGGCGCAACCGACCGCTTACTGGATGCTGCTGAAGGCAGTGAAGTACCGCTGCTGCCCGGTGCTGCCAGTGTTTCAGAAGTGATGCGCCTCTACGAGCGTGGTTATCGCTACCAGAAATTTTTCCCAGCCCAGGCGGCAGGGGGAGTGCCAATGCTGAAATCCATTGGCGGTCCGCTACAGGACGTTCGCTTTTGTCCCACCGGTGGTATAGGGCCTCAAAATGCCCCGGACTTTCTGGCTCTGAACAATGTGGTTTGTGTCGGTGGTTCCTGGATGGCGAGCAGCACTCTGGTTCGTGAAAAGAACTGGGCAGAGATTACTCGTCTGGCAAAACAAGCTGCGGAATTGAAATAACACACACTCGGTATGGTGCACTCGCAAGCGGGTGCCACTTGAAAAACCAGAAGCATATAAAGAGGGTAAAGCGAGATGAAAATTAAAATTGCCATTAATGGTTACGGTCGTATCGGTAGAAATGTCACCCGAGCTATCTACGAATCAGGCTACAGCGATCGTGTTCAATTGGTCGCGATTAATGATCTCGCTCCGGTAGCTTCTAATGCTCACCTGACTCGCTTCGATACTATTCACGGTCGCTTTGGTACAGACGTCAAAGTCGATGGTGATGCTCTGGTTATTGGTGGTGATCGAGTTCAGGTTTGCCAGGAGCGCGATCCTTCCAAATTGCCTTGGAAGCAATTGGGTGTGGATTTAGTCCTGGAGTGTACTGGCCGCTTTACCGATCGCGCTTCCGCTTCTGCCCATATTGAAGCCGGTGCCGCTGCAGTGCTGATTTCTGCACCCTCAAAAGATGCGGATCTCACAGTTGTTTACGGTGTAAACGACAGCAATCTCACTGCGGATCACCGTGTGGTGTCCAATGCATCCTGCACCACCAACTGTCTGGCACCTGTAGCTCAAGCACTGCATCGTGAATTGGGTATTGAGCGCGGCTTTATGACCACCGTGCACGCTTATACCAATGACCAGAATACCCAAGATGCGGTGCACGCAGATATTTATCGTGCCCGTGCGGCGGCGGATAATATGATCCCTACCAAAACAGGTGCGGCTGCAGCGGTAGGTTTGGTATTGCCTGAGTTAAAAGGTCGCCTCGATGGTATGGCCGTCCGTGTGCCGGTAAGCAATGTGTCTCTGGTGGACTGCCAGTTTATTGCCGGCCGTGACACCACCGCCGAAGAAGTTAACCGCATCATGCAGGAAGCTGCTAAGGCCAGTGGCGGTGTACTGACCTACTGCGATCAGCCTTTGGTATCTGTGGACTTCAATCACACCAGTGCCTCCAGTCACTTTGATGCCAACCATACCCGTGTGAATGGTAACTTGGTGAAGGTCATGGCCTGGTACGATAATGAGTGGGGCTTCTCCCACCGCATGTTGGATACCAGTCTGGCGATGGCTGAAACGCTTCAGTTGAACCAGCCTGTTGCTGAATCCGCCTGATCCCCTTCATTTGGCATATTTTGGTAATTCAATTACTGAGGGCCATTAAATGGACATAGAATTCCTGTTTGTTAGCCCTCTGAACCTCCTTCTCAAATTATTAGATGACGGGATCTTATGATTCGCCATACAAAAATCGTAGCAACCTTAGGCCCGGGTACGGACAAGCCTCGCGTAATCGATGAAATGATTCGCGCAGGGGTGAACGTTGTACGTCTGAACTTTTCTCACGGATCGGCGGAGGATCACCGACGCCGCGTTACAGAGGTGCGCAACGCCGCCGAAGCGCAGGGAAAAATTGTTGCGGTTTTGGGGGACTTGCAGGGTCCCAAAATTCGTATTGCCCGTTTTGCCAAGGGCAGTGTACAACTGGAAAACAATGACGAATTTACCCTCGACCTGGATTGCCCGGTTGAAGGGGGAGATGAGCACCGCGTTGGAGTGGATTATCCAAGCCTGATCAGCGACTGCCAGTCCGGCAATATCCTGCTGTTGGATGATGGCAAGATTCGCCTTGAAGTAACCGGCACTACCCCAAGCAAGCTCTATTGCCGGGTATTACAAGGCGGTAAGCTGTCGAATAACAAGGGCATCAACTTGTTGGGCGGGGGCCTGTCTGCACCGGCACTGACAGAAAAAGACTACCGGGATATCAAGCTGGCAGCAGATCTCGAAGTGGATTTCCTCGCAGTCAGTTTCCCGCGTTGTGCGGAAGACCTGGATACTGCTCGCAAAGCCATGGCAGAGGCTGGTAGCCAAGCAGCGATCGTCGCCAAAGTTGAAAGGGCCGAAGCTGTTGCCGATGATGAGCAAATGGACAGCCTAATCCTGGCTTCCGATGCGATTATGGTAGCTCGAGGTGACCTAGGGGTAGAGATCGGTGATCCCGCTCTGGTCGGGGTGCAGAAAAAACTGATCAACCGCGCAAATGCTCTCAATCGCGCCGTAATCACTGCAACGCAAATGATGGAGTCGATGATTACCAGCCCGACTCCCACCCGTGCCGAGGTGATGGATGTTGCCAATGCGGTGCTGGACGGTACTGATGCAGTTATGTTGTCGGCGGAAACAGCAGCGGGTGATTACCCGGTTGCCGCCGTGGAATCTATGAGTGAAGTGATTATCGGCGCTGAACAGTATTTGGGCAGTGTTCCCTATACTGCAGAGGACCACGGTTCTTCAGCTTTAATCGATACTGTGATTGCCCAGGCGGCGATTGATGTTGCAACGCGAGTAGAGAACCTCTGTGCTGTAGCCGCATTGACCGAGTCTGGCCGCACACCGAGAATGATGTCCCGTGCAAATACTCGCTTGCCGATCTATGCACTAACCCGGCACCCTAAGATCGCTCGCCAGCTGATGCTGTTACGGGGAGTAGAGACAGTGAGCTTTGATCCGGCTTCAGTTCCCCTTGGACATTTGACCGAGGCGGTTATCGAGGTATTAAGCTCTAGAATCGATTTGCAGAAAGGGCAGCGGGTACTGATTACCCAGGGGGAACGCCTCAATATGGGTGGGCATACCAACTCCATGCGGATCAAAGAGATCGAATAGGCTCTCTGAAAAAAGGCTCAGGCACCTGATCATGAGGTTACTGGGCCTACTTCAACCCATAAGCGCTTTATTTGCAGTTAACGCTATTTTCCAGCCATTCATGTTTGCTGATTTTCCCCTTTCCCTCAGTCTGTAATTGAATTATTTTGTGATGAATGTCACAAATCTAAAAATTCAATTTCGCGGTCCGCCAAACGCTATCTAATTAGATACTTTTATCAATAACGGAATATTGATAATCGCTGTTGAGAAATTATCCAATTACTGTAATCAACTGGACAATAATTGTTCATAGAAATTGTATTGCGGGATATTTTTCTAATACGCAGGTACTATATTTATTTGATTATTAAAAATTAATCGATGATAGTTTTAGTCTAATTCTTCATTACTGAAGTTTTGATCACTGTTCCCGAAAGCTTCGCGACTCAGCTTAACACTTGCTATCTACCGTATTTACCTAATTTGCGGTAACCTCGCGAAGTAGATCTCAGCCCTATATTTTATTCGGCGCCACCTGGATTCTTAACCTCTTTAGATTGACAAGGAAGATAAGAATCTAATCGTTAGTATTCTTCTAGCACGGTAGCCCCTAAGCTCCCTTTTTTGGATAGAGAATGTTCTTCTCAGCGGCTTCGTTGTGTAATGGCGTGGTATTGGCTGGTCTTTCAATTTCGATTTTAATCGACGCCGACAAAGCCCGGTGAAATTATCAGTTGAAGTCACGCTGGTTTCAGCTTAAGGGCATTTTGTCCGAAAAATAGACGGAATCGAAAGCTTACCGGAGTTCTTTGGGGGTTCCCTAATGTTCGCGGGTGAGAGTTAACTGAATTAGGTCCCCACTAGGTCCAGATAGGCGTAAGTGTTTAAAGGATTATCATGCAGCTACGTGTTGAAAATAAGCAAGGCATCCAGTACGAAGTGAGAGTAGGGTGGACGTACCCGCTGGGAATTCCTATGCAGGTCGATGTCGGCCACTTGCTTTCGATGTTCGACGATGCGGTTATTGAGAAAATTTACCAACACTTTTTCAGCCTGGGAGGTAGCTCCTGCAATTTGCTCAGTACCAGTATTCAAGCGGGTACTTCGGGCACAATCTTCCTGGGGCCCCTATCTGAGCCGCCCGGCCACTTGTCCTTTTCTGAACGAGAGATTTATCGCGCTTTAATCCAGAATCGACTGATTATTGAAGAAGCGCCAACGGCAGCTACCGTAATTGCTGAGAAACAGGCTGAGTTGATTGCCAAGATTCGTATCGGCCTACAGCAAATTATTGCCCAGGAGAGAGCAGAGGCGGCCCAAATCCAGCAGCAGCATGAGAAGCGCTCAACGCTGGAAAAAGTAGGTGCCTATATTGAAAGTGGCGCGACCGGTTTTGGCAATGCCGCCTGGGGCTTGGCGGTATGGACAAAAGATGTGCTTGAAGTGGCGCAAATGCTGAATCCTCTCCGTCAGTCGCATAGGTTGGGTGTTGCCACAGCAAATTACTTCTGGAATGACAAGAGCTTCGCAGAATCTGGCCAGGAGTACGTTTCGGATCTGCAAAAAGAAGTGGTGGATGTACTCGGTTTTGACCCTTCAAAGGTTACTCGGCAGCAATTGGATTTGGCATTCGACGTTGCTCAAATTATTTACGATGATCCGGCCCTGCGCGGGGTTATCTTCCGTTTTGCCGAGGATTATGTAAAAGCACAACACAGTCTGGAAATTACTGAAATAGCCGGCGGTGGTGCCTTTGAAATTATCCTCACTATCGTCCTAGCGGCGATTACTGGAGGCGTCGGCGCCGCTGTAGCTATGGCCAAAAATGCGCGCCTGCTGAAGTCCTTTAAAAATGTCGGCGAGCTGATGTTGGACTTGGCCAAACTGAAGAAGCAGCAACAGCTAGTTTCCAAGAAAAAGGGTGGCAACGCTAAAGGAGGGGAAGGCGCTAACTTCTCCGATTTGAGTTCCTCAGAAGCGGCGGCACCCACCAGTTCTAGTGGTACATCTTCAAGCAGCTCTAGCACAAGCAACTCGGGCAATAGTTCAGCTTCAAACTCCAGCCAAAGCAACAGTAACTCCAATAGTGATTCAAATGGAGCAGAGAATAACCAAGCGAACAATACTGACGAACCCGATAATACTACTGAAGCAACAGGGCAGACCCCGGAAGGTGATGAGGCACAATGTGAAGCGAATACCTGTTTCGGCGGTGAGCCAGTCAACTTAAAAACCGGGGAAGAGAACCTCTCCTTGGTAGATGCGGTACTGGATGGCCCATTGCCGTTGACCTTAACCCGCACGTATCGCAGTAGTAACAGTAAAGACTTTGGCTTGGGCCATGGCTGGACTCATACATTAAATGAACACTTGGTCTGGCGTCCAGGCAAAGCGGTACAGTTTTACGATGCAGAAGGCCGGGTAATTAGTTTGCCGGCACCAGGTAATAGTGGTCGAAGCCACAATGTGGTGGAAAAGTTATCGCTGACTCGCATCAATGATGAGCACTGGGTTGTAACTCCTTACGGTGCTTTAAATGGTATTCAGAAACACTTTAAGGCTATGGGTAATAATGGTGCCTTAAAGTTGTCCGAGATTCGCGATGGTTATGGTAACTATTACCTCTTCCACTATATCGATGAGCGTCTGATTTGTATCGAGAGCAGCCTTGGTGAAGCTCTGCATATCAGCCCGCCCGAAGGGCAGTCGAATAGTCTGCGCATTGGCGAACTGAAAAAAGAAACTCGCGATGGTCGCATTAAAATACTGGCTAAGTACGAATACAGTGATGAAGGCGATCTGATAAAAGCCACCGATGCGGATGGCTACAGTGAGCAATATGAATATCATCAGCATATTATTTCGAAGCGTACTTTAAAAACCGGTTACCGCTTCTACTTTGAATGGGATAGAGAGGGCCCTTCTGCCCGCTGTGTACGCCAATGGGGTGATGCTATCGACGGGCAGGCTACCTACAACTACAAATTTGCCTGGGATGAGGATGGCCACGGCGTTACCGTTACGGATACCCGTGGCGGACAGGAACGCTACCGCTTTAATGATCGCGCCCTACCGATTTACCACCGCGACCCTGAAGGTGCAGAGACCCTCTACAGCTACAACGAGCTGGGCCAAGTTACCAAAGTACAATTGCCCAGCGATGATGGCAGTCGGCGTGAGGAGTTCTATAAATATGATGACCAGGGTCGCCTGATACAAAAGACCGATGCCGCCGGCAATAGCCACCGCATCGAATACAATAGTGAAGGCCTGCCAGCCAAAGTTACTGACCCCAGTGGTAACACCTGGCAACGTGAATACAACAAGAAAGGCCAGATCGTCACGACCAAAGACCCTCTTGGCAGTAGCACCCGATATAGCTATAACCCGGTAGGATTGATCGGCAGTGTTACCGATCCCTTGGGCAACGCCACCCGCTATCTATGGAACCCCGAAGGCAAGTTGGCAGCGGTCAAAGACCCCATGGGCCGCACTCAGCACTACCGCTACGATGGTGCCCGCCGTCTGGAAGAAGTGCAGCATGCCCCAGGCCAAATTACTCGCTATGAATACGACGCCCAGGATCGAATCCATGCAGTTATTACCCCGGATGGAGCCAGGACTCAGTACAGTTACAACCCCCAGGGGCTGCTTGCGGAAGTTATGGACTCCGAAGGCCGCAGCACCTGCTACGCTTACGACGGCCTCAGCCAGGTTAAGATGCGCACTAACCCGGACGGCAGCCGCCTGGAGTACCACTACGACGGCGAGCGCAACCTTGTGGGCCTCACCAACGAGAATGGTGAGCGGTACCAGCTCAAATACGACCTGAACGAACGCCTGATTGAAGAAGTGGGCTTCGATGGACGCGTGACTCGCTACGCCTATAACCGTGCCGGGCATCTGATCAGTTCCAGGGCAGTCACTGATGCTGATACCGGCAAAGGTGTGGATACCATCTTTGAGCGCGACCCCTTCGGCCGCCTGTTAGAAGAAGTCACTCCAGACGGCATTACTAACTTCCGCTACAACCGCAGTGGGCAGTTAATTGAAGCGGAAAACACCCACCGTAAACTGCGCTGGGAATACGATGCTAATGGCCGTGTAACTGCGGATTGGCAGGGCAAAGATAAACTCACCCATAACTACGATGCCGCAGGCAACCGCATTGCCACCACCTTGCCTGATGGTGAAGTGCTCAACTTCGCCTTCAATCCCGCCGGCCAATTCCAGAGCCTGCACCGTCGCCCGGTAGGCAGTAACACCGATCAGCTGATTACTAGTATTAATCACGATGAGCAGGGCAGGGAGAGTCAGCGCCAGCACGGCAATGGGCTGGAGAGCCAGCGAGATTATGACCCTCAAGGGCGGCTGCAAAGGCTATGTCTAAACAAAGCTAGTGGCCCAGTCTCCGACCCAACTCAAAACTCTCACTCAATCCTAGAGCGAAGCTATCAGTACAATAAAGCTGGCCAGATTGCCAAAGTCGAGGACAGTCTACGTGGCACCCGCAGCTACCACTACGACGCCCTGGATCGCCTCACCCAGGTTGATGGCCCTAACCCAGAGCATTTTGTGCACGATCCCGCACACAATATTCTGGCCGCCGCTAATTCAAAGGATGAAGCCAAGCAACAGGCCAGCGCCACCCAGGTCAAAGGTAACCGTTTAGCCTTCCGTGGCGATACTCACTATCGCTACGATATCCACGGCAACCGTATCGCCGAGCTGCGCGGTAAAGGGCAGAAGCTTCAAACCCGCTATCAGTACAACAGTCGCCAGCAGTTGGTGCGGGTTGAAAAGCTCAAGGTGGAAGAGGGGAGCGAACAGCTTCAACAAGAGATTCACTACCAGTACGACCCGCTGGGCCGTCGTATTGGTAAGGTAACTAACAGTGAACAAACCAGCTTCCTCTGGGATGGGGATGTTCTGCTTCGCGAAAACAAAGCTGATATCCACACCCAACAAGATCTGAATACTCGGATTTACTATTTTGAACCGGGGACTTTCAAACCGGTTGCACTGAAAGAAGATGAGCAGGTATACCACTACCATCTGGATCATCTGGGAACCCCAGATGCCCTTACCAATCAGGAAGGTGAAGTCGTATGGAGTGTTGCCTATAAGAGTTATGGCAGTATTGCGTTAGCTCATGAGAATCAGATAGAGCAGTCGATTCGTTTTCAGGGACAGTATTTTGATGAAGAGACTGGGCTGCATTACAACCGGTTTAGGTACTATGATCCGCAAGTAGGGGAGTTTACTCAGCAGGACCCGATTGGGTTGTTGGGTGGGGTTAATAATTACCAATATGTACCCAACCCTGTAACTTGGGTTGATCCTTATGGATTAACGAGTAAAGATTGTCCGCCTGTAAATTCTTGGAATGAATTTCAGAAAAATACCAAAGGGCATTTTGCGAATAGCTCGGAAGCGGCTGCTTCTTACCAAAAGATGAAAGCTGTTCAAGCAATGGATAATGGCGTACGACCAGATCCATCAACTTACTTGCCGCAGTCCTATATTGATGCCCATGAAGGCAAGTTTGCAGGCGGTGCAGCTTACTTTGCGCCTAAGTGGGCGTTAGATGAATTTGGGAGAGATCCAGTTGGGCGTGCAGATGGCCAGTTTGTTATGACCAAAGCGCAAGTAGATGATCTATTAATTAGAACTAATGGAGATATGGCGTTAGTAGAAAAAGAGTTGGGGATTCCTGCAGGTGCTTGGCAAGGTCAAGAAATGGTAGTTATTGAGATAAGTAATCCTGCAAACCATAATCTTAGAATACCTACAGGTCGAGAGGGTGGAGCCAATGAACTTTGGTTGCCAGGAGGAAAATTGCCGACTGGGCATGATGAGGCCGTAACAGATGCGATACCAATAGGATCTTATAAAGAAATGAGTATCTCTGATGCAACTGATAGCGCGAAGAAAAAAGATGAAAATAGTTTTTAAAGAGCCTTATTCATACTTATTGGTTCAGGATGACGCTGATTGGTACCTAACTTTTTTTTCTGGAGGGCCATTTGAAGTTGATATTTGTGTGAAACTAACGGAAGGAGAAATTACTAGAGTCTCAGTTAGCCAGGAAGAAACTGCTAAATTAGCGCAGGAATTTCAGCAAAATAAAGAGTTGTATAAAGGCAGAAGGATTATCCCGTCAGTCGTGCCTGGGCGAAAAAGATGAATGGCAGGAATGAATTATTCTGGACACTACCGTGTGCCAAGATCTAGGACAGCCAAAGACTAGAGGGAGGCGCCAGCAATAGAGCTAACCTCCTTTCTGGCGGCACTTTCTCAATGGTTTACAGGTAAAGGAGATTAAATGCTGGGAATGGCTAGTTAGATTTTGGGGGGCGCTGCTTTTGGGTACAAGGGCGATAATCGCGCTATCGAGTACTTGAGGCAGGAGCAGGTTAGCAGGGCGTAGCTGAGAGGAGCCGTGTACCCAGCGTTTATTGAATTGCGCACAAGTTTGTTGTACCGCCTCTACAAACCCTACCAATCCTTTAAAGTAACTTTCAAAATTCCGGTTGAGATAGAGCCAGTGCTTGGGTGAAATGTCAAGCCGCTCCAGGACGGGAGGCGTTTTTTCAGCAATATAACCTCGTTTTCTGGTGTCTAAATCTCGGCCACTCGGGTCTACTAGCTCCAAATAGTGGTCCAGGTGAAACGGTAGTCCTTTTGGTGTATTCAAACGCTCATCGCCGATAAATGGAGGTAGCTTTTTGGGCTGCTTGCCTAAGACTGCGACACGAATACGCTGTTGAATCGAAGTGTAATTAGATTCTTCAGGTGTCTTGGCGATGTTGGCACGGACCGGATTGAGGTCTACATAGGCCATACAGGCGGTGAGGGCTCTTTAATCCAGCAATGCCTGAGACTTACTACCAAAAGTCGCCTGTACAATTATCTTCAGCGTTGGCCTGACAGGCGATAGATTTGTTTAAACAGCGCATAAACCAGTTGATATCCGTGAAGCGTTCCCGCTATTGGGAGAAGAATTCTTTTAGTCTGTTTACTTCAGCGTGATCGAGGGTATCGCCTCGAAGATAGCGCTGGGCCAAGTTAGAGGCTTTGAAGAGCTTTTGTCAGCGAGTAATTATCTCTGCGACCACTTATCAGCAGATTCTGTGTCGATGTATAGGGCTATATGGTGATGATTACTTATTACCACATAGGCAGCAATATCTAGCGCAAACACCTCGACCAACTTATGCATATGGCTTTCAATCCATTCGTGCCGATGCTCGTAATCTTTTCCGGATACAGCATCTCTGATACAAAGAAATGCACGCAGCACACAGATGGCAACACTTAAAGGTAGAAAAGTATCAGGAAGGAAAAAATTGTAACCTGAATTTGACCTGATGGGGCACCTTTTTAAAGCTGATAACTGTGATAACAAGTCTGAACTACTACATTTTATACACACCCTTTAATTCGATTTAAAGTCTCCGCTGCCTCCAAATAATAAAGCAGTTTAAAGTGTCCCTGCCAAACAGTTTTGATACCAGGCTCACCACCGCTTCTTAGCCCCAGAAAGTCTCCAATTTCTACCAGCATACGATTTATATCTCTCATATTTGGAGGTTAATTTGGTGAGGAATTTTTATCCATGCCATATGCCACTCTTTTCAGAGTAGACATTCGTCCACAGCTCATCAATTCATTCTTTTCAGCTTAAAATAGTAATCCAACTGAGAGGGTGGGTTGTCAAGCTGTTTAAGTCTTAGTCGTCTGTGAGAGATTTCTCTCTAGTATATTTGTAAAAAATAACTCTGTATTTCATATGGTGTTACTTATGTTAGCAATCTAGGCTTTTGTAGCTTATTGGTCTCTCTTCCTAGAGCAATGATGAGAGATGGTATACCTTTCATCTCAAATTTTAACCAAAAAAATTTAAATAAAGAGTTTGCTAGGTGTGCTTGACTGTATGATGGTTGCAATAGCCAATAATGTTGTCTTTTATCTGTAATAGAACTTTTTTTCACGCGAAATTGAGCCTCAGTTTCTCGAAGGTTACATAATCATTTTTTGTGAGATTGTTCATCAGGTTTTAAATCCATTTGCTCCTGGCTTGAAATGTGTATGAAAAATTCCTCAATTGAGATTTTGTGGTTTTTTTTGGGTTTTGTATGACGCTTGTTTCGCAGTCCATAGTTTTTTTGCTTGTCTTGATTACGGTTTTGCTCGAATGAGAGGGTGGTAATAAAGATTGGATTTCAGTCGCTTACATAGATTTTATTTTCGTTGATCTAGTTTTATTTATCTGTAACCATTAAAAACAGTTGGGTTTTGTTTGAAAAGAATAATCTTAAATTTGTGACCGCATCTTGATGGTGTGGTCAAAAAAAAGATTCTCCAACCTTTGATCGATAAGGAATGTGATGAAAACTGTTCAGTTTGGAAAAGTAATAATTCATAAAAAAGAACAAGCCAGTGGTAATGAGGCGATCCTTTACGCACATGGTTCATTTGATAACGGCTCTTTTGGTAAGGCTGAATTGCCAGAGAATTTGGCTCTATACTTCTACTCATTTCATGGTTCGGCGTCTTCTGATCATGCAGTCAAGAGTTTGACAAAAACAGGTAAGCCTGCCAATGAGGAAAATAGTAAAGAAAAATTTGGAACTTTAGAGTTCCTAAATATGGGGTCAGGAAAAGTCCACTCTATAGCTGGTGGTGGTGCGAGTGTTTATAATTATAATCTCTCATATAATGAAAAAAGCCCTGGTCATGTGGATAATATTAAGAAGGCTTGGCAGAGTGGTCTTCATGATCATGATCATGATTTGATTTTGGTTGAAGAGGGGGCCCATATTCATTTAGATGATGTTCTAAAAGTCATTACTGAAAATAAGCTAGGTTATAACAAGCTTCACTTTACCGCCTGTCGCTCGCCGAGCAGTGGAAATGATCTTAGCTCTCAAAAACAGTGGGGTTAATTTAGAGTAGAGTGTTCACTTTAGTTTAAAAACTGTAGAATTTATAAAGGCCGCTTACCTCCATGGCCACAGAAGGTAAGTGGCCTTTGTTATTTGTGATTGGCCTTTTGAATTAGGTGCTCTAGTGGTTGGAATATCTTTTTATTGTTAACCTCAGTTAGCGCGAGCTGTTTTTGTGATGATGTATCATAAAAATGTAGCTGTCCGCTTTGTTGAAACAAAATTCGGTATTTTTTATTGGAATTTTACCTGTCAGTAATTTCAGATTCCTCAATTTTTTGTTCGTATTTTTAAGTGAGTCGCACTTTATGTTTTCCGTGAATAAATTTCATATGTAACTAATTTCAGAGAAAAATGTATCTGCATTTTGTTTTTTTGGGTTTTTATTTTTTTATATTTACATTTTTCTTGTTGAACGTTACGCCTTATTAAAGAGTTTGATGTCATTATCATCAATTTAAGAATTGGTGCTATTGACAAAAGTTTATGGAAGCGTGGAAAGTTGGCGGGCTCTTATGGGAGTGTAAATAAATAATAAAATTAAGGCTTAGGTTATGAGAAAGACTGTTTCTAATATCTCGATAAAAACTGCTCTATCATTGTGCATGCTTGCTTCATCAACTATAGGTTTTGCTCAGAGTGTTTCTTCGGTTGAGGCTGCCAACAATAGCGTTGGGCTAAAGCGCTGCGGTACAGACCACCCATCAATTCAGGAAGCTGCATTAAAAGAGCAGCATTTTTCTACTCTGCGTGGTATATCAAGTGATAGAAGTGTGGCACACACATTGCGGCCCGCAGGTTCTGTAGAAGTTGATGTTTACTTTCATGTAATTACTGACTCAGCTAATAATGGAGCGCTTTCTAATAGTGAGATTAATGCGCAAATGGATGTGTTGAATGATGCTTACGCAAATACTCCATTTACTTTTAATTTAGTTTCAACCACTGTTACAGCAAATAATTCTTGGTATAACGTTGGTTACAATTCATCGGCTGAGCAGTCAATGAAATCTTCCTTACGAGTTGGCGATGCCGGGGATTTGAATATCTATGTAGCTGAAATTAGTGACGGCCTACTTGGGTGGGCTACATTCCCAAGTAGTTACTCCTCTGATCCACTTGATGATGGTGTAGTAATTTTAACTGGTTCTGTGCCTGGAGGTGATGCTGCGCCCTACAATGAGGGGGACACCTTAACTCACGAGGTTGGCCACTGGTTGGGTCTTTATCATACGTTCCAAGGTGGATGTTTTGGCCGGGGGGACTACGTCTCAGATACTCCTGCGGAGAGATCGGCTGCTTATGGCTGCCCTGTTGGTCGGGATACCTGTACCAGGGGAAGAAATGCTGAAGGGGAAGATCCGGTAACTAACTTTATGGATTATACTGACGATAGCTGTATGTACGAGTTCACTGAAGGTCAAGCCACTCGCGCGGATGAACAAAGCGCGACTTATCGTGGTCTTTAATGGTTAAGGGGGGCTTGCCCCCCTTCTTTAATTATGAATAAAGAACATTATTTATTTTTAGTGCTGAGCTTATTTGTTTTTGCTAGCCCGAATCTTTTGGCTCAAAGGCTAGCTGTTCCAGAGTACGTGACTTGTGATCGAAACCAATTAACTTCATGGCAGGGGGAGATTACAAAACTTGTGCGGGTGAAAGATGGAATTAAGCTTTGGGTTGCTACTGACCATGGAACAAATGAGTTTCTAAACCTGACTATGCCAAATTGGAAGGAGGTTCTCGGGCAGTTCCGCATCCATGGCCGTTCTTTTCATTCCAGCGATTGGGAGAAACTCATTGATACTAAGGGGAAGCTTAAGGTTGGCATAAAAGCGATTGTTTGGTTATGTAATACTGAAGGAGTAAACCCGGTAATCAATTGGCAACCAGCCTCAGAGTGAAATCTTACTATAGGCGGAGAAAGAAATTTTTGAATCTTATGCTTAAGCGATTATTTTGAGTGCATAAAGTTCTGAGATCAAAAGTATATTGGTGTGATTTTATCTGTGACATAAATTGCAAGAAAAAGAGCTATAAAAGTGCCCATTATCCATATACTCGATTCCATTAAAGATAAAGAATGCATTTCCATTTTAGGCGTTTCTGCTTGTGAGGTAGCATGGATGTGCGGTGCTGAATTTGAGGCGCATTCATGTGAGCAATGACCAAAATTGGGCGCGGCTCCATCTTTTCCCGGAAGAGTCATACATCCATGTTTTAAGTGATTTTTTACCAGCCAATAGTTAATAGGGTAAGCAATGATACCCCCAACAATGGTTGCCAAGCTCATACGAAACCAAAAGGTAGCATTTGTTGGGTCTTCAGAGTGTGGCCATATGGAAGTCAGTATCACCATAGCGGGTATCATTCCAGCCATAACCATATTCATCGATACAGTTTCAGCAAAGAAAGTTTTACCCACTGCTTTTAAGTAGTTTCCCTGATACATATTTCGCATCATCAATGCCTGAAAAATAAACAAACCACAAACAAAGCCAGCCAAGTACTCAATTATGGAGTCCCATCCATTGGCGAGGCCCAGTGTGGGTACAATAGATGCTGCGATAAGGATCCCTGTTGCATCACCTGCAAGACAATGCATTTCGCTATTTACACTTTGCTTCCATGTCGCCCGAGTGAATTGATCGTGGCCGCCAGGAAAAGGACGGCGACAGGTGAGTAGGTAGAAGATTAAGCCGATAACACCGGTATAAAGAATTACTAATACCCAAGCCAGGCGCTGAACCCAGCTGGTTGGCGCATTAGTGATTGAGTCCCAAATAATAAAAACTAGGCTGAGACTCGTAAGAATAAACCAAACAAGCATTGCTCCGGTTAACATATAGGCTACCCATGATTGAGGGGGCGATATAAAACAATTATATCTTCTGAGCAATCAAGTAGGCGTGTAATTCTGGTGGTTGATCGTACTCCAGATATCTACAAATACAACCAGATGAAATAAGAAGTTGTATAAATTTATTTGTGCCTAACGTAGAGTAGTATAATTCCGGTCCCATCGCATTATTCGTATGATAGTCCTCTTTATCTGTTCCACCAAAGGAGAATATTAGAACGCCTTCCTTGTTTAAGTAAGACGCTAGATTCCTTATTGTTTCCTCTTGTTTTTCAATTGGTATATGCCAGATGCTATCCCACGCACTTATAAAGTCATATTTTCTTGTGGCTTTCCACTTACATATATCCTCTAGATAGAAGTTGACAGTAGGGTGCTTATCCCTGGCGATCTCTATCATTTTATCAGAAACATCAATTCCCTCGGGAGAAAATCCTTCAGTTAGCAGAAGCTCGATATGCCTTCCTGTACAACCACACCCTACATCTAGTGCGGAGCCTCTATTTTTTACAAAGCCAAGTGCCCGCTTATACTGGCTAATACCGTTGTTCCTGTTGAACTCTTTACGTTCCCATAGATGTGTGATGGTATCGTATGCTATCCCGGTTTGTTTCGGTTCCATAATTGTAAATTCTGTTTATGAGTTTTATATAATGATTGCTGCACGTTTTTTGTTTTTTAGATTCGTTAGAGTTTGATTTATTTGAGGCGAATACTTCAACACCTATAATTATAACGGTCGCCATGAGTATCCACGCGAGCCACTTCATGCCATTTTAAGCTAGTGTAACTTGTAGTGGGTTGCCAATAAGGTAATCCATCAATGGTTGCCTCATAAGGGCGCCGTGAATGGCTGTTAATAGAGCTGAAAAAATTAGAATTCTAAATGGAAGTCTGTATTTGAACAGTTTGTCCTGTATCAGGATATATAGAACTATTGCAGTGACGCCATACATCGATTGATGTCAATAGAGCTATATATGCTTCTATTTTGGTATACCCTGGTCGATAAATCCAGAATCAACACCAAACCAAAAGCTTCCATCCATATTGTTAAAATACATATATCTTATATTTCCACCACTTGGAACTGGGGTCTTGCTTGTAAATTTCTCTTTTTCTGTGTTAAAGGCAAAAATGATATTTGGAACCTCTCCAGTATCAGCGAGCCAAAGTTGGTTATTGTTGTCCAGTGCTGTTCCGTAGGGGCGTGGATTCTTACTGGGTAGCTTCCACTCTTTAAACTCCTTGGTCGTCGGGGTATAGCGCCCCAAATAGCCTTCTGGATAATCTACGTACCAAATATTGCCGGTAGGGTCGATTTCCAGTCTGCGAGGGCGAGCATTTGGGCGCGGCAGGTTAACCTCACTTATGGCCATGGTTTTTGCGTCTACTCGCGCTAACTTGTTGGTACCGAATAGAGCGACCCAGGGGTTTCCCTGAGCATCAATCTTAATACCATAGGGGCGAGCATTAGCGGTTGTTGGGGTGGCACTTAGAACTTTGCCACTTTGTATATTTAGCAGGCCTATGCGGTTACTTTGCTGGGCCGTGAACCAGATATTTCCCTCTCGATTGAAGATTAACGTATGTGGGTCTTTGATACCTTCAGGCATTGGGTACTGTTTAATTTGCCCATTCTTGGTGTCTAATTGCCCAATATGCGCATTGCGATTACCTGCATACCAAACAATATCGTTTGAATCCACAATCAGGTTATGAGGGTGAGTGCCTTCAGGTATTTCATACTGCTTAAACTCTTCAGAGGTCGGTGTAAACTTTCCGATGTAGTTACCCGCTTGTCCACAGAACCAGACATTACCTTTACTGTCTACATGCGGGTCTCTGGGGAGTCCCTCCCAGGGCACCTTCCATTCGTTTAATTTAAGTTTGTCAGGTAAGTTATCTTCTTGAGCAGCGGCGTTCGTCAGTAGAAAAGGGAGTGTGGTAAGTAGCATGACTAAGGTGAGATGATGAATTCGCCAGGAATGAATGCGCATTTTTCTCTCCAAGAGTTATCTATGTTGGTAATCAGTCATGCTGTGGTGTAAGGCGCCTAGACATATAGCAGTTAAAGCATAGGTGAATTTAGGTTGGAGTTGTCTGATTCTAGTCATTATATGTAGTGAACTAAGTTTACTCATCTCATTAAAAATACATGATTAGCGGGAATTTATACATAATTAGATGGCTTGCTACTTTTCCAATTGGTACATCTTATTCACCGTTTTTTCGGGCATTTGAGCAAGTTGTTGGTCGGTGTTACCTCTATTTAATGGCTTAATTAGTATTTGATTTTATGAACTGCAATATTCTCAATGAAAACTCATTCCTCAGTACTATTTTTATAATTTTACAGTTGGATATTGAGGGCGTATATTGCGGACCTTAGCTATAGGAGGTCATTTATGCTACAACGTCTTCGCCGGCCTGAAATTCTTTTGCTTATTCTGGCAGCTTCGATGCCGCTCTCATTTGCTGTTTGGAATACGCTACTTAATAACTTTGTTATTGAAAAGGCAGCATTTACCGGTGCAGATATTGGTTTGTTGCAAAGTGTGCGCGAGATACCTGGCTTTTTAGCCTTCCTAGTGGTCTTTGTTTTGCTTTTTGTCAGGGAGCAGCGGCTGGCGATAATCTCACTGGTAGCAACTGGCCTTGGAGTGATGCTAACGGGACTGTATCCATCATTGACCGGGTTGTTACTCACTACACTTTTAATGTCTACGGGATTTCATTTTTATGAGACCTTGCAGACTTCCCTGGCACTCCAGTGGTTTCCTAAACAAACAGCAGCAGTTTGGATGGGACGCATGGCTGCCGCTGGTTCCTTTGCTGCGCTTCTGGCTTATAGTTTGGTGTGGGGTTTAATGAACTTCGCAGGTTTGGATTATTCCTGGGTTTATCTAATTGGTGGTGGCGCGACCATTGTCATTGCTTTAGGTGCCTGGGTCCTTTTCCCTCAGTTTGCTCAGCCCCACAGTCAGCATAAGAAGCTTATTCTGCGAAAACGCTATTGGCTCTATTATGCGCTCACGATGATGAGTGGGGCTCGCAGGCAAATCTTTATAGTATTCGCTGGTTTTTTGATGGTGGAGAAATTTGGATACAGCGTGGGGGAGGTTGCTGCTCTCTATACGGTAAACCATTTACTTAATTTGTATATCGCACCGAAGATCGGACTGTTTATCGTTCGGTTTGGCGAGCGCCGTATCCTCACTTTGGAATATATTGGCCTGATACTGGTATTTGCGGGTTATGCGCTGGTAGAAAGTGCTGCGCTGGCAGCGGCATTATATATTGTTGACCATTTATTCTTTTCTATGGCAATTGCGATTAAAACCTACTTCCAGAAGATAGTCGACGAGCGGGATATCGCGGCTTCGGCTGGAGTCAGCTTTACAATCAATCATATTGCCGCTGTGGTTATCCCTGTAGTATTTGGCTTGCTGTGGCTTGTCTCTCCGCCAATGGTATTCTTTGCCGGGTCTTTAATGGCCTTAATTTCTCTTGGGTTGGCACAGCTGGTTCCAGAGCAGCCGTTGCCCGGTAATGAGATTAGGGTTGGGCAGTATTCTGGGGCTACCTAGAAAGAGTTGAAATGGAGTTTTTGTTCCATTATCCTTGGCGGCAACTTGAACAAGACAATTTACTATGAAATACGCGCAAGAACTTCTTTCTATATGTTGCTGCCAGGCAACCTGCGTGCTTCTGTAAATTTATTCGGAAGCGTTTTTTGCTTCCGTAGAGTCAAAGAACCCGGAGCGGAAGCGCCGGGTTTTTTTATGGCCAGGTGGCAGAGAGGAAATGCGACGGTCTGCAAAACCGTTTTTCACCGGTTCGAATCCGGTCCTGGCCTCCATCTATTCTGTTGATCTATGGATATATGCTTGGCAAGCTGTCTTTTGTATAGCCATACCCCTTTTCTTTTCTCAGCTTGCTTTTAAATTCCGTCGATAGCGCCAAAGAGCCAATAGTTGTCTGGATTATCCGGGCAGACAGTAGGTCCACACTCTGCGAAAGTTATAAATATATTAAGTGCGGTAATTGAAAATGCAGTTACTATGGCCATTTTTCCGAGAGCTCCCTGATCGCGGAAACTGATAAATATGGGTTTTCCATATTGCTTATCAAATGCACCGATAATCGCGATGCCAATAATTGTCATATAGAAGATAATTAGTGCCCAGGTGTAATAGTGATATCCCATTAATGGATCGCCATAACCTGGTGTTCCGGGAATAACATGTAGGCTGACTTGGCGCAGTGCGGTAGCGGCACCAAATAGCGCTGAGAATGTTGCCAAGCTGTAGTGTAGAGGGCGGTTGCCATAGAGTACATTTAGCATCAGGCCAAATAAGACTCCTGTGAGCCCAATTCGTTGAAGTAAACAGAGAGGGCAGGGCATTTCTCCATTCACTAATTGAAAGTACTCTGCGGCGACGAGTACGGCACATACGGCGAGTATGCCCAGTGCATTAAGCTCGCGAAATGTTTGCCCCATTCACCCTCCTCTATAAGGCTAAGTTGAGATTGTCACCGGTGTGATAGCCCAGCCAGGCGATGCTTGATATCAAGGCAAAAATGAATGTTGCGGTTGCTAGGGTGTGGTAATTCTTCACGGCTAGAGCCATTGCAAGGAGATAGAAGAGAAATAGTAGGCTCATCATAATGAGGCGCCCCTCGGTTTTTGCATCGAACTCACTCCAACCACTTCTTCAATCGTATAAAAAAGCACCACTTGTTACGATAGCTGTAGAGGTGGGGGAGGGGTGATACAGGTAATGCGCTACCTGTCAGGGTTGGCTAACTAATACTCGATTCGTTGATTTTGAAGGTTGCCGAGTCGTTTGAAGGGGGGAGCAGTGAATTTAATTGGTTTGATAGTCTTGAATAGTGTGAACTTAACCAAATAAATTTGTCTTTAGGTTAATGTTGGCGGACTTTGTTTGCCAGTTGGGCTTCTTCCCTGTTTAATGCTGGCTTTGGTTTCCGGCGACTGTCGGGAAGCACTTGTCATCGTAGATGCGTAGAAGAGTGGTACGTTAGGGTATCTCTGAAAATTTAGTAACTATAAAAGTAGCTAGGAGTTGTACTTATGGCACAGATCAAAGCTTTGGACAAAAAGGCGCATGCCAACCTGAAACTCACCCAAGACATTACTTTTGACCATGTAAGCAGTAATCATGTCCTGCCGCTGGTGGTTCAGGAAATCGTACAGGCAGCCCAGAGCTACCCGATCCTGTTCGTTAAAGACCAGAATACTGACCAGTTTAAAGTTGTGGCGCTTACCGGTCTGCGCCCCGGTGAAAACCTGTTCTCTGGCGCTGATGGCTGGAATGGCAGCTACATTCCTGTACAAGTGCGCACTTACCCGTTTGTTTTGGTGAAGAATCCAGACAACGCTGATCAGGCTGTTCTGTGCATCGACGAAGACTCCAAGATGCTGAGCGACTCTGAAGGTGAAGCGCTGTTCGATGGGGAAGGCGAGCAAACTGACTTCCTGAAGAATCGTGCTCAGGCAGTGGTTGAAACTGCACAGCGTGTTGCAGTGACTGAGTCTTTTATCGAGTTCCTGGTCTCCAAGGACTTGCTGACCCAGAAGAAGCTGACTTTGCGTGTTAGCGAAGATGACAAGCCTTACGATCTGACAGGTTTCTTTGTTATCGATGAAGAGAAGCTTAACAAGCTGTCTGATGAAGACTTCCTGGAGCTGCGTAAACGTGGCGCCCTGCCGGCAATCTACGCCTCTATGATGTCCTCTATGCAGGTTCAAAACCTGATTCGCAAGAAGCGCTTGAACTAATCGCGCTTTGCCCGGCAGCTGTGGCTGTCGGGCGACCCTCCTGACCGGAATAGGCGAACTCGCCAAATCTTGTCTTGATCCCATCTCACACTCGTACCACTATTGTCTCCCTCTGACGCTTTAGCTCACAAATAATAAGATGAAAAACGTGGCGCGATTCTCTCTTCGCTATTGGTTCGCTTGGTTGGTTCTGTTTTACGGTGTTTGGTTATTCCTGATTTTACAGGGCGAGAACCTGGCCCTGGCGCTCGAGCATTGGTCTATGGCGATGGCGATGGCGCTGGGTAGCTATGCCGCAGGTTCTACGCCGATGGGCGGCGGGACAGTTGGGTTTCCCGTGTTGGTGCTGTTTTTTGATATGCCGGCAAGTCTGGGTCGCGACTTTAGTTTTGCGGTTCAGTCGATAGGTATGGTCAGTGCCAGCTTGTTTATTCTCTGCCGGCGCCAGCAGTTGGCCTGGTCGATGTTGCGGGGGGCGCTGCTGGGCTCTCTTCTGGCGACTCCCGCCGGTATCCTATTGTTTGCCCCTCTGATACCCGAACTCTGGGTGAAGCTTTCCTTTGCCGTCCTCTGGGGCAGTTTTGGCATTTTTCATTTGTATCGCCTCAGCGAAATTACTGATTGTGAGCACGCGGGGGACCCTCAGTGCCCAACAGATTTTCGTGTCGGCTTGCTATTGGGCGCTTTTGCCGGCTTTTGCGTGGTGGCAGTTACCGGTGTGGGTGTGGACATGCTGGTGTATGCGGCTCTTGTGCTATTGAGCAGGGTGGACCTCAAGGTGGCGATCCCTACATCAGTGGTGATCATGGCATTTTGTTCGGTACTCGGAGTAATAGTGAAGTCGCTGGCGGGAGATTGGCAGCCTGGGGTGTTTGGGAATTGGCTGGCGGCAGCACCGGTAGTAGCCCTGGGGGCGCCTCTGGGCGTTTTTGTCGTTAGCTTGCTGGGACGCAAGCCGACCCTGTTGATTGTGGCCTTCCTGTGCGTTGTGCAGCTTGTGTGGACTTGTATGTCCGAGAGTGAGGCTATGAAGGGATATGGCGGTCCGCTAGTGCTGCTGGCATTGCTGTGCTGCCTGGCGGGGTTCGAGTGGCTGCGAGCCCTGGGTTTGCGCAGGGAACAAGTGCGAACGCCTACCGCAACTTCAGGAACTGCTGACCTGGAGCCCGATAGCGCCGGAGTGACCGTTATGGAAGCTAATGGTGTGGTGCTGCCGGAGTAGTTGATTTTTGGATAGCGTTCGAGGACGAGTTCTGGCGAGCTATTCGCAGAATCAGATAAAAAAACGGTTGCGTTTTTGGTTGCTGCCCAGATTTGGGCCTGCTAGATAATTTAGGAATATGGCTGGGGCGGAAGGATTCGAACCTTCGCATGACGGGATCAAAACCCGCTGCCTTACCGCTTGGCTACGCCCCAGTTTCAAGATTCACAAAGAATAGTCTCTGTGATTTGAAATGGTAGCAAGGGGGAGACTCGAACTCCCGACCTCAGCATTATGAGTGCTGCGCTCTAACCGGCTGAGCTACCTTGCCATTTCTTTTGTTGTCTCGGCTGTCCCGAGGGCGCGCATTATTAAACGATGGGCCGGGGGTGTCAACACTTTTTTTGTATTCTTTTCAGATAGTTAGCGATTTTTTTCATCTGATGCCCGGGACTGCTCAGAACCGCGCCTGGAACTGATTGCGGCGAGGGCGGAACCGAGTACCACGGCGCCGGCGCCGGCCCAGCTGATCCAGTTGAGCGGCTCAACTGCAATATAGTCGGGCCAGATAGAGCTGATCAGCGTACTGAACAATAGGGTGATGACTGGCACTAATGACAGGGTTGCGCTGACACTGGATGCCTCCCAGTGCGCTAGTGCCTTGCTAAAAGCCCCATAGGCGATCAGCGTGTTGGCGGTGAGAAATGCCAATAGCACCCACTCGAGCCAGCCCAGGTGAGAAACCTTCATTGGCTCCGCCATGGGCAGGAAGAGCAGGGTCCCTGCGATATAAATTACTACCAGTAGATCCTGGGGCGTTGCGCGGCTCAATATTTTTTTCTGAAAAAAGCCGTAAATCGCCCAGGTGACAGCGGCGATCAGGATATAGCCGAGCCCCAGCAGGTATTCGCCGCCGGCGCCACTGGTCAGCTCTCCCAGGCGCTGGTTAAAAAATAGCAGTAGCCCGATTACCACCAGTACCACGCCGCTCCACTGACGCAGAGAGAAGCGCTCTCCCAGCCAAAGCACGCTGGATATCAGTAGAAGCAGGGGGGCCAGCTGGATTACAACCTGAGCGGCACCAGGGGTGATGTAATTGAGTCCACTGGCGTAGGCGAGGTAGTTCACCAGGAGGCCGGCAACGGCTAGGAAGGTGAAAAGCAGTAAGCCGCGACTGAATAGTGGCTTGAGCTGTAATTTGCGCGCCTGTCCGTAGTAGACGCCCGCTAACAGTGCTGCACCGGCAAAGCGATACCAGGTGGCGGTACCGGGACTGATGTATTCGAGAAGCCCTTTGAGAGCGATGGGCAGGGTTGCCCACATAAATACGGTGATCAGCGACAGGGGCAGGCCGACTTTCCAGTTTGATTGAGCCATGGAATTTACACGGGTGGCGCGCCTCCCCGGGGTGGGGAGGCAAAAAAGGAGAGGCGGTTAGACGTTAAAACGGAAGTGGATTACGTCGCCGTCGGCGACAATGTAGTCCTTGCCTTCCAGGCGCCATTTACCAGCGTCTTTAGCGCCGGCTTCACCATTGTTGTCAATGTAATCGCTGTAGCTGATCACTTCTGCGCGAATAAAACCCTTTTCAAAATCGGTGTGGATTTTACCGGCGGCGTTGGGAGCGGTGGCGCCCAGTGGGATGGTCCAGGCACGAACTTCCTTCACGCCAGCGGTGAAGTAGGTGTGCAGGCCCAGCAGTTGGTAGCCGGCGCGAATCACGCGGTTCAGCCCGGGCTCTTCCATACCCAGTTCTTCCAGGAACTCCTGCTTTTCTTCGTCGTCCAGCTCGGCAATTTCCGCTTCGAGCTTGTTGCAGATAGGTACCAGTACCGCGTTTTCTTCAGCGGCGATGGCGGCTACAGCATCCAGATGCGGATTGTTCTCGAAGCCATCTTCGTCCACGTTGGCGATATACATGGTGGGCTTGATAGTGAGCAGGCTCAGTTCGCGCAGGTCTGCCAGTTCGTCTTCTGAAAGCTCGAAAGAGCGCAGCGGCTTGGCTTCATCCAGGTGTGGCTGGATTTTTTCCAGCAACGCTTTCATCTTGATCGCGTGCTTGTCCTGCCCCTTGGCGGCACGGGTAAAGCGCTGTAGGGCCTTTTCCACAGTGTCCAGGTCGGCCAGGGCTAACTCGGTGTTGATCACCTCGATATCCGCTACCGGGTGTACCTGGTTGGCGACGTGGATAACGTTATCGTCTTCGAAGCAGCGAACAACGTGGGCGATAGCGTCGGTCTCGCGGATATTGGCGAGGAACTTGTTACCCAGCCCTTCCCCCTTGGAGGCGCCTGCAACCAGGCCGGCGATATCGGTAAATTCCATGGTGGTGGGAATTACCTTTTCCGGTTTGACGATCTCAGCCAGCTTGTCGATGCGGGGATCTGGTACCGGCACGACACCGGCATTGGGCTCGATGGTACAGAAGGGGAAGTTTTCCGCATCGATACCCGCTTTGGTTAATGCGTTGAATAGGGTGGATTTGCCCACATTAGGTAGGCCGACAATACCGCAAGTAAAACCCATGGTGATATTTTTCCGTTTGCCCGAGGCGCATACAGCGCGCTCTGCTAATTGCGTTTGAGGTCCGGTAGTGATTGCGCTGGCGGGATTTTGGATGGGCGGGGTGTCTCGGCCACCACAGGGTCCGGGCCAGCCGGGAAAATACCGGCAATTTAGCGCAGCACACTATCGAGATTTCCGCGGCAAAAGGCAAGCCGGCGGGTGGGATCTATTTGTTGGTGTGCAGCGTTTTCATGGCTGCGCCCCAGTCGCCGGAAGCGGCGGTGGGCAGAACGTCGATCGAGCGATCGATCGCATCAGCCAGTGTTTCCTGTTCCGCCCTGGGGGCTCGCTGGAGTACAAACCGGGCCACTTCGCTCGAGCTGCCGGGGTGGCCAATGCCGAGTCGCAGGCGCATAAAGTTTCGGTTGTTGCCCAGTGCGGCAATGATATCCCGCAGGCCGTTGTGTCCGCCGTGACCGCCGCCGGCTTTCAGGCGCGCGATACCGGGGGCCAGGTCCAGCTCATCGTGAGCGACCAGAATGGCTTCCGGGGGAATCTTGAAGAAGTTCGCCAGTGGGCCGACAGATTGGCCACTGCGATTCATGTAGGTGGTGGGAATCAGCAGCCGGATATCCTGGCTGCCGACCCGCACACGGCCAGTGAGGCCGTGATATTTGCTGTCGAGGCTGAGCTGGGTGCCTTGTTGGCGGGCCAGCTCGACAACAAAGTCGGCACCGGCGTTGTGTCGCGTCCGATCGTATTCCGGTCCGGGGTTTCCCAGGCCGACAATCAACTGGATCGGAGTATCCGGTGCCGCAGCCAAGGCGATTACTCTTCGCCTTCGCCAGCTTCGGCTTCAGCTTCTACAGCGCCGCGAGGCTTGTGGATAGAAGCTACAACCAGGTCGTGGTCTGCACCGTGGCTCAGTGCCACAGACTCAACACCTTCCGGCAGTTTCAGGTCGGAGATGTGCAGTACGCCGTCCATTTCCAGGTCGGCCAGGTCCACTTCGATGAACTCAGGCAGCTTGCCGGCAGGAGCGTTAACTTCCAGCTCGGTCAGGGTGTGGGAAACGATACCGCCAGCCTTAACACCTTTGCTGCTCTCTTCGTTCAGGAAGTGCAGAGGTACTTTAACGTGTACTTTGGTGTTGGCAGATACGCGCTGGAAGTCGATGTGCAGCAGCAGGGCTTTAGCCGGGTGACGCTGCAGGTCGCGCAGGATAACTTTCTCTTCTTTGCCGTCTACGTCAACAGTCAGCATGGAGGAGAAGAAAGCTTCGTTTTCCAGAGCTTTGGTCAGGTCTTTGTGCAGCACGGAGATAGAAGCAGGCTCTGCTTCACCGCCGTAGATGATACCGGGTACACGGCCTTCCAGGCGACGCAGGCGGCGGCTCGCACCTTTCCCTTCATCGCTGCGGGCAATGGCGTTCAATTTAATATCAGACATGGGATAAACCTCGGGTTGTCTGTCCAGAGTGACCTGCGACCGGACCGCTCTGGCATGGATGTTAAATGGGCACTGGGCCCAAAAGTAATTGCCCGGCAGTGCCGGGCGGGCGCGTATTCTACGGGAATCAGCGCTAAAGGCAAAGTGCCCCGGTATACGGGGCGCAGGGATACCTTGACCGGCAAGCTCCTAGCGGAACATTGCGGACAGGGATTCCTCATTGCTGATACGGCGCATGGACTCGGCCAGCATTGCAGACAGGGTCAGCTGGCGAATTTTTGGTGCCTTCTCCATTTTGTCACCCAGGGGGATGGAGTCGGTAACCACCAGCTCATCCAGAACGGAGTTGTTCAGGTTGGTGATGGCGTTGCCGGACAGTACCGGGTGGGTACAGTAGGCGACAACTTTCTCGGCGCCGTGCTCTTTCAGGGCGTTGGCGGCGTTACACAGGGTGCCGGCGGTGTCGACCATGTCGTCTACCAGCAGGCAGGTGCGGCCGTTGACTTCACCGATAATATTCATGACTTCGGCAACATTGGCGGCTGGACGGCGCTTATCGATAATGGCCAGGTCGCAGTCGAGGCTCTTGGCCACGGCGCGGGCGCGCACAACACCGCCGATATCCGGGGATACCACCACCAGGTTCTGGTACTTCTGGCGCTCGATATCGTCGAGCAGGACAGAGGAGCCGTAAACGTTATCCACAGGAACGTCGAAGAAGCCCTGGATCTGTTCCGCGTGCAGGTCGACGGTTAATACGCGGTCGATACCTACGCTCACCATCATATCGGCAACCACTTTTGCGGAAATCGGCACGCGTTGGGATCTTACGCGGCGATCCTGGCGGGCGTAGCCAAAGTAGGGGACTACAGCGGTAACGCGGCCGGCGGAGGCACGGCGCAGGGCGTCTACCAGCAGGATCAGTTCCATCAGGTTGCGGTTGGTGGGTTGGCAGGTGGATTGCACCACGAAAACGTCGCGGCCGCGCACGTTATCGGTAATTTCTACTGCAATCTCGCCGTCGGAGAAGCGCTTGACCGTGGCTTCACCCAGGGGGATCGCCATATGGTCGACAACCTTCTGTGCCAGTTCCGGGTTTGCGTTGCCGGTAAAGACCATTAAGTCAGCCACTGCGAGTTCCTTTAATTCTGTCTTGAAGTGAATTGAAGTGTAGATGCCTGCATATTTGCTAGCAGTCAGGGTTTTTGCTGCAACACTTTTGCGTTGAGCGGCGCACTGTTGCGCGGATAAAAACAGGGGTTTGGCCACAGTTTTTTTCCTTGCTCAACGGGTTGCTCTGGGTGCGTGCTCGCACAACCATCGGGCGCTTGCACTCAAGCCTGCCTTCAGGATTCTTTAAAAATTGGGGGGTGGCTCTGTAAAGCCCTGTGCGAATGGCCTGGGCCGGCTGGATCAGCGTAGACTGAATCATGTCGGAACCGGTTTTTGACTGTGCCATTGCATATAAAGAAAGTGGCTGGGGCGGAAGGATTCGAACCTTCGCATGACGGGATCAAAACCCGCTGCCTTACCGCTTGGCTACGCCCCAGTAATGTTTCCTCAAAAATCTGAGGAGATTTTCGCTAGCGCTTGATGTGTCGGTGAAACCAATACACCCGCGGCTGTAAAACCCTGCCACGCTTCAGGCAGTTTGGCGTGTGCCTCAGTGGCCGCCTCTGCCGTAGGGAATGCTGCAAAAACGCAGCCCCCGGTGCCGGTGAGTTGTGCTGGAGCAAATTGCTCGAGCCATTCTCTGGCATCGCGTATTTCAGGGTAGAGCCTCTCAACTAATGGCTGGCAGTCATTGCCGGAAAATGTTTCCAGTTTTTCGCTGCCGAGTCGCATCTCGTTGGCCTGCTCCTCGCGAAGGGCCGCTAATGTAATTGCGACTGAATCTCTTGTCAAACGTGAATCGCGAAAAATTTTTGCAGTGCTCACTTCGCAACCAGTTGAGACAACCAGGTAGTGGCGTTGCTCGGTGGTTATTGGGGTTAATTTTTCACCAACCCCTTCCGCCCAAGCGGTGCGCCCCCGCACAAAAACTGGAACATCCGCGCCCAATTGCCGCCCCAGCTCCGCCAGTTTATCGATCGATAAATTGCACTGCCATAAGTGGTTGAGCCCGAGCAAAGTGGTGGCGGCATCGCTACTGCCTCCACCGATGCCGCCGCCGTGAGGCAACTTCTTTATCAACCGAATAGAGGCGCCGAGAGAATTTTGTCGGTCCGGCTCAGCTTGTTTGCGCAGTAATTGAGCTGCGCGATAAACCAGGTTGTCCTCTTCAGCCACATCCAGCTGGCCTGCATCGACACTGACAATGCCATCGCTGCGCTCACTGAATTCCAATAAGTCGCCGAAATCGAGAAGTTGGAACAGGGTTTGTAACTCGTGATAGCCATCCGGGCGACGGCCGAGAATGCGCAGAATCAGGTTGAGTTTTGCTGGGGCGGGCAGGGTTAGCAGCATGAGGCAAAAAGACGTCAATCAATTACAGGGTCACCATAATACCTGCATGCTGCGATTTGGGCATTGGCAGAGTTATGTGAAACTCTCTACAAACCCCAGTCTTTAATCACCAGGGTGACGGATACCGGGCCAGTAGGACTGTTGGTTTGTGCTTTGATCCGGGTTGGCAGCATAAAGGGGCCTTCGCTGCGATATTCACTAAAACTCAAGGCCCAGCCGGATTGTTGCAGGCTTTGCAGCTGGCCCTGGGCGTTGCGCTGCTCGCCACTTTTGGCGCCGGGCGCGGGAAGACCGCGTACCCAGTAGAACATCTCCCGGGCGGGCAGGGGCCAGCCCAGTGCTTCCTGGGTTAGCTGTGCCGGGTTGCGCGCATAAACTGGGGGCTCGCTACCGCGCACCAAACTGACGCCACCGGCTGAGCCGGTGATGACGGTGGTACCTGCTCCGAGCGGACCGCTGAGATGCAGGCGAAAATTCTCCGCGCCGCCCTGAAGCCAAGCCAGGTTAGCGCTGCCGTTTTCTTTGGGGGAGCGAACACCCAGTTTGCCCTTGAGATTCCACTGGGTAAATTCAGCGACTGTTTGCGGTGCTGGATTTTGATTTTCAGTTGGGGACCCTGGCTCCGGTTCCTGTTTGGTTTTTTGTCCGGCACAGGCGGAAATCATTATTGCCAGACATGCCAGCAATAACAGATAGAATCTTCGCGCGGTTGTCTTGTCAGCTATCTGATGCATGTTGTTCCAGTGACTCTTTGATTTGTAGGCGCTTCATGGCAGCCGGAATAATTTTGCTGTGGGGATTCAGCAGAAGACCTTTTCTCCACATTTTCATGGCGGCTTCTCTGTTTCCCTGAACCCAGAGTACTTCACCGAGGTGTGCGGCAATTTCGTGGTCGGGCAACTTTTCCATCGCCTGCCGCAGATACTTTTCCGCAGCTTCGTGATTGCCGAGACGGTACTCTATCCACCCCATGCTGTCGATTATTGCCGGGTCCTCAGGCTCGAGTTCCAAAGCGCGGCTAATCAATTGGTAGGCTTCTGTGTGCCGGGATTTATCTTCAATCAGTTTATAGCCGAGCGCGTTGAGAACTGTGGCGTTATCGGGATTTCTTTCCAGCAGGTTTCTCAAGTCCTTTTCGAATTGTTGTGCGTTGCCGAGTTGGTCATGCAGCAGCGCGCGGGTGTACATCAAGCGACCGCTGGTGCTGTTGGTTTGTAGTGCCTCGTCTATTCGCTGCAAAGCCATACTGGCTTCACCACTTTTGCGAAGTAATTCGACCTCCATCAGATAAAAATGTTCTTCCTGAGTGGGGTGTTTTTTTCTCAGTTCAGCAAACCACTCCCGGTTAATGCTGTACTGTCCGAGGCTCGCCAGTAATTCCGTACCGCGAGTAATGGCTTCTACGTAATCACTACCGGGCCCCACTTCGCGGAAATATTTAATTGCATGGGAAAAATCTCCAGATTTTTCTGCAATGCTGCCCAGGTAAAAATAAGCAGCGGATTCGTGCTGCTGTAATTCAAGTAGTTGGGTAAAGAGGACTTTGGCCTCGTCAGTTTGCTCGGTCTCGTACTGAATTAGGGCCAACGACAAAATCAGGTTGCCGTCTTCAGGGCGCTGCTTAACCAGTTCGGCAAACTGCTTGCGAGCCAGGGCCAGGTCCTCCCGAATCAACAGGCGGGCGTACTGAAGGCGCAGGCGGCTCTCGGAGGGATGGATGCCGACGAGTCGTTCGAGAAGGGAAATGGCTTCCTTGCGCTTGCCCTGATCAACCAATAGATGACTTTCCAGCAGTGGTGCATCCAGTTGGTCTGGATGGTGCTCTTGGACGCGGCGCACCAGGGACAGGGCGCGGGCAAATTCCCTTTCGGTGCGCAGTACCATGGCATAGGCGAGCACGACCTCGTCATCGAGGGGATAGACTTTTGCCAGTCGGGCAAACTCCCGCTTGGCTTGTTCCGTGAGTTGCTCGTGCCCAATAGCGGTTGCTGCGAGAGATTGCATGGGTGGGTTGCCGCCGAGTTCCAGGGTTTTACTGGCGTGAATCAGGGCTGTGTGTAAGTCGCCGGACAAAGTCAGCTCGGCTGTGAGGGCCAGCTGTGCATCGGCGTTTTGTGGCTCAAGCTCTACCCATAGCCTGGCTGAATCCAAGGCGGCCTGGCGGGCATTTAAAAAGCGGGCAATGCGTGTAGCGCGGGCGGCAACCCCGGGATCTTTGGTGACCTCCGCCTGGTGGTAGTAATTGGCCAGTGCGACATCGTACTGTTCGCGGATACCGGCGACTTCGGCCACCAGAAGGGTGTAAAAGGTATCAATAGGGAAAGTTTTAGCTTCCGGCCCTTCTGACTCAGTGGTTTCCTTCCCCTTAAGGTTGCTCGGCTCCAGTGCTGTGCTCGCGATTTCTGTAGAGGGGGCTGCCGGCGTCTGGTGCTGGGTACAAGAAGCAAGTATTACGGATACGGCAAGGAATGCGGCAAGCTTGAGCTGGTGGCTGGAAATTCGGGTTGGAAGCTGATGTGCGCGAGGTGGGAGCATAGATCGTGTCCATACGTTACGTTGTCGCTGAAAGCGGGGTATTACTGGCGTGTTTTAAACGATTATCGCCATATAATTCTAGTCGTGAATCGGGTTTGGAACGGTGGTGGGCAGTGGCTCTTGCCAAATCGGCGGGCAATTTTACTGCCTCTTGCGCTTGCAAGGGAGACGGCTGCCTATGAAAATGCGCTCCCAGTGCGGTTTCCGCCTTTTAAGATTTAATGCTAACGGAAGTCTATGCCAATTCTTACCCTGGGTATCAACCACGATAGCGCGTCGGTCGAAGTGCGCGAGCGGGTGGCCTTTGCCCCCGAGGTGATGCCCGGCGCACTGGGAGATGCGCGAAAAGCACTGGGGTGCCGCGAGCTGGCCATCCTGTCTACCTGCAATCGCACCGAAATATACGGAAATGTGGAGTCAGAAGCCCTGTTGCAATGGCTATCTGAATACCACCAAGTGCCCCTGGAGCAGCTCAAGGGCTGTGCCTATGTGTACAGCGATGAAGAAGCGGTACGCCATATGATGCGCGTTGCCTGTGGTCTCGATTCCCTGGTGTTGGGTGAGCCGCAGATCCTCGGCCAGATCAAGTCCGCCTATGCGGTGGCGCGGGAATCCGGCAGTGTTGGCAGTGAACTGCACCGGGTTTTCCAGCGGGTGTTTACCGTCGCCAAGAAGGTTCGCACCGAAACTGCAATCGGTGAAAACCCGGTTTCTGTTGCCTACGCTGCTGTTTCTCTGGCTTCGCGTATCTTCACCGACCTGAAAAAGCAGACTGCCCTGTTGATCGGTGCGGGAGAGACCGTGGAGCTGGTTGCCCGCCATTTGCTCGATCAGGGAATCAAGCAGGTCATTGTTGCCAATCGCACATTGAGCCGGGCCCAGTTGCTCGCAGAGAGCTTTGGTGCCGAGGCAATCCTGCTTGCGGATATCCCCGAGCATCTGGCACGCGCGGATATCGTTATCAGTTCCACCGCGAGCCAGCTGCCGATTCTGGGTAAGGGAGCGGTCGAATCGGCGCTGCGCAAGCGTCGGCACAGCCCCATGTTTATGGTGGATATTGCGGTACCCCGCGATATCGAATCGGAAGTTGGCGAGCTGGATGATGTTTATCTGTATACGGTGGACGATCTGCGTGGGGTTATCGATGAGGGCAAGCGCTCCCGTGAGAAAGCGGCGGAGGCCGCTCAAGAAATCGTAAATGCTGCAGCGGCTGAATTTACCAAAGAGAGCCGCTCTTTGGAGGCTGTGGATAGTATTCGCAGCTACCGGCAGCGAGCCCAGGAAGTGAGCACTTCCGAACTTGAACGGGTACTTTTGCAGCTGGAAAAAGGCGAGGACCCTCGTCGACTGATGGAGCAGCTCGCTCGCTCTCTCACCAATAAATTAATTCATGCACCCACCGTCAGTCTGAAAAAAGCTACGGCGGAGGGTGATATTGAGCGTTTGCGTATCGCTCGCGAGGTCGTTGGGTTGGATGATCTCACCGATATCGATTTAGAGAAAAAGCATCAATGAAAGAATCGTTACTGAATAAACTGGAAACCCTGCTTGAGCGCCATGAGGAAGTATCTGCGCTGTTGGGCGACGCCGACGTAATTGCTGATCAGGATCAATTCCGCGATCTTTCCCGCGAGTATTCTGAGCTGGAAGAAGTGGTTAAATGCTACGGCGCTTACAAACAGTTGCAGGAAGATATGGTCGCGGCTCGGGAGATGCTGGGGGAAGATGACCCGGAAATGCGCGAAATGGCTCAGGAAGAGCTGCGCGAGGCTGAAGGTCAAGTGGAGCCGCTGGAGCGAGAGCTACAGACTTTGCTGTTGCCGCGCGATCCTAACGACAGAAAAAATGTCTTTCTGGAAATTCGCGCAGGAACCGGTGGTGATGAAGCAGCTATTTTCTCCGGTGATCTGTTCCGCATGTACTCTCGCTATGCGGAGAAGCAGGGATGGCGAATAGAAATTGTCAGCGAAAATCTCGGTGAGCACGGCGGTTACAAGGAAATTATCACTCGCGTCGCCGGTGAAGATGTCTACGCAAAATTAAAATTTGAGTCCGGTGCGCACCGGGTACAAAGGGTTCCTGAAACAGAATCCCAGGGTCGTATTCACACTTCGGCTTGTACGGTCGCGGTGATGCCGGAGCCGGATGAGCGCGATGCGATTGAAATTAATAAAGCGGATTTGCGTGTGGATACCTACCGTGCATCCGGTGCCGGTGGTCAGCACGTTAACAAAACCGATTCCGCTGTGCGCTTAACCCATATTCCCACGGGGATTGTGGTGGAGTGTCAGGACGAGCGCTCCCAGCACAAAAACAAAGCCAAGGCGATGGCACTGTTGCAAGCGAAGCTCAATACTGCGCAGGAAACGGCGGCGGCCCAGGAAATTTCCGATGCCCGCCGCAGCCTGGTGGGCAGCGGTGATCGCTCTGAGCGAATCCGTACCTACAACTATCCCCAGGGCCGGGTTACCGATCACCGTATCGGCCTCACTCTCTATAAACTCGATGAGATTATGCAGGGGTCTCTGGGGGAGGTGATCGGGCCATTGCGCACGGAATACCAGGCCGATCAGTTGGCAGCCCTGGCCCAATAAATCCAGATTTTTTACGCCGCCTCGAGCGGCGTTTTTATAGGTTTTTCTCCATGACCAGCGTCAAGGAAAATATCGCACGCTGCGCCCAATTAACCGATAGCGACAGCGCGCGCCTGGATGCAGAGCTTCTGCTCGGCAGTGTGTTGGGGCGCGAGCGCACCTGGCTCTATACCTGGCCGGAATACGAATTGAGTGAAGCTGAGCAAGTGCGCTATGAGCAGTTGCTCCAGCGCCGGCAAGCGGGAGAGCCGGTGGCACACCTTATCGGTGAGCGCGAATTTTGGTCCCTATCGCTAAAGGTGGATTCCTCCACTCTGATCCCCCGCCCGGACACTGAATTGTTGGTGGAGACCGCGCTGGAGTTTTTCCCCCAGGGCAGGTTGCGAGCACTGGACCTGGGCACTGGCACTGGTGCTATTGCACTGGCTCTGGCGTCGGAGCGACCGGGATGGGAAATTATTGCAGCGGAGAAATCACCCGCTGCGGTAGCACTGGCAGAGGAAAACCGGCGCTCCCTCAAGTTGCAAAATGTGCAAGTTATCCAGAGCGATTGGTTTTCTAGTTTGGAGCCACAGCCGTTTTCCCTGATCGTCAGCAACCCTCCCTATATCGATGCATCTGACCCGCACTTGGTGCAGGGCGATGTGCGCTTTGAGCCCCGCACTGCGTTGGTGGCAGAGCGACAGGGTTTGGCAGATATTGAGCATATCGCCACAACCGCTAGTGATTACCTGGAAAACGATGGCTGGCTAATGGTGGAGCACGGTTGGCAGCAAGCCGAGAGCGTGCGGGATATTTTTTCTGCGGCGGGATTGAATATAGTTTCAAGTCGCAGGGATTATTCCGGTTGGGAGCGAATTACCTTAGGGCAAAAATAGTGATACCTGCGGAGCTGCCACAGGGATTTGAGGAGGGAGCCTATGCATGATCATGTCCACCACCGAACCGGCAATGGGGCTTTGCGCCCATTAATTATTGCACTGGTTCTCACTCTCAGTTTTTCCATAGTTGAAGCCATAGGTGGTTGGCTATCTGGCTCCCTGGCATTGCTCGGCGATGCTGCCCATATGCTTACCGATACTTTTGCCTTGGCACTGGGGGCTATTGCCGCAGTACTGGCGAAAAAACCCGCTGATCGGGAATTGTCGTTTGGCTGGGGGCGAGCGGAGGTCTTAGCTGCGGTAACCAACGGCCTGATTATGCTTCTGATCGTGGTCGGTATTTCTTTTATGGCCATTGATAGGTTGCGCAATCCCCAGCCGGTGCATGGCAGTACGGTGATGTTGATTGCAGCCATGGGGTTGCTGATTAATATTCTGGCGGCCTGGGTTTTATTAAAAGGCGAGCGCACGCTCAATATTCGCGGTGCGCTTTTGCATGTGATGGGCGATATGCTGGGCTCTGTCGCGGCACTGGCTTCCGGAGCTGTGATTTATTTTACCGGTTGGGTACCCATCGACCCCCTGCTTTCACTGCTTATTTGCCTGTTAATCCTGGTTTCCTGCGTGCGACTGCTCAGGGATGCGATCGATGTATTGATGGAGCGGGTACCCAGGGAATTGAGCCTTCCGGTTGTGGGCGAGACACTGGCGGCGGTAACCGGGGTGCGCTCTGTGCACGATCTCCATATTTGGCGCTTGGATTCCAGCACTATTTCACTGTCGGCCCATATTGTGGTGGATGACTTACAGGCTTGGCCCAGCGTACTGGAGCGCTTGCGGGAAACCCTGGTCAAGCGCTTCGATATCGATCATATCACCCTTCAACCGGAACCTTTGGCAATGCCCGAAGTGACGGTGATCGATAAAGTCAGTGATTAATAGGTGGGGATTTACTCCTCACCTTCTGTCGGCGGCTGGCGGTTTTCTGGGGTGGCTGGTACTTTACTCTCTGATTTGTCAGCGACCGATTCTTCCGCTACTACTTCCTGGGGCTGGCTGATTTGTTCCTGGGGAGCCTGGATACCGATATGGTAGGCGGCAAACCCCGGTTGCACGACCTGGTTTAATGCCATGCCGAGAATGCGGCCGTTGTGCTCGGAGCGAATTTCTGTGCGTACATTGGTAATAGGGTTGGTTACTGTTCCCAGTAAGTCGCCTTTACGCACAAACTCGCCGAGCTGGACTTCACTAAAGATAACCCCGCCAGTCGATGTCCGCTGCCAGGTGGAGGTGTAGTAAACCGGTTCGGGATCGCCCCAGAGGCGGAATTTACTCACCATACCCAGCTGGTTGAGCAGAGTGCGTATACCTTTCACACTGTGACTTACCGATAGCTCATCCAGCACCATGGGTGCTCCGGCTTCCAGAGTGACGGTGGGGATACCTGCCTCCACAGCGGCGCGGCGCAGGGTACCCTTGGCTCCGGCGCTGTGCAGCACCACAGTGGAGCCAAAACCCTGGGTCATTTTCACTACCTTGGGATTGGTTAAGTCGCCGCGCAACTGTGGCAAGTTGGTGCGATAAAAAGAACCCGTATGTAAGTCCACCACGGCGTTACAGTGGCTGATCACTTCGTGGAAAAATGAATTGGCAATTCGCGAAGCCGAAGAGCCATTGGGATCGCCGGGGAAGTGCCGGTTCAGGTCGCGTCGATCAGTCAGGTAGCGGGAGCCTCGATGGAAGCCTTGCAGATTGACGATGGGTACGCCAATTACCGCACCGCTCAAATGGTCTGCATCCAGGTCGTACATAACCCGCCGCACAGTTTCCACACCGTTCAACTCATCACCGTGCACCGCCGCAGTAAGGCAGAGAACCGGCCCTGGCTTGGCGCCGTTAACCACCAATACAGCGGTGGGGCTATAGACCCCTTCAAAGTGTTGGCTGGGAGACCAGGCCAGGCGTGTAGAGGTCGCAGGGGGAACCTCTGAGCCTAATAATCGCAGAGGCTTGGCCGTCTCGCCCGGAACCAGGGAAATGGTGCCGGGCTCCGGTAATTCGGGTTGAGGTTTAACTGTTTCAGTTTCTTTATCGGCAGTGGGAGCAGTCTCGGTGGGAGCTGCCGGTTTATCCAGTTCCTGAATAGGTTGGTCCAGCTCCAGATTTTCCGCTTGGGGCAGGGAAATTTCTTCAGAACCAGCATCTGTCGACTGGGATTGCTCTTCAGTAGGGGCAGCGTTGGTGGGTGGCCCCAGCTCTGTGATCACCGGTTGGTCCAGCTGCATATTGGCAGCCTGGGGGACCGCTTCTGTCTCTTCGCCAGTGCTGTCATCGGCGCTCAGGGCCTGGGTGGATGAAAGCAGTAAAGCCAGGCTTAGCAGGTGTCGGGTCCTTCGGGAGGATTGGCGCGGGATCATTCGGCACTCCGGTCAACTTCATATATCTGGGTGTGCCGGAGAGCCTTGTGTCCGGCACAGATTGGGACTTTGGAGCGCCAGTATAGTCAATACGTTCCCGAAGAATGTGATACGCGCCGAATTACGCGTATCCGTAGGTTCGCTCGATGGCTTTGCGGCTGGTTCGCCAAAAGCGAATTCCCAGCAGGATTGAAGCCGTTCCCAAGCCGATACAGACACCGGTCCAATAACCGTATACCCCCCAGAAGCTCTCTCCCAGCCAGTAGGCGGTAGAAAGCCCCACCAGCCAGTAGGAAAATAGCTGTATAAACATGGGCGCACTGGTGTCCTTATATCCGCGCAGTGCGCCCCAGGTCATTGCCTGGGTGACATCCACCAGCTGGAATGCGGCACACAGCAATAGCAGGTTGGTGGCCACCGCGATAATTTCTTCATTGCTGGTGTAGGCCTGAACAAACAGGGTGCGCAGGGTAATCAAAAGTACACCGGTGCCCAGTGCGTAGATTAGCCCGCTACTGATGCCCACTTTGCCACAGAAGCGCGCGCGCTTTGGCCGTCCCTGACCGAGTAGTTGGGCGGTGCGGATACTCAGGGCCTGGGCCAGTGCGAGTGCGACCAAGTAAAAAATTGAGCCCACATTCATGCCGATCTGATGGGCGGCGACAATGGCTGCGCCATAGGGGGCAAGCAAAATGGTAAGACTGGCAAAAAAAGTAACTTCACTGGCCGCACCCACACAAATTGGCAGGCCAACTGCGAGTAAGTGGCGCAGGGTTGGCCAGTGGGGGCGAGGCGGTAACATCCTAAGTTTTAGCTTGTGGTAGACCGGATCAGTGTTCGCGTGCCAGAAGAGTGCCAGTGCGATCAGGCAGCTGACCGCTGCGGTAGCCCACCCACATCCCGCTCCTCCCATTGCCGGTATGGGGCCGGCACCAAATACCAAAAGAATATCCAGGGGAATATTTAAAATAGCGGCAGTGATATAGATACGCATTACCGGGCGCACTTGTCCCATACCCTCACAGTAACCGCGCAACGCCGTGCCGAGTGCAAAAGGCAGGGTGCCGACAGTCAGGGCCAGTACATAGCCCTCCATCACTTTGCGAACCGGCTCTTCCGTGTCTATCCAGTGACTCCAGATAGGAACCGCAAGCAGGGCGGAAAACACCAGAATGCCACCGATCAGTGCGATCCACAGCGCCTGGTGTAATTGCCTGGCGCAGCCGGCTTCATCGCGACCACCGCGCAAGTGTGCAACAACCGGGGAGATAGCAGCGAGCAGGCCGATTAGTGTCACTGCGCAAACAGCCCAAATACTGGCTCCCAAGGCGAGCCCGGCGAGACTTACTTCTCCAGCGCGTCCTGCTACCAGAGTATCGACAACTCCCATGCTCACCACAGCCAGGTTACTGACCACCAGGGGGCCTCCCAAGGTGGTTAGGTGCGACAGTTCGGTTTTAGTGGCATTTCGGTAAAGCTTGAACAAAGAAAAACCTGAGCTCTTGTTACTGGTCTCGATAGAGGGTTCTGGGGTCTGGGCTAATTTTGACAAAAAATTAATCCTGCGGGGGATTGTTAACAGGCCCTGGCCTTCGCAAATACAGCTGAAAACGGGCGGTGGGCCAAAATTCGTAGAGGCTTTCAGTCTGCCGGGGGAAGGCGGGGCGGTACTGCAAAAAGGTCCGACATTCTACGGTACAAACGGCGCCTGCGCCCAGTGCTGATTACGGACTTTCCTCAAGTAGTTTGGCCACAATTTCTGCCTTATTAATGATGCAGTCGTGGTTTATTGCTGCCTCCCGATAAACCCACCCGCTTATCCGCTTTGCTTTGCGGCTACTGTAGATGGCTGGCGGGTACTCGGGTTGGGTACAGTGAATAAAAGTGCATGGAGGGCCCTGTTCTGGGGGGCGTTGCAAATGAATCGGGTCCAGTAGTGTTTTGATGGGATGTGGGGTCATACGGCGGTTTAGCCAGCGAATATCATCGGGGTGGGTTATCCCCAGGTCTTCTGGTGGCGGCGGCATAATGCACAGAGTGCCGTCAATATTCTGCGCTTGTTTTAGTCGCTGCTCCTCTATACCGCTGGGGAGCTGTCTACTAAATGGACGCCCCGGCTCAGGAACAGCGCCATCCAGGTAGATTAATCGGTGTACCCGCTCGGGTAGAGCGTCGGCGGCACCGGTTGCGGCCATTCCCCCAAAGCTGTGGCCCACAAGGGTGACTTGCTGCAACTCCTCCCAAAGGATTGTATTGATCAGGTCTTGGATAAAAGTATCCAGGCCAACGGAGGGTGAGAGTAGGTGTTTACGCTCCCCCAGACCACTGTGGGTGGGGGTGAATACTCGATGCCCATTACGCTGCAGGAGGTTGGCGACCCTGCTCCAGCACCAGCCTCCATGAAATAGCCCGTGGACCAGTACGTAAGTTTTCCCCACCAGGTTGCTCTCAAGTTACTTGGGTTCTGCAAGCATAGATGTGCTTTCTGGGGCGCTGAGATAGGGCTGTGTAAGAGTTGGCGATATCACTCGACTAAAGTGAACAAAGACACTGATAAGAGAGTGAGCTAAATGAGTGGAGCTATGAATAGCCTGAGCGGTTGGTACAACTGCTTTGTACATTATGTACGCAAAATAGACTGGCTGGGGCCATTATTACTACGGATTTATTTGGCGCCAATTTTTATCCTGGCCGGTATGAATAAGATGAATAACATCGAAGATGTCGCTGCCTGGTTTGGCAATCCCGATTGGGGCTTGGGGCTTCCAGCGCCGATGTTGATGGCGTGGATAGCTGCCTTGGTGGAATTCTTTGGTGGTATCGCCATCTTGCTGGGCGTAGCGACTCGGTTGGTAGCGATTCCCCTGATGTTTGTGATGGCAGTGGCAGCATTTACGGCCCACTGGGAGAACGGTTGGTCAGCGTTACCGGATAAAACACTGAGTGTGCCCTGGGAATGGCGCAAGGACCTTATTGACGAAGCCTCGGTGCGTAAAGAGAAGATTGTCGGCTTGCTCAAGTTGCACGGCAACTATGAGTGGTTGGTGGAAACTGGAGGAGTGACCATCCTGAAAAATGGTATTGAGTTCGCTGCTACCTACTTCATTATGCTGCTAGCGCTATTTTGTAGTGGGGCAGGGCGGTTTTTCAGTGTGGATTACTGGCTGTGCCGTCACTATAGCGGGCCGAGTGCCACCTAGAGATGGTATACTCGCCGATTATTTGAACATTTGAGCGAGTATTTCACTTGATAGGAAAGTTGTTCCGCCGTTCCTCCTCCAAAGAGGATAAGGGCTCCCGCCGGGGAGAAGAAAGCTCAGGGCGCCGTAAAGAAGGGCAAGAACCTTCTGGTAAGGCTGCCAAGGGACGCACAAAGTCCGCACCGGCGGAGGGGAAGTCGCGAAAGAGCGGCGGCCGTGGCGCCCAGAAAGGGCGCCAGCGCAGCAGAAAACCGAAAGCTCCGGCAGCTGCGCTTTGGTCACTGGATGAATTCCAAGTTCCAGAACAGGAGGGCAAGGTCCGCTTCCACGACCTGGGACTGCCCAATGAGCTGATGCGCGCTATCCACGACCTGGGTTTCCAGTATTGCTCGCCAATTCAGGGTCGTTCCCTTCCCCACACCCTCAATGGCCACGACCTGGTGGGTAAGGCACAAACCGGTACCGGTAAGACAGCGGCCTTCCTGATCACAGTGATTGACGATCTGCTCAAGCACCCGTTTGAAGGTGAGCGCTATGCCGGCGAAGCCCGCTCCCTGATTATCGCTCCGACCCGTGAGCTAGTAATGCAGATTGCCGATGATGCCAAGGCACTGTGTAAACACACCGAGCTGGAAATTCATACCCTGGTGGGCGGTATGGATTATGACAAGCAGCAGAGAAACCTGAATGAGCGGCTGGTGGATATCCTGGTGGCGACGCCGGGTCGCCTGCTGGACTTTGTCAGCAATCGGGATTGCTTCCTGGATCAGGTGGAAGTCCTGGTGATCGATGAGGCGGATCGCATGTTGGATATGGGCTTTATCCCCCAAGTGCGCCGTATTGTTCGTCAGACGCCGCGTAAAACCCATCGCCAAACTATGTTCTTCTCCGCCACATTTACTCCCGAAGTGGATGATCTGGTGGAGCAGTGGACGGATGATCCGGTAGTTGTGGAGATTGAGCCGGAGAGGGTTGCCACGGATACCGTAGAGCAGCATGTCTACCTGTCCGCCAGCGAAGAAAAGTACACCTTGCTTTACAACATTGTGCAGCGGGAAGAGGTGGATAGCCTGATTGTATTTGCCAACCGCCGCGACCAATGCCGCCGCTTACACGAGCAGCTTCTTGCTCACGGCATTTCTGCGGGCCTGCTGTCCGGTGAAGTGGCACAAAATAAGCGGGTTCGCACCCTTGATGACTTTAAGTCTGGCAAAACTAAAGTGCTGGTAGCTACTGATGTCGCCGGGCGTGGTATTCATATCGACGGTATCAGCCATGTGGTGAATTTTACCTTGCCTGAAGAGCCGGAGGATTACGTTCACCGCATTGGCCGAACTGGTCGGGCGGGTAAAACGGGCACCTCTATCAGTTTCGCCTGTGAAGATGATGCCATGCGCCTGGAACCTATTGAGCAGTTGCTCGGGGGCAAGCTCAAGTGCGAAGTGCCGCCAGAAGAGCTTTTGGTTGAACCGCCCAAGGTGAAAGTTCAGCGCAGTCACGGCGATCGCGATGGGCGTCGCGGTGGCTCTGGTGGTCATCGTCGTCCACGTCGGCACTGATTCTCCTGTGTGCTGTAAGGAGGTTAGCCCTTACAGCACTTACTACCTGCTCGAGAAAGCTTTTTCCCCCTCCTGCTATTCACCGCTCTTTTGCTTTGTTAAGGTTTAAACTGTGACGAATGTACCAGTAGAGGCTTTAATTTCATTCAAGCTTTCAAATCTGTCCTAAGATTAAACAAATTTGGCCTATTACGTGAAGTAAGGCCCTGCAACTTCAGATGACACCGGTAATACTGGAGTCTACTTGCGGCCTGAAATTGACATCCTTCATTCAATAAAAATTACAGTTCACATTCGGATGCGCATCCTTTATCTACATATTGGTTTCCATAAAACCGGCTCCAGCTCCCTTCAATTGGCAATGAAGGAGCAAGTACAGGCTCTGGACCAGGCAGGCTTTGAATTTCTTTCCCTTGGGAAAAAGGGGAACTCTTCAGGGTGTATTGATGTATGCAAAGAGAAAGGCCGCGTCCATTTCCAGGTAAATTCCCGACTTGATGAGCTTCTTGCTGCGAGCCGCAATGAGCAAGTGATAGTTTCAGCTGAGCATCTTTCCTATCTGTATCAGCGCGATAGTATCGAGCTTATTCAGAGAGTATGTAGCAAGTATTTCGATAAGATTGTGGTAATTGTTTACTTGCGCAGGCAAGACCTACAGGCAATATCTTTCAAGAAGCAAGGAGCTAGAGGAGCGGCTTCCAATAGGAGTTCCTCGAGTAAATTACTTGGCCACGCTGAAGGGGCTTTCCCTTCTTTCAGTAAAGATATTGAAATTTACTACGACTATTTTAACAAGTTAATACTGTGGGCGGATGTATTTGGAGCTGATTCCCTCAGAGTGAGGCTTTTCAGTCGGGAAGCCTTACACGGTGGTGATATAGTGAGTGACTTTCTCGCTTTGCTTGGCGGGGGAGTGGAGCTTTCTGCTCGCAGAGTGAATGAGGGGGTAGGTAGAAAGGAGTTTTTGCTGACCCATAAATTACTGGAATTGGGGGTGGCGGAATCTGAATTGATTAAGCTGAAGCCAATGATGTTGGAGGATGACACTCAGTTGCTGCCTTCAAGGAGGGATGCCAAGCAGTTCTTTATGAGGTTCAAAAATTCCAACCATTTGTTAAATAATACTTTTCTTAATAACGATTCCGGCCTGGCATTCGATACTGATTTTTCTGGCTATCCTGAGCAGGGAAACGATTGGATAACGGTTAGGGATCTGTCTGAGTGGATTCCTGAAATTCTTTCTGCAGGTATCCAGAAGCCAGAGGGATTGCGTGATGCATTGTTGGCAGACAAGCTCCAGCAGATGGTAAGGAAAAAATTTTCAGGTGAAGTGCTTACCCAGGAGCTTGAGGATTTGGCCAATTGCCTGTCGGCTAGCGCTTATATTGCCAAGGATCAGCAGCCCTGGTATCGCGCACTGAAAAAGAAGAAAACATCGGGAAGATAGTGTCAAAATAAAAAGCCCTCTGTACGAGAGGGCTTCCTATCTTACTGGTAAGGTTACTGAAGTACTGGAGTTTGAGTTCCCGGATCCCCCTCGATACGCAATCTTTCAATCCACAGAGCCGTACCGCCAGCAACTGCCGCAGGCATAATAAAGATATTTAAAATTGGTACCATCTTTGCGAGCATCACGGCCCCGCCAAAGGTAAGGCTAGTGAGTTTACGGCGGCGCAGTACCGTTTTTAATTCATCGAATGGCCGCTGGTGGTTATCCAGTGGGTAGTCAACGTATTGAATAGCCATACACCAAGCGCCCCAAACTGCGGTGAGCACTGCGGGGATAATAATGGTCCAGCTGGTGATGGTGGCAATTATAAATACGATCAAACCCCAAAATATAAAGTAACCCAGCTTGCGCAATTCCCGGCCCAGGGTACGCCATACCATTTGCATTATCGGTTCGGCAGGAGGAGCTTTACCGGTTAGCAATTCCTCTACTTTCTCAGCGAGCAATCCATTAAAGGGGGCGGCAATAATGTTGGTGATAACGCTAAATAAATAGCCGTAGGCGAGGAAGAATAAGAAAAGCACTATTAGTGCAATGATCCAGGCGAGCCAGCGAAAAGCACTGGCGGTCCATGCTGCACCCTTGGCCATAATGGCTTCCCACCAGGGCATATTCTCCGTATTTACCGGCGTGTGGGAAAGCAGGCTACTTATATAATCGGTAAGCCCTCCGAGCTGTGAAATCATTATGCTACTGATAATAATAAACAGCACCAGATTTATTAGTAATGGCACCAGGATAAATGGGCGTAACTCACGCCGGGTAATCAAGTGGATACCGCGCACCAATGCGTCGATACCGTGAACGGGATTTGAAGTCATACTCTCACCTTTCGCTGGTACGATGCCTAAATTTCCAGAGTTCTCAGTTGGCGCCAGCGGTTTTTAAAATCTCGCTATATTCTGCGCCCTGGCGGTGTTCGGCAATACGTGCCAGCAGGGTTTTTCCATCGGGGCCAGGGCTGTTCAGATCCATGCCTTCAGCGAGAAACAACTTAACAAATGTGGCAAAACTCTCTGCTTTCATGCTTCGATAGGCGCGCTCGAGCAGGTGAAAATCCCGGTTTACGCCTGCGGGGGCTTCACCAATCAAGAATCCAGCAATACGCTCCTCGTCAAAAACTTCTCCGAGTACTTTCTGTTTGTCTTTTTTCAGGCTCAAAACTATATCCTTGCTACATAAATAGGGGGCGGGCGAAGCCCGACCCAGGTCTTGAAATGTTGAGGGTTAAAGCAGTGCGTCCAATTTTTGCTTGAGGATTTTATTAATCATCTGTGGGTTTGCCTGCCCTTTGGACGCTTTCATAATTTGCCCGACGAAATACCCCATCATTTTGGGGCGCTTTGATTCATCGGCCTTGCGGTAGTTTTCTACTTGGGCATCGCTTGCAGCGATCACTTCATCCACCATTTTTTCGATAGCGCCGGTATCCGAAACCTGTTTCAGACCACGTTTTTCGATGACTTCGTCGGCACTGCCCTCTCCGTCGGCAATAGCCTCGAATACCTGTTTGGCGATTTTGCTGGAAATGGTGCTGTCTTTGATTCGAACTATCAGGCCAGCCAAGTGTTCAGCAGAAATCGGGGACTGTGAAATAGTAAGTTCACGACGGTTGAGCAGCGCTGCCAGTTCACCGTTTATCCAGTTGGCAGCAAGCTTGGATTCGCCGCAGGATTTACTCACAGTTTCAAAATAGTCTGCACTGGCACGCTCCTGTGTCAGCTGGTCTGCATCATAAGCAGATAGCTGGTATTCCGCTTGGAAGCGGGCTGCTTTTGCATCGGGCAGTTCTGGCAGGATGTTGCGCAGTTGCTCGACATATTCATCAGTGAGTACAACTGGCAGAAGGTCCGGGCAGGGGAAGTAGCGGTAATCATTGGCCACTTCTTTACTGCGCATAGAGCGGGTTTCATTTTTGTCCGCGTCGTAGAGGCGGGTTTCCTGGGTAATGGTGCCGCCGTCTTCCAGGATGTCGATCTGACGTTCAGCTTCGACTTTAATTGCGCGCTCGACAAAACGGAAAGAGTTGATGTTTTTTAATTCTGTACGAGTGCCGAGTTTTTCTTCGCCTTTCAAGCGCACGGATACATTGGCATCACAGCGCAGTGAGCCCTGGGACATATCACCATCGGAAATGCCCAGGTAGGTTACGATACTGTGAATTTTTTTCAGGTAGGCCACAGCCTCGGCGGCATTGCGCATGTCCGGTTCAGAGACAATCTCGATCAGCGGCGTACCTGCGCGGTTCAGGTCGATACCGGACATCCCGTGGAAATCTTCATGCAGGGATTTACCGGCATCTTCCTCCAGGTGAGCGTGATGCAAACGCACTTTCTTACTGCTGCCATCTTCCAGGTGAATTTCCACTTCGCCGGGGCCGACAATCGGCTGTTCCAATTGAGTGGTTTGATAGCCCTTGGGCAAGTCGGGATAGAAGTAATTCTTGCGTTCAAAAACGGAGCGCTTGCCGATCTCCGCGTTCATCGCCAGGCCGAACATTACCGCAAAGCGAAATGCTTCTTCATTCGGTACCGGCAAGGTGCCCGGCATAGCCAGGTCCACAGCGCAAGCCTGGGTATTCGGCTCGGCGCCAAAGCGGATGCTAGCGCCGGAAAAGAGTTTTGACTGGGTGGAGAGCTGGACGTGAATTTCCAACCCGATAACGATTTCCCATTCCACAATTTATCTCCTTATACGGCGCTGGCTTTGTGCCAGTCGGTTACCTGTTGGTATTGGTGGGCGATATTGAGCATGCGCGCCTCTTCCAGGTAATTGCCGGTAATTTGCAGGCCCACCGGCATATTGTCCACCAGGCCACAGGGTACAGACATGCCCGGTAGTCCGGCCAGGTTGGTGGCGATGGTGTAGATATCCTCCAAGTACATAGCTACCGGGTCAGCGCTCTTTGCGCCAAGCTCGAAAGCGGGGGAGGGGGTCGTGGGGCCCATAATCACATCCACTTTTTCGAATGCTTCGACAAAGTCCTGCTTGATCAGGCGTCGGGCCTGTTGGGCTTTGTTGTAATAAGCATCGTAATAACCGGCGGACAGAGCGTAGGTGCCTACCAGGATGCGACGCTGTACCTCTTCGCCGAAGCCTTCACCGCGGGAGCGCATATAGAGATCGCGCAGGTCTTTGGGCTCTTCACAGCGGTAGCCATAGCGCACCCCATCGAATCGAGAAAGGTTGGCAGAGGCTTCAGCGGGGGCGATCACATAGTAAGCAGGTATCGCTAAATCGGTATGTGGCAAGCTGATATCGACCAGTTGAGCCCCCAGCTTTTCAAATGCTCTCAAAGCCTCCTGAACCCGGCTTGCGGTTTCAGGGTTGAGACCTTCCCCAAAGTACTCCCGGGGTACTCCGATCCGCAGCCCGGCAATCGGGTTATTCAGTTCGGCGGTAAAATCAGAGGGCTGCTGCTTCAGGCTGGTGGAATCTTTCGGGTCGTGGCTGGCCATGGCGGAGAGCAAATAAGCAGCGTCCTCCGCATTGCGGGCTATGGGGCCGGCCTGATCCAGGCTGGAGGCGTAGGCCACGATGCCATAGCGGGAAATACGCCCGTAGGTGGGCTTCAGCCCGGTGGTGTTTGTCAACGCCGCCGGCTGGCGAATAGAGCCGCCGGTATCGGTAGCTGTGGCGCCGGGTATCAGTTGTGCAGCAACTGCCGCAGCTGAGCCACCGGAGGAACCGCCGGGCACACAGCGGGTATTCCAAGGGTTTTTTACTGGGCCGTAAAAGCTGCTTTCGTTGGATGAGCCCATGGCGAATTCATCCATATTGGTCTTGCCCAGGGAGACGGTTCCGGCAGCGTTAAGGTTATCTACCACCGTGGCATCGTAGGGAGGGATAAAATTATCCAGCATTTTTGAGGCACAGCTGGTGCGCACGCCGTTAGTGCAAATAATATCTTTGTGGGCGATGGGCACACCGCACAGTGCCGGTGCCTCCCCGTTGGCCAGGCGTTGGTCGGCAGCCGCGGCTTGCGCTAGGGCGCTCTCTTCGGTGACGGTAATAAAACTGTTGTAGTTGCTGTCCAGTTGCTGGATGCGGCCGAGTAAATGGCGGGTTAGCTCTGTACTCGAGAACTCTTTGCTCCGCAATCCATGGATGATCTCGGCGATAGTAAGCTGATGCATATTATTCCCTTAAAGGCTCTAGACGGGCTGAGGGCTGGGTATTTAGGTGAATTTCGTCAGTGTTGGGCCGGCTAATCAATTACTTTGGGAACCAGGTAGAGACCTTCTTCGGTTTGGGGAGCCAGTTCTAGGAAGTCTTTGCGCTTGTCAGCCTCTGTCACTGCGTCAGCGCGCAGCTCCTGGACTTCGTCCAGTGGGTGCGCCATCGGGGCGATACCATCGGTATTGGTGGATTGCAGCTGGTCGACCAGTTGTAATACATCGCCGAGGCGGTTGCTGACTTCTTCGATGGTTTCTTTGGATATGGCGATACGGGCCAGTTCCGCCAGTTTTTCTACAGTTTGCGTATCCACTGCCATGGTGATGGACTCCTCCAGCTTGAGTTGCGAGTCGAAAACTGCCCGGATTAATTGCGGCGGGCAGAACCGGCAAATTTAGCACATTGGGGTTATATTCTCACCGGCTCCGGCAGTAATGGATAGTGGGCCTCAAATGACCTCCCTTCAGCCTTGCCCTGATGCCTAGCGGTTGTTAGAGTTTGCCGAATCCTGCCGAGTGATGAGAGACTCCGGTATTTTGCGTAGAATCCGATTCGAAATGCGGCTCGGAACTCAGAATTATTTTTGCGGACTAATTAGGATTTGTATCCATAAAAGAAGCCGCGCCCGCAGTGCCCGACCTGGGGGCTGATAATTAGTACAAGGTAATCGAATTCCATGTTTAAACGTTTGCGGGGTATGTTTTCCAGTGATCTCTCCATCGACCTGGGAACTGCCAACACGCTGATTTACGTTCGCGATCGCGGCGTAGTACTCGACGAACCCTCTGTCGTCGCAATCCGTCACTACAATGGCCAGAAAATCGTTGAGGCTGTCGGAGTAGAAGCCAAACGCATGCTCGGCCGGACTCCTGGCAATATTACCGCTATTCGCCCGCTGAAGGACGGTGTTATCGCCGACTTCCAAGTGACCGAGAAAATGTTGCAGCACTTTATCAAGAAAGTGCATGAAAATAGCTGGATGCGCCCGAGTCCGAGAGTGCTGGTGTGTGTTCCCTGCCAGTCAACAGAAGTGGAGCGCCGCGCGATTCGCGAGTCGGCCCTGGGTGCAGGTGCTCGCGAAGTGTCACTGATCGAAGAGCCCATGGCCGCTGCCATAGGCGCAGGCTTGAATGTCGAGGAAGCGAGCGGCTCCATGGTGGTGGATATCGGTGGGGGCACTACCGAGATCGCCATTATCTCCCTGAATGGTGTGGTTTATTCCGATTCGGTGCGTATCGGCGGTGACCGTTTTGATGAAGCTATCGTCAACTACGTGCGTCGCAACTACGGCAGTGTGATTGGTGATGCAACTGCTGAACGGATCAAAGAGGAAATTGGCTGTGCTTATGCAGGCAGTGAAGTTCGCGAAATCGATGTGCGCGGACGCAATCTGGCCGAGGGCGTGCCTCGCAGCTTTACCTTGAACTCCGACGAAATTCTCGAAGCCCTGCAAGAGCCTCTGACAGGTATTGTGCAGGCTGTCAAAAGTGCACTGGAGCAATCCCCTCCCGAGTTGGCTTCTGATATCGCTGAGCGCGGTATGGTGCTGACTGGTGGTGGTGCTCTGTTACGCGATCTAGACCGTCTGTTGATGGAAGAATCGGGCTTACCGGTAATTGTTGCCGATGACCCGCTGACCTGTGTGGCGCGGGGGGGCGGTAAAGCGCTGGATATGTTGGATCGCAGCCGTCTCTACCTGATGTCTAACTAGTAGACATCGGTATTATGAAAACTGCTAGGGAGCTTGTGGCTATATCCGCAAGCTCCTTGAAATAAAAAAATGCGAGTCATCTTTTGTGGCTTGTACTGTTCTCACCATCTTTGATTGACCTGTTAAGAGGGGGTTGCCTGTGAAACCGCTATTTACCCGCGGTCCCTCTGCCGAATACCGCCTGGGCTTTCTCATCATACTCGCGATCTCGCTGATCGTTTCCGATCATTACACCAATTGGTTTCAGCCTGTTAGAGAACGCTTATCAGGAGTTATTGCTCCACTGTACTGGGTTACAGGAGCCCCCGAGCGTGTGGGCGATTGGGCCGATGAGCAGTTTCGCTCGCGCGAAGAACTGCAAGAGGAAAATAGCCGCCTCAAGCGCCAGGTTTTACTGCTGGAGCAGCGCAGCCAGCTATTGGCGGCCGTAAAAGCGGAAAACACTCAGCTCAAAGAACTGATGAACTCAGCAGAAATGGTCGATGACCGAGTATTGGTGGCTCAGGTAATTGGCGTTACCCCGGACCCTTTGGAGCATGTGCTGCTGATTGACAAAGGCCGCGATGACGGCATTGATATCGGTACCCCGGTAATGGATGCCAGTGGATTGCTGGGGCAGGTGATTGAAGCTGGCGACTCCTATAGTCGTATCCTGCTGATAACTGATTCCAGTCATGCCATTCCCGTCCAGGTTCTGCGCAACAGTATGCGCACCGTCGCCGAGGGTACAGGTGACCTGTATCGCTTGAAGTTACGCCATCTTGCTAATACCAGTGATATTCGGGAGGGCGATTTGCTGCTCAGCTCCGGCTTGGGTAGCCGCTTTCCCGCAGGTTATCCGGTCGGGGAGGTTATCTCGGTGCAGAGAGACCCGGGTAAACCTTTTGCGGAGGCTGAAGTGTTGCCGAGGGGGTGGATGAATCGCAGCCGCTTTGTATTGGCGGTCATTGGCAGTGGAGGGCATTCTGTTGCAAGCGAATAACCGCTGGTTTATCGCGGTCACTATTCTGCTGTCACTGCTTCTCTCGGTTATGCCCCTGCCACAGCAGTGGCTCTGGTTTCGGCCGGCATTTCCGGCTTTGCTGGTGATATTCTGGATTACCCGAATGCCCCAGACCTTCGGGGTGGGGTTCGCTTGGATGATCGGTATTGTCCAGGATTTGGCTACGGGGGCGAGCTTGGGAACCCATGCCCTGGCCCTATCGGTACTCGCCTATTTCAGCTTACTGACTTACCAGCGCACCCGGGCATTTAATCCGGCCCAGCAATTGTTGTGGGTATTTGTTCTGGTGGGCATTCATCAAGTGGTGGGCAATTGGGTGCACGGCCTTGAAGGTAAATCGGTACCCGGGCTGACGTTCCTTTGGCCCGCTCTGACTACAGCCCTGCTCTGGCCCTGGGTGACCCCGTGGCTCAGGGGGCTTTCCGGGCGTTTACACGTTCGTTGACCGTCTCGTCGGCACTGTAAATCAGTGTAAAAAATCGATCATTTTTCGAACAGTGCCGCTATAATCAGCCGCTGACCCACAGGGAATATGTAATAGAGTGACAACAAGCGCTTCAGAAAATCGACTTCTTTTGGCCTCTGGTTCGCCGCGCCGCGCCGAACTGTTGGCCCAGATTGGGGTGCCTTTCTCCCAATTGTCCCCCGCTGTTGTAGAACAACGCCAACCTGCTGAAAGCCCTCTTGAGTACATAGAACGCTTGGCCCACGACAAGGCTGTCGCCGGGTTTCAAGCCGCTGACAGCCCGCAGGGACTCTGGTCTTTGGGAGCGGATACGGTGGTTATTGCAGGTGAGAGGCTGCTGGAAAAACCCCAAGATTTTGCTGACTTTGAGTCCATGATGCTGGCGCTATCGGGAGTAGAGCACTCTGTTTTCACTGCAGTGTGCTTGCGTTCACAGGATCGACAGTTTAGCCGAGTAGTGGAAACTCGAGTCAGGTTCCGCCACTTGTCCAAAGTTCAAATAGCGGATTACTGGAGTACTGGAGAGCCTGTCGATAAAGCTGGCGGTTACGGTATTCAGGGTTTTGGTGCCGCCTTGGTAGAAGCTTTTAGTGGCAGTTACAGCAATGTTGTAGGGCTCCCATTGGAAGCTGTAGTCCCCATGCTGGATCATGCGGGCATTCCCTATTGGCAGGAGGGCCAATCTTGAGCGAAGAGCTGTTAATTAATGTTGCGCCGACTGAAACCCGGGTTGCGCTGGTAGAAAATGGTGTGCTCCAGGAGGTCTACCTGGAGCGGAGTGCGCGGCGAGGGATTGTAGGAAATATCTATAAGGGAAAGGTGATTCGCGTACTGCCCGGAATGCAGGCCGCTTTTGTCGACATAGGCCTCGAGCGTGCGGGCTTTATCCATGCCTCGGATATTGCACCTCTCGACGAAGAAGGCATGGAGGCGCGGGATGCCGAGGTGGCGGATATCCGCGCGCTAGTCAGAGAGGGGCAGTCACTGATCGTGCAAGTAGTGAAGGACCCTATCAGCAGTAAAGGTGCCCGGCTGACTACCCATCTGTCGGTTTCTGCACGTTACCTGGTGTATATGCCGCAGACGCGCCATATCGGTATCTCTAATCGAATTGAAGACGAGAACGAACGCGAGCGATTGCGCCAGTTGGTTGAAGCAGCTTCTCTACGCCTCGCGGAAGATGGTTTGTCGGCCGATGGGGGCTTTATTTTGCGTACCGTTGCCGAGGGGGTGAGTGAGGAAGAGCTGCTGAGAGATATCCCCTTTCTGTACAAATTATGGGGGGAGCTGGATGAGCGCATTAAGGAGCGTCCAGTGCCTTCGGTTATCTATGAGGACCTTCCACTATTTATGCGTGCATTGCGTGACCTTGCGCGCCCTTATACCGAAAAGATTCGTATAGACTCCCGAGAGGCCCACGGCCGTGCGGCAGAATTTGCCGGTAAATATGCGCCGGAAATTGCCGGTCGCCTGGAACACTATCCCGGTGAGCGCCCACTGTTTGACTTATACGGTGTTGAAGAAGAAATAAGAAGGGCACTACACAACAAAGTCACCTTGAAGTCTGGCGGCTACTTGATCGTAGAGCAGACAGAGGCGATGAGTACAATTGATGTCAATACGGGTGCTTTTGTTGGGCATCGAAATCTTGAAGAGACTATCTTCAAGACCAACCTGGAGGCCGCTACAGCGATTGCCCGCCAGCTGCGTTTGAGGAATCTGGGTGGGATTATCATTATTGATTTTATCGATATGAAAGACCCCGAGCACCAGCGACAAGTCTTGCGCACCCTGGAAAAGACCCTGGAGCGCGATCATGCCAAGTCCAGTATCACCGGGGTCTCCGAACTGGGGTTGGTGGAAATGACTCGCAAACGCACCCGTGAGTCACTGGGGCAGATTTTATGTGAGCCTTGCTCTGTTTGCAGTGGTAGGGGCACCTTAAAGAGTGCGGAGACAGTTTGCTTCGAGATTTTCCGCGAGATTATTCGAGAGGCGCGCTCTTACGATAGTGAAAAAATTATGGTACTGGCCAGTCAGGTGGTAATAGATCTTTTACTGGATGAAGAGTCGGCTAATGTCGCCGATCTTGAAGAATTTATTGGTCGGCCGATTCAGTTCCAGGTAGAGCCCATTTACAACCAGGAGCAATATGACATTGTTCTTGTGTAATCCATTATTCACTCGCCAGCAAGCTAAGAGAGCTTATTGTCAGCGCTCGGTCCATGCCTGTTTGGTGGTGAGGGTATAGCGATGGTTGTAATACGCTGGATTGCAAGAAAGTTCTGGTTAATGTCGGTAAGTTTGGTGATTGCACTGGCAATCATCGTGCAAACAGGCCGACTGCTGTCCCCGCAGGTAGAGAACTATCGTCCCCAGATTAGTCATTGGCTTAGTGAGCAGCTAGGCGTTCCTGTACAGATGGATCGTATTTCCCTGCGTTGGGAGGCCCTTGAAGTTGCATTGCAGCTGGATGGACTGCGTCTGGGGGAACACGGTGAGCTGAAAATGGGGCACGGCCTGTTCCAGCTGGATCTACTTTCCAGTCTCTGGAACCGGGAATTGGTCTGGAAAGACCTGCAAATGAATCAGTTTTCGGCCGGGCTCAACCGCGATGAAAATGGCCTCTGGTATCTACAGGGGTTTCCCGATGCCCCGCTTAAGCTTGAAGGCAGCACTGCACCCAATCCCGAAGCGGCAGATCCGGCCCGCCTATTCCAGTTGAGCCCCAAAATTCAAATCAGTGATGCAGCGATCACTGTGCGCCTTCCCGATGAGCAGCTGGCAGAAATCAATTTGCCTGAAATCCAGCTGGAAAATAGCGGGGATTTTCACCGACTGACTGCACGGGCTTTTATTTCCCGTGAAGGGGAGAGTAGCCAGGTTGATGAAGAGACCCTACGGGTTGTGTTAGAGGGGCGGGGCAATCCCAAAGATAAAGAGCACTTCTCACTGCGCGGCTATATGCAGCTTAATGAGTTGCTACTGGATGAAGACATTGTCAGCTTGCTTCACGAACTCACCCCGTTACCCGACCGGTTTCACTGGCAGGGGAAGAAGTGGGCAGACGGCCGCTTGTGGTTGCATAGTGATGCCGTAAGTGGGTATCGCATAGTGGGCCAGGTGGACTTGGCCCAAGTAGAAAGCCTGACCGATATGCAAAGGGCAGGAGAAGATATAGAAGAGCATACACTGGCTCCGTTGCGCGCTTTTTCTGGCAACTTGTCGGGCCGTTGGTTGCCGGGAGAGCACTGGCGATTAGCGCTGCAGGATATTGAAATCGATTGGCAGGGCTTGAAAATGCCGTCGCTGAACCTGCAGGTTAACAGTGACCAAGAGGGTATAGCCCTGATGGCCGATCTGGTCGATCTCGCTGGTTGGAGCAGTATCTTAAATCGCTTGTCGTTACTTGAGGGGGCTGCAGATGAATGGTTGCGTGCACTAAAACCTCAAGGTCGGTTGCGCAGCCTGCGTCTGCGAGCTGGCGCGGACCGGCAGTTAGAGATCAGCGCAAACTTGGAAGATATTGCGGTCGAGGCGTTTCGAGGGGCCCCGGCAATTACTCAGTTGAGTGGATATCTTCAGGTTGAGGGCGCCAGTGGCCGGGTTGAACTCGACGGTACCCCCCTCGGGGCGCACTTTCCCAGTCTGTATAAGAGTGCTTTCGGATTCGATCAAGCCAGCGGCACCATTGCCTGGGATGTCGATAAGGCGTTGAACGAAGTCAACGTATTGTCGGGCCCGCTGATGCTTGGCAGTGAACTTGGTCAGGTCGGTGGTCAGTTTATGCTGTCACTACCCTTCCACGCCCAAACACGACCTGTGGATCTGGTGCTTTCCCTATCGATAAAAGATGCGGGGGTTATTACCCAGGAAGAGCTGGTGCCATTTGTGGTAAGCGATGATTTGCGCAGCTGGTTGAAAACTGGCCTGGGTAAGAACAATCAAGGGCGCGTTGAGAGTGCGGCCTTTATCTATCGAGGCAGCAGTTATAGCAAAGAGGGTAAAGAAGAAACCCTTAAAGCATTCGCGACTCACCAGAAGCGCAGAACGATTCAGTTGGCACTCGATTTTTCAAATGCGAGCCTGGACTACGCCAGTGAGTGGCCTGAGGTCAGGAATGTGGACGGCCGTTTGTTGCTCGATGATGAAATTGTGCGGGTCAATGCCGATAAAGCCAAGCTCTGGAATATGGATGCTGGAAATATTCTGGTTGCGGTAACCCCTCAGAAGAGTGGAGGCTCACGCCTTGATGTACAAACTGAGGTGGTTGGACCGGCTGCCGATGGTTTGCGACTATTGCGTGAATCACCACTCAGGGATCACCTTGGAAGTGCCTTTGATGATTGGAGCCTGACTGGGAGTTTGGATGGCGCTGTATCCTTAACTTTACCCTTGGGACAGTCATCCGTAGTTCCCGAGCAACAGGTTGAAGTCAACCTGAAGCACGGTGACCTTCAACTGAAAGGGCTCCGCCTCGATGCGACTGCGTTGAATGGTTTGGTGAAATACGATAGTGCGACAGGCCTTGAAGGGACCCAGCTGAATGGCAAATTGTGGGGCCGCCCGCTGACTGCTCGTATCCAACATATTGGCGAGGGGGATGCGCGGGATACCCAGGTGGTTATCGACGGCAATGCATTGGTTGAGTCGGTACACGCTTGGAGTTCGCGGCCAGAACTGCAGTGGCTGGAAGGAGAAATGGATTATCAAGCCCTGGTGACCATTCCTGCAAAATCAGCGGAAACCCCCTACGCCGCAGTATTTGAACTCACTTCCAACCTGGCCGGTGTGGCTGTAAACCTACCTGACCCACTTGGCAAGACGGCGGAAACAGAAACCAATTTTGTATTGCGAGTGCCGATTGGAGAGCAGGGCAGCTTGTTCCACTTGGACTATGGAGAACATTTACAGGGGCAATTCTGGCTGATTGATGGAGAGTTAGATCGGGCTGCAATCGCCTTGAATGCTGAGGCAAATTTGCCCTCCAAACGGGAGTTGACGGTCACTGGAGATATTTCCACTGTTGACTTGCCTCGCTGGCAGTCTCTGCTGGATGTTTACCAGTTGCCTGAACCAGCGAAGCCAAGCGCTGCCAGTTCTGTTGCAAGTAATGCAGAAAATCCAGGAGAGGCTGCGGGTAGTGCCAGTGAGCCACTTCCGATACGCCTGGATCTCAGTACAGACAAGCTCCAGTTGGGCTCTGCAGAAATTGAGCATATTCATGTTATCGGTGAGGGAGTGGGGACAGATTGGAAGCTCAAACTTGACAGTGAAATGATTGCAGGAAATCTAACCGGCTTACTGGATGGCAGTACACCGTTACGCCTCAAACTGGCTCATTTGCGTCTGCCTCAGCCAGAGAAACCGGCGGAAGTCAGTGATGAAGCTTTTCCCTTAGACCCCTTTGCGGAGGAGGTAGTAGCGGATCCTTTGGCGCAGTTTGATTTTACTAGTTTGCCACAAATCGATTTTAGTACTGATAACCTTCAAATAGGTGAAGAGGCCTTGGGGCCTTGGTCATTTAAGTTGAGGACAGCTGCAGATCGTTTGGTGGTGAGTGATATCCACGGCACGGTGAGAGGGTTCCGCATTGAGGGACAGGGCAAGCACAATGGCGAGCTAGGTGCAGAATTGGTGTGGATGAGGGATGCCGAGGGGCAGCAATCATCACAATTTATCGGCCGATTGGTGGCTGATGATCTTGCAGATATCCAGCGCAAGATGGGCCATGAGCCGTTGATTGAGAGTAAGTCAGCGATCTTTGAAACTGCTTTGAAGTGGGAGGGGGCCCCGACTCAGGTGAAAGGAAGCCTTCTCTCCGGAGAGCTTAAGGTTGATATTCGCGATGGCCGATTCCTGCGATCAACCGGTGCGACAGGCTCTACCGTGTTGCGTCTATTGTCACTGTTTAATTTTGATACCTGGGCGCGACGTTTGCGTCTTGATTTCACTGACCTTTACAAGAGTGGTATGGCTTTTGATAGGGTGCGTGGCGAAGTAGTCTTTGAAGGCGATGGTCAGCTTTTAATCGCTGTACCCATCCAGGTAGAGGGACCCACCAGTGAACTACAGATGGCGGGGCGGGTTAATTTAGTCCGCGAAGATCTGGATTTAACGTTGGTGGCTACTTTGCCAGTTGGGAACAACCTGGCTTTGGTTGCAGCCCTAGCCGGTGGTTTGCCTGCAGCTGCGGGTGTCTACCTGATCAGTAAGGCATTTAAAAAGCAGGTTAAAAAGGTCGCCAGTGTCAGTTACCGAATTAGTGGCGGTTGGTCAGACCCGCAAATGCGATTTGAGAAATTGTTTGATGGGGATGGCGCCAAACGTGAGGGCGCGGTTCTGGACCACGAGGGGAACAAGACACAGGTTGGGGTCGGTTCTGAAGAGAAGTCCCCACCTACAGCTTGAGTTTTAATATCCAGAGGCAGCGTGCAATAGCCATCTAATCTTAGTGATGATCCCCTGTAAAAGGAGCACTCTAGATGGCGTTGCATTCATTATTGCCCCTCCTTCTTTTTACAGCCGTCACCCTTTCGGCGTGTTCTGAGGCAGATGACCACCAGCGCGACCAGAATATGACGGTGGCTCAAGCTGAAAAGCATATTGCAGAGGGGACTGATCTCGATCAGATCCCTAAGTCTGTATGGAAGCAGATCCTGCCAGAGGATCGCTATAAGGTTCTCTGGAAAAAAGGTACCGAGCCCGCTTTTAGTGGCAAGCTTCTGAATAACAAAGAGAAAGGGGTTTATGTCACTGCGGGTTGCCGTTTACCGGTTTTCAGCTCTGAGCAGAAGTTTGAATCGGGTACTGGTTGGCCCAGCTTTTGGGATGTTGCCTACCCACAAAATATTGTCTTAAAGGACGATTACAGCTGGGGCTTGAAGCGGACTGAGGTGTTATCAAAGTGCGGGGAACACTTGGGGCATGTTTTTAAAGATGGCCCGGAGCCCACTGGTTTACGCTACTGCCTAAATTCTCTCGCCCTGGACTTTGTGCCGGCTTCTGGGGATAAGAAAGCGCAATAACTTCTGGTGTCTAGATTGCGGGCGCTGCCGGCCAGTTAACTCTGGAGCGCCCGGAGCCCTTATTCCGCTTCCTGGATAAAGAAGTCGCGAAGATAGCGGAATAATTTTCGTTGATTGGTTGGTGGCTTATTGTTTTTGATTTCTCGATGGGAGTCCCTAATCAGTTGGCGCAGCTGTTGATGGTCGACACCGGGATGCTGGTCAAAGAACTCACCCTGGGCACTATTGCCTTCTTCCAGTAGTCGTTTGCGCCAGTCTTCAGCCATTTTATCGAAACGCAGGTGTTGTTGGTCTCGCTCTTTAAAGCGGCTCAGCACTGTTTCTATCGCCTCTTGGTCGGCACTGCGCATCAACTTGCCGATGTACTGCATCTGGCGTCGGCGAGCTTCATTGGATTTGATCCGATGTAGCGTAGCAATAGCCTCCTGCAAGTCCTCATCTATGGGGACTTCAGCCAGTTGGGCCTTGGAGAGCTCGGTTAGTTGCTTGCCGAGATCCTGCAGCTCGTGCATTTCTTTTTTGACCTGAGTTTTACTTTTCGGCAGGTCGTCATCGTAATCGTCGTATTCGTACATCTTTGATTCGCTTTCGGTAAATAAGGGGGCTTGGTCCAGAGGTGATTTAGCTAAAGTACCAAGTGGCCAAGCCCAGAAAAGACATAAAGCCTACTACATCGGTGACTGTAGTAAGCGCTACCCCGCCGGCCAATGCCGGGTCTATATTCATGGCACGCAATGCTACTGGTAATATCGCTCCGGCGAGTGCGGCGGTTAATAGGTTGATTATCATGGCGGCAAGGATAATGACCGCAATCCATATATCGCCAAACCACATGGCGGTTATCAAGCCCATCACAAGCGCCCATAAAAGAGCATTGAGTGCCGCCGAACCCAGTTCACGGGAAAGTAGCCAGCTCAAATTACTGCGTCCTATCTGGCCTAAGGCCATACCGCGAATGACCACTGTCAGCGTTTGGCTACCGGCCACGCCCCCCATGCTGGCGACGATGGGCATTAGGACTGCTAGGGCTACCACCTTATCCAGGGTATTTTGGAACAAGCTGATCACCCAGGAGGCAAGCAGAGCTGTGAGCAGATTAATACCCAGCCAAACGGCCCGGCGCCGAGCAGTGCGCCCTACTGGGGCAAAGGTGTCTTCCTCCTCATCGAGGCCGGCAAGGCTCATCAGGGAGTGATCTGCATCCTCTCGGATAACATCTACTACATCGTCAATAGTGATTCGCCCCAGCAGGCGGTTATCTTCATCGACTACCGGTGCGGTAATCCAATCATATTTCTCAAACAAGCGCGCGACTTCAGTGTCGGGCATATCTGCGGGTATTGGTTCCACATCGGTATTGACCACTTCGCGAACTGTCACCGATGGGTCTGTGGTGAGAAGTTTGGATAGTGGCAAGAGACCGATATATTGGCCCCTCCGGTTAATCACAAAAAGGCTGTCGGTAGATTCCGGTAGTTGTTCGTGGCGCCTAAGGTAGCGAAGTACCACATCTAGAGTCAGGTTGGGGCGGACAGAGATGGTGTCCGTATCCATTAAACCGCCAGCAGTGTTCTCATCATAGGCGAGAACACTTTCAACCCGGAGACGGTCGGTTTCCGTCATCGATGAGAGCACTTCGGCAACAACTCGCTCCGGCAGCTGCTGAAGTATATCGGCGATGTCGTCGGCATCCAGGCCTTCCATCACCTCTACCATCTCCTCGGTATCCATAGTGGCGAGGATCTGGCTGCGCACATCGTCGGTGAGTTCCTGTAGGACCTCACCCTCTATTTCCCTGTCCACCAAATTCCAAAGTACCTGGCGGATACGCGGTGGAGAGCTCTCCAGCAATTGCGCAACACTCTGGGGAGTTAGGGTCTTGAGCATGCGCCGGACTTCTTGTCCCGTACCGCTATCCAGCGCGGCATACAGCTCACCCAGCTGATTCTGTGCGCGGAATTTGATTTCGGCTTGGGGAGAGCTGGGCACAACAAGTCCTTACTGCTAGTGGTGGATTTGGGAGGCGATGTAAAAGCTTAGCGATTTAATGTTTAGAGTGAGCTTTTCGTAGCAATAGTATACTGGCCTCTATTCAGCTTCGCCGAATCGATTGGAGATCAGTGTGCTGATAGCTTCCAGGGCGGCACTTTCATCTGTCCCCTCTATTTCCAGTTCCAGCTCCGTGCCTTTGCCTGCAGCTAGTAACATTAGGGCCATCACACTTTTTCCATCTACGGCTTTACCCTGGCAATGCACTTTAATATTGGAGCAGAACTTGGAGGAAGTCTGCGCGAACTTGCTTGCAGCGCGGGCGTGCAAGCCGAGTTTATTGATGATGGTCAGTTGGTGTTTCTGCATTGCGCTGCTCGACAAAAATCTATTTTTGTTGCTCCCTGTGGCGTATCTGGACGTTATCAAACTCTTTAGAAAATTTCTTTACCAGCTGTTCAACCATATAAACTGATCGATGTCGGCCCCCAGTGCAGCCGATAGAGACACAGGTGTAGCTGCGATTACTTTTCTGGTAGGAGGGTAGCCAGTTTTCCAAAAAGTTGGTGATGTCAGCCTCCATCTTTGCGGTCTCTGGGTGAGAGCGCAAGAATTCAGCGACCTCGATATCCTTACCGGTTTTTTCTCTTAGAGCTGGTTCCCAGTAGGGGTTGGGTAGACAGCGCAAGTCAAAAATCAAGTCTGAATCCACAGGCACCCCATACTTGAACCCAAAGGACTGGAAAAGAATCGCCATGCTGTTTGATTGTTCACCAACAACACGATTTTTAATCAGTTCGCGCAGTTGGTGCAAACTCAGGGTGCTGGTATCAATAACCATATCCGCGATGGTTGAGATAGGGGTGAGAAGCTCTTTTTCCTGATTGAGAGCTTCTAGCAAATGGGTGCAATCATTGCTGAGAGGGTGCTTTCGTCTGGTCTCACTGAATCGCTGTACTAAAACCGGCTCGCGGGCATCGAGATAGATAACATCACATTGAACCCCTGCCTCGCGCAAGGACTCAATAACACTGGGAGCCTGTCTAATGTCTTGCCAGAGGTTGCGGGCATCGACACCCAGGGCCAGAGGTGTGTTTTCTTTTGGCGGTTGTGCCTTGACCCTCTTAACCAGCTCCGGGAGCAGGCTGGTGGGAAGGTTGTCGATACAATTGAAGCCGACATCTTCCAGTAATTGCAGTGCAGAACTTTTTCCGGAGCCGGAGCGTCCACTAATTATCACCAAGCGCATGGAGAGCCCTTTTCTTTGATCAAGTCTTTATTATTTCGCTTGTTGCACTACCTGAACAATGAGGCGAATGTCAGCTCTGAGACTCAGTTACTAACAAAACCTCCTCTAGGCGGCTGCAGTACTATCAATAGCGAGGGCATATAGCTCATCACTACTTTGTGCTTGCCTTAGCTTATCTCTAACCTGGCTGTTGGAAAACAGAGCGGCGATTTCGGCTAGCGTATCCAGATGTTCCTGCTCAGCATCTTCGGGGACCAGAAGAGTAAATAGCAAATCGACAGGCTGGCGGTCGACAGAGTCAAAATCAATGGCGGGCTGGGTGGTACAGAGAACCCCAATGGGGCTATCACAGCCGGGCAGCCTGCAATGGGGAATGGCAACACCATCGCCGATACCGGTGGAACCAAGGCGCTCACGGGCGATCAGTTGGTTAAAAACTGTATCGGAGTCGTGTTGGGGATATTGTTCGGCGATGGCCTGGGCAATATTGAGCAGTAGCTTTTTTTTGCTGCTCCCCGCCAGATGGCAAAGGCTAAGGCGGGGAGAGAGTAATGCTTCCAGTGTCATAGTTCAGCGATGGTTCTGCAACTTCTCTTTGTGTTTTTTCAGTTGGCGGTCCAGCTTATCGGTGAGCGCATCAATTGCCGCGTACATATCTCTGTCTTCGGATCCAGCACAGAGGTCGTGACCGTTTATATGTACCGTCGCCTCAGCTTTTTGGATCAGTTTCTCGACGGATAAAATTACTTGCGCGTTGGTGATGTTGTCGTAATGTCTGGACAGCTTCTCCATTTTGCTTTCGCAGTAGCTGCGCATAGGTGAGGTAACGTCGACGTGGTGGCCACTAATATTGATCTGCATGGATTTCTCCTTAAAGGTGCATCACAAGCCGGCGCTCACCCCCTATCGGGTCGCAACCCTACTAGGAAGTGGGCCAGAATGGAAGGATACACTCAAATTTTGGATTTTGGTTGCAGGTTGGGGGCGGAAGGTGCCAGTAGCGTATGACTGAAGGTGGGTTAGGGGTCAGATTAATTGGCTGTGTTTGGGTTGTAACTTAAATGAGCCTCTTTCTCTCACTTGAGGAGGGGATACCCATAGATTCGCGGTATTTCGCTACCGTTCGGCGCGCAACCTTGATGCCTTGCTTGTCCAGCTCCTGAGTGATCTTGTTATCTGATAGCGGCTTTCGAGGTACTTCTGTGTCAATCAGCTTGCGAATCAGGGCTCGAATGGCGGTGGATGACGCATCCTCACCGGAATCTGTACTGACGTGGCTTGAGAAGAAATATTTGAGTTCGAAAACTCCCCGTGGAGTCAGCATATATTTTTGAGTGGTCACTCGGGATATGGTGGATTCATGCATGCCAATGGTTTCAGCAATATCTGCCAGAACCATTGGTCGCATTGCCTCTGGGCCTTCCTCAAAAAAGCCTTGCTGCTTATCCACAATGGACGTAGCGACCTTTAGCAGGGTGTCGTGGCGGCTCTGCAGGCTCTTCAAGAACCAGCGGGCCTCCTGCAAGTGATCCCGCATGAAATTGTTTTCCCGGGAGTTGTCCGCCCGTTTTACCAAGGAGGCGTAGTGGCCATTAATCCGGATCTTGGGAGTGATTTCTGGATTGAGTTCGACCAGCCAGCGGTGATCCTTGCGGGACACAATAATGTCGGGAATGACATAAGCGGGCTGTTCCCCGCTGAACTCCTCACCTGGGTTGGGGGTTAGTGTCTGGATAAGGCGGATCACTTCGCCGAGCTGGGCTTCGTTGAGGCGTGTGCGTCGGGTGAGTTGCCTGAAATCCCTTTTTCCAAGTAATTCCAAGTGGCGCTCAATAATGGTCTGCGCTTCGTTTAGCCACGGAGTTTCCGCTGGTAGCTGCTTGAGCTGGAGTAGAAGGCATTCTTGGAGGTTTCTGGCCCCACAGCCAGCTGGTTCGAATTGTTGTACAGCTTTAAGGACTGCAACTACTTCATCTTCTTCGAGCTGAAGGGAGGTGGCTACGTCATCAACGGTGGTATTGAGAAGACCGTTTGGGTTGATGGCGTCAATAAGGTGCTCGCCGATCCATTTATCGTGACTGGAAAGTGCTGTCAGGTTTAATTGCCAGCGCAAGTGGTCTTGAAGTGTGTCGGTGGAAGAGTTGCGCTCAAAATTGGGGTCGTCGCCCTCGGTGGGGCCACTGTAGCTGCTGTAAATGTCGTCCCAGTGAGAATCAACGGGCAGCTCTGTTGGAATATCCTGGTTCCAGTCGGAATCACCAAGCTCTTTTTCCTCAGCGGCTGCGTGGTTTAAATCCTCTCCTACAGCGGCTGGAGGCTCTTGTTGTGCGTTGCTCTCGTTATTGGCTGTTGCTTGTTGAGCCAGGTCTTCACCCTCAGCTTCCAGCATTGGGTTGCTGTCGAGGGCTGCCTGGACTTCTTGCTGTAAATCTAGTGTGGAGAGCTGCAGGAGGCGTATTGCCTGCTGCAACTGGGGGGTCATGGTTAGCTGTGCGCCGAGCTTGAGCTGGAGAGACTGCTTCATAATTTAAAGTTGCAGGCCAGTGCGACAAAGGGTTCGTCAAAATTAACCCGAGATGGCGCAGACTACCTTGGCCCTCAAACTATTACAAGCAATAAGCATGCCGACTATTGCCTGCCAGGAGGTCGATTTCTATGTGAAGTATGATATGTTTTTCGAAATTTTACCTATTTAGTTACGCCTGTCATCATTTGCCATTAAATGGTGAACTCGTGTCCCAAATAGACTTCGCGCACTTGCTGGTTAGCGAGGACATCATCGGGCGTGCCTGAGGCAATAATATGTCCCTCGCTAACGATATAAGCAGTTTCACAGATATCCAGGGTTTCCCTTACGTTGTGATCTGTGATCAAGACGCCGATATCCCTGTCCCGCAAGTGGCGAATAATGTGTTTGATATCGTTCACTGAAATAGGGTCTACACCAGCAAAGGGTTCATCGAGCAAGACAAAGCTTGGGTCTGTAGCCAGGGCTCGTGCAATCTCCACCCTGCGCCGCTCTCCGCCGGATAGGGCCATTCCTAGGCTGTTTTTAATGTGTGTGATGTTGAACTCTTCGAGCAACTCCTGGGCTTGCTCTTCGCGCTCTGCACGATTGAGCCCTTTTCGGGTTTCGAGGATTGCGAGAATATTGTCGCGTACAGACAGGCGTCGAAAAACAGAGGCTTCCTGAGGTAGGTAACCGATCCCTTTGCGGGCGCGCCCGTGCATTGATAGGCGGGTAATATCTTCGTTATCGATCAGGACTTGCCCGGCATCGGCCTGCACCAGCCCAGCGATCATATAGAAGCAGGTGGTTTTCCCAGCTCCGTTGGGGCCAAGTAAGCCAACGACCTGTCCGCTTGACACGCTGACAGATACATCTTGGACAACTTTTCTTTTCTTATATTGTTTGGCGAGGTGTAACGCTTGTAGCGTTGGCATAATGAGTCCTGAAATCTAACCGCGGCCGAGAGGGGCAGCGGATTACATCATTGTAAATAGCGCTGTTTTACAGGCATTGAAATTTGGATGAACTACTGGTCTGTGTCGGTATTAGCTTCAGCAGGCTCGCTGGCTTCGGTGCTCTCAGGTTTCCAGATCATCTCAACTCTGCCTTGGCCAGGCTGGCTGCGAGCGCTCATTTGCTCAGTTGCGAGATCGTAGTCGATTTTCTCCGCAGTTAGGGTGTTGCCATCGCGATCGATATAAGCTTGCCCGGTGAGCTGCAGTTCTTCAGAGCTGATGACATACTCGATGCGCTCAGCACGGGCTTTAACAGGCTCTTCGCTCTCCAATATCTTTTGTTGGAAGTGCGCGGGGCGGCCCACAGCAATGACTCGGCTGATTTCATCGCTTGCGGTAAAGTAGACTTCCACGCGATCTGCCCTGATTTGGAGGGAGCCCTGCGTGATGACCACATTGTCACTATAAACCACTAAATTATTGGCGCGGTCGGCTGACATAGATTCCGAGCCCACAGAGATTCTTTGGGTTCTATCGTCAGGTAAAGCCTGTGCTACGGTGGTAATAGCTGCCAGCGTAATCGCAGTGAAGGTCTTAAGCATAGAGGGATAGCGGTTATTGGGTGTCATAGCTGCTCTTCACGTCGGATAGAATTTCCATCCGGTTTTCTTTCAGGTAAGCGCGCATCCCCGTTCCTTCAGTGCGGTTGGGGCCGGAGCTAATAGTAACAACTTTGTCGGTCTCGGCGAATTCCCTGTCAGGGAAGATTGTGATTCGCTGTGTCTCCAATTGGATGCCATTCGGGCCAGGGAGTTCATCAATTTGAACGTCGCCACTAAGTACGATACGTTCTCCTCGATTGAAGGCCACACCCCTTTTGGACCGAGTTGCCCACTTGGGCTGGTCGTCCGTATAGAACAGCATGCGCGGCTCTTTAAGGTTGGCTCGATCCCGACGTTTAAATTGAAAATAGGTGATTTGCTCTGCATCCACTCGATAAGCTAGGTTGCCTGCCTGGTCAAAATGGCGAGTTTCAGCCCCTTTGATAACAAGGTCCGCAGCCCGATTTTGTTGCTGAGGAGTGGGCCTTTTGCCTAAGAACTGTTCTGGCGGACTCTCGGAAAACCAGAGCCCGGCACTTATAAGCAGAATGACCAGTATGAGAGGCAACCACGAGCGCATCATTTTTCTCCGATATAGGGGGCGAGCGCCGCGTCAAAGGTCCCTTGTGCAATCATAATGCGGTCGCAGACTTCGCGTACAGCGCCCTCGCCGCCACGGGCCTCTGTGATCCACAGGGCTCGCTCCCGTACGGGGGGGGCTGCATTAGGTGGTGCGATGGGGCATCCGACCTTGGTCATTACCAGTAGATCGGGATAATCATCCCCGACATAGGCGATATCTTCCAGGCGGCATGACTCTTCAGAAAGTAACTCCTGTAGTGCGGCAAACTTGTCCTCCCGGCCCTGAATCAATTTATTGATACCCAGGTCGTGCGCTCGGCGCTCTACAACATTACTGCGCCGGCCGGTAATGATTGCTACACGTACACCAGAGTTTTGCAGCATTTTAATGCCATGCCCATCCAGGGTGTGAAAGGTTTTGAGTTCGTTGCCGCTATTGTCAAAATAAAGCTTGCCGTCTGTCAGGACGCCATCTACGTCTAATACAAGCCAGCGTACATTTCTAAGGGAGTCGTTTAGTAGTTGTTCATGGATCACTAGGGTTATTCCTATAAACTTACTGTCGTGTGCCAATACAAGTCTTTCATTTGAAGTTGCACGATTTATTCCGTGCGCTTCATTTTACTTTTCAGATAACACCGGCACGTAGAATGTCGTGCATGTGAAGTACGCCAAGGGGGTGATGCGTTTCATCTTCTACTACTAGAGCGGTAATCTTGTAGTCCTCCATAATTCGTAGAGCCTCGGCTGCCAGTGTGTCGGTAGAGACCGTTTTGGGGCGGCGGCTCATAACTTCTTCCATAATTGCTTTGTCTAGCTCAATCTTTTGATCGATTACCCTGCGCAAATCTCCATCGGTGAACACTCCTAGCAGCTCTCCCTCATCGTTCACTACGGTGGTTATACCAAAGCCTTTGCTGGTCATTTCAAGTAGGGCTTTTGAAAGTAATGTCTCCGGCGTTACTTGCGGAAGTTCGTTACCGACATGCATTACATCTTCTGTTTTCAATAAAAGCCTGCGCCCGAGTGCGCCACCGGGGTGAGAGAAGGCAAAGTCTTCGGCGGTAAAGCCGCGAGCCTCGAGTAAAGCGACCGCAAGGGCGTCTCCCATCACGAGAGTGACAGTTGTTGAAGAGGTAGGTGCAAGGTTGAGGGGGCAAGCTTCTGTTTCTACAGAAATATCTAAATTAACTTCTGCGGCCTGAGCGAGGGGAGAGTCGGTTTTGCCAGCCATGCTAATAAGTGGAATACCTAAGCGTTTTAATAGCGGCAGTAATGTGAGGACTTCAGCGGAGGAGCCAGAGTTTGATATGGCTATAACAACGTCATCTCGTGTGATCATACCGAGATCGCCGTGACTCGCCTCGCCGGGGTGAACAAAAAAGCTTGGTGTGCCAGTGCTGGCAAGGGTGGCGGCTATCTTGCGGCCAATATGCCCTGACTTGCCCATGCCGGTAACAATTGTACGGCCACGACATTGCATAATCAATTTACAAGCTTGCTGGAATTCTTCGTTTATTCTGTTTTCCAGTGCTGCTACGGCATCGGCTTCCATGCGGACGGTGCGGCGCCCAGCTTCCAAAATTAGATCCTGTGTCATCAACTGCCTCGAATCGCTTACTAGTGCTTTTTAAAAGTTGCCGTAAAACTGTCTAATTATGCGACAGTTTCGATATTTACTTATGCGACAGCGTGGATAATTTTTGTCATATGAGTCCAGTATTTAAAGGCGACTCGACTTTTTGCTGTCGTGCTAATCTATATTAGCGGGCTACTGGCGGCGAAAAAAGCCAGTGCGCATTTTAGATGTGTCAAATGACACGCTCGTACACCGCCACATTACCGGGTGCGGCCATGGTATAGTTTGCCGTCTCCGCTGTCAGCTATGTCACTCAATGGATGATCGACACACTCTCAGTTGGGCTGCGGGAAGGTTGATATGTGGTATTGCTATGGCACTAAATTCTGTCATATGCGTCCAAGGAATGATTTGCTAACTGGAGATAATTTGTGAACGCATCATTTTGGATTGGCCGAAACGGTTTGTCGCGGTGGATTAGATTTGCGCTTTGTGTTGTTTTTGCTTCTGCAGTGGTGCCTGTAGCCAATGCGGCCCAAAATCCATATGTAATGATTAAAGGGGTTTCCGATGAGCTTTTGGGGGTAATTCGTACCAATGCTCAGTATGCAAATTCAGACCCGCAAAGATACTACAGTGCTGTTGAAGGGGTGCTAACCCCGGTTGTTGATTTTGACTTTATCGCTCGTGGTGTAATGGGGCGCTATGCCAAGCAGGCGACTGCCGATCAACGCTCTCGCTTTACGGATGCTTTTCGTCGCGATCTTGTAGCGACATTTGCTCGTGGCGTGGCAAATTTTGGCGACCTGGATGTAAAAGTGGTCAATCCCGGCACCACACCTCAAGGTAATCGTGTAAATGTACTGCAGGAAGTTCGCAGTAAAGAGGGTATAACAAAAGTTTCGTATACCTTGGTGCGCAATCGGGCAGGTCAGTGGAAGTTGATCAATGTGATTCTGAATGGGGTCAACCTGGGTAAGACTTTCCGCAGTCAGTTCTCGCAGTCAATGCAGACTTATGGGGACATCGACAAGGTGATTTCTAATTGGTCAGCGGCAGACGATGCCGCAAATAAAGTGAGTTGATCCGCGAACTTTGGAGTGCGTAGCTGCGCACTCCGCTTGATTCAAGTACACTTGCGTGCTGTTTTTAACCAATCGCAAGTCCCTCCTATGCAACCAGACGAAATCAAGGCCCTAATTGAAGGGCAAATTCCCGACAGTACTGTTGAAGTGGCTTTTGAAGGTAGTCACCTGATGGTCACTGTAGTGAGCAGTTCCTTTGAAGGTCTGAGTCGTTTAAAAAAGCAACAGCTTGTCTATGCCGCTCTTGGTGAAAAAATCGCCGACGGCACCTTGCATGCCGTGCAAATGCAGACTCTGACTCCAGAAGAAGCCAGTCGTTAACTTGCCATTGCCACTGAGGTGTTGGCTATCTAGAAAGAAATTGAATGGATAAGTTGATAATAGAGGGCGGCAGCCCAATTTCCGGGACTCTGCGGATTTCTGGTGCTAAGAATTCAGCCTTGCCGATTTTGGCTGCTGCTTTGTTGGCTGACGGGCCCGTGCAAATCGATAATTTGCCGCATCTCAACGACATTACCACCATGATTACCCTGCTCCGGTGCATGGGGTGTGATGTCACTATTGATGAAAAGCTGGGTGTTGAAATTGACCCTCGCTCAGTCAATGACCTGACCGCTCCCTATGAGCTGGTTAAGACGATGCGGGCCTCAATCTTGGTTCTTGGGCCCCTGCTGGCTAGGCATGGAGTTGCGAATGTCTCCTTTCCCGGTGGTTGTGCAATTGGTAGCCGCCCAGTCGATATTCACCTGAAGGGCCTTGAGGCGATGGGTGCTGAGATAACCATCGATGGTGGTTTCATTCGGGCGCGCTCCAATGGTCGTCTTAAGGGAGCCAATATTGTCATGGAGAAAGTGACAGTTGGCGGCACTGAAAACCTGTTGATGGCAGCGGCACTGGCAGAGGGAACTACGACTCTGCACAACGCCGCTCGCGAGCCTGAAATCGTCGATTTGGCAGAGTTCCTTATTGCTATGGGGGCTCAGATTGAAGGGGTTGGCACTGACACCCTGCGTGTTCACGGTGTACCTAAGCTTACCCCCTGCAAGTTCACTGTTATGCCGGACCGTATTGAAACTGGAACCTTCCTTGCGGCAGCTGCAGCGGCGAGGGGCAAAGTGCGCCTGCTCAATACTCGTGCCGATATCCTCGATGCGGTTATGGTTAAGTTTGAAGAGGCTGGAGCTCATATCAGTTGTGGCGACGATTGGATTGAGCTGGATATGAAAGGCAATCGCCCTAAAGCGGTGAGCTTCCGTACAGCGCCTTACCCAGCCTTCCCTACAGATATGCAGTCCCAGTTCACAGCAATGAATGCTGTAGCCGAAGGAAAGGGGACTGTAGTTGAGACAATCTTTGAAAACCGCTTAATCCAGGTTCATGAGCTGAATCGAATGGGAGCAGATATCACCCTGGAAGGCAATACGGCAATTGTTACCGGGGTGGAGAAGCTTAAGGGCGCTCCAGTAATGGCTTCAGATCTGCGCGCGTCAGCTAGCTTGGTTATTGCTGGTATGGTGGCAGAGGGCACTACTATGGTGGATCGTATTTACCATATTGACCGCGGCTACGAGTGTATTGAAGAGAAGCTCCGACAGCTGGGCGCGAATATTCGGCGTGTTCCCGGCTGATTGCTACGAAGTTAATCCCAAGAGCCAATGACGGACTGGCGTAAATCGAAATGACTGCACAAATTACAATCGCACTGACAAAAGGGCGGATTCTTCAGGAGACCCTACCGCTTCTTAAGGCGGCAGGGTTGGAGCCTGCTGAAGACCTAACTAAAAGTCGAAAGTTGATATTTCCGACGAATCGCGAAGGGGTGCATCTCCTCCTCCTGAGGGGAGTGGATGTGCCCACTTATGTGCAGCATGGAGCCGCAGATATTGGTGTGGCGGGGAAAGACACCCTACTCGAGCATAGTTCTGATGGTATATACGAGCCTCTCGATTTGGGCATTGCCCGCTGCCGCCTGATGACCGCTGGTGTTAAGGGGGGGCAATTGCCCAGTGGCCGAATTAAGGTCGCTACCAAGTTTGTACAGAGTGCCAAAAAGCACTATGCCTCGATTGGCCGTCAGGTTGACATTATTAAGCTGTATGGGGCTATGGAGCTTGCTCCGCTAATGAATTTGGCCGACGAGATTGTCGATATTGTAGATAGTGGCAATACGCTAAAGGCCAATGGCCTTGAAGCCCGAGAGACTATTGCGCAAATCAGCAGTCGATTGATCGTCAACAAGGCAGCCATGAAGATGAAATATGCGCCAATCAATAGTTTGATTGAGAAGTTGGCATCGGCTGTAGCACAAACCAAATAGATACCCGAAGCATTATGACGAGCAAAGTAATTCGTCGGCTAAATACGGTCGATAGAGATTTCGATGGCCAATTGAAGCAGTTATTGGCTTGGGAGGCAGTGGCAAATCAAGAGGTTGAAAGTATCGTTGCAGAAATATTGCAGCGTGTTCGCGCTCATGGTGATAAGGCTGTTATCGAGTTCACCAACCGCTTTGATCATCGGCACCTGGAAAGGGCGAAAGACTTTGCTCTGCCGGCTGCTGAGCTTACCGCGGCTCTAGGTCGTATAAGTACCGAGGAGCGCGAGGCCCTGGAGGAAGCTGCTAATAGAGTGAGGCGTTACCACGAGCATCAAAGACAGGAGTCCTGGCGCTATACGGAGGCCGATGGGACTGTGCTTGGGCAGCAGATTACCCCAATGCAAAGTGTCGGCATTTATGTTCCTGGAGGTAAGGCGAGTTACCCTTCTTCCGTGCTTATGAATGCAATTCCTGCAAAAGTTGCTGGGGTTGACGCCGTAAATATGGTGGTGCCGGCTCCGAAAGGGGCGCTGAACGACCTGGTGTTGGCGGCAGCGGCAATAGCAGGGGTGGACCGGGTGTTTACGATTGGTGGTGCCCAGGCAGTAGCGGCACTAGCCTATGGTACTGAGTCTATTCCTGCGGTGGATAAAATTGTTGGTCCGGGGAATATCTTTGTGGCCAGTGCCAAGCGTGCTGTTTTTGGTCATGTTGCTATCGACATGATTGCGGGCCCTTCTGAAATTCTGGTTATTTGCGATGGGCAAACAGATCCCGACTGGATTGCCATGGATCTGCTGTCACAGGCTGAACACGATGAGCAGGCGCAGTCAATTCTGTTGTGCCCTGATGCTGAGTATCTAGATCGGGTTGAGAGTTCGCTGCAAAGGCTTTTGGTCGAGTTGCCCCGAGCTGAAATTGCCTCCCGCTCCCTTGCTGATCGTGGAGCGTTGATCCAAGTGGAGTCCATACAGAAGGCGATAGAAATCTCTAATCAGATTGCACCGGAGCACCTGGAAGTTTCAGTAGATAATCCTGAGGCTTACCTTCCTGGGATCCGGAATGCCGGAGCCATTTTCCTCGGGCGCTATACGGCAGAGGCATTGGGGGACTACTGTGCTGGCCCCAATCATGTCCTTCCTACCAGTGGCACTGCCCGTTTTTCCTCACCGCTGGGAGTTTACGACTTCCAGAAGCGCAGTTCGGTGATCTACTGTTCTGAAAAAGGCGCTGATACCTTGGGGCGCGTAGCGCATACTCTTGCGCTCGGGGAGGGGTTAGAAGCTCATGCCCGCTCTGCGGGTTTTCGGGTCAAGGATTTCTGAGTAATACACCCCGACAGATTCCTCTATGCGGGGTGTGTACATAGTGCACTTATTCTGTAGGGGGTATGCGGGTAGCCTGCCAGGCTAGGGCGCGCCACTCACCGTCTCGTTTAACAAACATGCCGGTGTTGAGGTAATAGCTTTGTTCCCCTTTACTGCTGTCATTAGCCGATAGTTTAAATGCAGCAATAGCGGCATCTCCTAACAATCGAATGTCAATTTCCTCGGCGGCATAGCTTGTTGTCACTGGTTCAGTGGGAGGTGTTTGCATTCCTTGCATAATTTCGCTTTTGCCAAAGCGCTTTCCGTTTGAGCTGGTGTATACCAGGTCCTCGGCCCAAAAGCGTTGGTGGGCCTGGGGATCAGAGGCAGCTTTGCTGATAAAATCAATCAGCAGTTTTTGTAAGTCTTCTTTATCTTCCGCTATTGCGGGAGTTACAGTTATTGTAAAAAGTAGAGCAAAAACCATTGAGCGCATGGAGGCTCCTCCTTGAGAGTTTATTCTATTGCTGTTTTTGTCTGTGGCTCTTCTGAAACTGTGGCATTAACCGTATGGGAGGCGCCTTCTCTAATAAAGGTTATTGAGATGGTATCTCCGGGGCGCAGAGTGGCCATAGTGGCCTCTCCCTGTTTGCCATCGCCGATAGGGAGGCCATCAATATGCGTGATGACATCTCCTGGCTGAAGACCTGCAACATGCGCGGGGCCCTCGTTGTAAATAGCTGTTACTAACACGCCACCAGTAGAGTTTAAATTGAACTCCTTGGCCATTTGAGGGCTAATGCCAGTAGCTTCAATGCCCAGCCAGCCGGGTACAACCCGTCCGTAAGCGATAATATCTTGCATGACTTTGAAGGCAATATTGGCGGGAATGGCGAAGCTGATTCCGCCTGAATAGCCGGATTGATTGAGAATTGAGGTGTTGATGCCGAGCAGGCGCCCTTGAGAGTCAACCAGTGCGCCACCAGAGTTTCCAGGGTTGACCGCAGCATCTGTCTGCAAAAAGTTCTGTAAGTAGCTGCCGGTACCTGAGTTTTCTAGGTGGCGGCCTTTCGCACTGATAATACCTTGAGTCACAGTTTGCCCAACTCCAAAAGGGTTGCCGATTGCTAGGACGACGTCGCCCACTTGTGCCCTGTCGGGCTCGCCAACAGAAATGGAGGTCAGGCCGTCGAGGTCAATTTTGAGGACGGCCAAGTCAAAATCTGTATCGCTTCCGACGAGCCTTGCTTGCGCTTCCCGTCCATCAGCTAAAAGAATAACAATGGCATCGGCCTGGTCGACCACATGATGGTTGGTCAGGATATAACCGTTATCACTGGCAATGACACCTGAGCCAAGATTGGATTGCATCCTCTGTCTTTGCGGGACATCCATGTTGTCGAACAAGCGCCTAAAAAGGGGGTCATTGAACAAAGGGTGCTGGCGCTGCGGCATGGCCATTCGGGTGTAGATATTGACTACAGCAGGGCCTGCCACATTGACGGCATGGGCATAGGAAACCGGACCTTGGGTATTATTTCCATTGGCCTCAGGGGCGATACCACGCAGTTGTGGGAATATAACCAAGAGCAGGGCAGCCATGGCAAGGCCTACCAGGGTTGGTAGGATCCAATCTTGTAAAAATCGGTTTTGGGACACTCGTGACTCCTCTTTGCGCTGATTATACACACGTCTCCAGGCGGAATCGCTGCACATGGACTTTGTTAGAGGAAATAGTTTCTTTTGGCTGGGTGGTTGTTCACGGCACAACAATTAGCATATAGGGGCTCTACAAAATGGCTTGGACAGAGGGGCAGTTTGTGAGCCTAATTGGAGGGCGCTTGTATTTCTCACTCTACTATATAGTGATTGCCCAGTGTCCGGGTCTGCTTGCTTGGTTTTTGAGACCCTGGAGTTGCTCAGGGAGTGGAACTTGGGGGGTATAATCTAACTCCTGTATGGCAATGACATTGGTCGCTTACGATAGATGCGTATAATGGCCAATCGAAATTTTAAGACTAACCGGTAACTACTGTTTTTGGAGACCTAAATGTCCCTAGTTCGCCCCCATGGTAGCGTTGAACTTCAGCCACGCTTTGTATATGACAGTGAGAGGCATCACCAGTTGATGCACGAAGCGGAGTCCCTGCCGTCAATCGTGGTCAGTTCGGCAGCTGCCGCTAATGCGGTAATGCTTGGGGCAGGATACTTCAATCCGTTGCACGGCTATATGAACCTGGCAGATGCCATGAGTGTTGCTGGAACCTTGCGCACAGTAGATGGCCTGTTCTGGCCGGTGCCGGTTGTCAATGTTGTTAAAGACGCTAGTGAAATTGAGGGTGCCTCCCGTATTGCCCTGCGTGACCCGAATGTTGAGGGTAATCCGGTTCTCGCCGTGATGGATGTTGAGGCGATCGAAACCATTTCAGAAGAGCAAATGGACACCATGGCTGAGCAGGTCTTTGGCACTCTGGATGAGAAACACCCCGGTGTCGCAACCTTTAAGTCTGCGGGTCGAACTCTAGTATCGGGCCCGATCGAAGTGCTGAACTTTAGCTACTTCCAGAATGACTTCCCGGATACTTTCCGCACTGCGGTAGAGATTCGCAATGAATTCAAGGAGCGTGGCTGGAATAAGGTTGTAGCCTTTCAGACTCGCAACCCGATGCACCGCGCGCACGAAGAGCTGTGCAAGATGGCCCTCGACGGGGTAGAGGCCGATGGTGTACTGATTCATATGCTGCTTGGCCAGCTGAAGCCTGGTGATATCCCCGCTCCGGTGCGCGATGCTTCCATTCGCAAGATGGTAGAGCTGTACTTCCCGGCGAATACTGTGATGGTGACCGGCTACGGCTTCGATATGCTGTATGCTGGCCCGCGCGAAGCGGTATTGCATGCGGTATTCCGCCAGAACTGTGGCTGTAGCCACCTGATTGTCGGTCGTGATCACGCCGGCGTTGGTGATTACTACGGCGCTTTCGATGCTCAGACAATCTTCGATGAAAAGGTGCCCGAAGGCGCTCTTGAGATTGAGATTTTCCGTGCCGACCACACCGCTTATTCCAAAAAGTTGAATAAGGTGGTAATGATGCGTGATGTTCCTGATCACACGAAAGAAGACTTTATTCTGCTTTCAGGTACTAAAGTGCGTGAAATGTTGGGTGATGGTATTGCGCCGCCCCCAGAGTTTTCTCGCCCTGAAGTGGCGCAGATTTTGATGGATTACTATCAGAGCCTGTAAGTACCGAATAAAAAAGGCGGGTGATTACCCGCCTTTTTCTATTTCTTGGAAAGCTGCGTTTCATTATCTCGTACAGCTTATTAATTATTAGCTGCTCTCATGGGCCTCTTTTTCGAGCCCGTAGTCCTCAGCAAGTGTGCCTTTGGCGCCAGGTTCCTTAGGGGCCCAGTCGCGAGGCGGCTCTATATCCTGCAATTTCTCATCGTTGTCTTTTAATTTTCCACTGCCGGCTTTTAGCATCTGGCGGCCAATATCCTGGCTGGATAAGCGCAGCGCGCTATTAGACAGGTATTCGTGAACCTCTTTATAGCTCTCGGTGAGGTTGTGAACAAGTTGTGAAGTTTGGTCGAAGTGATCGTTGACCTGCAACTGGAAGTCTTCGAGTTTGTTGTTGGCCTCACGTAGCCTTTGCTCCAGCTCCTCTGAGCGCTCCACACTGGTACGCCCGCGCACAGCCAGGAATGCGAGGAATGCACCCAGGGTCATACCGAGGACGCCGACTAGAATTAATACCGATGTAGAGTGCACTTACTACCTCCTCAACTTGCTTTTTTATTGTACAGATCGCCTCGCGGGGAGATGAGGCTGCCAATCTTGGCCCAGCCGGTTTCTGCACTTTGGGTAGCCCGCGTTCGTGGCTATTGCCCCTCATAATAGAGAGGCCAGTATACGCGATTATTACGCTGACAATTAATGTTGTCGGTCAATTGCGACAGAATGGTTAGTGCCTGGTTCCAGTTTGCGGGGAGGGCTGGCTATTTCGGGTAGTTGCACTGTTGTAAAGGGTGCCAACCATGTCTCTCCGCGGTCTATGCGTAGATTGGTTGAATTTGATAGAGTGCGCGCCAGTTATTCAGTAGTCGAAGAAATTTTCCTCTATGTTGCCCGCCAAACCACTATTTTCTTCCCCTCTTGAGCGTTATGAGAGTGATCTTCAGCGTCCGGACTTTGTTGAGGATCAATCCCAGCGTCAGGCAGTTGAGGAGCTGCAGGATCTTCATCGGCGCCTGGTGGCCCGGTCTGAGCGCGGTGCGATCATCAGTTTTTTGTCCCGCATTCGCAGTCGCGCTAATGAGCCCGAGAAGGGTCTCTACTTTTGGGGTGGGGTAGGCCGCGGAAAAACCTACCTAATGGATGCGTTTTTTGAGTCCCTGCCGTTCGCGGAAAAACAGCGCACCCATTTCCATCGCTTTATGCGTCGAGTTCACCAGGATCTAAAGGAGTACGCAGGGGAGAAGAATCCGCTGGAGAAGGTGGCGGATAAGATTGCCCGCCGCGCTCGGGTGCTCTGCTTTGATGAGTTTTTCGTCTCAGATATTGCCGATGCCATGATATTGGCCGGTCTGTTGGATGCGCTGTTCCGCCGGGGGGTGGCCCTAGTGGCGACCTCGAATATTGTGCCCAAAGGCTTATATAAGGATGGGTTGCAGAGGGTACGATTCCTTCCGGCCATCGATCTGCTGGAGAAGTACACCAAAGTGGTTAATGTCGATAGCGGTACCGATTACCGGCTGCGCACCCTGGAGATATTGGAGCTATATCATTCTCCACTGGGACCTGAGGCGGATAGCAGTCTGGAGCAGAGTTTTTCACAGCTGAGTGTCAGCGGCTGCGAAGCTCGTAGCGAGGTTCAGCTGCAAGTGGAGGGGCGCCCAATTCGAGCCTTGAAAGTAGCGGATGATGTTGCGTGGTTTGATTTTGTGGATCTATGCGATGGGCCGCGATCGCAAAATGACTATATCGAATTGGCCAGGGAGTTCCATACGGTGCTTCTGGGGTCGGTGGTCAAGTTTGATGAGCGTATGGATGCCCAGGCGCGTCGCTTCATTAATCTGGTGGATGAATTTTACGACCGGTGCGTGAAGTTGGTGATTTCTGCGGAGGTTCCAGCTGAGGAGTTGTACGTCGGCCGGAATCTTAAGTTTGAGTTTGAGCGCACGGTGAGTCGGCTTTTGGAGATGCAGTCCCGCGAATATCTGGAGCGGCCCCATCGCCCCGAATAAGTCTGTCGAGTCGGGGTAAATTCCGCTTGAAAAGCATACACTCCTTTTGTACTATCCGCGCTCTTTTGTGGGACGGCCCCTAATTCTGGGGGTCATATTACAGGTGTTTATAACATGAAGACTTACAGTGCCAAGCCAGAGGCGGTAAAACGCGACTGGTACATTGTTGACGCTGCGGACAAGACCCTCGGCCGTATTGCTGCCGAGATCGCAACCCGCCTGCGCGGCAAGCACAAGCCTGAATACACGCCCCACGTGGACACTGGCGATTACATCATTGTAATCAACGCAGAAAAGGTTCGCGTGACCGGTAACAAGGCCAAAGACAAGATCTACCACAGCCACTCCGGCTACCCTGGTGGTCTTAAATCCATCAGCTTCGAAAAGCTGATCGAAAAAGCGCCCGAGCGCACCGTTCAAAGCGCCGTTAAAGGCATGCTGCCGAAAGGTCCTTTGGGTCGTGCCATGTTCAAGAAGCTGAAAGTATACAGCGGCAGTGAACATCCTCATGTGGCTCAACAGCCGATTGAACTGGCGATCTAAACGGGAATAAATCTGATGGCAACTACTCAATACTACGGTACCGGCCGCCGCAAGACCTCTACTGCTCGTGTATTCCTCACAGCAGGCGAAGGTAAGATCACCGTAAACGGTCGCACTCTGGACGAATACTTCGGCCGTGAAGTGGCTCGCATGATCGTGCGTCAGCCGCTGGAAAAGGTTGAAATGGTCGAGAAATTCGACATCACTGTCACTGTTAAAGGTGGCGGTTCCTTTGGTCAGGCGGGTGCTATCCGTCACGGCCTGACCCGTGCCCTGATGCAGTACGACGAAGCGCTGCGTCAACCGCTGCGCGCCGCTGGTTATGTTACCCGCGACGCCCGTGAGGTTGAGCGTAAGAAAGTGGGTCTGCGCAAAGCGCGTAAGAAGCCGCAGTTCTCCAAGCGTTAAGCTTTCTTTTTGGCCCGGCTTTTGCCGGGCTTTTTTATATTCCCGTATCTGTGGTTATCCAGCGCTCTTATGACTTTTGCTGGATTTATCGCGGTTTCGCCGCGTGATTCCCGACGTTCCCCATAGCATTGCCTTGTATCAAATTGGCATTTTCTTTAACATTGCGCCGATTTGTATCCGCTTGATTTGTGGGGTTTATTCGCGCGGGCAATCTGCCGGGGCGGGACTTCTTTCAAGACTTTTTGGGTTTGGGCCAGCGAATCTCCGGGCTATCGGGGTCGCTGTGATGGGAGAACTACGTCATGAGTGATGACGGTGTAAATGTAGGACGGCGCCGTTTTCTAACCGCTGCCACCTCAGTTGTTGGTGGCGCGGGTGCGGTGGGGGTTGCCGTTCCCTTCGTCGCTTCCTGGAAGCCGAGTGCCAAGGCGAAAGCTGCGGGCGCTCCGGTTAAATACAACATTAGCAAAGTTGAACCGGGCCAAATGGTCACTGTAGAGTGGCGAGGTAAGCCGGTCTATGTTGTGCGCCGTACCGATGAAATACTGCAAGACCTGGAGAAAGTGGAGCCTCTACTGCGCGACCCTAACTCCGAGGAGTCTATCCAGCCAGCTTATGTAGATCCGGAAAACCGCTCTATCAAGCCAAAGCTGTTGGTGTTGGTTGGTCTGTGTACGCACCTTGGCTGCGCGCCTATGTACCGCCCGGAAGTGGGTGCTGCCGATCTGGGTGGCGATGAGTGGATGGGTGGCTTCTTCTGTCCCTGTCACGGTTCCAAATACGATATGGCTGGCCGTGTTTATACCGGTGTTCCCGCGCCTACCAACTTGGAGGTGCCGCCTTATTCCTATGAAAACGACGATGTAATCGTGATTGGCGTAGACCAGGAGGGCACCGCATGAAATGGCTCGCAGATTTCGGTGATTGGGTAGATCAGAGACTACCCATTTACCAGGCCTGGGATAAGCACATGGGCAAGTACTACGCGCCCAAAAACTTTAACCTGTGGTATTTCTTCGGTGTTTTCTCCTTATTGGTCCTGGTCAACCAGCTGTTGACCGGTATTTGGCTCGTTATGAGCTACAACCCCTCCGCCGAGGAGGCGTTTGCCTCGGTTGAGTACATCATGCGAGATGTAGAGTGGGGTTGGTTGATACGATATCTTCACTCCACAGGTGCGTCTGCCTTTTTCGTGGTGGTGTACCTGCATATGTTCCGCGGTTTGATGTACGGCTCTTATAAGCCGCCCCGCGAGCTGGTGTGGATTTTCGGTATGTGTATCTACCTGGTGCTGATGGCAGAAGCCTTTATGGGTTACGTACTGCCTTGGGGCCAGATGTCCTACTGGGGTGCCCAGGTAATTGTTTCCCTGTTTGGAGCAATTCCCGGTATTGGCGATAGCCTGGTTGAGTGGATTCGCGGAGACTACCTGATTTCTGGTATTACCCTGACCCGCTTCTTCTCCCTGCACGTTATTGCACTGCCGCTGGTATTGGTATTGCTGGTAGTTCTGCATATCCTGGCGTTGCACGAGGTTGGCTCCAACAACCCAGACGGTATCGAGATCAAGAAGAACAAGGACGAGAACGGCATTCCTAAAGACGGTATTGCTTTCCACCCTTACTACTCTGTGCACGATTTGGTAGGTATCGCGGTATTCCTGTTTATCTTCGCAACTGTTGTGTTCTTCTTCCCGGAAATGGGCGGCTTCTTCCTGGAGTACGCTAACTTCGAAGAAGCGAACCCGCTGAAGACACCGCCGCATATTGCTCCGGTTTGGTACTTCACGCCGTTCTACGCAATCCTGCGTGCGGTTACCATGGATATCGGTCCGCTTACTGCGAAATTCCTTGGCTTGATAGCAATGGGTGCCGCTATTGCTGTGCTGTTTGTGCTGCCTTGGCTGGACAAGAGCCCGGTTCGCTCGATTCGCTACAAGGGTTGGTTGCCGAAGGGCTTGCTGCTTCTGTTTGCTGCAGTATTTATTATCCTTGGCTACCTGGGTGTTAAATCTCCGACCCCGGATCGTAACTTCCTGTCTCAGGTAGCGACCCTGTTCTACTTCGCCTTCTTCCTGACCATGCCGGTTTGGACGAATCCGAAGAGTAAGAAAGGCATTGGCTCCTGGGCTGTTTGTGTCATCTTTGGCGTGCTGTTCCTGTGGATGGCGGTTGCTAATTACTCCGTGAATACTTTCATGGTGGTTGTAACTCTGCTGCTAGCTGCCTTCTTTACGTTGCTGCCCTGGATTACCAATCGCGATGAGGTTTACCCAGAGCCCGAGCGTGTAACCAGCCCGTCTGGTGGTAAAACTTTCGGCATCCTGTTTATCGGTATTATCGTTGTCGGCCTGCTGACCTTTATCCCGATTAAAGCGGTAGGTGCAGAATCTGAAGTGGAGCTGGATCACATCAATATCGATCTGCGGGACAAGCCGTCCCTGCAGCGCGGTGCCAAGTACTTCGTCAACTACTGCATGGGTTGTCACAGTGCCAATTACTCCCGTTGGGAGCGCGTGGCCACTGACCTGGATATCCCGGTTGAGTTGATGATGGAGAACCTGGTTTTGGGTGACGACAAGATCGGTAACCTGATGACGATCTCCATGCGTCCAGATGATTCCAAAGTATGGTTCGGCGCCGCGCCGCCGGACCTGACGTTGGTTGCTCGTTCTCGCTCACCGGAATGGCTCTACACTTACCTCCGCAGCTTCTATAAGGACGACAGTCGTGCTACCGGGGTAAATAACAAGGTCTTCCCGAGTGTGGCCATGCCTCACGTTCTGATGGAACTGCAAGGCTTGCAGGAATGTGCCCCTGGCCCTAAGCGCGATCACGGTAAAGTTGTCCGCGATGAGCTCGGCAACCCGATTATGGATGCTGCCTGTGGTAGTCTGGAAGTCGGCAAGGTGAAGGGTTCTATGACACCTGAAGAGTTTGATGGGGCAATGTATGACCTCGTCAACTTTATGGAGTACATTGCTGAGCCGATGGCTGAAGATCGCAAACGTGTTGGCTTCTATGTGCTGGCGTTTATTTTTGTGTTCTTTATCTTCGCCTGGTTGCTGAACCGCGAATACTGGAAAGACGTGCACCACTAAAGCCGTCGCTAGTTTGTCTCTAATGGGTGGTGGGTTTACTCACTGCCCTTTTATATTTTGAATAAAAGGTCGGCTCTAGCCGGCTTAAAGTTTGAGGTAGTTTGAACATGGGTGTGCCTACCAACAAGCGCTCCTCGATGACCTTCTTCTCCGATGGTCGCAGCCACTATAGCCACCGAGTACGTATCGTACTTGCAGAGAAAGGGGTTTCCGTCGATATCACCGATGTGGACGCTGATGATAAACCAGCTGAACTCGCTGACCTCAATCCTTACAACTCCCTGCCAACCCTGGTAGATCGCGACTTGGTTCTGTTCGAGACCAAAGTGATGATGGAGTATCTGGACGAGCGTTTCCCGCATCCGCCGCTGCTGCCGGTTTACCCGGTTGCCCGCGCGCAGAGCCGCCAGATCATGCATCGTATCGAGCGCGATTGGTGTCCTCTGGTGGACAAGATCCTTGCCGGTGGTAAGGACGCGGCCTCCGCTCGGAAAGAACTGCGCGACAACCTGGTTGGTATCGCTCCGATGTTTACCGACCTGCCGTACTTCTTTAATGAAGAGTTTTCTCTGGTGGATTGCTGCATGGCCCCGCTGTTGTGGCGCCTTGAGCAGTTTGAAATCAGTCTTCCGAAAACCAAGCAGGTTAAGCCGTTGCTGGATTATATGGACCGCCTGTTTGCCCGTGAGGCATTCCAGCAGAGTCTGACCGAATACGAACGGGAAATGCGTTGAGGGAATACTGGTGAGCAAGCCGGCCATGACATCCAATCGTCCCTATATTCTGCGGGCGTTTTACGAGTGGATAACCGATAACCGGTGCACTCCTTATATTCTGGTTGATACGCACCTCCCCGGTGTTTTGGTGCCGCAACAACATGTGAACGACGATGGTCAGATAGTGCTGAACATCTCGGAATCAGCGGTTGCCAGTCTGACTATGGATAATTACGCCATCAGGTTTAACGCCCGTTTTGGCGGGGTTCCGACAGATATCCAAGTTCCAGTGGGGTCTGTGGTCGGAATCTACGCGCGGGAAAACGGACAGGGAATGGTATTTGAGGCCGAGGAAACTCCAGAGCCGCCCGAACCGACGCCACCCACCAGTTTGGGTAAAAAATCGGTGAAAAAACCGGCTCTGCGTGTCGTTAAATAGTGCTCCTTTTCGCTGGTAGGGCAGATTTCTGAAGCCCTGCCAGTTCCCTTCCTTCACTTTTGTGACCCGGTTCCGGGTATACGCTTGTCCCAAGTCCGTATAATGTCGCGTTATCTTTTATTGCCGCGAATGTCATGCCGCCGTACCTTCAATGGCTGCGCTTTATTTGGCTGCCAGGGATGCTTCTGGTGCTTCTCGTTGCGCAGTATCTTCCCTGGATCGATCTGACCCACTTATACAGTCCGCAGCTGCCTGTGTTGCTATTGGCTATGGCAGCATTGCTCAGTTTTGGTTTTCGCTCAAGCCGGGTTGCGCTTTCAGCGCTGCTTATCATGGCCCTATACATCGCGGCTCACTCCCAGTTGCTCCCCAGCTTGGACAGGGATCTCCCGCTATATCTCTCACTGGTAGCGGTAAATCTTGTTCTCTTTACTTGCAGTCGTGATCGCAGTGTCTTCAGTATTTTTGGGCTGCTGTGGGGCCTGTTTTTGCTGGCTGAGGGGGTGGGTTTTGTCTTGCTCTACGATTGCTGCGCGCCGCTGAGGCTGGCATTTCCGGTCGAGAATTTGCCCAGGGGGTTGTCCGGGTTTTTACCCGACGCATTTTCGTTGCCACAATTGATCGGCAGTGTCTCCGCTCTCGGTGCTTTTGCCTTACTTTTTCTCTACCCTGGCCCCACCGCTATGGGTCTGTTTAGTTGTTCTATTTTGCTGCTGTGCAGTGTTTGGTTGGGCTTTCCTCTCGAGTTTACCGGGTCTGTAGCGGGAATATTGTTGGTCGCTTCGCTGCTTGGGGCCAGTTATGAATTGGCGTTTCGCGATGAGCTGACTGGGCTTCATTCCAGGCGGGCCTTCCGCTATCAGATGCTGACGCCAACATGGAATTACAGCCTTGCCATGGTTGATATCGATCATTTTAAGAGGCTGAATGATCGCTATGGGCACCAAGTGGGTGATCAGGCTTTGCAAATGGTTGCGGCTCAACTCGCGCGCCACTCTCACGGTGCCGTGTTTCGCTATGGTGGCGAGGAGTTTGTTATTTACCTTCCGGGCCGCAGTCGCGAGGCGAAAGAAGCTTTATTGGAAAAAATCAGGGAGAAAATCTCAAGCTACCCGCTGCGCCTAAGGTCATCGGGGCGTCTTGCCGCAGGGGCCTCACTAAGGGGGAAGGGCGGAGGGAGGCCAGTAAAAGTTACTGTGAGTATTGGCGTTGCCCACCGCAATAAAAAACTAAAGAAACCCGAGAATATCCTTAAAGCGGCTGATCAAGCGCTTTATAAAGCAAAGCGCAGCGGGCGAAATTGCCTGTCGGTCCACAGCTGATATAAATCAAGTAAATTTGAAAGTGACGCTTAATTCCCTTTTGGCATTGGTCAATCTGTTGTGCGCCACCGATACTGCAAAGCAGGGTATTGGAAGGGAGATTTGGTGTGCGGATACTCAGTCATACAATAGGTATTCTTACCAACCCGGAAAAAGAGTGGAAAGCGATACGCGCTGATCGCCATTCTTTTTTTGAGGTGTTTGTAACTCATGTGCCGCTTCTGGCGTTGATTCCTACTGTGGCCGGTTACTTTGGGGTTACCCGGGTAGGCTTTCAGGTTGGGGGACATCTAGCAAAGCTGACACCTGAAAGTGCAGCTGTTCTGTCGGTTGTTACTTACTTTGCATTGCTGGTTGGCGTCTATTGCCTCGGAGAGTTTATTAACTGGATGGCGCGATCCTACGGGGTTGAGGGCGATGAGCCCACGCGCCATTATGAAGGGACGGCACTTGCGGTGTTTATTACTACGCCAATCTTCCTGGCGAGTATCGTCGTCCTTTATCCGCACCCCTGGCTCACGATGGCGTCGGTAGGCATTGCCGGGATGTATTCTATTTACCTGGTCTTTGCCGGCATTCCGATCCTGATGAATATGAATAAGGATCGAGCTTTTCTGTATGCCTGTGCAGTATTAACCGTTGCCCTGGTAATGATGGTTACGGTGCTTATTGGCTCCGTCATTTTATGGAGTGTGGGCATCGGGCCGGTTTATCAGCACCACGCCTATTAAGGCTTCACAACGCCAGCATTTGTGCTGGCGTTGTGCGGCTACCTAGACTTATCGATAATCGGTGGCATAGGGCAGTCCAGGCTGTCAGCGACGGCCCTTAACAGTTCGATCTCCTCCGCTTTAATTACCCCATTGTGATTCAAGGTGATCACAATCGCTTTCAGTAAGTCGGGTTTCTCCAGGGGCGGTATAAGGCTGGCGATTGCAATGGCCTTGTCCAGTCGTGGCAGGGTGATATCAGCGATGCCGGGTAGCGGGGTTATTTCAAGCCTGAGAGCACTGAGTCCCTTCTCATAAGCACGTTTTGCTGGAAGGTATTGGCTGTTTCCCGCATGGGCGATGGCTGCAATGATAAATCGTGAAGCATCTTTGTTGGCATGTTTGCTGTGGGAGAGGCGCTGTCGATCTGGAGCGCCGTCGAGCGCGTGCATTAATACCCGGTATAAGGCCCACTCCCAAACTTCAACTTTCCCATCGCTGTGTAGAAGCTTGATAAGGTTTCGTTTAAAGATCTGGTACTGCTGAGGGACTAGGGCACGCAAGGCCGGGATACATAGGTCTATCAATGCGAGGCGGGCGTTGCTCGGCAGTGATTCCATATGTGGTGTGAGTTTTTTCATCTCGCGGATAACAGCGGGGTGGGCAATTTTCTCCAAGAGGTTTAGCTGTTTGTCTCGCTCGGTTTTATCCTTGTGCAGAAGAAGGTAGTAAACCAGTGCCCGGGCGGTAAAAGGTTCGTGTGCAGCCTGTTGGATCAGAGGTGGAATAGAACCCAGCAGTTGATGCCCAAGCTCAACTTGGTGTGTATCTGGTTTGGCAATGCTGTTGTCCACCGCATCCAGAGCAGCCTGGAAAGGCGTTGTAGGAGCGGCCATGGCGAACTGAGGATTTTGCAATTCACTGGGTTTTACAGTCTGGGCTTCACTTTTTACCTGTTCTTCCGTATTGGCGAATAGGCCGTTCCAGGCGGGTTCTAACCTCTTTATACGCACCGGTAGTGGAGGGTGAGTGGCAAAAAGGCTGAGCAGCGAGTGTTTTACCCCAACCGCGAACAACATATGGTTAAACTCTGCTGCGTTGGGGCTGCTGAGTTCTGAGCCTAAATCGCGGCCACCGATCTTTTTCAGTGCGTTGGCAATACCGAGGTTGTTGCGAGTAAATTGTACTGCGGAGGCATCGGCAAGAAACTCCCGTTGCCGACTGACAGCGGCCTTGATCAGGTTGCCGATTAGCGTACCGGTGTAGCCGAGGATAATCAGAGTTATTCCCAGGCCTAGTAGCGGATATCTTATGGGGGTTACGCGCCTGTGGGGTGCTGGGCTTCTGATAAGGAGCTGCCCCAAAAGTCCAATAATTAAGATTCCGTGGAGCAGCCCGGTGATTTGGGTGTTTAGACGAATGTCTCCATTGAGAATATGACTGAACTCGTGGGCAACAACTCCCTGTAGTTCCTCCCGGGTAAGCTTTTCCAAGGAGCCCCGCGTCAGGCCAATAATGGCGTTGGTAGGGTTTTGGCCAGCGGCAAAGGCATTGATGGTGCTGTCCTCAATGATGTAGACATCGGGTACCGGAATACCTGCTGCAATAGCGATCTCTTCCACAACATTGAGTGCTCTCTTTTCCCGCTCAGTCCGCGCGGAAGTATTAAGTTTGTGCCCTCCCAGGGATTCCGCCACAGCCTTTCCCCCAGGGGATAATTGATGGAACTTGTACAGACTGCCCGGAATAACGACGGTACCGATGACAAAGGCTATTGAGCCAAGGGTCTCCCAGCCCAGAAGTTGCACAACTTCAAAGGGAGTAAATGGTTGGCCGCGAGACAGTGACACCATGGCCGCCGTAGCCAGGGTACTCAAACTAATTAGGGCAATGAGGGCCAGGCTGAAGAGGAAAACCAGCAAACGACTGCTGTGCTTGGCTTTGTCCTGATGAACGTAAAAGTTCATATTTAAAACTCGATACGTGGCGCGACTTGAAAGGTTTCTGAGTCTGCGAACTCAAGCAGTTGGGCGTTGGCTCTGTGGCCAAAAAAGCCGGCCAGAAATACTGGGGGGAAGCTCTGCTTGTAGATGTTGTAGCTGGTGACGCAGTCGTTAAAAGCTTGGCGTGCAAATGCCACGCGGTTTTCGGTGCTGTTTAACTCCTCGTTGAGTTCGCGAAGGGTCTGGTCGGCTTTCAATTCCGGGTAGGCCTCAATCACCATATTCAGGCGACCCAGAGCGCTGTTGAGAAGGCTTTCTGCGCGGCCGAGCTTATCGATAGCGGCCGGATTGGTAGGGTTTTTAGCGGCAGATTTAAGGTCTGAAATTGCGGTATTACGCGCACTGATTACCGCTTCCAGGGTTTCCCTCTCGTGATTTAGGTATGCCCTGGCACTCTCTACCAGATTTGGTACCAGGTCGTGGCGTCGCTTTAACTGTATCTCTATCTGCGCAAAAGCATTTTCGCTGTGGTTTTTCAGTGAAACCAGTTTGTTAAAGATACTGATGATGAAAAAGAACAGTGCGATGACCACCGCCAGCACAATAAGTCCCGTAGACCCCATAACGCTCCCCTATTTATCCCTGTTGGTGGCGTAAATAGTAACACGATGGGCTGATACTGATACGCACCGGTCGCACCCCTGGCGGAGCGGGGTGGGGCTTCGGCTATAATGCGGCGACATTAAAACAATTGCCGCCACCACAGTGATGGCGGCACAGAACTTGGAGCAGCCAGAATGAGTGATGTAACTTCGGACCCTGTAGTGATTGTCGGAATGTCGCGTACGCCAATGGGCGCTATGCAGGGCAGCCTTTCAGCCCTCACTGCCCCGCAGTTGGGTGCTGCGGCGATTCGCGCAGCCCTTGAGGACGCGGGTGTGGCACCTGCCGATGTGGATGAAGTGCTGATGGGTTGTGTGCTCCCGGCAGGTGTCGGTCAGGCTCCGGCACGCCAGGCATCACTGGGTGCAGGCATCCCTGTCGGCACTCCTTGCACCACTGTTAACAAGGTGTGTGGCTCCGGAATGAAGACTGTGATGATGGCCCGCGATGCCCTGCTGATGGGTGAGGGTAAGGTTATCGTTGCTGGTGGTATGGAAAGCATGAGCAATGCCCCCTACCTGCTGGCCAAGGCCCGCTCTGGTATGCGCCTCGGTCATGGAGAGGTCAAAGATTCCATGTTCCTGGATGGCCTGGAAAATGCTGCAGATGGCAAGCTGATGGGTACTTTCGCCGAATCTACTGCCGATAAGTACGATTTCACCCGCGAAGAGCAGGACGCTTTTGCCCTGGAATCTCTGGCGCGTGCCCAGGCCGCGATTGAAGGTGGTGATTTTACTCGTGAAATCTCCCCGGTCACGATTGCCTCTCGCAAAGGTGAGATTGAGGTGAGTGTCGATGAGGCCCCAGGTAATGCCCGTCCAGACAAAATCCCTCAGCTAAAACCGGCGTTCCGTAAAGACGGCACTGTAACCGCTGCGAACTCAAGCTCTATTTCTGACGGTGCTGCGGCGCTGGTGTTGATGCGCAAAAGTGAAGCCGAGAAGCGCGGCTTGAAAATTCTGGCTGTTCTCAAGGGGCAATCCCAGTTTGCCCGTGAGCCTGAGTGGTTCACTACGGCTCCGGTCGGCGCTATGCACAAGCTGCTGGAGAATGCCGGTTGGTCTGCGGCGGATGTGGACCTATTCGAGATTAATGAAGCATTTGCGGTAGTGACTATGGCTGCAATGCGTGAGCTCGATTTGCCCTGGGAAAAGGTCAATGTTAACGGTGGTGCCTGTGCCCTCGGCCACCCGTTAGGTGCTAGCGGTGCCCGTATCCTGGTTACCCTGTTGGCAGCGATGGAAAAGCGCGATGCCAAGAAGGGCGTGGCAAGCCTATGCATTGGTGGCGGTGAGGCTACAGCGGTTGCTATAGAGCGCGTATAAGTTACAGACTTGAGCGCTAACAAAAACGGAGGCAGTTGCCTCCGTTTTTGTTTGTGTAGTGCGGGAAGTATTAGTTGATGTATTCCACTGCTTTTACAACCTTCTGTACCCCGCCTACCGAGCGGGTCACTTCGGCTGCCCGTTCCGCTTCGGCAGGAGTTAGCAGTCCCATCAAATAAACAACTCCATTCTCGGTCACGATTTTGATGCGACCACTGTCTACTTCCTTATTGGCAAACAAGTTGCTTTTCACCTTGGTGGTTAGCCAGGTATCGCTGGTGCTAGCCAGTAAAGTGACTTTACCGCGCACCTGAATTTCGTTGTAGACCTGGCGAACATTCTGTACTTGTTCCGCTGTGCGCCCGGCGAGCAGGCGCAGTTCCTGGCTGGGCACCTGGCCGGTGAGCAGTACAACACCATTAAAAGAATTGATATTGATATTCGAGGTTTTCAGGTCCGGGTGAGCTTTGTTGATATTGACTGTGGTCACTGTCTCGATGCGCTGGTCATCAATATAGGTGCCAAAAGATCGCTCGCCGGGGTCCTGCTGTATGGGACCGTCATGGGTGGCCTCCAATACAGTGCTGCATCCAGCTAACAAGGTGGTTGCCGCGAAGGCAGCCAGGAGATATTTCCCCAGGGTCAACTTTTTGTTGTTCATCGTTTATTCCTCGTAGCCACCAAACAAACTACTGTCGATTAGGTCGCACAGGCAAAAAATTGTCAGAAGATGTACTTGGTGTACCTCTGCTGCGACATCGGATGGCACCCGTAGTTCAATATCATGGGTATCGAGCAGGGCGGCGCAGTCGCCGCCATCACCGCCGGTCAGTGCGAGTATGCCCATATCCCGGTCCCGAGCCGCACGCATGGCCTGAACCAGGTTTGAGTCGCGCCCATCGCTACTGATGATTACGAGAAGATCACCGGGCTGCCCCAGGGCGCGAACCGGGTGTGCGAAGGTGTCTGCACCGCCGTGGTTCGAGGCAACAGTGCCCATGGAGACGCCGTCGCTGTTGAGGGCCATAGCCGGTAAGCCGGGGCGTTCGCGCTGGAAGCCGCCGGTCAGTTGCGAGCTAAAACTTTGCGCCAATGCGCCACTGACACCATTGCCACAGAGCAGGACTTTGCTCTCTGCCAAGAGTGTATGCACCACCATTTCGCTGGCTTCTGCAATCAGCGGGGCCAGTATCTCGCCAGCGTTCATTGTGGCTTCAAGGCTGTGGTGAAAAAGGGTTACGACTCGCTGTTCCATTGTGTCCTTAATTCAGGTGAGCTCGAACTCACCATAACTTGACGGGGTAAATCTCGGTTTTGCCTCAGGCTTCGAAGGCGCTTTTAATCCACTGGACGTTTTGTGCATCGCCATCTATGGCAAGGACATCGAAGCGGCACGGACAGTCCAGTTTATGTTGCTGCAAATAGCGGCTGGCAGTGGCCAGTAGCTTAGCTTGCTTGCGTGAATCCACGCTGGCTGCGGCCCCGCCGAATTGGCTCTTACGGCGGAAGCGCACCTCCACGAACACGACAGTATCGCTTTCACGGGCGATAAGGTCTATCTCTCCGTGTGAACTGCGATAATTGCGCTCCAATAAGGTGAGCCCCGCGCGCTGCAAATAGCGGGCTGCGGCAGCCTCCATTTGGCTGCCGACAGTACCGCTTGAGCCCTTAAAAAGCCTCACGATTCCCACTTAATTCAATCGGCTCCCGCTGCGGCAACTGGGGCTCGACGGTAGTGATGGGCACCGGCACCCCTTTGTCGATTCGCGCCCACATTTGTTCGCGCACTATGCGGCCATCAGCGCTCAGGCTCAATGCGCCGGTGAGACCGTGTACTTTCTGTTCCGGGAATTGGCGCAACATAGGCAAGCGCGGGTAGAGGCGGAAGGCATCGGCACCTAGGGCATACAGTCTGGCAAAAGCCGGTACGGGCGACGCCTGCTCCTCGATATCCTGCTTGGTTTGATTGCTTTCAAATAGCCAGGGCAGGGCGGTAAAGCGAATACCGTTCATATCCCTGTCGCGATTGCGGTTGATGCTGCCACCAAAGACATGAGAGGTAGCGTATACGGGCAGGTCACTGGCGTAGTAGTAGGTCAGCATGGGGTTGAGCTGGCGCGCCTGCTGGGGTTGTGCTGCCAGGAATACCATATCGACATCGTCACGGCGTCTGGGGGTAAATTCCAGCTTTGCCGCCAGGCGACTCTGCAATTCCTTCTTGCGCGCGTTGCTGGCGGGAATTAACAGGGCATCGCTGACCAGGGCTGAGAACTTGCTGTTGTCCTTAAACGTTCGGCGAATGCTAACTGAGCCACCGAGGCGCAGCCACTCTTCTTCAAATGCTTCAGCGCCGCGCTGCCCCCAGCTATTGTCAGCGGTGAGGACCATTGCCTGTCGCTTGCCCTGCCGGTAAGCGTGCTGGGCAATTTGCCGCGCTTCATCTTCTATTGCCAGGCCAAACTGGACCAGGTCTGTGGTCAGGCGCCCCTCATCGCCGTAGTTGAGGGCGAGAGTAGGCACTGGCAGTTTTTCTGTGGCAAGCAGGTTGGCTACCTTGCTCTTATCCAGTGGGCCAACAATCATCTGCGCACCGGCATCTACGGCGCTCTGGTAAATTTCCTCAAATGGCTGATCGGAACCGGTGTCGTAAACCATCACTTTCGGAGTTGCGCCGCCAGCATTCAGAGCGGTGTAGTGGGCGGCCATAAAGCCATCCCGGATTGCCCTGCCGGCGTTGCCCAGGGGGCCGGACAGTGGCAAGAGCAGCGCCACGCGGTCTGCCCGCTGGGCGGCCAAGCGCTCTAACAGCTGCAATGCCTGTGGCGGATGGGAATTGGCACTATGGGCGGGCCAGCGCTCGCGCCAGCGGCTGAGTGCGGTCAGCTGTGAGCTGATATCCGTCTGGGTGTCGCGGCCCAGCAGGGCGAGTTGATACCAGGCGCGCATCTGGGTGTCATTACTTTGGGTGGCGCGAGCCTGCAATTCACTGGAGGGCAGCTGGGTCAAGAGATGCCAAAAGCCGTTGTTATTCTCTGTGATCGCTTCGTCGGACTGGGCGATATAGGAGATTTCGCGCCGCTCACTAATTGCGCTGTCGAGATTTCCCAGAAGTCCCCATAGGTCAGCGCGCAGGCTGCGTAGAGGTAAGGCAGTCTTCTGTGGTAACTCCGGCCACACATTTTCCAGGCGTGGAGAGGCTGCCAGGTCGAGGGCCTCAAAGAAGTCGTCGTCTGCGGCAAGTAGGCTGCCATAGACCTGTGCATAGCTGGCGAAGAGGTTGTCGTCCAGCTGTTCGGGCGTAATTTTGATTACCGCCTCTTTTGCCGTCTCTTTATCTCCCAGCTCGTATAGAATAGCGGCCGCTTGCAGGCGCTGTTGATCCCGCGCCGGTGCCGGCAGGGTGTCGGCACTGCGCAGCATACGTACAGCTTCACTGCGGCTTGCGGTGTGGCCGGCCGAATAATCCGGCTGGTAAACGTTTGGCCGGGAAGCCGGTGTCTGGCAAGCAGCCAGTGCGACTGCCAGTGAGGCAGCTGCCATTCTGGTGATTACAGTAGAGGTGCGCCGGGAAGAGGCGGACATAATCTTCTCCCGCAATATTTATATTTGGAGTGAACAGCTATGGGGCCGGATCAGGCGCTGCTTTATATTGTCGCTACGCCCATTGGTAATTTGGCCGATATGGTACCGCGAGCGATCGAAGTTCTACAATGTGCCGATCTGGTTGCGGCGGAGGACACACGTCACAGTCAGCGATTATTTTCCCATTTTAATATCGATACGCCATTGATGGCATATCACGATCACTCGGATGACAAGCGCACAGAGCAGATTTTGCAGCGTTTGGAGCAGGGCCAGACCATTGCCCTGATTTCCGATGCGGGCACCCCACTGATCTCAGATCCCGGCTATCGCCTGGTACGTGAAGCCCGGGAGCGTGGAATCAAAGTCTCCCCGATACCGGGGGCTTGTGCTTTTATCTCCGCACTGAGCGCCGCCGGACTCCCCAGTGACAAGTTTAGTTTCGAGGGATTCCTGCCGGCTAAGTCCGGTGCCCGTGAGCGAGCCCTACAGGAGTTGGCCAGTGATACCCGTACCCTGGTGTTCTACGAGGCCCCTCACCGGGTTGCCGACACTTTGGAGGCAATGGCGGCCGTGTTCGGCGGCAATCGCGAAGCGGTGATAGCCCGCGAGGTCAGCAAGGCCTTTGAAACTTTTCAGTTGATGCCTCTGGCAGAGTTGGTTGAGTGGGTCCGCGCTGACAGCAATCAGCAGCGCGGTGAGATTGTTTTGATGGTACGTGGTGCGGAGCGCTCTCGTGACAGTGAGCTGGATGGGGAGGCGCAGCGTGTGATGTCACTGTTGCTGGCAGAGTTACCGCCGAAAAAAGCGGCGGCGATCGCTGCCGAAATTACTGGAGTGAAAAAGAAAGCCCTGTACAACTGGAGCCTGGAGCAAAAATAAGGCACTGATTGCTGCAATTGCCTGTTGCAATCCGTCTGTCGCCTCTTTACTCTTCGCCGCGAGCTGGCCGGGCAATCGCTGTCGTCTTGTGCGATGGAGGAAAGTCCGGGCTCCATAGGGTGGAACGCCAGGTAACGCCTGGGGGGTGCGAGCCTACGGAAAGTGCAGCAGAGAGTAGACCGCCGATGGCTCCTTTTTTGGGAGTACAGGTAAGGGTGAAAGGGTGCGGTAAGAGCGCACCGCGCGGCTGGTAACAGTCCGCGGCATGGTAAACCCCGTTCGGAGCAAGACCAAATAGGCCCTCTATAGGTGTGACCCGCACTGAGGGCGGGTAGGTCGCTTGAGGTGTCTGGTGACAGGCATCCCAGATGAATGATTGTCCTCGACAGAACCCGGCTTACAGGCCAGCTCAACAATTTCAAAAGCCCGGCATTCGCCGGGCTTTTTTGTTTGCCTGATGTGGTGGTCCTGGCTCCGGTAGCCCTCTTTGTGTTCGCCTATTTCTTCTCGTTTAATTTCGGCTAAAGCCTCTTCTTGGCGCAAAAAAATTGATTAACTGTTAAGGGGGCGATCGTGCCAGATAGGGCTGTTCCGACTAGTTTCAATGTGCCAATATGCGCCACTTCTCTGGAGGCCGCGATTTTACAAGGGGTTATGGGGACTTTGGGGTCGAATTCCTTGACTTTGTGTCGACCAGTTTTATAGTGTCGAGAGTGGGAAAAAGTGGAAAATCGTGGAAATTTGTGGTTTATTCGCGATAAGTAAGTGGGTGTTCACACCGCCAGGTTAAAGTCGAACATCTTTCTCCATTGACCTGCCATATGGGAGTGAGTCGCGAGAGGCGCGATCTCCAAAGCGAGAACCACTAAACGTGTATTTGGGCAGCCACGCAATCAATATGGACGCCAAGGGGCGTCTGGCAATACCGGCACGCGTCCGCGATAGGCTATTGGATGAGTGTGCGGGGTGCTTGGTGGTGACTGCCCATACAGAGGAACGCTGTTTGTTGGTGTATCCGTCGCCCCAGTGGCAGCAAATTCTCCCGAAGATTGAAGCATTGCCCAGCTTTAACAAAGTGGCTCGGCGCGCTCAGCGCCTGCTGATCGGGTATGCCTGTGAGCTGCAGGTGGATGGCAATGGCAGGGTATTGATTCCGCCAACTCTGCGTGAGTACGCGGGGCTGGAAAAGAAATTGATGTTAGTGGGTCAGGGGAAAAAGCTGGAGCTCTGGAGTGAGGAGCGCTGGATGTCCTGGCTCGATGATAGTGAAGACGAAGAGGGTATGCCTGAGGAAATGGCATCCCTCTCTTTATAAGGGGAGTACCGGGTGTCTCAAGAATTGCATCGCAGTGTGTTGTTACGCGAGGCCGTAGACGCTCTGGTGACTGAGCCGGATGGGTTTTATATCGACGGCACCTTTGGCCGGGGTGGGCATAGCGCCTCAATCCTTGAGCATTTGGGGCCCAATGGCCAGTTGGTAGGGGTGGATAAAGATCCCCAGGCTGTTGAATTTGCAGAGCAGCGGTTTTCCGGTGAATCCCGTTTTTCCATTTGGCATGGGTCTTTTGCCGATATGGATAAGGCTGCCGGGCAAGCTGCCGGTAAGGTCAGTGGAATATTGCTCGATCTAGGAGTGTCTTCGCCGCAACTGGATCAGGCCGAGCGCGGTTTCAGTTTTATGCAGGATGGCCCCCTGGATATGCGTATGGATACCAGTCGGGGTATCAGTGCAGCGGAGTGGGTCAACACTGAGGCTGAGGCCGAAATGGCCCGGGTGTTTAAAGAGTACGGCGAGGAGCGTTTTGCCCGTCGAATGGCTGCTGCCATTGTAAAGCGCCGGCTGGAAAAACCATTTGAGCGCACCCTCGATTTTGCCGAGGTTGTGAAAGAGGCGAATCCGGCTTGGGAAAAAGGTAAACATCCTGCTACCCGAGTCTTTCAGGCTATTCGTATCCATATTAATGGCGAGTTGGATGATCTGCAGAGCGCATTGGATAAATCCCTGCAGTTGTTGGCACCGGGTGGGCGCCTAGTGATTATCAGTTTCCACTCTCTTGAAGACCGAATGGTGAAGCGTTTTATTCGGGAAAAAGAGCGCGGTCCCCAGTTGCCTCGTGGCCTTCCGGTTATGGATAGTCAGATAGCCAAGTCACTGCGTTCGGTGGGCAAGGCAGTGAAAGCCAACACGGTTGAAGTGGATGAAAATCAGCGGTCCCGCAGTGCAGTAATGCGGGTGGCAGAAAAGCTGGCGGGAAGCTGAGTTTATGTCTGGCAAGGCTCTACTTGGAGTGGGGGTAATGTGGATAGCGGTAATACTGTCGTCGCTATCTGTTATTCATACCACCCAACAAAGCCGAGAGTTAACTGCTGAGCTCGGTAAGGCACAAAAAGCCCACGATGAATTGCGCTATGAGCAGGAGCGTCTCCTTTTGGAGAAAAGTGCCTGGTCTGCCTATAGCCGGGTCGAACAGGTCGCTCGAGAAAAATTAAAAATGCATATGCCAGCACCTTCGGAACAGGTATTGGTAGTGGCGGATTAAGTTTTAACCGCCTTGGATGAAGACGTAAGTACCCCACTGCTTGCCCGGTGGGGTTTCTGCGTTTGGGGGCTTTGGCCTTTAAATAATTATAAAGAATTTTGCGTTAATTGAGTTTTGGAGTTCAGGCCCTGGAGAGTGGCATGCTCAGCCGGGATGCAAAATAAATAGATAACGCCAACTGGGAAAACATGGGCGCAGTCAAAAAAAAGGATATTCAGCCGGGTATAGCCCGCTGGCGCTTTGCGCTGGTGGCGGTCCTGCTGTGCCTGCTCGCTCTTACCCTTGTGTTCCACTTGGCCAAACTGCAGGTAGTGCCTGCTGCTGAGCGCGGATATCGTTTCCTGCAAGACCAGGGCCGGGCCCGCACCTTGCGCACCGAAGAGATTGCTGCCTATCGGGGCTCAATAGTCGATCGAAACGGTGAGCTTCTCGCTGTCAGTACACCGGTACACAGCCTGTGGGCCAATCCCAAGCTGTTGAGTGAAATAAGCGATGCGAATTTAGTGCGCTTGGCTCGCGCGCTGGATTTACCGTCTTCCAAACTGGGCTCTCGCCTGAAGAAATACCGAAACAAAGAATTTATGTACCTGCGCCGGCACCTGTCTCCAGAAGAGGCTGAGAAAGTGCTGGACCTGGGTATTACAGGTGTTTTCAGTAAAAAAGAGTATCGGCGCTTCTATCCTGCTGGGGAGGTCGTAGCCCAGCTTCTCGGTTTTACCAATATCGATGATCGCGGCCAGGAAGGAATGGAATTGGCCTACGACGATTGGCTGTCCGGACAGCCGGGATCACGTCAGGTAATTAAAGATCTGAAAGGGCGTACGGTAAGGGATTTGGCAATTCGTCAGGAAGCGCAACCGGGCAGGGATCTGCGTTTGTCTATCGATATGCGCCTGCAATATTTGGCCTATCGGGAATTAAAGCGGGCGGTGTCGGAAAACGGCGCCGCTTCCGGCTTTATGGTGATTCTCGATACTCACAGTGGCGATGTGTTGGCCATGGCCAACCAGCCTTCATTTAATCCCAATGACCGCAAAGGGGTTAAATCGGCGGCTATGCGCAACCGTGCGCTGATCGACCAGTTTGAGCCGGGTTCTACAGTGAAACCCTTAACAGTATTGGCGGCTTTGGAAACCGGGCGCTACACCCCAAGAACAGAAATAAACACCAGCCCTGGATATATTCGCGTGCCGGGAAAAACCCTGGTGGATCCGGTTAATTACGGAAAAATAGACCTCACCAAGATTATTACCAAGTCGAGCCAGGTGGGAATTACAAAAATTGCTCTCGATTTGGAACCAAATTCTCTGCGGGGACTCTTTTATCGCTTGGGTCTGGGCGAGGCAGTGGGCAGCGGCTTCCCCGGTGAAGCACAGGGGATCTTGCCCAGTCGCAGCCGCTGGCACCCAATCGAGCGGGCTAATTTCGCCTTCGGCTACGGTTTAACAGTTAACGCTGTGCAACTGGCACAAGCCTACAGTGTACTGGCGAATGAAGGGGTTAAGCGTCCTGTTTCCCTGGTTTTATCCGGTGACAAAGTTCCGGGCGAGCCTGAGCAGGTTATTGAGCAGTCCTTGGCTGGGCAGGTTACTGCGATGTTGGAGACGGTGATTGGTGCTAAGGGTACCGGACGCCTTGCCGCTGTAGAAGGTTATCGTGTCGCCGGCAAGACCGGTACTGTGCACAAAGTTGGCAGTAGTGGCTATGCGGATAATCGCTATCGCTCAGTATTTGCGGGCTTTATCCCCGCTGATAATCCGCGCCTTGCCGCGGTAGTTGTTATTGATGATCCCAGTCACGCCAAATATTACGGTGGTGAAGTTGCTGCACCGGTATTCGGTGCGGTGATGACTGGTGCTATGCGCCTGTTGCAGGTTCCGCCGGAAAAAATTGAATCGGCGGAAGGGCAATTGGCCGCGCAGTTAAGCGAGAGGGGTTCAAAATCGTGAGTCAGCGCGAACAACATTCTGTTTCTATCAAAGAATTAGTGCCGGGATACGCCGGTATTCCCGATATTTCTGTCACTGGTATTGCCCTGGATAGCCGCAAGATAAAAGCGGGCGATGCATTTATGGCCTTGCGCGGTTCTGTGGTCGATGGTCGGGAATATATCGATGCGGCAATTACTGCAGGTGCTGCGGTAGTGCTTGCCGACGGCGACAAGTTGGAATGTAAAAGCCGTGGTGATATCCAGGTGGTCAGTGTTCCCGGTCTGGCAAAGCGGGTAGGGGAAATTGCCGCGCGCTTCCACGGTAATCCCAGTGGTGAAATGCACTTGGTTGGAGTGACTGGCACTAACGGTAAAACCACTTGCGCCTATTTGACTTCCCAATTACTGGCTCGCCACTTTGGCAGTGCAGCATTGATAGGCACCATCGGCAATGGTGTCTGGAAAGATAACCAAATCGAATTGCAGGAAACGGGTTTAACAACGCCTGACCCGGTGAGTTTACAAGCGGACTTTGCAAATTATCGCGATAGTGGCGTTGCCGCTGCCGCAATGGAAGTTTCTTCGCATTCCCTTTCTCAGGGACGTGTGCATGGGCTGATTTTTGATACGGCAATTTTTACCAATTTGAGCCGCGATCATTTGGATTATCACGGCAATATGGCCGCTTACGGCGCAGCCAAAGAGAAACTTTTCGGACTGCCTAAATTGAAGCGAGGAATCATTAACCTGGATGATCCGTTTGGCGCCCAGTTGGCAGAGCGCTGCAAATTGCGTGGCCTGCGCGTTATTACTTATGGGCTGCAGGCGGGTGATTTATATGTTGCTGATCTGCGTCGCCATGAGCGCGGTTTTTCTGTAAAACTTAATTCCCCCTGGGGCAGCGGTGAGCTGCACGCACCCTTAATCGGCGATTTTAATATTCACAATGCCTTGGCTGTCGTAGCTGCTGCAGCGGCAGAGGGCATGCCTTTTGAAGATATTCTTGCCGCTTTCCCCACTATTAAAGCGGTACCGGGGCGTATGGAGCGTGTCCTGGTTGAGGGTTCCGATGATGTGGGTGTATTGGTGGATTATGCCCATACACCAGATGCTCTTCGCGCGGCTTTAGCCGCAGCGCGCCCTTACTGTCGCGGTAATTTGTGGTGTGTTTTTGGTTGTGGCGGTGACCGGGATACGGGTAAGCGCGCGGCGATGGGGCGTATTGCCTCCGAGATGGCGGACCGTGCCATTGTGACTAGCGATAATCCGCGTAGCGAGGAGCCACAAAAAATTATCGACGATATTCTCGAAGGGGCTGCCAGTAATATCGAAGTTGAAATTGATCGCGCGACAGCGATATCTCAGACGGTATCTGCAGCCCAACCGGGGGATATTGTATTGATCGCCGGTAAAGGGCACGAGAATTACCAAATTATCGGCAGTGAAAAAATTCACTTCTGCGATCGTGAGCAAGCTGCTGCAGCTCTCAAAGCCCGCGTGGATGAACCGGGCCAGTCAAGTGAAGGCAAGGAGAGCCAAGGTGATTAATTCCCTTACGTTGCAGCAACTGCAAAGCCGTTTTGGTGGTGAGTTAATCAATGGCTCTGTGGAGTTTGAACTGGTTTGTACGGATACCCGCGAGCTGGACCCCAAATCTTTATTTGTTGCTCTGGTTGGCGAAAATTTTGATGCTCACGACTTTGTCGGTGAGCTGGATGGCCAGGTATTGGGATTGGTCGTCGATCGTGAAGTACCCAGTTGCAGTTTACCGCAGTGGCGCGTTGAAGATACGACGGTCGCATTGGGACAAATTGGCTTACTGTGTCGTGAGCAGTTTGACGGTCCGGTTGTGGCGATCACAGGGTCCTGCGGTAAAACCACTGTTAAAGAGATGCTGTCTGCAATTTTTTCCCAGAGTCATACACCCTGCGTAACCGAGGGAAACCTGAACAACCAGTTCGGTTTACCCATGACTTTGTTTGGGCTGACAGCGCAACACGATGTGTTGATTCTCGAAATGGGAGCTAACGGCCCTGACGATATTGGCTACCTGTGTAGTATCGGCAAGCCGCAGGTGACGGCGGTAAATAACGTATTGCCAGCGCATGTCGAGGGCTTTGGCTCTGTTGATGCTATTGCAAAAGCCAAGGGCCAAATTTATACCAGTTTGGATGTATCGGCGACGGCGGTGATCAATACCGATGATGGCTATGCGAATTACTGGTTGGAGAATATGCCCGAAGGGGTAAAGACTCTGGGTATTGGCTTATCCAATGAGTGTGCTATCCATGCGGATAATATTGTATTGAACCCTAACGGTTGCCCTTCATTTGACTTGGTAATTGAAGGCGTTGCCCACCCTGTTAGCCTGAAATTGCTTGGTGAGCACAACGTTCACAACGCTCTCGTTGCTGCTGGATGTGCTTTTGCTGCGGGAATACCTGCGGTGGAAATAATCAGCGGACTTAACACGGTGACGGGGGTTGCTGGGCGCTTGCAGGAGCAGGCAGGTATAGCCGGTGCAACCGTTATCGATGACAGTTACAACGCGAACCCGGGCTCAGTAGGTGCGGCCATTGACTTGCTGTCACAGCGTTCAGGTAAAAAAATTCTGGTGCTGGGGGATATGGCCGAGTTGGGGCCGGACGCGGAGGAAATGCATAGAAGCGTTGGAGCTTTGGCACGAGAGCGGGGCTTGGATGCGCTGTTTACCTTGGGGCCGCTGGGTACTGCCGCCAGCATGGCCTTTTCTGCGGGGAGGCAAGAGTCGCTGCGCAATTATCGCGAGAGAGAACCCCTGGTTACTGCTCTCGCTCAACAATTGGATGAACAAACCACAGTTTTGGTTAAAGGATCACGCAGCGCCCGTATGGAATTGGTAGCGCAGGCACTGCTTGGCAATAGCAGAGGGGAGAAGTAATGCTGCTTTGGCTAGCGGAGCTATTACAACAACATGTCAGCGGATTTTCGGTATTTAACTACCTGACAGTGCGCGCAATTCTTGCTGCTTTGACGGCTCTGGGTATTTCATTACTTGTGGGTCCGCGCATGATTCACTGGTTGAACCATTTACAGGTGGGGCAGGCTGTTCGCGATGATGGTCCACAAAGCCATTTGAGTAAATCTGGCACCCCGACTATGGGCGGCACCTTGATTCTCGCCTCAATTTTTGCCTCAGCCCTACTCTGGTCTGACCTCAGCAATCGTTACGTGTGGGTTACTTTATTAGTTACCTTTGTTTTCGGTGCTGTGGGCTTCGTGGATGACTATAAAAAAGTCGTTTATAAAAACCCCCGTGGCCTTATTGCTCGCTGGAAATATTTCTGGCAATCCGTTGCCGGGTTGGGTGCAGCTATTTATCTGTATATGAGTGCTTCAAGCCCGGCAGAGACCCAGTTTTTTGTTCCCTTTTTTAAAGATGTTGCGATAAACCTGGGACCGATATCTTTTATATTGCTGACCTACTTTGTCGTTGTTGGCTCCAGTAACGCGGTTAACCTGACTGATGGCCTCGATGGCTTGGCGATTATGCCTACTGTGATGGTGGGTGGAGCACTTGGGGTGATTGCTTATTTATCCGGCCATATGGAATTTGCTGACTACCTGCATATTCCCGCAATTCCAGGAGCTGGGGAGTTGGCGGTGTTCTGCGCTGCTCTCGGTGGTGCCGGACTTGGGTTCTTATGGTTTAACACTTATCCGGCCCAGGTGTTTATGGGGGACGTGGGCGCTCTGGCACTGGGGGCGGCGCTGGGAATTATTGCGGTAATTACCCGTCATGAAATTATTCTGTTCATCATGGGTGGTGTGTTTGTGATGGAGACGGTTTCCGTAATTTTGCAGGTGGCATCCTTTAAATTAACGGGGAAGAGAATTTTTCGCATGGCGCCTCTGCACCACCACTTTGAGTTAAAAGGGTGGCCGGAGCCCCGAGTCATTGTGCGCTTTTGGATTATTACCGTCATTCTGGTCTTGGCTGGTTTGGCAACACTGAAAATTCGATAAATAGATAAATGAGCCTGATCGCGACTTCTTCACAGCAGAAAGTGGTAATAGGTCTTGGCGCTACCGGAAAGTCGGTGGTGCGCTACCTGCTGCGTCACGGCCATACGCCGGTCGTGGCAGACAGTCGCGATAACCCGCCGGGGCTCGAAGCTTTTCGTCAGGAGTTCCCAGAGGTTGCGGTGGAAACAGGTCCATTGCGCCCGGGGACAATACTCGCGGCGAGCTTGATTATTGCCAGCCCCGGAGTTGCGCTTGCTGAACCCGTATTGCAGCAGGCGATTGCGGATGGGATTCCTGTGGTTGGGGATATTGAGTTATTTGCCCAGGCTCTGACTCGGATGCAGTCGACAGCAAAGCTCGCCGCGATCACCGGCTCCAACGGAAAGAGTACAGTGACCACACTCCTGGGGGAGATGGTTGAAGAAGCGGGGCTGATAGTTGATGTGGGTGGCAATATCGGTGTACCGGTGCTGGATTTGCTTGAGAAACCTCTGCCGGACATCTTTGTTTTGGAGCTTTCCAGTTTTCAATTGGAAACCACCTACTCGCTGGCGCCTACTGTAGCCACCATTTTAAATATGAGCGCGGACCATATGGACCGCTACCCCAGTATGGTGGAGTACCACCGGGCCAAGCAGCGTATTTATCGCGGAGCGGATCAGTTCGTGATAAATCGCGCGGACCCTTTATCCCAGGGGCCTCTTTCCCGAGAGAGACGGGAGTGGAGTTTTGGGCTTGATCAGCCGGATCTCAATCAGTTTGGCCTGCGCTTGCATGAGGGGCAGAACTGGTTGGCTCGAGGCACAGAAGTTTTAATGCCTGTGGCCGATTTGGCTATGGTGGGTAAGCATAATATTGCCAATGGTTTGGCAGCCCTGGCAATGGGCTATGCACTGGACCTGCCCACTGAGGCGATGCTAAAAGTTTTACGCAACTTTCGCGGGTTGAAACATCGCTGTGAGCGCGTGGCTGATTTTGAAGATGTTGTTTATGTTAACGATTCAAAAGGCACCAATGTAGGAGCAACCCAGGCGGCATTGGATGGCTTGGCTACGGCAACCAGTAAAATAGTGCTTATTGCTGGAGGGGATGGCAAGGGTGCTGATTTTGCCCCCTTACGGAAAAGTGCAAGAGCACTCCGGGCTCTGGTTTGTATCGGTGTAGATGGAGACAAAATAGCAGGTGTCTTTGATGGCCTGTGTGAGATTCGCAGGGCTAGCACAATGGCAGAGGCCGTCGTTGAGGCCAGACAATTAGCCAATGGCGGTGACTATGTATTGTTATCACCGGCATGTGCCAGCTTTGATATGTACCAGAACTTTGAAGCCCGCGGTGATGATTTTCGCCAGGCCGTTCTGGAATTATGCGATACCGCTGGTGACTCCCTTTGAGTGCTCAGGTTATCAAGGCTCAAGGTAGTGAATGGCAGGATGGGCTGCTGCTACTCAGTGTTCTGGTTCTGGCTAGCATCGGTGTGGTGATGGTTGCTTCAGCATCTATCGCCTTCGCTACGGATATTTATGGTGACCCCTGGTATTTCCTCAGGCGTCATTTGGCTTTTTTGATGGTTGGCGGATTAGCTGGATTTGTCGTTAGTCAGATTCCCCTGTCAATTTGGTCGCGACTGTCCTGGCCATTATTACTGTTTGCTTGCCTGTTATTGATTGCAGTGCTTGTGCCGGGGATTGGACGGGAGGTGAACGGTAGCCGGCGTTGGCTGGTATTTGCAGGCATAACTGTGCAACCCGCGGAAGTGGCTAAGTTCTGTCTGCTAGTTTTTTTTGCCAGTTTTTTAACACGTCGAAATAAGCAACTACGCCATTGGACCAGCTTTATGGTGCCAGTGGTGATTCTCGCAACGGTTGCTCTGTTACTGCTTTTACAGCCGGACTTCGGTTCGGTGGTTGTAATTTCAGGCACCGTGCTGGCAATGGTTTTTTTGGCGGGAGCGCGCCTCCCCCATACTTTTTTATTGGTAGCTGCGGCTGCGAGTGGACTGGCGTTAATGGCACTGATGAGTCCCTATCGCTTACAGCGATTGCTGACGTTTCTGGATCCTTGGGGGGATCAGTTTGCCAGTGGCTACCAACTTACCCAGTCCCTGATTGCATTTGGTCGCGGAGAGTGGTTTGGAGTTGGTTTGGGCAATAGTGTGCAGAAACTGTTTTATCTGCCTGAGGCTCATACGGATTTTATTTTTGCCATTCTGGCAGAGGAATGGGGAATGTTGGGTGGCGTAGTGCTGGTAGGGCTTTTTGTTGTTCTCACCTACTCACTGCTCCGCCTGGTAAAAGAGGCCCTGGTGCAGGAGAAATTTTTCGTTGCACTTCTAGCTTTTGGTATGGCAGTGCTATTGGCAGGACAAGCTTTCGTGAATATGGGCGTTGCTTCAGGCCTGTTGCCGACTAAAGGGCTAACGCTGCCATTTGTCAGCTCTGGTGGCAGCAGCCTGATTGTATGTTGTGCATTACTTGGCTTGGCGATGCGGATTCGGGCTGAACTAAAAGAGCCTGCTGAAAACGGAAGCGGGGGGCTTGAGCTTTTGCGTCAGCTGCCAATATTCCATTCAACCAAGTTCAGTGTGAAGGGCAGCAACGGAGAAACGGTTTGATGTCTGAAGTAAATAAGCGTTTTTCTGGAAAGAAGTTTTTGCTGATGGCCGGTGGTACCGGCGGTCATGTGTTCCCAGCGTTGGCTGTGGCTAAAGCGTTGCAAGAGCAGGGAGCTGTTGTCGAGTGGTTAGGTACTGCCCGTGGGATTGAATCCCGTTTAATACCTGCGGCGAATATTCTTTTGCACTGCATTAAAGTGGAGGGTATTCGGGGGAAGGGAAAGTTGGCCTTACTTAAAGCCCCGTTGCAAATTTTGCGGGCAATTGCTCAGGCCAGGACAGTTGTTAAGCAGGTACAACCTGATGCAGTACTCGGCTTTGGCGGCTTTGCGACCGGCCCAGGGGGCGTTGCAGCCCGTCTCAGGGGGATACCGTTGATTATTCACGAGCAAAATGCTGTTGCCGGAACGACAAACCGCTTGTTAGCGCGGATTTCCAGCCAAGTGCTTGAAGCATTTCCCAGTGGGTTACCCGGTGCCAGGCAGGTGGGTAATCCAGTGCGCAAAGAAATTGCAGAATTGCCTGAGCCAGAAACACGAATTGGCAGCCAGTCGTCTCTGCGCCTTTTGGTATTGGGCGGTAGTCTCGGTGCTGTAGCAATTAATGAACTGGTTCCTAAGGCAATCGCATTGCTGAAACCCTCCCTGCGCCCGGTAGTGGTCCACCAGGCTGGAGAGCGCCACCTTCAGGCTGCCAAAGACGCCTATAAAGAGGCGGCAGTAGAAGCTGAGGTGCTCCCTTTTATTGCGGATATGGCTGAGGCCTACCGCTCTGCGGACCTGATTATTTGCCGTTCCGGGGCTTTGACTGTTTCTGAAATTTCAGCGGCGGGAGTCGGTGCAATCATGGTGCCTTTCCCCTTTGCAATTGATGATCATCAAACGCGTAATGGCGAGTGGTTGCAAAATGCTGGCGGAGCGATTGTTATGCAGCAGCGGGAAATGGACGAGCAGAAGTTATCCGGCTTGTTACAAAGCCTGTTAGAAGATCGTCAGAAACTATTGCAAATGGCGACCTCCGCGCGGCGCGCGGCAAAAACTGATGCGACTGAGCAAGTGGTTAACGCTTGCAGAGAAGAGCTGGCCTCGGCCAGGTAACACAGAATAAGTGGACGAAGGTTAAAGTAATGTCTTCAGTGCGGACAAACGAAGATAAAAGTTATGCGGTACCGGCCATGCGCCGTATCCGCCGTATCCACTTTATTGGGATCGGTGGTGCCGGTATGAGCGGCATTGCAGAGGTATTGCAGAACCAGGGCTACGAAGTCTCAGGTTCTGACCTGCGTGAATCTGCGGTTACTGATAGATTGCGCAAATTAGGGGTTAAGGTCCAAATCGGACACAGCGAGGAAAATGTTCGCGGCGTTGATGTTGTTGTTAACTCCTCTGCCGTACATGGCGATAACCCGGAGCTGATTGAAGCGAGAGAAAAGAGAATCCCTATTGTACGCCGTGCCGAAATGCTCGGTGAACTGATGCGCTATCGCTATGGCATTGCTGTGGCGGGAACCCACGGAAAGACCACCACGACCAGCTTAATCGCCTCAATCTTTGCAGCAGATAAAAAAGATCCGACCTTTGTTATCGGTGGCCTGGTCAACGCTGCCGGTGCCAATGCTGCCTTGGGCGAAAGTCGCTATCTAGTGGCTGAAGCTGATGAGAGCGATGCGTCTTTTATTCACTTACAGCCGATGGTGACGGTGATTACCAATATCGATGCGGACCATATGGAAACTTATGGTGGCGACTTCGAAAAGGTGAAACAGATCTTTATTGATTTTGTACACAACCTGCCATTTTACGGTCTGGCGGTAGTTTGCGGGGATGATACCAATGTTCAGGAAGTCATCCCCAAGTTTTCCCGCCCGGTTCTGACCTATGGATTTGATGAGGGTAATGACTACCGCATCGTTGAAGTAAAGCAGGAACCTCTGCGCAGCCATTTCACGGTACAGAGACCCAAAGGTGATCTATTGCAGGTTTCTGTGAATACACCGGGTATTCACAATGTTCTCAATGCGACTGCAGCAATTGCTGTAGCTAGTGATGAAGGCGTTAGTGATGAAGCAATTCGCCAAGGTCTAATAGGCTTCCAGGGCGTTGGTCGTCGATTCCAGATCTACGGTGATTATGCCGTTAGCGATGATACCGAAGCTGATAAGGTGATGTTGGTAGATGACTACGGCCACCACCCACGTGAGGTAGCCGCTACTGTAAAGACAGTTCGAGATGGCTGGCCGGATCGTCGCTTGGTAATGATTTATCAGCCCCACCGCTATACCCGTACACGGGACTTGTTTGAAGACTTTGTTCAGGTCCTCTCTGAAGTGGATAAGTTGATTTTGCTGGATGTATACAGTGCGGGTGAAGCGCCAATTGCCGGTGCCGATGGCAGAACGCTTGCGCGAAGTTTACGCAACAGGGGACAGGTAGATCCGATTTTTATGGAAACTATCGATCAGGTTCCCCCGGTATTAGCTGATCTGTTGGAGCCAGGTGATATTGTCCTGACCCAGGGAGCTGGCAACGTCGGAGCACTTTCGCAAAGGTTGGCTGATTGGCGCTTGGGCGAGCGCAGCGGCGAGGGCTAAGTAGCTAGTGAAAGGAGCTGGAACGAAATCAGCCGGGAGAAAAAAAAAGACAGCTCGCGGAGCGAGCCCTCTTGGAACCGATGATCCCGAGAAGCTTCGTCTGAACTGGAAGCGGTGTTTTTTTTTATTGGTGATGTTCGCAGGCTTTAGTGCTTTGCTCTATGGTGCAGTTTGGTTATGGCGATGGGTGCCATCGGTTGAGTTGAGTAATGTTGATGCCCTGGAGCAAGTTGAAGTACGCGGGGCTTTTAATGCGGTAACTGAAGAAGAGTTAAGAGAGGTGCTTCTTCCTCACTTGAAAGCGGGCTTTTTTTCAGCGGACATTCAGGCGATGCAGCAGACATTACTGTCTAACCCCTGGATTACTTCCGCCTCGGTGAGCAGGCGTTGGCCGAAGGGTGTTGAGGTTGATATCACTGAAGCACAACCTCTCGCGACCTGGGGTAAAGATAAATTGTTGGTAGCGAGTGGGGATCTGCTGCCGCGTCCGTCACATATGGGGGTTCAGTCCCTGCCCGAGCTTGCCGGGGATGAAGAATTGGTAGAGCGGATTATGCTGCAATACCGCGCGCTTGCGGGGTTACTGACCACGCGGGATATGGAGGTTAAGCGGTTGTCATTTGACGACCTAAGCGGTTGGCATCTGGAGTTAGTGTCGGGAATTGAATTAAAACTTGGCCATGATGCTTTATTGGAGCGGGTACACCGTTTTCTGTATTTGAGTCGGGGTGTACTGGCGCCGCACTTGCAAAAAGTTGTCAGCGTCGATACGCGCTACAGCAATGCGGTAGCGGTTCAGTGGAAAGACGAAGAAAAGTAAACATCGAGACAGCCCGGGTGGCTGTTTTATAGATAAAAGTTTAAAAGCGAATGCTGTGTTCTGGTCCGATAGCAGAACCTGAAACAGAATGCAGCTCAGCGGGGTTGGCACGAAAATGACACAGGTATCCGATCAGCGCATGATTGTTGGACTGGATATAGGCACCTCTAAAGTAGTCGCTATTGTCGGTGAAGCTTCCGGTGATGGGGAACTTAATATTGTCGGTATCGGCTCTCATCGTTCCACTGGAATGAAAAAGGGCGTAGTGGTTAATATTGAATCAACCGTGCAATCTATACAGCGCGCTGTGGAAGAAGCTGAGTTGATGGCGGGTTGTGAAATTCACTCTGTGTACGCAGGGATTGCGGGAAGTCACATTCGCAGCTTGAACTCTCACGGTATAGTTGCGATTAAGGATCGAGAGGTTACCCAGCAGGATCTCGATCGTGTTATTGATGCTGCCAGGGCTGTCGCTATTCCTGCGGACCAGAAGATTTTGCACACGCTTCCGCAGGAATACCTGATTGATAATCAGGAAGGGGTAAAAGAACCTCTCGGAATGTCTGGTGTTCGCCTCGAAGCAAAGGTCCATTTGGTCAGCGGTGCGGTGAATGCCGCACAAAATATTGAAAAGTGTATTCGTCGCTGTGGTCTGGAAGTAGAAGATGTCATTCTTGAACAATTGGCTTCAAGTTACGCAGTCCTGACCGAAGATGAAAAAGAGTTGGGAGTGTGCATGGTAGATATTGGTGGAGGAACTACCGATATTGCTGTGTTTACTGGTGGATCTATTCGGCATACGGGTGTGATACCGATTGCTGGAGACCAGGTTACCAATGATATTGCCATGGCTTTGCGCACACCGACACCGCACGCAGAAGATTTGAAAATCAAATATGCGTGCGCATTGGCAAAGCTCGCTCGGGAAGGTGAAACCATCAAGGTGCCGAGCGTTGGTGATCGCGCGCCCAGGGATTTATCCCGACAGGCATTGGCCGAGGTCGTTGAGCCGCGCTACGACGAATTGTTTACATTAGTACAGGCGGAGTTACGTCGCAGCGGCTTCGAAGATTTGTGTGCGGCGGGTGTAGTACTTACCGGCGGCTCTTCAAAAATGGAGGGCGCGGTTGAACTGGCTGAGGAAATTTTTCATATGCCGGTTCGCCTAGCAGTGCCTCAGGGTATTGCAGGTTTGACGGATATCGTCAGCAACCCAATTTATTCCACTGGAGTTGGATTATTGATGTATGCGATGCAGCAGGAAGAGGCTCGAGAGGGCAAAATACAGCCTGTGCGCAACGATAATCAGTGGTGGGACAAGGTAAAGCACTGGTTTCGCGGAAATTTGTAATAGAGTGCAACCAGATTTAGCCATCCGGTGAAGGATTTTTTTTAGGCATGGCTGTAAAATTCGACATGAGCAAGAAAGGGGAACAGCAATGTTCGAACTAGTTGATAGCGTACAGGATAAGCCTGTCATCAAGGTGATTGGTGTCGGCGGCGGTGGTGGTAATGCTGTTAAGCATATGATCGCCAATGATGTTGAGGGCGTAGATTTTATCTGTGCAAATACAGATGCACAGGCCCTCAAAGATGTTGAGGCCCGCACTATCCTGCAACTGGGTAACACAATTACACGCGGTTTGGGCGCAGGGGCAAACCCGGATATTGGCCGTCAGTCCGCACTTGAAGATCGCGATCGCATTGCTGAGGTATTAACCGGTGCGGATATGGTATTCATCACTGCCGGTATGGGCGGTGGTACCGGTACCGGTGGTGCGCCGATTGTCGCTGAGATTGCAAAAGAACTGGGCATCCTTACCGTTGCGGTAGTTACTCGCCCATTTAAGATCGAAGGGCGCAAACGCACAGTTGTAGCTGAAGAGGGTATCCTTGAGCTGCGTGATAAAGTTGATTCTCTGATTACTATCCCCAACGATCGTTTGCTGGAAGTACTCGGTAGCAAGATCACAATGAAATCTGCTTACAAAGAGGCAGATAACGTTTTATTGGGTGCTGTACAAGGCATTGCCGACCTGATGATTCGTCCGGGCATCATGAACGTGGACTTCGCCGATGTGCGCACCGTAATGTCTGAAATGGGCATGGCGATGATGGGGTCCGGTTCTGCCGTCGGTGAAAACCGTGCGCGCGAAGCGGCTGAGAAAGCCGTGCGAAGCCCGCTACTGGATAACGTCAACCTGGCAGGTGCTCGCGGTATCCTGGTGAATATCATCACCGGTAGCGAAGAGGCGGGCTGTCAGGAACTGACCCTGGGTGAGTACTCTGAAGTAGGTGAGATTGTCCAGGAAATCGCCTCCGATGAAGCTACTGTGGTTATCGGTACAGCGGTAGATGATAAGCTCGGTGATGAGATGCGGGTTACCGTTGTGGCCGCAGGTCTTGGAGAGGGTACTCCTGCAGCGCGTCCGGCGAAGGTGGTGGATAATACTCGCCGCCCAGAGCCTCGCGAGCCTGTTCGTGAAACCCGTGAGGTTCGCGATAATCACAGCGCTCACGCTGGCCACAGCTCTGCGGGACTGGCAAGCCGCGAGGCCATTGATCCGCGCCCTCGTGCTGAAGCGGAGCGCCCCAAGCGCCCGGCTCCTGCCCTGAATCCCGCTGATGCGGATATGGAGTACCTGGATATTCCAGCCTTCCTGCGCCGTCAGGCAGACTAGGAAACGGTACCGCAGAGGCAGAACACCGCTCATGTCTGCCCGGCTCCGGCTGGGTATTGCCGCTGCGGTGCGGCTTTTGCTCGGGTCTACCTTGTCGAATGGGTGGGCCCTTGCCCCGTTTGTGTAGATTTTGATCAGAACTGGTGAGTCGCAATAACTATCTAAAATAATTAACAATTATTAACAGCGCTTGCGGAGCTTAGGATCTTAGAATGCTGTCATAGCGACATGCGTTGGCGCTGCAATCTTTGCTTGATCTATCCTCATATAGGTAGGTGGTGCACAGTTGTGGTGACCACTCGCCCAGAATTGGTATTGGCGTCGCAATTGTGCTAGTATCGATGGCTTGCTGCGCCTTAGGGGCGTAGTCCACCGACGGGGAAAAGATAGTTTCATGATCAAACAGCGCACGCTTAAGAATGCTATTCGCGCCACTGGCGTAGGTCTGCACACTGGCAAGAAAGTTGTACTTACCCTTAAACCAGCGCCCGTAGACACCGGTATCGTGTTCCGTAGAACCGATTTGGACCCGGTAATTGAAATCGAGGCTCGTGCGGAAAATGTCGGCGACACTCTCCTTTCAACCACCCTGGAAAAGGGTGATGTTCGCATTGCTACGGTAGAGCACCTGCTCTCGGCAATGGCGGGCCTTGGCATTGATAACGCGGTTGTCGAGTTATCCGCGCAAGAAGTGCCCATTATGGATGGCAGTGCCGGCCCATTTGTATTTCTAATTCAATCTGCAGGTATCCAAGAGCAAGCAGCTCCGAAGAAATTCCTGCGAATCAAGAAGCCAGTAACTGTAGAGGATGGCGATAAGGTTGCCAGCTTCCTGCCTTTTAATGGCTTTAAAGTGTCCTTCACAATCGACTTTGACCACCCGGTTTTCCAGGGGCGTAACCTGAGTTCATCCGTGGACTTCTCCAGTACCTCCTTTGTGAAGGAAGTGAGTCGCGCCCGTACCTTTGGCTTTATGCACGAAATCGAGTACCTGCGCTCCAAGGGCCTGGTTCAGGGTGGTTCCGTTGATAACGCAATTGTGATTGATCAGTACCGCATTCTGAATGAAGGCGGGTTGCGTTATGAAGACGAATTTGTGAAACATAAAATTCTGGATGCGATTGGCGATCTCTATCTTCTGGGGACCAGCCTGATTGGTGAGTTCAAGGCCTTTAAGTCTGGCCATGCGCTGAACAATAAATCCCTTCGCAACCTGATGGCTCAGGAGGATGCTTGGGAAATGGTCACCTTTGAAGGTGAGCAGGAAGAAGCACCGATCTCTTATATTAAGCCTATTTTGGCAGTTTGATACTTTCGCAAGAAGCCGGCATTATAGTGCCGGCTTTTTTGTATGATTGTTTCACAGAGAAAGCCTATAGATTTTTGGTATCCTTATTGGTTTGGCACCTCGGCTTGTGAGCTGGGGACTAACGAAAATTAAAAATGTCGAACTCCTCACAGCTCCTATGAAAGTAATCCTGGTTAATGAGCGCGGTGCGACTCGCAGCTTTAATTTTGGCAGTTTGAGCAAAGCCCTGTTGGGGTTGTGCTTGCTGAGCCTCCCTGTGGGTGCATTTCTGCTGGGGGCGAATTTACCGGTTACTAAAACTGACCTATTTGATTCCCGAACGGCCAAGGCCTGGAGCCGCGCACTGCGCAAACAGCAGGAAGAAATTGCTGAAGCAGATAGAGAGGCGCGGGAGCAGCTGGCAGCTCTTACCGTTAAGCTTGCAGAGTTGCAGGCGCGTTTAACTCGCCTTGATGCACTGGGTGAGCGTTTAACCTCTGTTGCCAACCTCGATGAAGGAGAGTTTGAGTTTGGCAGTGCACCTGCTATCGGTGGGCCGGAAGACCCCGGAATCGCAGGTGCATCGGAGTTGCCGTATCAGCCACCGGAATTCCTGGATGTTATTGGAGATCTCTCTCATCAGATTGAAGATCGCCAAATGCAGCTGAACACACTCGAATCCCTGATGGCCAACCTCAAGCTTGAGGACGAGCAGTTTTTAGCGGGCCGCCCGATCAGCAAGGGATGGATGTCTTCCCGTTATGGTTATCGCACCGATCCATTCACTGGCCGTAGGACCTGGCACAAGGGTGTGGATTTTGCTGGCAAGATGGGCTCCGATGTTGTTTCGGTAGCCGCAGGTGTTGTCACCTGGGCTGATGAGCGCCATGGTTATGGTCAGTTGGTAGAAATTAATCACGGCAATGGTTATTCAACCCGCTATGGGCACAATAGTGAGCTGAAAGTGGGGTTGGGTGACGTGGTCAAGAGGGGGCAGACTATTGCCCTGATGGGTTCCAGTGGCCGTTCTACCGGGCCCCATGTTCACTTTGAGATATATAAGAACAACCGCACGGTTGATCCAGCTAGCTATATCCGCCGCACAGGCAGATAAGAACTATCCTTCCTTTACGCGTAATTGTTGGTAGCTTGGCATAAGAGTTGCCAGCGCTTGCGCCTTCCTGTTTACTTGCACCCCTCGCATAAAGGAGCGTCGGTGCATCGATCTGCCCGATATTAGCGCCGACAGCGCAAATAAGATAAGTGGTTTCTAGATAATGATTGGCAAACTGATTAAATCGGTCTTTGGTTCAAAAAATGACCGCGAGCTGAAGCGCATGCGACGCGTCGTGGGAAAGATCAACGCTTTAGAAGAGGATTTCCAGAAGCTTGATGATGCAGGCCTGCGGGCTAAAACGGATGAGTTTAGGCAGCGACTCGCTGACGGGGAAAAACTCGATCAAATCCTGCCTGAGGCGTTTGCGGCGGTGCGTGAAGCGGGTCGCCGGGCCATGGGTATGCGCCACTTCGATGTTCAGCTGATCGGCGGGATGACCCTGCATGAAGGGCGTATTGCAGAAATGCGTACCGGTGAAGGTAAAACCCTGGTTGCAACCCTGCCGGCCTATCTGAATGCACTTGAAGGCAAGGGCGTTCATATTGTTACGGTGAACGATTACCTCGCTTCGCGGGATGCCAATTGGATGCGCCCGGTGTATGAATTCCTGGGTATGACAGTGGGAGTTATTGTTTCCCAGCAGCCACCGGAAGAAAAGAAAGCGGCCTATGAGGCTGACATTACTTACGGCACTAATAACGAATTCGGTTTTGATTACCTGCGTGACAACATGGTGTTGCGCAAAGAGGACCGTACCCAGCGCCCTCAGAACTTCGCTATTGTCGATGAGGTGGATTCCATCCTGATCGATGAGGCGCGTACTCCGCTAATCATTTCTGGAGCCGCCGAAGACTCGTCCCACCTTTATATGGCAATGAATAAGTTGGTTCCCCAGCTGGAGCGTGCCGAAGAAGGTGGGGAGGGGCACTACACCGTTGATGAAAAGACTCGCCAGGTTGAGCTGACGGAGCAGGGCCACTTGTTGATCGAAGACCTGCTGTCACGCAGTGGGTTGATGAAGGAAGATCAGTCCCTTTACGCCCCTGGGAACCTGGGCCTGTTGCACCACGTGCACGCCGCCCTGCGCGCGCATGTGCTGTTTAACCGCGATGTGGATTACATCGTGCAGAACGGCCAGGTGGTGTTAATTGATGAGCACACAGGTCGGACCATGCCCGGTCGCCGTCTCTCCGAAGGCCTGCACCAGGCGCTGGAAGCAAAAGAGAGTGTGCAGATTCAGAGTGAGAGCCAGACCCTCGCTTCTACAACATTCCAGAACCTGTTCCGCTTCTACCCCAAACTTGCGGGAATGACCGGTACTGCGGATACAGAAGCTTTTGAATTCCAGCAAATTTATGGCCTGGACGTGGTGGTGATCCCCACCAATAAGCAAATTCAACGTGAAGATCTCAATGACCTGGTTTACCTGAGCCAGGAAGAGAAGATGGAAGCGATTATTGAGGATGTGAAGCACTGTCGTGAAAAGCAGGCTCCAATCCTTGTAGGTACCGCTTCTATCGAAACCTCTGAAGAAATGTCCCGCAAGTTGCAAAAGGCGGGAATTAAGCACCAGGTTCTCAACGCGAAATACCACGAGCGCGAAGCACAGATCATCGCTCAGGCGGGTCGCCCGGGTGCAGTGACTATCGCTACCAATATGGCTGGTCGCGGTACCGACATTGTTCTCGGTGGTAACTGGGAGGCTGAAGCGGCAGCCCTGGCCCAGGAGAAGGGTAGTGAGCTGACCGAAGCGGAGCTCGCACAAGTCAAGGAAGATTGGAATGAGCGCCACGAGCAGGTGATCGCTGCGGGCGGTCTGCATATTATCGGTACTGAGCGCCATGAGTCCCGCCGTATTGATAACCAGCTGCGAGGCCGTGCAGGTCGTCAGGGTGACCCGGGTGTTACTCGTTTTTACTTATCCCTGGAAGATAACCTTATGCGCATCTTCGCCTCCGACCGGGTGAAGAATTTTATGCAGATGCTGGGTATGGAGCGCGGTGAGGCGATTGAGCACCGCATGGTTTCCAACGCTATCGAAAAAGCCCAGCGCCGTGTTGAAGGCCGCAACTTTGATATTCGCAAACAGTTGCTGGAATACGATGACGTGGCCAATGACCAGCGTCAGGTGATTTACGGCCAGCGCAATGAGCTGCTGGAAGCTGAGGTTATCAGTGATACGATCTCTGCCATTCGTGAAGATGTGGTTGACGGCATTGTCTCCGGTTCTATTCCCCCCCAGAGCGTGGAAGAGCAGTGGGATATTCCAGCCCTGGAGCAGCAGCTCTCTGGCGAATTGGGTATCCAGTTGCCGGTTCAGCAGTGGCTCGATGAAGATCGCACTCTGCACGAAGAGAGCCTGCGGAAAAAGATTACTGTCGCCGCGCAGGAAGCCTATGCTGCAAAAGTCTCCCGCATTGGTGAATCTTCCGGTGATGCCAATCTGATGCCGACTATCGAGCGTCAGATTATGCTGCAAGTATTGGATCAGTTGTGGAAGGAGCACCTTTCCAGCATGGACCACTTGCGTGCGGGTATTGGTTTGCGGGCTTACGCCAACAAAAACCCCAAGCAGGAATTCAAGCGCGAGTCTTTCCACCTGTTCCAGAGCATGCTGGAGAACCTCAAGCATGAAGTGGTGCGTATTCTTGCCCACGTAGAGCCGATGACTCGTGAGCAAGCGGAAGAGATGGAGCAGCGTCGCCTGGAAGAGCAGCGCAGGCAGCAGCTTGAGCTGCAACACGCTCAAGCTTCGGCGCTTCCAGAAAGTGAGCCCAAGGAGCAGCAGCCGGCTACCCCGGCACCGGAGCGTCGCGGTCCTAAAGTCGGGCGCAATGATCCCTGCCCCTGTGGTTCCGGGAAAAAGTACAAGCAGTGTCACGGCAAGCTGGCTTCCTCTACCCAGAGCTAATTCTCTACTGCTTGAATTCAGAAAATGCCCCGCTTAGAGGGGTATTTTTTTAACTGGAAAAAGAATTATCTGCGGAAAAGAATCCCAATCCCGCAGATAAGTTTATTTTTGGCTTGCCTTACTGAGTTTCGGCTTTGATAATGTCGGCCGCTCATTTATTTCCGCTATTCCGTTTGGGTGAACTGGGGTCTAGGTTTACCTGCAGCTGTGATAGCCCAAAGTCGTTATTCTTATGCCTGAATTATCCATACCCGCTGTCGAAGGGGTTCGCCTCGCCAGTGTGCCTGCCAGGATCAAAGACTGGGAACGCAATGACCTGTTGTTGGTTGAGCTTGCTGAAGGAACTTCAGTTGCAGCCACTTTTACCCAGAATACTTTTTGTGCGGCTCCAGTAACGGTGGCCAAAGAGCATATCGCCAAAGGAGAAGTGCGAGCCCTGGTGGTTAATTCCGGCAATGCTAATGCCGCTACTGGGGTAAGGGGACTGGCGGATGCCCGGGCTACTTGCGAGGCGGTGGCAGATGCACTGAAGATTTCTGCTGAACAAGTATTGCCTTTTAGTACTGGTGTCATTGGTGAGCACTTGCCGATGGAGAGGTTACTCACTGCTATCCCGGGGTCTGCTGGACAGCTTGATCCCGCCGGATGGGAATTGGCGGCCGAGTCCATTATGACTACGGACACCCGGCCAAAGATTGCGAGCCGCAAGTTAATGATTAATGGTGAAGAGATTGCCGTTGTCGGTATTGCCAAAGGATCCGGCATGATCCAGCCGAACATGGCGACCATGCTCGCCTATGTCGCCACTGATGCCGGTGTGGCGCAGCCTCTGCTAGATCAAATGGTGCGTGAAGTTGTCGGGGCCTCATTTAATCGAATTAGCGTAGATGGAGATACCTCGACGAATGATGCTTGTGTTTTGATGGCCACAGGTGCGCGGGGGGAGATGATCAGCAGCTCTGAGAACACTGGCTACCTGGAGCTGTACAGAGTAATTTCGGAAATACATATAGAACTGGCCCAGGCCATTGTCAGGGACGGTGAGGGGGCGACCAAGTTTGTTACCGTACAAGTGGATGGCGCGCTCAGCAGTGAAGAGGCCTTGGCAGTAGCTTTTGAAGTCGGTGATTCTCCGCTGGTGAAAACTGCACTTTATGCCTCAGACCCTAACTGGGGTCGGCTGGTTATGGCGATCGGTAATGCTATCCAAGGCGAGTTAGACACCGATAAGGTGGAGATTTTCCTCGATGATGTACAGGTGGTCAGTGCCGGTGGGCGCGCATCTGGATATCAAGAGCAGGCTGGAGAGCAGGTATTTTCAAAACCTGAATTTACAATCCGTATAGAGCTGGGTCGCGGTGCCAGCAGTGAGCACATCTGGACCTGTGACTTCTCTCACGAGTATGTCACCATCAACGCAGAATATCGGACTTGAGGTAGTAGAGTGAGTAAGGTTGTCCATGTTGCTGTCGGTGTAGTAACCCGAGGGGACGGCAAGATCCTGATTGCCCGCCGTCCCGACCATTTGCATATGGGGGGGCGCTGGGAATTTCCCGGTGGCAAGGTGGAAGCTGGTGAGTCTGTGCAGGAGGCGCTCTATAGAGAGCTACTTGAAGAAGTGGCCATTGAAGTACAGGAGTTGCAGCCTCTGGTAGAAATTCGCCACGATTACCCTGAAAAAACCGTGCTGCTGGATACCTGGCAGGTAACGCAGTTCACGGGTGAGGCCCTCGGGCGAGAGCAGCAGGAAATCAAGTGGGTGTCTGCTGGGGAGCTGGATAACTTCCACTTCCCCGATGCTAATCAAGCGATTATTGAAGCGGTAAAAGGGAATTTCTCCTAAGCTTCATCTTGAACAGCTGCTTGCAGGCAGCTGTTCAAATGGGTTGGATGGCCTTAATGGCGGGGCTTGTTCGGGTCCAGGTCATCACTCAGCACATCGTCATACACTGACTCCCCGGGAATCTTGTGTCCCTCACTAGCCCATTCGCCGAGATCAATCAGCTTGCAACGTTCGCTACAAAAAGGTTTGAAGGGAAACTTATCACTCCACTCAATGGGCTTTTTGCAGGTAGGGCAGTTGAGTGTCGGCGTTACGCTGGATTTAGGCATAAGTTAGCTTGGGCTCTAAAGTGATCTGGATCGGAATTGTACTCTAATTAACTTAGTTCGATTGTCTTGACCGGGCAATCTGCAAGTATTCCCGATGGAGCTGCTCTATTTGAGCTTTGAGTGAGGCTAAGTCACTAGCGTTATCCAGCACATCATCCGCCTTCTCTAGTCTTTGCTCCCTTGTCAGTTGGGCCGTCATGATTTTGCGAATCTGTTCCTGTTGGCTGTTATCGCGCGCGCTGGCGCGCTCAAGCTGCAAAGCCTCGGGTAGATCGACTACACAAATCCTGTTAACGAGCTCATATTGGCCTGACTCAATCAGGAGGGGGGATTCCAATATTGCGTAGGGCCCCTGATTTGCGTTCAGTGAGGAAGTTATTTCTTCTCTAATCAGTGGATGTAAAAGGCTTTCCAGCCATTGCCGTTCGCCTGGGTCGTCAAATATCAGTGTGCGCAGTTTGCTCCGGTTTAACTCGCCACTTTCCAGTAAGACATCGGCCCCGAAGTGTCGGGCTATCTGTTCCAGAGCGGGCTTTCCCGGTTGTACCACAACCCTTGCCGCCCAGTCTGCATCTACTACATTAATGCCCAGACCACGGAAATACCCAGCTGCTGCTGACTTTCCGCTACCGATCCCGCCGGTTAAGCCTACGGTAAACAATGGCTGCCCTCCCCAAGAATAAATAAGGTTGCGGTATAAATAAAAACCCCGGCCAGATAGCTGGCCGGGGTCATGGTAATGCAATTGGATGGAGAGTAGGTAGCTGGCGGCCTAACCGGTAAGCCCAGAGATATTGAAATACCAGTTCATAATATGATCCCCCCAAAGCATAGCGATCCAGCCGGCACCAGCGAGATAGGGACCAAAAGCGATGGGCAGGTTTCGGTCCCGCCCTACGGCAATGCTCCAGGATATTCCCGCGATAGCCCCTACGACGGCAGAAAGCAGGATGACCATCGGTAGCACCTGCCAGCCAAACCAAGCTCCGATAGCTGCCAGGATTTTAAAGTCACCAGCCCCCATACCTTCTTTGCCGGTAACAATCTTAAAGATGTGGAACACCAGCCAAAGAGATAGGTAGCCGGCAATAGCACCGATTACAGCGTCCTGCAGAGAAGCAAACACTCCCCAAATATTGATTAGCAAACCGGCCCAGAGTAACGGCAGAGTAATACTGTCTGGAAGTAGTTGTTTGTCAAAATCGATAGCTGTTAGAGCAATCAAAGCCCAGGTAAAAAAGCATCCAGCCAAAGCCTGCCAGGTGAAGCCCAATTGCCAGACAACGATAGCGGTCAAAATGCCGGTAATCAGTTCCACCATTGGGTAACGTTTGGAAATGGAGGTACCACAGGAACCGCACTTACCGCGAAGAAATAGGTAGCTAATAACGGGGATATTTTGCCAGGCTTTGATCTCAACTTGGCATTTGGGGCAGTGGGAGTGTGGTAGTACCAGATTAAAAGGCTTTTCTAACTCTTTCTGCTCCTCGCTAGGAGGCTTTTTATCAAAGTAACTATAGAAGTCCCGCTTATACTCCCGCTCCATCATAACGGGGAGACGCAGGATTACGACGTTTAAGAAGCTGCCTATAAGTAGGCCCAAAATAAAGGCGCTGCCTATGAGCAGCGCCGGGTAAAAGGTTAGGGTTTCAATCATCTGTTTTAAACAACTTGACCCAGCTGGAAAATAGGTAAGTACATGGCGATCATCAAGCCGCCGACCAGAATACCCAGCACTGCCATAATTAGCGGCTCAAGCAGAGTGGTAAGGTTGTCGACCATATTGTCTACAGCCTCTTCGTAGTAGTCGGCTGACTTACCCAGCATTTCATCCAGGGCACCAGACTCTTCACCGATGGCTGTCATTTGTATCAGCATGGTGGGAAAAACCCCCGATGTTCGCAGCGCGGTATTGAGGGGGATACCCGTTGCGACAGAATCTCTTATTTTAAGGGTAGCCTCGGTATAGATACTGTTTCCGGTTGCTCCTGCAACAGACTTAAGTGCGTCGATCAAGGGAACCCCGGCGGCAAAGGTTGTCGAAAGGGTACGGGCGAAACGCGCTGAGATAGAGTTGTAGGTAATTTGGCCGATAATTGGCAGTTTTAAAATAAGGCGGTCAAAAAACTCGGCCACTTTTTTATTGCGCTTTTTGGCTTCGATCGTGCCGCCAATACCGACAATAGTAATAACAAGGGCTATAAACCAGTTTGCCTGCATCCATTCTGACATGCTGACGACCAGTTTTGTGAATGCGGGTAGATCCGCTCCGAAACTAGAGAAAGTGGTGGCAAATTGAGGGACTACTTTGATTAGCAGAATTGAAGTTACAACAAGTGCAACTGCAATTACCGCAATAGGGTAGGTCATTGCTTTTTTGATTTTTGCCTTTAAGGATTCTGTTTTTTCCTTATAGGTAGCAATTCTGTCCAGCATGGTTTCCAGTGCGCCAGACTGTTCACCAGAGGCAACTAAGTTGCAGAATAAATCGTCAAAGTACATGGGGTGTTTACGCAGTGCATCAGCAAATGCCGTGCCCGAGGCAACTTCGGTGCGTATTTTATAAACTAATTCTTTGACCCCCTGGTTATCCATGCCGTCAGCAACAATCTCAAAGCTCTGTACCAGAGGTACACCAGCCTTCATCATGGTAGCCATCTGCCGAGTAAACAGCGCGATATCGGCAGGTTTGACTTTTTTCTTACCGCCGCCGAACAGGGGGGTAGGCTTCTTCTGTACGCGATTGGCGATGATTCCCTGTTTGCGCAGCTGGGCCTTTACCAGTGCTGGGCTCGTACCGTTGATCTCACCTTGAATTTTAGCCCCTTTACTGTCTACTCCCTTGTAGATGTATGCAACTGCTGTAGCGTTGGCCATAAATGTTACCCTGGATATACTTTTCACTTCTGCATTTTTGAAGTCGACAGAAGAGTGCTTTTGATTCTTTATTCGATATCTTAAAACTCGGCGGCTTATACCGGCTTAAAACGAGATTTCACTGCGGAGCCTAATCCCATATTAGGCTAATAGCAGTTAATCCTTCGTGACCCGGTTGGCCTCCTCCAGGCTGGTGACACCCATCACAACCTTTCTCAGTGCTGAAACTCTCAGATTGTTGAAGCCCTCTTGCCGAGCTTGATCTGCAATCTGAATAGAGTTGCCTCCTTCCATTATAATTCTGGAGATGCCGTCAGTGATGCGAACCACTTCATACACACCTACGCGGCCCTTATAGCCTTTAGAACAGTGCTCACAACCCACGGGCTGAAAGATGCTCCAGTCGCTTTCGGGGATTGTAACGGCGGAAAAGCCCTCAGCCTCGAGTACTTCGGGTGGAAGGGTGGCTGGTTTCTTACACTCATTACACAATCTTCGAGCCAGGCGCTGCGCAATAATAACGCTCACAGAGGTGGCAATATTAAAAGTAGGGACGCCCATATTCATTAGGCGAGTCAGGGTTTCCGGTGCAGAGTTGGTATGTAGTGTTGAAAGCACCAAGTGCCCGGTTTGTGCTGCCTTAATGGCGATTTCGGCCGTTTCCAAGTCCCGAATTTCCCCCACCATAACAATATCGGGATCCTGCCGCAGGAACGAACGCAGGGCCTCGGCAAAGTCGAGTCCGACTCTTGCTGAAACATTGACCTGGTTGATGCCCTCGAGATTGATCTCCACCGGATCCTCTGCGGTAGAGATATTGCGCTCCGGGGTGTTCAGGATATTAAGTCCCGTATAAAGCGAGACCGTCTTTCCTGATCCTGTGGGGCCGGTAACTAAGATCATTCCCTGCGGTTGGGCCAAGGCGTCCATATAGATTTGCTTTTGCTCATCCTCATACCCAAGGGCATCAATGCCGAGCTTGGCAGAGGAGGGGTCGAGAATACGCAGTACAATTTTCTCACCCCAGAGAGTCGGCAGGCTGTTAACGCGGAAATCGATAGCCTTGGTTTTGGAGAGCTTCATTTTTATGCGGCCATCCTGGGGAACCCGCTTCTCAGAAATATCCATCTTGGACATCACTTTGAGGCGTGCGGAAAGCCTGGAGGCCAATTGAATGGGAGGCTTGGCAATTTCGTGCAAGACCCCATCGGTACGAAATCTCACCCTGTAGGATTTTTCGTAAGGTTCAAAGTGGATATCCGAAGCTCCGGTGCGGATTGCGTCGAGAAGCACTTTGTTCACAAAGCGAACTACCGGTGCTTCATCGCCACCGGGTTCCTCATCACTGCCGCGATCGGAATCGTCCTCACCAACATTGAGGGAATCAAGTTCCTCGTCCTCCATGCCATCGAGACCTGCTCCCATATCGTCACCCTGGGACAGGTAGTTCTCAATGGCTTTGGCGAGCTTATCGGCTTCGACTATAACGGGGTCAGTATTCAATCCAGTATTAAAATTTATCTCATCCAGGCCGGCAAGATTGGTTGGGTCCGCCACCGCTACAAATAGCCGGTTGCCCCTTTTATACAGCGGAAGAGCGAAGTGTTTGATGACAAGCTTATCGTCGACGATATCCCTTGGAATCAGCTCAAAGTTATAGCTGCTGAGGTCAAAAAGCGGAGTGCCAAATGCCAGTGAAGCGATCTTGGCGAGTTCAGAGCTTTTAACCAGTTTGGTTTCCGCTATATGCTGGACAAAGCTTTGATTTTCTCGCCGGGCTGCTTTAACGGCAGATAGCGCGGTTGATTCATCAAAAATTTGATCGGCAACCAAACGCTTGGCTAGGCCGCTAAGAGGGGGTGCTGTCATTGGTCACACTGCCGTATAGGGTTACTACATGCTTGTTGCTTAAGAAGCTGGGTTAGCCTAAAGCATTACATCCAAAGCGTATATTTAGGATATCGAACGGAATATAGCGAAATAATGAACGAGAGCCAATAAATTGAAAGCTTGACTAAATGTCTCGGGTATAGCCGTCAACTGCTAAAGAGTGACAATTTTTGTCGGATATCGAAGATTAGTGTCAATCTCCATAGGGTGAATCTGATGCAGAGAACGAATGTGTGATCAGTAACGCAGTTGCAGGATGGGGTTGTAATTAGTATTTGTTAACGTTGGCACAAAGCTTGTATATTGTTCTGCGACTTCCTCACGGGATTCACTATTTCAAATAGTCTGTATGGAGACGGTTACAATGAAAAAGCAACAGGGTTTTACTCTTATTGAATTAATGATCGTAGTCGCGATCATCGGTATTTTGGCAGCCGTAGCTCTGCCGGCTTACCAAGATTACACCGCTCGCTCCCGAGTAGCAGAGGGCCTCACTTTGGCTACTGAAGCGCGCGCAATTGTTGCTGACAACGCAGCTAACGTAGTGCCGGATGCTGCCGGTGGCTTTGCAGCCGGTTACCCAATCTCTGCTGCAATTAATGCTGCGACTACCCCTTGTGCTGCTGCCGGTACTTGTACCCTGACTCTGGGTAATAACGGTGCTGTAGGTGGCTCCCAGAATGTAAACACCATTGCGGTAACAACCTCTACTGGTCAGATTGATATCGCTTTCGGTACTCGTGTATCCGCTGCAGGTACTGAGACCCTGAGCCTGATTCCCACTGCTGCAGGCGCTGCCCTAGTGGTAGGTACTCGCCCAACCGCACCAATTATCTGGACTTGCTACGCTGCAGGTAAGGCTAATGCTCCAGCACAGGCAACTCTGCCAGGCAATATTGCACCGGCTGAATGTCGCGCATAATCCTGCTTAAGTTGTGATAAAAAGCCTCCTTTATAGGGGGCTTTTTTTGTTGATAAGGTAGGTAGATGTTACAAGCAAAGTTAAAAGCGACGGGCTACCACGCTCTGATTACATTATCGGTAGCGGCTTTGATGCTGGTTGCCGTTTATGGGATTTGGTATCCAGGCGAACTTGCCGACATGATGGCGGGGGCGAATCTCTTTTTGCTTGTAATGGGGGTAGAGTTGGCTATGGGGCCTTTGATGTCCCTCGTGATCTTTAATCCCCAGAAGCCCAGGCGTGAGTTAGTCCGTGATTATCTTTTGGTGGGAGCTGTACAGCTGGCGGCATTAATTTATGGGTTGTATGTAGTCACACTATCGCGGCCGGTCTATCTGGTTTTTGTTAAAGATCGAATAGAAGTTGTTGCCGCCTCTGAGTTGGATGCCGTTGATATGAAAGCGGGAGCTAATGGCTATACGGATAAGCCCTGGTTCGGCCCAAAGCTGGTCTGTACAGAGGGGCCAGTGGATGCTCAGGAAAAATCAGATTTGCTTATCTCAGCGTTGAAAGGTAAAGACATCCAGTTGTACCCTAAATATTACCGACCCTGCTTTAAGGGTGAAATAGCTGGTAGGGCCTTTGGAAGGGACAATTTTGAACTTATTGCCAAGGCCGAACAGCAATCTCTACCTTCAGATCTACAGGATCAAGACTTCTTATGGTTGCCCGTTGTAACACGATTTGGGGCTTGGACCGCCGTTTTTACGAAGGAAGAGGGAGTTGATAACGCGACCTACTATAATATCTATCCTTTTGAGCAGTAATGACTTTAGGGTTGCCAGTGATGTGAGTTTACAGCCTTCTGTCTTCTTATACTTAGATGTAAACTCCTCCCTTACTAAGTGAAGTAGAGTTACTTGAGTGAGGGTTGCTCGATAAGGTCACTGGAGTACGTCTAGGGGAAGTCTCTTCAATGAAAATTTCTTGTCTTCTGGTGATTTTTCTCACTGATACTTGATATTCTTTTGGCGATGACATGGGTGGTCTTATAACTGTTGTTATTGGCCCCTTTAGAGACTTGTAGCTCCCCATGAACAATCAATATGCCTCCATGGATAATCTCTGCTCTATATAAGGTTTGATAGGCCTCATAAATCACTACATTTATGCAGCCTGTTTCATCTTCGAGGGTTAAAAACATCACTCCAGATGCGCTTCCGGGCCGTTGTCGGCAAGTTACCAGTCCAATGATCTCAATTCTTTCCCGATCACGGCAGTGGGTAAGGTCCTTTGCTTTAGTATATTTCTGAAACTTTTTTTGCCTTCTTAGTAATGCGGCAGGATGTTCACCAAGGGTTAGCCCTGTACTGCTATAGTCAATATCGCTACTGTCTTTTATATAATTTCGCGGTAAAAATTTTGTCTGTGGCTTGCTGTGATCGGTTTCTATAGACGTCCAATTGTCGTTATGGCGATTTCGAGTCAAGCTGATAAATGCATTAGCCTTAGTAAGGCAGGAAAGCTGCTCATGGCTTAGCTTTGAAAGTTCTTGAAATTGTTCTAAAGAATGGACTTTTGCATCCGCTCTAAGCTTTAGGATAGCTTTCTCTGTGGTTTCTTTTAGCCCTTTAATTAGACGCATGCCCAGGCGTAAAGCGGGAGTTTTATTGCTGAATGCTGAATTTTCCTTGGACGGCATTGCCGGCGTATTAACTGATGTTTTTCCTTTAGTATCGTAATTTTTTGATGAGGCTCTTTGTTGAGGTGAAGAGAGCTCTTGTATCTCTAAGCTGTGATCCCAATAGCTATAAAATACATCAATAGGCAAAACCTTCACCCCATGCCGCTGGGCGTCATAAACCAGTTGTGCCGGTGCATAGAAGCCCATCGGTTGGCTATTGAGTAGTCCGCAGTAAAAGGCAGCTGGATGATGATATTTAATCCAGGCAGAAAAATAGGCTAAAAGCGCAAAGCTTGCAGAGTGAGATTCGGGGAAGCCATAGGAGCCGAACCCCTTCATCTGGTTGAAGAGCTGCTCAGCAAAATTTTCTTTGTAGCCATTACTTTGTATTCCCCGCACAAGCTTATCCCTGAATTTATACAAGTCCCCATTTTTTCCCCAGCTGGCCATGGCTCGGCGAAGCTCATCTGCTTCACCGCCGCTAAACCCTGCTGCGACCATCGATAGTTGAATAACTTGTTCTTGAAATATAGGGACACCGAGAGTGCGCTCAAGCACTGGGCGTAAACTGTTATGAGGATAGCGCACGGTCTCCAATCCCTGCTTGCGTTTCAGATAGGGGTGTACCATGCCGCCTTGAATTGGCCCGGGGCGGACAATGGCGATTTCTATAGTAAGCTCATAAAAATTTCGAGGTTGTAATCTTGGCAGCATGCTCATTTGAGCGCGAGATTCAATTTGAAAGACTCCAACGGTATCGGCCTTGCACATCATTTCGTAGACCTGTGAGTCTTCGCCGGGAATATCCTGCAATCGCAATTTGGGGCCGTATAGAGCAATATAATTCAGGGATTTACGCAGTGCAGTCAGCATACCCAGGGCGAGCACATCGACCTTCATTAGTTTTAAATCTTCGATATCCTCTTTGTCCCATTGGATTAGGGTGCGATCCTCCATAGCGGCATTTTCAATTGGAACCAGCTGGTGTAATGGTTGTTCTGTAATAACAAAACCGCCTACATGTTGCGATAGATGTCTTGGAAAACCATATATTTGCTGCAGTAACTGCGGGAACATTTTTCCTATTGCGCTGCTCGGATCTATTCCCACTTTTTGCATCTGCTGGGGGAAACCATCTAGAGTGTCCCACCAGGCGCGTTCAGCAATAAGTTGTTCTATTGTGGCAGCGTTGATACCAAGGGCTTTGCCGATATCCCTTACGGCGCTTTTAAAGCGGTAGGTGATCTTGCTAGCGGTAAGTCCAGCTCTTTCGCGGCTATATTTTGTGTAAATATACTGAATAACTTCTTCACGTCGTTCGTGCTCAAAGTCTACATCAATATCGGGGGGTTCATTGCGTTCCCGTGAGATAAACCGTTCAAATAGTAATCCAATTTTATGAGGATCTATCTCTGTGATGAATAGGCAGTAGCAAACTACTGAATTGGCTGCGGAGCCACGGCCCTGGTACAAGATATGATTTTTCCGGGCAAACTGGACTATATCGTAAATGGTTAGAAAGTAATGCTCATATTGCAGCTCTGCTATTATTGCGAGCTCTTTATTAATAATCTCATCAATTCGCTTTTCAGGGCCCTGTGGCCAGCGAGCAGCCTTTCCTATTTGAGCTAGCTTCTTTAAATAGCTGCTCGCATTACTTTCTTGGGGGATAACTTCTGATGGGTATTCATAGCTGAGTTCACTCAAGCAAAAAGTACACTGTTTGGCAATGAAGTTGGTATTATCTATAGATTCTTTGGAGTGTAATGACTGGATATCACCTAAGCTGCGAAGGTAACGTTCAGCATTTTGCTCAATACGATACCCTAGATTATCCAGGGTACAGTTATGATAATTTGCGTTGAGTACATCTTGTAATGGCTTTCGGCTATAGCAGTGCATCAACACATGATTGGTTGCAACCAAGGAAATATTCTCTCTTCTTGCAAGCTCAGTAATTCTATTGGACTTAAGGCTTTCCTCTGCGTGTAGGTGGTTGTTGATGGCAATGTAAAACCGTTCGCTGAAGGTTTTCTTGATTTCTTCAGGTATTTCTATCTTAATAAAATTTGGAATCCAGATGGCAATTAGGTTTTTGCATAACTCTACCAAGTCACTTTGATAAGTAATGTAGGTTCCTTTTTCCCCCCTTAAGCGTGATTTTGAAATTAACTGGCATAGCTCGCTGTAGGCAGTTTTGTCGGGAGCCAGTAGAACTATTTCTATGTTGTCATGCAGCCGGAAATAGCTGCCAAAAATTAATTTAAACTCAGGGTTTTTAGAGTCTGTAGACTTGATGTTTTCAAGTTCTTTATAGGCTCTAACGGCTCCGGAAAGAGAGCATTCATCGGTGATAGCAAGGGCTGTATATTGCAGATTGTAAGCAGTGTAGACCAATTCCTGCGGATGCGATGCCCCCTGCAGAAAAGAAAAGTTGCTTTGACAAAAGAGTTCGGCGTACCTCATGCTGATTCTCTCGGCGTCTATCTGTTGATTGTGATGGGATTTGGATTTTGGTGAAGATCAGTATTACGAAGGGGGTTTAGGCTTAGCTATAAACACCATGTAAAAACCACTCTTCGGTTGTAAGATCCTGAAAGACCCAGTAGAGCTCATCTCTTCTATTTTTTGCGATATAGTAATCCCGCCCGTGACGCCCGTGCTGCCACCAATAGCCATCAATTCGCTCTGGCCCCTGTAATAGTTGTAGCTCTCCCTGATAAAATAATTTGTGCTCGCTACTTTCCAGTTTGGTTGGACGAGCTAATAGCCAATTGGGGCGCGGTGCTTGGATGGGCTTAATTTGCTGTCCCTTAGCGTTACTTTTAATTATCAGGGTATCTGTATTTTGCCAGGCCTGCTCCGGTAGGTAGCTTTCTCTCAGGGCGATTCCCGAGAGTGCTTGATGACCGAGGCGGGCTTTTAATTTGTCTAATAGCTGTTGGTTGCGTTTGTGTTGGCTGCCTTCACCAAATAAATCTTCATCCAGTGATCCCTGCTCCAAGGGGAGTAAATGCTTGCAATTTAAGCTGATCGATTGTACTGGCTGATCAAGAGTTGCTCTTTCCAATTGCAGTTTGGTTAGTGCTATTAGGCGTTGAGGGTCCAACTGCGGAGTGGAGAGTTCTACGGTTATTTCCTGAGATTTATTTTGGCCGAAATCCATATGCCAATTTAACTGTTGTGTGTAGAGCTGGCGCCGCTGCAACTGGGAGCATAATTCCCTTAGTAGGCGACCGATAGGAAATAGCAGCTGTTCGCTATTATCCAAGGGGCTGGGGAAAAATAGCTCGCTGCGGAATTGTGCTGGGGGCTGATAACTACAGACTGGATCTTGGCGAGTTCCGTTCAGGCGTGCCAGGTAGTCCACAAATGGACGACCAAAACGAGAGCCTACCTCAGAGAGTGGAATAGCGAGCAGCTGGCTTACTCGCTTGATACCACATGCGTAGAGCTTGGAAATAGTTTTGTTGTCGCAATTAAGGAGCTTGGATGGGGCAAAGCTAATCCACTGTCTCCACTGCTGAGGGCTGGGGGGAGAATCTGATTGCGCAAGCCAGCGCCGGTGTTCGGTCAGTTGGCTTAGCATATGAGCCGCACTGGGACTGTGGCTGAGGCCCATCAGGCTGTGGATTCCCATCTGCTCAAGCTCATCGCTCAGCTGTTGTATCAATGCCTTGAAGCCACCGCTGGCCTTTAGGCAGCCGCTCAGTTCCAGGTAGAGGTGGGCGGGAGTGCTCTCAGCATTGCTCATAGGCCCTGCGGACTGAGGTGATACAAGCGGTGTAAAGCTGTATGCCCACTGGGCCAGTTGCTGTAATTCTTGTTGTTCCCGCTGGGAATCGCGTTGTAGCAGCTGTAAGTCTGCACAGAGAGCAGACGCAGTAGCAATACTGAGCCCGGTCTCAACGCCGCATTGGGATGCCGCTGGGTTTCTATCAATCACCAACTGTTTTTCAACCACAACTTGGGCTAGAGCCTCTTCTCCTTGTAGCTGAGCGCGGGTCAGAACCTCTAACGGAAGCCTGGGGAATTGAATACAAAGCCAGAGCATGGAGCTATCCCTCGAAACCGTTCAGTGCATTGGTTGGTCCCGTCGGACCAGTTTTGCTGCTCTTGCCAAATAGAGGTTTTGGCCTGAATTTCCACCCAATTGCTTTAAAAGCCTTAGTGCCAGCTCTCCTTCCCTGGGGGTGAGCTGTAGGCGCAAGCTCGCGGGTGAGGGGTTTGCTGATTCACACTGAGGGCGAAAGTGGAAGTGCAGGCAGTCCCCATTGCGGGCAGCGAGTTGCAGGCGACGAAGATCTTTATGGTTCATGGATTGCCGCCCCTGCCAGCTGAGTAAGGCACCACAGCTTCCGGATTGTAGGGATTGCTCGATCGCCCAGAGAGTATCCTTGGGGCCTCGGGGGTGCAGGATCAGCAGGTTCTCAAGGCGGATACCACTGTTGGCCAATGAGGGCGCATAGGGGATATGGGGTGGATTGACCAGTATGACCATTTGCCCCCTCTGAGTGAGGCCTGCCAGGGCCGGTAGTATTAAGGTGAGTTCACCGATACCCATCTGGTCCATGAGTAGCTCAGTAGTGGCCCCTCTTGGCCAGCCGTGGTTCGCTAGGAGGGCATCGAGGCTTGGAAAACCACTGGCGATGCCGTTTCGCTGTCGTCGGGGTTCATTCGCTGCTTGCCAGATATCGGCTCTGGTGAGTAGCTGTGCCAGTTTCTGGTGTTTTGCCTGGCTTTCTAACTGATTGTTTTCTATGAAGTTTTCTGCGCTGCCCACGATTCCACCACTGAATTTTAGTCCGATCTGGCCACTGTCTTCGTCTTAATCTGTATGTGTATACAGTGATACTGTTAATTTATACAGTATCCATCCAGTGGCAACAAGTGAGAATTCATTGGATAGGCACTTTTTTGCACAGCCTAAACCGGCTATGATTCCGCCTCTTTAATTGAGCACTAATTATTCTATTCAGGGGGACGGAGTGAGTATCAAGTCCGACAAGTGGATTCGCCGCATGGCAGAGCAGCACGGTATGATTGAGCCTTTTGAGGCTGGTCAGGTGCGTCATAACGATAATGGCGATCGACTCATCTCCTATGGCACCTCCAGCTATGGCTACGATGTTCGCTGTGCTCGTGAATTTAAGATTTTCACCAATGTTCACTCAGCGACAGTTGATCCCAAGACCTTCGATGAAAACAGCTTTGTGGATGTTGAAGGCGACCACTGCATTATTCCGCCAAACTCCTTTGCCCTGGCGCGTACGGTGGAGTATTTCCGTATCCCGCGCTCTGTATTGACGGTTTGCCTGGGTAAATCCACTTATGCCCGTTGCGGTATTATCGTCAATGTGACGCCACTGGAGCCGGAGTGGGAAGGTCATGTGACTTTGGAGTTCTCCAACACCACTAACTTGCCCGCGAAGATCTATGCCAACGAGGGCGTGGCACAGATGCTGTTCTTCGAATCCGATGAAGTTTGTGATGTGTCCTATGCCGATCGTGGTGGCAAATACCAGGGCCAGCGCGGCGTTACCCTGCCTCGCACCTGATCACCGGTCTTACTGCAGTACTATTTCCTACCTATGACAGAGGTTTCTACCAGCCAGCTACCGGAAAGCGTCGATGTATTGGTCATTGGCGCTGGGGCAGCTGGACTAATGTGCGCGGCTACAGCGGGCCAGCGCGGGCGCAACGTGTTGGTCCTAGACCACGCCAACAAAGTCGGAAAGAAAATCCTGATGTCTGGTGGTGGCCGCTGCAACTTTACCAATCTCTACACCAGTGCAGAGAACTTCTACAGTAATAACCCCCATTTTTGTAAGTCCGCCTTGGCTCGCTATAGCCAGTGGGACTTTATTGCACTGGTGGAGAAGCACGGGGTTACCTACCACGAGAAAACCCTCGGTCAGCTCTTTTGCGACAATAAATCAAGGGATATTGTCGACTTGTTACTAGCGGAATGCCGTGCGGCCAAGGCACAGATCCGCACGCGCTGTAGCATTACTCAAATTCGAGCTTTGGGGCAGGGGTATAAGGTCGAAACCAGTATGGGGACGGTTACCTGTGAATCCTTGGTCGTGGCTACTGGAGGCCTTTCTATTCCCACCATGGGGGCGAGTGGATTTGGCTATGAGATTGCCCAGCAGTTTGGACTGGAGATAGTCCCGACACGAGCCGCACTGGTGCCGTTTACCCAGCATAAACGCCAGTTGGAGCGCCAGAGCACCCTGCCCGGTACCTCTCTTTCGGTGACAGCCTCTTGTGCTGAGGGCAGTTTTCACGAGCAGATGCTGTTTACTCACCGGGGGCTAAGTGGCCCTGCGGTTTTGCAAATTTCCAGCCACTGGCGAGAAGGTCAAACGGTAATATTTGACTTGGCTCCAGAGAAAAATCTGGCAGAGTGGTTACCGCTGCGCCGACAACAGAGCCCGGATAGCCACTTACACAGCGTTTTGGCTGAGGTTTGGAGCAAAAAGTTAGTACAGTTTTTCCTGCAGCGAGCGCAAATTGTTAGCCGCCCCCTAAAACAGTTTGGGGAGGGGGAGTTACAGCAAGCTGGGGAAAAGTTACAAAGCTGGAAATTGGTACCGGTGGGCACTGAGGGATATCGCACTGCTGAGGTAACATTAGGTGGAGTCGATACTGCACAGGTCTCTTCTCGTACTATGGAATGTAAAACCCGGCAGGGGCTTTATTTTATTGGTGAGGTTCTCGATGTAACCGGCTGGCTCGGCGGGTTTAACTTCCAATGGGCTTGGGCTTCAGGTCATGCTGCAGGAGAGGTGGCTTAATGGGAGATGTTATTCCTTTCAAAAGAAAAACCGCTTGGCAAAAGCACAAGGGCAGCACCCTGTGCAGGGAAGGTTTTCATAAATGGAAAGTGGTCACCGAGCGCAAGTTTGACGTAAAGCAGGGAAAGTTGGTTACTGAATATCGCTGTGAACGCTGCGGAAAAAAGAAAATTAAACACTTGTAAATTTTCATTCCCGCCAGATCGGGCATTCATAGGCCGACTCAATTAATAATTAGGTAATTTACTTTCCCCTACTAAGAGAGTTGTCAAAATTCAACATCTCTAATACGGGTGATTACTGCGAAAAGATATTTTGGGGTCTCAGGAATTTCTATAATTCACCTATCTATGATTACGGGGTTAGCAAATAATGCAACGTTACTGATGAGTTGCGCAGCAACGTTGCATAGGTTTATAAGTAGATTAAGAGACTGATTTGGTTTGCCCTGATAGATAGTCTACTGAACTGTGCCTCTTTAGGTTCAGCACGCCTTGTGTTACTTGCCATGTGATAGCCAGTGCACCGACGATAAACACGACATCACCAATAGTTCGTATCCATCTTAGAGTAACTAGCGTTCCACTTTGCATTAGGGTTTCACTGCGGGCATACCAAAGGCCTTCTGAAGCGCTCGCCATAAACTGGATAATACCGACCGGCAAAAGGCTGGTGAACAACATTAAAGCCAAACCTATATTCATCCACCAGAATGCCGTTTTCATCAATTTCTCGCTAAATATAAACTGGGGACGAATATATCTAAGAACGAGTAAACTAAAGCCCAATGCCAAGAACCCATATACTCCAAACAATGCACCATGGGCATGTGTGGCTGTGGTATTTAAGCCCTGAAGATAATATAACGCTATCGGTGGATTAATGGTAAAGCCAAGTACGCCTGCTCCTAACATATTCCAGAAAGCAACAGCTACAAAAAACATCAAAGGCCATTTGATTTTCACCATCCAGGGTGCACGATTTTTTAAGCTATAGTGATCCCAGGCTTCATAACCCAATAAGATAAGTGGGACCACTTCGAGCGCACTAAATGTGGCCCCTACCGCCATAACGGGTGTTGTCGTCCCTGAGAAATATAGGTGGTGAAAAGTTCCCGGTACCCCCCCTAGTAGAAATAATGACGCTGATACTAGAGAAGTCACAGTAGCCATGCGTTTAGATACAAGGCCCATACTGAAGAAGATAAATGCAAGCGCAGTTGTAGCAAAAACTTCAAAGAAACCTTCTACCCATAAGTGCACTATCCACCAGCGCCAAAACTCCATGACCGATATGTGTGTGCGCTCGCCATAAAAGAAGCCAGCACCATAAAACAATCCTATGGCAATTACGGAGGCAGTAAACAGGGCTAGCAGGTTTTTATCACCTTTTTGCTTTAATGCTGGAACAATGCCGCGCAGCATTAATGCCAACCATAATACGATGCCGGTAAATTTACCGATTTGCCATAGTCTGCCAAGATCTACAAATTCATATCCTTGATGACCTAGCCAAAAGCTGAGTTCTGGTGGCAGAGTTTGCGCAATGGCTAGATAATTGCCGACAAATGATCCAATAACGACTGCTATTAATGCCCAAAACAATATATCAACACCAAGTTTTTGGAACTTAGGATCTTTTCCACCGTTGATAATTGGAGCAAGAAATAGTCCGGCAGCTAAAAATCCTGTAGCTATCCAAAATAGAGCAGCCTGTATATGCCAGGTGCGTACCAGGCTGTATGGAAACCACTCCGATGTTTCTATCCCATAGAATCCTTGTCCTTCTACGGTATAATGTGCAGTGAAACCACCTAAGAAAACTTGGAAAGTAAATAGTCCTACTATAGCTAGTAAGTATTTTCCAAGAGCTTTCTGTGAGGGAGTTAATTTAAAGGTGCTGATTGGATCTTGCTTGGGGGCAGTTGGGTGTTTGTCTTCGGTGCGTAGGAACGCCCATGCCCAAACTAGGGCGCCAATACCGGAAATCAATAAGACCACACTAATAATAGACCAAATAATATTTTCGCTAGTTGGCTTGTTGTCAATTAATGGTTCGTGGGGCCAATTGTTAGTGTAGGTTGCGCCACCTGTTGAACGCTCGGTTGAAGCTACCCAGGATGTCCAAAAGAAGAACTCAGTAAGTCGTGCTCGGCGATCAGCATCGGGCAGTGTAACCTCTTTCATTGCGTAATTTGCGCGGGTTGGCTGTAAAGCGGGATCACCTCCAAAAAGTGCATTATAATATTTTGCAGTTTTCTCTATAGCTGTGATTCTTCGCTTAGATAAAGTGGCAATTCCAGATTCGCTGCTATAGGTGTTGGTTCTATAATCTAATTTAAGATCATACAGAAGTTTGTGTTTTTCTCTTTTGGATAAAGATTCATATGGTAGGCCAAATTCCTCTTTTGCCGCTATTGATAACCAATTAATTAGCTCTCGATGTAACCAGTCAGCGGTCCAGTCTGGGGCTTGATAGGCTCCATGTCCCCAAATAGATCCCAGTTGCATTCCTCCAACGGATTGCCAAGAAGTTTGACCATCTAAAATTTTATCTTTAGTGGTCAGTATGTTGCCATTTTCTGAGACAAAGGCGTCAGGTATCGGAGGTGCTTTCCGATATATTTCACTGCCAAAATATCCGAGTATTGAAAAGGTTACAGCTAAAACGCCGATCAATGTCCACCAAAGAGATTTGTAAGTTCTCATCAGAATTATCCTTGCCAATATAAATTGGCTTTTTTAGCAATATGCTATTTAAACTATTAATTTTTGTATATCTCCCTAGGCTGCTTGTAAAACAAAACAACGTAAACATCGGGTATCTCTAATTTTTTGGAGTGGATCTATGCTACCTGATTGAGTGTTAATAGGTTTTAAGCCTGACTTTTCACGTTCTTGCTTAGCTGTGTTGATCTCACGAGATTGGCCTCCAGCAGAGGCGTTAACTTGCAACAGAAAAAACATAAACTCTCCTTTTCCTTGTGTTGCTTGAATAAATCAAATTGAGAATGGGTTTCTCAAAATAATGTTTGGTCTTGTAAGACATTGAATTTTTAGGTGACTGATACCTTGTATTTGGGTAATGAAAAGTGACCATTAATCGTTGTTAATCTGCCGCTCCTGGGTAGAGTTTACGTAAGCGAATATATCGATGTTCACTTCTCGGCCTCTTGGATTAATTAGCGACCTTGAATTCAGGAAAGCAGCCTCTGACTTCAGGGCGCTTTCGCTCGAAATTCCTCTAATAGCTTTTGGGGCAGTCATAAATAGCACATTCGGCTGTAACCGCAGCCTAAGGGCTAGGTTGAACGAACATTTGAGACTGAGCATTCTCTACCCCTTTATCTATACATGCATATAAGATGCATCTTTTGCGTGGCAATTTACACCTAAATCCCAATGATGTAAACTAGATGCATCTTTAAATTTTCAAGGGATGAAAATTCTTGGCTTCACAATGAGGGACTTTGCCAATGAAGATCACGCAATTTACCGACTACTCTTTGCGAGTGTTGATGTACCTTGCTATACAGGATCGAGAGTTAGTAACCATCAGAGAAGTTGCTGAGCGCTACCAAATATCTAAAAACCACCTAATGAAGGTGGTACAAGAGTTGAATCTCAAAGGCTACTTGATTGCAACCCGGGGTAAGTATGGTGGCATTCGGCTAAGCCGAACTCCTGAAGACATTAATGTTGGAGAGCTAGTTCGATTATTGGAGCAAGATACCGTGTTAGTAGAATGCTTTGGGACAAATAATCAATGTGTCATAACTCCTGCGTGTAGGTTAAAGAAAATGTTCGCCGAGGCTATGGAAAATTTTTTTATTTGTTTGGAGCAATACACCTTGGAAGACCTGGTATCAGGCCCGAGTCAGACTGACCTTATCAATATACTAGCTTTTCCTGCGAAAACTGAGAGGGCGCAGCAAGGTCCCTAGGTTAGGCTTATCTAATATTTGCTTGAGGGAGAAAAAGTACAGTTTTCCATTCAAAGCCTGGAATATTCATACTCTAGGATCTTTATTACATAAGGGGCTTTTTATCCCACCAGATGAAAAGCCGATCTTCAATTTCCTTTCACCCTATATCAGGATAGCCACTCAATGCACGTTGGTCTGACTTTTAGGTTTTAGGGGGTATTGGGAGTGCTTCCTGGAGTAGGGAAATACTCAGCGCACAAATTTATTGCTCCTGCACAAGCGCAACTCCTTGTTCTGGGAGATGGTTACTGAATATCGTTATGAGTGCTGTGGCAAAACGAAAGCGAGGATTGTGTCAATTTTGTCTTAAAGGAATCAGTTTAATCGGGAGTCGGCTTCCCTGCCTGAGTAGTGCGAGTATCGAAGTACTACGAACCCGCACGATACTGATTAACAACTTAAAAGCAGCAGCGAATTAATAACGATAGTAGCGACCGCGATAACGATAGTAATCTCTGCGCTTTCTTTCCCTATCATAGAGGTAGCCTGCACCGGCACCAATAACCGCACCTGCGGCAGTGCCACCAGGGCGCCCGCCACTGATCAAGGCACCTGTTACTGCGCCTATACCGACACCGGTGCCGATTCGGCGGTCGGTATCACTCATATTGGCGCAGCCCGTAACTCCAAGGCTTGCAGTCAATACTGCGGCCAAGCTGAGATATTTGATAGCTTTGATACGCATAGACACCTCTGTTACTGGAAGGTTGAGGTATAAAGAATCGGCGCAGGCCGACTATTTCGGAGCCAGTGTAGAGTCCGCATGCACTGGCAACAAATCCAAATTGGGAGTTTCATTCCCTTTTTTTGTCGATATTTAGGTGGTTGTTAAGGTGTTCGAAAAACAAGACTTGGTAGAACTGGCTCGACTCAAAATGCCATTTGGAAAATACTCGGGCCGGGTTTTAATAGATTTGCCTGAGGAGTACCTGCTTTGGTTCGCAAAAAAGGGGTTTCCAGAGGGGCGTCTAGGACAGTTGATGGCATTAGCCTTGGAGATAAAAGTAGCGGGATTGCAGGGGCTTATTGATCCACTGCGCTGACCTTTTAGCAGGTTTTCCCAGTATTGCAATCACCTTGGTCGGTTTGCTCTGCGGGACTTTGACATTAATATAGTAATGCCTAGGTGTGCTTTGCGGAGCGAAGCCCAAGAAAAAGCGGGCCGTAATGGAGACTGGACTGACCCGGAAATAGGCCCACAGCGGGTAACCACTGGTCTGAATGATTTCAGCGAGGTAGTAGCGGGAGTAGAGCCAGTCAGCTTAAAAGAGGGAGCGGTCGAAACGAATTCGGCCGCCACTCTTTTAAATTATTCTAAACTCAGTTCTCACCGACTAATATCCGCCGGAAATATTTTGTGAGAGAGTTGCCCGACTCGAAAGTCGGACGCAACTATCTACTAACTAACTGATCAGAGTGGGATTCGGATAACAACACCACCCATAGTGTGGCCCAGCTCAAAGTCAGTGCGCGGGCTGTCTACGTGATCGTTGTGACAGCTCACACAAGCAGGTGAAACACCTACATCCGCATATACTGCAGTGAAGTACTCGGTATCACCTAGTTTTTCGCGGCCGTAAAAGTTTTTCCCTGGGTTGTCGATTACGTACTGCAAGCCCTCTTTTTCCATCTCAGTGCGCGGTTTGTTTTGCTTGTTGATTGGCCACAGAGAGAGCAGGGCATAGTTAAAGCCAGACTCATTTTCGGCAACACGCTCAGCTCCCATACGCATCATCTGCGCGGGGAGTGGTAGCAATTTCTTATCTTGCCAGTGCTCATCAGCGTCGAGGATTTTCTCCTCGTTCTGCAGGCGGTTTACAACCTTGTTGGTGTAGTTGGCCCTGTCTGCCTCGATAACGGCAAAGATGGCATCCGCCATTCGCTCCGGAGCAACTCCCTGGTTTTTCTCACAGCCGGTGAGCAGTGCCAGTCCAGCGATAATACAAGCGGCAATACGCATATTTTCCCCTCCTATTGGGATTGATTTTGCTTGTTTTTGCTTTTGGAAATCCTGCCAATACGCTCGCGGATCAGCTCGAAGGTTTCATGCTTCTCTGCGGGTTTATGCTTGAAATTATTGTTAATCAGAGTTTTGTCAGCCAGGGCAGCAAGGGAGAATTCGGCTCCATGACAGCTCAGGCAAACGGGCATCATTTTTTCATTGGGGCGAAGGTTATGATTTTGATTATGGTTAACTACAACCTGTTCGCCATGGGTTTCCCGTGGTAAATGGCAGCTGGCACAGCTTACGCCACCCTCTGGGTTTGAATTCCAGGTATCGAAGTGAGGGGACTCTTTGTAAGAGAGACTGTGCTCATCACTGTGGCAACCCAGGCAAGCCTCTACAGCGGCAAATTGCAGATTTACTTCATGGGGCCCGTGACAACTGACACAGCTCAATTCATCCGTTGCGCTGGTATTCATGGGAAGGCGGGCCTGTTGCGGGGAGATGGCACCGACCTGCTGGATAAAGCCTTCTTCCAGCTTGTTGGACATGCGCATTCCATGTTTTCCTTGAGTGAAGGATTCTTTTTGATCGCTGTGGCAACTAGCACATTGCTCGACAATCTCAACGCTACTGAATAGCATTTGCCCATCGACGTGACAGCTGCTGCAGTTCACCTCTGTTTGTGCGTGAATACTCTGTGCCCAGACCGTTGCGATTTCTGCAGTCTGGCTAGAGCTGCTAATGTCTGCTTCGCTAACTTTTAAAGGGGCTTTATCTGAATGCTCATTTAGCCAGGACTGAACTGCTGTACGAGCGGGAAGCTTTGCAGTTTCCAATAGATCAGGTTGATCAACATGGGCGATAAGGAAGTCTTCATAGAGGGAGCCATTATCGTGATAGTTGTGGCAGCCCGCACTTGCGCAGGTTTCAAATCCCAGGTCTTTGTGACTACTGCGCTCTTCGGCAATATCGCTGTGGCAGTGAAAGCAAAAGTCGCCCGCCAGGGTTACTCCCATCTCTCCGGTGATTTGTGGTTTGTGCTCAGTGTGACAACTTACACATAGCCGGGCGTCAAGAGTCTCCAGAAGTACAGCATTGCGCGGATCTAAAAATTTCTGCCGGGGGTGTGAGTCGTCTACAAGCTCCAGTTCTTCCGCATGGCAATTCAGGCAAGCTTGCTGAACAGCATCCTCACCGGCAAAGCCATCGGTATGGCAGGAAGTACAAGCCAGCTCAATTTGATGGTGACCGTGCGTGGCATCTCCACTGATAAATAGAGATTTATCGTCAACGTTAAGGTTGTATGCCACCGCAGAGCCGATAGCCAGCGTTAGCAATACACCGTAATGCCAGAATTTAAATTGATATGATTTCATCTAGAAGTAATAAACCGCAAAAATATGGTAGGCGAGAAGGACCGGTAAGGCCCAGAGCAGGGCATAGTGAACTCGGGACCACCATTTTCGGTGTTCGCGAAGTTTCAGGTCAGTCCAGTGGTGGTTGCGCGCCATAAAAACGCCGACGAGAGAACCAGTTGCGGTTGCAGTTAGAAATACCAGCATCAATGCCAAATTCAGGTTTTCACCAAGGCGGAAGCCTGAATGTACAGCGAGAGCAAGTAGAGCGATTAAACCTGTAACGCTGTGTGCATAGCGCCAGTGATCGACATGCCCAAGGCTAAGTTTATTCCAACGTTTCCTGATACTGAGAGCGGCAGTAAACAAGCACATAGCGAGAATGGTATAGCCCGTAACCTGCTTCCAAAAATTGTCGTACCAGAGCTTTTCCCAAAAAAGTGCAGTCTGTACTGAGGGGGAAACTGGAGCTGGCGGCATCAGGAAAGCCAGGGCTATCAGGATTAATGACAGAACAGAAGTTATCAATATCCCCTTGGAGTGCCGCATTACCAAGTTGGGAGCTGGCACATCCAGAAGCTCAGCCATTAGTGGGCGGCAACTACCACAAACAGACCCGGCTGTTGTCGCTTGTTGCAGCTCATTTAAATTGCGCTTCCCAGCGGAAATAGCCTTGCATAATTCCCCTTTGGTGACAGAGTTGCACTGGCAGACTAGATAACTATCGGGAAAATCTTTAATGCTATTGCCGCTTTTTTTGGCAAACACTCGCCCTTCGCTTTCAAAGTCTTTCAGTGTGCGCAGAGAGATTTTTTGTTCCTGTGCTACAGTCTGACGCAATTCATTGGCTTCATCCCAGCTGCCAATATAAATGGCCCCAACGATGTATTCGCCTTTGATAAATAAGCGTCTATAGATCCCCTTAAAACGATTGCGATAGACATGGCTCTCAACGCCCTCTTGCTGATTGAGGTTTTCCGGGGTTACCTCTCCCATTATTCCGCAGGGAATATGGGCAATTTTCAGCTGAATATCGGTATAAGTGCCGGAGTAGGGCTGCGAGAGAGATTTACCGCTATGGTTGCGACGAATATGTGAGCAGCAGCTTTCAGCTTGTTCGTAGCCCGGTCGGACCAATTGGTAGACTTTCTTGTCAAACTCAGCGCACTCGCCTACGGCGTAAATATCCGGGTCGGAAGTTTGCATCCATTCATTGACTACGATTCCGCGTTTAGTTGAAAGTCCGCTCTGTTCGGCCAGGCTAATTTCCGGCTTAATTCCAGTGCACAACACGATAGCGTCGACGGGAATTTTTTCGCCACTTTCAAAAGTGAGTAGGCGCTTGCTATCGCTCTCTTCAATGGATGTTAGGGAGTCCGAAATTTTTAACTCTACACCCAGTGCAGTGAGTGCGGACTTTAGGAACTCCTCTCCTTCTTCACCCAGGAGCCCGCTGAGTAAGTGTCCTCTGGATTGTAAAGTGATGTTGTTTTTAGGTGTTTTTAACGCGGTTGCAGCTTCAAGGCCCAGAGCACCAGCACCGATAACACAGATGTCTGCATTCTGCTCCCTTAACTCAAGTAAATCATTGGTGTTACGCAGACTTCGAAAAGGGTAAACACCAGGCAGATCCGCACCCGGAATCTTCGGAATAATAGGATTTGATCCAGTCGCTATTATTAGCTTGGAATAAGGTTGTATATTCCCTGCAGCATCGGTGACTGTTTTTTTGGAGCGATCAATAGAGACTATTTTACGGTCAATATATTCTGCCAGGCGGTGGTCACTTTGACTGAGAATAGGGTTATCAAGCTCCTCCAACTCTACATGGCTTGATAGATATTGAGAAAGTTTAACCCGGTTGTAGGGAGACTCTGTTTCTGCTCCATAGATAACAATTTGAGCTTCATCACAGAATTCTAATAATTTTTGTGCACAACGCACACCCACCGGACCAGTACCGATAATTACATAAATTGGGTAACTGTTATCATTAGTGTGGATGCCGCTTGGTAATTGCTCGACAAGTGTGTCGTCTAGCTCAGTCATACCTCCCCCCGACTGCTTTGATTTTCTATTAGTCTTTGTATTTTTAATTTGTCTGCCAGATGGCCTGCTAATTTTCTTAGACTAATATCCCACTCTTAGGTGTTTTTTTGAATTCTAATCCCTATATGTTTAAACAAAATTAAATAAACGTCTAGTACCGATTAGAACATGACGATAGAGAATTGGGTGTAAAGTAAGGTCAGGTCGGAAAATAAGGCTGGATTTAACTGATGCGCACAGTTTTTTTGGGGGGCTAAATGTATCTTGCCCAAATTCAGTGCTTAAATTTAATTTGGCTGTGAAAAATTGGTGGGGTGAGGGGAGTGCTTTCCAGTTACTTTGTGACCGCTGAGCGGCCAAAAAATATGCGGCCCCGTCCTTGTGGGCTGCGGACTGTAAAATAGTATGCCTATTGTAAAGATTTGTTTCCTATCGGCATTCCTAGGTTAAATATCTCACTACTCCTGATAAAAAAACTAAACGTTGCTTTTAGGAGGGCTGGTAAAGGACGTAGAGTTCTTTTTCTTCTAGGGCAGTACGACGAGTTAGCGCTTCACCGATTTTCTGATAATCCATTTTGAAGTCGCGAACCATTTCAGGAGTGAAGGCTTCGTGGTTATAGCGCTTGCAAAATTGCACAACAGCATTTGCAATTTCATTCATATCGGTGCGGAAATCTTTAACTACTTGCAGTGTGTGGGCATCGCCAGCCAGTGCTTGCTCCAGGTATACGTAAAAACGTACATTTTCTTTGATTAGATGGGCCTGGAAGCCAGATTTAAATTGGGTCAGTAGCTGCGATAGCTGGCGGTAGTTCTGCTTCTCATAACCCTCTGACCACATGCGCTGAAAAATACTGATCAAGGTGCGGTGATCGTCTTCAAGGGCTTTAATTAGAGTGGGATCGTAAGAGATTGTGCGGGCACCTTTAGCTCCTGCATAAGAGCTGCGAGTATATTTTTCCTCAAGGTCCGCCGCGTCTTCTGTTTTGTTACTTCGGAACATTCCAGAAATAAAACTAAGCATGAATTTAGTCTCAGTAAATTTAAAGGTTTGTTATTAGGTTTGATCGCGCCGCGAAGTTGGGGGTAACTTAAAGAAAGCAAAGCTATTTGGGTCCCGGCGGGCGTGGCGGATTTTACATTGGATGACAGTTGGTTTAACTGTTATGGAAGGGGCGAGTAAAGCAAAATTTTCAAAGTGGGACTTGTGTCACATTTTAGATCTTTGCTTTTTAATTTTTATCGAAATGCAGTTGATTATTGCCGGTAGAATCAAAATAAATTTAAATATCTAATTAATAAAAAAACCCGGCATAGCCGGGTTTTTTTAATTGCTTGAGCTTAGCGTTGCTCGAGCGGTACATAATCGCGCTGCGGGTAGCCGGTATACAGCTGGCGAGGACGACCAATTTTGTACGGATTGGAAATCATTTCATTCCAGTGTGCAATCCAGCCTGAAGTACGGCCGGTGGCGAAAATTACGGTGAACATATCGGTGGGGATACCGATAGCCTTCATAATAATGCCGGAGTAGAAATCTACGTTCGGGTAGAGTTTCTTCTCTACGAAGTAATCGTCCTCAAGGGCGATTTTCTCCAGCTTCTTGGCGATCTTCAGCAGAGGATCATTTTCTGCACCCATGGCGCCCAAAACTTCATCACAGATGCCCTGCATTACGCGGGAGCGTGGATCGAAGTTCTTGTAGACGCGGTGACCAAAGCCCATTAGGCGGAAGGGGTCATTCTTATCTTTGGCGCGCTTCACGAATTCGTCGATACGGCTTTCGTCGCCAATTTCCTGCAGCATGTTCAATACCGCTTCATTGGCACCGCCGTGAGCGGGTCCCCACAAAGTGGCAATGCCGGAAGAAATACAGGCGAACGGATTGGCACCAGAAGAGCCAGCCAGGCGGACAGTGGAGGTGGACGCATTCTGCTCGTGGTCTGCGTGCAGCAGGAAGATGATGTCCATTGCCTTGGCGACAACCGGGTCTATCTTGCTTGGCTCGCAGGGGTTGCCAAACATCATGTGCAGGAAGTTCTCGGAATAGCTGCGGCTATTGTCCGGGTACATGAAAGGCATGCCCTGGGAGTGCTTGTAGCACATGGCTGCCAGGGTTGGCATCTTGGCAATCAGGCGGTGGGCGGAAATCTCGCGGTGCTCCGGATTGGTGATATCCAGGGAGTCGTGATAGAAGGAAGCGAGGGCACCGACTACGCCACACATCATCGCCATTGGGTGGGCATCGTAACGGAAGCCTTTAAAGAAGCTCACCAGGGATTCGTGAACCATGGTGTGAGACATAATGGTGTCTACATACTTCTTCTTTTCTTCTGCGTTGGGCAGTTCGCCATTCATCAGCAGGTAGCAGGTTTCCAGGTAATCGGATTTTTCTGCCAGTTGCTCGATGGGGTAGCCGCGGTGCAGCAGTTGGCCCTTGCCGCCATCAATAAAGGTGATCTTGGAATCACATGAGGCGGTAGATACGAAGCCCGGGTCGTAAGTAAATAAGCCTTTACTGGTCAGACCGCCGACATCAATAACATCGGGGCCGAGGGTGCCGGAGCGAACTGGCATCTCAAGGGCGCCGTCGATACCATCGACTGTGAGGTGCGCTTTTTTATCGGACATTGCGGACTCCTAAAAATGTTCTTATGCCGGCCTTTTCCCGCTGTTTTCGGGAGCTAGCGGCCTTTTGAGCGGGGCCAAACTTAAGTGCCGCGCCGCAAATTGTCAAACCAAAAGGAATGGACGACCAGTCTATTGGCGACAGGATATCCGGTTCCGCTCCATACTCTTAGAGTATTTGTCTAGATAATGCACAGGAAAGTCTGAGGAAATCCCGCGATTCCCGATTTACTGCGCGATACTGGTGGGAACCCGGCGTAATCGCAGGCGTTCGTTGTGTTTTGACTAGTGAATGCCTATAATCCGCGCGGCTTGCGCCATGGTACGGCTACTTTGTATAAGGCTTCATCAGGTCGAGTGCAAAGTAATCAGCAAGCAGCTCGTCCCTCCATTGAAAAGCTAACGGGCGCCCGGTCGTTCAGGGCAACAAGGTGTTTTTCCTGTGAACAAAAACAGACCTGTCAATTTAGACATTTCCACTATAAAGCTTCCCGCTACCGCTGTGGTTTCCATTTTGCATCGTATTTCCGGTGTAGTGCTCTTCGTTGTTGTTGCACTACTACTGTGGATGCTCGATGTCAGTTTGGAATCCGAGCAGGGATTCGCCGAAATTGCAGCGGTATTTAACAGTATCCCTGCCAAGCTCATTCTCTGGGCATCGCTGGCGGCACTTATTTACCACATTCTGGCAGGTGTTCGTCATCTGTTTATGGATATGGGAGTAGGTGAAAGTCTCGAAGGCGGCCGTCGCAGCGCTGTGTCAGTGCTGGTGCTGGCTGTAATCCTTATTCTTCTGGCGGGAGTATGGTTGTGGTAAAAACAGTAACAAGCTTTGGCCGTAGCGGTACTTTCGATTGGCTCTACCAGAGAGTCACTGCGGTAATATTGCTCGCCTATACCCTCTTTATAGTGGGTTTTATCTTTTTTAGTAAAGACTTCGGCTACCAAGCCTGGTCCGAACTGTTCGCCCAGCGCTGGATGCGTGTTTTCAGCCTGGTTGCCTTGCTGTCCACCATTATTCACGCTTGGATTGGCCTCTGGTCCGTGGTAACTGACTACATCACCAACCGGATGATGGGCGGTAAAGCCACTGTTCTGCGCTTGTTCGTAGAAGTGATTCTGGCTGCCGTTGCCGTGTTGTACGCGGTGTGGGGCATTGAAATTCTTTGGGGTGTATAAGCAATGGCGAACATGCGTACTATTTCATTTGACGGGATTGTAATTGGTGGAGGCGGTGCCGGTATGCGCGCTGCCCTGCAGATGGCCCAGTCCGGCTATAAAACTGCGGTTATTACCAAGGTATTCCCGACTCGTTCTCACACAGTATCTGCCCAGGGTGGCATTACCTGTGCAATTGCCAGTTCAGATCCCAACGATGATTGGCGCTGGCATATGTACGATACCGTTAAGGGTTCCGACTATATCGGTGACCAGGACGCTATTGAATATATGTGTTCCGTAGGTCCGGAAGCGGTATTTGAGCTGGAGCACATGGGCCTGCCTTTCTCCCGTACTGAGGAAGGTCGTATTTATCAGCGCCCCTTCGGCGGTCAGTCTAAAGATTTCGGCCGCGGTGGCCAGGCTGCACGTACTTGTGCTGCTGCTGACCGTACCGGCCATGCACTGCTGCACACCCTCTATCAAAACAACGTTAAGCACAAAACCGAATTTCTGAACGAATGGTTTGCGATTGACCTGGTGAAGAACCAGGACGGTGCTGTTGTGGGTGTGATCGCCATGTGCATCGAAGATGGCGAAGTGGTTTATATCAAATCCAAAGCGACTGTATTCGCTACCGGCGGTGCCGGTCGTATCTTCGCTTCCACCACCAACGCACACATCAATACCGGTGACGGTGTCGGTATGGCCCTGCGTGCTGGCATGCCGGTCCAGGATATTGAGATGTGGCAGTTCCACCCCACTGGTATTTACGGTGCCGGTGTACTCGTGACCGAAGGTTGTCGCGGTGAGGGTGGCTACCTGATCAATAAAGATGGTGAGCGTTTTATGGAGCGCTATGCGCCCAACGCCAAAGACCTCGCTTCCCGCGACGTTGTGGCTCGCTCTATGGTTCTCGAGATTCTCGACGGCCGCGGCTGTGGCCCGGAAGGCGATCACGTATTCCTGAAGCTTGATCACCTGGGTGAAGAGCTGCTCAACAGCCGTTTGCCCGGTATCTGTGAGCTGTCCAAGACCTTCGCCCACGCCGACCCAGTTAAGGTGCCGATCCCGGTAGTACCTACCTGTCACTATATGATGGGTGGTATTCCCACCAACGTTCACGGTCAGGCTCTGACCCAGGACGCTGCGGGTAACGACCAGATTGTTGATGGCTTCTACGCCTGTGGCGAAGTTGCCTGTGTGTCCGTACACGGAGCCAACCGCTTAGGTGGTAACTCCCTGCTGGATCTGGTGGTATTCGGTCGCGCTTCTGGCCTGTTTATTGAGAAGTCCCTGCGCGAAGGTATCGAGCACCGCGAAGCTTCCGAGTCTGATCTCGAAGCCGCTATGGCTCGCCTGAATCACCTGGAAACCAATGAGAAGGGTGAGAAGGCTGCCGACCTGCGCAAAGAGCTGCAGGGCGTGATGCAGAACCACTTCGGCGTATTCCGTCGCGGCGACTTTATGGCCGAAGGTGTGAAGAAGCTTGCAGATCTGCGCGAGCGTATTGAAAATGTGCGCCTCGAAGACAAGAGCCGCGCGTTTAACACCGCCCGTGTTGAAGCGCTGGAGCTGCAAAACTTACTGGAAGTTGCCGAGGCCACTGCAGTTGCTGCAGAGACCCGTACTGAGAGCCGCGGTGCTCACGCCCGTGAGGACTTCCAGGAGCGCGATGATGAAAACTGGCTGTGCCACTCTATGTATTTCCCCACGGAAAAACGTGTTGGCAAGCGTGCAGTAAACTTCGCGCCTAACACTATGGAAGCCTTTGAACCGAAAGCTCGGACTTACTGATTCGGGAGCGGAATAGAGTATGTTGAAAGTAAGCATTTACCGTTACAACCCGGAAACCGACAAAGCGCCTTATATGCAGGACTATGAACTGGACACCAAGGGCAAGGACCTGATGGTGTTGGACGTTCTGGAACTGCTGAAAGCCGAAGATCAGACCTTGTCTTTCCGTCGTTCCTGCCGTGAGGGCGTTTGTGGCTCCGACGGTATGAACATTTCCGGTCGCAATGGTCTGGCGTGCACTACGCCACTGTCTGAAGCTGCCCCCAAGGGTAAACTGGTTCTGCGTCCGCTGCCGGGCCTGCCTGTTATCCGCGACCTGGTTGTGGATATGGAGCAGTTCTACGAGCAGTACAAGAAGATTGAACCGTACCTGCAAAACGATACCCCGGCTCCGGCCATCGAGCGTCTGCAGTCTCCGGAAGATCGCGAAAAGCTTGACGGTCTGTACGAGTGTATCCTGTGCGCCTGCTGTTCCACTTCCTGTCCGTCTTTCTGGTGGAATCCGGACAAGTTTATCGGCCCAGCTGGTTTGTTGCAGGCTTACCGCTTCCTGGCAGATAGCCGCGACCTGGCTACTGATGAGCGCCTGTCAAATCTGGATGACCCCTTCAGCGTATTCCGTTGTCACGGTATTCAAAACTGTGTCAATGTTTGCCCGAAAGGACTGAATCCGACGCGCGCGATCGGCCATATCCGCAATATGCTGCTGACCCGCGCCGTGTAGGGGATGCTGCGGCCGGTTATCGGCCCGCTGGGGTTCGCGCTCTGCGAACCCGGTGCCAGGTAGGGTGCCAAGCAAACGACAAAAAGCCGGTTCTAACCGGTAAAAAACTGAAAAGGGGAGGTGGCTTTGTGCGCCTCCCCTTTTGTGAGTGAAAGGAAAGCGCAGTGGCTCAAGAGAAGATAAGCACACTGCAATTGAGGTAGGCATCAACATGCACGAAAGTACCATGGAGCAGCTGTGGCGTAGCTCCCATATCTCCGGGGGCAATGCTGCCTACGTGGAGGAGCTTTACGAGACCTATCTGCACGACCCCAACGGTGTCCCCGAGGAGTGGCGCAATTATTTCGATAGCCTCCCCCGCGTTGAGGGCAGCAGCGATGTTTCCCACGCCGCTGTTCGCCAGCACTTTGAGCTGCTCAGCAAACACCGCGCGCGTCCGGTGGCCGCTCCCGGTGCGGCCGGCTCTGCCAATATTGAGCACGAGCGCAAGCAGATTAAAGTTCTGCAACTGATCGATTCCTACCGCCATCGCGGCCATAAAAAAGCGACCCTCGACCCCCTGGGTTTGATGGCTCGCGAACAAGTGCCCGACCTGCAACTGAGCTACCACGGCCTGACTGAAGGTGATTTCGATACCACTTTCAATACCGGTAGCCTGTTCCTCGGTAAAGAAGAGGCGACCCTGCGTGAAATCGTCGAGGGTTTGGAGAATACCTACTGTGGCAATCTGGGTGCGGAGATCATGCATCTCTCCAACCTGGAAGAGCAGCAGTGGTTCCAGCAGCGCCTTGAGCGCAGCCAGTCTAAAGCCAACTTCGGCACCGACATCCAGATTGAAATCCTGCAGCGCCTTTCCGCCGCTGAAGGCCTGGAGCGCCACCTGGACTCCAAGTACCCCGGCACCAAGCGCTTCGGTGTAGAGGGTGGTGAGAGCCTGATCCCGATGATGGATGCCCTGATCCGTCGCTCCGGCACCTACGGGGTGAAGGAAGTGGTGATCGGTATGGCCCACCGCGGCCGCCTGAATACCCTGGTTAATATCCTCGGTAAAAACCCTGCGGATCTGTTCCAGGAGTTTGAAGGCAAGAAGACCCTCGATACTTCCGGTGACGTGAAGTACCACCAGGGCTTCTCTTCCAACGTGATGACTCCCGGTGGGGAAGTGCACTTGGCCCTGGCCTTTAACCCGTCGCACCTGGAAATCAGTGCGCCTGTGGTAGTGGGTTCCGTACGCGCCCGCCAGGATCGCCGCAAAGATGCGACCGGTGAGAAAGTAATGCCGATCAACATCCATGGCGACGCGGCTTTTGCCGGCCAGGGTGTGGTGCAGGAAACCCTGCAGATGTCCCAGACCCGCGGTTACTACACCGGCGGTACTGTGCACATCGTACTGAACAACCAGGTGGGCTTTACCACCAGCAAGCGCGAAGATGCCCGCTCCACCGAGTACTCCACCGATCCCGCTAAGATGATCGATGCGCCGGTGCTGCACGTAAATGGCGACGACCCGGAAATGGTCGTATTGGCCGCGCTGCTGGCGGTGGACTACCGCTACGAATTTAAGAAAGACATCGTTATCGACCTGGTCTGCTACCGTCGTCGCGGCCACAACGAGACCGATGACCCCTCTGGTACCCAGCCGCTGATGTACCAGACTATCCGCAAGCACAAGACTACCCGCACGCTCTATTCCGAGAAGCTGGTGGGCGAGGGCATCCTGGACAAGGTTGCCGCAGACAAGCTGGCTAACGACTACCGCGACAAACTGGATGCCGGTGAAGACGTTGCTACCGGTCTTGTGAAGAAGCCGGACTCCTCCATGTTTGTTGACTGGAGCCCCTACCTGGGCCACGACTGGCAGGTGCCTGCAGATACCGGCTATGCGCTGCCGAAGCTGCAGGATGTCGCTACTCGCATGACCAACGTGCCCGACGGCGTGGTAATGCAGCGCCAGGTCTCCAAAATTTATGAAGACCGCCGCAAAATGGCCGGTGGCGCCCTGCCTCTGAACTGGGGCATGGCGGAAACCCTGGCTTACGGTACTCTGCTGGAAGAGGGCTTTATGGTCCGCTTTACCGGTGAAGACGTGGGTCGCGGTACCTTCTCCCACCGCCACGCGGTGGTTCACAGCCAGAAAGACGGTCAGAGCTACGTGCCTTTGCAGCATATGTTTGAAGACCAGCCGCCTTTCTATATCTACGACTCGCTGCTGTCCGAAGAGGCGGTGTTGGCGTTTGAATACGGCTACGCCACCACGACACCAAAGTCCCTGGTGGTGTGGGAAGCCCAGTTTGGTGACTTCGCCAACGGTGCCCAGGTTGTGATCGACCAGTTCATCACTTCCGGTGAGCACAAGTGGGGCCGTATGTGCGGCCTGGTAATGCTGTTGCCGCACGGCTATGAAGGTCAGGGCCCAGAGCACTCCTCTGCGCGCCTCGAGCGCTTTATGCAGCTGTGTGCGGAGCACAATATCCAGGTGTGTAACGCCACTACCCCGGCACAGATCTTCCATCTGCTGCGTCGCCAGGCTGTGCGCCCCATGCGTCGTCCTCTGGTGATTATGAGTCCAAAGTGGATTCTGCGTCACAAGCTGGCCACTTCCAGCCTGGAAGAGCTGGCAGAAGGTCGCTTCCACAACGTGATCCAGGACCAGGGCGTAGATCCAGACAAAGTGAAGCGTGTGGTTCTGTGTTCCGGCAAGGTTTACTACCACCTGCTGGAAGCCCGTATGGAGCGCGAACAGGAAGATGTGGCGTTCGTACGAATCGAGCAGCTGTACCCATTCCCGGACGAAGAGTTTGTGGAAGCGGTTTCCGCATTCAAGAAGATCAAGAGTGTTGCCTGGTGTCAGGAAGAGCCCATGAACCAGGGCGCCTGGTACTCCAGCCAGCACCACTTGCGTCGCCTGTTGTCGGAAACCCATCCGAAGCTGGATCTGGAATATGTGGGCCGCGCCCCATCCGCAGCACCTGCGGCGGGCTATATGTCCACGCACCTTGAAGAACAGAATAAGTTCATCAACGAGGCGCTGACCGTCAAATAACCGGCGGCAGTAATAAGTGAAGAGTCAATCTCAGGAAACAGAAAAAATGACGATCGAGATTAAAGCGCCAACTTTCCCTGAATCAGTTCAGGACGGAACTGTCGCCACCTGGCATAAACAACCCGGTGAAGCTGTGTCCCGCGATGAACTGATCGTGGATATCGAAACCGATAAAGTTGTGCTGGAAGTTGTTGCACCTGCCGATGGTGCCCTGACTGAAATCATCAAGGGTGAGGGCGATACCGTTCTCTCCAATGAGGTGATTGCCAAGTTTGAAGCGGGCGCTGGCGCAGCTGCTGCCCCGGCGGAAGAAAAAGCAGAAGCTCCGGCTGCCGAAGCCGCAGCTCCTGCGGCTGGCGACAAAATTGCCATGCCATCTGCCAAGAAAATGGCTGCTGAGAAGGGCGTAGACCTGGCGGGTGTTGAAGGCACTGGCAAGGGTGGTCGCGTTCTCAAGGAAGACGTAATGAAAGCGGGCACTGCGCCGGCTGCCGCTGCTGCACCTGCCGCCGCTGTTGCTGAAGTTGCGGTTGCTCCGGGTGAGCGCGTAGAGAAGCGTGTTCCCATGACCCGTATGCGCAAGCGTATCGCTGAGCGCCTGCTGGACGCTTCCCAGTCCACCGCCATGCTCACCACCTTTAACGAGGTGAACATGAAGCCGATTATGGACCTGCGCAAGAACTACAAAGACCTGTTTGAGAAGACCCACAACGGCACTCGCCTGGGCTTTATGGGCTTCTTCGTAAAAGCTGCAGTAGAAGCGCTGAAGCGCTACACCGCAGTGAACGCGTCTATCGACGGCAACGATATCGTTTACCACGGTTACCAGGATATCGGTGTAGCGGTTTCCTCTCCGAAAGGCCTGGTTGTGCCGATTCTGCGCAATGCGGAGAACATGGGCCTGGCGGATATGGAAAACAATATCCGCGATCTGGGTGTTCGCGCCCGCGATGGCAAACTGTCTATCGAAGAGATGACTGGCGGTACCTTCACCATCACCAACGGTGGTGTCTTCGGTTCCCTGCTGTCCACTCCGATTTTGAACCCACCGCAAACTGCAATTCTGGGTATGCACAAAATCCAGGAGCGCCCGATGGCGGTAAATGGCAAGGTGGAAATCCTGCCGATGATGTACCTGGCGCTGTCCTATGACCACCGTCTGATCGATGGTAAGGAAGCGGTTGGCTTCCTGGTAGCGATCAAGGAAATGATCGAAGATCCAGCGCGTATCTTGCTCGAAGTTTAAACAATAAATCTTGGGGCCTGCGGGCCCCCTCGATCACACTGCATTAGAAATATCTGGAACTGATCATGTCCGAAAAATTTGACGTAATCGTAATTGGCTCCGGTCCTGGTGGTTATGTCGCTGCCATCCGTGCCGCTCAGTTGGGCTTGAAAACGGCTTGTATCGAAAAGTGGAAAAACAAGGAAGGTAAATACGTAAATGGCGGTACCTGCCTGAACGTTGGCTGTATTCCTTCCAAGGCACTGCTGGACAGCTCCTGGAAATACCACGAAGCCAAAGATGCTCTCGACGTGCACGGCATTGAAGTCGGCAAGGTCAAGATGGATGTGAGCAAGATGATCGAGCGCAAAGGCGAGATCGTTAAGAAGCTGACCGGTGGTGTAGCAGGTCTGTTCACAGCCAATAAAGTAACCTCCATTTTCGGCACCGGCAAACTGCTGGCGAACAAGAAAGTGGAAGTAACCGACGACGAAGGCAACAGCACCGTCTACGAAGCTGAAAACGTCATTCTGGCTTCCGGTTCTGTACCGGTAAATATTCCGCCCGCTCCGGTAGATAACAAAATTATTGTCGATTCCACTGGTGCTCTGGAATTCACTGAAACTCCAAAGCGTTTGGGTGTTATCGGTGCCGGTGTTATCGGTCTGGAGCTGGGCTCTGTATGGAACCGCCTGGGCTCTGAAGTGGTTGTTCTGGAAGCGATGGATAAATTCCTGGCGATCATGGACCAACAGGTTGCCAAAGAGTCCCAGAAGATCTTCAAGAAGCAGGGCCTGGATATCCGCCTCGCTTGCCGCGTAACCGGCTCCGAAGTGAAAGGCGATGAAGTGGTTGTTACTTACCAGGACAAAGATGGTAAAGAGCACCAGGAAACTTTCGACAAGCTGATCGTTTGCGTTGGTCGTCGTCCTTACACCGAAGGCCTTCTGTCTGAAGATGCCGGTGTGAAGATGGACGAGCGTGGATTCATCTATGTCAATGACCTGTGCATGACTTCTGCACCGGGCGTATGGGCGATTGGTGACGTGGTGCGCGGCCCAATGCTGGCACACAAGGCCTCAGAAGAAGGTGTTGTGGTTGCCGAGCGCATCGCTGGCCAGAAGCCGATGATGAACTACGACGTGATCCCCAACGTTATTTACACTCACCCGGAAATCGCTGCGGTTGGTCGCACCGAAGAGCAGGTGAAGGCCGATGGCGAGCCCTACAACGTAGGCAGCTTCCCGTTTGCTATCAACGGCCGCGCTATGGCCGCCAACGATACCCAGGGCTTTGTGAAAATCATTGCTCACGCGGAAACTGACCGCGTACTGGGTGCCCATATTGTTGGCCCGTCTGCCGCAGACCTGGTTCAGCAAGTGGCGATCGCGATGGAATTCGGCTCCAGTGCTGAAGACATCGGTATGACGGTATTTGCGCACCCGACTCTTTCCGAAACTGTGAAAGAAGCGGCGCTGGGAGTGAACGGCCATGCGATTCACACCGTAAATCGCAAGAAGCGCAAGTAAGAATATTTTTCGATTTCGGGGCACTAATTATTGATTAATTAGCGCCCCGGTTTCATTTGTGGAATTTGAAATTTGCAACGACGGAAATTTTAAATTTCTCTTTCAGGTGCAGAGTGATCTGCAATTAGTAAACACATTTTATATGTGAATTGGTATTGACTATGAACTTGCATGAGTATCAGGGCAAACAACTGTTTGCGGAATACGGATTGCCGGTTTCCAAAGGCATTGCAGCGGAAACCCCGGCAGCGGCAGCAGCAGCGGCTGACGAAATTGGCGGTGATAAGTGGGTAGTAAAGGCCCAGGTACACGCTGGTGGCCGCGGTAAGGCTGGCGGTGTAAAGCTGGTAGATTCCAAGGCAGAGATTGAAGAGTTTGCCAAGAAGTGGCTGGGCGAGCGTCTGGTAACTTATCAAACAGACGAAAATGGCCAGCCGGTTTCCCGTATCCTGGTTGAAAGCTGCACTGACATCGACCAAGAACTGTACCTTGGCGCCGTTGTTGACCGCTCCACCCGTCGTATCGTTTTCATGGCTTCCACCGAAGGCGGCGTTGAGATCGAGAAAGTAGCGGAAGAGACTCCAGAAAAAATCCTGAAAGCCACTATCGATCCGCTGGTAGGCGCTCAGCCTTACCAAGCGCGCGAGCTGGCTTTCAAACTGGGCCTGAACCCGACTCAGGTTAAGCAGTTCACCAAGATCTTCCTCGGCCTGGCAAAAATGTTCCAGGAAAAAGATCTGGCCCTGCTGGAAATCAACCCGCTGGTAATCACCACCGAAGGCAACCTGCACTGCTTGGACGCCAAAGTGGTAATCGACAGCAACGCGCTATACCGCCACGCTGACCTGCGCGAAATGCACGATCCTTCCCAGGAAGATTCCCGTGAAGCGCACGCTGCCAAGTTCGACCTGAACTACGTAGCTCTCGATGGCAACATCGGCTGCATGGTAAACGGTGCTGGTCTGGCCATGGGTACCATGGACATCGTAAACCTGCACGGCGGCAAGCCAGCTAACTTCCTGGACGTTGGCGGCGGCGCGACCAAAGAGCGCGTTGTTGAAGCGTTCAAGATCATCCTGTCTGACGAGAACGTAAAAGCCGTACTGATCAACATCTTCGGTGGTATCGTTCGCTGTGACATGATCGCCGAAGGCGTTGTGGGCGCAGTAAAAGAAGTTGGCGTTAAAGTACCGGTTGTTGTTCGCCTGGAAGGTAACAACGCAGATCTGGGCGCCAAGGTTCTGAGCGACAGTGGCCTGAACATTATCGCGGCTACCAGTCTGACCGATGCGGCTCAGCAAGTGGTTAAAGCTGCGGAGGGTAAATAATCATGTCAGTATTGATTAACAAAGACACTAAAGTAATCTGCCAGGGCTTCACCGGCTCCCAGGGTACTTTCCACTCCGAGCAAGCGATTGCTTACGGCACCAAGATGGTTGGTGGTGTAACTCCGGGTAAAGGCGGCCAGACTCACCTGGGCCTGCCAGTATTCGACACCGTTAAAGAAGCGGTAGAGAAGACCGGCGCTGAAGCTTCCGTAATCTACGTACCTGCGCCTTTCTGTAAGGATTCCATCCTGGAAGCGGCCAACGCTGGTATCAAGCTGATTGTTTGTATCACCGAAGGTATTCCGACTCTGGATATGCTCGACGCTAAAGTGAAGTGCGACGAGCTGGGCGTGCGCCTGATCGGCCCGAACTGCCCGGGTGTTATCACTCCGGGTGAGTGCAAGATCGGTATTATGCCAGGTCACATCCACAAGCCGGGTAAAGTGGGCATCGTTTCCCGTTCCGGTACCCTGACCTATGAAGCGGTTAAGCAAACCACCGACTACGGCTTTGGCCAGTCCACCTGTGTGGGCATCGGTGGTGACCCCATCCCGGGTTCCAACTTCATCGATATCCTGGAAATGTTCCAGAACGATCCGCAGACCGAAGCAATCGTTATGATCGGTGAGATCGGTGGCACTGCTGAAGAAGAAGCAGCTGCTTACATCAAGGAAAATGTTACCAAGCCTGTAGTTTCCTACATCGCTGGTGTAACTGCTCCTCCCGGCAAGCGTATGGGTCACGCGGGCGCGATCATCTCTGGTGGTAAAGGCACCGCCGATGAGAAATTTGCTGCTCTGGAAGACGCTGGTGTTAAAACCGTGCGCTCCCTGGCTCAGATCGGCGACGCTCTGAAGGAAATTACTGGCTGGTAAGTAATTGCCAACTTTTAGTTTTCAAAAAAGCCACCCATTGGGTGGCTTTTTTTATGGCTGTATAAAGTCGGGTCAGATTAGGCAGAGTTGCGCTGGGCTCCCCCAGTAAATAGTTTTACCTATCTTTACATTTTCATGGTGTTTACAGTTTTATCTGTTGTTAAGTTTTCTTTTTATCGCTGAAAGTTGATTTTCATTCTCTCTTCATTTTTGTACTTCTATCTATAGGTCACGTAAGTCTGCGTTTTGTAAGGCTTTTCTTGTGGTTCCTAGTTCTTTTGGTTGCTTGCTGAAAATATTTGAATATTTTTTATTACAGGAATCGATTTTGGTTTTGGTGTTTGGGAAAGGTTTTTTGTGATCTCTTCCCTCTTTTTGTTTTCTATTTCTGTCGGGTGAATTTTGACTTGCCGAATTTGGTGCGGCAGTGTTGGTTCTCGTTATGGCAGCGAAAATAACTTTTCAGGAGGTGCGTCAGCATGGGGCTAGCTATAGATAAAAATATTCGAAAAATATCCTATAAGATAGACTTTGGTGGATTTTCTTTGGATAGGAATGAAGAGGTAGGTGGGGTTTGGCCGAATGGTGTGGTGAAATATTATGTGCCCTCCAATTTAGATTCCGGTTATGTTAATTCGGTAAAAAAGGCTATGTCTCATTGGGAAATTTGCATTTATCGAAAGTTCAGATTTGCAGCGATTAAGTTCCTGCAGGTTGGAGCGGCAGGCCGTGGAGTGGTTACAATTAAGGACGACCGCAGTAGTGCGACGGTAGGGTTTACCAATAAAACCGATCAATATTGTGGTGTAGATTGGAAAACTAATAGAGCAGCGATTGCCTCCCTTCCCCATGAAATCGGTCATACACTGGGTTTGGCCCACGAACACATGCGTGCCGACGCCCCTCTGTCAGTGAAGAACACACTTGACTCCCTGCAGCAGCAAACTCGGGTGCAAACCCTCACCAGGTTTTTAACACACAATTCTGCTTTTGATGGAAACTCCATCATGATGTATGACGACCAGGCAAGGGCACTGGGGATTGTAAAAAACACTCGTGAGGGAGGCTGTAAAATATCGGCCAATCAGGTGAATAGTTCTACCTGGAATCCCAGTGCTGGGGATCTTGATATGCTTTCATATCTCTATGATGGCAATCGTCAGACTCTGCCGAGATCTTTTGCCGGGCCTTTGATGTAGCCAAAAGAGCTAGGGTGCGATGCGGTTATTTTTATTGGAATAAAAATAAGGGAGTTTTTTGCTCCCTTTTTTATGTTGCTACATGGTGTCGGGCTGAGCTGTAGTGGCCTCTTTAAAATTCAATTTCATATCTATCAATTAAGAAAAGAATTTGCTGGGTTTTACTAGGAGAATATTGCCTTTCGGTGTCGATGATTATTAACTGTCAGCTCTTAATGTGGCGGATAAAAATTTATTATCGTAAGCTGTAAATCGTGGCGCCCTATTGATCTAAATTCTGAAGAGTAACTCTAGCTTACCTGTCAAATTTTAGCGGCCAGGGGTATAGGTAATATAGATGCCAATGCTTTTCTAATTTTCCTTTCTCGTAGCTGGTGATATACACGACTTGCCCCCACTCCTATACTGCCGAAAACCAATTGTTTAGGAGCGAATATGACCAGGGCATTGATTGGGGTGATTGGAGGAAGTGGCCTTTACGATATGCCGGGGCTGACTGAGGTGGAGGAGGTCCATATCGACACTCCCTTTGGCAGGACTTCGGACGCCATTGTCTGCGGTAAGCTCGCAGGTGTATCAGTAGCTTTCCTGGCCCGTCATGGTCGCAATCATCACCTGATCCCCTCCCAAGTGCCTTATCGGGCAAATATCCATGCCCTGCGCCAGCTCGGCGTGCGCTACATCCTGTCTCTCTCGGCTGTGGGCTCCCTACAGGAAGAGGTACGGCCGCTGGATATGTTAATCCCCGATCAGTTCATTGATATGACTCGCCGGCGGCAGAGTACCTTTTTTGGAGATGGCGCGGTTGCCCATGTGTCCATGGCCGATCCAGTATGCTCTGCTGTCGCTGATAGTTTGGCGCGTGCTTTCACGCAGACCCAGGCAGGGCAGCCAATTGAGTTACACCGAGGCGGCAGTTATATCTGTATCGAGGGCCCACAGTTTTCCACCCGTGCCGAGTCCCACTGGTATCGCAGTATGGGGGCGTCGGTTATCGGCATGACCAATATGCCTGAGGCCAAGTTGGCCCGGGAGGCACAAATTGCCTACGCCACGCTGGCTATGGCTACTGACTATGATTGTTGGCACCCTCGTGAGGAGGCGGTAACCGCAGAGGTAGCGATTGCGAATCTTCAGCAAAATGCCACGCGCGCGCAGCAAATTGCGATGGAAACCATACGTATTTTAGGGGCTGAGCAACCGGAGTCCTCCGCTCATACAGCACTGTTGAGCGGTCTGGTGACTCCCCTCGAAGCTATGCCTGAGGAAACACAAGCTGTAATAAAACCACTGCTCGCTCCGACAGAACCGGAGCTTGAAGAAATGGAGCAGTGATATCGATGCGTGAGACCTTACCTCTGCTGGAGCTATCGGACTTCCCCTCTCTGCACCGAGGGGCCATTGAGACCTTGCAGGTCAACATTGGCTACCGTTGTAATCAGCGCTGTTTACACTGCCACGTCAATGCTGGGCCTAATCGAACCGAGATGATGTCGGACGACAATTTGGCGCTGTTATTGGAAGTTCTTACGGTCCGTAAACCCCGTGTGCTGGATGTGACTGGTGGGGCCCCGGAATTGCACTGGGGTTTTCGATCCCTTGTAAGAGGGGCGCGAGAGCGCGGAGTACATGTAATTGATCGCTGTAACCTGACAGTTCTTTTTGAGCCGGGCCAGGAAGATACCGCTGAATTCCTCGCTGAAAACCAGGTTGAGGTCGTTGCCTCCCTGCCGTGTTACTCAATCGATAATGTCGATAAGCAACGAGGTAAAGGAGTATTCGATAAGAGCATTGCGGCGCTACAAAAATTAAATGCATTGGGCTATGGCAAGCCCGGCAGTGGCTTAGAGCTCAACTTGGTCTATAACCCCCAAGGACCCTTTTTACCCCCGGAGCAAAGTGCTTTGGAGGCGGACTACCGAAGAGAGTTGGCGAACCACTTTTCCATTAAATTTAATCATTTGTTCGCTCTCGCCAATATGCCAATCAAGCGTTTTGGTTCCATGTTGGTTTCCAAGGGGCAGTTTCACGATTATATGGCGCTACTTAAAGACAGTTACAGTGCGGATAATCTCGCTGATGTTATGTGTCGCAGCTTGGTTAGTGTCGATTGGCAGGGAAACCTATTTGATTGCGATTTTAACCAACAGCTCAACATGCCTATTCCCGGCCGATTACATTTGCGAGATTTAATCGAGATAGATCTAAAGGGGGCGGCAATTTGCGTTGCAGATCACTGTTACGGTTGTACAGCCGGGCAGGGAAGTAGTTGTGGTGGGGCTCTCTAACTTTCTGTTAACGCAGATGGAACCTGAAAACGATGAGTAAAAAAATCCTGCTGGTAGCCGCTATTGTCGTATTGGTGGTGGCTTTCTACTTGCTTGATCTACACCATTGGTTGAGCCTGGAAAAGTTAAAGGATGGAGCGGAGGACTTTAAGCGCTGGCAGATGTCGTCACCGCTTTTAGTCGAGTTTTTGTTTCTGGTCTTCTATATTTTGGTGACTGGCTTATCACTTCCCGGGGCGGCAATTCTAACTATTGCAGCCGGCGCATTGTTCGGTCTTTTCTGGGGTACTGTAATCGTTTCTTTTGCTTCCAGTATCGGTGCCACCCTGGCCTTTTTAATGGCTCGATATTTATTCCGGGACTATATTCAGGGGCGTTTCTCCGAGCGGCTTCAAGTCGTCAATAAGGGAATTGAGCGGGAGGGGGCATTTTACCTTTTTGCGCTGCGATTGGTGCCGGCTTTCCCTTTTTTCCTAATTAATATCCTGATGGGGCTCACCCATATTAAAGCCTGGACTTTCTACTGGGTTAGTCAGCTCGGAATGCTGGCGGGTACGATAGTTTACGTAAATGCCGGCACCCAGTTGATGAGAGTGGAAAATCTCAAGGATATTTTATCTTTGCCACTGTTATTGTCTTTTGTTCTATTGGGTGTGTTTCCCTTAATTGCAAAATATGCGCTCAACTGGCTTAAGCGCAGGCGTCAGGCTGGATGATCTAATTATGCAGAAACCTAAGAAGTTTGATCGTAACTTAATTGTCGTTGGTGGTGGTGCGGCGGGCCTGGTTACGGCTTACATCTCTGCGGCGATAAAAGCAAGAGTCACTTTGATCGAAGCAGGTAAAATGGGGGGAGATTGTCTCAATACCGGCTGTGTACCCAGTAAAGCATTGATTATGTGTGCGCGACAGGCCCATAGGGCAAGATGTGCGGGTGAGTTTGGGGTTGTACTCCATGAGCCAACAATTAATTTTCCCCGGGTTATGCAACATATCAAGGAGTCGATTAAAACTATTGAACCCAATGATAGTGTGGAGCGCTATAACGAGCTGGGGGTTGAAGTGCTCAAGGGAACTGCAGAGCTTATCGATCCCTGGACAGTTAAAACCCAATTAAATAGTGGAGGGGAGAAAATCCTGACGGCAAGGGCTATTGTACTAGCCACTGGCGCCGAGCCGAGTGTTCCGCCTTTTCCTGGGCTCGATCAAGTGAATTACCTCACCAGTGATACTTTATGGGAGCGGTTTTCTCAGTTAAAAACCCCTCCCCACAGGCTGGTATTACTGGGTGGGGGAGCTATTGGTTGTGAGCTGGCACAAGCCATGGCCAGGTTGGGTTCGGAAGTGGTTCTGGTGGAGAGGTCCGACACTATATTATTGGAGTTGGATGCTGACGTATCTGCGGCCGTCGCTGAGGCGCTTACTCTGGATGGCGTTAAAATTTTGACAGACCACGAAGCTGTTGAGTTTGAAGGTGTTCCTGATCGAGAAGGAGGCATACTCATTGTAGAAAATAAGGGCGATAGGGTTAAGCTCGAGTTTGATGAGGTGATACTAGCTCTCGGCAGAAAGGCGAAAGTAACCGACGAAGGTCTCGAGAACCTGGACTTGCTGGATAATGGCAGGTTGAAACTTGATGGCTACCTGCGAACTCGCTATCCACATATCCTTGCAGCTGGGGATGTGGCAGGGCCATACCAATTTACCCATATGGCCTCACACCAAGCTTGGTATGCAGCGGTAAATGCCCTTTTCGGTGACATTAAAAAATTTGCCGTAGACTACTCTCTGGTTCCTAGTGCTGTATTTGTCGATCCGGAAGTGGCGACTGTAGGCCTTTCTGAAAAAACTGCTAGTGAGCAGGGAGTGAATTACGAGATAACCCGCTATGATATCGAGCATTTGGACCGAGCTATAGTCGATGGTGCGCGGCGAGGATTTGTCAAAGTCCTTACGGTGCCGGGAAAAGATAAAATACTAGGTGTTTCTATTGTTGGGGAAAATGCTGCAGAACTAATTGCGGAGTTTATTTTAGCGATGAAGCATGGGTTGGGGTTGAATAAAATTCTCTCAACCATCCATATCTATCCGACCATGAGTGAAGCCAATAAATTTGTCGCGGGCAATTGGAAACGTGCTCACGCACCAGCAGCTATTTTACGTTTCTTAGAGGTTTTTAACCGCTGGAGGCGCAACTAATGCAATTCAGTGTGATAGTTCCTCTATTAAATGAAAAGGAACACATAGCCTCTTTACTGGAGCACTTGCAGCAATTGAGCGTGCAGGAAGATTGTGAGGTTATTGTCGTAGACGGCGGCAGTACCGATGGTAGTGTTGAGACCCTAGAGCAGTCTGGTTTGCAGCTGGTCCACGCCACTCGGGGTAGGGCGGTTCAGATGAATGCCGGTGCGTTAATGGCTAAAGGTCAGTGGTTAGTGTTTTTGCATGCCGATAGCCGTCTACCCGCAGATGCCCTCAAGTCCATCACAAACCTCGAAAAGGAGAATGCCCACTGGGGGCGTTTTAATATTCAAATTGTCGGACACAGTTTTTGGTTTCCCTTGATTGCGACTTTAGTTAATTTACGCTCTCGTTTTAGTGGTATTGCTACAGGGGATCAGGCCATTTTTGTGCGCCGTGGTTTGTTCGAAACTATCGGTGGATTCCCTGCGCAGCCGTTGATGGAAGATATTGAGCTGAGTCGCCGTTTGCGCAGTTATTACTGGCCCTATTGTTCTCGTGAAAAAGTAGAAACCTCAGGGCGTCGCTGGGAAAAGTACGGCGTATTGAGAACCATTTTATTGATGTGGCGATTGCGTTTTGATTACTGGCGGGGCGTATCAGCAGAGAGTTTGGCAAAACGCTATGAGTAGTTTTCTATTGCCGCCCATGCGTCTTGTAGTGATGGCTAAGGCTCCGTTGCCAGGGTATGCAAAAACTCGGCTAATTCCTACTTTGGGAGAGAAGGGCGCAGCCGCTCTCGCATTACAGTTATTGCAGGATACATTGGCAGAAGCGGTTAAGGCGAATCTGGGCCCTGTCGAGCTGCATGTTGCGCCTAACTCCAGGCACCCTTTTTGGCAGGAGTTCAAGTTGCCTCAGGGGGTAAAGCTATACAGCCAGTCAGAAGGTGATCTCGGTCAGCGCTTGTGGCGGGCAGCGAAAAGTTCTTATGCCGCTGGCCAGGGGCTCTTTTTATTGGGGACAGATTGTCCGGCATTAAATGCAGAAAGAATCCGAGCCGCAGCTGTGGCGCTAGTGCACACGGACTCTGTTATGTATCCCGCAAATGATGGTGGCTACACCCTGTTGGGCTTGAAGTACCTGCATTCTCGCTTGTTTGAAGATATATGTTGGAGTACTGAAGTCGTTGCCCAGCAAACCCTGGAGCGATTACTGGAATGTGATATGCGCTGTCAGCAATTGGATGTGCTTGCGGATATTGATGAACCTGAGGATTTGCAGTTTTTACCTAGAGCTCTTTCGATGAATCTGGCAGATTTTCGGGAAGCAGATTAAAAGCAATTGAGAGTAAGGAGTATTTCTAGCTTGAACCAGGAAGTGCTGGCTCTAGGAATATAACTTCCCTCGTGACCTGCCAGCGCCCATTTTCATACACCAAATCTATCGCCAGTTTTAACAGTTGCTCCTGGCCAGCCAAATTGTTTTTTCGCGAGAAGATTACTAAAGCACTGTTTTCATTTGCCACTATGCGGTGAATTTTTTTCCAGTCGTTGAGAGGTAGTTCACCCGCGTCACGCTTGGCTTTAAACATATTGATGAAGGCCGTTTTGTCTGCCACCGTGACCCGGTCCGAAGGATCTAGTATGAAGACCTCCATTTCCCGGTGGTAGACACTTTCCAGTTCGTCTTCTCTGCAGTACACCCCGGCCTGCACGAGGTAGTCAATAAACTGCTCGATCTCTCTTACCGTATCTGGATTATCCATCGCTCAGGCACTCCAACCGGGACCAGATGAATATAGATTAAGGTGGAGATATTTGGGGCTTTCTTCGGCCAGGCTAAGCTGGCCTAGAGGGGGATTAGAGAGCGGGGGCGGCGCTGGCTTCGGAATTCACTGCGCTGTTCTCAGCAAGGATCCCGCCGTTTTCATCATTGGCTGCGGCCAGTCGTTGTTCCTCAATGCGGCTACTCCAGCTCAGAAGGGCTTGATAGTGGCGGATATTCTGTACATAAGTCACCGGTTCCCAGCCTCGGGCATAGCCGTGTTTGGTGGTCTTGTAATACTGACGCTTGGCCAGAAGGGGCAGGTGTTCGCGCACATCGGGCCAAAGATCTGGATTGCCGCCCATTCGTTCTGTCAGTACCCGGGCATCCTCAAGGTGGCCATAGCCTACGTTGTAGGCAGCCAGTGCCATCCAGGTTCTGTCGGGCTCGCGAATGCGATCCGGCAGTTTGTTGCGGATTTGTACGATATAGCGGGCACCACCCTCAATGCTCTCTTCGGGGTTTAGGCGGTTTACACCGAGATCTTTTGCGGTGTTCAGAGTCAGCATCATCAGGCCGCGTACACCGGTGCGAGAGCGGGCACGCGGATTCCAATAGGATTCCTGGTAGCTGAGGGCCGCGAGTAAGTGCCAGTCGAGGTCATATTGGTCGGCAACCTTTTGCATGGTGCCGCGCCACTGGGGCAGGCGCTCGCGGCTGCGCTTGGCAAAGGCTTTGGCGCCGCCCACATTTAGGTCGCTGACGTGGCCGAAAAATTCTTCCCGCAACTGGGCAATCATGCCATTGGTATTGGCGCGCAACATAAAGCGGCGTGCACTGCGATATAGGCTGTCGTCATCACTTTGTGGGAAGGCCCAGGAAACCGCTTGGAATTGGGTGAGGTTGAACGCAACTGCAGTGTTTGGGTAAAGGCCGCGGTGAACTGCGTAAGCGTTGGAATCCACAATTGCATAATTGTATTTTCCTTCCTGCACCATCTCCACCAATTCCATGGCGTCCACGTCGGAGACTTCCTCCCAATCCAACTCGGTATAGCGGGTGGAGAGTTTCTTCATTTCTTCTGCGTGAGCACTACCGGCAATGACGGCGACCTTTTTTCCTTCGAGATCGCTAGTTTTACGCGGCCGCTGTTCGCCAACTCGGTAGATAACCTGTTGGCGAATCTCAAAATAGGATGGGGTAAAGCGGACTTGTTCGCGACGCTCTGGAGTTACCGTGAGGCCGGCAGCCGCGAAGTGCGCACCACCCTCCGGGTCGCGCAGCTGATCGAACATTTCGTCCAGATCGTGCACGTCGCGAATTACCAATTTCACCCCCAGCTCCTCAGCAAATGCACGCAGCATGCCGTATTCAAAGCCCGTCGGGTTGCCGGAGGCGTCTTCGTAATAAGTGGTGGGGCCGTTTTGTGACAGGACAACCAATTCACCGGTGGCTTTGACACGCTCGAGTGTATTCGGTGCTTTACTGGCAACCAGCAGGGAGGCGCAGCAGGACAAGGCGATCCCTTTGCACACACGGCGGACGTAGCGCAGCATACGGCTTTTCATCATCATAGGCTGTCCTCTCTAGCTAGTCCGTTGGTTTATTTGCTGTTGTGCCTAAGGCCCTGTATGTCGATTTCGCTCTCAAGTACGAGGGCAAAATTTGACGCAGTCCGCCAATTTTACATTATTTGACGACAATCTGCCCAGTTTGTCTTTTGAACACTGTGATCTGCGCGCTTGCAAAGCATTACAGACTTAGGTAGGCGAGCCTGACTTTGATACAAAGTTGGTTTATTTACAGCCAAGCTTGCTGGTCTTTTGAACATTCAGGTTACTAATTAGTTCATGTGTACCCAAGTGTCGGGCGGGTGTGTTGGAGTAGCGATGCTTCAGGTACAATTGCGCCTCTCAAATTTCCGGGGCCTTGTGCGAAATCCCATTCGCGCAATCTTTCTCATTTAGACAAGAGGCTATCTCCCGCAATGTTAGTTCTGCGTGGTGCTCCTGCACTGTCGAAATTCCGCCATAAAAACCTGCTCAATCAACTGCGCGCGCTGCAACCGACCATCGACGATCTCTACGCTGAGTTCGTTCACTTTGCAGACAGCGACTCACTGGATAACCAGGAGATGGCCCTGCTGGAGCGACTGCTCCAATACGGCCCAACCGAGGAAAAGCACGAGCCGAAAGGCGAGTTGATCCTGGTAGTGCCGCGTCCGGGCACAATTTCTCCCTGGGCTTCCAAGGCTACTGACATTGCTCATAACACTGGCCTGAACAAAGTTCATCGCCTGGAGCGTGGCATCGCCTACTACGTTACTGGTGTCGAGTTAACCGAAGCTGAACGCCTTGTGCTGGCCTCCCGCTTACACGATCGTATGGTTGAAGCGGTATTCACCGATTTTGCTCAAGCTGAGCAATTATTTGTGGAAGAAGCGCCGCGCCCGTTGCGCGGTGTGGATATTCTCGAGGGCGGTCGCGAAGCTCTGGAAGATGCCAATGTCACCTTGGGCTTGGCCTTGGCCGAAGATGAGATTGATTACCTGCTCACCAGTTTCCAAGAGCTGGAGCGCAATCCCACAGATGTAGAGCTGATGATGTTTGCCCAGGCAAACTCCGAGCACTGCCGCCACAAGATCTTCAATGCCTCCTGGACCATCGACGGCGAAGAAATGCCGCACTCCCTATTCGGCATGATCAAGAATACCTACCAGAAGGGGGGGGACAATGTGTTGTCCGCCTATGCGGATAATGCAGCCGTCGTTACTGGTAGCGAAGCGGGGCGTTTCTACCCGGATCCTGACAGCAAGGAATACGGTTTCAGCACTGAAGCCATTCATCTGCTGATGAAAGTGGAAACCCACAATCACCCTACCGCGATTGCTCCTTTCTCCGGTGCTGGTACCGGGGCCGGTGGTGAAATTCGTGATGAAGGTGCAGTTGGCCGTGGCTCCAAACCAAAAGTGGGCCTGACCGGTTTTACGGTTTCCAACTTGCGCATTCCCGGCTGGGAGCAGCCTTGGGAAGCCAACTATGGCAAGCCTGAGCGTATTGTTACCGCTCTGGATATTATGATCGAAGGCCCGATCGGTGGTGCAGCATTTAACAATGAGTTTGGCCGCCCGAATATCTGCGGTTACTTCCGTACCTTTGAAGAAAATTTCGATGGCGAGCGTCGCGGCTATCACAAGCCGATCATGTTGGCTGGTGGGTACGGCAATATCCGCGAAGAGCATGTAGACAAGCCCGAGTTTTCCCCTGGCGCAAAACTGGTAGTGCTGGGTGGCCCGGCGATGTTGATTGGCCTCGGTGGTGGTGCAGCCTCCAGTATGGCCAGCGGCTCCAGCTCTGAAGATCTGGATTTCGCTTCAGTACAGCGCCAAAACCCGGAAATCGAGCGTCGCTGCCAAGAGGTGATCGACCAGTGCTGGCAGTTGGGTGAGAGCAACCCCATTGCCTTTATCCACGATGTGGGTGCGGGCGGTTTGTCCAATGCTTTCCCCGAGTTGGTGAAAGATGGCGGTACCGGCGGTAATTTTGAACTGCGCAATGTGCCCTGTGATGAGCCGGGTATGAGCCCGCTGGAAATCTGGTGTAACGAATCCCAGGAACGCTATGTATTGGCAGTGATGCCGGAAGACCTGGAGCGCTTCGAGCAAATCTGTGAGCGTGAGCGCGCGCCTTACGCCGTTGTCGGTGAAGCTACCGAAGACAAGCACCTGCTGTTAAATGACAAGAAGTTTGAATCCAAGCCTGTAGACCTGCCGATGTCGGTGTTGTTCGGCAAGCCGCCGCGCATGCACCGTGAAGCAGAAACTCGCCAGGTGGAAAGTAAGGCATTTTCCACAGCAGATATCGACCTGAATGAAGCGGCTGAGCGGGTGCTGCGCCTGCCCACAGTGGCTAGCAAGAGCTTCCTGATCACTATCGGTGACCGCACTGTAACCGGTCAGGTTTCCCGCGATCAGATGGTCGGTCCCTGGCAGGTGCCGGTGGCTGATTGCGCGGTAACTACCGTTGCCTATGACAGCTACGCCGGCGAAGCCATGTCTATGGGTGAGCGCACCCCGGTGGCATTGCTGGATGCACCGGCCTCGGGCCGCCTGGCAGTGGGTGAGGCAATTACCAATATCGCCTGTACCCCAGTGAAGCAACTGTCCGATATCAAACTCTCCGCCAACTGGATGTGTGCTGCGGGCCATCCGGGTGAAGAGGAAAAACTTTATCGAACCGTAGAAGCGGTGGGTATGGAGTTGTGTCCTGAATTGGGCATTACCATCCCGGTGGGCAAGGATTCCATGTCTATGCGCACTGCCTGGGAGGAAGAGGGCGAGCAGAAATCGGTTACTGCACCGCTGTCTCTGGTAATTTCTGCCTTTACTCCGGTAACTGATGTCCGCAAGACAGTGACACCGCAGCTGCGCACCGATAAAGGTGAGAGTGAGTTACTGTTTATCGATCTGGGTGCCGGCAAAAATCGCTTGGGCGGCTCCTGTCTGACGCAGGTCTACAACGAGCTGGGTGACAAGCCCGCAGACCTGGACGATGCCAAGAAGCTGAAAGGTTTCTTCGAGGTGGTACAGCAGGCTCTGAATGAAGACCTGATCATGGCCTACCACGACCGCGCTGACGGCGGTCTGTTTACAACCCTGGCGGAAATGGGCTTTGCCGGCCGCGTGGGTATGGATGTGGAAATCTACGAATTGGGTGAAGACCCGATTGCGGCGCTGTTCAGTGAAGAGCTGGGTGCGGTATTGCAGGTTCCCGCCTGTGAAGCGGATATGCTGGTACAGCGCTTTGCCGCTGTGGGTGTACCCACCCACAAGATCGGTTACCTGAACAATAACGAACACCTGTGCATCACTAATAACGGTGTTGAAATCTTCAAGCGCTCCCGTGCTGAATTGCAGCAGATCTGGTCGGAAACCAGCTACCGTATCCAGTCCCTGCGCGATAACGCCGAGTGTGCCGAGCAGGAATTCGCTGCAATAGCCAAAGAAGACCCGGGCCTGACAGTAAACCTCACTTTCGATATCAACGACGATATCAGCGCACCTTATATCGCTAAAGGTGTTCGCCCGAAAGTTGCTGTACTGCGAGAGCAGGGCGTGAATAGCCAAGTGGAAATGGCGCACTCTTTCCACCGCGCTGGCTTTAACGCTGTCGACGTACATATGAGTGACATCCTGTCTGGCCGTGTAGCGTTGGATGAGTTCAAAGGTTTGGTGGGCTGTGGTGGCTTCTCTTACGGCGACGTACTGGGTGCTGGTGAGGGGTGGGCTAAAACCATCCTCTTTAACGATCGTGCCCGCGATCAGTTTGAGGGCTTCTTCAATCGCAACGATACCTTCGGCTTGGGGGTGTGTAACGGTTGCCAGATGTTCTCGGTGATCAAAGAGCTGATACCAGGTGCTGATCACTGGCCGCGCTTTGTGCGCAACCTCTCTGAGCAGTATGAAGCGCGCTTCGCACTGGTAGGCATTGAAGACTCACCTTCCGTGTTGTTTAAAGGTATGGCGGGTACTTACATGCCGGTTGCCGTTGCTCATGGTGAGGGGCGAGTGGAGTTTGCTGACCAGCAGGCGCTCGAGAAGTGTGAAGCTTCCGGCACTATCGCGATGCGCTACCTGAATAACAAAGGGGAAATTACCCAAACTTATCCGGCCAACCCCAACGGCTCGGTAAATGGTATTACCTCTCTGAGTTCTGAGGATGGCCGCGTGACTATTATGATGCCGCATCCTGAGCGTGTTGCTCGAGCTGTCAGCAATAGCTGGCATCCAGATGAGTGGAAAGAAGATTCCGGCTGGATGCGCTTGTTCCGTAACGCGCGGGTGTTTGTCGACTAAGACAAGTCATTCCCTCGGTTTTTGCCTGCCGAGGTACACGTAAAGATTGTGGTGGCCGTTTCAGGTCACCACAATCTTTAGCAAATATAGAAATATTTCTGTAATTTTTTTCAGCCCTTTCATTTCCTGGCGTATTTTTTCCCTTCCTTAAAGTAGAAACTTCAGCTACTGCTATACTTAAACGATTATTCGAAATAACGTTTTTGCTATGGTGCAGTTATCTGTTGTATTTGCAGTTTACTTGCTCATTGCTCCATCCAATGTCTTGCTGGGATTAGGGTTCACATTTAATTCCGCTCGATTCTTTTCAAATTTCATCGTTTTTAACCTTTTCAGAAAAAAGCAGTTTCTGAGGGGGTATTCCTGCCTGGTAAAAGTGATTAAGGAGAAAACTATGGCGTACAGCGAAACTCTGGCTGAAAAAGTGCGCAAATTACTTCAGGGAAATGAAGGCCTCAGTGAAAAGCAGATGTTTGGAGGTCTCGCTTTTATGTTGAATGGCAATATGGCCTGTGGGGTTGTTGGAGAGGAGTTGATGGTCCGGGTTGGGCCTGATGAGTATCAAACTGCGTTGGCCGAACGCTATACCCGGCCTATGGATTACACCGGGCGCCCCTTAAAAGGCATGGTGTATGTGGAAGAAGATGCTGTCGCAGAGGATTTGGATAACTGGGTCAGTCGTGGAGCGGTATTTGCGGGCTCACTTCCTCCAAAATAATCGCTTATATTCACTGAACTTAGCAAATTAGTTTCTTTTTATTGCATGGTGAGTGATTAGCAGTCAGGAGTTGGCGTGAGTTCGCTGTTTTCTACGCGTTGACTTCTGTACGGCCTACACTCAGCGAAATAAATGTGACCCCGGTTCTATTCCCTCTTGGTCCTTGCTGATTTACCGCTCAGTAGTCTGAAAGGATATTGATTATGTATTTTCTCGAATTGAATAACGGTGTAGAGATACCTCAGCTCGGCATGGGAATGGCTGCGATTGGCAGCTGGCAGCAGGATGATGAGTATGTAACAGAAGTTATCTTGAAAGCCATGTCTGTGGGATATCGTCATTTTGACACAGGATCGGTCTATGGAAATGAGCGAGCGCTGGGAAGAGCGATCAAAGAATCCGGCCTAGCGAGGGAAGAGCTTTTTATTACCAGTAAAGTTTGGGATACGGAGCAGGGAACCAATAAAACTCACGATGCATTTGCCCGTAGCCTAGAGCGTTTGCAGCTGGAATACCTGGACCTATATCTGATCCATTGGCCCATGCCGGCCTATACCCGGGAGACCTGGGGTGCAATGGAGGCGCTTTACCAGCAGAAAAAAGTGCGGGCCCTGGGGGTGTCAAACTTTCGTAAATCTGATATTGAACAACTGGCGACTTTCTCGGAAGTGCGCCCTGTTTGTAATCAAATTGAACTGCATCCCTATTTTACTCAGCAGCCTTTAGTAGATTATTGCCAGTTCCATAAAATTGCGATTTGCAGCTGGTCTCCCTTGGGGTCGGGATCTACATGGAGCGGTGTCGAGGCTCATGAAAAACCTCTCATAGATCCAGTAATTGTGGACATTGCGAATAATCATGGGGTGACTTCGGGGCAGGTTATCCTTAAGTGGAATATCCAGCAGCATCGCATAGTTATTCCCAAGGCGGAAAGCCTGGATCACATACGCAATAACTTCTTAATATCTGATTTTAATTTGAGCAATGCGGAGATCCAGGCAATTAATGGATTGAACTGCAATAAAAGGTTGGGCGGTGATCCCGATTATGTTAATCAGAAAAATATAATGGTCAAAGTGCCCGATTAAATTTTTTCCAACAAAGCATAGGTCGCTATAGCGCAGGCGGAAGTAACATTCATTGAGGAATTGATACCCTGCATAGGTATGTGTACCACAGCATCTGCCAGTTCAAGGAGTTCAGGGGTAACTCCATCCTTTTCAGAGCCCAATACCAAACATATTTTATCCCCTTTGGAAACGGGGGTATCTTTGAGTTCGACGCTGTTTGAGGCAATCTCCAGACAAATTAATCGATAGCCCTTATTTTTTAAGGTTTGCGCGATATTGACTGCAGATGAGTGATATTCGTAGGGAACGTACTTTTCTGTAGACCGGGAAACTTTTCGAATTTTGGAATTAGGTGGAACCAGGCTTTCACCGGTTAAATAAATTTTCTCTACGCCGAGTGCATCGGCGATACGAAATAGGCCGCCGACATTGCTCGGTGTGCCGATATCGGTGGCTAAATAGCATAATGGGTAAGTGTTTTTACTGGGTTGATGACTACTGTGATCTGTCTGCATTTTTCGATTTGTTACTATAGGAAGTAGGGAAGTTACCACTTCCCCAGGATAATGTTGCGGTATTGATGGGGGAGTTAGTGACTGCTCTCTGCGATTTCGAGAGCCTCCTCGGCGACTCTTTGCGCAGTGGCCTGGCGATTACGCATCTGCTCTACCAGAGAGGGCTCCCGGTTGGCCTTTTGATTCTGGATATGCACCGCTTGCCTGTATACCTTATCTGAGACAATAAACTCTTCCGCTCGCTGGTTGATTTCACTGTAGCGTGTATTCAGTTCTGAGATCTTCTTGGATAGATGCTCAAGATCCAGGATATCGTCGAAGTAAAGGGCGATCAGCCGCTCGCACTCCCTGGCGATTGCCAGGTACTCGTTGCCTACCTGCCGATGTCCCTCATAGTTTTTCTTAAAATTGAAGAAAGTTTGCACGCCGCCCAATAGCGCGGCCAGCAGGGCCAGCGCCGCACCACTCCACTTGGTCCAATCAGGCAGCTCTGCATTGATCAGGGAGAAGAAAAGCGAACCGAGGAACAGGTTGACGACAACGATGGGCACCCCGCAAAGCACATGCAAATTGCGCCCCTTCATGGAGGCTCGGAAGTGGCTGTGTTTGCACAGGTGGGCATTCCAGCGGAGCTTCTCCAGGACTTCCACAGTGTTGGGTATATTGCTCATGATTCCTTTCCGCCCTCATTCTACTACTAGCTATTGTGGGCGATAGTTTGACGGATGCCAGCGAGATGTACAAAAGTGATGGTACAAAGGGCTAGTTTTTCAGTCTTGATAGTCAGGTATGTCCATATTTTGGGGTTCGCGTAAGTGATTGCATACCCTTGCTGCTCGAAATGCCTTCAGTTACATAGATTGCTATTTGATCACTGAACATCAGCTATTTAAGGGATTCAACGGTGTAACACCCAATTCCATGAGGGAATTTTACTCTAGGAATAAAAAGAGCTGCGCAAAAGGACCAGTTTCTTGTATTTTTATCGGCCATCTTGACCGAGGAGTTTATCCCCCTCCCAAGATTCAAACTTATAAAAATTAAACCCTTGAGTAGTTGGGGGCAGGTATGTCAATCGCGCGGCAGCGCTTTATAGTTTTGGGGCCTCTTTTTGCTGTGGCCTTCTATTTCTTTTTATCAGCGTTGGGGATGCAGTATCTACCGGCAGTAACTGCTGCAATTACCTTGTTAACTGTGATCTGGTGGATAACGGAAGCACTTCCAATCCCCGCAACGTCACTGGTGCCTTTTGTCCTCTTGCCTCTATTTGGAGTAGCGGATCATCGGGAGGTGGCAGCTTCCTTGGGAAGTCATGTCATTCTGTTGCTGATGGGGGCCTTTATTTTGTCCAAGGCCCTGGAGAAAAGTGGGGCCCACGAGCGCCTTGCCCTGTATATGTTGCGTATTGTGGGCGTCTCCAGCGGCCGCAGGCTGGTGCTCGGATTTATGCTGGCAGCAGGCTTCCTGAGCATGTGGATTTCCAACACTGCTACCACATTGATGATGCTGCCTATAGCCCTGGCAATTCTCAGTAAGATCGACAACGAGCGCTTAAGTATTGCCCTGATCCTGGGTATTGCCTATGCCGCAAGTCTGGGTGGGGTAGGTACTCCTCTGGGCACGCCGCCCAATGTTATTTTTATGGGAATATACGAGGAAGTAACCGGACGAGAGTTTAGCTTCCTGGGCTGGATGAAAATAGGAGTCCCAGTTGCTTTGGTGACGCTGCCTATAATGGCCCTCTGGCTGACCCGTCATGTGCATCTGAAAAATGATATTGAGCCCCCTCAAGTGGGAGAGTGGAGGCAAGAGGAAAAGCGAACCTTAATGGTTTTCGGTGTGGCAATTCTCCTATGGGTTACTCGCAATGCACCGTTTGGTGGTTGGAGCGAATTGATAGGTATTGATGCTGCCGGTGATGGAACCGTGGCTCTAGCAGCCGTTGTCGCTATGTTTCTAGTGCCCAACGGTAAGGGAGGGCGCTTGCTGGATTGGCAGACGGCAGAGACGATCCCCTGGGGAATGCTATTACTGTTTGCTGGTGGTATAGCGCTAGCAAAAGGTTTCTCCAGTTCCGGACTGAGCGATATGCTCGGCAACGGTCTTTCTTTCCTGACGGCGATGCCACTGTGGTTGTTGTTGGTAATTCTATGCCTTAGTGTGACCTTCTTGACAGAGATAACCAGCAATACAGCTACGGCAACCCTACTTATGCCAATTTTAGCTGTAGCCGCCACTTCAGCGGGTTTTGAGCCCATGGTGCTGATGATACCTGCGGCGATGAGTGCCAGTTGTGCATTTATGTTGCCTGTAGCTACAGCGCCTAATGCGATTGCGTATGGAACCGGTAAAGTACGTATACAGGATATGGTTCGAGAGGGCGCGATACTCAGTGTGACGGCATCGCTGATAATAGCGGGGATGAGTTGGTTGATCCTGGCTGGATAGTGTTTGTCTCCATCATAGCCAGTGTGAGATGTGCATAAGCAGGCGAATGGATAAAAGAAAAATAGATAGGAGAGATAGAGTTCGATGAATAAAACCACAGCAACACTGTTGCTCACCCTTGGTTTAACAGGGTGTGGCGAAGAGAAGAGCAACCAAGCTGTAGAGGAAAAAGCCTTGTTTAGTGAACAAACCTCTGCTCCTGTAGCGAAGAAAGTACCACACAAAATGGTTATGCATGGCCATGAGCGCATCGATAATTACTACTGGATGCGTGACGATGAACGTAAGGCGCCAGATGTTATTGCTCATCTGGAAGCAGAAAATGCTTATACCGATTTGGTAATGCACCACACCGAAGAGTTACAGGAATTACTCTTTGAAGAAATGACTGGCCGCCTGGAGAAAGATAAATCAACGGTTCCCGTTTATTATAATGGCTACTGGTATTACAGCCGCTATCTTCCTGAGAAAGAATACGCGATCCACGCGCGGCGTAAAGGGACCCAGAAAGCACCTGAAGAGATTATGCTGGATGTGAATGTGCTGGCTGAAGGCCACGGCTACTTTAGTGTAGGGCGCCTGGCGGTTTCTCCCAGTAATCAATTGGTAGCATATCCTGAAGATAGTGTTGGGCGCCGTGTTTACACGATTCGCTTCAAGGACTTAAAGACTGGTGAGATGCTGCCAGATAAATTGGAGAATGCTTCACCAGTTGCCGTTTGGGCAAACGATAACCAAACTGTCTTCTATATCAATAAGGACCATCAAACTCTGCTCGGCTATCAAGTAATGCGCCATAAGTTGGGCACGCCGCAGAGTGAAGATGTTGTTGTTTACGAAGAGATGGATAAGGCTTTCTATACGTGGATTTCCAAATCCCGGGATGGAGAGCTGATACGCATTCACCACAGTTCTACAACTAGCAGTGGCCAGTCAATCCTGGACGCAAACACCCCTCTTGCCGATTTTGCTCCCTTATATCCCCGGGAAGAGGATCACGAGTATTCAGCGCTAAAGTTAGGGAATGATTTTTATATCATGACCAACTGGCAAGCTGAAAACTTCCGCCTTATGAAGGTTGCCATGGACGACGCAACAGATAAGTCTAATTGGCAGGAAGTCATACCTCATAGTAGTAAAGTTTTGTTGGAAGATTTCACTTTATTTGATCATCATCTGGCAGTAATAGAACGAAAAGCGGGGCAAACGGGTCTCCGAATTATTAATTTAGAGAATAATAAGGACCTTCAAGTCGGGTTTAATGATCCAGTATACAGGCTGGGCTTGAGTTCAAACCCAAACTTGGACTCAGAGAGTGTTCGAGTATCTTATTCGAGTTTAACGACACCAAATAGTGTTTATGAAGCCAAGTTGGATAGTGGCGATTTGGAATTGCTTAAGCAAGACAAAGTTCTGGGTGGTTTTGACCCAGAGCACTATCAGAGCGAGGGTATCCTGGTAGCGGCACGAGATGGCGTTAAGGTGCCGGTATCTTTGGTTTATCGTAAAGATAAATTTAAGAAAGATGGCTCTAATCCATTACTGCAATATGCCTATGGCTCATACGGTAGTACCGTAGACCCCTGGTTCCGCTCTTCAGTGGTGTCCTTGCTTGACCGAGGTTTTGTATTTGCTATTGCCCATATTCGTGGCGGCCAAAAACTGGGACGTGCCTGGTACGAAGATGGAAAGATGTTCAATAAAAAGAATACTTTCACTGATTTTATCGACGTTACCAAGGCGTTGGGGAAATTAAAATATGGGGCCCCTGATAAGATCTTTGCTTCAGGTGGTAGTGCTGGGGGGCTGTTGATGGGCGCGGTAGTCAATATGGAACCGGGTTTGTACCGGGGTGTTACTGCGGCGGTGCCATTTGTTGATGTGGTAACTACCATGCTGGATGAGTCAATTCCCCTGACTGTTAATGAGTATGACGAGTGGGGCAATCCTAATAATAAGGATAGTTATGAATATATGCTTTCCTATTCTCCCTATGACCAGGTGAAAGCTCAGGATTACCCCAATATGTTGGTAACCACTGGGCTACATGATTCCCAGGTGCAATACTTTGAGCCAATGAAATGGGTGGCAAAGTTACGCGAATTGAAGACCGATGAAAATCAGTTGTTATTCAATACCAATATGGAAGCAGGTCACGGTGGCTCTTCGGGTCGTTTCCGTCGCTATAAGGAGACCGCTTTACAGTATGCATTTTACCTCGATTTACTTGGGTATAAAAATGGAGAGACTGATAAGAAGGTTAAGTAATAAATATGTTATGCTTATTTTAGAGATATAGGTCTGATTATGGGTAGCTAATTATTCTTTATATCTCTACTTAAGTATCATGTAAATAAAGGGGAGCTAGCTCCCCTTTATTTGTTGGGGAAGTTGAAATGTCCTTTTCTTTTTCAGCTTTCTGAAATATTAACTTCTAGAGTCAATTGGCTTTTCGTGTTGTTTGGGCAGGATAAACACGCACCACCTTTTTAGTATTCCGCTAAAACTCCAAATGCTTTGAATTTCTATTTATAGGCGTAGAATGGAGATAGATTTACTGGAAGGTCTGAATTATGCGTGAGTTCGCCGCCATTGAGGCACCTGTGATTGATCGATTTGGAGGGTTAGACGGACTTCAGTCGAAGCTGGTTAAGCCAAAGCCTGCGCAGCTCTTGAGAGAGATACATGACAGTCAGTGGTTGTCATCGGCATCCCGGGCTGTTTTTCAAGCCGGTTTTAGTTGGAAGGTTGTTGAAAAAAAGTGGCCGGATATAGAGAAGATCTTTTATGGCTTTGATGTTTCATTCTGTCGTTACTTACCGGAGGAGGCATTAGATGACCTAATGCGGCAGGAAGGAATGATCAAGCACTGGACTAAAACTCGCTCCATTCAGAGAAATGCAGACTTCTTTTGGCATTTATCTAATGAGCATGGAAGTTTGGGAGCGTATTTCTCTAGCTGGAATACAGACAACTATATTGAGAATCTTTTGTACTTGCGTAAAGGTGGTGATCGACTCGGCGGTAAGACTGCCCAGGTATTTCTAAGACGAATGGGAGTTGATACTTTGGTTTTTGCAAGTGATACCATTCGAGCCTTAATCCGAGAAGGGGTTGTCGACAAGTCTCCCTCCTCCAAGAAAGACTGGGCTGCACTAAAAGCAGCCATCGAAACTTGGCAGTCTCAGTCAAATCGTAGTTTGAATGAGATTAGCCAGATATTATCACTTTCGGTAGGTTAAACAACTGGGGTATTTAGTTGGTAGAAGTATCTATTTCACTCCTACCAACCTGAATGCTTAATCAAAAGTTAATCGGTTGTAGCTGACGGCACAACCTGAAAATCCACGGACAATGAAGCCTCATACTGAACTTCGTCGAAGGAACTAACCTCTGTTTCTATATATGCTTCTGAAAAGCTATCTTCAAATTTGCTTTTTCGAGTTCTGGAAGCAGTAACGATAACCTCTTCTATTGCTCCAGCTCCCGCTGTCCCATGATAGCCGATATTATTTGTACGGACATTAACTGGTGTTAACTGAATGCTCAGGGTTCTCTCATAGTCAGCTTTTTGTTCCATGATTTTGGCTAGTGCCTTAGATCGGACCTTTTTTGTATATTCAGATACTTCTGAATGCTCAAAAGAAGTACTCACTATTTCTATTTCTTTATTTTCATCGGTTAGCCTTGCGATAGACTGTAAATGTCCCTCCTTGTTAATAGTTATTGCGACCCTATTAATAACTTTATAGCTGGAAGGATTTTTGCCTAGCCAACCAAATTGTGGGGAAGATGAAAATTTTGAATTTTTAATCTTAGCTCGGTCTATGCCAGCCTTTATTAAGCTCTCGGTTAATTGTTCACGCAAAGAACTATTGTTAGCAATGGCGTCTGATAGGAGGGGCTCTTCAGTGGTGACAATAATATTGACTATAGCCTGGTCTGAATAAGCCGTTTCTTTTGCACTGCCGTGGAGAGTCACAACTCTTGATATTGGGTAAATTAGGTCGCGTAAGTCCTGGGGGGAGCCTTTAATCTCTGGGGTTGCCATTGAAAGGCTGGGAATGAGTAGCGAAGCTAAAAGAGCAAGTCTTTTCATATTGACACTTCCAAACTGTGAATAAATGACAATCTATCAGGAAACTAGCTTATTGCCGATCAATAGCACTATATCGGCTTTCCTAGTTTCTATCCAATTGTTGCAGCTGAAACCGTTCGTTGTAGTTGTATATTCGCAAAGTATCGCCCAATTACCATTCATGATGCGACTATTTCTGCTTTGGTATTTTAGTACCGTTTATCGCTGCAAAATTACCACTTATCGGTCTCAGCCAGGTTCTAAAACCAGTTCACAGACAATCGATTGCATCACTTTAAAGTGCGCACTTGGTCATCAATTGAGGATAAAAATTCAATGGATGACGGCAAGTAATAACAAATTATCTTAGTGACATACGAGTTGGGCAGAGCTGATGGGTTTACTGATAAATAAGAAGTTAATAGCGCTTTCTTTGACGGCATTGCTGGCCGCGTGTGGAGGTGGTGGAGGGAGCTCCTCTTCGGATTCGGACAACCCCTCTTCAGATAGTAGCGGTAGTGGTAATAATAGTGGCAGTAGCGGTAGCGATCAGGGTTCGTCCGGCAGCGATGATAATCCGATCTCGGATAATGTGGGCACTACAGTTGTGGTGGGAGACGTAGAGCATACAGATTTAGGCTTCGCCTCATTGACTGCCATTGACGTAACTTTGCCAGAAGGTATGAACAATGCCCGTGAGGTTTACCAGATGGCACACTATATAGCACGAACTGACGGGGAGCAGGATGAAGAGGATATTGATATCCCGATTCGTAGTTATACTGCGACCTGTGCAACAGATACCGATACTCCGAGAATGTTTGTTTCCACTACTTTGTCAGAGGGGGACACTGCTGCGGATACAACTCACGGTTCTATTTATGAGCTACAGTATGATCCGGATACTTCCAGTTTTGAGGCAACAGGTAATGCAACGCTGTTAAATCAGTGTTATGAATCCCACGGTGTGGCTGTAAGCTCTGATTGCTCCACAGTAGCAGTTCTATGCAATACAGATTATCAAGCCAATGAGCGTTATGAGGTTGAAGCTGACCTTGTTGAGCAATACGGTTCAACGTGGATGAAAATGGAAGATAACATTGACACCATTGAATCCCGTATTGCGAATGAAATTGGTCTTCTGGTTGCGACCAATCACGGTAAATATATCGACTTTTTTACTGAACACCCTACGCTGACGTTTGACGATTTCCTTGCCGGTTTGGAGGCAAACTTCCCGGATACTGATTTTGGGGATTCGCCATCCTTTACCACTATTAAAGGGTCCGATATGCAAGAGGAGATGGAGTATATTATTTCCAGTCTTTCCTCTGGCGACTATGACGATTTACTGCAGCACATTCGAGATGCCAGTTACAGCTATAACGAGCAAATTTGGCTGCTAGAGTGGGAAAATCAGCCTTTAAGTGAAGTTCCTGATGCTTACGTAGTAAATAAAATGCACGGTGGAACTCATCTTGGCGCACAAGAGCTGATTTATGTTGAGGATGACAGCCAGGGTCGTAGTAGCTATGGTTTCTCAGTTTCTGCACGGGTATTTGATGGAAATGGGAGTTCTCACTATTCGGCAGGCTTAACGGTTATTGACCGTAATAATTGGTCCCTGGATATGAGCAGCTCAGATAATCGCGGTTGGTATTGGGCCTGCGGCGATGGTCACGTAGTAAACATTCGCTCATTCTATAATCCAGACAATGAGATGTTTGGTGCAATTTGCACCAGTGATTGGAACGACTGGATAGGTAGCACTCATGGGCAACTGGGTACCATTGCAGTGAAAATGGAAACTTCCAGTTCGTCTACAGAAGGGCGCTTTAATCACTTCGTACCATCAACGTCTGCGATGGTATCTAATGGTGGCGGTCATACTGTTGTACCAGTGGATGCCAATACGAACCTTTCTTTGATCGTCTCGCCTAAATATATTGAAGATGCGGATATGGATCGCTTTCTCCAGGATGAAGTCGGTATTGATCCGTCTGGGGAAGGTCCGTTTGATGAAGATTGTGCAGATTACGACACCACAAACTGTTTCCTGTCCTATATGAGTTATAACTATTGGGAAGATGATGATAGTTTCGCCACAATAACAAGACAGGGACTTTATTCTGGTGATGCATTAGACTCCAGCTCTTTAACCCGTATTGGCATCGCCAAGGTCAGCTCTACCGGTAGTATGGAAGGCCAGGGTTTTAATTGGTTGGTTGAGGATGATGATTGCCAAATTAGTGATCCACAACTTATTGATTTAAAAAATGGACGCTACTTGTTTGGGTATGCAAAATTCCAGTGTATTTCTGATAACTTGTCCTATAACCGTATTTATGCCGACAGCGGCTCTAAACGGTTATTAGTACCAAAAGCTTATTATGTAATGGAAGTCGATGCAGATCTAAACGTACTTGAAGGGCCAATCGAGTTACCTAATTATGGATGGGGTGGTTTGGATGAGCCTATGTACTTAGGTGATGGAAAAGTAGCTTGGACTTATATTAAAAACCCCACCTACGATAACTATGTGAGTGGTCAGAAAAATATTTGGCAGGCGATGATTTACCACTCAAATAGCGTTAATTAATTTTTTCTCCTGAACTGTTGTAATGATACTGGGAGATAAGTTTGGTAAGGGGGCTCCCCCTTACCGCTCTCCTGCTTTTTTACTGGAATTCATCCTGATTTCTGAAATGTGGCCGCGTATATGGGGAATGAAGAACTTACTTTTTTGCTATCAAAAAAATTGATTCCTTACTAGGCTGCCACTCCTGATCAATAAGAAAACCAACTCGTGTAAGCTTGTCTAAAAGCTCCTGTCTGTCAATTTTGTGGACATAAGGGGCCAGATTTATGCGTTGCATCACTGGGATCAGGAATCGCCAATTGCTTTTCTTAATTAATGCAGTACTTGATACAAATATGCCCCCCGGTTTTAATAAATTGTAAACCCGCGCGATAGCACCATCTATATCCTCCAGAAGATGTAATATATTTAGCCCTAAGATGGCGTTAAAACTATCTGGTTCGAATTTTAGTGAACCTAAGGTGCCTTGTTTAAAATTTATGTTTTTTATGGAAGCGATTTTTACTTTTTGCTTGGCAATATCCAGCATCTTCTCGGAAATATCAGTAGCAGTTATACTGTTCACATATGGAGAGTGCTGAATAGCGGTGCTGCCGGTGCCGCATCCAAATTCCAGTACAGACCAGTCTGCCTGCAAATATTCTTGTGTTATAGCCAGTTTTCTCTTGTAACTTTTTAAATCTTTTATAGGGCTTTTGGCATAGCGCGCTGCAGTTTTATCCCAAAACTTTTTTGGCTCTATCATTTTTCCTTCCTACCGTAGATGTTCAATGAGTATGCATTCGGTCGGCGGATAATCTACTACTAGATGATTACCTTTTGATTTTAAGTATATGTAGTATATTTCCCGAATCGTTAGACTCTAAAAATTATCTCCGTAGAGGTGCTCATATATTTATACCTTGTAATTCTTGCTGCATGTTTTAATTTAGTGCCACAATTTTTTATGGAAAGGGTGCATAACGTGTCATAGGTATATCGATAGAAAAGTGGCTACGATACTTGTGTGCTACGATAGGGGTTGATCAAAATTTAAACGATTTCAACCTTTTCTTTACGTAAGTTATTTCTTCGAAAAGATAGCTTGCTCCAAAAGTTTTTTAGAAGTGCTCACTCACCTTTAGCTTCATCAATACTGTGACCTAGAGCGAAGTCGCGGTTCTTAGTTTTTGCGAACTATGTCACATTCACCTAAGCCTCCTTCTCTTTATGACTAAATAGTCATATTGCTTGTCGCCCTAAGATTCTGTTTGGCGCTATTAGTCATATTCTTGGCACTAATTAACCAGATACCTTTCGCAAGCCATAAAACAGTCTCGGCAACATAAAAAGACAATTTAAAAAATTGGGATCAAGCCCGAGCAAAAATAAAAGGACATCACAATGACACTTTATCAACGATTGGGTGCGAGCTTCTCTTTACTATTAGCGGGGCTTTTGGGATCAGCCTCTGCTAGTGCGGATAACTGCTACATCCTGGTTCATGGCCATGGTACTGAGGGCCATATTAAGCAGCGTACTAACTCCCAGGGTAATCTTGAGCAGCCGGCTTTAGATTATTGGAGTGAGGCTTACTTCGATGAATACGCGGGTAGTGACTTTATTGAACAGTTGCGTGTAAATGGCGGCAATTACGGTGTGGTTGGTTACAACTCCACCGATGAGGGCGAGATGCCCTACTGGCATGACGGCACAGCGGGTGAAATCGCTCGGCAGATAATCGCTATTCGCAATGGCGAAGGCGATGATTATGAGCATGAAAACCAGTGTGCTGCCGATGACACTTTCTATGTGATTGCCCACAGTCAGGGCGCCACCCAGATGATGTACCTCGCAGGCAATGCCGTACCGGGGTCCCCTTACTATAACCGTGCTTACAACCAGCTGGATTCCAATACTGTGACCGAAACCTCGAAGGTTTGTACTGGCTCCTGGTTCTGGAAAAGCTGTAAGACGAAAACCGAAACCGTTAATGTCGCAGGCCTGAATGATAGTTACGCGGTTGAAGTGGACTTTGACACTGCTATTAGCGGTATCGCGGCAATCTTTACTACTGGTGGTGCAATCACCGGTACTGAGGGGGTTGATCGACTGTGTAACGGTAGCTGGATCGAAGATTTGATCAACGATTGGTTTATCGGTCGCGAGTGCGCAGCAGTACGTTACCTGCAGACTAATGATGTCTATGCTGTGCGCAACTATGTCGGCACCAACCTGGCTGCACCGGTTTATACCATTGGAGGCTACGCCGGTTTCCCTGGTATTGAGAGTGCTAGCTCTTTGCTGTTGGGCGGTGAAGACGATGGTTACATCAATCTGGCTTCCCAGATGAACTGCTCTGGTTCAGCTAAGCGCAACTTGTGGTCAAACCTGAAGGAATACAAGACCTTTCTGGGTATTGCTTACGGAAGCGCTATCTTCTCCTGCGATAATGACAATAAGGGGACAGCGCGTTCCTATAACCTGGCGAGTATTTATACCGATCATGACGCTCAGCGTAACGGCGGTATTATGGCCCCAGACTACACGGGTATCCCCGATGGCCTGAACTGTGGTGCCGGTAAAAATACGGCTGGTCGTATTGCTGCCTGTACAGAGTAATTGGCTCATCGTTTTAAAAAAGCCCGCTTAAAAGCGGGCTTTTTAGTTTGCGGGAATCACATATTTACTTCTATTAGTTTTTAGCTCTAGTGATCCTCTACCACTTGCAAATTGTTCTCTGCTTTCATACGAGATATTTCGATCTCTTCTGCAAAAATCTCGTGGATGCCGAAACGGTAACTGTCAGTACTATTTGTCGCATGGGTACCGCCTGGAATCGTTGTAAATGCAATGCGCCAGGGAGTGGTCTCTTGTTCTTTCCAGTGCTTATGCCAGGAGAGTGCATCTTTGCGCAGGTTTGGCATGTCTTTGGAGCCACTTGTTACTACCAGAGTCAGATCCTCTCTTGTCGCTTGTACAGGTTCCCTGTAGAAAAATTCCTGTTGTGGTAGGAAGGTGGCATTGCTGGCTATCAATCCTTTAAACAAGTCGGGCTTAGAAAATGCTGTGTAAAGCACAAAATATCCCCCTCGACTTTGACCGAAGAGAACTCGCTGCTGAGGGTCTACCGCGTAGCGGCTTTCAACTGCTGGTAAGAGCTCCTGCTCTAGAAAGTTGAGAAACTGAGGTGCACCGCCATACTTAAGTGTGTCACTGTCACTGTCACTGTCACTGTCACTGTCACTGTCACTGTCACTGTCATTGTCACCGGGTAGTGAAAAGTCAAAACTGCGATGATTGATCTCGGGTTTAAATGAGCCGTAAGCAATACCAACGATAATCGCCTCGGGGGCATAATCATCGTAATGCATAAACAGGTGATTAGTAGCCAAAATTGGGAACAGGGAATCCCCATCAAGGAGATAGATGACCGGGTAAGTTGTATCCTCGTTTGGATTATAGCCCTCAGGCAGGCGAGTATAGATATGGTAGGGGCTCCCAATAATCGCTGAATCCAGCTTAAAGTAGTCCCCTTTCAGGGCAGGCAAAAACTCAAGAGGCTGGGAATGACTTTCAGGAGAAGAGTTACTTTGGTGGTTAGCAGGGCAGCCACTTAGCATTCCAGCTGCTAATAGCGTTGATAGAAAACGAATAAGGGGCTTTTTCATCGAGTCTCCTATACTAACGGTGGGATTCATTGGTTGACCAAATCTCTTCTTATATTCTCAAGTGGGGCGCTAATGAGCAATATAAAGCTTGCTGCTGGTATCGATTTTCCTGCTATAGAAGTAAAGCGACTTGGTGGAGGTGAGTTGGTACTGGGGAAGCCCGAAGATAGTTTCCCTTGGCAGATGGTAGTCGTTTACCGAGGTAAGCACTGCCCTCTTTGTACCAAATATTTGCGTGTATTGAGTGTGCTACTACCCCGCTATCACGCGGAGGGTATTGATGTGGTCGCTGTCTCTGCTGATACGGAGGAAAAAGCTTCTCTGCATATGGAAACAATTCAGCCGGGATTTACTATCGGTTACGGTTTATCAATACCCCAAATGCAGCAGCTTGGGCTCTATATTTCAAAACCCCGCTCCCCTGAAGAAACAGATAGACCCTTTGCTGAACCGGGTGTTTTTGTCATCAACGAATCTGGAAGGCTGCAAATAGTCGACATTTCCAATGCACCTTTTGCGAGGCCTGACTTGCAAACGCTATTGGTGGGTATCGAGTTTATCCGAAATCCTGATAACCATTACCCAATTAGGGGAACATATTAAGTTTTTTTAAATACCCTGCTAATTCAGCGAGCTATATTTTGGATTAAAAGTTTGTAGTAAAGTTAGAGGTCTGGAATTTAAGGGGGTAGGGTAGTGACGAACGCTTTTCTCTCTGTGGTGAATAACTTCAAGCTTAATCCAATTGATAATAGTAAAGTCGTATTAATTGATGGCTCCAGCCAAAGAGCTATACCCGTTTATGGTAGAGAGATTGTTGCTCAATACCAATTTCTCGATAAAGTGTTAGTTATCCTACATGATTGGTGGTCTCTGGATCAGGGAGTTAATATCTACCTGCTCTCTAGAGGAAGATTTTTGGATTTTACTTTGAGTTCGGATATCGACTTATGGGAAGGTTTTGATGACGTGAAAGTTATCCAGCCGGATACTATTTGCTTTCTTTTCCGAATGCTTTGCACTGGCGACTGCGTTGCTATAAGCGGGTAAGGCCGGCTTTATATCTTTCTTTGCCTTATAGTTTTTGGTGGCGTCGAAACTAATTTTATTCCTGGTTTTCATTGCAGCGCCTCAAGTGAATAGTATATATAAATATCAGGCGGCGAATCTGTAATTGTATATTACCCAAGTAAGATAACAGGTGTTCACCCTGTTATCTTACTTTTATTCAACAGAGCTGAACTTTCTTTGTCGGATTTTTGAAGCGATAGCTTCAATGTGAAGAGCCTATTTAGAAGTTGTTCAGTTCTTCCCGTAGATCGATCTCTAGTTCCTCTGAGCTAGTAATCCATACGCTTTTATCCGGCGCAGGAAACACACCTATTTCAATGCCGTCACCTTTTAAGCCAGAAAGCCACTTCTTTAAAAACTGTGGTAAGGGAATGCTTTTAGGGGTGAGGCCCGTTTCATTCTCAGCATAGGCTTGGGCAAATTCAGCGCTTGGCCATACTGGCAGATATTCAAAGCCACCGTCTTCATCGGTGTGTATTTTAAGAAAGCAATTTTGGCTATCGATCAGTATCCAGATCTCCCGCTCTTCTCCGGATATGCTCAGAAAATACTCGTAGCGATCTCCGCAGCTGAGGTTAAGTACTTTATTTAAATCAGGGTTGTTCATATAAAAATTCACAATAGCTGGATAATAGGCAGTTAGGGATATTTCAAAGCCTGTTCACTTCGGGGTGTAGCTGCTACACAAATAAGCGCGAGGCATTATGCGCGAATACAAGCGGCTGTCCAAATGGTTTAGTCCTGTATCCAAGGCTAAAGAGGTTGGAGGAGTAATTCCCTGGAGCTTAAGTCTGTGGTTAGCATAGAGAGTAAGTTGGGATTCTCAAGATAAGAAGCGGGCATAACGCCCGTTTTTAATACTTCTCTCCCAGTGAGTGACTACTTTTTTCTTTATTTAGTGATTTTAGAAGTTAAGGTTATTAGGCTGCCTAAAATGGTGTGGTTTTTTTCATCAATTGTTCTGAAGTTGTAGGGGCAAGTCTGTAGGTCAGCAAGCGACATGTAACTGGGGCCTGCGGTTCTTGATCAGTGCAGTACTATAGGCCCTCAGCGCGTAGACTTTGTATCAGAGCGCGATTTTAAGGTTTTATGTTTGGCCATCATTACCCAACGGCTGTTTTGTAAATTTAATCAGGTTTATAGGTGGGGTCATGCGAGTAAGAGTTGCTATTAGTATTATAACCCTCGAGACCTGAAGGAAAAAAATGATTACTGCAGGCTGACCTCAACTATTTTAGCGATTGCCCTTTGGTACTAGCCACTTTTTTTTATAGCCACAATCTGGCACTCTTGCGCCTCGGTCTATCGTCGGTAGCTTTGTAATGCGCGTAATTCTATTTTTGTTGCTTGTAATCGCAAGCAGTTTTGCCAATGCACTCACGTTTAATGGTGAGCTTTACGATGTATATCTAGGTGATCTAAACGGTGATCAGGTTGATGATGTATATTTACATGCGTTGGACAAAGTCATCATTATCCATGGTGATGTAAGAACCCCTATAGTCTTGCCAACTACGAACGATAGCTATACGTTTTATTCCAGTGCTCTTTCATACGAGGATGGGGTGGTCTCCAACAACGTAGACCCCGACTCCCTTGCTAGAGTGCAAAATGGCATTACTCAGTTTGATTTTGACGGAGACGGTAACGTAGACCTGAGCATCGACCAGCAGAATGCTATGTCGTACAGCTTGGTAATTGCAGGAAGTTCCAGTGGCGTTGTGCCGACGGTCTTGGGTGTAGATACTCCGATAACCCAGATTGGTAATGTAGCAATGGTGGCTGTTGATCCCAGCAACGATATCATAACTGGATCTGAATACAAAGGCCGTTTGGGGGCCGAGCCAGCCGTTACTAAGAATGGCATTTTTAATTACCGAGTGCCTATAGAACTCCCCCCCGGTATCAACGACATGCAGCCACAGTTGGCACTCACCTACTCAAGCTCGGCAGGGAATGGGCTACTTGGTTGGGGTTGGAATCTTTCTGGCTTGTCCTCAATCACTCGGTGCAAGGCAACACCCTTTCAGGATAACTACTTTGCTAGTGTGAATTGGGGGGATGGCTACAAATACTGTCTCGATGGACGACGCTTGGTCGAAACTAGCAGCGGCGTATATCAAACGGAAGTTGAATCTTTTAGCCGTATTGAACGTACTGGGAGCGCCGCTGCGCCTTACTTCTGGACGGTATACCACAAAGACGGCAAGGTGGATCATTTTGGATTGGATACAAATAGTCGCATTCAAGACGGCGCGAGCCAGAATCTAGCATGGCTCATTAGTAGAACAACTGACATTGCCGGGAATTACCTTACTTATAGTTACACTGGCAACGACAACCGTATTTCCCTCATTGAATATACGATGAATGATGGCAGTGGAGCCCGAAATACTAACCATGATGTGTCTTTTGTTTACGAAAGTCGTTTTGACCCCATATCTTCCGCGACTGCAGGGGCGATGCGCATCACGGATCAACGTTTGTCACGCATTGAAGTTAAAACCAACAATGCACTAGTTCGAAATTATCAGCTCAACTATCAAGTGCCGGGTAAAACTTACTACGGCAAAACTATATCGGCAGATTTGAAGGCAAGCCGCTTGTCCAGTATCCAGTTGTGCTTCGATACTCTTTCCAATTGTGCAGACCCAACAGAGGTTGACTGGGGAGACCTAACCGCTACTTATGCGCCTACAACGCACCAGACTATAGATGACACAGATCTTTTGAATCGCACCCATACGACAATTCCTGCCGACTTGAATAAGGATGGGTTGGCGGATTTGTTATGGGTTTATACCACCGGCCCTAGTGTTGGTTACAAGTCTGCGCTGGGAAATGGTGATGGTACATTCACCTTGGTGACTCCGCCTGACAGTTTCATCAATGCTGTGGGTGGTTTTCCCGATGCCGCAGCTTATATCGAAGGTGACTCAGTAGATTGGCAGAACATGGTCTATGACCACAATGGTGACGGTAATCTCGATCTTTTATTTACACATGAATACCAGAATGAATTTAAGATTTATACCGCACTGGGGAGAGGTGATGGCACCTTTGAGTATCCGCTTGCGGGTGGCGGTAGCACATCTACGGTGGGTGGCGTTTCAGAATCAAAATCTCTGACCTTCACCTCTTTTAGTTGCCAATGTAATGAAGATTTAAAAGAAGATGTGGTGTTTATCAGAAGAAACACGGGCAGCGGCTGGGGCTCAGTAGGAGTAGAGGTTTATACGTTTTTAAGCAACGGTGATGGCACTTTCCGGCCACAAATAGGTGGCATGATTACAACCGCCCCTACTTTGCCTGGCTCTAATTATACTGGTGACTTTAATGGTGATGGCATTGATGACTTCTTGATCTGGAGTTTAGAGGGAGAAAATCTGTTAAATTCACGAGACCCCATAGAAAAAATTGCTTTTCATGTGGCGTTAGGTACTGGTAATGGCACCTTTAAAATGCAGGAAAAACAGTATTTTTCTACGCCCACTAACTATATTGAATTTTCGAGTAAACCACTGGTTGTTGATCTCAATCGCGATGGTAATGCTGACTTACTGAGCTCTACCCTTTTCTATAAAAATGATTCTCTTCGCACTCGGGCAGAACGCACCTACCATGCGCACTTGAGTAATGGGGATGGTACGTTTGCAGCACCAGTTGTAATTGCTAACCATGGGTTACCGTTAGATCAGGGGTACTCAGGAGGTTTAAAGACAAGAGGGGCTATTGCTCCTTGGGATGGTATTGTCACAGCAGATTTCAACGGTGATGGTTACCTAGACCTAGTGAACTATGAATATCATGAGGACAAGATTTATGTAGCCTACGGATCTGCCAACGGCACATTCACCAAGTTCACAGCTCTGCCAGGTACTTATTTCGGTTATGACGGTGACTTACATGACGTTAAGTTTCGTCGCTTTACCGCAGATTTGAATGGGGATGGCTACAGTGATTTGGGTGCCGCTTATATGGGGGATGACGGTTTAGGCGTTTTTGTCAGTACATCGACATTGAGTAGCAGCCACAATCGGGTCACAGAGATTCGTGATGCGCTTGGTGATTATGTAAATGTTGAATACAGTAACTTGTCGGATAAAAGTACTTACCTAGGGCACGAAGCGAGCTCTGAGAATGACCTGATCGAAACCGCCAGTGCGACCAGAGCCACTAGCCAATATAATGGGCATGAGAGCGGAGTCCAAACAATCACCATTGCTAGCTCCCAATACCCGGTCGTGAAATCAGTAAATATGAATGATGGTATCGGCGGGAGGCTCTCTAAAGATTTTACTTATAAAGGTTCTTTGTTCCACCGCCGCGGCTTGGGGCATCTGGGATTTAGCCAAGTCGAAGAGCTGATTATCAAGCCTGATGAATCGGGCTTTAATCAGCAAATGAAGACCCTGACCATGTACCACCAAGTGGTGGATGCGCAAGGGCGCTATTATCTAGCTGGGAGAGTCAAACGCAAAATCGACAAAGCAGGCGCTGTAGGGGTATCCGACAGCTCCCTGAATGTACTCTCCGATGAACGGTACCGCTGGAAAGTGCGGGAATATTCAGATGATATAGATTCCGGCAGTTTTAATAGTCCGCATTTCTTTCCCTATGTTATTTACGGCAGTACCACCCAACGCGATATCGCTAAAGTTCATTTGGCAGACACCCGTACAGAAAATTCACAACAGGCATCATTGAGCTGTAGTGCGGTACCCTTGAGCGAACTGGATAGTGCTAATGATATTGTAGAGGTTGCTGCTGGCAGTGTCGGAGATAGCGACCTTTCGGACTCGGGAGTAATCTTTTATACGCGTACCACGACCTGTGACACGTCGGGCAGTAGTCAAGATGTCACCGCCCATGCCACGGAAAAGCTTGACATTATTGATGCTGGTAATGTTAGGGGGTTGCCGCAGACCGTACGTAGACATCGTTGGGCTGGCGCAAGTACTGGCGGTGCTACTAGTGCGACGCGCAGCACCGACTATACCTACTATTCCACCAGTGGGGCAGATGGTTATGCCGGTATGCAAAAAAGTGATACGGTCGAGCCGGGTGGAGATCAAGCGGTAGAGATCACTACTACCTATAAATATGATGTTTATGGCTTAAAGCGAGATATCACTGAACGATGGAACGACTTTAGCAACGATGGGGTCAACTTTACCTCTCGAACAACCACAATCACTAATTCCTATGCCAGCAATGGTGAGCGTACCACGACCACTCGAAACGCCCTAAATCAGAGCTCTACGACAGTATTCGAGGCAAAGTTTGGTTTGCCACGAAAGGAAACTGACATTAACGACCTAGTTTCTACAGCCAGTTATGATAAACAAGGCCGTATTGAAACAACGGTCGACCATGTGGGAAACACTACAAGGTATTGGTATAGAGTATGTTCTAATTGCTTTTCTCAGCAACCGCAAGCGCGTTGGTTCCAGCAATCCAAGACCCGCAGTATGGCTGCGGAACGAATTTACTTTGACCAGAAAGATAGGCGTGTGGGAACCCGTCAACGTAATTTTGATGGCAATTATGTCTATACCACAACATCCTATGATTTTTTTGGTCGTATTCTGACTCAAAGTGAGCCTTTTATAGGTGGGACGCCTCCCCTGCATCAGTTTAAATACGATGAGGTGGATCGAGTGCGTATTCGTACATTTCCGGATGGTTCCAGCGAAACTACCCTTTACGGTGGATACGTCATCACCAAGATGAATCGTGCGAGACAAAAAATGATGATGCTACTTAATGGTCCTGGTTGGATCATGCGTAGCCAAGATGCCAATGGTACGCCGATTGTTTCCAGCTATACCCCATTCGGTGACCTGGAAACCGTACGGATCAATAATGATGTCAGCACCTTAGTAACCATGCGTTATGACAGCGTAGGGCGAAAAACACAGTTGATCGATCCGGATTTGGGCACGCGGACTTATAATTATAACCCGTTGAATATGTTGGCTAGCGAAATCGACGGAAAGGGCCAGCGCACTTATTACGAATACGATAAGCTGGAGCGGATAATCCAGCGAGTAGATGATGCCCTGGGTAGCGGTAGCACACAGCGCACCCATTCTTGGACTTACGACAATGCTTCAGGGGCGAGTGAGGGGTTGCTCTCCCGGGTCGATGGCTTTAATACCGATGGCTCCAAGTATACGGAGGTCCTGCATTACGATGACCTAGCACAGCAGGTACAGTCAGATATCACTATTGATGGTTTCTCCTACTCGACTCTGTTCTTGTTCGATGACTTTGGGCGTGCAGTTGGTACTGTTTACCCATCCAGTTTTACCGTCGCCACCCGATACAATGACTATGGGTTTGCCCGACAGTTACAAGACGCTACCACGAAGAAGGTGATGTGGACGGGTAATACGTCCAATGCGCGCAACCAGATGACGCGCTTTACCTTTGGAAATGGCGTGGTCACCAATCGTAACTATGATGCCAATACCGGTTTGATAGATACCATTGTTGCAACTCGTAACAGTTATACGGTTCAGGATCATGACTATGACTTTTCACCGATTGGTAATTTGACTCGGCGTGTTGACTATAAGCACGGTGTTACCCAGTCATTTTGCTATGACAACTTGAATCGTCTGAAAGCGGCACGCTTTGGTACTTGCACTTCCTCTCATGCAGATTTTACCTACGATGTATTGGGAAACATTCGTTCTAAAGAAGGGGTCACGGGTAATTATAGTTATGGTAGCGGTAATGCTGGTCCTCATGCAGTTACCTCTATTGGCGATGCGATTTATACCTACGATGATAATGGTAGCTTGGTTGGAGTGAAGGGTGGTGGTCAATTAAAAACCGTGACATACACGGCTTTTGATAAGCCAGCACAGATAACTAATGGAGTAAACTCAGCGACAGTTGTTTATGGTCCTCACAAGGATAGAGTGAGTCGTAATGATAGTGATGGCACTGCTTTTACCTACGTAGGTGATCACTATGAGGTCATTGGTAAGAACGGGCATTTCCAGGAGGTTCACTATATTGGGGATGATGTCCGCTATGTAATGCACTCGGGTACTCAAGAAGGAGCTGAGTATCAGTACGTTCACAGGGATCATTTAGGCTCTGTAGTAGCCGTAACTGGTGATGCGGTGAGCTCCGATGCGGATGTGGAATTCACCTCCTTCGATCCTTGGGGAGCACGGGTGGAAACAACTTGGGATGGTAATGATGTTCAAATAACCTTTGAGCCATCAAATACTGCTCGAGGCTTTACCGATCATGAGCATTTAGATAGCGTCGGTTTGGTGCATATGAATGGGAGAGTCTATGACCCATCGATAGGCCGTTTTTTGAGTGCAGATCCATTCGTGCAGGAGCCCAATAACACTCAAAGTTACAATCGTTACACCTATGTTTTCAATAATCCGCTGAGCTTTGTCGATCCCTCCGGCTTTATGGGGGATCACATTATGGATGAAGTTGTTTTGACGGTGGAAAATATTGGTGGTTATTTAAATAGCTTTAAGCATGATACTTCTGTGCTCATAAATGATGCTCTTGATCAGACTGCGATGTTCCTGATTCAAAATCAGAGTGCAATTGAGTCTGCAATCGATACAACCAACACAACCCTAGATGTAATTGACGTTACTACGACCGCAGTTGCTGTGACGGGAACTGCCTTGTCCGGGGGAGCCGGAGCGCCTGCTGCGGTAGTTGTCAAAGTTACTCAAAAAGGAGTGACCGTTACGGTAAAAATTGGCTTAAGGAAAGCCAAGGGTAGTCTTAAATCACTGGTGGAAAAGGCTAAGACTCGCCTCAAAGAACGTTTATCTAAAAAAGAGCCGGAGCCTAATCAAGGAATACCTGAAATTCGTGGCCATACCAAGTCTCTAAGAAATCCATCACAGATTGATCAAATAAAAGACGATATGTTGAGTGGAGACTATGAATTTGATTCGCCTAGAGGAATTATATCGGGAGTAGAAGATTCAAGAGGCGTAATCCATCTAGGAGAGGGGCAGCATAGAATGAATGCGGCGCTGGAAATATTAGACTCAAATGGCGATGCAAGCTATGTTAATCGGCTGCTTCAAAGCGCGCGACAAGGGGTTGATGGACGATCCTTTCTACCAAAAGGTACCCCTGATTGGAAATCTACAAAGTTACCGAGAAGAAAAAAATAGCTCACTAGGAGAGTTTTAAAGTGAAAAGAAGACTTTCACTATACACGCATATTTTGAATTTTGGGTTGATTTTCTCAAAAAATTTTTTTTATCAGCCCTGGTATAAAAAAATCTTTGATAATAGGCCTGTTCTTATTCTAGAGCTTATTCATTTAATACCCCCTAGATTACAAGTATACGAATATGGAAAGGCTGATTTAGAATTTATTGAGATTGGTCTGAAGTGCTTTGTTGAGTCGTACCCTGATCAAGGTGGAGCTACATTTTTGACCATGATGGATGCTGGATTGGAGCTCTATGATTCAGTTAAAGATAAGTTTCAAGTGTCTTGGGAAATGCCCGCTGAATTGAGGCAAAAGGTGGAAAACTATAGGAGAGAGAATAATAGATAGTCAGTAGACACAATACTTTAAAGAATAATCTGTAGTGATTAACTATTTTCGGACAAAAAAATTAAGTTTCTCTTTTTTAGCGGTAATTTTACTTCCTAAATTGGTGTCCGGTTTTAGTAGACCACTACAGTCCTGAGGACCTAAATGGATGAGGTGTTGAATATCGATCTCACCCTAGGGTACATCATCTTATTGCTTTTTTACAAAGCCTGAATCTATAACCGAGCTAAGGTCACTCCCTCGTCAGCTACCTTGGCCTTCAGCGCTTTTTATCGGAATTTGAAGTTAGCTAGGTCGCGCTGTAACCAGATGCTCCGTACACCACTGGGAGACACAAATACACCGCGTTTGCGCAGCTCATTTGAGACTTGAACCTTGTCCATGTGCAGGCTCTTGACGGGCGCAGGTTAACAGAGTCTCTTTAGTGACAGTATCAACACAGTTCTTGTGGTTGGGCACCCGCCGATTCTTTTCAAGAAGGGCGTCCACATCGCAACTTGAAACGGCCTCCTTGTAGCGATAGAAAGTTTCTCTCGATACACCAAGCATCTTGCAAGCTTTGGATACGTTGCCGAACTCTCTGTAGGATTGAGTAATTCGGTCTTGAATTTGATTTGGGTGCCTTATAAAAGTTGCTTCTCCATACTAGTTGTCGACCTAAGAATTGGACACTGCGCTTCATTATTAGGCACTCCTTGGACGTTGTGGTGCCAGGGGGTTTAAGGGGCAGTTTGCAAAGGAGGTTTAGAACTTGCTGTTAATATCAGTTAATCTTCTACCTCAAATTAAGGACGATAAGGGCTGAGGCACTTGTCTTGATGCAAAAGAGTTGGCTCGCTTGCCAGGGGCACATTTTTTGAATATAGATTTTAAGTTGTGACTTAACTTATTGGTAGTCCAACTTGCTGGATTTTTGTAGTTTGTGGGATATTTCAACGTAATCCTGTCCCTCATAAAAAAAACGGGCATTAAGCCCGTTTTCAATACTTCTCTTCCTGTGAGCGACTACTTTCTCCTTTTTAGTAATTCGCTAACCAGGAAGCGCTTACCACTGCAGTGCGCCGCCGGTTTGGTATTCGATAACGCGGGTTTCAAAGAAGTTTTTCTCTTTGCGCAGGTCCATAATTTCAGACATCCACGGGAATGGGTTCTGGGCGCCAGGGAACTGCTCTTTCAGGCCCAGCTGGCTAAGGCGACGGTTGGCGATAAACTGGAGGTATTCCTCCATCATATTCGCATTCATGCCGAGTACGCCGCGGGGCATAGTGTCGCGGGCATAGGCTACTTCAAGCTCCATACCCTCGAGAATCATCTGGGTGACTTCCTGCTGGAATTCTGCTGTCCACAGGTGTGGGTTTTCCAGCTTAATCTGGTTGATGACGTCGATGCCGAAGTTCAGGTGCATAGACTCGTCGCGCAGGATGTACTGGAACTGCTCGGCAACACCGGTCATTTTGTTACGGCGACCCATGGACAGGATCTGGCTGAAGCCACAGTAGAAGAAGATACCTTCAGTGACAGCGTAGAAGGCGATCAGGTTGCGCAGCAGCTCCTGGTCGGATTCAACGGTGCCGGTTTTGAAGTTGGGATCACCGATGGCCTGGGTGTGAGATAGGCTCCAGGCCGCTTTTTTGGCAACCGCAGGCACTTCGCGGTACATATTGAAGACTTCACCTTCGTCCATACCCAGGGACTCTACACAGTACTGGTAGGCGTGGGTGTGAATGGCTTCTTCAAAAGACTGACGCAGCAGGTACTGGCGGCACTCAGGGTTGGTGATATGGCGGTAGATCGCCAATACCAGGTTGTTAGCAACCAGGGAGTCTGCGGTGGAGAAATAGCCCAGGGAGTATTCCACGATGCGACGCTCGTCCTCGGTCAGACCGTTGGGGTCTTTCCACATGGACACGTCTTTGTTCATGTTGATTTCCTGGGGCATCCAGTGGTTGGCGCAGCCGTCCAGGTATTTTTGCCAGGCCCAGTCGTATTTAAAGGGAACCAACTGGTTGAGGTCAGCGCGGCAATTAATAATGCGCTTTTCATCTACCTGGATGCGGGCCGCACCCATTTCCAGTTCTTCCAGGCCGGGAGCCGGGTCCATATTAGCAACTGCGGCACGGGCGGCATCAACGGCAGTGGAGCCGCTTTGGGCCGCAGGCGACGCCGGAGCGGCTGTGTAGGAAGCGCTGGGCTCCTGCACGGATTTTGCCTGAGCCTCCGGCGTCGGTCGCGGTTCGGTTGCTTTTTCAGGTTGTTGGGGCTTGGTGTCGATGTCGTCCCAGCTCAGCATAGTTGGCCCTTTTGATCGGTCTCACTATCGAAAGTTCGATAAAAAATTCTTAAATCTTCCTGGTGTATTACTCACTAATTGTGTGCAACCAGGGATGACATACCGGTGATATTTTTTACCGGTAATAATTCATTACAGGCTCGTATTTTTAACTCGCCTGGGCACAGAAAATCCTGTGCCAGATCAATTTTTGCTGCGCTTTTGTGCATTTATTTGCACTGAATTTTCGCTGGCAATTGCACTGGGTTTTCCCGGGAAAATAAGCCGCAGCCGATCCCCGGTCCCTATGGTATTACCCACTATTAAAATAATGGGTGGACCGGGGTCGCTGCGCATGGTCATGCCCGCACTTGCGGTTACGACGCTCTCCCCCGAGAGTCAGTGCAGCCCCTATAAAAAAGGGGCTTAAATTTTACTGGCAGGCCTCGCAATCCGGGTCGTCCAGTGAGCAGGCTTGAGGCACTGCGGCCGGTGCAGGTGCAGCTTGCTCAGCAGGTGCTGCCGCAGCCACTCCGTTGCTACCGCCGTGTGCACTTACCGCGTTCAGGGTGCCACTATTTACCGTAGATTTCTCTGTGGTAGTGGCAGCCAGTGCGCGCAGGTAGTAAGTGGTTTTCAGGCCGCGGAACCAAGCCATGCGATAGGTCAGGTCCAGCTTCTTGCCGTCGGCGCCGGCAATATACAGGTTCAGGGACTGGGCTTGGTCGATCCACTTCTGGCGACGGCTGGCAGCGTCCACGATCCAGCGCGGTTCCACTTCAAACGCTGTGCGGTATTTCGCTTTCAGGTCTTCCGGTACGCGATCGATTTTCTGTACAGAACCTTCATAGTATTTCAGGTCGTTAACCATGACCTGATCCCACAGGCCGCGATCTTTGAGATCGTGTACCAGATAGGGGTTTACTACGGTGAATTCGCCGGACAGGTTCGATTTCACATACAGGTTTTGGTAGGTCGGTTCGATCGACTGGGATACTCCGGTGATATTGGCAATGGTCGCAGTAGGAGCGATCGCCATCACGTTGGAGTTGCGCATACCTTGGGCTTTGACTTTCTCGCGTAGGCCATCCCAGTCCAGAGTGGAGCTGGTGTCCTGTTCGATAAACTGCTGTCCGCGCTGCTCAGCCAGGATCTGGATGGAATCCAGCGGCAGAACACCTTTGCTCCACAGGGAGCCTTCGTAGGTCTGGTACTTGCCGCGCTCGGCAGCCAGGTCGCTGGAAGCGGAGATGGCTTCGAAGCTGATCGCTTCCATGGTGTTGTCGGCAAAGGCGACGGCTTCGTCGCTGGCGTAGGCGATGCCGGCTTTGTACAGCGCATCCTGGAAGCCCATCAGGCCCATGCCCACAGGGCGGTGACGCATGTTGGACTGACGCGCACTTTCAACTGCGTAGTAGTTGATGTCGATAACGTTATCGAGCATACGCACCGCAGTTTTTACGGTATTGGCCAGCTTGGAGCGGTCGAGTTCACCGTTCTCACCAATGTGTTGAGCCAGGTTGACGGAGCCCAGGTTACACACGGCGATTTCGTCGTCGGCCTTGGTGTTGAGAGTGATCTCGGTGCACAGGTTGGAGCTGTGAACCACACCGGCGTGCTGCTGCGGGCTGCGCAGGTTGCAGCTGTCTTTAAAGGTGATCCAGGGGTGGCCGGTTTCGAACAGCATGCCCAGCATCTTGCGCCACAGGTCTAGTGCGCGGATCTTCTTGAACAGACGCAGCTTGCCTTCGGCAGCCAGTTGCTCGTAGTGGTTGTAGCGTTCTTCGAATGCGGTGCCGAACAGATCGTGCAGGTCCGGGCAATCGGCCGGGGAGAACAGGGTCCACTCTTTGTCTTCGAACACGCGCTTCATAAACAGGTCGGGGACCCAGTTGGCGGTGTTCATATCGTGGGTGCGGCGGCGGTCGTCACCAGTGTTTTTGCGCAGCTCGAGGAATTCCTCGATATCCAGGTGCCAGGTTTCCAGGTAGGCACAGACAGCGCCTTTGCGCTTACCGCCCTGGTTGACGGCTACTGCGGTGTCATTGGCCACTTTCAGGAAGGGCACAACACCTTGGGACTTGCCGTTGGTGCCTTTGATATAGGAACCCAGGGAGCGCACCGGCGTCCAGTCATTGCCGAGACCGCCTGCCCACTTGGACAGCATGGCGTTATCGCGGATCGCGCCGTAAATGCCGTGCAGGTCGTCGGGTACCGTGGTCAGGTAGCAGGAGGACAGCTGCGGGCGCAGGGTGCCGGCGTTGAACAGGGTCGGGGTGGAACTCATGTAGTCGAAAGAGCTCAGCAGGTTGTAGAACTCTACCGCGCGCTCGTTTTTGTTCTCTTCATTAATGCTGAGGCCCATGGCGACGCGCATAAAGAAGATCTGCGGCAGCTCGAAACGAATATCGTCGCTGTGCAGGAAGTAGCGGTCGTACAGAGTCTGCAGGCCCAGATAAGTGAACTGGTGATCGCGCTCGCCTTTTAGAGCTTCGCCGAGTTTTTCCAGGTCGAAGGTGGCCAGTGCAGGGTCCAGCAGGTCCAGCTCGATACCCTTTTTCACGTAAGTGGGCAGGGTAGAGGCGTACAGCTTTTCCATCTCGTGCTGGGTGGCGCGCTCGGCAACACCGAGGAAGCGCAGCGCTTCGGAGCGCAGCTTGTCCAGCAGCAGGCTGGCAGTGGCGAAGGTGTAATTGGGCTCCTGCTCAACCAAGGTGCGCGCAGTGATTACCAGCGCGGTATTGATATCGTTTTCGGAAACACCGTCGTACAGGTTTTTCAGGGCTTCGTTAAGAATTGCCGCGCTGTCGACATCTTTCAGGCCTTCACAGGCTTCTTTGACAACGGTGCGCAGGCGCTCCATATCCAGAGGTGCAAGGCTGCCATCGTCCTGCTTTACACGGATGCTGGGGTGGGCATCGACGGCTTGCTCGGCAATTTGAGCAGTTTTTTCTTTCTCTGCGCGCAGGCGGGCGTGTTCTTCGCGGTAGAGTACGTAGTCGCGGGCAACCTTTTGTTCACCGGCGCGCATCAGGGCCAGTTCTACCTGGTCCTGGATCTCTTCAATGTGGATAGTGCCGCCAGAGGGCATGCGGCGTTTGAAAGTGGCACTGATCTGGCTGACCAGTTCTTCAACTTGCTCGTGGACACGGCTGGAAGCAGCGGCGGTGCCGCCTTCAACAGCGAGGAAGGCTTTAGTGACGGCGACGGCAATTTTGCTGTCGTCGTAGGGTACAACGGTGCCATTGCGCTTGATTACGCGGATCTGGCCCGGTGCAGTAGCGGCCAGAGTCGTGCCGCCAGTCGCCTGGTCGCTGGAGGTGCCTGATTTTTCCGCAGGCACGGCTTGAGAGCGCCCTGTCTCTGTGTGCATGTAAATCTCCGAAAGGTTTGTTCTGTTGTCTGTCCGCGTGCGTTCAAAAGAACGGCGGCCACATGACTGTGTGGCATGGCGGAGCGTGTCCTTCGCTTTGCCAGTGTTTATCCACAGCTGTGGACACTGGAAACAGGCGGCTTGTCACCGGCTATCTGAAAAGGTTTGCCAGCTGCTGCCTGTGGCGGAAATTCCATTCCGCCCGCTTACCTCTGATTCTGCTTTGAAAAAAGCAGCGCCTGACGCCCACCGCCAAAAAGTGTGGTGGTGCGCCGGAATTTGCCCCACATAATGGGGGTGCTCTTGAGCCTCTACCCCAATATATAGGGGGTCGGCCTCGAGTGCGCTACAAGATAATGCGGTAGGCGGGTCAGTTCAAGGCGAATAACTATGTAGTTGTTTGTGGATAAATTGTGGGTAGAGGTGCTGAGTCAGTAGCCACTTTCGCGGCAGAGCCCGCCAGCCCTGGGCTGCAAAGGAGTGGGTGCCGGGAAAGAACGCTGGGTACAGTGTCTTACAATTTTTTTTAATAGCTAGAGCGCTGTAAATTAACAACGGCAATAACCATTTGCAAATGGCTGCTCTTTGAGCAAAGTGGTACTCAATTGCTCAATTTACTGACGCTTATTTAATTCTGACATCTTGGCTGGCTGTAAATTAGTCGTTGGCGCCGATTGCTAAATTTAGTGATCTCTTGGATTTTTTGTCGCCAATCGCATCTTTTATACGTTGTCGGGAGGAGAGGCGCAGGGGAGTGAGTACAGGTAGCAGGGTACAACCGCAGGAGTGGCTGTACCCTATTAGGGTTTATCGACTGTGGTCTTGGAGGAATTCCATCAGGGCTTTTTGCGCGTGAAGGCGGTTTTCAGCCTCATCCCATACCACCGAGATATTGCCATCCTCTAAAAGTTCGGCACTCACTTCCTCTCCACGGTGGGCGGGCAAGCAGTGCATAAAGATGGCATCGCTATTGGCGTGGCCCATCAGCTCATGGTCCACCAGGAAGCTCTCGAAGGCTTTCAGGCGGATCTGTTGTTCAGTTTCCTGTCCCATGGAAGCCCACACATCGGTGGCCACCCAATCGGCCCCTTTAACAGCCTCCACCGGATCGTGTACTACGGTGACCCGATCACTTGCCGAAGCGAGGATATTGGCGTTGGGCTCGTAGCCGGGCGGGCAGGCTATACGCAGCTCAAAATTGCACAGGCGGGCAGCATTAATATAGGAGTGGCACATATTGTTGCCATCGCCGACCCAGGCGACCACCTTGCCCTCAGGGCTGCCGCGGTGCTCCACAAAGGTTTGGATATCTGCGAGCAGCTGGCAGGGGTGGTAGCTGTCGGAGAGGGCATTAATCACCGGTACCTTTGAATATTCTGAGAAGCGCTCCAGTACCTGGTGGCCAAAGGTGCGAATCATCACCATATCCACCATGCTGGAAATTACTCGGGCGCTGTCTTCAACGGGCTCCCCGCGGCCTAACTGAGTATCGCGGGGAGACAGGAAGAGGGCGCTGCCTCCCATCTGTGCCATACCGGCCTCAAATGAAACGCGGGTACGAGTAGAGGATTTTTCAAAAATCATCCCCAGCACTTTGCCGCGAAAAAGGTCAGTATTTATTCCTTGAGTGCGCAGTGTTTTGAGTTCGATCGCGCGCTCAATAATTTGCTTGAGCTCTTCCGAAGACAAGTCTGTCAGGGTGAGAAAATGTCTGATCGCCATAAGCTGTTCTCCTTTTTTTGCATCAGACTGCTTGCAGTGCAAACTGGTGAATCAGTGAGCTGACATCGTTTGCCAATTGATGGCACTCGTCGTCGCTGAGTGTGAGTGGGGGGAGCAGGCGCACTACATTGCCGGCGGTAACATTTATCAGCAATCCGCGCTCGCGGGCTATGTCCACCAGTTTGGCACAGGGCTGCTGCAATTCTATTCCGATCATCAGCCCCAAGCCCCGCACCTCTTTGACCTGGTCGCAATCGGATAACTGCTGTTTGAGTTGGTGCTGCAGGCGTTGCCCCAATGCCTCGGCGCGCTCTAACAGCCATTCACTTTCCAGCGTATCGATTACAGCCAGTGCGGCACTGCAGGCTAGAGGGTTGCCGCCAAAAGTGGAGCCGTGGGTGCCCGCAGAAAATAATTGTGCGGCAACTCCCCTGGCCAGGCAGGCTCCGATGGGGACACCGTTACCCAGTCCTTTGGCAGTGGTCACCACGTCGGGCAATATGTCCGCATGCTGGTAGGCAAACATTTTGCCGCTGCGGCCGTTTCCGGTTTGCACTTCATCCAGCATCAGGAGCCAGTTATGTTGATCGCAGATTTCGCGCAATTGTCCCAGGTAGTTGGAAGTGGGCACGCGTACACCGCCCTCTCCCTGAACCGGCTCAACCAGCACTGCGACAATATCGTTGCGCTCACCTGCGAGCTTTTCGATGGCTGCGGTATCGTTAAACGGCACACGCAAAAAACCCTCGGGCAGAGGGCCGAAGCCCTCTTGGATTTTTTCATTGCCGGTTGCTGTCAGGGTAGCCAGGGTGCGGCCGTGGAAAGCGCTTTCCATTACCAGGATTTGAGGGGTTTCAATGTTGCGGCTATTGCCTAGCCGCCGGGCTAATTTAATCGCTGCTTCATTGGCCTCAGCTCCAGAATTGGAGAAAAACACATTGTCCATACCGGATAGCTGTACCAGCTTGTCTGCCAGTTTCTCCTGCGCAGGGATATTGTAGAGATTGGATACATGTAACAGGGTCCGAATCTGCTCGTGCAGGGCCAGGGTAACTTTGGGGTGGCAGTGGCCAAGGCCGCAGACGGCGATTCCAGAGATTGCATCCAGGTATCGTCGGCCCTGATCATCCCATACATAATTGCCTTCACCCCGCACCAGTGTGAGGGTTCGATCGCCATAGTTTTGCATGAGTGTCGGGGTGGCCACCGGGGCATCTCCTTAAATATTGACTATTTAGATTGTTTATTTTCCGCAGAAAATTCTGTTTAAGCTTTTTAATCTGCACTTTATATCGATTGGAGCAATGGTAACACAGCCTTTATAAGCTGTGTGCTATCTGGCTGGCTGAATTTTCAACATGGTATCCGGTGTTGTAGATCTGCGGTTTTTGCTTTCATCGAGGGGATGGTGTACTTATTGCCGGCCCCACTGGGGTACAATGGATGCCGGTGCGCTATATCAGATGATGGTATGGTGCCTGTACACTTACTTTTTGCTTCGACCACCTGAGGTTTTTCACGCTTATGGATACACTGGAGAACATCAAGCAGCAGATCGCTGATAACACCATTCTGCTTTATATGAAAGGTAGCCCTAATGCCCCCCAGTGCGGCTTTTCCATGCGGGCCTCCCAGGCGATGATGGCTTGCGGTAAGCGCTTTGCCTACGTTGATATTCTGGCTAACCCGGACATCCGCGCTGAGCTGCCTAAGTATGCGAACTGGCCGACCTTCCCCCAGCTGTGGGTTAAGGGCGAGCTGATCGGTGGCTGTGACATCATTATGGAAATGCATGAGAACGGTGAGCTGAAAACCTTGATTGATGAGGCATCAGCGGAGAGCGAAGGCGAGGATTAATTTCCGCTTTTGCTCCAATATGTCTGCTGCTATAGGTAGTAGGCATACTGTAGAAACAAAAAAACCGCAGCGGAAGCTGCGGTTTTTTTATGCCTGTGAGAGGACTTAAACTACTTGCCAGAGTGGCCGGCTGCAGTTTCCATTTGAGTTTGCAGGTAGTTTTGAATGCCAACTTTGTCGATCAGCTCCAGCTGGGTTTCCAGCCAATCTACATGCTCTTCCTCAGACTCGAGGATTTTCTCCAGCAATTCACGACTGCCGTAATCCCGAACGGACTCGCAATAGGCGATGGCTTCACGCAAGTCGGGAATGGCCTTGGATTCAATTTTCAGGTCGCACTTGAGCATCTCTTCGGTATTTTCGCCGATCAGAAGTTTGCCCAGGTGCTGCAGGTTGGGAATACCTTCGAGGAAAAGAATGCGCTCGATCAGCCAATCGGCGTGCTTCATTTCATCAATGGATTCGTGATATTCCTGTTTGCCCAGCTCTTTTAAACCCCAATTGTCGTACATGCGGGCGTGTAGGAAATACTGGTTAATAGCTACCAGTTCATTACCCAGTACTTTATTTAAATGCTCAATTACCTTGGGGTCGCCTTTCATAGCCTGTGCTCCTGAAGCCCTGCCAACTCAATAAGGTTTGCAGAGAGTTCCTATTTGTTAGTCGCTAGAGATTAGTTGATATTTTTAGTTACTAAAGTTTATTAGTCACTAAAGTCTGCGGCTGCCTGATTTACCTAATTTTATTTTAGGGTTTAAGCTGCAATCGGGGCTGAGTTTGCGTTGCGATTTGCGGCAAGTCAAGAAATAATTTTTCTTGCGGAATGCAGGAAAAACAAGGGTTTTAACGCAAATTTAGCCGAAAATGGCAACGAAAATAATTCTCATTTAGGTTGTAGGGCAATATTTCAGCTTTTTAGTTTTTCTCTAATAAAAACTAATTTGTCATTAATGATTTGTTGATCGATTTTGCTTTTTATAAAAACTGAGTTGTCGTCATTCAGGCGCTTTAAATAGTCCTTTAATGCCTGTTTATCTGTTTTCCTATGGCAAACCTCAACAAGTGTTTCTAGTGCGTTGAGTAAATGGCACATAAATACACTACTTGATCTGCCGTGTTCGACAATTTCGTCGAGAGAAGCTTGGAGCAGTTGAGAAAACTCAAGCTTACTGCAAATTATTCGCAATTCCCCCGATGAGTCGGTAAAACAATTTGCGGGCTCAGGTCGATATAATACAGTACCAAGCCCCTCAATCAGGCGATCAACGCAGGAATAAGCAGTAAATGGGTCATTAATGCCTGGAGATAAAGCTCGCACAGCAATTTGTGAAAGCTGCTGGATAGAAAAGACCACATCTTGTTCTGCCGTTGGCTGGGTGCCGATCTGTATTGCAGACTGAATTGCAGGAATTACTCTTTCTGGGTTATTTGCCGGATAAACCTGGCCGATCATCTCCCAGTGATGCAGGTAGCTTCCCGGGTGGCAGTTCAGCTTTAGGCAGCATTGGAAATTCTGGGTTGTGCGAGTAATTCTTTGCTTATCGATAAATTGGACATAACCGCCCTTTGGGGTGGGGATGTCGATCCAACTTGAGCCGAGGTCCAGGCGTTTAGTATCGAATACTTTTTTGTTCGTAGATTCATGGCAATCTGGATATTCACGCTCTATCGCCTGCTGAAACTCGAGATTAATACGGTGGGTAATGTTATCGACCTGAATTGACTGTGCGACATTGTGAATAAAGTAAATAAGGTAGATAACACTGATTAAAGTCAGCACCAAAGCCGTGAGCACGCTAATGCCATAGTTAGCTATTTCGTTTTCCGCTGTGCCAATCGAACGCATAGTGACAATGGCATAGACATAGGTCGCCAGGAAAATCCCGAGGGATATCTGGGTCGCTCGGTCCCGGATAAAATTTCTGATCAAATGGGGGCCGAATTGATTAGAGGCGAGGGAGAGGGCAACCATTGTTATTGAGAATACCGTTCCGGCTACCGTGATAGTGGAGCCAGCAATGACTGACAAAAGGGCTCGAGCATTTTCGATATTACCCAAATTAAACCACTGCAAACTGCCCCGGAATAAAAGGGGAGGAGCAGGAAGTGCTGTGTCCAGGTGAACGGTAAGGGCGCAGAGCGCTAGCGCCGCTAGGATCATAATCAGCGGGACGCTCCAGAAACTGGAGTGGAGGCGTTCATAGAGGTGTATAAGATACTGCTTCATAGATGGAGAAAGGCACGCCAGCGTGCTATCAGCTTAGTCTATGAGCTTTAGAGGGAGCATTCGGGAAGGTAACTTAGTGGTTATAGATTGTGGTAGCCGGGATTCGGGGTCAGCTTGTGAAGTAGAATCGGCGGTAGTTAGCTGAGTAGACCATACTCCCGCTCATGGTCTATTCGATAAGCTCATTCGTTTATTCGGCCTCCCGCACAGGGATGAGACCGCCAACTGGTGCCCCAAGGCCCTTACTGAGATAGCACCACCATAGATTATCTCTTTGGTCTGGCGGTCTGCTAAGAACTTACAAATACATATTTCTGGTTCAGTTCACTGCACTTGTTGTTGTCAGTGGGCGGTACAAAAATGTATGGATCAGGAATATTGCTATATCTAAATACAATCGTTTTTGTGTGTAGCAGGGAAAACTGAGGCACCATTTTTGAATTTCAGTTGAACCGCGCTAAGCCGTTAAAGGGAAGAGCCTGACTCAACTAGCAGGTGTTGAGTGGAAGCTGAGATATAAGAAGAGGGGAGGCGATCGCCAGGGACACGATCGCAGGTCAAAAGCCAAAATCAGCTGGCGGAGTAGAAGAGGCCGTTGTTGGCAGAGGATACCATCCCACCGCTCATGGTCTCATCGATGATCTCCTTGGTCTGCTCGGCACAGCGTCCACATTGAGAAGAAACGCCCAGCTGGCGCCTCAACGCCTTCACCGAAGTGGAGCCATCATAGATCGCCTCTTTAATCTGGCGGTCAGTTATGCCCTTACAAATACATACATACATGGCGGTGGCTCTGTTCAACTCTTACTCAATAGTAGTCAGGTAGGAATCCTATTGCAATTGAGAATGAGTGTCAATAAGATTCCGGAATGGTCGCATTTCGCCCTCTTTGTTTGCTATTTGTACATTTTTGCGGGTAGGTCATCCTATTTTGGGTGTTAGTTCACGCATAGCCGTTCTGCTATCAGCCTGATTTAAAAAATTTATGGGCCTGAAATAAGTGGGTGTGTATCATAGCGGCCCACTATTAATTCCCATTCGATTTATAGCTGTTGCTCATAAATTGAACACTCTACGTATCATCAACAACCCATCATTGGATTGAGGAGGTTTTCATGGCAGTTCTGGTAGGCAAGCCGGCTCCGGATTTCACCGCTGCAGCGGTATTGGGTAACGGCGAGATCGTCGATACTTTTAACCTGAAAGAAGCAATCAAAGGTAAGAAGGCTGTAGTTTTCTTCTACCCGCTGGACTTCACCTTCGTATGTCCTTCTGAGCTGATCGCTTTCGACCACCGTTTCGCTGAGTTTGAAAAGCGCGGTGTTGAGGTAATCGGTGTATCCATCGATTCCCAGTTCTCTCACAACGCATGGCGTAACACCTCCGTCAACGACGGTGGTATCGGCCCGGTTAAGTACACCCTGGTTGCAGACGTTAAGCACGAAATCTGCCAGGCGTACGACGTAGAAGCTGACGCTGGTGTTGCTTTCCGCGGTTCCTTCCTGATCGACGAAGAAGGCAATGTACGTCACCAGGTAGTTAACGATCTGCCGCTGGGCCGTAACGTTGACGAAATGCTGCGCATGGTTGACGCTCTGGCGTTCCACCAGGAGCACGGTGAAGTTTGCCCCGCCGGCTGGCAGGAAGGCGACAAAGGTATGAACGCTTCTCCGGAAGGTGTAGCGGCTTACCTGAGCGAGAACGCTGAGAAGCTGTAAGACGCTTTTTGCACTGGGGTCTCCGGACCCCAAAAAGAAGAACCGCCGCAAGGCGGTTTTTTTGTTTGTACAAGCCTTGTTGCGCTGACCTGCGCTGATTGGCATGGCCGTCCCCGCGCCGGAGAAAAGTGCAGACTAGAATTCAGCAGTCAGTCCTGCGTGGCGCCTAAATAGAGTTTTTGCCCGCTGGCTGCTAGTCTTATCTGCAACTACCGGATTGCTTTGGCGGCTCGATTTGCTTATGAGACCTGCAATTCTTTCAAATATCGTCTACGTCATGCGCGCCTCTATGGCACGTTTTTTTCTCTTCCTGGTGATTCTGGGGAGTCTGTCCCTGCCTGCGCAAGCGGCTGATATAGACGACAGGGCCAAACAGTTTGGCCGATACTTCAAACAGATGATGGCGGGTAAATCTATACCCGGCGGCGCCTATGTCATCGTGGATGGCAACCGGGTGGTCGCGATGGACACCTATGGCGTTAGGGTCAGGGGTAAATCCGGCAAGGTGGATCAGGACACGGTGTTCCGTCTGGCCTCGGTATCCAAGACCTTCGCTGCCAGTATGGCCACTATGTTGGAGCATGAAGATCGCTTCAAATGGGATGACAAGGTGGTCAACTATGTGCCGGACCTGAGCTTTAAGACGCCTTCGCTGTCTCGCCAGCTTCAGGTGGAACACTTGCTCAGCCATTCCTCGGGTCTGACCCCCAACGCCTACGACAACTACCTTGAGGACAACAAGCCTCTCAGCAAGATATTGCCCAAGTTTGCCAATATCGATCCGCGCTGCACGCCGGGAAAATGCTACGGCTACCAGAATGTGTTGTTCAGTCTTATTGAAGATGTGATTTTTGAGGCGACCGGGGTCTCCTTTGCCAGCCAGCTGAAAAAGCGGATTTTTGTCCCGCTGAAAATGCAGAACGCATCGGTCGGCTGGGAGAGCTTTATGGCCTCCGACAACCGTGCGGCACCCCATATTCAGACAGGCAGCGGCTGGCGCCCGGTAAAAGTGGAGAAGGAATACTACTTTGCTGCACCGGCGGCGGGAGTGAATGCCAGTATTTCCGATATGGCCCAGTGGTTGAAAGCGCAGATGGGCTACTACCCGAAGGTGCTGTCACCGGAAGTGATCGCCGATATGACTACTGAGCGAGTCGCTACGCAGCGCCATATGCGCCATCGTATCTGGAGAGATTACCTGTCTCACGCGGGCTATGGTCTGGGCTGGCGCCTCTATACCATTGGTGACGATCGTATTATTTACCACGGCGGTTGGGTTGCGGGCTTCCGTGCAGCGGTGGCCTATTCGGAAAAGTTGAAAGTGGGTATCGCCATCCTGATGAATGCGGAGTCCCGTGTGATCTCAGATCTCACTGCCAATTTCGTGATCGATATTACCGGTAAAGGTAACCTCGCTACTGCTCAAACCAGTGGAGATCGCTGATCTCCACTGGCAAGTGTGAAGTCCCCCCTTGAAACCTGCTGGCTGATCCCAATATTTGCTCCCTGTTCCGATTGACGTTTACGGGGAGACCGAATAGATGACCGTTGAGGCCCAAAAAGAGAGCCATGGATTCCAGACGGAAGCCAAGCAGCTACTGCACCTGATGATCCACTCGCTCTACTCCAACAAGGAGATTTTCCTGCGCGAGCTGGTATCCAACGCTTCTGATGCCGCCGACAAGCTGCGTTTTGAATCGTTGTCCAAGCCCGAATTACTGGGCGAAGATGCAGACCTGCGCATTCGCATCGAGTTTGACAAGGAAGAGGGAACGCTCACCATTACCGATAACGGTATTGGTATGAGCCGCGATGAAGTTATCGAAAACCTCGGTACTATCGCCCGCTCCGGCACCTCTGCGTTTATGCAGCAGCTGACCGGAGACCAGAAAAAAGATGCGCACCTGATCGGCCAGTTCGGTGTGGGCTTTTACTCCGCCTTTATCGTCGCTGACAAAGTGGACGTATTCACTCGTCGCGCCGGTTTGAATTCCGACCAGGGTGTGCACTGGGAGTGTCACGGTGAAGCGGAATACTCCGTAGAGACTGTTGAATGGCCCCAGCGTGGCACCCGGGTGGTTCTGCACCTGAAAGAAGAAGCGAAAGAGTTTGCCGATAACTGGCGCCTGCGCTCCATCATTAAAAAGTACTCCGATCACATCGCCATTCCGGTGGAGATGTTGAAAGAGGAAATGCCGGCGGCGGAAGAGGGCGAAGAGCCGAAAGAAGAGAAGGCGCCTGAGTTTGAAGCAGTAAACGCTGCCCAGGCCCTGTGGACTCGTCCCCGCTCCGATGTGAAATCTGAGGAGTACAAGGAGTTCTACAAGCATATCTCCCACGATTTCGACGATCCCTTAACCTGGAGCCACAACCGCGTAGAGGGCAAACAGGATTACACCAGCCTGCTTTACATCCCAGCGCGCGCACCGTTTGATCTGTACCAGCGCGATGCCGCTCGCGGCCTCAAGCTGTATGTGCAGCGCACTTTTATCATGGACGATGCGGAGCAGTTCCTGCCGCTGTACTTGCGTTTCGTGAAAGGTGTTCTGGACTCCAACGATCTGCCGCTGAACGTATCCCGTGAAATCCTGCAAAAAGATCGCAATACTGATGCAATCAAGAGCGCACTGACCAAGCGTGTTCTGGATATGCTGGATAAATTGGCGAAGAAAGATGGCGATGAATACCAGAAGTTCTGGGATCTGTTCGGCAATGTATTGAAAGAAGGTCCGGCTGAAGATTTCTCCAACAAAGAGAAAATTGCCAAGCTGCTGCGCTTCGCCAGCACCCATACCGATACCGAGAAGCAGGATCAATCCCTGGAAGACTATGTGGGTCGCATGAAGGATGGCCAAAAGGCGATCTACTACGTGTGTGCCGACAACTTCGCTACGGCCAAGTCCAGCCCCTACCTGGAAGTATTCCGCAAGAAGGGTATCGAAGTGCTGCTGCTCACCGATCAGGTGGACGAGTGGTTCGTGGGCCATATGAACGAGTTCGACGGCAAGCAGTTCCAAGACGTGGCCAAAGGTGCGCTGGATCTGGGTGAAGCCGAGAGCGATGAGGACAAGGCTGAGCGCGAAAAAGTTGAGCAGGAGTCCGGTGCCCTGGTTGAGCGGGTACAGGAAGTTCTGGAAGGTCGCGTTGAATCCGTACGCGCAACCACTCGCCTGGTGGACTCCCCAGCGTGTCTGGTGGTGAGCGAACAGGATATGGGCCCGCAAATGCGCCGCATCCTGGAACAGGCCGGCCAGGCCCTGCCAGATGCCAAGCCGATCTTTGAAATCAATCCGTCCCACCCACTGGTAAAGCGTCTGGACCAGGAGGCGGATGAAGATCGTTTTGCGGACCTCACCAATATCCTGATGGACCAGGCTAATCTGGCTGCCGGTAACCAGTTGGCAGATCCGGCGGATTATGTGCGCCGTTTGAACACGCTGCTGCTGGAAATGCACGGCTAAGTCAGCGCTATTGATTGGTGCTAAGCGATGGCCAGCGGAGTTGTTTTAGACTTTGCTGGTCCCAGAAGCGGCCCCTGCCGGATCGAACGGTGTTTTATCGGTTGGTCAAGGCAGAGGGCCGTTTTTGCTATTTACTGTGCCGTTTCGCACAATTGGCAGAAGTTTAAAACAAATTGACCCCATTGGGCTCAGCGGGTCATGCCTCTATAATCCGCAAGTCTTATAAGAAGCTTTATCGGTGTGACAATGCAAAAAGAAACTTCCAACCCCCTCGCTATTGCCGTATTGGGCGGCGGCAGTTTCGGAACCGCGATTGCTAACATTGTGGCGGGCAACGGCCACGACACCCGCCAGTGGATGCGCAATGCGGAGACGGCGGCTGAGTGTCGCGACACTCGAGAAAACCATAAATACCTGCCCGGCGTGCCGCTGCACCCGGAATTACAACTTACCAGCGACCTGGAGCAAGCGGTCGATGGTTGCAGTATCGTTTTTGTTGCGATACCCAGTAAGTCCTTTCGCGAGGTGGTAAAAAAAGTAGCCCCGTTGTTGGCGCCGGGCACCATGCTGATCTCCACCACTAAGGGAATCGAGCATGACAACTTCCACTTAATGAGCGATATCCTGCGCGAGGAAACCACCGACATGCGTGTCGGGGTCTTGAGCGGACCAAATTTTGCAAAAGAAATTGTTGCGGGGCACTACACTGCAACGGTGGTGGCCAGTGAAGACGAGGCACTTTGTAAAGCGATTCAATCGGCACTGCACTCGGAGACTTTCCGGGTTTATTCCAGTAGCGATGTGTTTGGAGTAGAGCTTGCCGGTGCGCTAAAAAATATCTACGCGATCATCACTGGTATGGCTGCGGCGCTGGAGCGCGGGCAAAATACCATCAGTTTATTGATCACCCGCTCTCTGGCAGAAATGATGCGTTTTGCCGAAGCGATGGGTGCTGATCCCATGACGTTTATTGGTCTTGCCGGTGTTGGCGACTTGATTTTGACCTGTTCCTCAGACCTCAGCCGAAATTACCGGGTGGGGTATATGGTCGGTAAAGGCAAGCCGCTCGATCAGGCTGTCGCAGAAATCGGTCAGGTGGCCGAAGGTGTGAATACGGTTCGTCTGATTAAACAGAAAGCTGACGAAATGGGTGTCTACATGCCCTTGGTTTCCGCGATTCACGCCATATTATTTGAACAGCGGCCGATTCCTGAGGTGATTCGCAATTTGATGTCGGGCGCACAAACTTTTGATGTGGCCTACTCGGCCAAGCCTTAAATGGAAGCCTCATATGAAAAATGACGATCTAAAGCGCAATCTTACTTCCGGCAACCAGTGGGTGCGCCTTATCTATATGGTGCTGTTTGCAGTGTGCCTTCAGGTTGCCGCGTGGTTACTGATGGCGGTAGTGATACTGCAATTCCTGTTTTCGATTATCAGCGGGAAATCCAACGATAATCTGCGTCGCTTTGGCGATCAGCTCGCCTCCTATGTTTACCAGGCGATCCAGTTCCTGATCTACAACTCCGACGAAAAACCTTTCCCGTTTGCCGAGTGGCCTGAATCTGAAGTAGAGGATTTGTCCGGTTACGAGGGCGCCGAAGATGTTTCTGCAGAAGTGGTTTCTACGGAAGTAAAGCGTGAAAAGGAAAAGGCTGAAGACGAAGCCGAGGATGCCATTATCCTGGGTAGCTCCGAGCCTGAGAGCAGCGAAAAGCCCGAGCTGGTTGAGGAAAGTGCCGACGACGCCGACAAACCTGTCGACAAGAACTGATCGCTTTTCCTATCGCTAATTTATCCGGTGCCTTATCCGTGGGCACCGGATAAATATCCGCTGCCCTCCCTACGAATATTCCCGCAGATATCAACAAAGTCACAACCTACCCTTGAGGAAGCCCCATGCAGCTGTTTATTTTGCGTCACGGTAAAGCCGAGCCCATGCTCGCCAATGATGCAGAGAGAGCCCTGACAGAGCGCGGGCGCAGGCAGGTTGCACAGGTTTGTAAAAAGCGCGCCGAGGAACTGGCGGCGGTAAAGGCAATTTGGGCCAGCCCATTTGTACGCACCCAGGAAACCGCTGAGATTGCTGCTGCTCAACTGGGATTGCCCGTTATTACCGAACCGCTGCTGATCGGCAATACCCACCCACAGCAACTGCTCGACCATTTGCAAACCCAGGATACCTTTCCGCTTCTGCTGGTTAGCCACCAGCCTTTGGTGGGCAGCCTGCTCAATGGCCTCTGTGGCAGCGTTAATGAACACCCGATGGGCACTTCCAGCCTCGCCTGTGTCAGTGCGGATGTATGGGCTAATGGCTGCGCTGACCTGGAGTGGTTGCAGCACGCAGAGTAATTTTTCCGGTCGTGTCTGCCAGTAAATCCCTATTGCGCTGATCACAACTGTCATTGCGGATGTTGTTGGTGGGCCGCACCATTTCACCACCTGTTTTAGTCACTATCCGGTGGATATCACTTTGGCGATAAATCAAATCACTCCCCGTGAAATCACCCTTGAGTTTGATCACAAGTCGATTGCTGCACGTCAGTGGGGCGACCCGGAGGGAGAGCCGGTAATTGCTCTTCACGGCTGGTTGGATAACTGTGCCACCTTCAGTCGGCTGGCTCCCCTGCTGAGCGGAATTAACCTGGTAGCGATAGATATGTCGGGCCACGGACGCAGCTATCACCGCTCACTCGATGCCAACTACAACATCTGGGAAGAGGCGGAAGATATTTTGGGGGCGGTGCACGCGCTCGGCTGGCGCAAGTTCTCCATTGTGGCGCACTCCCGAGGTGCTATCGCTGGGGTGATAACCGCTGGTGCTTTTCCCGATCGGGTAAAGCGCCTGGCACTGATCGATGGCCTGGTACCTCCCTCCACCGAAGATGAAAAAGCTCCGGAGAACCTGGCCAAGGCCATTGCCCAGAGAGCCCGTTACGGCACGCGCAAGCTGCGGGTTTACGGTACCTTCGAAGAGGCGGTCGAAGCGCGCAAAAATGGCATGTTTCCGCTAACTGAGTGGGCTGCGCAGGTATTGACCGAGCGGGGCACCCGGGAAGTGGAGGGTGGCTATATGTGGAGTAATGATCCCCGGCTGATGGCGGCTTCCACGGCCAAGCTCAATGAGCCACAGATTAAAGCTTACTTATCCCGATTGAAGATGCCGGTGCAGTTGGTTCTCGCTGAAGACGGTATCGCAGATATGCTCAAGCGCCTGCGCCCTGTACTGCAAGAGTTTCCGGGTATTGAGGCGCGTGAGATTCCCGGAAGCCACCACTTACACCTGGAGGAGAGTGGTGCCCGGGCGATTGCAGAGTGGTTTGGGCCTTTCTTGCGCGGTGAGACCGCTTAGAAGGGAACCCGCTTGGAATAGCAGCTGGCATCCATCTCCCGCACCTCTACGGAGACTGCGGGAACTCCCTCGGCAAATTGGCACAGGCTGTTAAAAACCGCCGAGCTCAATGCTTCCCTTTCCCGCGTAGAGCGCCCCTCAAGCAAACGGATCTCTGCGTGGATAAAGCTGTTGCCATTGTCCCCAGCGATAAATTGGTCGTAGGACTTGGCGCGGGTCTTGATATTGTGGGAGGCGAACAAACCGGAACGGTGCATCGCCTCCTGAGCCGAGCTGACCAGTGCAGCGACAGAAATCTTCTCTTCCAGATTTTTCGCATACTCTATGATCAGGTGAGGCATAGCGGTCACTCCTCGGTCAAAGCGGCCCTGGCGGCCGCTGGGTACCTGTGGCGTTTACTGGCGCAGCAGGGAGAGGAACTCGTTGCGGGTGGCCTGGTTGCTGCGGAAAGTACCGAGCATAGCCGAAGTCTTCATCACAGAGTTCTGTTTTTCCACACCGCGCATCATCATGCACATATGCTTGGCTTCGATGATCACGCCGACACCGGCAGCACCGGTAACGTTTTGCAGGGTCTCGGCGATCTCTACGGTCAGCTGCTCCTGGATCTGCAGGCGGCGCGCAAACATATCCACAATGCGTGCTACCTTGGACAGGCCAACGACCTTGCCATTGGGAATATAGGCTACGTGGGCGCGGCCGATAAACGGCAGCAGGTGGTGCTCACACAGGGAGTAGAGTTCGATATCCTTAACCAACACCATTTCGCTGCAGTCGGACGGGAAGAGCGCGTCGTTGACTACATCTTCCACGGTCTGTTTATAGCCGCGGGTCAGGTATTCCATGGCTTTGGCGGCGCGCTCCGGGGTGTCTTTGAGCCCAGGGCGTTGCGGATCTTCGCCGATTGCTTCAATAATTCGCGCGTAATGTTCGTTCATGCTGCTCTTTCCAACATCTCAGCCCGAAGGGCGGGTGCGCTACCCTAAGCGTTTGTAACCCGAGAGTAAAGATCCACGCGGCCCGAGGAGCTTGTTAGCTGTTATTTGACGACCACTGACGAAGGCTATTTTGTTAGCAGGGCGGAGGAAGTTGGGCGGAAAAATGGCTTAGGGCCTTTAGGTAGCAGCTGTAAAATGGCCACTTAACCTTACTCGTCGCTTATTTGGTGTGAGCAAACTACACTCCCCGGGCATTGATTGGCCCCTCTGAAGCAACAACAGAGGGCACCCGCAGGTGACAGTGGGCCCCGACGAGATACAAAGCACTTAAGGATAGATTGATGATAGAAAGGCGTGAAACAAGCCTCCACGAACTGACCACGGTTTTGGACTATATCCGCTGGGGGACCAGCCGATTCAATGAGGCCGACCTCTACTACGGCCATGGCACCGACAACGCCTGGGACGAGGCCGTTTTACTGGTAACCCACGCCCTGCATCTCCCCCCTTACAGTAAGCCGGAGATACTCCAGGCCCGTTTGACCATGGAGGAGCGCCGCGACGTACTCACTATCCTGGAGCGGCGCTTTAGCGAGCGGGTACCGGCGGCCTACCTGACTAAGGAAGCGCATTTCTGCGATATGACATTTTATGTGGACGAGCGGGTACTGGTACCCCGTTCACCGATTGGCGAGATGATCCGCCACAACTTCCAACCCTGGCTCAATGTTGAGCCCCTGGCGATTCTGGATCTCTGCTGTGGTAGCGGTTGTATCGGTATCGCCTGTGCTGAGGCCTTCCCGGAAGCGCGTGTCGATGTGAGCGATATTTCCGAGGACGCGATCGAAGTTGCACAGATCAATATCAATCGTCACGAGTTGAACGAACGCGTGCGTGCAGTGCAGTCGGACCTATTTTCCGGCCTGCACGGTATGAGTTACGAGTTGATCGTGTGCAACCCGCCCTATGTCGATGCCCGCGATTTAGCTGAAATGCCCAAGGAATACCACGCTGAGCCGGATATAGCCCTGGGCTCTGGCGATGACGGTCTCGATTTTACCCGTCGCTTGCTGCGCGAGGCTGCCAACCACTTACAGCCCGATGGCCTGTTGATCTGCGAAGTGGGCAATAGCTGGGAAGCCCTGGAAAAAGCCTTCCCGGAGGTGCCGTTTATGTGGCCCGAGTTTGAGGATGGTGGCCACGGTGTTTTTGCCATCAGCCGGGAAGAGCTGCTCGCCTATCAACCCTACTTCGAAAAGGAATAATTCCTTTTGCCTCCCCGGCAATCTCGGTTGCCGGGTTATGGGCACAAGCCCGGTTCTGCGGACACTTGTGCTTTTTGCCCCAGTCTGCGCACTGGGGCGGGCAGATCATTTATAATGCGCGCCCCTATTGTGGGCCATCCTGTTTTACCACCTACTAGCTGGAAAAGTCGTCTATGTCGGGCAATACCTTTGGCAAGCTGTTTTGTGTCACCACCTTTGGCGAAAGCCACGGCCCCGCGCTCGGCTGTATCGTCGATGGATGCCCTCCGGGTCTGGAGATTAGTGAAGAAGAAATTCAGCGAGAGCTGGACCGCCGCAAGCCGGGCACTTCCCGCTATACCACCCAGCGCCGCGAGCCCGACCAGGTAAAAATCCTTTCCGGTGTTTTCGAGGGAAAAACCACCGGCACGCCTATTGGTCTGTTGATTGAAAATACCGACCAGCGCTCCAAGGACTACAGCAATATCGCTGAACAGGTAAGGCCAGCCCATGCCGATTTCACCTATTGGCAAAAATACGGCATTCGCGACTACCGTGGGGGTGGTCGATCCTCCGCCCGTGAAACTGCCATGCGGGTTGCCGCTGGGGCCATCGCCAAAAAATGGCTAAAACAAAAATATGGCATTGAAGTGCGCGGTTATCTCTCGCAATTGGGCCCGATCAAAGTACAAAAGCTGGATTGGGGCCAAGTAGAGCAAAACCCCTTCTTTTGCCCGGATGCTGATCGGGTCCCCGAAATGGAGACCTATATGCAGGAGCTGATCAAAGAGGGGAACTCCATTGGTGCGCGTATCTCAGTACACGCCAGCGGCGTCCCAGCCGGACTGGGTGAACCTATTTTTGATCGCCTGGATGCAGATCTGGCCCACGGCTTAATGAGCATTAACGCGGTAAAAGGCGTGGAAATTGGAGCTGGCTTTGACAGCGTGGAGCAAAAGGGCACTGAGCACCGAGATGAGATCACTCCAGAAGAGGGGTTCCTGTCGAATAATGCCGGTGGTGTGTTGGGTGGTATTTCCAGTGGCCAGGATATCATTGCTCATATCGCCCTGAAGCCGACTTCCAGTCTGCGTATTCCCGGCCGCAGCGTTGACCGCTCCGGCAATCCCATTGAAGTCGTTACCAAAGGCCGCCACGACCCCTGTGTTGGTATTCGAGCAACGCCTATCGCAGAGGCCATGATGGCCCTGGTTCTGATCGATCACGCACTGCGCCATCGCGCGCAGAATGGCGATGTAACACCGGGATAATTCGATCGGCTTTTTTCTATTAGATACCGGCGGGAGCCGGTATCCGGTCTCCGCACTACTAAGATGCAGCCAATAAGCTAAGCCCCTGTACTTCCCCAACTTTACTCCCAACAAAATAGTTAGCTCCATCCTCCTCAATTTTATTAATGTTGCGCAGTCGATCTGAGGGGCTTAAAACGCCTTTATTTCCCCGATTTACGACATGGGTATAAATTTCAGTAGTACTAACATCCGAATGCCCTAGCAACTCCTGAATCGTACGCAAGTCATAACCTGCTTCGAGCAAGTGAGTCGCAAAGCTATGGCGAAATGCATGGCAACGAGCCGGCTTGTTGACTCCCGCTAGCTTGACAGCTATACGAACCTGGCGCGCTAAAGTTGACGCGTGCATATGGTGCCTTCTGTTTTCACCGGAGCGAGGACATTGGCCGATGGTGCTGGAAGGGAAAAGGTATTGCCAAGCCAGTTGTCGGCTTGCACTTGGATACTTTCTTTCCAAAGCGTTAGGTAAATAAACCGAACCAAAACCAGCCAAAATATCTTGTTGGTGTAATAGGGAAACAGTCTCTACCTGCCTATGTAGCTGCACAATTAACCCGTTAGGTAATATCGTAGTGCGATCCTTATCCCCCTTACCACCTCGAACAAAAATATTATTGCTGTCGAAGTCTATATCCTTTATACGCAAAGAAAGCAGTTCGGCGCTGCGAAGGCCACTACCGTACATTAGCTCAACCTGTAATCTGTAGGTGCCTTCAAGGTGATCCAAAATTGCTGATATTTCTCTACGGCTATAAACCACGGGCAAGTACTTTTGTTGTTTTGCCAGTTTAAAGTCCAGAGCCTGAATATCCCTACCTAAGAATCTCTTGTACAGATATATCAAAGCGTTCAGAGCTATTCTCTGTGTATTTGCGGAGCAAAGACCCTGAACTGCAAGGTGAGAGAGAAACGTCTCAATCTCAACAGCTCCCATATCGTCAGGGTGCTTCTTTTTATTGAAATGAATGAAACGTTTAACCCAATGGGTGTAAGTTTGCTCTGTTCGGTACGATAGTCCCTGCTTTCGAATGTGAAATCGCAGATTGTCCATAAATCGTTCAGGCTTACCTGGGATTTTGTGGCGAATGTCGTCCATGATATTGCTCTTAGACTGTTTTTATATACAGTATTTACTCTTTTGTCCTGCTGTCAATATCAGAATTCAAGAGAAGCTTCTCCTATTTCTGGGGGGTGGCGATCTATCTCTTTGATTTTTATAGGGTCGGTAATGTTATAAAGAGCAGAAAAAGCAGGTAGATATATAGCGCCTGCTATATATCTACCTGTTGAGAAATATGCCAAATTTCTTAACTTTTTGATATTATTGGGTTTTTGAGGTTATCTTGAAAGAAGTGAGTAGAATTATATAGAAGGGTGATATAAAGACGCTTCTTTTGAATTAACTGTTAGGCGTAAAGCTATGAAACTAATTGAAGAAACGTTTACGAAGGAAGCTTTTCTAGAAATGTTTCTAGAAGAGGTCACCCGCTGCGTAAAAAGATGTAATGAAGAGTCGTGCATCGGTCCACTTCCAGATAAGCTTTTGTTTTATCGCGTTTTTGATATTGATGATCAGGAGTGGGAGCCTGGGCTAGGTAAAGTTAAGCTGCCTAATACTAGATTGTTTGTAGAGTCTGAGAAAGTGATTGATACACTTCTAAATGAAAAAGGTTGGTACCCAGAGTGGATACATATTTCTCCTTTTGCAGTAACAGCTACGCATTTAGTCATCGAAGTGTGTCCTAGTGAAAATATTACAAATAAGCGATTTATAGAAAGCACCTTTCCAAAAGAACCGTTCCAGCTCAGAGGCCCGAGATTACCTCCTGATTGGAGGCCGGGTCAGCCGATACCAAAAGTAAAGCTTCCGAGTTTGGAGATTAAAAATGCCTAACAAGCGCCGGCAAAATCGCACCATTTCATGGTGCTGGACCTCCCTTTCGGTCGGCCTTTGCGGCGGTCGTTAAGGCTCACTAAGTATGGGTATCGAACAAGACAAAAGAGCATATGAATTACTCGAAAATCCATTTGAGTATCCATCAATGATTGAACGTAAGGTGCTTTTTAAAAGTATCAGAATTTGGAGCTACTCTTCCTTTGATCCTTTCATTTCATTTATGGTGGCAAAGGAAAAAGAAGAGTTTTACGCCCGACGGGTGATCTGGGATCAGTACAAAACAGTGCCCTCTGGTGATCCTCAAACATACTGTGCAGAGGTAAAAGTTGAGAGCAGTGTTTTCGAAGAACTTATCGAGAGCTTCTCAGAGGTAAGTGTTTCCCCATTAATTCCTGGAGATTTAGTTGGTATTGATGGTGTTAGGTCTGGCGTGTCTGTCAAAGACTTTCTATCTGAGTCAACGTTTAGTTGGTGGTCGGGAAGTCCCAAAGAATGGGGCGCCATAAGAGATTGGCACCAACAATATATTGTTAAAATAAATGGCCTATTCTCCGGTTCACCTATGAGCCTAGAGTCGGCCTTAACAAGCGGCTGCTAGGGACTGCATTACGCTGCGCTCCATGCAGCCCCAGAGCCGAGCGTTACACCCTCAATAGGAATCGAGAATGAGTGAGAGATACGAAGGAAAGCCACTACTTAGATTGTTAGAACTTTACGTTTTAGATGCGATCGGTTCTCTAGATGCAAAGGATGAAGCTCTATTACAGCAAATGGCACCAAAGCTGTCTCAAACCTATGGAATCGAAGGAAGCTGGAAGGAAATCATCCAGAGCGTCATGGAGCTTCCCGATAATATGCAATCTCTGATAAGTGATATGTGGCATAGAAACAAAGAGATTGCTAAACAAAATAGCACTGATCTACAAGCTGAGCATTTCGCGATGATGTTTGTAGATCAAAACTTATCGTAGGCAAGGTGTAACAAATGGCTGCATCGGACTCGTCAAACTGTCACGCCTTTTGTACCAAAAGGCCCGCCAGTTTAACTCGCCGCTGAGCCAGACGTTAGGTGTAAAGAATGTCAGCGTATCATCACAAAGGAAAACTCGTTTCTATAGATGGTGAGTGGGCGACTTACGAGTATTACCCTGATTACCTATCTTACGAGTCGGCAGTTGGTTTATTTAAGGTTAAACCATCAAGCCTTGTGGGCGAGCAAGAGCGAGAATATGAAATTTTGGCTAAGGCTGGTGATGTAAAGCTTTTTAGCAACCGTCCGGAAGAGCATGTTATTTTTACGCTTCTTTCCAAAATACGTAAAAGCGCTGAGAATGGCGAGCTCTTTCCAGAAGAGGTTTATCACATTGCGTAACCCACCTAACAAGCGCATGTTGTCGGACTGGTTTTCCGCTGCGCTCCAAACCAGCCGCAAATGCGGGCGTTAAATTGCAAAACCATGGATAATTATCGTACATATGAAGAAGTATTAGAGGCCTATAACTCCGGTGAAATACCCAACGGAGAGGCATGTGATCGATTTCTAGAACACATAACGTCAAAGAATATTTCTGAAGTAATTGATTTGATCCCCAGTCAATACATTTTTCAAACGATGTTACGTACAGCGGCATACTGTCCCACCACAAACGAGGGATGGATGCAGAGAAAAATGAGGGCTTTAAATTATTCAGACTACTCAAAAAAACCTAAACCATTAGATGAGAATCATCCGTTTAGGGTTGGGATTGAAGCCCTGCGGGAGTATGTTTCTGGTGGTATGGAGAACTAAATTTAACAAACAAAGGCTACGGATGCTTCGCACCCGCAGCTTTGGGCGTTAGAGCTACCAATAAAACCGAGTGTAATTAATGTTCACACAAATATGGAAAGGTTGGACTACGGGTGTTTCCGTTATCTTTACGCCGCTGTTCTTAATTGCTGCTTTGGTACAACCTGACGCCCCTGGTAATATGCTTTTAGCCGTACCATTAGTTCCGATCATAGCTGCTGGGCAAGGCGTGTTAATTGGAGCGCTGGTTTGTCTTGGTCTCAAAATATTGTCATTTAAAAATTAACATGAGTGCCACAAACTCTAACAAGTGACTATGGTTGCTCGTCAAGTTATTAAGCCATACTTTCATCCCAGTAGGTGTTATTTTTCACCATCGTATTCAGTATCGTAATCTGCTTTCTCATGCAGGCAATCAGAGCGACCTTTTTAGGTTTGCCAGCGTCGACTAATCGCTTGTACATCGGCTTTAGTTTGGGATGATGCTGTATGGCCGACATGATGGAAACAAACAAAACCGTTCGTACACGATGCCTTCCACCCCGAATATATCTCTTTCCCTGGAAGCTGCCGCTATCACGGTTCATCGGGGCGATACCGACAAGTGCAGCGATTTCTTTACGGTTCAATTTTCCTAGCTCGGGAAGTTCACTCATCAGCGTATAAGCCAATACATTTCCGACTCCTTTAGCGCTTAACAATAGGTCTCGCCTTTGCCGCCACTCAGGCACACTGTTAACCAGTTTATCTAGTTGTTTGTCGATACTTTGTAACTCTTTCTTGATGGTGTTTAGAATGGTCCGTATAGGTTTGTGTACTGATTTCGGCATTCTCTGAAGCCGATTCTTTTGCATTGTACTCATTTCTAAACACTGACTTCGTACTACCAGTAAGTCACTGATATTCCTGAGTTTTTCTGGCTTTAGCTCCGATAGTCTTGGCTTCATGGCCTCACCAAAATGTGCAATATCCATTGCATCTAGCTTGTCAGTTTTGGCGAGGCGCCCTGCGGATTTAGCGAAGCTTCTTATCTGTGAAGGGTTGCAAACAACAACAGGTAATCCTGCTTTGTCGGCGGCGCAAACAAACTCTAATTCGAGTCTTCCTGTAGACTCTATTAATACTCTTTGAGGTTTAAGAGGTTGTAGTTGTTTAATGGCATCCTTAATGCCGTTTTTATCATTGGCAACACTAAAAAACTGGCCAGTAGGTCTCACATAAATATCGAGTTGTTTACTGCTGGTATCGATACCGACATTGATCTCTTTAGGTTCCATAAGATAAGCTATCTCCGCCTTGCTATTCGGGCTCGAGGCCCACATGACTATTCGAGTTATGCCTAGTGAGTGTCTGTCACGTTCCTACTTGTTAACGGTCTTTATAAACCGGCGCAGCAACGAACTGTGACAAACAAGGCCTTCGGTGGCCGCCGAAGGTGGGTCTCAATTTACCCGTTAGCGAAAAGGATTTTCAACATCAGAATCAGGCAAGAACAACCATACAAGCAGCAGCACGAACGCCCGGCAAAAAGCGCCAGGCTGGACGGCCTACACGCCGCTTCGCTCTGTTTCGGCCGCCCGTGTGCTGGGCGTTAAGCATCCAATATGAAGTACTTAAATAGACATCAGATTACTCTCTATGCAACCGAAGAGCTTCTGTCTTGGGTTAAGTTGGTTCAACCTGACCTTCACAGATGGACCCTTGAAACGATCAATAATCGGCCAACTGCATACTTAATTGAAGAGGAAGATCAGAATTGTCACGGCTTAGCATTAGAGAATTATTATAAGAAGATCGTGAAACACGAATTATCTTATCTCTATATAGATAAAAAGCTTTGGCCTAAAGAAATAACATATGAGCTGTTTTCGTCATGGTTTACTTATCAATACCATGAAGAGGTATGTGATCTAAGCTCTGAAAAACTAGAGAGCTTCGATGGATAGTCCAATGCTTAACAAGTGACTATGGTTACTCGTCAAGTTTTTAAGCCATACTTTCATCCCAGTAGGTGTTGTTTTTCACCATTGTATTCAGGATCGTAATCTGCTTTCTCATGCAGGCAACCAGAGCAACCTTTTTAGGTTTGCCAGCGTCGACTAATCGCTTATACATGGGCTTTAGTTTGGGATGATGTTGTATGGCCGACATGATGGAAACAAAAAGAACCGTGCGTACGCGATGCCTTCCACCTCGAATATATCGTTTGCCCTGGAAGTTGCCGCTATCACGGTTCATCGGGGCGATACCGACAAGTGCAGCGATTTCTTTACGGTTCAATTGTCCTAGCTCAGGAAGTTCACTCATTAACGTATAGGCCAATACATTTCCGACCCCTTTGGCACTCAACAATAGGTCACGCCTTTGCCGCCACTCAGACACACTGTTAACCAGTTTATCCAGTTGCTTGTCGATACCTTGTAGCTCTTTCTTGATGGTGTTTAGAATGGTCTGTATAGGTTTGTGTACTGATTTCGGCATTCTCTGAAGCCGATTCTTTTGCATTGTACTCATCTCTAAACACTGACTTCTTACCGCCAGTAAGTCACTGATCTCCCTAAGCTTTTCTGGTTTTAGCACCGACAGCCCTGGCTTCATGGCCTCACCAAAATGTGCAATATCCATTGCATCTAGCTTGTCAGTTTTGGCGAGGCGCCCCGCGGATTTAGCGAAGCTCCTTATCTGCGAAGGATTGCAAACAACAATAGGTAATCCGGCTTTGTCGGCGGCGCAAACAAACTCTAACTCGAGCCTTCCCGTAGACTCTATTAATACTCTTTGAGGTTTAAGAGGTTGTAGTTGTTTAATGGCATCTTTAATGCCATTTTTATCATTGGCAACACTAAAGAACTGGCCAGTAGGTCTCACATAAATATCGAGTTGTTTACTGCTGGTATCGATACCGACATTGATCTCTTGAGGTTCCATAAGATAAGCTATCTCCGCCTTGCTATTCGGGCTCGAGGCCCACATGACTATCCGAGTTATGCCTAGTGAGTGCTTATCACGTTCATACTTGTTATCGGTCTTTTACGAACCAGCCAAGCAGCGAACTGTGATAAACAAGGCCTTCGGTGGCCGCCGAAGGTGGGTCTCAATTTACCCGTTAACGAAAAGGATTTTCAACATCAGAATCGGGCAAGAACAACCATACAAAGCCAAGCACATTCGCCAGCAAGGCTGGCTGGACCTACATTCCGCAGCTTCGCTGCTCCATTTCGGCCCGTGTTGGCGGCGTTAAGTGCAGGAAGAATATGAAGAAAATTTCAGGTTCGACATTTTATTTTAAAAAGCTATTCCCCTCCGTGTGGTTTGGATTTCTGGCTTTTTTTATCATTACAGCGGCATTGTCGGGTGCAATGGCTGAGTCTTTCATGTTCGTTGTTGTCCCTGCTTTTATGATGGTGTTTGGTTTCTTATTCTTTAAGAAGTCGCTTTGGGACTTGGCTGATGAGGTCTACGACGAAGGAGATTCGTTAATGTTCCGAAAAGGGGATAAAGAACAAAGGGTGTACTTAAAAGACATCATCAATATTAGTCATACTCAAATGCAGTCCCCAGAAAAGGTTGTACTTCATTTGCGGAAAGAAGGAGCAATTGGCAAAGAGCTGGCATTTAATCCTCCCATGCGCTTTAACATGTTCACTAAAAATCCAATAGTGAATGATCTTATTAAGCGAGTAGATCGTGCTAAAAGTACTTAACAATCCGCAGCAATCGCTCCCGTTGGTCGCTGGGACAGCCAAAACGCTGCGCTTATTTGTCTGCCCCTGTGCGGGGCGTTATAACTTTCTGAGGATATCGAAATCGGTCAGAGAATTACGAACGATCATAGCTTTGAATGCGCCTCTCTAACGAGTAAGACAGTTGAGAATTTCATTGTCATTTATACGGAAGAGAGTGAAAGCAATGTTTTAATGCTCATTTTGAAGTTAAAAGAAGTTGAACTCTACCAGCGCTTTTTTCTTGATGCTGCGCTCGGGTTTTGGGAAGAGTGGAGTGAAGAAGATGCATTTTGCGACGTGGATGATTTGGAGCATGTAGATCTTGCTAAAGAGCTAGACCTGAAGCATAAGAAAGTTTTATCAATTACTTGCAAAGGGTCTTTCGAAGAGTTCTCCTCAATAGAGTTTAGATTTGAGGGGGTCAATTTATTGCTAAGGCTCAGTGATAATACTGATTTTGAATCAGATGTTGTGCTGGAAAGGTTATAACCAAGTGCTGCAGTTGACAGTCAAAAGCGTCACGCCTTTTGATTCAAAAGTCGCGCCACTTTTGCCAGCAATTGAGCACGGCGTTATTGGTCGCTCGCTCCAGTTTTGCGGGGGTTCAATAAAGAATAGCAGGTAATTATTAGGTTGCTGTATAAAAAAACAGTATTGGCGGGAAAGCCCATAGCCAACGGTTCGACCTTCATGTAAGCTTCGAAGCTTCAGCGACGCTCGCATAACGAAGTTAATGCGGACGGCGCAGCCGCTTCGAAGCAAGGCCGCGAACCTAGTGCTGCTAGTTTCTCTCTCCGAATCGTGGTAGACAATAAAAGAAAGATATTTGTAGTGGATTTGTACACAGTGCCACGAGCAACAAATAACAACCCGATTATGCGGAAACCTAAAAGTTGTCATTCCCTTTGCTTGCACAAAGGCACTGCCAACTTTCTTAACGGTTCCGCATATCTATTTTCGTTATAAGTAAGAGTATGGGCAAGAAATTACCTCCAGAAGAACTAGAACTCTATAAAGCCATAGATGAAATTTTATGGTGTGATTGGGACCCTATTGGTGTAAATGACATGCCAGAAGCTCGCGACGAGTATCAGAGTTATCTGCCACATATTTTTCGTCTTGCGGTCGAGGGTAAAGATGCCGAGCATATATCCTCGTCACTGGTAGCAACAATAGAGGGCAATATTGGTTTGGGTGCTACCAAAGAGCATTGTCTTAGGGTTGCACGCAAAATTGTCGGTGCTAAAAATGAAATTATTGGGTAGCGTCACTTATAACAAGTGACTATGGTTGCTCGTCAAGTTTTTAAGCCATACTTTCATCCCAGTAGGTGTTGTTTTTCACCATTGTATTCAGGATCGTAATCTGCTTTCTCATGCAGGCAACCAGAGCGACCTTTTTAGGTTTGCCAGCGTCGACTAATCGCTTGTACATCGGCTTTAGTTTGGGATGATGCTGTATGGCCGACATGATGGAAACAAACAAAACCGTTCGTACACGATGCCTTCCACCCCGAATATATCTCTTTCCCTGGAAGCTGCCGCTATCACGGTTCATCGGGGCGATACCGACAAGTGCAGCGATTTCTTTACGGTTCAATTTTCCTAGCTCGGGAAGTTCACTCATCAACGTATAAGCCAATACATTTCCGACCCCTTTAGCACTCAACAATAAGTCGCGCCTTTGCCGCCACTCAGACACACTGTTAACCAGTTTATCTAGTTGCTTGTCGATACCTTGTAGCTCTTTCTTGATGGTGTTTAGAATGGTCCGTATAGGTTTGTGTACTGATTTCGGCATTCTCTGAAGCCGATTCTTTTGCATTGTACTCATCTCTAAACACTGACTTCTTACCGCCAGTAAGTCACTGATCTCTCTAAGCTTTTCTGGCTTTAGCACCGACAGCCTTGGCTTCATGGCCTCACCAAAATGTGCAATATCTATTGCATCTAGCTTGTCAGTTTTGGCGAGGCGCCCTGTGGATTTAGCGAAGCTTCTTATCTGTGAAGGGTTGCAAACAACAACAGGTAATCCTGCTTTATCAGCGGCGCAAACAAACTCTAATTCAAGTCTTCCTGTAGACTCTATTAATACTCTTTGAGGTTTAAGAGGTTGTAATTTTTTAATGGCATTCTTAATGCCATTTTTATCATTGGCAACACTAAAGAATTGGCCAGTAGGTCTCACATAAATATCGAGTTGTTTACTGCTGGTATCGATACCGACATTGATCTCTTGAGGTTCCATAAGATAAGCTATCTCCGCCTTGCTATTCGGGCTCGAGGCCCACATGACTATCCGAGTTATGCCTAGTGAGTGCTTATCGCGTTCATACTTGTTATCGGTCTTTTACGAACCGGCCAGGCAGCGAACTGTGATAAACAAGGCCTTCGGTGGCCGCCGAAGGTGGGTCTCAATTTACCCGTTAGCGAAAAGGATTTTCAACATCAGAATCGATCAAGAACAACCATACAAGGCCAAGCAGCAACGCGCACTGCGTGCGCTGGACAGCTTTTCCGCAGCTTCGCCGCTGCAAAGCTTCCGCTGTTGGCAACGTTCAGGCTGTAGAAAAACTCTTAAAAGGTAGCTTTTTTGTTAAAATGGAGGTCTTGATGTCGAGATTATCCATATGCCCAATTTCAAACGTTACGATTACAACCAAGATGCAATGGTAATCATCAATTTCGAAGAGCAACTACAACCTGAAACCTTTGAGTTTACACTTCATCATCTGATTGATGACCATATCGACCTCTCTGTCTTCCATAAAAAATATCAAAATGATAGCGGCGGGCGAACCGCTTATGATCCAGCTATCCTCCTGAAAATCATATTGTTTGCTTACTCAAAAGGCATTACCTCAAGCCGTGAAATTCAATGGCAATGTGAGAACAATATCCTCTTCAAAGCACTGTCATGCGATACCGTTCCACATTTTACTAGTATTGCGAGTTTCGTAAGCAGTTATCCTGATGCGATTGAGTCGGTGTTTGAGCAAGTGTTACTGGTCTGCGATCAGCAGGGGCTGCTTGGCAACGAACTTTTCGCAATAGATGGATGCAAGATGCCATCCAATGCCAGCAAAGAACATTCGGGAACTTTTAAAGAACTAGAACAGAAGCAGGAAAAAATTCTCAAGAAGATCAAATATTGTCTCAAAGAGCACAAGAGGCTTGATGGCAGGAAGCCTAATGAAAAAGAGCGAAAACAAGCGGTAGCTAAAGCGGCGGATACTCTTCAGAAACACTTTGATAAAATTGATCAGTTCTTAAAGAATCACTCCCCCAGGATGGGACAAGGTAAAAACCCTAAAGAAGTAAAAAGTAATATCACAGACAATGAGTCAGCCAAGATGACTACCAGCAAGGGAACCATCCAGGGCTATAACGGCGTTGCCGCAGTTGATAGGAAGCATCAGATAGTTGTTGAAGCACAGGCCTTTGGTGAGGGGCAAGAACATCATACATTGAAGCCTATTCTCGATGGCATCAGTTGCCATTATCAGCATATAGGAATAGATGAAGACATCTTGGCCAAACAGGTCATCATTACTGCTGATACTGGGTTCTCCAACGACGCTAACTACAGCTACCTGCGAGAGAGCGGCATCAATGCCTATATACCTGACAATAAATTCCGTTCACGTGATAAAGCTTTTACAAAGCAAAAAACCAAGTATGGCAAGCGCAATCAAAAAGGTAGGGCTAATGTCCAGAAGACTATCCCAGCTAGTGAATTTACATTCAACAAGAAAAAGAAAACCTGTATCTGTCCTGCAGGAAAAGCGATGCTCTTGTTAAAAGAAGAGCATGTCAGTGAAGGTAAGAAAAAACTACTGTTCGAAGGGCGCCTCACTGACTGCAGGGAATGCAGCCTTAAAAATCAGTGTATGCGAAACCCGGAATCTGCCAGCTCTCGAAAAGGACATGGAAGGCAAGTATCCCTAACTTGGACAAACGGACGGACAGCCACTGACTGGATGAAAAAGCGGGTTGATAGTATCGAAGGCAAGACCATTTATGGACATCGAATGTCTGTTGTCGAGCCAGTGTTCGGGAACATTGGTACCAACAAGCGATTGAATCGCTTCTCGCTACGAGGAAAAAGTAAGGTTCAGGGACAATGGCAGATGTTCTGCTTGGTACATAATATAGAAAAGTTGATGAGATATGGCAGTATCCATTGATTGAGTATAAATTAGGGGCATCAAGGCGCCTAAATTTAATACAATGAAAGAAATTTAGTGGTATCGCTAAATTTAGACCGAAATTTTTGTTTGGAGGAACCTGAGGAATGACAGCTTTTTCTAAAACTGTTTTTCTACAGCCTCGTTAGGCAATTAGCATGTATCTAAACGATGATTTTTTTAATTGGCCATACGGTGATTATGAAGCTACGGGAGTAGACTTCGATAAGTTATTACGTGGCCATTATATGTGGAGGCATGCTCAAAGCAGGGTGAAGAGCGAGCCCAATGAGTTTGAGCGTGTGGATTGTATTTCATCGCTAAAACGTGCTGTGAACAGCCGACTTAAAACAATTGAAAGTGTCTATAATTTCAATAAACTCCCAAGTTTACGCTCAAAAAAACAAGCTCTAGAAAAATATCAAGATTATGGGCTGATTAGGCCTTCGATATTAAGAGATCTATTTGAGGTTAGAAACCTTCTAGAGCATGAGGATGTAACCCCTCCAGAAACTGATAAGTGTCATCACTATATTGATATTGTTTGGTACTTTTTAAAAAGTACTGATTCACTATTACAAATGAAGTGCGATTGTTTGAACTATGAAAATGGTAGCTCTGAATTATTTATCGGGCCAGACCAAGAATGGAATATTTCGTTTAACGGTAAAGTAGAAAAACGTCTAGTTTCTGAATCACCGAAGAGCAATTTCATAGAAATCATCGATGCAAATATCTCCGAGGCTACAGGTAGCACCGAATTGTTTAATATTTCAGGTTCATTCAAGATGACAGATGAACTTAAAATAAGGTTTGCCCGCGATTACTTTGGGGCTTTGGGGTATTGGTTTGAAGATCATGCCTAACAAGGCGCTGCTGTCGGACAAATTTTCCGCAGAGCGCGGCGCTAAGTTTTATACACAAGTTTTTCCGGTTTTATTATGTAAATCAATAAGTTACAGTTTGACCTGGCATGAATTACAGGTTTGATTGGATTATTATGCAGGACTGGGTCATGGACGAAGTAAAAAATCAGGTTATGGGTGATACACGCTTGAATAAGCGCTTGTCCAATATTCTTAGTAGTTTAAGTTCAGATCCAAAGAATAGCATTCCCTGTGCAAACAAAACTTGGGCAGAAACGTTTGCAGCTTATCGCTTTATCGAAAATGATAAAGTCAATTTTGACTCTATTATGAGCGGCCATAAATCGGCAACTCTTGAGAGAATCAAGGCGCAGCCCGTTGTTCTTATCCCTCAAGATACCACCTTTCTAAATTTTGCCACTGACTTAGAAAGTAAAGAGATGGGAACACTTAGGCGGAAAGAGACCAATCAGCAACTCTTGCACACCTCCATCGCTATAACGCCATCAAGAGTTAACTTGGGTGTTGTTGAGGGTAGTATGTGGCAGAGAGACAAGGAATCAAGCTCTAATTCCCGTTATACCAAGTCGATAAAGGATAAGGAGAGCCGACGCTGGCTAGACCATTACGAAACGGCTTGTCAGATACAGGAGCGCTGCCCTGAAAGTACAATTGTGAGTATTGCTGATAGAGAGGGTGATATTCATGAGTGGTTTCAACTGGCTGAAGATCAAAGTGAACAGCGGCGGGCGAGCTATATCGTTCGAGCTAAGGCCAATCGCACTTTAGAGCTCGATGGAGAAGAAACGGTTTTGCTTTGGGATCATATGAATGAGCAGAAATCTGTCGGTCTATACACGGTAGATATTCCCAAACGGAATGGAGAGCCTGGAAGAAAAGCCAAGGTCAACGTATCCACTACTGAGATACGGCTACTTGGGAAAGGAAAATCTAAACGACCACTTTCTCTCTATGCTGTATTGGCTAAAGAATTAAACCCACCAGAGAGTGAAAAAGGCATTGAGTGGATGCTGTTAACTGATCTTCCAGTTGAAGACTTTAAGCAGGCAAGGGTCATCATTGAGTGGTATCGAAGCCGGTGGGAAATTGAAACCTATTTTCGGGTGGTGAAAGGCGGATGCCAGATAGAAAGTAACCGTTTAGAACAGAGCAGCGCATGTTGAACTGCATTGCGATCTATATGATTATTGGATGGCGGCTACATTCGATAACTACGCATGCACGAAGAGTTCCTGACGCACCGTGTACAAGTGCCTACTCTGAAAAAGAATGTCGTATGATATGGATGATGCGAGATAAAACTACTCCACCAAATGAACCCCCAAGCATGAGGGAGATAACCCGTATGTTGGCAGGTTTAGGAGGTTTTTTGGGGCGTAAAGGGGATGGCGAGCCAGGGGTTAAAACCGTTTGGCAGGGATACACCAAGCTACTTCATTATATAGAGGCAGCAGAAGCTCTAAATGGACTTAAATAATGTGTATAAAACACAGGCAAGGCGTTACGTGAGATAAGGACATTTAATGAAAATTAGTTTCTTTCCATTAATTGCTTTTTTGATTGTTAGCTCACCTGATATTTTTGCCACAAGCTTTGATTGTGAGAAGGCTTCTACCAGTTCTGAATTATTGATCTGTTCTAATAGGCGACTTGGATCTTATGATGAAAATCTATCAGCTGTCTATAAATCTGTCATGTCGACATTTGCAGGGCAAAAGTCGTTGGAGATTAAGAAAGAGCAGATTAGCTGGATTAAAAAGCGGGATGATGCCTGTAAAGATGAAAAGAGTTGCATCTCGGCATACAAGCAACGCACAGCAGAACTCAGAGAACTTTTGTGGGGCGGGAGTGACTTAGAATCGTTTTCGATTGATAGGCAGTCATGTAGGGCAACTAAAGATCAGGAGATTCTAATAAAGTGCATTAAGTTGAATATTTACGATCCATGTGACGATGCTGGTGGTAAATGGGGGGTGGCACAATGTGGTTGGGCTCATAATATGATAGCTGAAAGAAGAATTGATGCCCTAGACACAGAGATTATTGAGAAACTAAGTAAAGCTGCTGATGGAAACGAATTAATAGAACGCTTTAAATCAACCTCAGCTGCGTGGCGCTCATATAGAGATTCACATTGCGCACTTACAAATGAAATGGATGGACTTGAAAACTTCAGTGGTTACCGATTACATATGACATTCTGTAAGCGCCGGTTAAGTGAAATGAGAGTGGTCGAACTAGAAAAAATCTATGCTAGTTCTGAATAAAAACGTAACAAGCGCGTGCATTTGACCTCCACTTCGCTGCGGCAAATGACGCAGGCGTTAAATTTACGACTTACCCACGTTTAGTAGACACCCTGTATAGTTAGGTTTAGGTCTAACACGGAGGTGTATCATGGGTAAGAAAAGAACTCAGGCGTATACGGAGGAGTTCCGCAGAGAAGCAGTTAAGAGAGTGGAAAAGCCTGGAGCAACAACGGCTTCTATGGCGCGAGAGCTAGGCGTCAGCGCACAGCAGAAGTAGTTCAATAGTTTAGACGGTGTCGACTACTCCAAACAGGAAAGCGCTGAAGTTTGCAAGCTAAAGAAGGAACTACATGAAGCTCGTCAGGTGGTTGAATTTCTAAAAAAGCAGCTTTAGGTTCAACCTGTCAAGGCAACACTCTGTTTAATAACCTGCTTTGGTATCGCAAATATAAATATTGGGGCTAATATTGGAAGATAAATGTCTTGCTTTATATCAATAATAGAGAGTTGGGTAGATTAAGGTTTAAAATGGTATTTTATAATTTAAATAGGAGTGGGATTTTGAGGTTTTTGTTATGTTTTTTTGTTACTCTGATTGTTGCTTGTACTGGTAAAGTTAGTAATGATCCTAATTGGGTAAAGCCAGAAACTACAACTATCAGCTGTGAAGACTTTCACAATGTACCTACCAAGCTGGGTATCGTGACTAATAACGTCTGGAATAAATATGCTGCAGAAGATGACCCTTGGTCCCAATGCTTGGAGAAGCGACTGGTAGAGGGGGAGTTACAATTTGGTTGGTCATGGTCTTGGCCTTTGGATCGACGGGTAATTTACTCCCAGCCACAAATAAAAATAGGATCTTCCCCCTGGTCGCCGGAACCTAAGTTTGATGATACATTCCCCTTAAAGATATCCAGTCTGGCGAATCTTGATATTTCACATCATACAGAAAGTAAGTCGAGTGGAGATTATAATACGGCTACGACGATGTGGTTAACTTCTGAAGCTTATAGAGGGCGTAAACCAAATCGTTCGGTAATAGCGGCTGAAATTATGATCTGGACATATTTTACTGACGGACATTTCAACCCTGCGGGGGTAAAACATAGTGAGGTATCAATTAATGATTCAGTATGGGAGGTTTGGTACCATAAGAATTGGAAGGACATGTCGGGAATAAATGATAATAATTGGGTGTATGTATCATTTAGGGCCAAGCAACCTTCCATGATTGCCACTATTCCTGGTTTGGAATTACTGAATTACGCAGTTCGAAATAGTTTAATCCCCAAGGGTCTATTTATTGCCGATATAGAACTTGGGAATGAAGTTATGAGTGGCTCTGGAATTACATGGGTAAAGGATTTTACAGTTGATTATCAGGTGAGAGAATTGTGAATTTGTAGATATTGTTGATTATATATTGCTACAAGTTTCGTTTCTCTGAAGGTCGAGATACCTATGCTGCCAGATAAAATCTATTTAATTGATAAATCCAAGGAGCTTGTGAAAGATTGGAGTGAAGTATTCGAAGATGTTGAAATTATAGACGTTATAGAGGGTGATTTCTTCTCCAAGTCAACTGATGTAATGGTTAGCCCTGCCAATAGCTTCGGAATTGTGGATGGCGGGTTAGATCTGCCAATTAGGGATAGGCTCGGTTTTCAAGTAGAGGATCGGGTGCAAGAACGGATCAAATACGACTTTCATGGAGAGCTTCCGGTAGGGTCAGCAGTCGTAGTACCTACCTCCCATGAGAATTAGCCATATTTAATATCAGCTCCAACTATGCGAGTGCCGGAAGAGGCTTCCAATACGCTAAATGCATATTACGTTTTTCGAGCAATCTTAAACTCTGTGCAGCTATTTAACCGATCAAACTCCTCGGAGAGAATTAACTCGATTCTATGTCCTGGCCTGGGAACAGGTATAGATAGCTTATCGGCTAGGCGTTGTACAGGCCATATGCGAGCAGCCTATAACTCCTTATCCAAGCCTTCAAGAATACCTAGTTATACAGAAATACATGCAACACATAGAGGGCTGCAATTAGCTTACTAGTGCATAGCAAGTATCTTTATAGAAAGTGAGTGAAAAATAGTCAGGAAAGCCTTAAGCTGCATTGAGTTGAGAAGTACATCTTCTTTTAGCAGATTAAGGCTTTAGGCATAAGTACCAGTACTAAGGGGATACTCTATGGCGTTTGATTACGGCTCGATTGATTTGGGCCTGAAGAACCCTTTTAAGAAAGAAGGCCGGGTTACCGCAATTAGGGGGGGAGTTCAGTTTCTTGTAGCCCTAATCTTGCTGTTTATCGCTGCTGGCCAGGTGAAGTCGGACCCCGTAAGTGGTTGGGTGCTTGTCGTGGTGGGGGCAATCCTACTGGTCAGCGGTATCAGAGCTCTATCAGGTGGAATTTTGGCCTTATTACGCTTCTTTGTTGGTCGAAATCATCCGGTATCATTAGCTTTTAACCACTCGAAATCTGAAACGAGTACGGCATCAGAAGAGAAAAATGAAGTGGCTTATACCGCTTCCGGCTTAGAAGAGATGTTAGTTGGCCGTAAGAATCCAACCTTTCTAGAGCCTAAGGGCTTCTTGGCTCGGGTATTACACAGTATCTTCCCTAAATTGCTTTATATGCCATACCCCATTCGAAATATGGCTCAGGCACAGTTTGGCGCATGGGTAAGTACATTAACTGTCTTGCTCTCTTATGTCATTGTCGCTTTTATTTGTCTCAGTGGTTTTGCTGGTGATATGGGAGAAAAGCTATTCCCGATGTACTCTGCCATCGCTTTACTTTATACATTGATTGTATGGCACTCTGCGAGTAAAGGTATTTCGCGGGAAGCCCAGAAAAGTGTAGCGAGTCTTACGGGGGGAAGTATTGCAAAAACGATATTATTCTCGATTGTGGTGCCCCTGTTACTGGGATTGGGGTTAAGTTTAGGCGTTGAGGCTTTTAAGGGAGAAGGTACTACTTCCCTAGATGAAATAATCAGTGTGTCCGGTGTATTGACTGAGGCTTTACCGAGCTTTAGCCCGTTCTTGTATATTCTTGGGGTTATATTTGTAGGCGCCGCTTGTAGTTTCGCTGTTGTCTATATGCTGCGCTTTAGAAGCGAAATTGCAAACCCGGTCACTGAGGTTTCTGAATTAAGGGATAACTGGCAGGAATCGGTTCACCCGAAGGAAATCTTTATAAACTTGGATAACCTTGTGATGGCAAATCGTCGTTATAAGGAAGTGCCCAATCGTATTTACAGAGAGCTTGATCCAAAACTTGAAGAGCAAGTGGATGGTAAAGGTTCATTCAATGGGGAAATGATCCAGGAAGTACAACCTACGGTTCGTCCTGTTGATTTGGGTGAAAAATTCAGGCTGATTCGCGATATTAGTCTTTTCGCAGGTAATGCGCTTTATATCGTTGTTACTGCGCTAGCTATTTGGCTGGCATACTCTTTGATTGATGTTATTCACTTCTTTCAGCCGGAATCTATTACAGCCATTAAGCAGGAGTTTGGCGCCTTAGAGGGGGAAGCTGGCCGCTTAGCTCTGCTAGAACAGTATATTTCAGCAGGTGGCGCTCTCTGTATGACGCTAATTCACCTGCTTTTGATAGGATTTATTCTTAATACATTTGCTCGATTGTTGGTCAATGCGGCACATATCTTCTTTGCTGAGATACAGTTTGAATCACTATTGGTGTATTTTAAATGCGAAGGGACATTCACTGAATCTAAGATCTCAACGGGCACAGGAATACATGACAGCACTCGCTCTGAAAATGTACTAGTTAGAAGTTCGATTACGCCTTGGGTGATAGTAACCAGGGTTGTCTCAAGTACATTTGCCGCATCTGGCATGAGAAACTTGGAGTATCCAAGGCATATACTTGAAATGCATAAGTCTGAACGCGACTTATCTGAAATCAGGGATGACGTAATTAGTTTCTTGAAAGATAGAGAGTCTATTGCCTCCATTACAAGCAGTAGAGATTTGGAAAACACTTCGAATATTCATGCTATTAATCAGCAAAGTCGTGCTTTGCCAATGACAGAACAGGGACAATTAGCTCAAGATGAAAATGCGGCTGGTTATTTGAGGCAAGAAGATAAGGACACGGTTGAGTAGGATTTACAGTCTTTTCTTTGGTTCTACTATCACTTACATTGAGTCAAAGTGATAAAAAAAGCTGGCAAGGTTCGGAGTCTCTGGACCAGAAAGAGAATTCCTGGTACCCCTTGCCAGCTGAGGGTACTAGGCTAGCAAATTACGTATTTTTAGTAATACTGAGCCCCTAAGATTGACCGTATTTGCTGGTAGAATTACAGAAAAGTACTGTTTTATCTTTATTGTTAGGTACACAAGACTACTTTTGTTGGTATTTAACAAGCTAGGTTATTATTCTGGAAGCAACTCTAGCACTGTGTGAGACTCTTCTTTTGTGACTTTCAGGTTATAAAATTTGCTCAGACAGAGGACGGTATCTTCTATATGATTCAGGTCATAAACTCCACTAACAAGTAGTCTACTAGTGTTCTGGTCTCTCGTCACAAGTGGGGTATTTGTAAAGCGATTTAGCGATATTAGGAGTTCTGTTAATCTGATGTTATCAGCCTTTGTAAATCCACTTCCCCAATCCTTATAGCTGGAAACCTCAAAACCTTTGACTGCACCGGTGTTGTGCTCAGTTACTTTGAGCATCTCCCCCTTCTTTATTTCGGCGCGATTTTTATTTTGTTTTATTGGGCTGATAGTGATATTCCCTTCGAGAACAGTGACTTCTGTTATCCCATATCGCTGGTCAATATTGAAAGTGGCTTTATGTGTACGGATCAATGCTTGTCGTGATTCTACTATAGATGGCCAGGTTACCTCTTTACAAATGCTTATTTGGGCCTCCCCATTTAATAGACGTATGCGTCTGCGTGTCTCTGAATAATTGACGAGTACTTTAGTTGTGGCGCTCAACTTTATATGGCTACCATCGGGGAGGGTTTGTTTAGATATTTCCTTGGGGGCTGTTTGGTAACGGCATTTAAATGGCTCCCGTGTCTTTAAATCTTCCATACTTTCCCCCTCGGCTTGGCTCGAAATCAGAACTGGTCCTTATAGGTGGGACCTTAGTTCGCTTTATATATTTTATTGTTAGCGCCTGACTTTTTATTATTCCACCTGGTTGGGGAATTAATAGGGCATGCTTGTCTCCGATACTGGCTGTTATCTTGCGATGCTTTCTTTTCTTTTTTAAGGGGGATTTGTTGTGATTTTATTAAATGGTAAAGATATTTCGCTGTGGTTTTACCGTACTACGATAAATTTTATCTGCTTGGAGGTAGGTTATCTTGGCCTGAACCGGGGATTGTTGCTGTTTTGTGAAATAAACAGGGGGCTTATTAGGGTGGCCTGGGTTACTTTGTGATAGGCGATTCAGAGAGTTTCCACGGGGACATTTACTTTTTCGATGTAAAAGAGCTTTAAACGCCATCAGGGACTAAAGTTCGAGACGTATGAGTTTGGTACATGTGTGATATTTGGCATAAAGATTGCTCCTTTTATCTTGTGGGTAGAAGTTCATATTGTGGGAATCGTAAAGGAATTGTTCATCAAGGGAGCTGAAAATGTCGTCACTCTATTTTTCATCGCATGCCATGCCACTTAGAGTCCCAAGTTACTGCTGCTTTGAACTTGGGTCCTGCTCGGACATAGAGTATGAAAGTTATAAGATAGCCCTGTTTAAAAAGGGGATTGCGCTTATCCATCTCAAATTTTCTGATGATTCTGCTGAAGTGATGGAGGATATTGTCAATACCATTGGGTTGGTACATGAGCATGATTCTATGGGGCGAACGGTTTGGGATGTGAGGATTGGTGGTGAGACAGGCGATGAGGCATTGGCTATATCTCATAGTGATAGAGAATTCTTCTTGCACAATGACGGTGCTTTTGAATCGGAGATGCCTGGCTACTTTGGTCTCTTCGTTGTGCACGCTGATATGCATGGAGGCGGAGAAAATATTCTTGTCTGTGCCGACAGGATAATCGAGAGTCTCTCCGATAAAACTTTCCAGGTACTTTCAAGTAGTAAGTTTAAACTTCGTGTTCCTGAAGAGTTTCGCAAGTCGTCTGAGTTTATAGAGGCATCCTTAATTGATGAGAGCCATGGTTTCAGATACAGGTATGATATTATCGAGCGTGAGTATTGCTCTTCAGATGAGCTTGATGCTTTACGTGAGCTGGAGCTAAAAATATCGTTGCCACATAATATGTTTAAGGTTAGGTTGAATAATAATCAGATATTGTTATTGGATAATCGACGATACCTTCACGCGAGAACAGGAATTAAGGATAGGAAAAGGCACCTTAAACGAATACGTTTTAATATGCCTGCTATATCGAGGGTTGCTTAACGGGTGGTCATAGAGATAGTTATAGTTGGGTTGTTGCTTATTCTGGTAGCAGGTATGGCTCACGGAGCATTGGGGTTTGGTTTCCCAATGCTTGCGACGCCTATTCTGGCGCTTGCTTATGATTTGAAAACGGCAGTGGTGTTAACCATCTTGCCGTCGCTTTTGGTAATTATATCCAGTCTTTATAAGTGCCGAGATTATAGGGTTAATCTTGCTAAATATAGTTTAGTAATACTATTGGTGTCTGTTGGAAGCCTTACCGGAACATGGCTATTAACCTGGGCAAATCCGGATATTCTCAAGTTGTTACTGGCGGTTTCAATCTTGATTTACCTGTTTTCCAATCGTTTAAGGGGTTATCTGTCCAAATTCTCCAGTCGGCCAGTACTTTTTCCTGTTATTATGGGCGGCTTGGCCGGGGTGATTGGTGGCGCAACTAATGCGATTGCGCCTCTACTGATGATTTATTTATTGGAAGTTGCCAGATCATCAAAGGAAGTAATTCTTGTTTCCAATATTTGTTTCTTGATTGGCAAGCTGATACAGCTTTCTGTGCTTTCAGTTTACTTGAGTTTTGATGATTTGGAGTTGATGTCGCTATCTGCAATCACCGTGTTTGCATATTTTGGACTTGTTATCGGATTTAAGCTTCAATCGAGGATTGATGAAGAGCGATATCGATCGATTATTCGGTATGCCTTATCAGTTTTTATGTGTGTGCTGACTTATCAGGGAATTTCTAATTTGGTATTTCCTGATGGTGCGATTGTTTAGGTTCTCTGTTTGAGGTCTCACTGATTGTGACAACCAAATACCCTAAGCTGGCTCTACTGAATAGCTCTGCTGTTGCAGGCTAATCATCTTTTCAAATGGTTGCAGAAGCTTGGAATACTCATTTTTATCTTCAAGTTGAGCCATAGCCAAGGCAAGACTTTCAATGGTTGATAGACCATCGGCAACAGTGGTTTTCCGAATAGCGTAGTTGGATTTCAAGTCCCCACTGAGATTGACTCTTGGAAGCTGTTGTAGCTTGGGGTTCAGATGAAGAATCTTTTTAGATTTTTTCCAAGTCGCATCAATAACAATTAGCTGTTCAATCTTTTCCAGCTGATTTTGGTGGCTAGGGGTATTGTTCCCTTCAGCTAATTGGGGTGTTTGGGGTAGCCATGATAGTGACGGATAGAGTAGAGCGCTGGGTGTATCGAGTAGCCTGTCCAGCTGATGATTAGGAAGGGTTTCAGAGATAAGCATTTCGCTGTTATTTAAACACAGGTGCGCCATACGCCCGGTATTGAACGGGTGCTTCTCTTCTTGTGGGTGCTGTATGATCACCACCTTTACGGTATTGGTCAGGCTCACCAACGCACTGCAGTAGCAGACATTGGGCGGGCGCAGGCAGGTGCTACAGGTCTCTCTGGGCATTTTTCTACTTCAGGGGTACAGGGGCAGGTTTATGGCGAAAACGCAGCCTTCTAATAGTGTTCAGTGGCTGGCAGATATAGAGATTCCGCTAGCGAACAAATTTTATCGCATGTATGGATTTCGTGGCAAAGCCAAACGCCATGAGGACTGCGGGATAGTACGCGGCGAACGGGGGGAGGTGATTGCCTGCGGTTATTTGCGGCGCTATGAGAGCTTTAAGCTCCTGGCCGGAGTTGCTGTTGCACCAGATCATCAAGGGCAGGGTGTTGCAAGGCAGCTGTTGACGCTCCTTGCTGAACGTTTTGATAGTGACACCTATACATTTCCCTACGACCACCTAGAGCCATTTTACTCCTCTTTGGGGTTTGAGAGGATTGAATTGAATGAGCTAAGTGGTCCTGTTGGGGATTTATTCTGCAGTTACGTGAAGCAGGGGCGCTCGATTCTAGCGATGGTCTACCGCTAGCCTTGGGAAGATTATTATTTTCGGGTTGGATTTGAATTAGAAAGAATTACTGTGCAAAGGTGTGGAGCACCTCTAGCTTTGGAATTTTAGTTCTTTCAGGGACAGATTATAGGCAGGGCAGCACTGTAAAAGTGCTGCCCAGGTTGCTACTACCAGCTGCAATTAGTAAGTGCTAATTTCCCAAATGGAGTAGCCGTACACAGTATTGCGTTCGGTGCAGTCAATCTTCAGGTAACGGTAGTTTCCCTCTACGGTGATTGCGTCGGTGCGTTCACCGGTTCCCATTCCAGAAAATGACTCAACAGTTGTCCAGTTGCTGCCATCGGTACTGCCGAGCAGAGTGTAGGCAGCCGCATTGGCAGTTTCCCAGTCGATATTGAGGGTGCCAATGGACTGCACAGAGCCGAGATCATAAGTCAGGCTGACATTGTCCACACCGTGGGCACTCTCCCAGCGGGTGCTACTGTCTCCGTCGATTGCCAGTTCAGCACTTTGCAGTTCAGAGGTTGCAGAGATACTTGAAGCTTGGCTGTCGCCACCAGTTAAGCCCAGTTCCCAGATGGAGTACCCATAGCTTGTGCTGCGCTCAGTGAAGTACAGGCGCACATATCGATAGCTTCCACTCAGGGCGTGTTCATCGGTTCTCTCTCCGGCGGTACCGCCACTAAAGTTGGCCAGCGTAGTCCAAGAGGCTGCGTCGTTACTGCCTTCCACCGTATAGGTTGCAGCGTTGGCGGTTTCCCAGTCGATAGTCAGGGTGTTCAGAGCTTCTGCTTCACCCAGATCCAGAAGTACCCACACTGAGTCACCGCCATGGGCGCTCTCCCAGCGGGTGCCGCTGTTGCCATCAACTGCATTTGCGATGGACTGGATTTCGTTGCTGGCGGTGACGGTTGCCTGTGCGATCAGGTCCTGGCTGCCAGCCTCACCGTTATCACCAGAGTCTTCGTTGTCACCCTCGTCATCTCCATTATCGGAGTCGTCACCGGAGTCATCGTTGCCGCCGATACCGCCAGAGAAGTAGATATTGTCGATCTCGATGTCGCTGATTTCTCCATCCACGCCTAGAAGCTCGAATAGTTGAACCACGTTAGACATGTCCACTTCGTCACTAAAGTCGCTTACGGGGATGGAGATCTGGTGCCACTGGCCATCCCGTGCGAAACCGTAGGGATCGGCGCCATTGGCAAAGTCAATCCACTTTTGTTCTACATCGCCGATGCTGCCGCTCTTCATGCCGATCTTGAAGGTCGTAGTAGAGCTGCTTTTCAACGCAAAATTGAGGGTGGCGGTATCGTTATTGAAGGCTGACATGTCGTAGTAATAATCAGCAGTGAAAGCCATGCCAAACCAGCCAGCACCTGCGGAGGTGTAGGATAGGGATTCAGAGCCTTCGTATGGAGAAGGGGAAGTCTCGATCAGGGTTTCGCCCCAAATATACAAGTTACCATCGGTGCCCAACTCGAAACTGGAGTCTGCCTCGGTGGTCTCACTGTATAGGGAGAAAGTGCCGGTCGGAGCCGCTTTTTCGATACTCTCACTAAAGTAAATATCGTCCATGGACAGGGTAAAGGCTTCTGCCGGTCCATCGCCGCGCACCATAAATGCCTGACTAATGGTGTTGTAGTCAACCCCAAATTTGCTCAGGGGGATACTCACCTCGTGCCATTGCCCATCGCGCTCCAGGCCAAAAGTATCGCCTTCTACGCTCAGGTCCACCCAGGACTCACCACCGCTGGTACTGTTAATACCGATGCCGATAGTCTCTTCGCTGGTGGTTTTCATGCGGAAGTTCAGGTGACCATTTTGATAGTTCATCAAATTCAGGTCGTAGTGCATCCATACACCCATGCCATACCATTCGCCGGCATCGATTTGGAATTCCAGGGCATCACTCTCGTCGACGCTGGATTGGCTTTCCATATTGTTCCAGACGTAGAGTTCGATATCAGTTCCAAACGTCAGGGATTCGGAGATATCGCTGCTGTCCCCGAACACGCCCAGGTTGCCATTTTTGGCGGTATCGGTAGCCAGGGAAAGTTCGGTGCTGTAGCTACTGTCATCGTTGTCGTAGATACGTACGTAGTCAACATACATCTTTGCGGGCATTGGGGCTGTGATCTCGCTGTTGTCATAGATCTGCGGGAAGATGCCACCTACTGCCAGGTTGAGAATTAAAAAGTTATGCTGACGAAATTCATCGAATGCGGAATCACTGGTATCCGTTAAAGCTGCGATTTGGTTGGATTCGTCATCCACCCACATAACGATGCTATCGGGCGTCCAGGTCATACCGAAGATATGGTAATCCTCGGTGAGATCAGAGCTGGAGCCGAAATCATCAACTAGGTTCTTGGACTCCCCGTAATCTGCTTGTCCGGTATAGTCATCGGATTCATGCCACCAGTGGAAGGCTCCGGAAACTTCAGAATTTACGACGTCAGCTTCTAGCGCTTCGGCCATGCCCGCTTCGAGAATATCCAATTCGCCACAGGCAGGCCAGCCGGCTTGACCGTAGTCGCTGCCCAGTTGCCAGAATGCTGGCCATAGTCCCGCATCCAAATCTGGTAATTTAATTCGAGCTTCAATGGTTCCGTATTTGTAGGATAGGCGCCCGAGAGACTTTAGGCGAGCAGAAGTAAAACTGCCGTCACTTTCCTGTACGGCCTGAATAATCAGGTTGCCGTCTTCAATATAAGCGTTGTCGCTATCATCGGTATAGTTTTGTAATTCGTTGTTGCCCCAGCCGGAGTTGCCAACGTCGTAGGTCCAGACGGAGGTATCGATCGTGTCCCCGTCAAAATTATCTTCCCAGACCAGAGTTTTTGAATTAGCTATTGAGGACACAAAAGTGCCGACAATAGCTGCGGCTATCGCTGATTTTTTAATAATCATAATTTTCTTTCGTTGTTAATTATTTATAAGAATAAAATGCCTGATAGTGATGGTGTGGCACAGTTAAATGCTATTTATGAATCTAGTGAATACTAGATACTTAAATTGCAGTTTCCTTCAATTCACTTGAAAATCAGGTGCCGGCCACGGGCAAAGCCTAGCAAAACGATCGTTCTGCTGGGAAGTGAATTTAGACCTCTCGTCGTGGTTGCGGTCCTGCTTGTCGCATACAGCGGAAAAATAATTCCTTGTAATTTTTTTACAAAAGAATAAATTCCTTTTTGTGTTTTTGTTCGCAAATATTTTGTGTGGAAGTTCTTTTCCTGGTCTTGCTGCATTGAACAAAATTGTAGGCAGATTTAATCTGGATTTATTGTTTTTATACTTTGTCTTACACCAGGTTATACCCTAAAAGATAATATCTGTCGGCGGATAAGACAGGTTTTGATATTGGTGAAAAAGGTTGAGTGGTGTAATAAAAAGGGCGCTGCTATTTGGCAGCGCCCTTGTACTTTTAGTTTCTGCGAGGTCCCTGTGCGCATCGTGCAGGTGGGGTGCAGTTTCCATGGCGATGCTTGTGCCTTTTATGATGAGGGTGGCACTTGTGAGAGTGAGGACGGCAGTTGCCATTGCTATCGCTGTCTGAGCTTCCGCCAGAGAAATAGATATCGTCAATCTCAATATCGCTGATATCTCCATCGACGCCCAGTAGTTCAAATAACTGAATAACATTTGACATATCTACCTCGCTACTGAAATCAGTAACGGGGATTGATATCTGGTGCCACTCGCCATCCCGCGCGAATTCATAAGGATCGGAGCCGCTGGCAAATTCAATCCACTGCTGGCCAATATCGCTGACGCTACCGCTCTTCATGCCAATCTTAAAGGTGGTTTCTGAGCTGGTTTTCAGGGCGAAATTCAGCGTTGCAGTATCATTATCGAAAGCGGATAGATCGTAGTAGCTGTCGGCAGTAAATGCCATTCCAAACCAGCCGGCCCCGGAGGAGTAATAGGAGAGGGATTCTTCACCTTCGAATGGGGTTTGAGTGGCCTCCAGCAGGGTATCGCCCCAAATATACAGGTTGCCATCAGTTCCCAGTGTGAAAGTTGAATTGGCCTCTGTAGTTTCGGTGTAGAGAGAAAAGACACCGGTCGGGGCTGTTTTCTCAACACTTTCGCTAAAGTAGATATCGTCAATGGACAGAACAAAATCTTCAGAGGCGGCATCACCTCGAATCATAAACGCCTGACTGATAGTGTTGAAGTCCACTCCCAGTTTGCTCAGGGGGATACTGACCTGATGCCATTCGCCATCGCGCTCCAGGCCGTAGGTATCATCACCATCCACCAGGTCTACCCAGGCATCTCCGCCACCAGTACTGGAAATACCAATGCCGATAGTCTGGCTGCTGGTGGTTTTCATTTTGAAATTGAGATGACCGTTTTCGTAGTTCATTAGGTTTAGGTCATAGTGCATCCAGAAGCCCATGCCGAACCATTCACCAGCGGTAATATCAAACTCCAGGGCTTCATCACCCTCGGCAGCTTCGGCGCTGACAGTAGCTGACATGCTGTTTTGGTTCCAGACATACAGCTCGGTATCGGTGCCAAGCTCCAAGGATTCGGAGAGGTTGCTGCCCTCGGAAAATACGCCGATATCACCTGTTTTGGCGGTGTCTTCAGCCAGGGAGATTTCTGTGCTGTAGCTGCTGTCGTCGTTATCGTAGATGCGAACATAGTCCACATACATTTTGGCGGGCATCGGTGCGGTGATTTCACTGTTAGCGTAAATCTCTGGGAAGACGCCACCTACCGCTAAGTTCAGGATCAGGAAGTGATGTTGACGGAACTCGTCAAATGCGGGGTCTTCACTGCCGATGCTAATAATTTCATTGGCTTCGTCGTCGACCCACATGACGATGCTATCCGGTGTCCAGGTCATACCGAAAATATGGTAGTCCTCAGTGAGGTCAGTGCTGGAGCCGAAGTCATCAATAAGGTTTTTCGATTGACCGTAGTCCGCCTGGCCTGTGTAGTCATCGGATTCATGCCACCAATGGAAAGCGCCGGAAACTTCTGAGTTGACCGTGCCGGCACTGAGAGCGTCGGCCATGCCCGCCTCGAGAATATCCAGTTCGCCGCAAGCGGGCCAGCCCACTTGGCCGTAGTCGCCACCCAGCTGCCAGAAGGCAGGCCACAATCCGGCATCCAGGTCAGGTAATTTAATGCGGGCTTCAATGGTGCCATATTTATAAGTCATACGACCCAGGGATTTCAGGCGGGCGGAAGTAAAACTGCCGTCGTCGTTTTGCAGTGCTTGAATAATAAGGTTGCCATCTTCGACATAGGCATTGGCGCTATCATCGGTGTAGGTTTGCAGCTCATTGTTACCCCAGCCTGAGTTGCCCACATCGTAAGTCCAAACGGACTTATCAATACTGTCGCCGTCGAAATTATCTTCCCAGACCAAAGTTTTTGAATTGGCAAGTGAGGACACACAGGCGCCTACAATAGCAGCCGCGATCGCTGATTTTTTTAAATTCATGATTTTGTCTTTCTTTAATTATCTATGGGGGTGCCAACTTCATTGTATTTTTATAATGGCGGTGATCTGCCACGATGATTAATGCTTGTTGGGCTTGGGGATTTATCTGCTTTTTTATTGTGATATTTATATATTCAGTACAGCAGTAACAGACTAACAAAAAGCCGATTGTTGCATAGGGAAAGCCCGGGCCCTTTATCGTGAGACTGGTCCAACTTATCGCATATACAAAATTTTTCTGCTTTAAAATTAGAATCAGCCAGTGCGTATTAATGTGTTTTTACATTGTTTACGTTTTTATTTTTAAATTTGTTGTTGCTTATTGGATTGCCCGCTTGAAATTATTTGCTGATTTAAGACCCCTTTTAAAATTTAAATTCTAATTTAAAGGTGGGCCGGCGGCGGAAATTAGAATTGGCAACCTGGTTCCGATAGGTAGTTTTACTTTTCTAGAGTGCTGCCGCCGCTTGCGAGCGCTTCGGCAGCGTGAGATTTATCTTTTGGTGTCGGCACCAGTGTGCAGCCGGCGTGGATTGATTTTTTGAAGGGGTTGTGGCTTCACCACTGAGAGGCGGTTGTATATTTGGTATGGGGCAGCTTACTTAAAGTGGAATTTGTAAGCTTGCTGCAGGTCGGCACCCAGAATAAGAGCCCACTTCTGTGCTGTAATATTTGGTTGTGGCCCAGGAGCGGTTGAATAGGAAGAAACGGTGGAATACAGAGAGATAATTGAGCTTGCCAGAGAGTTGGGCGGGGAGCTGGAAAAGAGAGATTGGCGTGTGACGTCGGCAGAATCTTGCACCGGTGGTGCGATTGCGGCGGCTATTACCTCTATAGCGGGTGCTTCGAATTGGTTTGATGGATCGATCGTGAGCTATGCGAATCGTATCAAGAACGGTGTTCTGGGTGTCGACAGCAATGATCTCAAGCAGTTTGGGGCAGTGAGTGAGCCGGTCGTCCGGCAGATGGCTTGTGGGGTTCTGGCGATGATGGATGCCAATCTCGCCGTTGCGGTCAGTGGTATCGCAGGGCCTGATGGTGGCACTGCCGAGAAGCCGGTAGGTACAGTTTGGATCGCCTGGGCCCATGCGGAGGGGCAAGAGCCAGTGCAGATTGATGCGAAGTGTTTTCTGTTCAGTGGTAACCGGGCAGAGGTGCAATCGCAGACGGTCGTTGAGGCGCTGAAGGGAATGTTAAAGGTTGTCCGTGAGCACCCGGTTTGAACCTGTCCGCCGGGTCAATCTTTGTTCGTTTGCTCCAGCTTCAGACTTCTTTTTGAAGCGAGGCTCGCTCAGCCTGAAGCTGGTACTCAGTATGAGGAATTACTGGTTGCCTATACAGTAATCCTTCGTTAAGCTTGCCACCACTCAATTCAGCTCAGAAATACGGGAATGGTCATGGATTCCAATAAAGACAAGGCATTAAAAGCGGCGCTATCTCAGATTGAACGTCAGTTCGGTAAAGGCACTGTGATGCGTATGGGAGACAAGGAGCGCGAGCGTATTCCTGCGATCTCCACCGGCTCCCTCGGCTTGGATGTGGCCCTGGGTATAGGCGGCTTGCCGCGTGGCCGTATCGTTGAAATCTATGGACCAGAATCCTCCGGTAAAACCACCCTCACCTTGCAGGTGATTGCCGAGGCCCAGCGCAATGGTGGTACTTGTGCTTTCGTAGATGCTGAGCACGCCCTCGACCCTATCTATGCTGAAAAACTGGGTGTCAACGTCGATGAGTTGATCGTATCCCAGCCGGATACCGGTGAGCAGGCTCTGGAAGTTGCCGATATGCTAGTGCGCTCCGGTGCCGTTGATGTGCTGGTAGTGGACTCCGTTGCGGCCCTGACCCCGCGCGCTGAGATCGAAGGTGAGATGGGTGATTCCCACGTGGGCTTGCAGGCTCGTTTGATGTCCCAGGCTCTGCGTAAGCTCACTGGTAATATCAAGAACACCAACACCCTGGCAATCTTCATTAACCAGATTCGCATGAAGATCGGTGTTATGTTCGGCAGCCCTGAAACCACCACTGGTGGTAATGCCCTCAAGTTCTACTCTTCTGTGCGCTTGGATATCCGTCGTATCGGTTCCGTTAAGGATGGCGATGAGGTGGTGGGTAACGAAACCCGAGTGAAAGTGGTTAAGAACAAGGTCGCTCCTCCGTTTAAGCAGACCGAGTTCCAGATCATGTATGGCGAAGGCATTAACATGATTGGTGAAATCGTCGATTACGGCGTGAAGATGGGGCTGGTGGATAAAGCGGGGGCTTGGTACAGCTACAAGGGCGACAAGATTGGCCAGGGCAAGGCGAACGCTACCAAGTTCCTGCGCGATAACCCCGACATTCGCAACGAGATTGAAGGTCAGCTGCGTGCGCAGCTGCTCGGTGATTTAGTGCCTGCGACCCCTGAAGAGGCTGCGGAATTACCGGAAGAGTAAATGCCGTACTCAAAAGCGGATTTTTCCGTTGATCCAGCTCAAGCGCTTTTCAGCGCGGCGCTTGAGCTGTTGACCCGCCGCGAGCACTCCCGCCATGAATTGAGGCAAAAGCTCGCGGCAAAATTCCCCAGCGCCGATTTCGACACGCTTTTTGAGCGCCTACACGAACTCAACTATCAATCCGATCAACGCTTTGCCGAAGTTTTTGCCCGCTCCCGTGTCCAGCGCGGTCAGGGGCCGATGCGTATTCGCCAGGAGCTACAGCAGCGCGGCGTGCGCGGTGAACTAATTGCCCAGGCGCTTGATCAGTTGGAAGTGGATTGGTTTGAGTTAGCTGCGGAAATGCTTCAGAGAAAATACCGGGCCCCTATGAGCGCAGAGCTTCCACGTGATCAGTGGATGAAGGAGCGAGCGCGGCGCCAGCGATACCTGGCTTACCGGGGCTTCCCCACGGACGCGATTAGCTGGGCGCTGGACGGCAATTAATCGGGCTTATACTCTGACTACTACCTGAATGACTGGTCGATAGGTTTCGGCCATTTTTCAGGTACAGAAAGAGACTAAAAGAATAAGCGCGAGAACCCTATGATCCTGTCTATTGACCAGGGCACCACTGGTACCACAGCTTTTATCTTCGATAGTAAGGGCCACCTGATTGGTCGCAGTTACTCGGAAATTCCCAATCGTTATCCCCAGCCTGGCTGGGTTGAGCAGGATGCGGAAGAGATTTGGTCGGTAACTCTCCGGGTCTGTGCCGCAGCACTCCAGCGCGCTGGTGTTCGCGCGTCGGATATCACCGCAGTGGGAATTACTAACCAGCGCGAGACCACGATCGTCTGGGATAGGTATACCGGCGAGCCGGTTTTTCCTGCGATTGTGTGGCAGTGCCGGCGCTCGGCGGAGGTATGCCGGGAGTTGGGGGAACTCGGCAGGTCTGATTGGTTGCGAGAGCGCAGTGGCCTATTGCTGGATGCTTACTTTTCCGCAAGTAAGTTGACTTGGCTGTTCCGCCGTAACCCGGATTTACTAACCCGAGCTCAAAATGGCGACCTGTGTTTCGGCACCGTAGATAGCTGGTTGATCTGGAAAATGAGCGGTGGCAAAGCCCATCTCACCGATCACACCAATGCCAGTCGTACCCTCCTGTACAACATAAAAGATAAAGCCTGGGATAGTGAGCTGCTGGATTTTTTCCAGTGCCCTGAATCCATTCTTCCCAGAATTCTACCGTCGGCTGGCCACTTTACCGATACAGACCCCCACGCTTTTCTCGGCACATCGGCTCCGATTTGTGGTGTTGCCGGGGATCAGCAGGCAGCACTGTTTGGCCAGGGTTGTACCGAGCCCGGTAGTATAAAAAACACCTACGGAACTGGCTGCTTTATGCTGGCTTTTGCCGGCGAGGATCGCCCGGAGCTACCCCAGGGGTTGCTGGCTACAGTGGCCTGTGATGCCCAGGGTAATCCGGCCTATGCCGTAGAGGGTTCAGTTTTCACAGCGGGCTCCGCTATACAGTGGTTGCGGGACGAGATGGGAATGATCCAGCAGGCGGTGGATACCGAAATTATCGCCCAGAGTATTCCTCATACCCGCGGCGTTTATCTTGTGCCTGCATTTAGTGGGCTGGGTGCGCCGCACTGGGACCCATCGGCACGGGGGACTATTTGCGGCTTGAGTCGGGGGGCTGGTCGAGCTGAGGTGGTGCGTGCCACTTTGGAATCTATAGCTTACCAGAGTGATGAGCTGGCCCGCTTGATGGAGCAGGCCCTGGGCTTGCCGATTACCCATATGCGTGTGGATGGGGGTGCTTGCGCGAATAATTTCCTGATGCAATTCCAGGCGGACATTTCCTCTTTGCGTGTTGAACGGCCCCAGCAGATTGAATCGACGGCTATTGGTGCTGCGTTGCTGGCTGGTATTGGCAGTGGAACTTGGCGACCAAGGGAATTACCGGAGTGTTTGCAGGAAATTGAACGGGACTTTATGCCGGCAATGACTCAGGCGGAGAGGGAGCAGTTGTTGGCTGGTTGGCGGAGGGCGGTAAAAGCCTGTAAAGCTTTTTAGGCTGGACCGCCTATCCTCTTAGCGTAATAACCTAAGGGAGGGGTAGAGATGTCACATATCGATATGCTGGAGGAAACTGTAGCAACATTGGTCGATGGTCAAAGAGGCATCCTGGCTGCCGATGAGAGTGGCGGCACTATTGCAAAGCGCTTTGCCACGATTGGAGTGGATTCCACTGAGAAAAACCGGCGCGACTACCGTGCTGCGCTGCTGTCCTGTAAGGGGTTGGGTGAATGTATCAGTGGCGTTATTTTGTTCGAGGAAACTCTGGGGCAAAAAGATACTGAGGGCCAGCCCTTGCCCCAAGTCGCTGCGTTACAAGGGATAGTGCCGGGCATTAAGGTGGATAAGGGCAAGGGCCCGCTGCCTGGAGCGCCTGGGGATATGATCACCTACGGGCTGGACGGGTTGTCTGAGCGCTTGCAGCAATATAAAAAGCAAGGAGCTCGCTTCGCCAAGTGGCGTGAAGTCTATCCTATTGGCCATCACAACCCCACGCGCCTGGGGCTTACCGCAAATGCTGAGATGTTGGCCCGCTATGCAGCGGTATGCCAGGCCGAAGGGGTGGTTCCTATTGTCGAGCCAGAGGTTCTGATGGACGGTGAGCACGATATAGAGCGCAGTGCGGCGGTAAATGAGCGGGTTTGGCACTATGTGTTCCACGCCCTCCACCAGCACGGGGTAATACTGGAACTGATGTTGCTCAAGCCCAGTATGGTAACCCCAGGTGCGGAGGCGGAAACGGCTGATCCTGAGCAGGTGGCCGAATACACCCTGCGCAGCTTGCGGCGAACGGTCCCCGCAGCAGTGCCGGGAATTAATTTTCTTTCCGGGGGGCAGGGACCAGAAGAGGCCACGGCCAATCTCAATGCAATGAATCAGCAAGGTGGTGGCCCCTGGCAGTTGAGCTTTTCCTATGGGCGCGCACTACAAGAGCCAGCACTCGCTGCTTGGCAGGGGCGCCCGGAGAATGTTGAAGCAGCCCAGGAAGCGCTACTTAAACGGTCCCGCATGAATCATTTGGCCATGCTGGGCAGGTACCGCGAAACCCTGGAATAGCAAATAGCTAGCAAAATAATAATCAATAAGGAGATTGCAATGGAGTTTGTCACCAGGGGAGTGACGCTGTATTACCGGCGCTGGTGGGTAGAAGAAGCTGTGGGTGTAGTAGTTATATCCCACGGGTTGGGAGAGCACAGTGGGCGTTACAGTGAGCTGGCGGAGGACCTCAATCGAGCAGGGTACAGTGTCTATGCCCTAGATCATTATGGCCATGGATTGTCGGATGGGAAGCGCGGGGATATTGAGGACTTTGCACTTTATAGTGAGGATCTAAATGAATTTATCTCCTTGGTAAAAAGTGGAAACCCCGGGCTTGGGATGCATCTTCTTGGCCACAGTATGGGAGCTGTTATCGCCTGTGGCTGTGCTATTCGATATAAGTCTGTCGACAGTTTAAATCTTTCCGCGCCGGGCTTTCGCGGCAAAAGTGAGCCAAAAGGCCTTCTGTTATGGCTCGCGCTATTTTTGGCTCGCTGGTTTCCGGGGTTGGCTCTTTCCAGCCAGATAAATAGTCAGTGGATATCTCGTAGTCCGGATGTGGTCAAGCGGTATGTCAGTGATGAACTTGTGCATCACAGTATCTCTCTACGCTGGTTTAAGACTTTTTTGCAGGAGCGGGAGTTTTTATCTGGCCGGTTGAATGGGATATCCATGCCTTGCCTTCTGTTATTGCCGGAATCAGACCATATTGTCGATGTGGAACTCAGCCGCAAGTGGTTTGGACAGGTGGGGTCAAAAAACAAGCAGTTGCACTGTTTCTCAAGGTCTTACCACGAGGTATTTAATGAAATAGAGGAGGGGCGTTTAGCCCGGGAGCTGTTACTTAGCCATCTCAATTCTGTTTCAGTAGAGACTGCTTCTGTCATATAAGGGTAAAAAAGCGCAAAGCCAGCAGGTGGCGCAGCAGAAGCTATGGCGAATACCGTGTAAAAGCGTATGAAGCATTGTATGATACGCGGTCATTTTTGCCCATCGGAAGTATTACCGAGGGAAAATAGTGGGGTGGAACATGGATAAAAAGTTGCTGAGCCTGTTGGTATGTCCGGTGAGTAAAGCGCCGCTTGAATACCGGGAGGACACACAGGAGCTGGTTTGCAAGGCCAGTGGTCTAGCCTATCCGGTGCGAGACGGTATACCGGTAATGCTGGAATCTGAAGCGCGGCAGCTGACAGCCGAGGAAAAGCTGGAAAAGTAAACCAATGGGTGAACCCAGCGTTTTCAGTCAAATTATCTCGGGAGATATCCCTGCTGAGATGATCTACGAGGACGACCAGTGTGTCGTTATTGAGGATCGCGCGCCACAAGCGCCGACCCATCTCCTCATTATCCCACGCAAACCCCTAGTGAATTTATCCGCGGCTCAGGCTGAGGATAAATCCCTGCTCGGCCACCTTATGTGGCTGGCGGCAGAATTGGGGCGCAAGCTGGGGCTCGAGGGCTATCGACTGGTAGTTAATAACGGTCGAAGCGCAGGTCAAACCGTTTTTCACCTGCATGTTCACCTGCTTGCCCAAAAAAGAATGCCCGAACAGGGGCTGGCACAGTAGTGGAACAGAAGTGACACCGTGTCACTGACGCCAATCAAATAAAACTCAACTAACGAAGTGGAATTACGCCGGATGAAAAGCGCACAGATTCGCGACGCCTTTCTGAATTATTTTGCTGAGCAGGGCCATGCCATTGTGCCCTCCAGCTCCCTGGTTCCGGGCAATGACCCGACGCTGTTATTCACCAATGCCGGCATGGTGCAGTTTAAGGACACCTTCCTGGGGCAGGAAAAGCGTTCCTACAATCGCGCCACCAGTTCACAGCGCTGTGTACGTGCAGGAGGCAAGCATAACGACCTTGAAAATGTCGGTTACACCGCACGGCACCACACGTTTTTTGAAATGCTCGGTAACTTTAGCTTCGGCGACTACTTCAAGCGCGAAGCGATTCGCTTTGCCTGGGAGTTCCTGACCAAAGTATTGAACTTGCCGGAAGAGCGTCTCTGGGTAACCGTACATATCAGCGATGATGAAGCCGCTGATATTTGGCTGAAGGAAATGGGAGTGAGTGCCGAGCGCTTCTCCCGTCTCGACGAGGATAACTTCTGGCAGATGGGTGACACTGGTCCCTGCGGTCCAAGTTCTGAGATTTTCTACGATCACGGTGCCGATGTGCCCGGCGGCCCTCCCGGTTCCGATAATGACGACCTCGATCGCTATATCGAGATCTGGAACCTGGTATTTATGCAGTATGAGCGCACCGCTGATGGTGAACTGCACCCACTGCCCAAGCCCTCAGTGGATACCGGCATGGGGCTGGAGCGTATTGCCGCCGTAATGCAGGGAGTACACTCCAATTATGAAATTGACTTGTTCCAAGCGCTGCTGAAAGCGGCGGGAGAAGTGGTTGGCTGCAGCGACCTGGAAGAGAAATCCCTGCGAGTGATCGCCGACCATATTCGCTCTTGTTCATTCCTGATTGCCGATGGCGTAATGCCTTCCAACGAAGGCCGTGGATTTGTACTTCGCCGCATTATTCGCCGCGCAGTGCGCCATGGCCACAAACTTGGGCACAAAGATATCTTCTTCTACAAGCTGGTAGAAGCGCTTGCCGAGCAGATGGGTGACGCATACCCGGAGCTGCGTGAAAAGCAGCAGCTGATTGAGAATGCGCTGCGCAAAGAGGAAGAGCAGTTTGCGAAGACTCTGGATAAGGGAATGGCGCTGCTAGAGGATGCCCTGGCTTCCCTCGAAAGCAGTGAGATCCCCGGTGAGTTGGTATTTACTCTGCATGATACTTACGGCTTCCCGACAGACTTAACCCAGGATATTGCCCGTGAGCGCGATCTATCCCTGGATATGGATGGGTATGAAGCTGCTATGGAAGCCCAGCGCCAGAGAGCTCGCGCTGCCGGTAAATTTAAACAGGACTATACCGACGTCCTCGAACTGGAAGGGGCTACAGAGTTTCTCGGTTACAACGCGACCGAGGCAACAGGCAAAGTGTTGGCCATCGTTAAAGGTGGTGAGCAGGTTGAGCGCCTGGAAGACGGTGAAGAGGGTGCAATTGTTCTGGATAGGACCCCCTTCTACGCAGAGTCCGGTGGTCAAGTAGGTGATAGTGGCTATTTGAGTTCCGGTGATGCCCGCTTTGAAGTGCGTGATTGCACCAAGCAGAGCGCGCACCATTTGCATACTGGTAAGGTGTTGAAGGGGGGCATCGCTGTGGGCGAAACCCTTGAGGCAGTCGTATCTGCAGATGTTCGTCAATCCACCGCCCTGAATCACTCTGCAACCCATCTATTACATGCCGCCTTGCGCAAAGTGCTGGGCGAGCATGTCACCCAGAAGGGCTCCCTGGTGGACTCGGAGCGCCTGCGCTTTGACTTCTCCCACCCCGAAGCTGTAACGGCAAAGCAGCTGCACGCGATTGAATCCCTGGTTAATAGTCAAATTCGCGCAAATACCCCAGTTGAAACTCACGAAACCGATATTGAGTCTGCAAAAGCGATGGGCGCTATGGCTCTGTTTGGCGAAAAGTACGGCGATACTGTGCGTGTACTTTCCATGGGCAAAACCGATGACAAGGCTTTTTCCGTTGAGTTGTGTGGCGGTACTCACGTGAAGCGCACCGGTGATATTGGTTTGATTCGCATTGTTGGGGAAAGCGGTATTGCTTCCGGCCAGCGCCGAATCGAAGCGGTTACTGGCGCTCACGCAATGTCTTTGTTTGATCAGGCACAGCAGCGTCTGGAGCATGTAGCGACTCTGCTTAAGGCGCGTCCGGACTCCTTGGCTGACAAAGTTGAACAGTTGCTGCTTAACAATCGAAAACTGGAAAAAGAGATTGCCCAGTTAAAAACCAAGTTGGCCAGTGGTGCTGGCGGAGACCTTTCCGCTCAGGCCATTGAGTTGGCGGGCTTTAAGTTGCTGGCAACCTCTATTGATGGAGCTGACCCCAAATCACTGAGAGATCTGGCGGATCAAATGAAGAATAAGCTGGGCAGTGGCGTGGTGCTGCTGGCGGCTCCGGGAGACGAAAAGGTGGCTTTGGTTGCCGCAGTGACCCAAGACCTGACAGATCGTCTTTCTGCGGGTGACCTTATGCGCTTTGCTGCCGGGAAACTGGGCGGCAAGGGTGGCGGTCGAAAAGACATGGCCCAGGGTGGTGGAACCGATGTGTCCGCGCTCCCTAATATGCTGAAAGAAGTGCCAAATTGGATTGAGCAATCCTTAAACTAGTTAAGTTTTGTCAAATTCGTGGTCTGAATTCGTAGTTGAGTTGATTTCGCAGAGGTTTGGTGATTAAGTGCGCGCCTGCACGAGTTGGGCAGGAAGCGTACTTATTGTGGAGCTAAGGAAACACAGTAAGTTATGAGTTTGTTCGTGCAGAAGTATGGCGGGACTTCAGTTGGCTCAATTGAGCGAATTGAAGCTGTGGCCGATAAAGTCGCCGCGTTTCGCGCTCAGGGACATGACATGGTTGTCGTTTTGTCTGCCATGAGTGGTGAAACTAATCGCCTGATTGATCTCGCTTATCAAATCCAGGAAAAACCAGATCCCAGAGAATTGGATGTTCTGGTTTCCACAGGAGAGCAGGTCACAATTGCCCTTTTGAGCATGGCTCTGAAGAAGCGTGGTTATGACGCCTGTTCCTACACGGGTGGGCAGGTAAAAATTCTTACGGATAATGCTCATACCAAAGCTCGCATTCAAAGTATCGATGTGGAGCGAATGCGCACCGATCTCGATGAAGGCAAAGTCATAGTTGTGGCTGGTTTTCAGGGGGTGGATGACGACGGCAATATCACCACACTTGGGCGCGGCGGGTCTGACACGACGGGTGTGGCGTTAGCTGCGGCGTTAGATGCTACCGAGTGCCAGATTTATACCGACGTGGACGGGGTCTATACCACTGACCCTCGAGTGGTCGACAGTGCACGCAGACTCGATCGAATCACATTTGAAGAAATGTTGGAAATGGCCAGTCTTGGCTCCAAGGTTCTGCAGATCCGCGCCGTAGAGTTCGCCGGTAAATACAAGGTTCCCCTGCGCGTACTCTCAACTTTTGAAGAGGGTAACGGAACCCTGATTAGCCTGGATGAGGAAGATAACGATA